>NZ_JBSGRD010000017.1:0-187863 GCF_053606205.1 Streptomyces sp. NPDC055239 | reverse complement strand
GCCCCGCTCAGCAGTTGCTGAGCGGGGCCGCTTCTTCTGTCTGTGCCTCAGACCTACGCTTCCGAGCCCGACGAGCTCGCCGAGCGAGCCGGAGGCTCCACCGGAGCGATGTCGGCCGCCGTCGCCCCGCGAGGCTGCGGCGCCTGCTTCAGGGCCGCCTCCCGTGAGTGCGCCCGCAGATAGCCCACCACCGTGTTCGTCACGGCCACCAGCGGTACGGCCACCACCGCGCCGCCGATCCCGCCGACGAGGCCACCCGCGGCCACGGAGAGCACGACGGCCAGGGGATGCACCCGTACCGCACGCCCGAGGATGAACGGCTGGAGGATGTGGCCCTCGATCTGCTGCACCGCGAGGACCACGACCAGGGTCATCACGCCGGTGAAGACGCCCTGGGTCACCAGGCCGACCACCACCGCGAGCGCGCCCGAAACCACGGCGCCCACGAGCGGGATGAACGCGAACAGGAAGATGAAGACGGCCAGCGGAACAGCCATCGGCACCCCGAGGAAGTAGATCCCGAGGCCGATGAAGATCGCGTCGATCAGAGCCACTATCACCGTGCCGCGCACATAGGCCGTCAGCGTGCGCCACGCACGCGGACCCGCCCCCGCGATGCCGGGCCGCGCGGGCGCCGGGACCAGCTTCAGGAACCACTGCCAGATGCGCTTGCCGTCGTACAGCAGGAACAGCGTCGAGAACATCGCGAGCAGGATGCCGGTCATGGCCTCCACGATCACGGTGACCCCTTCGAGCCCCGCCGACGTCAGCTCCTCCGTGTTCGCCCCGACCGCATCGCGCAGGCTCTTGGCGATGTCGTTGATCTGGTCCTCGGTGACGTGGAACGGGCTGGTGAGCAGCCAGTTGCGCAGGTCGTCGATGCCGTTCTGGACCTGGCTGGAGAGCGTGTCCGCGTTCTCCATGACCTGCCAGACGACGAACCAGCCGACCAGACCCATGATGATGAAGCCCGATACGGCCGTGACAGCCGTCGCGAGCCCCCGCGGCAGTCCGAGCCGCTTGAGCCTGACCACGGTCGGCTGGAGCATCGCGGTGATGAGCAGCGCGGCCACGAAGGCGAAGACGACGAGTTGCACGGCGGTGATGACCTTCATCAACACCCAGAGCGTGCCCGCGAGTACGAGAAGACGCCATCCCGCCTCGGCCGCCACCCGCATCCCCCACGGCACCGCCGAGACGGGGTCGGGCGGTGCCGCTACGGCCGGCGCGTACGCGGGCGGGGCGGGCACGACCTCCGGATCGACGTCGGTGGCCTCGTGGGCCGCCGCGTCCCCCTCGGCGGCAACGTCATCGGCGGCCGACCGCCGTGACGTTTTGGCACCGTCCTCCACATCGGAATAGGGCTCGTCGTGCTGCCCCATCCGCTCACCCATCTGAGACAGACCGGCACCAAGCCTGCCGATCCACTCTGGCACTCGCGACATGATCCGTCCTCTTCCCCCGTCTTGCCCCACCACTCCCCCCTGGAAGTTGTCGGGATGACCGTACACGGCAAAGACCCCCCACCGAAGGACGGTGAGGGGCCCATGAAGGTTGAGCGATCAGCGGCTCAGTACCAGTTGTTCGCCTGCCAGAAGTCCCATGCTCCGCACGGGCTTCCGTAGCGGTCGTTCATGTAGCCCAGACCCCACTTGATCTGCGTGGCGGGGTTCGTCTGCCAGTCGGCTCCGGCCGAGGACATCTTGGAGCCGGGCAGCGCCTGGACGAGACCGTAGGCGCCCGAGGAGGCGTTGCTGGCCTTGTAGTTCCAGGTGGACTCGTGGTTGACGATGTTGCTGAAGCACTGGAACTGGTCACCGGGGACCATCTGCCGTGCCATCGCCTGGACCTGCGAGACGGAGTAGGAGGACTGCTTGGCGAAGTCGCCGGCGTCACGCGTGGAGGAACGGCTGGCCTTGGTCTCGGCCTGCTCCTCGCGCTCCTTCTTGGCTGCCGCCTTGTCGGCGGCCTCCTGCTTCTCCGCCTTCGCCGCGGCCTTCTGCTTCGCGATGGCCGACTCCGCGGCCTGCTTACGCGCTGCTTCAGCCGCTGACTTCTTCGCAGCCGTGTCGGCAGCCATGGCCTGTGCGTCGGCCTGCTGCGTCAGGGACGCGGTCTGTACCTGGGCCTGCTGACCCGCGGGGATGTCTGCGAGGAGCGTCGCTTCGCTCGCCGTCGCCTCGAAGTCGTTGTCGTTCGAGGCGCCCGGGGTGCTGCCCGAGGCGACACCAACAACAGCGCCGACGGTGGTGACCGCGGTGGCGGATGCCACGGCGAATCCCCGGACCGAAATCCGGCTCACACGGTTTCCTTCCAGCATCGCCCGCATAGGTGACCTCGCGGACGCAATCGTGCCCCTGGACGCTGGCCTCCGCTTGGTTCTCGGTCACGGGAGGCACGGGCCCGGTGGGCAACCCCCGTGAAGGGAGTGCCGCGTGGTGCTTCGGGCGGCATGCGACGGCCACTATGAAGTTCTGGTGTTTCTGAGTTGCGGTACCGCTGGGGGTACAGGTGTGTCGCATGCGGGGCCTGACAGGACCCAGACTCTGCCCCAGCCGGAGGCCGCAAGGCAATTCTCCGTGCCGTGTGAAAGCTCACACCTTGTTTGCCCCAGGAGTTTTTCGGAAAAGGGCGGACGCGACGACGCCGCCCGGCTAGGCTCCTTCGCTTCGCCGGGCGGCGCCAACTACCGTACAAGCAGGGTGAACTGGCTCAGATCTGTCCGTCCTCCAGCATTTCGGTCACGAGCGCCGCGATCTGCGAACGCTCGGAGCGGGTGAGCGTGACGTGGGCGAAGAGCGGATGGCCCTTCAGCTTCTCGACCACGGCAACTACCCCGTCGTACCGCCCCACTCGAAGGTTGTCGCGCTGGGCGACGTCGTGGGTGAGGACGACTCGGGAGTTCGCCCCGATCCTGGACAGAACGGTCAAAAGAACGTTTCGCTCCAGGGATTGGGCCTCGTCCACGATCACGAACGCGTCATGCAACGAGCGCCCGCGGATATGGGTGAGCGGGAGCACTTCGAGCATCCCGCGCGCCGTCACCTCCTCGATGACCGCCTTGCCCGCCACCGAGCCGAGCGTGTCGAAGACCGCCTGCGCCCAGGGACCCATCTTCTCGGCCTCGGTGCCGGGCAGATAGCCGAGCTCCTGCCCGCCCACCGCGTACAGCGGCCTGAAGACCATCACCTTCTGGTGCTGTCGGCGCTCCAGGACGGCTTCGAGCCCCGCGCAGAGCGCGAGAGCCGACTTGCCGGTACCCGCCCGGCCACCCATCGAGATGATGCCGATGTCCGGGTCGAGCAGCAGATCGAGCGCGATGCGCTGCTCCGCACTCCTCCCCTTGAGGCCGAAGGCCTCGCGATCGCCGCGTACGAGACGGACGTTGCCCTCGGCCGTGACACGGCCCAGCGCCTTGCCCTTCTCGGACTGGATGGTGAGGCCCGTGTGAACGGGCAGGTCGGCCGCTTCCGGCACATGCAGGGTGTCTTCCTCGAAGAGGAGGTCCACCTGTTCCCCGGAGAGGGTCAGTTCGGACATTCCGGTCCAGCCGGAGTCCGTGATGGCGAGCTCGGCCCGATACTCCTCTGCGAGAAGACCGACCGAGGACGCCTTGATCCTCAGAGGCAGATCCTTCGACACGACAGTGACGTCGTATCCCTCTGCCTGGAGGTTGCGCGCGACGGCGAGAATCCGTGAGTCGTTGTCCCCCAACCGGTAGCCGGCCGGGAGCACGCCGGGATCGGAGTGGTTGAGCTCGACGCGCAGCGTGCCGCCCAGATCGCCGATCGGGATCGGCGCGTCCAGGCGACCGTGCCGGACCCGGCAGTCGTCCAGCAGGCGCAGGGCCTGCCGGGCGAAGTAGCCGAGCTCCGGATGGTGCCGCTTCGCCTCGAGCTCCGTGACCACGACGACGGGCAGCACTACTTCGTGCTCGTCGAAGCGGTACATGGAATTCGGGTCAGCGAGCAGAACGCTGGTGTCGAGAACATAGGTGCGCCTGTCGGGCATGCGGCGCTTTGTGCTGGTCACCACGGAAGGACGTACCCCCTCGGATGAGGTCGGGGAGCGACGGGAAGGATGCCGGGAGAAGTCCGGACCGGTCTCGTGCCGCAGTGCGCGGGCCGAGCTCCGGCCCTCCACTTCGCCCGTACTCACCGCACGGTCGTCCTGGTGCAAAGGGCCTCCCGGGCGGACGGCCCCATGCCGCCCGCTGAGATACGACATCCGTGAATCGGATGTCGACCTGGAAGGCTTATTCCCTCGAACACGCGCAGCCATGCCAGGGCATATGACGGCGCGTCCGTGAACTCTGGGTTACTCACGCCTCACCGACATGAGCACCGCACGGACACCTCGTGGGTGTCAGCCGCCGTAGCGCCGGTGCCGGGCCGCGTAATCACGCAGCGCACGAAGGAAATCGACCTTGCGGAAGGCCGGCCAGAAAACTTCGCAGAAGTAGTACTCGGAGTGGGCCGACTGCCAGAGCATGAAGCCTGACAGGCGCTGCTCACCACTCGTTCGGATCACAAGGTCGGGGTCCGGCTGGCCGCGTGTGTAGAGGTGCTTGGAGATCAGATCCACGTCGACGGCCTCGGCGACGTCCTCCAGGCTCGTGCCCTTGTCCGCGTGGTCCAGGATCAGCGAGCGGACCGCGTCGGCGATCTCCTGCCGGCCGCCGTACCCGACGGCCACGTTGACCAGTATCCCGGCGTTGCCGTGGGTGGACTGCTCGGCCTCCTTGAGGACGGCCTGGGTGCGGTCGGGCAGCAGGTCCTTCGTGCCCACGTGGTGCACGCGCCAGCGGCCGTCGGCGGCGAGGCCGCGGACCGTGTCCTCGATGATGCCGAGGAGCGGGATCAGCTCCTGCTCGGGGCGGTCGAGGTTGTCCGTGGAGAGCATCCAGAGAGTGACGACCTCGACGTCCGTCTCGGCGCACCAGCCGAGGAACTCCTCGATCTTGTACGCACCCGCCTGGTGTCCCTGTTCGGTGGTCCCGCCGGACGCCTTGGCCCAGCGCCTGTTGCCGTCGAGGATGACCCCGATGTGCTTGGGCACCTGGTCGTGGTCGAGGCGGCCTTCCACCCGGCGTGCGTAAAGTCCGTACACCAGGTCGCGCAGGTTCACTTCTGTCAGCCCCTCCATGCAGATGGCAGTCCCCGAAGGCGAAAGCCTACCGCTGTGAGGGCATGCCTCTGCTCTCGGGTGAGCGGGCCTCCGCTCTCGCGATGATCCGGAGCCGGGCATAAGAAGATCCGGAGCTGAAGTAGCTTCGTACCCATGAACGACACGTCTCTGTACCAAGCGGCAGCCGACCGTTACGACGCCATGGAGTACCGGCGCACGGGCCGCAGCGGCCTGAAGCTCCCCGCCGTCTCCCTCGGCCTGTGGCACAACTTCGGTGACGACAAGTCCCTGACGAGCCAGCGCGCGATCCTGCGCCGCGCCTTCGACCTGGGCGTCACGCACTTCGACCTGGCGAACAACTACGGGCCGCCTGCCGGTTCCGCCGAGCTCAACTTCGGCAAGCTGTTCGCGCAGGACTTCGCCCCGTACCGCGATGAACTGGTCCTCTCGACCAAGGCGGGCTACCTCATGCACCCCGGCCCGTACGGCGAGTGGGGTTCGCGCAAGTACCTGCTCTCGTCCCTCGACGCCTCGCTGAAGCGGATGGGCGTCGACTACGTCGACATCTTCTACTCGCACCGCTTCGACCCCAACACCCCGCTGGAGGAGACGATGGGCGCGCTCGCGTCCGCCGTCCAGCAGGGCAAGGCGCTGTACGTGGGCGTCTCCTCGTACAACAGCGAGCAGACCGCCGAAGCGGCGCGGCTGCTGCGGGAGATGGGCGTTCCCGCCCTCATCCACCAGCCCTCGTACTCGATGATCAACCGCTGGACCGAGGACGACGGCCTGCTCGACACCCTCGAGGGTGCGGGCATGGGCTGCATCTCGTTCGTGCCGCTCGCACAGGGTTTGCTGACGAATAAGTACCTCAAGGGCATCCCGGAGGGTTCGCGCGCCACACAGGGCAAGTCGCTCGACCCCGACCTCCTGAGCGACGAGGTCGTGCGCCGGCTCAACGGCCTGAACGACATCGCGGCCCGCCGCGACCAGTCGCTCGCGCAACTGGCGCTCAACTGGGTCCTGCGCGACGAGCGGATGACCTCCGCGCTCATCGGCGCCTCCAGCGTGAAGCAGCTCGAGGAGAACGTGGCGGCGCTCGCCGGTCCGAAACTCACGGACGAGGAGCTCACCGAGATCGACGCGTACGCGGTCTCCACGCCCGGCACCAATATCTGGGCCGGGCGGAACTGACGGTCACTTCCCTGTAGACGATCGCGTCCCCTATATAGGCGACTACATAGGCGACGCGTATTCAGGGGACGTGCCTAGTGGGTGCGCGGGCGCTTGAACCAGGCGCCCGCGACACCCTGGGAGAGCAGGATGACCGAGGCGATCGAGCCGAGCAGGCCAAGGAAGCCGCCCGGGTTTCCGGAGGCGAGGCCGCCGAGCCCGAAGGCGATCTGCACGCTCATCAGGACGATGCAGGTCACGCGGACGCCGTTACCCGCGTTCTTGAACGTGAAGGCAAAGCCACCGGCCACCAGGAGGCACAGGTTCACGCCTGCGGCCGCTCCGGCCGTCTGCGGATCACCGGTGGCCGCAACCCCGATCGTGCCGAGCAGGACGAGTCCGCTGAGGACCCAGACGACTATCTGTGCGGCGCGGACGACGCCGGGCATGCCCTGCGGGACGACAGGCCCGTATCCGTATCCGTATCCGTACCCGTACGCGGGATCCTGCGCCGGGCCGGGGTAACCGGGAAGGCCCGACGGGGGGTTGGCCGGATGAGCCGGGTTGGCCGGATTGGCCTGCGGGTCATGGGGTGGCGGGGGGAACTGGTTCGACATGTCCCTGACCATATCCGGAGGCTTCAGCTCCGTGAGGGGCTGGTCGTGGCGCGGACGGTGTGGGGTCCGGCGTCCGGGCACAAAAATCGGGCCGGTCCATGGGGGGGAGATGGACCGGCCCGAGGGGGGGTTTCCACCATAACCCTTCGTAAGTGATGCTGCGCGCATCGGCGCTCGACAACTACTCTCCGAAACCGACTGACAACTCCGGGACCCTGTTCTCCCAACGGATTTCGGCCCCGGTGACAAATTCCGGCCCCACACGGGCTGTAGCCCATAGGAGGGACGGGGTACGGGTGCCCGCTTGACGAGCCGGGCGGGCGGGCCGCTAGCTTCGGCTCGCATGGCGACGCTTCTGCTCCCGACCGGCCGGACGATCCCCCTGGAGATCGCGGAGTCCGCCGGTGCGCGGCGACGCGGACTGCTCGGCAGGGACGGGGTGACCGGGGCGCTGCTCCTGAGCCCGGCGAACAGCGTGCACACGGTACGGATGCGGTTCGCCATCGACGTGGCGTACCTGGACCGGGAGCTGCGGGTGCTGTCCGTGCGGACGATGCGCCCAGGGCGGATCGGGCGGCCACGGCTGCGGGCCCGGCATGTCCTGGAGGCGGAGGCCGGGGTGATGGCCGGGTGGGGCGTGCGCCGGGGTGCGCGGGTGGAGATGCGGGCCGGCGATCCGGATGACCCAGTGAGCTCCGACGGGAGGGATTGAGGGCGAGCGGAGTCGCGCAGTCCCCTCCACCGCGCGACGCCGCACACGTGACTGGATTTGCTCACGCGAATTCGCCTTGGTCTGAACTTACGTGATGTGCGCGCCCGGATCGAGCGGGTCTCGATAACGATGCGGAATCAACGCAACCCATTTGGGGATCACTTGGGGCGGCAAGGGATCACTTGGCTAACGATCGACGAGGCACGCAACCACGCACCAGGTTTCCCCGTCAGGCATTGCCCGCACGCGCTTTACCGTTACGCGCTTACCGTCAGGCGGCCGTGCCTTCCTTCTTGCACTCGCGGTTGGCCACCAGCTGCTCCATGTGCTCGTCGCCCCACACGCCCAGCGGAATCAGCGCCTCGTTCAGGGACTGGCCGAGGGGGGTCAGCGAGTACTCGACCTTGGGCGGCACCTCCCGGTACACCTCGCGGTGCACGATGCCGTCGGACTCCAGCTCGCGCAGCTGCTGGATGAGCACCTTCTCGCTGATTCCGGTGATGTGCCGCCGGAGCTCGCCGAAACGGAGCGTCCTGCCCGCGTAGAGCGCCCAAAGGATCATCGGCTTCCACTTGCCGCCGACGACATCAACGGCGGCGTCGAGCCCGCAGACGTACAGCTGCTTGCCCTCCTTGCCGCCCTCCCCCGCACCGCTCCCCTTGCCGCTCTCCGAATTGCCCTCCGAATTGCCCTCCGTGCCGTGCTTCGGCATGGTCCACTCCCTCGTGTCCGCAGAGCCACTTACCCGATCGACAGTACTGAAGAAGACCTACGATGAGCGCCCCTGCCACTGTCATGTGGGGTGCTGCCAACGCCCGGCGTCAGGCATCAAGAACCACGGACACCCCGCCCCGGCGCGGCGCGCCTAGCGCTTCCGGGCGTCGAACAGATGCCGGCTGCTGTGGGCCACGAAGGGCCCCTCCGCCTCGATCTGCTCGTGCAGCTCCCGCAGCCGCGCCCCGTACCTCTCCACAGAGAAGTCCGGCACCATCCACACCACCTTCCGCAGGAAGTGGACGACGGCTCCGATGTCGTAGAACTCGATCCGCAGCCGCTCGGCCCGCAGGTCGACGATCTCCAGGCCCGCCGCCTCCGCCTCGGCCCGCTCGCCGTCGGGATGGCGTCCGTTCCGTACCGAATCGGGCTGGGCCCCGAGGAAGTACTCGACGACCTCGAAGACGCTGGCGGGACCCACGTGCTGGGCGAAGTACGACCCCCCGGGACGCAGCACGCGCGCGATCTCGTCGAAATTCGCCTTCACCGGATGCCTGCTGGTGACCAGGTCGAACGCTTCCGCCGCGAACGGCAACGGCGCGTCCTCCGGCGAGGCCACGACCACCGCACCCCGTGGATGCAGCAGCCCGGTGGCCTTGACGACGTTCGGCGGCCACCCCTCCGTGGCGACGGCGAGCGGCGGCAGCGCGGGCGCGGAGGCGAGGACTTCGCCGCCGCCGGTCTGGATGTCGAGAGACGCGGTGGCGTGCCCGAGGCGCTCCCCCATGGCGTGGGCGTACCGCCAGGAGGGCCGCTCCTCCGTGGCCCTCCCCTCGAACCAGGAAAAGTCCCAGCCCTCGGTCGGGGCCGACTCCGCTTCCGTCACAAGTGCGTCGAAACTGCTCATGGAGCGATCTTCGCACCGCACGGCGCGCGATTCACGTCGATTACTCGGGGGGTAATGGCCACCGCCACCGCAGAAGGAAAGGATCAAGGCAAGCCACACAGGCCAGACCGAAAGGGACCCCATGTCCTCAACCACGGCAACGCACACCCGCTCCGTAGTGGAGGACCTGCTGGGCCGCATCGGCGAGGGTGACCCCGAGCGCATCGCCGCGCTGTACGCAGATGACGCGGACTGGAAGCTGAGCTGGCCGGAGGCCGAGCACGGCCGCACCACCACCCCATGGATCCGCCACCGCGCCACTCGCGCCGACGCCGCCGCCCACTACCGGGAGCTCGCCGAGCATCACGTGGCCGGGGAAGCCGCGACGCAGATCGAACACATCCTCGTGGACGGCGCCCACGCCGTCGTACTGGGCGAGATCCGCCAGACCGCCCGCTCGACGGCCACGCCCTACCGGGCCCGATTCGCGATGCACCTCACGGTGGAGGACGGACTCATCACTCGCCATCACGTGTACGAGGACAGCCTCGCGGTGACGCAGGCTTTTGAGGGCGGGTAAATCGCGGGCGGGGCAGCCGAGTTCACGATTACCGTGGCCGAGATGAGCGAAAACGATCTTATGCAGCTGCATCTGCCGCTGCGGCTGCGTCCCGTTCGCGAGGATGATCTCGACCTGCTCGACCGGTTCCTCACCGATCCGGAGGCCTGCGGGGAGTTCCAGTGGCAGGGCTGGCGGGACCCCCGCACCTTTCGGCGACGCTGGGACAAGGACGGCATGCTCGGCGACGACCGAGGCCATCGAGCTCGCCGTGGAGATCGTCTCGCCGTCCTCGGTGGAGAACGACTACGTTCTCAAGCCCCGCGCCTACGCAGTCGCGGGTATCCCGGCAAGCCTTGTCCTCGACCCTTACACCCGCGCCTGGACCCTCTTCACGGACCCCGCTCCAACCGGCTACCGCGAGCGCGCTTCCGGCCACTACGGCAAGACGGTCACCATCGAAGCCGGCGAGCGCACTCTGAGCGTGGACACGGCCCCCCTGCCATCCGCCAAGGAATGGCAGCTGCGGGACGCGTGGCCCGCGCACCGTACCTCCGCCGCCCACTGCTGAGTCGAGGCCCTTGAGTCGGCCTCGTGGTCAGTCCTGGCTCCCGGAGGGGGCCGTTCCCGTGTCCGCGCTGGAACCCCTCGGGAAGGACACCTCGACTCGGCGGTTCTTCTTGCGGCCCTCCTCAGAGCCGTTGTCCGCGATCGGATAGTCCTCGCTGTAGCCGCGTACCGAGTACGTGACCTCGGGGCCCAGATAGCCGGCCATCTTGTCGTGCACGGCCTCCGCGCGTTCGCGCGACAGCTTCTTGCCGTGGCTGTACGAGCCCAGATCGTCCGTGAAGCCGAACACCCTTACGTTCGTCGCCTTTTGGGCCTTCGCCTCCTCGGCGATCGCCTTGATCCGCGCGTTCGCCTCCGGGTTCAGCTTGGGACTGTCCTTGGCGAACAGCACCTCCGCCTGCAGCGCGAACTTCACGTCCGTGTTGGTGTCCTCGCGGCGTTCCTCGCCGCCGAGGTCTTCGACCACGGACTTGATGTCGAGCACCTTCGCCGGAGCCAGCGTCGCTCCGTCGGCCAGCTTCAGCCCCGGGCTGTTGGAGTCGACTTCCTGGGGTGGGGTCGTGGTCGTACTGCCGGGGGGTGCGCTGGGGTCGTCGTCGTCCGCGAAAGCGGGGGTGCCTGTCAGGAGGACCAGGGCCGTGAGGGTGGCGGTTGCTGTGGCGAGGGT
This sequence comes from Streptomyces sp. NPDC055239, assembly GCF_053606205.1. Classification (NCBI taxonomy): domain Bacteria; kingdom Bacillati; phylum Actinomycetota; class Actinomycetes; order Kitasatosporales; family Streptomycetaceae; genus Streptomyces; species Streptomyces sp. NPDC055239. The sequence goes on along the minus strand of NZ_JBSGRD010000017.1, from coordinate 176,841 downwards.
GCGGGTTCGGGTTCGGGTGCGTGGTCGTGGGTGGGCCATGAGTCACTCGCCCTCAGAGATCTCGATGGAGGCGGGAGGCATGGCGCCTACCTGGAAGTCGACCTTCCTCGTCTCAGCCGGAGGCGAGGGGAATTGGGCGTACCAGTCGGCGGACTGGCCCGCCGCCACCCCACCCCCGTCGAACTTAGTGCAGAGGCAGCGCCCTTCCGTATCACGAAGGACGAGGTACTTCTTCTTGCCCTCTTGATCAACGAGAGCCGCTCCTGCCAGGGAGGCTCCGTTCTTGCGCAACTCCTGCTCATCACCACGCCAGTTGTCGGCGATCCAGAACTTTCCGCCCCCGTTCTTGATCTGACCGCTGATGGTCAGGAAGCCGCCCTCATCACGGTCAGCAGAGGTGACGGTGAGCGATACACCATCACCACCTCGCACCTCGGCCAACACCTGCTCCTTGGGCGTTGCTTGGGAATCATCTTTGTTCCCGCCATCCTTACTGTCCTTTGCGGGCTTGGAGGAGGAACTGCCGCCTTCCGACTTGGGCTTGTCGTCCCCTCCACCTCCACAGCCGGCCACCATGAGGACCAGCCCAGTAGTGATCGCCACAGCGGTCATTGCCCTGCGGGTCTTTATGGTGCGCCGAGTGTTCATCGGTACAGCTTCCTTCTTTCGTCGAACGCTCATCAGTCGGCCAGGTGAACGGAGAAGAGAACAGATGCGTCCGGGAGATCATCCAGCTCGAAGTCATCCGGATCGATCTCGAAAGAATCGCCGCCGTCGCAGTCGAATTCCACAGCCTTCTCCGGGTCGGCCGAAGGAGCAACATCGCAGCGCGGTTTAATGATCGCCGTGGCTTCGGCCTGGGCATGCTGGGACTCCGTGCCCGGAATGATCGAGTCACCCACCGTGTAGTTGGTCTCGATCTTCGCCCGGAAACCCGGATAGCCGTTCACCTCGGTCGGCCCAAAGCTGATGACGGAGGAGTCGTTGTCCGCTGCCAGCGCCTGCGCCGCGCCTTCGGCGCCATCACCGGTGAACTTGTCTCCCCCCAGCCAGTCGAGCCATTCATCACCCTCGCCAATGGATCCCCCCAGCCCATCAACGAGTTCGCCCCTGGCGTCCTGCGCTGCGGCCAACGCCGCCGCGTCAGCCGCTGATTGTGCGCCATTGCGCGCTGATGCGGCCTGGGCGAACGCAAAGAAGGCAAACGCAACGAAGAGCAGAATCCCCGTCATCCAGATATAGATGGGGAGAGTCTGCCCTCGGTCACTCTGCAGAGCCCGCGGAATCAACCGCCTGTGACGTCGGTAACCGCGTCCCGAATCGCACCGGAGATCATGCCGTCCAGGCCGATCTGATCGATCAACGTAAAGATCCCCGCGATCAAAATCATCAACCCCGCATACTCCACAAACCCAGCCCCCGCATCCCGTTCCCTCCCCCGAACCCGGGAAGCCACGGTTACGGTCCAGTCGACCCAGACTCTGAGTACGCGATCTTTCAGCACGATGGCCCCTTCTCTCCCACCCGGTACACGAACCGCCGGCGCAATCAATTCCGACGCGGCTGTCGTCATAGGCAACGTACGCGAGATCACGTGACCCATCAGCCACTCTCCGCAACCAATGCCGTTTGAGACGCGCAAGTTGGCGAGTTCCCTTCCCCGGTGGCGAGGTCATCACGCACCCCGGAGGCATGCGGCAGAGATCCGTGACCGGGCGGTCGGTGACTCGATGCGTTCCACGACTTCCCCTCCCGTGAATACCGTGAACTCGCCTTTTGCAAAGGTCAGTTGAGTGATCAGCATCCGGTTGGGGCCACCCCCCGGGTTAGAGCACCCTTCCCACCCTCCGAGTGACTGTCCCACATTGGGTTGCAGCCGCGAAGTGTTTTCGCTGAGTGGCTTGATACCGGCTCCCGCCGCGAGACTCACCGCACCGCTCACAGCAACCCTCACTTCCCCAGGATCGAGCCGAAGTCCGAACCCGAGCCGAGGAACATGCCCGCCGCGATCAGGATCATCGTGGCGGGAAGCATGAAGACCAGCGTCACCATTGTTGCCTTGGGGATCGTCTTGGCCGCCCTGCGGCGCGAGTTCTGGGCGTCCGTGCGCCGCATGTCCGTCGCCAGTTGGATGAGCGTGTCCGCGATGGGCGAGCCCAGTTCCTCGCCCTGCTGGAGCGCCGAGACGAACTGCGACACCTGCTCCGACGCGTTCCTGCGGCGCAGTTCGTCGAACGCCTGGCGGCGGCTGACCCCCATGTCCATCTGGCGCAACGTGATCCTCAACTCGTCCGCCCAGGGGCCCTCGTAGCGTTCCGCCACCCGATCCAGCGCCTGTCGGAAGCCGAGGCCCGCCGATACCACCACCGCGAGTACGTCCAGGAAATCCGGCAGCGTGCGGTCGATGACCTCGCGGCGATCCCGTATCGCCTGCCAGATCAGCGCGTCCGCCGCCGTCACCCCGAAGGCGAAAGTGAGGAGGCCGAAGAGCGGGGAGCCGTTCGAGAGGAAGACCAGGCCCATCACGATGCCGAACAGGCCGTAGACCGCCCGGCGTGCCGCGTAGCGGTCTATCGTCAGGCCTCCCGGGTTGCCCGCCATGTCGATCCTGCGGCGCTTGGCGTCCACCCGTTTGGGGCCCATCAGGCGCAGGACGAGCGGTGCGAAGCGCATGCCCAGGCGGTCCACCGCCGAGCCCGCCGTCGAGACGCGCGTGGCGCCTATCTCCAGGGCTATCGCCAGGTCCGAGGGGAGTTTCGCCTCCGCGCGGTACATGCGTACGCCTTGGCAGACGCCCGCCACGGCGAGTCCCATCACCACTGCAAGAGCCAGTGCCAGCAACGTAACTCCCCCCTCACACTTCGATCTTGCCCAGGCGTCTGATCACGAAGAAGCCCACCCCGTACAGGCCCAGCGAGATCAGGATCAGCATCTGACCCACCGGCGACCCCGTCACCCTCGCCAGTGCGCCCTCATTGGAGGAATTGATCAGGAGTAGCGAGCCGAGGCCCAGTAGCGGGACCGTGAACGCCGTCGCGTGGACCTCCGAGAGCATCGTGCGGACCTCCCTGCGGGTCTCCTTCCGGTCCTCCAGGGTCTGCGTGAGGTTCCTGAGGGAGTTCACCACCGAGCCGCCCGCCTTGTTGGAGAGGACCAGGGTCGTCACGAGGACTATCAGTTCGCGGGACGGGAGGCGTTCCGCCAGTTCGCCCAACGTGTCGTCGATCGAGCGGCCCATCGTCAACTGGTCCGCCACCATCGACAGTTCCTCGCCCGCCGGGGCCTCCAGTTCCTCTGCCGCCATCGCCAGTGATGTGCGTAGCGCAAGTCCCGCCGCCGTCGCGTTCGCCAGGATGCGTGCCACGTCCGGGAGTTGGTTGATGAATGCTTCGATTCGCTTCTGGCGTTGCCAGTTGAGGAACACCACCGCGCTCCATATCGCCACGATTCCCGCGATCGGGCCGAAGAACGGGGCCAGGGTCGCCGCCGCCATCAGCCAGAGCGCGGCGACGACCGCCACGACGTAGACGAAGAACTCGCCCGCCGTCAGGTCGAGTCCCGTCGCCGAGAGGCGCAGGTGGATGGAGCGGCCGAGGCGCGTGCGGCGCAGGCGGCGGTCCACGGCCGAGAAGCGGCGGCCACGGCCCACGGGGTCGCCCTTGCCGGGGCCGATCGACAGGCGGTCGACCAGTGCCTGGCGCTGGGCCCTACCCGACGCGTACGCGTGGATTCCCGCTACGGCGAGCGTGCCCGTCAGGATCGTGGCGCCGAGGGCCAGGAGGGCGGCTTGGTTCTCCATCAGACGGTGGTCTCTCTCGTACGCGCCCTCGTGCTCGTGCTCATGCTCGTGCTCGTGCTCGTGCTCGTGCTCGTGCTCATGCTCGTGCTCATCCCACGCGTCCTCATCCGCGTACGCGCCCTCGCGCTCATCCGATCGCCTCTCGTGTGTTCAGTACGTCGATCGCCTGCGTCACTCCGAAGCCGGGCGGCACCGGCTCGCCCGCCACGTAGAGGCGCTCCGCGACGGAGCGTGGCAGCGGCAGGTGCTCGAAGTAGCCGCGCACGCGGCGGTCCATGCCTCCGCCGCCCGGCTGGCTCGGCACGAAGCGGGTCGCCGGGGCGATGCGGAACTGTTCGCGGCCGTGCGAGACGAGGAGGACGATCTCGGCGATCTTGCGGGAGCCGTCCGCGTGGCGGGCGAGCTGGACGACCACGTCCACCGCCGAGTTGATCTGGTCCTTCAGCGCCTCGAAGGGGATCTGGACCTCCGACATCGAGCCGAGGGTCTGGAGGCGCATCAGCGCGTCCTCCGCCGTGTTCGCGTGGACGGTGGCGAGGGAGCCGTCGTGGCCCGTCGACATCGCCTGGAGCATGTCGAGCGTCTCGCCGCCTCGGACCTCGCCGACGATGATGCGGTCGGGGCGCATACGGAGGCTGTTGCGGACCAGGTCGCGGATGGTGATCTGGCCCTTGCCCTCGACGTTCGGAGGGCGGGATTCGAGGCGGATGACGTGGTCCTGCTGGAGTTGCAGTTCGGCCGAGTCCTCGATGGTGATGATGCGTTCATGGGCCGGGAGCAGGCCGGAGAGCGCGTTGAGGAGCGTCGTTTTCCCGGAGCCCGTACCGCCGCTGACGATGATGTTGAAGCGGGCGCGGACGAACGCGGAGAGCAGGAGCAGCATGTGCTCGTCGAGCGAGCCGAGGCCGATGAGCTCGTGCAGCGTGTAAGCGCGGGGGAAGCGGCGGATGGTGAGCGTCGCGCCGGTGAGGGCGAGCGGAGGGATGATCACGTTCACTCGCTCGCCCGTGGGCAGGCGGGCGTCGACCATGGGGTTCGACTCGTCCACACGGCGGTTGACCGTGGAGACGATGCGTTCGATGGTCTGCATGAGCTGGTCGTTCGACGCGAAGCGGAGGGGGAGCTGTTCGACGCGTCCGGCACGCTCCACGAAGATCGAGTCCGGGCCGTTGACCATGATTTCCGTGATGGAGGCGTCAGCGAGGAGTGGTTCGAGTACGCCGAGTCCCAGAGCCTCGTCCACGACGCGGCGGATGAGCTGGGAGCGCTCCGAGGTAGAGAGGACCGGGCCCTCTCGGCTGATGATGTGGCCCATGACGCGTTCCAGGCGGACTCGGCGGTCCGCCGTGGTGAGGGACGACATCTCGGCGAGGTCGATCTCTTCGAGGAGCTTGGAGCGGTAGACGGCCACGAGGCCGTCGTCGCGGCTGGGGCCGCCGCCCTTGCCGGGGTCGTTCGGGGGCGCTACGCGGTCGCGGAGGCTCATCGTTTCTCTCTCAGCTCCCGTCTTCTGCGTCGTCGTTGGGCATGGTGGCCGACTTCGAGACGGACCAGCCGGCGTCCACGAAGGGCAGCAGAGTGGGTACTTGGACGGTGACCTCCGCCGTTGTCGTGGTGCCGCCCCCGCTGAGGGCGACCTGGGCGTCGAGGCTGCCGTCCATCGCCGCCAGGCCCGCGGCTTCGCCGCCGTCGCCCTGCGATGCGACGCGCGCTGCCGCGCGGGCGCCGGAGCCTGCCTGGTTGACGGCGTAGCCGACGAGGCCGAGCTGGATGGTGGCCAGGCCTATGAGGAGCAGGATGGGCAGGAAGCCGGCGAATTCGAGCATGGATACGCCGTCGTCGTTCCAGGGGCGTTTCCTTCTCTGCCCCCGGAGGGTCTGTCCCGGGCGACTCCGCCCCCGAAGGGTCTGTCCCCGGCGACCATCCAGCCCTTCCGACGTTTGAGGACGAACTCGGCGGAGCCGGTGATCGGCGGTGCACAGCAATGCCGGGGCACCCTTCACCCGTCCTCCCCCTCCTTCGCCGCGCCCGCCTCCCCGCTCACCGTCCACCCCGTGTCGATCCCGGGGAAGAACAGCGGTACATCCGCGTCCACGTGGGCCTTCCACACCGAGCCGTCGTCCGTGCAGGCCACCGTCGCGCCCTGCCACGCCGACGGCAGATGCTCCTTCGCGGCGGACTCGCACGCCGCCGCTCCGCCCTCGCCCACCGCGTACGCCGCTGTCGCCGCCCGCGCCGCCTCGTCCGCGGCGTTGCCCGCGAGGGAGAAGGTGTAGCCGTACAGGGCGCACTGCCACAGGAGGCCCATCACGACGAGCAGGAGGGGGAACATCCCGGCGAATTCGAGGGTGACGGCGCCCCGGTCGCTCCCGGCGGCCCGCTTCCGGAGCGCCAGTGCGCCGCCCCGCTTGCTCGCGCCGGACGCCGCCTCCGGGTCCACCAGGCCCAGCTCGCCCGCAAGCGCCCACAGCGCCTGTTTCACCGAGGACTTGCTGTCCAGGTCCTGCATGCGGCCCGCGTCGACCGCGCCCTGCAGCTCCTTGAAGTTCGCGGGGATGGTGGTGCGAGCCACCTTCGTACCCGTCACGCGTTCGACCAGGGACGGCTGGATGTCCGAGGCCTTGCCGTGGCGGTTGACGACCGTGAGCGTCTCCTCCGCCTTGCGGATCTGGAGGCGGTCCCACAGGCGCACCATGCGCTTGGCCGCGCGTACGGAGACGACGTCCGGGGTGACGAGGAGGATCGCCCGGTCGGCGAGTTCGATGGCGGCGGCGCTCGCGCCGGTGACGTACGTACCGCAGTCGACGAGTACGACTTCGTAGCGGCTGCGCAGGGCGCTGAGGGTCTGGCGGGCCACCCGGTCGGTGATCTCCTCGCCCCGTTCGCCCTCACCGGGGGCCAGGAGGAGGCCGATGCCGGTCTCGTGGGTGTAGACGGCGTCCTGGAGGACGCGGGGCGTGATGTCGGTGATCGTCGCGAGGTCGGCGATGGAGCGGCGGAACTGTACGTCCAGGTACGAGGAGACGTCTCCGGACTGCAGGTCCAGGTCGAGGAGGGCGACGCTGCGGCCGGATGCGCGGGCCGCGAGGGCGAGCTGGACGGTGGCGAGGGTCGTCCCCACGCCTCCCTTGGCCCCGCTCACCGCGACGACGTGCCCGCCGCCGGGGGCCTCCCCCTGCCCGGCGTAGAGCTCCATGCCCGCGCTGCCGAGGTGCCTGCGCATGCCCGCCGACCAGGCTGCCGCCGCGTGTACCCGCTCGGCCAGCGCGTCGTACGCGAGCGGGAAACCGACGATGCCGCGTGCTCCGGAGTCCATCGCGGCGGTCAGCAGGCCCGGGCTCGTGTCTGCGGTGATCAGGACGACGCCGACCGCGGGGAAGCGCAGGACCAGGTCGCGGATCAGGTCCAGGGCGGGGACGGGGCCGATGCGCTCGTGGATGAGGACCACTTCGGGGAGCTCGTCCAGGGACTCCGCGGCGAGCCTCGCCAGGGTGTCGAGGAGGGCGGTCGAGTCCGCGACGGGGAGGGCGGGCTCGGCGTCCGGCAGTTGCCCGGTCAGCGTCGAGAGCGCCCGGGCTGCGTCCATGTCCCCTACTGCGGGGAGGATGCGGGTTGTCATGCGACGCTCCCGGGGGCATCGGTGCCGGGGTGGGCGGCCTGTTCCTGTCCGGCCGGCAGGGGGCGCTGACGAACGGGGCTTTCCCGCCCACCCGGCCGAGTACCCCGCATCACTTTCCGGGCGAACGGGCTCTCCCGCCCACTCGCCCGACTACCCCGCATCGCCTCCTGGGCGAACAGGCTTTTCCCGCCCACACACCCGAGCACCCCGCGATGCCGGGTAACCGGGTGGGTGGGTGGGAGAGATCCGCCGCGAAGCGGCGGCTTGGAACGGTCGCCCGTGGCGGGAGCAAGAACTTCGCCGCGCTGCGGCGGTACAGACGTGCGTCGCCTCATCCGCGGGGCCCCCTACTTGTCCTCGTCGAGTGTGTAAGTCCGGTCACCCCGCGGGATGGCACTCTCCTCGCCCTTCCCGACCAGGGCGAGCCGCACGTGCGTGGCGAACGACTCCGCGTACGCGACGCGCTGCGCGTCCGCCGTGTCCAGGGCGAACGTGATCGGCACGGCCTCCGTCGCCGTACGCCGGCTGCTGCGGTCGTCCTGGTCCGGGTCGAGCGCCGTCAGCTTGCCCACGTCGATCACCTTCGCGGACTCGACGATGACCTTCGACTGGTCCTTGGCGTTGTCGGTCTCGCCCTTGAAGGTGGCGTAGATGTTCACCGTCGAGCCCGGCGTGATCTTGCCTGCCACACCCGTGGCCGCGTCGATCATGATGGCGATCTCCTGCTGTCCGGGCGCGAGTTCGGGACGGTTGACGATCATGTCCGTCTGAAGCAGCGAACCCTTCCGCAGCTCCGTCACCGCGATCTTGCCGCGCACCTGGCGGAGGTCGGTGACCGCGTTGTCCGAGAGCCAGCGCTCCGGCATGTCGACCTTCTCGAACTGGTCCGCGCTGAGCTCCTTGTAGGGGGCGATGTCCCCCTTGAGCTTGTACGCGGCCACCTCGGGCCCCACCTTCGAGTTCACGTCCCGGATCACCGAAAGGACGCCCGCGAACGCGCCGAACGCGGCCAGGACCGACAGGACCAGCAGGATGACGCCGCGGCGCTGGCGTGAGTTCATGAACCGGACTACCTCGATCGGGTGCGGATGGCTACGGACGGTGATCGGTGTGGCGCGTGTTCAGTTCGGGGTCGGGGGCAGGTTCAGGTTCGTACCCAACTGGGCCGGGCCTTACGTCCCGCCTCGCGGCAACGCCCGTACAACGGCGGCCGAGGCGGCGGACGCGGGCGCAGAGGCCGGAGCAGGCGCCGCCCGTTCAGGAGGCGGCGGCAGTGGCGCGGCGCAGAAGCCGCAGCGGTCGCCGATGAGTTCGAGGCCGCACCAGTGGCAGTCGTCCCGCCGGACGGACGACACCAGTTGGTAGAGCACGGAGATGTCGGGGATCGCCGCGGCGAACTCGACGAGCTTGCCCGTCGCCCACCAGCGCGCTGACTCCCCGGGAAGGCGCGCCTCCGTCACCCCCTGCGTACGCCACGCCGGGGCGAGCGTCCCGGTGACCCAGTCCGACGCCAGTTGCCCGGTCGCGTACAGCATCTTCGTGCCGAAGCCGGGGCCGGGGAGCGTCGCGTCACCCGCCACCTTGATCAGCTGCGGGCGCGGGGTCGCGAGGACGGCGAACTGGGCTCCCGGCACCCATGACTTGGCGTGCGACTGGAGGGTGACCGGGACCCGGTCCAGCTTGGCCACCGAGCCGAGGAGGGCGCCGGCGTAGATGTAGTGGGAGAGGAGCCTGGCCGCCGAAGCGAGCACGCCGGGGCTGAAGTCGCAGATCGACAGCTGGCGGAGCTGGAGAGCGAGGACCGCGAGGCCGAGCGGCGGCAGGTCGGGGCGGAGGATCGCGATGCGGTCACTCTCCAGGACGGAGCGGATCGCGTGCATGCGCTGCACGACGGCGGGCGGCGCCGACGCGGGGCAGAGAACGATCACATAGCCGTGGTGCTCGATGAGCGTGTGCATCTCGGTCAGCGCCTGGTCCAGGGAGTACGTCCGTGACGACTGGACGGCGCTCTGGAGGACGGCCGCGGACGGGGTGTGCCGGTCGGGCGACGGCAGCACCAGGTCAGGGCCTGTGACGGCTATGGCGGTCGGCATGCGTACACCCCCGGGCTTCGTGCACTTCTGCCTCAGCACCATATCCAGGTCAAGGCCACCTCAACACCCAACTTCCCACTGTTCACATCGAGGTTGGCCGGACTCCCGGGGTCCTGGTGGTGCCAGAGGTCTTGACAACTCAATTGGTCTGGACCAGCTTGTACGACCACTGGACCAGGTCGTACGAGGTTGTACGAGCAGCCGTACGACGTCGTACGAGCAGTCGCACGACGTTGTACGAGCAAGTGAGAGCTCTCCGAATGCCCCAACTCCCCCCACCGGAGGCAGAAGTGGATCACGCACGCGGCAGTACACCACGCGGCAGCACACGCAGGAAGGCAGGGTCTGTCATCGGTCTGGCAACGGCACTCGCCCTGGCGCTCACCGGCCTGCTGACCGGCGGCGCCGACAACGCCGACGCCGCGAACCGCGCGGTGCCCAAGCACGCGGTGACCGGCTACTGGCAGAACTTCAACAACGGCGCCACGGTGCAGAAGCTGAGCGACGTACAGGACGAATACGACATCATCGCGGTCTCGTTCGCGGACGCGACAAGCACGCCCGGCGAGCTGGCCTTCAATCTCGACTCGGCCGGGCTCGGCGGATACACGGTCGACCAGTTCAAGGCCGATATCAAGGCCAAGAAGTCAGCCGGGAAGTCCGTCATCCTCTCGGTCGGCGGCGAGAAGGGCGCGGTGTCGGTCAGCGACTCGGCGTCCGGGACCGCCTTCGCCGACTCGGCGTACAAACTCATGCAGGAGTACGGCTTCGACGGCGTCGACATCGACCTGGAGAACGGGCTCCACTCGGAATACATGTCACAGGCGCTGAAGTCCCTTGCCGGGAAGGCCGGTTCCGGGTTCGTGCTGACCATGGCGCCACAGACGATCGACATGCAGTCGACGTCGGGCGAGTACTTCAAGACGGCGCTCGCCGTGAAGGACATCCTCACGGTCGTCAACATGCAGTACTACAACAGCGGTTCGATGCTGGGCTGTGACGGCAAGGTCTACAGCCAGGGAACGGTCGACTTCCTCACCGCGCTCGCCTGTATCCAGCTCGAGGGCGGTCTCTCCCCGTCGCAGGTCGGCATAGGCGTCCCGGCCTCGTCGAAGGCTGCGGGCGGCGGCTATGTCTCACCGTCCGTCGTGAACCAGGCGCTCGACTGCCTGGCGAAGGGCACAAGCTGCGGCTCCTTCAAGCCGTCCAAGACGTACCCCGACATCCGGGGCGCGATGACCTGGTCGACGAACTGGGATGCCGCCGACGGCAGTTCCTGGTCCAAGGCGGTGGGCCCCCACGTCCACGGCCTGTCGTAACGGTCGGCCCAAAAAAACCGCAGCGCCGCCGCTCCCCCGGCGGCGCTGCTGTTCCATCAGCTCGACGCTCTCCCGCTACCAGGGCAGGTCGCGCACCTGCTGCACGCACAGGACGAGGAAGAGAAGACCGGCCGCCGCGAGCATCACGTTGCTCAGCAGACCGTTGCGCCATTCCTTGGGCGTACGCGAGGAGTTGAGCAGCCAGAGCAGCGTGAGCGCGAGGAACGGCATGAAGAACGCGCCGAGCACGCCGTAGGCGACGACCAGGCCGAACGGCTGGTCGAGGAAGAGCAGGCCCATCGGCGGGAAGGTGAGCCAGAGCAGGTAGGCCCGGAAGGGGGCCGACTTCTCCCGCTTGCCCGCCGCGACCTCCTTGACCATCTCGTCGGCACCCTGGTCGCCCTCGACGGCCTTCTCGGCGGTCTTCTCAGCGCTCCTCCCAGCGCCCGAAGCGTCCCGCTCCCGCTTCAACCGCTCCACGAAGTCCGCGAACATCAGGCTCACGCCGTGCCACACGCCCATCAGGGCCCCGAAGGAGGTGGCGAAGAAGCCGATCAGGAAGAGGTTCGCGGTGACCGCGCCGAACTTGTCCTCCAGAACGTTGCCGAGGTCGATGAGGCCCCGGTCACCGGAGGTGAGCGCGATGTTCGTGGAGTGCAGGAGCTCGGCGCCGATGATCATCATCGCGACGACGAAGACGCCGGTCGTGATGTAAGCGACGCGGTTGTCGAGCCGCATGACCCGCAGCCAGCTGATGTCGGTCCAGCCCTTGGAGTTCACCCAGTACCCGTACGCGGCCATGGTGATGGTGCCGCCGACGCCGCCGATCAGGCCGAGCGTGTAGAGCAGCGAACCGTCCGGCAGGGCGGGCACCAGGCCCGCGAAGGCGTTGCCGAGGTCGGGGGCGACGCGGATGGCGACGTACACGACGATCAGGAACTTCATGCCGATGACGACCGTCATGACCTTCTCGAAGACGGCGTACCTGTTGAACCAGACGAAGGCGAGCCCGAGCAGGCCGCAGAGGATCGCCCAGACCTTCAGGCTCGGCCCTTCGGGGAAGAGCGCGACGAGCGGCAGGGCGCTCGACGACATCGCCGTGGCGCCGTAGACGAAGCCCCAGATGACGACGTAGATCGCGAAGTACCAGGTGGTCCACTGCCCGAGGCTGCGCCAGCCCTCGAAGAGGGTGCGCCCGGTGGCCAGATGCCAGCGGCCCGTCGCCTCGGCGAGCGAGATCTTCACCAGACAGCCGATGATCGCGGCCCACATGAGCGTGTAGCCGAATTTGCTGCCCGCGATCAGCGTCGCGACGAGGTCACCCGCGCCGACGCCGGTCGCGGCGACGACGATGCCTGGGCCGATGTACTTCCAGCTCGGCTTGCGGAGCCGGGGAGCCGCATCTCCCGTGGCAGCGTCACTGCCTGTCGTTTCAGCCATGCCGATCAAGAAACCGCATGGCGGCGCGTGACACAAGGGGTTGGCCGAAGACAGCGTTGACCGGAGCATGCCACGCCTACACGATGGGGCCGCGCAACCCGCACCGCACACCCGCACACCCCGCACAACCCGCACCGCGCAACCCGCACCGCACGCGTCGCACTGAACCACCCCCCACCCCTGAGGAGACTTCATGCGACTTCGCACACGCGGCAGAAGACCCGCCGCCCTCGCCGTCCTGCTCGCCCTCGCCGTGGCGGCGCCCATCACCGCCAACGCGACACCCGACTCCGCCGACCGGACCGCACGCGGTACGACGACCGCGGGCGGCAACGAAACGCGCCAGTACGAGATCCCCCTCGGCGACGACAAGGCCGCCCGCACCGCGCTCGCCCGCACCGGAATCGCCATCGACGAGGTCGACGCCCGCGCGGTGGTCGTCTCGGCCGACGGCCGCGAGGCGGCGGAGCTACGGGACGCGGGCTACGAGCTCAAGGCCCTGGCCGGACCCCCGAAGCGTACGAACGGCCTGCCGGTCGAGGCCAAGGACTTCCCGCCCGCCGACGCGAAGTACCACAACTACGCCGAGATGAACGCGGAGATCGACCAGCGCATCGCGGCCCATCCGACCCTGATGAGCAAGAAGGTCATCGGCAAGTCCTACTCGGGCCGGGACATCGTCGCCATCAAGATCAGCGACAACGTCTCCACCGACGAGGCCGAGCCCGAGGTCCTCTTCACCCACCACCAGCACGCCCGCGAGCACCTGACCGTCGAGATGGCGCTGTACCTGATGCGCGAACTCGGCGACGACTACGGCACGGACGCGCGCATCAAGAAGATGGTCGACGAGCGCGAGATCTGGATCGTGCCGGACATGAACCCGGACGGCGGCGAGTACGACATCGCGACCGGCTCCTACCGCAGCTGGCGCAAGAACCGCCAGCCCAACAGCGGTTCGTCGAACGTCGGCACTGACCTGAACCGCAACTGGAACTACAAGTGGGGCTGCTGCGGCGGCTCATCGAGCTCCACCGGTTCGGAGACCTACCGGGGCAAGGCGGGCGAGTCCGCCCCCGAGGTGAAGGTGGTCGCCGACTTCGTGCGCAGCCGCGTCGTCGGAGGCAAGCAGCAGATCAAGGCCGGTATCGACTTCCACACGTACAGCGAACTCGTCCTGTGGCCCTACGGCTACACGTACAACGACACGGGCCCCGGCCTGACCAAGGACGACCGCGACGCCCACGCGGCCGTCGGCACCAAGATGGCCGCGAGCAACGGCTACACGCCCGAGCAGTCGAGCGACCTCTACATCACCGACGGCACCATCGACGACTGGCTGTGGGGCAACCAGAAGATCTTCAGCTACACCTTCGAGATGTACCCGTCGTCCGCGGGCGGCGGCGGCTTCTACCCGCCCGACGAGGTGATCGAGCGGGAGACCGACCGGAACAGGGACGCCGTCCTTCAGCTCCTGGAGAACGCGGACTGCATGTACCGGTCCATCGGCAAGGAGCAGCAGTACTGCACCGGTTGATCCGACCGGTGTTGGAGGGCCGTCGCCGTCCGGCGGCGGCCCCGCACCGTAAGCGCCAGCCGTCAGCCGTCAGTCGTCCATGAACACGATCCGCCGCGCCGGCTTGGCGACGCCCGGAGCCGTGCTGACCGACGAGCGCCCCGCGGGAACGGCGCGTTCCCGGCCCCAGGCCCTGATCTCCTCGATCTGCTCCGGGTTGACCCTGCTCATCGGCACGGTGTTGGCGAAGGTGTCCAGGAGCAGCGAGGGCTTCAGGTTGTCGGCGCCGCCGTTCAGGAGTGCCTCCGCGCCCACGTCGTGCAGCGCCGACTCGATGTCGGAGCCCGCGAAGCCCTCGGAGAGGTCGACGAGCCGGTCCACCTGCTCGCTCTCGGGAGCGGTCTTCAGATAGCGGTGGTGGTAGAGGGAGATGATCTCCCTGCGCTCCTCGGCGTCGGGCAGGTCCACGAAGAACAGTTCGTCGAAGCGGCCCTTGCGCAGGAGCTCGGGCGGCAGGCTGCGTACGTCGTTGGCGGTGGCGACGACGAAGGCGCGCGACTGGGACTCCTGGAGCCAGAACAGGAACTGGCCGATGATGCGCTGCGGCACGCCCGTGCCGTCGTCACGTCCCGCGAGGCCCTTCTCGATCTCGTCGATCCACAGGATGCAGGGCGCCACCCGGTCGGCCATCGCGAGGGCCTCTCGGAAGCGGCCCTCCGACTCGCCCAGGTACTTGCCGTGGATGCTGCCCATGTCGAGTCGGTAGAGCGGCAGCTTCCACTCGTGGGCGATGGCCTTCGCGGAGAGCGACTTGCCGCAGCCGGGCACCCCGACGAGGAGCACCCCGCGCGGCGGACGCAGTTCGGTGCCGCGCAGATCGGCGTGCATCAGCTCGTGCTTGCGGCGCAGCCATCCGCGCAGGCTGCCGAGGCCGCCGATCGCGTAGTCGCTCTCCCTCAGCGCCACCCGCTCCAGGCCGGTGAGATCGCTGAAGATCCGGTCCTTGGCCTGGGCGAGCCCGAGGACGTCCGCCTCCTTGATGGAGCCCTTGGCCGCGATGGTCGCCATCAGGTTGACGCACTCGGCCTCGGTGACGCCCCGCAGGAACTCGGCCGCGCGCCGCGCGTCCTCCTCGCTCCACTCGATGGGGATGTGCCCCCTGTGGTCACCGAGGAAGCTGCTGAGGATGCCGTACATCTCGTCGGCGTCCGGCAGGTCGAGGTGCAGGCTCATGCCGAGGCGCTGGAGACCGCTCCAGATGGGGGTGTCCGTGATGAGGACGATGCTGCCCATGTTGCTGTCGGCGAGCCGGGCGAGCTCGGCCACGTGCCGCGTGATCGGGGTGTCCGCCTCCAGGCCGTCGGGGTCCACGAACACCACCGTGGCGTTGGCCCTGCTGGTGAACTGGGTGGCGGCGAACTCCATGGCGCCGGTGAGCGAACGGTCGTCCATCACCGGTGAGTTGGTCCGCAGGTCGCGCAGGCCCGTGGCCCTGGTGTAGATCCAGAACGGCATGCTGCTGCGGCGCGACTGGGTGGCGGACTCACGCAGCAGGCGCAGGGCGCGCTGCTGCTCGATGGTGCGCATGCCGATCACCGGTACGCGCGCGGAGATGTAGCTGTCGAGGTGGTGCAGGCTCTCGGCGTAGTTCGACATACGGATTCGGGCCTTCGCGGGAGTGGGCGGGGTGGGCCGGGGGCTGTCGGGGGCTTGGCTGTCCGGGTGGGGCGCTCGTCAGTCGGGGATCACTCGGCGGCGTGGCGCGGCGGCAGGGTCGTACGCCCATGGGTCCGGGGCCGTGCGCGCTGCGGGAGGAGGTGGGCCTTGGGCGAGGACGCCGGTGAGGGCGTTGTCGCGCAGGGTGCGGCGGCGCTCCTCCAGGCCGCGCGGGTCCCCGCCCTGCCTCACCGCGTCGTCGATGAAGCGTTCCAGCTGGTCCTGGAGCTGCGGGATCTGCCGGTCGACGAGATCCGTCATGGCCGTGCGCAGCTTCTCCGGGAGCCCGGGGTGGCCCGCCAGGGCGCGGACGCTCTGGAGTCCGGCCCTCGCCTGCGCCAGCTCCCGGCCGAAGGAGAACTCGTCGTGCGCCGACCCCATCGCGAGGGTCAGCTTCCCGGCCCAGGACTTGAGCCGCCGGTCGAGCGCGCCCCCGAGGTGGACCGTGAGCCGCTGGACCGTCGCCCCGTCGTACTGCTCCTCGGTGATCGCCGGCAGCGCGGCCGGGTCGACGTCCTCGAACTCTGCCCAGCGGCGCAGGAACTCGACCCAGGCCCCGTAGGCGCCGCCGTCGCCCCACAGTCCGCTCACGCGGAGCTGCCGGGGCGCCGTACGAAGGTCTCGCCGGGCGGCAGCGGCTCCCAGTCGGGCAGCTCTTCGGCGATCCGGCGGAGTCTGTTGGTGACGCGCTCGCCCTGGGGCCGGCCGGTGGCGGCCCAGGGGGACGGAGGCTTCTGGCTCTGGCTCTGGTCCTCCGGGGACTGCCGGGGCTGCGGGGGAACGCTCATCGCTGCTTCTCCTTGACGACGGTGCGGCCCTCGAAGGGCGAGCCGCCCTGGGTCGCGGTGGCGAGAGACGTGATCAGCTCGCGGCACTCCGACTCCATCAGGTCGGCGGCGCGGTACTTCTCGTACCAGTCGGTCAACTCGGCCGACGCTCCACGCAGTTGATGGAGCGAGTCGGCCTTGGCCCGCTCCAGGAGCTGGCGCGCGTTGTCCTGGTTGCGCTTGGCCGCCTGCGCGCCGTTGTAGAGGAAGAGCCCCCATACGCCGCCGGTGATCACGGCGGCGACGAGCGCGAAGCCGATGTGGATCGCCCCGATGAGGAGCAGGATCCCGGCGACCACGGCGATCAGCGGCGCCACCTTGCGGGCCATCGGGTACGCGAGCGAGGCGATGAACGGGGCCATGTGCTGGTCCCAGTGGCCCGCGAGGGAATGCTCCAGGGCGGCGAGCGGCTGCGTGAACGAGCCGGACCACGGCGGCAGGTGGAAGGTCTGCGCACCGACGGTGTGCGCCGTGCCGAACTGCGCCGTCACGTCCTGCGGGACCGATGCCCGGTAGTCGCGCGTGAAGCCCGTGTGCGCCTGGAAGAACCACTCGTTGCAGGCGGCGACGGCGAGGCGCTGGGTGGCGGCCGACGTGCCGATCGCGGTCGGGTTGAGCGCCGCAGTGGTCTGCACGGTCAGATAGTCGAGCGTCTCCTCGTACGAGGCGGAGTCCGCGTCGGATGCCTTGCGGGCGGCGAGCACGTCGCCGTCGTGGCCGACGACCGCGTGGTTGAAGGCGAGGTCGCGGCGCAGGGGCAGCTCTTCGTTGTCGTACTCGGAGACGAGCCGGTCGAGGATGTCGTCCACGGCGTCCTCAAGACGGTCCGAGGGCTCGAACTCCCTCTCCATGATGGCCCGGTACTTGTCGAGCACGGCCTCCTGCGCCCGCGCGGAGCTGTAGGCCGAGTCGAGGTAGGGCCACTGCGGGGAGACGGCCGCGAGGCGCGGGAACTCGGCCTTGGCGGACGCCTGGCGCAGCGAGTCGATCTCCTCGCGCCACCGCGTGACCTGCCGCTTCTGCGACTGCGCGTCGTCGGCCAGGTGCTCGCGCCAGCCCGCGAGGGTGTCGGTGAGCAGCTCACGCCCTACGAGGCCGAAGGCGCCCTGCGCGATCGACTCCAGGATGACCGCGAACTCCCGGCCGAGCGACGAGGGGTCCTGCGCGAGGAGGTAGTGCCGCAGCCAGCGCACCGCGGACTCCTTGCGGCCCTGGCGGCGCAGCACGAGCGCGAAAAAGAGCGAGGTGCGGTCCGGGGAGCGCCGGAAGGCCTCCTCCACGCCGCGCTCGCACAGCAGCCGGTCGTCGGCCGACCAGGAGGCGAGCGCGACCAGGGCGGGCGCCAGCCAGTAGCGGGGCGTCTGGATCATCAGCTGGTCGCTGACCATGCGGACGCTGTCCTCGGACACCAGGCCCACGTCGAAGGCCTGGAGCATGCCGACCGCCGTGCGCCGCACCGTCTTGTGGTGACCGAACTCGTGGTCCACCTGGTCCTGGATGACGCCGATGCGGGTCTCGGCGCGCTGCACGTTGGCGGTGAACTCGGCCTTCTTGACGAACTCAAGGAACTCGTCGCGCAGTTGCTGGAGTTCGCCACGGGTCTGCTGCTGATTGTGGTCGACGGTCGCCACCTGGCCGGACACCGAGCTCACCTGCTCGCCGAGCCTGACCACGAGGTTGCTGACTTCCTGCACCTGCCGACGCAGCGTGTAGTCCACCTCGGACATACGGGTCTCCGATCACACTGATCTGATCTGATCTGTGGTTGGGGCTGAGGGGTAGGGCTGAGGGGGTGGGGCTGTGGTGAGGTCGCGCTCAGGGGCGTACGACGGTTCCGTCCGCGAGTACGGGGAGGATCAGGCCGCCGTCGTAGACCTCGATGTACGCGTATCCGTCGGACCTGGCCAGCATCCTGGCCTGCGCGAACGGCTCCGGCATCGGTTCTGCGGGGGCGAAGTGCCGCAGGATGACGTGGAAGAGGTTGAGGACGTGGTCGATGTAGGGCGGGCCGAGGTGGCAGCGGGCGACAAGGCCGAGCGGCACGTCTCCGTACGCCGTCCGGTACTCGTCGCCGATCCACTCCGCGAGCTGTCGGCGCGCCCCCTCGTCGATCCCCGCGTCGAGGCGGGTCACGGCGTCCAGGAGGGGACGCGCCCGCGTCCGGTACAGCTCGCGGTGCGGGCCCGCGGTGCCGGGAGCCCGAGTGGTGCGCTGATCCTTGCCCAGGCCGGGCGTGAGCTGCTGACCGGTCTGCACGATCCGACGAGGTCGTTCGATGTGCCCCATGTGTCCCCCGAGAGTCATGGGTGGTGAGCCGACGCGTGGCCGACGGAGTGGTGCGCGAGAAATTGCTCGGTGATTGATCGGTGCATGAAGAATAGTGACGTCACGTCAATAGTGCGACCTGACATGCACATTGGCACGCGCTCGCCCCAACAGCAGCCTGAAGACGACCTGTTCACGACCAGTGCGGGGACTGTGGTGGGTCACGGGCACTGTCAGACTCTCCGCCATGGGGACGATCTATGCGCTCTTGGTGGGCATCAACGACTATCCGCAGCAACTGGCGACACCGCTCACCGGATGCGTCAACGACACGCGTGAGGCCAGTCGGCTGCTCGCGGACCGCGCGGGCGGGGACGCGGACGTACGGGTCCTGCTGAACGCCGATGCCACGACGGCCGCCGTCACCGAGGCGATCGAGCGGCACCTGGGGGCGGCGGGCCCCGGGGACACGGCCCTTTTCTGGTTCTCCGGGCACGGCACGCAGTCGCGGGCGACGGGCGCGGACCTCCTGATCGAGGCGACGGGCCGCAACCAGGCCCTCGTCTGCGCGGACGGCCCGCTGCCCGACAAGCGCCTGGGCGCCCTGCTCGACGCGGTCGCCGCGCGGGGCGCGCACACGGCAGCCGTCCTCGACTGCTGCTACGCCGGGGGCGCTACGCGGGACTCGGAGCTGACGGCACGATATGCGCCACCGCCGGAGGTGGGGTGGGACGGGGACTCGGACAGGGACTGGGGTTTCGCGGGGGCGCGGGACACCGTGGTTCCTGAGGGGGGCGCGCGTCATGTGCTGCTCGCCGCGAGCAGACTCAGCCAGCGTTCCTACGAGGGCTACTTCGGGGGCCGCAGGCAGGGCGCCTTCACCCACGCGCTGCTCGGCGCCGTACGCGATGCGGGCCGGGGCGCGACGTACCGGGAGCTGCTCGCCGCCGCCGACGCACGCCTCCAGCGTTCCGGGGGCGGACAGCAGCCGGTCCTGTATCCGGCGGAGCCCGGCGGCGTCGCGGATCTGCCGTTCCTGGGCGGCTCGGTCTCGCGCGCGCCGAGCCCCTACCTGCTGCGGTACGGGACCGAGGGCTGGGAGGTGGACTGCGGAAGCGGGCACGGGCTGCGGGAGGGAACAGAGGCGGCGGCTTCGGGCACGGAGTTCACCGTGCTGCCGAGTGCCGGGGAAGGCGGGGTCGTACGGGCGCGGGCCGTGCACGGTCACCGCACGCTCGTCGAACCCCTGGACTGGGCGCCGGTCGCCCCGCGGGTCTATCCGGTGGCGCTCTCGGCGCTCGCACTGGCGCCTGCGACGGTCGCCGTCGTCGGTGAAGGGCCCGAACAGCGGGACTCCGTGGTGGCGTTGCGGGAGACACTGGCCGTGTCTCCGCTGCTCCGGGCCGTCGATTCGCCTCTGGAGGCCGGTGACCTGCACTTCCGGGTCGAGGTGCGGGGCGCGTCGGCCCATGTGCTGAGGAGGGACGGGTCGCCGTTCGTGGAGCCACTGCCGCTGGTGGACGCGGGGCGCGTCGCGGACTGCCTCGTCCACCTCACGCGCTGGCATCAGCTCCGGGATCTCACCTCTCGGCCCTCGCTCCTCGACGGGCTCGTGCGGGTGGAGATCAAGCCGTGGGACGCGCGGAACGAGCCGGGCACGGAGCTGCTGCCCGACGGGGGCGGGGAGATCGTCTGCCCTTATGTGAAGGGGGCCGCCGGGCCGGAGAGCCCGTGGGTCTCCATACGGCTGCACAACCGCTCTCCCGATCGGCCCCTGTGGTGCATGCTGCTCGACCTGACCGACGGCTACCGCAGTGACGCCGAGCTCTATCCGGGGCACTTCATCGCTCCGGGGCACACGGGGTACGCGCTCGATGATCAGCCTGTGCAGCTTTCACTGCCGGTGGGGCGGGCTGCTGTGGGCGGGGCGAGTGCGCGGGACTGGTTGAAGCTGGTTGTGGCGGAGGGGGAGCTGAACACTGTGCCGTTTCATTTGCCCGCGTGGAGGGTGGGCGGGGCTTCTTCGCGGTCCGGTGGGATTGCCTTCGGCGATGGCGTCCTGCGGCTCTCCGGGACCCAAGAGCTCTTGCTTAGCCGGGACTTGGGGCGGGTCGGGGGCTCGGCGCCGGGGCTCTGGGCCACTCGGACGATTCCGTTGCGGACCATGGTGCCGGAGATCTCAAGCCCGTCCGGCGTTTGAGGACGAACTCGGCGAAGCCGGTGATGACGGCGACCAAGGCCCCGGCCCGCTACTGCCCCAGATGCGTGAACCCCGCCCACCCGCTCAGGTCGTCGGGGTCCACTCCCCGCGCCCGTTCGGCCAGCACCGGCGGTAGCCCCGGCGGGAGTTCACGTCCCGGGTCCAGGATCCACAGCTGGGCCCGCCGCAGCGCCCTCGCCGGGGTCTCCCCCTCCTCCCGCAGATAGTGGTGCGTGAGGAACATCAGGACCGACGTCGCGTCGTCCGGCACCGGCCACAGCGAGCCGATCACCGACCGCGCGCCCGCCACGAGGAACGCCGTCGAGAGCGTGTACGCCTCGTTGTGGCCGCGTCCGGAAACGTGGCTCCGGCAGGCGGCGAGCAGCACCAGGGCGAGGCGGCCGCGGCCCCCGCCGCTCAGCGCCTCCGTCAGTTCCTCCGCCGACAACTCGCCGCCGTGCAGCGAGAGATACGCGCTGCCGCTCGCCGCCGCTCGCCCCGTGACCGCCGCGTGGCAGGCCAGGTGCAGCACCCCGCCGCTGTCCTCGTCGCCCGCGCGCAGCCAGGACACCACCTCCGCCGGAGTGCCCGCTCCGTCCGAAAGCCCGCCTGAGCGGCCCCCGAGGAACTGCCCCGACGGGTAGAAGACCCGCTGTACGGCGTCGGCCTCCTCGCCCGCGTACCGCAGGTCCCCCGTGGGGTTGCCGACGACCAGCGCGCGCCCGGTGTGCGGCACCGCGGTCCTTGCGGCCACGTCGCACAGGAGCCGTGCGGAGGCGGCGTACGAGATCTCCGCGTCCTGCACCGCGTACCTGCGGCCCCCGTCGTCCGCCCGGTCCCACGCCGCGTGCCAGGGGACAAGGCCGAGCGCGCCCATCGGGACGAGCACGAGGCGCGGCACCCTGCCGGGTTTCCTTGGCGCTGCGAAGGCGTCGAACAGCGGGCGCATCGCCGCGTACCAGGCCCAGCCGCAGAGCCGGTCGAGCCGGTCGCGGTGAGGTGTCGCGGTAGACGACGCGGGCGGGGACGCAGCGGCGTAGCCCGGCACCGGGCCCATGTCGCGGGCGCCCTCGCCCGCGGGAACGTACGTGGTGAGTGGTCCCGCGTCCTCCCTCAGTTTGGGCAGCGGTACGGAGTGCGTGTCGCCGCCGTTGGTGACGACGACCGCCGCGCCGCCCCCGTCGTCGGAGGCGGGGACGAGGTAGATCAGCGCGTCCTTGCCCAGGGTGCGCAGGGCGGTGGCGATCTCGGCCGGCGTGGGCGGGTCGAGCAGCCGGTCCTGCGGGGTGCCTTCGCCGGGTGGCGCCTCCTCGCCGGTGAGCGCGGCGAGTACGCGGCGGCGCAGGGCGCTGGGGACGGACAGGGAGGCCTGCGCGGCGGAGAGCGGGTCCGCGGCCTGATCGGGCGCGGCGCCCGCCCCGCGCCACTCGGCCGCCAGATCCTCACGGCCGACCGCGACGAGCCGCTCCGGCACGGTGCTCGACGTGGTCGCCGCGTGCAGGACGAGACCCCGGCAGGCGTCGAGCGCCCGTACCGCCTCCTCGGGGGCGTTGTCGCGCAGGCACCACGCGGCGACTTCGAGCGCCGCGCCCGTGGCCTTCTCCGCGGCCTGCGTCGCGTGCTCGGTGCCGGACTGGAGCAGCGCGGCCCAGGCGTGACCGCGCAGGGCGTCGAGCCCGATGCGGCGTGCGTGCGCGCGGTCGTCGGCGCGCAGCGAGTCACGGGTGCGGTAGGCGCGCGCGAGACCAAGGCCGGTGGAGGCGTAGAGGCGGTGCTCGGGACCGCCGACCACGCCGTAGGAGTACTCCAGCATCTCGATGCCCCGGGCGAGATGGCGGTCGCGGGCGCGCGGGTCGCGCTGGAGCACGGCGAGCGCGAGGTGGCAGCCGCCGAGGGAGCCGGCGTAGCGCAGCTTGCTGTCGCTGCCCTCGTCGACCAGGTCATGAGCCTCCTCGAGCAGCTCCATCGCCTCGGCCAGGTCGGCGGGGTCCTGGGTCTTCCCCGCCCGTACGAAGCGGGTGATGCCGCTGTCACCGAGCACCCAGGCCCGGTGGTCGCGCGGCAGCCGGGCCGCTTCCCTGCGCAGCCTCGCGGCGGTGGGCCTGCCGACGAGCGGCGGGGCCGGCGGCTCGCCGAGATCATCGGCGAGGTCGTCACGGATCCCCCGGTTGATCTCGATGAGCGTCCACAGTTCGGCGCGGGAAGGGTCATCCGGGTCGAGCCCGGCATGCACCTCGATGACGACGCCGGTGTGCCGGTCGGCGGCGGCGAGGTCGCCGCGCCGGATCGCGGCCTGGGCGTCGAAGGACGCCTGCTGCGCGTCCATGATCCGGCGCTTGTGCGGGGAGAGGCCGGGGTGGTCGCGCAGCTCACGCCACTGGGCGCGGGCCGCCTCGACGTCGTCGGCCCCGCCGCCGGTCTGCCCCCGGTGGCTGGTGGCCATGATCCTTGCGAGGTCGAGCCCGTGCCCTCCGGATCCGCCACCGGCCCGCGCGCCCGCGGCCTGCGCCTGCGCGAAGTGGTCGAGGACCGTGTCCATGCCACTGCCCGCGCCCGCCATCTCGTCCGCCATCCGGGCGGCGCCGACCGTCATGTGCGCGGTGCGCTGCCACGCCGGGTCGTCCTGGCCGTGTTCGAACGCGGCCGCCATCAGCTCGTCCTTCTGCGCCGCGCTGACGTGGGCGCCGTGCGGATCCAGGATCCGCAGGTGCGAGAGGAGCATGGCGGCGGCCCTCGCGCGGCCGGGGCCTGGTTCGATCGCGCGCCACTCGGTGTACATCTCGTCGAACACGGCCGCCTGGCGTTGGGGGCTGTAGCCCGCCATGAGCCCGGGGAAGTCCTCGTCGTTCTCGCTGAAGTCCAGGAAGGTGACGCCTGCGTCGATGTCGTTGAGCAGTTCGTTGTACACAGTGGTGATGTCGTCGCCCTGCGGCGCCGTCGTGCCGTCGTCCCCCTGCTCCTCGCCGTAGAACCGGGCCCAGGCGGCGAGGATCCGCGCGCCCTTCCGTACGTCGGCATGCGTCTCCTCGTCCGCGAGGACGATTCCGGCCGCCTCTGCGACGTCCGCGATGCGGCTCGGATCCGGGTCGGCGGCGTGGCGGGTCTGCTGGCAGTAGGCGAGGAACATCGCCGCCGCCGTGATCTTGCCGTCCCGTTCGGGCAGCCACTCGGTGACCGCGCGCCGCATCAGGGCGATGCCCCGGTCGCAGCCCGCCCCGTCACCCCGGACGCTCGCCCGCTCGTAGAGCAGCCGCCCGAATCCGTCGAGGAACTGCGGCAGCAGCTCCTCCTCGGCACCGGGCCGGGCGAGCAACGCGGTCAGCTCGACCTCGCCCGCCGCCGCGTGCGCCTGGTCCTTCCAGGTGGACCAGATCATGAAGCGGACGAAGAGGGCCCGACTCTCCGCCTCCCCGGCCCACCACGGGTCTTCGCCGGTACGCCGTCGTGCGTCGCGGACCGCCGTGCCGAACGCCTCGCGGGCCTCCTCCAGTTCGTCCCGGTCGGCGGTCGCTCGGCCGTGCAGGAGCAGCGCGATGCCCACGCTGTGCCGGACGAGCGGCAGGTCGGTGCCGGGCAGGGCGGCTTCGAGAACCGCCTTGTAGTGCGCGGCGGCGGCTGCCGCGTCCTCGACCCGGCCGCCCAGCAGGAAGCGTTCGAGCCGCAGGAAGCCCTGGGCCTCCCACAGGTCGACGGCCTCCTCGCTGCCCGCCTCCAGGACTCCTTCGGCGTCGGCGGAGCGGTTCACGGCCTCGTCGAGCAGGGCGATCCGCTCCTCGTGCGGGGCGTCCGGCGCCTGCCTGTACCGCTCCTTCGCGCAGAGGGCGAGCAGATGGCTGCCCAGTGCGCGTGGGGCGTCGTACGTGGGGTCGTCGGCGGACAGTGACGCGGTTCCGGAGAGGAGCAACTCCCAGCATGAGGAGAGGAGTTCCGGTGAAGGGTCGGCGTCGTACTGGATGGCGCGCACGTGCGCGTACACGATCCGCCAGGCGTGCCAGTCGTCGTCAGCGCCCGGCGCCGCGAAGGCCAGGGCGAAGGCTTCCGCCGCGAGCTCCAGGTCCGCGCCGTCCGGCTCGCTCTCGGCCGACAGGTGGATGCGGTAGCTCAGTTCGCCCGCGTACGCGCACAGCGTCGGCGCCTCCTGCGCGTCGGACGGCAGTCGCGCGATGCGGTCGAGGATCTCGTCGCGCTCGTCCTCGAGCCGCGGCTGTCCGTTCTCGTCGAGCACAGTGACCCTTACGTGTGAAGAGGGCTCTCAGGGTGTGGGCGCGAGGCGCGCGTGGTACGGCTGGAGGACGGAGTTGAGCCATCGTTCGCCGTCCGTCGCGGCGAAGTCCACCGCGTTCCCCTCGACGGCCTCGACGGCTCCCTGCGGGCACCGGTCGGCGAAGAGCAGTACCGTACGGTCGCCCGGCTCGCGCTTCGACGACCAGACGAAGCCCTGCGCCCAGGGGTCGGTGTGGCCACGGATCCAGTGCGCCCAGTCGCGCGTGTACGCGTAGTCGATCGCCTCGGTCTGCACGAGCCAGCTGTCCTGGTGGACGGCGGCCAGTTCCTGCGCGCTCATCAGCGACACCACGGTGAGGTCGGTGGTGAGCCGGAGCGTGGAGAGGCGCCGCCCTTCGACGCTCACGCGCGGGACGAGGCGGGGGCCGCCCGACGGGTCGAACGGCAGGGAGCGCAGCAGCGTCTCGCAGACCGCCGCCGCCGGGCTGAGGCCCGCGTAGAGGTAGCCGTAGGGATCGCAGGCCGTTCCGTCGAAGCGGCCGCCGCCGTAAAGGCAGTGCGAGGGGCGCGGGTTGAATCCTGCGGGGTCGCGGCGCGAGGAGTGCACGCGGTGCAGGACCGTGCCGCGTTCCAGGGTGACCTTGGCGGGGGTGCCGGTCATGGTGTCGGGCGGGCGGTAGTTGGGCACGACTACTCACCCTCCATCAAGAAGCGTGCGGTGTCCGCGAGTTGGCGGTCGCGCCCGGAACCCAGGAGCAGTGCGGGAGAGGTGCCGAGCCAGGCATTGGCGGAGAGCCACCAGTCGGCGGCGCCCCAGGGGTCGCGGTCGGCGGTCAGGACGGCGTTGACTTCGAGGACGACGAGCCAGGGCATCGCGTCCTCGGAGAACTGGAAGCGCGGCAGGCGTGGCAGACCACCCGCGCCGGGCAGCCGGATCAGTTCGGGCGCGAACGGGTTGCCGCCGTGCCGCAGCACCGTGTCGGCGTCCAGGGCGGGCGCGGCGAGCAGCCGTTCGCGGACCGGGCCGAGCACGGGGCCGACCATGCGGTGGCCGTCGATCAGGAGCACGGCCAGGTCCTCTACGCGAAATCCCTGGTAATCGAGGTCCTCACCGGTCGCCCCTTCGAGCTCGGCGTCCATGGTGAGCCGCGCCTCGCCCCCGGCGCCGAACTCCTCCGGCAGCCGCTCGCTCAACAGCTCCGCCGCCCGGTAGGCCGCTTCCCTGCGGGTCAGCTCGTCGGCGTCCCGGGCGCGTACGACGTCGAGGAGCGTCGCGAGTCGGTCGCGGAGCGGCTGGTCCAGGTGCTCCGCGATGCGGTCCCAGAGCGCGGCGGCGGCCGCGAGCACGGCGTACGGATTCACGGTTTCCCCCTGACGTGGTCTTCGCGGATGCCCCGGTCTTCACCCGTCCCCCGGTCGCCGCCCGTCCCCCGGTCGGCGAATCCGGCGAGCAGCCGCTCTATGAGGTCGGCGCGCGCATGGCGGCGGACGACGAAGTGGACGTCCAGGACCGCGCCGCGGGCGAGTTCCGCCTCCACGGCCGCCCACAGCGCGCCGAAGCTCTCCAGCGGCGGGAGGCCGCCGCGGCCGGCGCCGAGCAGCGGCAGGCAGATGGAGGTGAGGGGCGGGTCGCTCGCGCGGGACTCCTCGGCGAGCAGCGCGAAGGCGCGGGCCACACCCCGGGTCACGTCGGCGGGCTGCACGTCGTAGTCGTTGGTCTCGGGCCGGGGCACGGCCACCGCCACGTGGTAGATCCGCCGGACGCCCTGGTCCGCGAGGGCGCCGGACGAGGTGGCGACGACCGTTCCCGGCAGGGCCGCCCGGCCCGGTACTCCGTGCCGGGCGGCCCATCCCCGTAACTCGTCGTGGACGTGGTCCTCGACGAGTCCCCCCGTGGGGTCTTTACGCGCTCCGGCCCTGCGCAGGGTCGCCGAGACCGACGACTTGTAGGCGGCGGGCAGCGCGAAGTACGTGTTCGACGGCGAGACGATGACGTCCACGTCCCGCAGCAGGTCCACCGAGTGGACGTGCACGGTGACGGTCACGGCGCGCCCGTGCAGAGAGAGGCGGAGTTCGCGGTGGGCCGCGGGCAGTCCGCCCGCCGGCCCACCACTCTCCCCCGGTACTCGGACCGCGATGCCGACGACCTGCTCGGCTATCTGCCCGAGCACCATCAACTCGTGGTGTTTGCGGAACCGTTCGACGCTGACCCCGTACACCTGGGCGGCCCTTCGGCGCCGGTCCGCGGGCGGCCAGTCGCGGGTGCCCTGGGCGAGGCCGAGGGTGTACTCGGCGGCGGTCTGGAGACTGCCTCCGCCGATTCCGGCGACGGCGGTCCGGAGCAGTCGCTCGACGGCTCCGAAGGACAACTCGCCGTCGGCTGCGGGTAGTTCACCGGCGATACGGATCAGCTCAGGCGTATCCGTCTCGCGCAGTCTGACGACGCCTGCCCGCCGCACCTTCCTCACCTCCTCGAGTACCAATCCGTGATCGGGTATGTGAGGAGGCGGTGACATGGCGGCAAGGATCGCACCGGCGTCACACCCCTCACAAGCCCGTTCCGTTCTCCCCTCGTCCTCCATTGCACAGCAGCCGCCGGTCGGACTCCGGGCGCGCGCGGGGCGGAAACGGGTCGGGACGACGAAAGGCGCCCCCGGCCGTTGTGGTCGGGGGCGCCTCCATCGACGTACGAGACGCGGATCTCGCTCTGCAAGAACGCGCTAGACGAACAGACTCACCACAGCCGCCACCGCGAACCCGGCGATGGAGAGCACCGACTCGAGGACGGTCCACGTCTTCAGCGTGTCGCGCTCCGAGATGCCGAAGTACTTCGCCACCATCCAGAAGCCGCCGTCGTTCACGTGCGAGGCGAAGATCGAGCCCGCGGAGATCGCCATGATGACCAGGGCGACGAACGCCTGCGAGTGGTCGCCCTCGGAGAGGAGCGGGGCCACGATGCCCGCCGTCGTCACGATCGCGACCGTCGCCGAGCCCTGCGCGACGCGCAGCACCAGGGAGAGCAGGTAGGCGAGGACGATGATGGGCAGGCCCACGTCCTGGAAGGTGTCCGAGAGCGCCCCGGCCACGCCGCTCGCCTTGAGGACCGCGCCGAAGATGCCGCCGGCGCCGACCACGAGCAGGATGTTGCCGACCGGCTTCAGGGACGAGGTCGAGACCGTCTCCAGGGACTTGCGCGACCAGCCGCGCCGGATGCCGAGAAGGTAGTACGCCATCAGCAGGGCGATCGTCAGGGCGACGAAGGGGCTGCCGAAGAACTCGATGACGCTGCGCAGGGTCGAGGGGTCGAAGGCGATGGAGGAGAAGGTCGCGAGGAGGATCAGGAACAGCGGCGTTCCGATGATCGCGAACACGATGCCGAGCGGCACCGGCTTCTCGCTCGGCTGCACTCCGGCCGCGCGCTGCTCGGCGACGACGGCGGCCTTCGCCTCGTCGGCCGCCTCGACCATGTCCTGCGGGACGGGCACGAAGATGCGCTTGCCGATCCACGCGGCGTAGACCCAGGCCGCGATGACGGCCGGGATGCCGCAGACGATGCCCATCAGGATGACCCAGCCGAGGTCCACCTTGAGCAGACCGGCCGCCGCCACCGGACCCGGGTGCGGGGGCAGGAACGCGTGGGTCATCGAGAGGCCCGCGAGCAGGGGCAGGCAGTAGATCAGGATCGACTTGCCGCTGCGCTTGGCGGCGGCGTACACGATCGGCGCGAGGACGAAGATGCCGACGTCGAAGAAGACCGGGATACCGAAGATCAGGCCCGTCAGGCCCATCGCGAGGGGCGCCCGCTTCTCACCGAAGAGGCCGAGGAGGCGTGAGGCGAGGACCTCCGCACCGCCCGAGACCTCAAGGATCGCGCCGAGCATCGTGCCGAGGCCGATGATGATCGCCACATGGCCCAGGATGCCGCCCATGCCGGACTCGATGACCGAGACCACGTCGGACTTCTGGACCGTGCCGAAGAGTTCGGTGACGGAGAGACCGGCCGAGAGGCCGACGACTATGGAGACCGCGAGCAGCGCCACGAAGGGCTGCAGCCTCACCTTGATGATCAGGAAGAGCAGAAGCAGGATGCCGAGCGCGGCGACGGTCAGGAGACCTGCCGTGCCGTCGATCAGGGTGAGGATTCCACCGGTGTGGGGTGGTGTCTCGGCGGGGGCGGCGGCCGCGAGCGCGGCGAAGGGGGACGAAGACATCGTTGACCTCGTAAGTGCATGGGGCTTTCGGGGCAGGGGGGATCACGGCGCGGCGCCTCGGGGGGAGTTGGCGCCGCGCCGTGAAGACGTACGGCTTACGGAATGCTCAGAGTGTTGGGCGGATCAGCCCAGGACCGCGAGCGCGTCGATCTCGATGAGCAGACCGGCCGGGAGGCCGACGTAGACCGTGGTGCGGGCGGAGGCGGGGGCCTTGAGGCCCTGCTCCTCGAAGTACTCGTTGTAGATCTTGTTCATCTCGGCGAAGTGGTCCACGTCCGTGAGGTAGACGCGCATCATCATCACGTCGTCCCAGGTCGCGCCGCCCTCTTCGAGGATCGCCTTGACGTTGGCGAACGTCTGGAGGGTCTGCTCGCGCAGGGTGGGGCCCGCGGGGGTGGGGGCCTTGCCCTCCTCGGCGGGGAGAAAGCCGACCTGACCGGCGACCTGAAGGATGTTGCCCTTCTTGACGCCGTGGGAGAACTTCGCGGGCGGGGTGGTGTGGGTGGCCGGGGTGAGGCCGGTCTTCTCGGTGGTCATGACGTGCTCAGGCTTCCTTGAGGGGTGACTTGCCGGAGTACTCCCGGCTGATGGCGTCCGCCGTACGGCGCACCAGCGGGAGCAGCGTGAGGAGTTCGTCGGCGGTGACGACGACATTCGGCGCGGAGACCGACATGGCGGCGACGACCCGGCCGTCCGCACCGCGGATGGGGGCCCCGATGCAGTTGATGGACTCCTCGTGACCACCGAGGTCGGTGGCCCATCCCTGTTCGCGTACGGCGCCGAGCTCCTTGAGGAACGCGGCGGCGTTGGGTGTCGAACGGGACGTGTACGTGGGGTAGTCGAGCTTCTCCGCGACGGCGCGGCGCTCGGCCTCGGGAAGGTCGGAGAGCAGCAGCTTGGCGACGGCGGCGACCGTGATCGCCACCGGCTTCCCGATGCGCGAGTACATCCGCACCGGGTAGCGGCTCTCGACCTTGTCGATGTAGAGGACTTCCTGCTCCTCGTAGACCGCGAGGTGGACCGTGTGGCCGCACTTCTCGTTGAGGGCGAGGAGGTGGGGATGCGCGATCTCGCGTACGTCGAGGTTCTCGACGGCCTCCTGGGCGAGCGCGAAGAGGCGGGCGCCGAGGCGGTAGCGCTGGTCGGACTGGCGGTAGACCAGGCCGTGTTCGTGGAGCGTGCGAAGCAGCCGCAGGGCGGTGGACTTGTGCACGTCGAGGCGCTCGGCGACCTGGCCGAGGTCGGCGGGGCCCTCGGCGAGCAGCGGCAGGATGGACAGGGCGCGGTCTACGGTCTGACTCATGTACGTGCCTCCTCCTTGGCCTCAGTGTTCACGGGGACGCCGTCCGTCCAGCCGGGGCCGAGGTGCAGTCTCCCCCAGGCGGACGCGTCGAGGGCTGCCAGGCGGTCGGCGTGGTCCCGGGAAGGGGGCGTGGCGAGGTCGCCGGGGACGGTGAGGGCGGCGGCGGCCATGAGGTGGCCGTGGCGCAGGCGCTGCTCGACGGGCAGTCCGCGCAGGGTGGCGGAGAGGAACCCGGCGGCGAAGGCGTCACCGGCGCCGACGGCCGCGACGACGTCGACACGGGGCGCGGGCTCCTCGTACCGCGTGCCCCCGCTGCCATAGGCGACGGCGCCGTCCGCGCCCCGCTTGACGACGAGGAGCTGCGGCTCGGGCAGGGCGGCGCGGATCGCGTCGGGGCCACCGGTGATGCCCCAGGCTTCGGCGGCCTCGTCCTCGCCGACGAAGACGAGGTCGGCGCCGCGCGCGAGGTCGAGGAGTACTTCCTCGCCGCCGTCCGGCCACAGGCGCGGGCGGTAGTTGACGTCGAAGGAGACGCCGTCCGCCCCTGTCGCCGCATCCGTGAGCGCGCGCAGCAGGTCCAGGCAGTCCGCGGAGAGCGCGGCGGTGATGCCGGACAGGTGCAGGAGGCGCCCGGAGCGCAGCGCGGTCTGGTCGAGGTTGGCCGTGGACATCGCGGAGGCCGCGGATCCCGCGCGGTAGTAGAGGACCTCGTGGGCGTCGGTGTCGCGGTCGTCGGCGGTGCGGAAGTAGATGCCGGTGGGGCGGTGCGGGTCGCGGCGCACGGCGCTGGTGTCCACTCCGTAGCGGGCGATCGCCTCGACGAGGTGGTCGCCGAAGCCGTCGGCGCCTACGCGGCTGACCCAGCGGGTGCGGTGCCCGGCCGCGGCGAGCGCGCAGGCGACGTTCGACTCGGCGCCGCCGATTCCGCGATCGAAGGAGGGTACGTCGGCGAGGCGGCCCGCGCGGGTGGGCAGGAACGTGACCATGGACTCGCCGAGCGCCACGACGTCCATGACGTCCACGCCGCCCGACACTCCACCTGCGGTCACCTTCGACACGTCCGCTCCAACCCCTTGCTGTCCTGTTGCCGCTCTGTTGCCGTCCTGGCCGACCGTCCGGATCCGTTGACCCGGCGTTGGCTCGGATGTTAGACAGCAGTAAGCGACATACGCAATGACCGTTGCGCATTATGCAACGCACCTTTTCGAGGAGGCGCCATGGCCGCCGACAGCGCAGCCGACCACCGCACCGACGGGCGTCTGGCCCAGGAGCTGGACCGGCTCACACGAGAGCGGGTCGACCACCGCTTCAAGGGTCTCCCGCCGGACGCGGAGGGGCTGACGGTCGGCGAGCTCGCGGCCCAGCGCCGGAACCTCTTCACGGACGGCTTCACCACGCCCGTCCTCGCGCTCTCCGCCGAGCGCCTCGAACACAACCTCGCGCTGATGGAGACGTACTCCGAACGGCACGGGCTCGCCTTCGCCCCGCACGGCAAGACGTCCATGGCGCCGCAGCTCTTCGCGCGTCAGCTGGAGCGGGGCGCGTGGGGCATCACCCTGGCCGTGCCGCACCAGGTGCGGGTCGCGCGCGCCTTCGGGATCGAGCGGATCTTCCTCGCCAATGAGCTGGTGGACGCGGCGGCGCTGCGCTGGATCGCGGGCGAGCTCGACGCGGACCCCGCGTTCCGCTTCATCTGCTACGTCGACTCCGTACCCGGTGTCGCCCTCATGGACGCCGCTCTGCGCGCGGCGGGCGCGACGCGTCCCGTCGACGTCGTCGTGGAGCTCGGCGCGGGCGACGGGGCGCGCACCGGTGTGCGTACCGAGGACGAGTGCGTCGAGATCGCCAACGCGGTCGCGGCGGCGGACACGCTGCGCCTTGTGGGCCTCGCCGGGTACGAGGGCGAGGTGCCGGACGCTACGCCCGAGCGGGTCGAGGCGTGGCTGCGCCGGCTTACGTCCCTGCTTGTGGAGTTCGACAAGACGAACCGGTTCGCCGATCTGGACGAGGTCGTCGTCAGTGCGGGCGGCAGCGCGTGGTTCGACGCGGTGGCCAATGTCTTCGACGAGATTCCCGAGCTGTCGCTTCCGGTGGTCAAGCTGCTCCGTTCCGGGGCGTACGTCTCGCACGACGACGGTCACTACCGTCACCTGACGCCGTTCAACCGCGTCCCGGACGAGGGCACGCTGCACCCCGCCTTCCGGCTCTGGACGCAGGTGGTGTCCCGGCCGACGTCGGAGCAGGCGTTCACGAACGCGGGCAAGCGGGATGCGGCGTACGACATCGACCTGCCCGAGGCGCAGGTCGTCCACCGGGACGGGGTCGACCGGCCCGCGACCGGGGTCACTGTGACGGGGCTCTCCGACCAGCACGGGTGGGTCCGGACGACTCCGGAGGCGGATCTTGCCGTGGGTGACTGGGTGGGCCTTGGCCTCTCGCATCCCTGCACGTCGTTCGACAAGTGGCAGCTGATTCCCCTGGTCGAGGGCGACGGAACGGTCGTGGATTACATCCGGACGTACTTCTAGCTTCCCGGGCGGGGCTCGCCCACGGGGCGGGCGAACAGACCAAAGACCGCCGCTTCGCGGCGGATGTCTCCCACCCACCCACCCGATTGCCCCGCATTGCAGGGTGGGCGGGACGACTAGAACCGCCGCTTCGCGGCGAGTTTGTCCCACCCACCCGCCCGAGTACCCCGCATCCGCCGACGGCGGGTCGCCCCACCAGGGCCACCCGCACCCGGCGACGAAAGCCGCACGGGTGGTGCGGGTGGGAGCCACAACCCGGCCGGAGGCCGGGTGCACCACACACAGCCCGCAGCCGAGCAGCCAAGCGAAAGACCACAGAGAGGCACCCCCATGGACCTGGTGATCCGGGACGCACGCGTCATAGACGGCACCGGAGGTGCCTCGTACCGAGCCGACGTCGGCGTACACGAGGGCAGGATCAGCACCATCCACCGGGAGGGGGCGGCGGGCCCCCGTCCCACAGGGACCCGCACGGTAGAGGCCCACGGCCTAGCCCTCGCGCCCGGTTTCATCGACATGCACGCCCACAGCGACCTCGCCCTCCTCCGCGACCCGGACCACAGCGCGAAGGCCGCCCAGGGCGTGACCCTGGAAGTCATCGGCCAGGACGGCCTCAGCTACGCCCCCGTGGACGACCGCACCCTCGCCCAGGTCCGCCAGGCCATCACCGGCTGGAACGGCGACGGCAGCGACATCGACTTCGACTGGCGCACGGTCGGCGAGTACCTGGACCGCCTGGACAGGCAGGGCATCGCCGTCAACGCGGCCTACCTCATCCCCCAGGGCACGGTCCGGATGTACGCCGTCGGCTGGGACGACCGCCCGGCGACCCCCGCCGAGGTCGAGCGCATGAAGCAGCTCGTCGCGGAGGGGATGGAGCAGGGTGCCGTGGGCATGTCCTCGGGCCTCACCTACACCCCCGGCATGTACGCCGACGACTCCGAACTCACCGAGCTCTGCAAGGTGGTGGCCCAGTTCAACGGCTACTACTGCCCCCACCACCGCAGTTACGGCGCCGGCGCCCTCCAGGCGTACGAGGAGATGGTCAACCTCACCCGCACCGCGAACTGCCCCCTCCACCTCGCCCACGCCACCATGAACTTCGGCGTGAACAAGGGCAAGGCGCCCGACCTGCTCGCCCTCCTCGACGACGCGCTCGCGAAGGGCGCGGACATCACCCTCGACACGTACCCCTACACCCCCGGCTGCACGACCCTCGTCGCCATGCTGCCGAGCTGGGCGAGCGAGGGCGGGCCCGACTCGATCTTCGCCCGGCTCCAGGACGACGCGACCGCCGAGAAGATCCGCCACCACATGGAGGTCATCGGCGCCGACGGCTGTCACGGCGTACCGATCGAGTGGGACAGGATCGAGATCTCCGGCGTCTCGAACCCCGAGCTCACGTCCTTCGTGGGCAAGACGGTCGCCGAGTCCGCCGCACAGCGCGGCGAGGAGCCCTGGGTCACCGCCCGCCGACTCCTCATCGACGACAAACTCGGCTCGACGATCCTCCAGCACGTCGGCCACGAGGACAACGTCCAGGCGATCATGCAGCACCCCGTGCACACGGGCGGCAGCGACGGCATCCTCCAGGGCTTCAAGCCGCACCCGCGCGCATACGGCACGTTCCCGCAGTACCTCGGCCGCTACGTGCGCGAACTCGGCGTCCTCACCCTCGAAGAGTGCGTCGCCCACCTCACCGGGCGCCCCGCCGCCCGCCTGCGCCTCCCCGACCGGGGCATCGTCCGCGAGGGCTACCGCGCCGACCTGGTCCTCTTCGACCCGGACACGGTCGCGGCGGGCTCCACCTTCGACGCTCCCCGAACCCTCCCGACCGGCATCCCGCACGTCCTGATCGACGGCAAGTTCGTGATGGAGGACGGACGGCGCACGGACGTCCTCGCGGGTCGCTCCGTACGCCGTACTCCCTGAAGTGACTCCCTGAAGCGAGCGCGTTACCTCGAAAGGAGCCCGGCCGCGGCCGGTCGCGGCAGCTTGCAGCCCTTCCGGCCGAGGTCGATCTTGCTGTCGTGCCCGACGCACGGCACGATCCCGTACGTCTCCTGCGCGTAGTTGATGCCCTTGCGGACCGTCACGTTGCCGTGCCGGTCGACCTCACAGGGGTTGTCGAGGGTGCAGCGCTCGCCCGCCTCGTTCCCCGTGTTGTTGACGGCGGTGACCTTGCCTGTCTTGTGGTCGATCACCGGTGACCCCGACGTGCCGCCGATGGTCTGGCACGCGGGGGTGTAGCGGACCGAGTCCTTCCAGGTCCACTCACCCTCCTTGAGCCGGTACACGAACCCGTCGACCTTGCAGGTGTACGTCTTCTTCCAGTACCCGGAGACGACCGTGATGTCCCGCCCCTTGACCGGGTGGGCGGCGTCGATCTCCAGCGCCTTGATGCCGTACTTCTTCTTGATGTCGCCGTAGCTGGTGGTGAGTTGGTACAGCGAGATGTCGGTGTCGGTCATCGTCGCGTACGAGACCTTGCTCGCGGTGAGCGTGGCCTTCTCCGCACCTGTGGCGTCGAGCAGCTTGAAGGTGCGGGTGGACGGCTGGTCGACGATGACCTCACCCGCCATCGGGAACCCGCTCTCCAGACAGTGACCGTTGGAGAGGACGAGCGCCGGGTCGTCCGCCTTCGACTGGGGCATACGGACGACGGAGCCGGAGCAGTTGCTGAGCGCGACGGTCCCTGCGAAGTCGACGCCTTTCGCCGCGGCCTCCCCTGCCGCCTGCGCCGACGGCGCGGAGCCGAACCCTACGAGGGTGAGAGCGAGTAATCCGCCCGCGAGAGCCTTGTTCATATGTGGAGCCCCCCTTGCAGCTGTGCCCTGTGTGGTTGTCACGGGCATTCTTCGGGGGCCTCGCTCACACGGACAAGAGGTCTGACTCCCATTGCAGAAAAGTCCCACCCCCTCCCAACAACCTCCCAGGTCACCGCACACCCCAGGTGAGACATTCCTACAATGCGCCTATTTGGGCAGGCTGAGGCGGAAGCCATCGCGATCCATTCGTACGAGCCGCTGCTGATCCCGGGCCTGCTGCAGACCGAGGAGTACGCGCGGGCGCTCATCAGCGAGAGCTGCCCGCCGCTGGACGACGAGACCGTCGAGGAGCGGGTGAACGCGCGGCTGCGCAGGCAGGAGGCGCTGCAGGCGCGGCCGTCCGTGGTTTTCGGCTTCGTGGTGTACGAGGCCGCACTGCGGACCATGGTTGGCGGCCGGGAGCCTATGCAGCGCCAGCTTCAACGCGTTCTGGAAGCAAATCGCTTGAGGAACGTGTCGGTTCAGGTGCTGCCGATGGGCCGGTGCAGCGGACTCGCGCTCACGGGATCAATGGTGCTGCTGGAAACCCCTGATCACGAGCATTACGGGTACGTCGAAGGGCAGAAGACAAGCGCGCTCTACGCCGATCCCCCCAAGGTCAGTGAACTCTCCCAGCGCCATGGCATGATCCGCGTTCATGCCCTCAGCATTGAGGAGTCGACGGGGTTCATCAGGAGACTGGCGGAGGAGCTATGAGCAACCAGCTCGCCTGGTTCAAGTCCAGCTACAGCGATGACGAAGGCGGCAACTGCGTAGAGATAGCCACCTGCCCCCACACCATCCACATCCGCGACTCAAAGCTCGGCGAAGCAAGCCCCACCTTCGCCGTCCGAGCCACCGCATGGGCCCACTTCACGGCCGAGCTCCGGGACCCGGGGTCCGAGCGCCTTTTCTGAGGAACCGGCGGCGGGACCGAACCGAAGTCCGGCCCCGCTGCCTAGCGGCGCGCCCTTACGGCTTGGGCAGCGCGCAGCCCGCGCGGCTCAGGTCGATCTTGTTGCCGGGGGCCACGCACGGCACGATGCCGTACGTCTGCTGGGCGTAGTTGATGCCCTCGCGGACCGTCACCTTGCCGTTCTCGTCGACCTCGCACGGGTTGTTGTCCGTGCACTGCTCGCCGCTCTCGTTGCCGGTGTTGTTGACGGCGACGACCTTGCCGGTCGCGTCATCGACCACCGGAGAGCCCGAAGTGCCGCCGATCGTCTGGCAGGCGGAGGTGTAGCGGACCGAGTCCTTCCAGGTCCAGTTCCCCTCCTTGAGGCGGTACGCGAAGCCGTCGACGCTGCACTTGTACATCTTCTTCCAGTACCCGGAGACGACGGTGATCGCCTTCCCCTTCTCCGGGTGCGCCGCGTTCAGCTCAAGGGCCTTGATGCCGAACTTGGTCTCGATCTGGCTGTACGTGCTGGTGAGCTGGTAGAGCGAGACGTCCGTGTCCGTCATCGTCCCGTAGGCGATCTTGCTCGCCTTGACCGTTCCCGCGTTGCCGCCGCTGGAGTTGAGGAGCGTGAAGCTCCGCGTCGACGGCTTGTCGAGGACGACCTCACCGGGACCCGGGAAGCCGCTCTCCAGGCAGTGGCCGTTGGACATCACGAGCGCCGGGTCGCCGGGCTGCGAGTTCGGTACGCGGACGACGGAGCCGGAACAGTTGCTCAGCGCCACCGTTCCAGCGAAGTTGACCGCTTTCGTCTTCACAGACTTCTGCTTGGTCTGCTGTGTCTGCTTGGTCTGCTGCGTCTGCTTGGCGGGCGTCTGCGCGCCATCGCTGACAGCCGTCGCGGGTGCCGCCGTCGCGCCGATGAGCGCCACGGCGAAGATCGCGCCGACGAGAGGCTTCTTCATGTGGGGGTCCCCTCCGTTGACTATGTGACCGAAGGTGATTCGGTTTTGTCATGCGCATTGTTGGGGCAACCGGGCGCGAGGACAAGACCGCATACGGACACAACTGACCGCTGACAGGACAGTCCGCACACCACGTCGGACGCCGCCCCGTCCCCTACGTGGCGGATACGTGGCGGAAAACACGAGGCGGGTCTCGTTACGCGGCCGTAAGCTCGCGGACATGCAGGTCATCCAGTCGACGAAGCTCGCCAACGTCTGTTACGAGATCCGGGGCCCGGTGCTCGAGGAGGCGATGCGGCTGGAAGCGGCGGGCCACCGCATCCTGAAGCTCAACACCGGCAACCCCGCGGCCTTCGGGTTCGAGTGCCCGCCCGAGATCCTTGAGGACGTCCTCCGCAACGTCGGCGACGCGCACGGCTACGGAGACGCGAAGGGGCTGCTCGCCGCCCGCCGCGCGGTGGTCATGCACAACCAGACCCTGGGCATCGAGACCGACGTCGAGCACGTCTTCATCGGCAACGGCGTCTCCGAGCTCATCGTCATGGCCATGCAGGGCCTGCTCGACGACGGCGACGAGGTCCTCGTACCGGCGCCGGACTATCCGCTGTGGACGGCCGCCGTCTCGCTCTCCGGCGGCACCGCCGTGCACTACCGCTGCGACGAGCAGGCGGACTGGATGCCGGACCTCGCCGACATCGAGCGCAAGGTGACCGACCGCACCAAGGCGCTCGTGATCATCAACCCGAACAACCCGACGGGCGCCGTGTACAGCGAGGAGATGCTGCGCGGCCTGACCGACATCGCGCGCCGCCACAACCTCCTGGTCTGCTCGGACGAGATCTACGACAAGATCCTCTACGACGACGCGGTCCACACCCCCACCGCCGCCGTCGCCCCCGACCTCCTCACCCTCACCTTCAACGGCATGTCGAAGGCGTACCGGGTGGCCGGTTACCGCGTCGGCTGGGTGGCCATCTCGGGACCGAAGGCGCACGCGTCCTCGTACATCGAGGGCCTGACGATCCTCGCCAACATGCGCCTGTGCGCGAACATGCCGGGTCAGCACGGTGTGGTCGCCGCGCTCAGCGGGCGGCAGACCATCAACGACCTCGTGCTTCCGGGCGGCCGGCTCGTGGAGCAGCGCGACACCGCGTACGACCTGCTCACCCAGATCCCCGGCGTGAGCTGTGTGAAGCCCAAGGGGTCGCTCTACCTCTTCCCGCGGCTCGATCCGAAGGTCTTCAAGATCAAGGACGACCGCCAGATGGTCCTCGACCTGCTCCGCGCCGAGAAGATCATGGTCGTCCACGGCACCGGCTTCAACTGGCCGGAACCGGATCACTTCCGGGTCGTCACGCTGCCCACGACGACGGACCTGACCGAGGCCGTCACCCGGATCGGCAACTTCCTGGACGGCTACACCCAGCCCTAGCCCAAGACCTGGCCCCCGAGACAGTGACCCGGCTCAACTTTAGACAGAATCTAATGTAGGATGGCTTTCAAGCTACCCGCCAGGAGGCCATCCCATGTACGAGCCGATCCGCACCAAGTCGGTCCATGCCATGGCCGACCCGGGCGACTTCCCGCACCGCTCCCGCGAGGAGGAGCTGGACATCCAGCTCGCCGCGCATCTGGCGGCGCTCCTCGCCGTCACGGACGAACTGCGCGCCCTCGCGCCCGCCACCGATCTTGACGACGCCGCCGAGCAGCTGTCGTCCGAGGTGGCCCGGCTGCGCGGCGGGCTTCCGCCCGTCCGCTCCGCCGTGGTGACCGCGATCCACGAACCGCACCTCACCGCCCTTCACCAGCGCGCCCACGCCCTCGCGGGCCGCGCCCTGGTGGTGGCCGCGTCCCGCGCCGACACAGCGGCGGCGATCCTCGCCGCTCAGCGCATGGACGCACACGCAGGCGCTGCCCACCTCGTCGGCGCCCACTGACGGCCCCGGTCCGCGGCCGGGGAGGCCGCGGACCGGGCGCCACCACCGGAGACGACGACTGGGGGTACCCGTCGTCTAGCCGGTGATCTTCACAGTGGCCTGGGTCGACGATCCGCCGTGCAGGGCATCGCCCTCGTAACTCACCGCGTAGACCGTCTTGCCCTTCTTGCTCGGCAGGTCCCTGATCCGGAACGTGCCGTCCGCCGCCACCGACGCCGATGTCAGCTCGCCCGTCGTGCCGAGCCTGTCGGTCCGCGTCACCTTCAGCGCGATCCCGGACGGCAGCGCACGCCCCTGACCGGTCAGCTTGCCCGCGATCTCGACGCCGCCCGCGCGGGTCGCCTCGGCGGGCGCCGTCAGCTCGATCGCCGTCGCCGCCTTCGCCACGTCGACAGTGACCGTGACGTCCTCGGCGGGCCGGTGCGTGACGTCGCCGAGGAACCGCAGCGTGTACGTCGTCTCGCCGAGCCGGTCCGGCACGTCGAGGACGGTGAAGCTGCCGTCGGCCGCGACCTTGGCCGATGCCACCTCCTGCGTGCCGTCCGCGTCCTTGCGGACCGCGGCGACCTTCACCGGCTCCGCGGGCGCGGAGCCGTCGAGCTCCAACTTGCCCCGGATGCCGAGCGGTTCACCGACAACGGGCTTCGACGGCGTGGTACTCAGCGTGCCCGTGAAGCGCGAGTCGTACTGGGCGGCCGGGGGCTTGATGACGTGCAGCCAGCGGCCGTAGGAGCCGTCCGACGTCACCGCGAAGAGCCGCGAGCCGTCCTTGGCCCAGCCGAGACCGCCCGGCACGACCCGCGTGCCGTCGAGCTCGCTCTCGAAGGCGAACTCCAGCGGCGTACCGCCGTCCGCCGGGTCGGCGGGCTGGATCAGCAGATCGGCCGTACTGCCGGAGGCGACCGCGCCGCGCGCCACGTACTTTCCGTCGCCGCTGAACGCCACCGCCGACGCCTTCGCACCCGCCGCCAGGGGCGGGTACGCCGTCGGGGCGTCCGCCAGGTCGGACGCGTCGAGCAGCCGGGTGCCGTAAGCCGCGTCCGCGAGGGCGATCCGCTTGCCGTCGGCGCTCTGCGCGATGTCCTTCAGGTCGAGCGCGCCCTTGCCGTCGGCGTCCGCGAAGCGCCGCTGGGGGCCGCGCACGAGGTTCTCGCCGCTCGCGTCGAAGGTGGTGAGGAACGCGTTGGCCGCGTTGCCCGCGCCCGCCTGCCCCATCACGAGCCGGTCGGGCGCCTGGGGCCCGGCCTCCAGCTTCAGCCGTCCACGGCTGCTCCAGCCGGTGTTGGTGTACGTGGCACCGCTGACCCCGTACAGGGACGCGAGGTTCTCGTCCCGGTCGCAGTACGACTCGTTGTACGGCGTCTCCGTGAACCAGGTCTTTCCGCCCGCCACGGCCACGTCCCGGCCACAGGTCACGTCGTACGGCGTCCCCGAGATGCCGCTCCTGGTCTGCGTGGCCGTGTCGAACGTCAGCACGCTGTTGGACTGCGACACGTGCAGCGTCGCGCCGTCGGGGCTGAGCGTCATGCCGGAGGCAGGCTTGTCGGTGGGCAGCGAACCCACCTTCTGGCCCTGGAAGTTGTAGACCAGGACCGCGCTCTCCGCTCTGCCCGTGCCTCCGTCCGTGAGATAGACCCGCTCGTGCGCGTCGTCGACCACCATCGCCGCGAACGAGGAGATCGGCAGCTTCGCCACCTCGTCCGAGGGAGCGGCGGCGTACGCGGTGGGCGTGCCGACGGCGACGAGCCCCGCAGAGCCGAGCACCACCGCCATGACGATGCCCGTCCCCCGGTTCATCCCCCGGCCCGTCCCCCGTCTTAACCGCTGAGTCTTCTTCAACTTGTCCCCCCACAGGCTTCTTTGGCGGCGCGCGTCGATCAGCGGCCCCCCCGTGTGGGGTCATTGAAACATGTGTGGGTCACGTGAAGGCAGGGTGTGCAAGATGCGTACACATGCGGAAGGCCCCGCACGCCGTTGTGCGGGGCCCTTCCGGAATGCGCGGAGTGCGCCGAGGTGTCAGCCGAGACGCTGCACCAGGGCACGGTACTCGTCCCACAGTTCCTTGGGCGTGTGATCGCCGAAGGTGTTCAGGTGCTCGGGGACCAGCGAGGCCTCGTCGCGCCAGACCTCCTTGTCGACCGTGAGCAGGAACTCCAGGTCGGAGGCGGGCAGGTCGAGGCCCTCCGTGTCGATGGAGTCGACCGTCGGCAGGATGCCGATGGGGGTCTCGACGCCCTCGGCCTTGCCGTCGAGCCGGTCGACGATCCACTTCAGGACGCGGGAGTTCTCACCGAAGCCGGGCCACACGAACTTGCCGTCGGCGTTCTTCCGGAACCAGTTCACGTAGTAGATCTTCGGCAGCTTGGACTGGTCCGGCTTGTCCGCGCCGACCTTGACCCAGTGGGCCATGTAGTCGCCCATGTTGTAGCCGCAGAAGGGCAGCATGGCGAACGGGTCGCGGCGCAGCTCGCCGACCTTGCCCTCAGCCGCGGCGGTCTTCTCGCTCGCCACGTTCGCGCCGAGGAAGACGCCGTGCTGCCAGTTGAAGGACTCCGTCACGAGCGGCACCGCGCTGGCGCGACGGCCACCGAAGAGGATCGCCGAGATCGGCACGCCCTTGGGGTCCTCCCACTCGGGCGCGATGATCGGGCACTGCGAAGCGGGCGTGGTGAAGCGGGCGTTCGGGTGCGCGGCGGGGACGCCGGACTCGGGGGTCCAGTCGTTGCCCTTCCAGTCGGTGAGGTGGGCGGGAGTCTCCTCCGTCATGCCCTCCCACCAGACGTCGTTGTCGTCGGTGAGCGCGACGTTCGTGAAGACCGAGTTGCCCCACAGGGTCTTCATGGCGTTGGCGTTGGTGTGCTCGCCCGTGCCGGGCGCGACGCCGAAGAAACCGGCCTCGGGGTTGATCGCGTAGAGCCGGCCGTCCTCGCCGAAGCGCATCCAGGCGATGTCGTCACCGATGGTCTCGACGGTCCAGCCGCGAGTCGTCGGCTCCAGCATGGCGAGGTTGGTCTTGCCGCAGGCGGAGGGGAAGGCGGCTGCCACGTACTTGCTCTCGCCCTGCGGGGGCGTGAGCTTGAGGATCAGCATGTGCTCGGCCAGCCAGCCCTCGTCGCGCGCCATGACGGAGGCGATGCGCAGGGCGTAGCACTTCTTGCCGAGCAGGGCGTTGCCGCCGTACCCGGATCCGTACGACCAGATCTCGCGGTCCTCGGGGAAGTGCGAGATGTACTTGGTGGAGTTGCAGGGCCACGGCACGTCGGCCTCGCCCGCTTCGAGCGGCGCGCCCAGCGTGTGCACGGCCTTCACGAAGAAGCCGTCGTCGCCGAGCTCGTCCAGGACGGCCTGCCCCATGCGGGTCATGGTGCGCATGGAGACGGCGACGTACGCGGAGTCGGTGATCTCGACGCCGATCGCGGAGAGCGGCGAGCCGACCGGGCCCATGCAGAAGGGCACGACGTACATGGTGCGACCGCGCATCGAGCCGCGGAAGACGCCCTTCTCGCCCGCGAAGATCTCCCGCATCTCGGCGGGGGCCTTCCAGTGGTTGGTCGGGCCCGCATCCTCTTCCTTCTCGGAGCAGATGAAGGTGCGGTCCTCGACACGCGCGACGTCGGTCGGGTCGGAGGCCGCGTAGTACGAGTTCGGGCGCTTGATCGGGTCGAGCTTCTTGAACGTGCCTCTGGCCACGAGCTCCCCGCACAGGCGCTCGTACTCGGCCTCGGATCCGTCGCACCAGACCACACTGTCCGGCTCGGTCAGTTCGGCGATCTCGTTGACCCAGGAGACGAGCTCCCGGTGGTCGGTGGGGACGGTGCCCAGAGAAGGTGAGAGAAGGGGAGCCGCGATGTCGCGCGCCACGATTGCTCCTATACGAGGGGTTTTGGTTTATTTTGCCCCGTGGGGGCTGCGACCCGGATGCTTCACTTATTGACCCTCTGGCGCTCATCCGGTGCCGACCGCACTCATTTGATCATCCGATGCTTCTGCGCATATGTCCAGAGGGCCGCACACGTGAGCGGCGTGAGCATCGCCACTCGCCGGAGCGGGTTCCCGGACACGGATCCGCCACTTG
Organism: Streptomyces sp. NPDC055239; assembly: GCF_053606205.1. Taxonomy (NCBI): domain Bacteria; kingdom Bacillati; phylum Actinomycetota; class Actinomycetes; order Kitasatosporales; family Streptomycetaceae; genus Streptomyces; species Streptomyces sp. NPDC055239. The sequence goes on along the minus strand of NZ_JBSGRD010000017.1, from coordinate 133,099 downwards.
TACGCTCGGGTATCGCCGTGAGCATCGCCACTTGTGCGCCTCGGTTCCCACTCGCCTAATACCTAACTTACGGTTGCGTAGGTACGATGCCGATATGACCGCTCCCGTCCCCGACGCGGACACGAACTCCCCGGCCAAGAGCCCGGATTCGTCCCCGCTCGACGCCCTGCCGCTCCCCGAGATCCCGGATCTCGCGGAGATCAAGCCGAAGATGCGCGGCTGGCTGCACGCGGGCATGTTCCCCGCGGTGCTCGTCTCCGGCATCGTGCTCACCGCGCTCGCGGGCTCCACGCGCGCACGGATCGCCTGCGGCATCTACGTCCTGACGGCCTGCCTGCTCTTCGGAGTGAGCGCGATCTACCACCGGGGCACCTGGAGTCCGCGCGCCGACGGCGTGCTGCGCAGACTCGACCACGCCAACATCTTCCTGATCATCGCGGGCACGTACACCCCGCTGACGATGCTGCTCCTGCCCGAATCCAAGGGGCAGTGGCTGCTCTGGGGCGTGTGGGGCGCGGCGGTGGCCGGCATCCTCTTCCGGGTCTTCTGGGTCGGCGCACCGCGCTGGCTCTACACCCCGTGCTACATCGCGATGGGCTGGGCGGCGGTCTTCTACCTGCCCGACTTCATGCGCACGGGCGGCATCGCCGTGCTCGTCCTCGTGATCGTGGGCGGACTGCTCTACAGCGCGGGCGGCGTGATCTACGGCATCAAGCGCCCCAACCCCTCCCCGCGCTTCTTCGGCTTCCACGAGGTCTTCCACTCCCTGACACTTGCCGCGTTCGCGGTGCACTACGTGGGCATCTCGCTGGTGGCGTACCAGCACGGGTAGTCACCCACAGGTGATCACCCACGGGTGATCACCACACCCCTCCCCTCTTTATGGCCGCGGCTTTCGAGCCGCGGCCATTTGCGTGCGCGGAGACATGCGGATGGCGGACAGGACGACAGACACTTGACGGTGACTAGCTTTTGAGAGTTACTCTCATTTCATGGCCACTGTCATAAGTCAGCCTGCCGCGCACCGGCAGGACCCCCGTCGCTGGTGGGCGCTCGGCGCCCTGGTCGCGAGCATGCTCGTGCTCGGTTTCGACATGACGATCCTCAACGTCGCCCTGCCCACGATGGCCGGGCAGCTGGACGCGAGCACGGGCGAACAGCAGTGGATGGCGGACGCCTACATCGTCGTCTTCGCCGCCCTGATGCTCCCGGCAGGACTGCTCGGCGACCGCTTCGGACGCCGCAGGATGCTGATCACCGGCCTCGGGATCTTCCTGGTGGGCTCGCTGATCGGCACCCTCGTCGACTCCGTCGAGATGGTCGTCGTGGCCCGTGCGGTCATGGGCATGGGCGGCGCGCTCGTCATGCCCCTCGCCCTCGCCGTACTGCCCGCGCTCTTCGCGCCCGGCGAGCGGACCAAGGCCGTCGGCCTCGTCTCGGCCGCCTCCGCGCTCGGCGCGCCGCTCGGCCCGATCGTCGGCGGCTGGCTCCTGGACCACTTCTGGTGGGGCTCGATCTTCCTGATCAACGTCCCGATGGTCGCGATCGGCATCACGGCCTGCGTCTTCCTGCTCCCGGAGACGACAGACCCGTCGTCCCCCAAGGTGGACATCGTCTCCACCACGCTCACGGCGGCCGGGCTCGGCACGCTCATCTACGGGATCATCGAGGCGCCCGTACGCGGCTGGGGCGACCCGCTGGTCCTCGGCATGTTCGCCGGAGCCGCCGTACTGATCGCCGCGCTCGTCCTGCGGGAACGGAACCTGCCGCGCCCGATGCTCGACATGTCGCTCCTACGCAACCGCGGCTTCCTCCTGAACACGCTCGCGGCGACGCTCGTCATGTTCGTCCTGTCGGGCCTGCTGTTCGTGCTTCCGCAGTACCTCCAGGCGGTGCTCGGCCATGACGCCTTCGGCACCGGAGTACGGATGCTTCCGATGATGGGCGGTCTCATCGTCGCCGCGAAGGGCGCGGAACCCGTCGTACGCCGCTTCGGTCCGCGTGCGGTGATCAGCTGCGGGCTCGTCGTCCTCGCCTTCGCGGCGATCCTCGGCAGCCGTACGACGGTCGACTCCGGGTACGGCTTCACCGCGCTGTGGCTCTCCATCGCCGGGCTCGGCTTCGGCTTCGCCGTCGTACCGTCCATGGACTCGGCTCTCGGAGCGCTCCCCGTCGACCGCGCGGGATCGGGCACAGGGCTCCTGATGACCGTGCGGCAGGTGGGCAGCGCCATCGGGATCGCGCTGCTCGGCTCGCTGCTCGCCGGGGTCTACGTCGACCGCCTCGACACCGGCAAGCTTCCGGCCGGGGCCGCGGACACCGCGGGCGACTCGGTGGTGGCCGCCCACGCGGTCGCGGAGCGGCTCGGGGTCTCCGGTCTCGTCGACTCCGCCAACGAGGCGTACGTCGACGGCATGGCGACGGTCCTCCTGGTCAGCGGTATCGCGGCCCTGGTGACGGCGCTGCTGGTCGCGGCGCTGCTGCCGAAGGCGACTCCCGCGCCGCTGGACGACGCCGACATCGCACGGCAGACGGAGCGTGCCCGACAATGAGCGCCATGACGGCCGCACGAATCACTCCTTCCGCCCACACCCCTCAGCCGGGGCACATGGCAGAGCTCGGACTCCGCGAGCGCAAGAAGCTCAAGACGCGCATCGCGATCCGTGAGGCCACGTACCGGCTGATCGAGGAGCAGGGGTACGAGGCGACGACGGTCGAGCAGATCGCCGAGGCCGCGGAGGTGTCGGCGTCGACCGTCTTCCGGTACTTCCCGACCAAGGAAGACATCGTCCTCACCGACGAGTACGACCCCTTCCTCGAGGACGAACTGCGGGCGCGCCCCGCGGACGAGCCGATCGTGGAGTCCCTGCGGCACGTGCTGCGCAGGGCGGTGGGCGTCGGATTCACCGAGGAGCCGGAGATCTCACGCCTCCGTACGCGCCTGATGGTCGAGGTCCCGGCCGTACGTTCCCGGATGCTGGAGAGCATGTCGGTCACCGGCCGGATGCTGTGCCGCGTCATCGCGGAACGCACCGGCCGCGACCCGGCGGACCTTGAGGTCCGGGTGTTCTCGATGGGCCTGATCGCCGCGCTGACGGAGACGTCCGCGTACTGGGCGGAGCACGGTCACGAGGACGACCTGGGCGATCTGGTGGACCGCACCCTGACCATGCTGACCACGGGCTTCGCCTCCGGACACGGGACACCGTAAATCCCCGGCCTGCCACGGACACCCCATGCCATCCTGACCGCATGAACGGTCCGGAGATCCTCATCCGCTTCGCCCCCGAGCTGGGCGTATTCGTCGCGCACGAGCGAAGGGGCGGCCCCACCAAGGCCGTTACGGACGGCGTGTCCACGCTCGGGCACGTCGTCGAATCGCTCGGGGTCCCGCTGACGGAGGTCGGCTCGCTCGTCGTGGACGGCACGGAGGTGGCGGCCTCGCACGTCCCGGCGGCGGACGAGTCGGTGGAGGTCCGCGCGGTCTCCCGCCCCCAGTCCGTCCCCGGCGCCCCTCTGCGCTTCCTCCTGGACGTCCATCTGGGCACGCTGGCGCGGCGGTTGCGGCTCCTGGGCGTCGACACGGCGTACGAGAGCACGGACATCGGCGACCCCGCCCTTGCCAGGCGCTCGGCGGCGGAGCGGCGGGTGCTGCTGAGCCGGGACCGGGGGTTGTTGCGGCGGCGGGAGTTGTGGGCGGGAGCGTACGTCTACAGCGACGCGCCGGACGAGCAACTCCGGGATGTTCTCGGGCGGTTCGCCCCTGCCTTGCTCCCCTGGACGCGGTGCACTGCGTGCAACGGGGCCCTGCGGGCGGCCAGCAAGGAGGACGTGGCGGAGCGCCTCGAGGGCGGCACTCGGGGGACGTATGACGTGTTCGCGGAGTGTGGGGAGTGCGGGCGGGTTTACTGGCGGGGGGCGCATCATGATCGGCTGGAGGGGATCGTGGCGGGGGCGGTAGAGGAGTTCTCCCCAACCCCGCCCCTTCCCACAAACCGTGCCTGCGCCCCGGACCTACCTGGGGCTCCGCCCCAGACCCCGCTCCTCAAACGCCGGAGGGGCTGAATCCTTCAGGCGCCCGCGGCGGAGCCGCGAATGTCACAGCCGGGAAGGGGCGGGGTTGGGGAGAGCCCCGCAGGGACCGCCCGAGCCTCACCCCGACAGCTTCGCCGCCAGCTCCTCCACGTCAGTGGTAGGCGCATCGCACACAAACCGCCGGCACACGTAAGCCGCAGGCAGCTCCCTCCCCGCGAGCAGCGGGAACTCGTCGCTGCCCGCAGGGCCGACAGCGACCACAGCCCCCGGCGCCGTACCCAACAGCGCCGTACGGTGCAGCTCGCCCCCCACCTCGCCGACGACGGCAACTTCACGCGGCCCGTCCAACGCCGCCTCGGCCACCGCAAGCCCATTCCCGATGAACCGGGGCGCCCGAGGCGCGAGCCCCTTCACGACTCCCAACGCCCTCTCCGCCGCAAGGCGATGCGGCTCGGCGCCGGTCTGCGCCGCGTACGAGAGCAGCGCCCCCGCAGCCGCCGTCCACCCGGAGGGCACCGCATTGTCCGTGGGATCCTGCGGCCGCCGAATCAGCCGCTCCGCGTCCGCGGCGGTGTCGTACAAGGTCCCGGACTCCACGTCCACGAACTGGACGAGCACGTGGTCGAGCAGGAACCCGGCGAACTCAAGCCAGACCCCCTCCCCCGTCACGGAGGCAAGGGCAAGGAACCCCTCGGCGACATCGGCGTAGTCCTCCAGCACACCCGCGTTGGCGCCCACTTGGCCGTCCTTGGACGTACGGGAGAGCCGCGCACGGTCGTCCATGTGCAGCCGCACGAGCAGGTCACCGGCGCCCACCGCCGCGGCCACCAGATCCGGCCGGTCGAAGTACGCCCCCACCTCGGCGAGCGCGGCGACGGCAAGGCCGTTCCAGGCGGCGACGACCTTGTCGTCCCGCCCGGGAGCGGGCCGCTGCGAGCGCGCCGCGAGCAGCCGCTCCCGGATCGAGGTGAGACGGGCGGCGTCCGCCACCACGCCCCCGCCCTCCGGGAGCTGCAAGACCGAGGCGCCCTCCTCGAAGGTCCCTTCCTCCGTCACGCCGAAATACGTGGCGGCGAGCTCGGCATCCGCGTCACCGAGCACCTCGCGCAACTGCTCCGGCGTCCAGACGTAGTACGCGCCTTCGACGTGCGCGCCACTCACGCCGTCCTCGCTGTCCGCGTCGAGCGCCGAAGCGAACCCGCCCTCGTTCGTGCGCAGTTCGCGCACCATGAAGTCGGCGGTCTCCAGGGCGACACGCCGCGCGAGGTCGGAGCCCGTGGCCCGCCACAGGTGGGCGTAGACCCGGCAGAGCAGGGCGTTGTCGTACAGCATCTTCTCGAAGTGGGGCACGACCCACTCCCGGTCCACGGAGTACCGCGCGAACCCGCCGCCCAGCTGGTCGTAGATCCCGCCGCGCGCCATCCGCTCGCAGGTGTCGGCCGCCATCTGGAGGGCGCCCTCCGAGCCGGTGCGGGCGTAGTGCCGCAGCAGGAACTCGATGACCATGGACGGCGGGAACTTGGGCGCGCCGCCGAAACCGCCGCGCGAGGCGTCGTAGTCGCGGGTCAGGCCGAGCAGCGCCTGTGCGAGCTCGTCCTCGCCGGGCAGCTCGTCGGCGCCGAAGGCCAGCTCGCGCTCGGCGAGGTCGCGGACGATCTTCCCCGCGACCTCGTCGACCTCGTCGCGCCGGTCCGTCCAGGCGCGCCGAACCCCGTCGGCCACCTGCTGGAAGGAGGGCATGCCGTGCCGCGGCTCGGGCGGGAAGTACGTGCCGAAGTAGAAGGGCTCGGCGTCGGGGGTGAGGAAGACCGTCATGGGCCAGCCGCCCTGGCCCGTCGCGGCCTGCACGGCCTCCATGTAGACGGCGTCGATGTCGGGCCGCTCCTCGCGGTCGACCTTGACGCTGACGAAGTGCTCGTTCAGGAAGGCCGCCGTGTCGGCGTCCTCGAAGGACTCGTGCGCCATGACGTGGCACCAGTGGCAACTGCTGTACCCCACGCTGAGCAGCACAGGGACGCCTCGCTCCCGCGCCTTCGCGAAAGCCTCCGCCGACCAGGGCCACCAGTCGACGGGGTTGTCGGCGTGCTGAAGAAGGTAGGGGGATGTCTCATGGGCCAGTCGGTTCGGCATGCCCCCCATCCTCGCGCACCGGGCCCTGAGATCCGGGGACTGCCCCACGTGATCCGGAGACTCCCTCGCGCCGGAGCGCCGTACGCAGGACACTTGATGCCGCAGGTGACTATTGCTCTCGGAGGGGGACCCATATGCGGGACAGCCATCGGGCTGAGGCCGAGCGGCTGTTGGTGCGGGCGGTGGAAGAGGAGTCGCGGCGCCCCGGCGGACGGATCGACGGGGGTGTGCTGCTCTCGCGGGCCAAAGCCGCCCTCGACGCCATGGGGCAGACCGCCGACGAGGAGTACGAGGCCTATACGCGGGCCCTGGACGAGGCGGAGGCCGGGCAGCTCTCCTTCGGGCAGCGGTATGCCAAGGAGGGGGCGGGAACTCCGCTGCTCGTGGCCGCCGTTGCGGCCGTGGCGGCGTGTATCGCCGACCTCGCGCTCGGGACCGACACCTCGACCGCGCTGGGCGTGGGTGCCGCCGTCGGCGTCATCGGTGCGGCCACCACCGTGCTGAAGGTCACCGCGTCCCACGTGCCCGATGCCAGCCGCCGTGCCGGTGCGATCAGCCAGCCCGGCGGGCCCGAGCAGCTGCGGCTGCAGTGGCTCACGGCCCTTGAGGTGCGGGGCATCCGGCCCTTCATCGACCAGCAGCGGGTGCTCCAGGCCTCGTCCGGGGCCGGCACGAAGAAGGCCGCGCCCCAGCTGCGGGGCACGGACAAGAGCGCGGCGGCGCGCAGGCGCACCGTACTGGAGCAGTCCTTCACCCAACTGCCGGAACTGGAAGGACCGTTCGTCGGGCGCCGCGCCGAGCTCGCGCGTGTCGCCCAGTGGGTGCACGCGGCGCGGGCCAGCACCGAGACCCGGCCGACCGTGGTCGTGCTGCACGGCGCGCCGGGCTCCGGGCGCTCCTCGCTCGCCGTCCGGGCAGCGCACGATCTGCGGGACCAGTTCCGGGGCGCCTGCGTCGTGGATCTGCGGGGCGAGAGCTCCCAGCCGCTGTCCACGCGGGACGCGCTCCTGCATCTGCTGAATCGGTTGGGCGCCCCGCGCGAGCAGCTGCTCTTCCGGGAGCGTTCGTCGCCGGAGCAGCAGGTCAAGCGGCTCAGCGAGCTGTATCACCAGTATCTGACCGGGCTCGCGGTGACCGTCGTACTGGATGACGCGAGCGACCCGGCACAGGTGCGCACGCTCGTGCCCGAGCGCTCCGACAGCCTCGTGATCGTCACCGCCCGCAAGCCCCTCGAACTGCCCGCGGACCTTCCCGCCTGGGTTCACCAGCTGCCGGTGGAGCCGTTGGACGCGGCGGGTTCAGAAGAGCTGCTCAAGGAGGCCGCGGAGGATTCCTCCGGGCCCTACGACGCCGAATCGTCCGACGCGGTAAGGGAGTTGTGCGGTGGGCTGCCGCTCGCCCTGCGCGTCGCCGGGTCATCGATCGGCGCGCGCACGACACGCCAACTCGCCTCGGACCTGGCCGCGTACGGCCCGGTCGAGCCCGTCGAACGCGTCCTGTGGCTGCGCTACACCGACCAGAGCGAGCCCGCGCGGCGCCTCCTGCGCAGACTCGCCCTCGCCGGGCGCGCGTCCCTGGGGGCTGCCGCCGCCGCTGCCCTGCTCGGCGCCGACGAGCAGGAAGCGGCCCGCCAGCTGGCCGCGCTCTCGCGCGCGGGCCTCGTCGACCACGTGCGCGGCAGCCGCTACCGCCTGCACGATCTCGTACGCGCCTTCGCCCTCGCTCGCCTCCTCGACGAGGAGGAGCTCACGGAGCGTACGGCCGCGCAGGAACGGTTGATCGCCAGCTACAGCGAGCTCGCCGGCTCCGTGATCCGCCTGGTCGACGGCAAGATGTCGACGCGGGCCGGCCAGTTCGACCGGCACGGCTTCTCCTCCCTCGACGCGGCCCTGCGCTGGCTCGACGACGAGTCGAGCTTCATCACGGCGACGCTGCGGCACGCGGAGGGCGTGGACCAGGAGGCGGTGCTCAATCTCCTTGGCGCGCTGTGCGACTACTGCCTGCTGCGCGGCGACCTCTACCGCCTCGGCGAGATCAGCGAGCTCACGCAAGCCGTCGACCAGGGGCTTCTCGTACGGAGCGTGCAGTGGCGTACGGGTATCGCGTCCCGTCAGCTCGGCGAGCTGGACCAGGCACGCACGACCCTGACGTCGGTCGTGGACCTGTACATGGAGGCCCAGCAGGACGCGGGCGCCGCCCTCGCCCTGTGCTCGCTCGGGATCACCCTGCACCACCAGGGCAATCTGACGGAGGCGTCGGCGCGCCTGCACGAGGCCCTCGAACTGCAGGCCTCCGACGAGCTCGCCGGTGACCGCGCCTGGACGATGCACGCGCTCGCGGCGGTGGAGCGTGACCGCTCCAACCTCAACCAGGCGCTCGGGCTCCTTGAGGCCTCCCTCACCCTGCACCGCGAGAACGACTCCCTGCACGGCGAGGCGTGGGCGCACTTCCAGCTCGGTCAGCTCTGCCTGCGCATGGGCGACGTACCGCGCGCGGAGGAGCAGCTGCGCAGCGCCCTGGAGCTGTACGGGCGCACGCGTGACGGCCGTGGCGAGGCCTGGGCCCTGACGCAGCTGGCGCGGGCCCGCCTGGTGGACGGCGATCCGTCGGCCGCGGTCGACGGTCTTCGTCAGGCGGTGTCACGGCACCGCGACAACGAGGACGCGCGCGGCGAGGCGTGGAGCGCCTACTACCTGGGCCAGGCCCTGGAGGAGGCGGGCAGCCTCGACCAGGCGGTGCGCGAGCTCGAGCGCTCGCGGACGATGTTCTCGCGGATGCGGGACGTGTACGGCCTTGCCTGCGCGCGGCACCACTCGGCCCGGGTGACCCGCGACCAGCGCGCCGCCCAGACGGGTTCGCTGCGCAACTCCGGTTTCGCCCGCCAGCTCCTGGTGGACGCCCGCGCCGACTTCCAGCGCATCGGCGTCGCGCACGGCGAGGCGTGGACGTGCCTGGAGCTCGCGGTGGTCGACGCGGGGAACACGCGTGCCCAGCAGGCGCTCGCCCTGTGCGACGAGGCGGCCGAGCTGTTCGCCTCGTACGGCGACCGGCGCGGCGAGGACTGGGCCCGCTTCCTGCGTTGCACTTTGCTGCCGTACGCGTCGCCCGGCGGCTGGGAGATTGGCACCGCCGTCGCCCAGGAGGAGCTCAGCCAGCTGGCCCGCGCCGGTCACCCGACGCGCGACGGCAAGCTGACCGACTACATGGAGGCGTACGGACTCCTCCTGGAGCGGGGCGCCGACCTGGAGACCGGCTGGCAGGCCTGGCGTCTGGGCATGGTGCCCAACCGTCACTCCCGCGAGGTGATGGGAGTGACGGTGGCGCCTGCGGGCTAGCCCTTACGGGGCCCGGCATCGGAGGTCTCCGCCTCGCTGGTGGAGGCCTCCGCGGGTTCCTTGAAGTCGACCTTCCGCATGTGCTTGCTCATCGACTTCATCAGACCCCAGACGGCGAGTGCCATCACCGCGAAGACGATGAAGCCGAGAACACCCGGGGTCACCTTGTCATCGTCGACCTCTTTCGCGAGAGGGACGAGATGCGTCATTGCCAGATGTGCGTTCACATCAGGCATTGTCGCGGATGCCCGCAAAGAGGTCGTCCTCGGGGAGGGATGTATCGACGAGCGACTTCGCGAGCTCGTACTCCTCCGTGGGCCAGACCTCCTTCTGGAGCTCCATCGGCACCCGGAACCAGCCGCCCTCGGGGTCGATCTGCGTGGCGTGCGCGATCAGTGCCCGGTCGCGGACCTCGTAGAAGTCGGCGCAGGGAACGTGGGTGGTCAGCGTGCGCTCGACCCGCTCGAACTCGTCCCAGCGCTTGAGCCAGTCCCCGTAGGGCGACTCCATGCCCTTGTCGAGCATCGCGTGGTGCAGCGCCTCGGTGCGCGGCCGGTTGAAGCCCTGGTTGTAGTAGAGCTTCTGCGGCTGGTAGACGGGCCCGAACTCGCTCTCCGGGTACTTCTCGGCGTCCGCGGCGCCTTCGAAGGCCACCATCGAGATCTTGTGGGTCATGATGTGGTCGGGGTGCGGATAGCCGCCGTTCTCGTCGTACGTCGTGATGACCTGCGGACGGAAGGAGCGGATCTGCCGGACCAGCTCACCGGCGGCCTTGTCGACGTCCTCGAGGGCGAAGCAGCCGTCGGGCAGCGGCGGCAGCGGGTCGCCCTCGGGCAGACCCGAGTCGACGAAGCCGAGCCAGTCCTGCTTGACGCCGAGGATCTCGCGCGCCTCGTCCATCTCCTTCCTGCGTACCTCGTGGATGTTCTCCTCGATGTACTTGTCACCCTGGAGCTTGGGGTTGAGGATGTCGCCGCGCTCCCCGCCCGTGCAGGTCACGACATGCACGTCCACCCCCTCGGACACGTACTTGGCCATGGTGGCCGCGCCCTTCGACGACTCGTCGTCGGGGTGGGCGTGCACGGCCATCAGTCGCAGCTGCTCAGTCAAGACTCGATCCTCAGTCATCTGGCGCCCTGGTCGATTTGGCGCAATGGGCGGCTTCTATAGTGACGGAACCGGGGGGCGGAAAATTCCGGCATCCCCTTTTCATGGAGGACGATCATGGCGGCCGTGAACGGCGGTGACATCAGCGGCTCCGCCGCGCGGGCTCCCGAGGGCCCTCCCGAGAGCCGGTACGGCCACGCGCGCACTGCCGACGAGCAGGCGGACCGCAAGCTGAAGATCATCGGCAGCGTCCTCGGCGTGCTCTTCCTCCTGATGATCGGCTGGTTCGGATACGACTACGTCTCCGGCACCAAGGTCAGCGGCGAAGTGATCAAGTTCGAGGTCGCGTCGGACAGCGCGGTCAAGGTGCACCTGGAGGTGCGCAAGGACGCGGACGCGCACGGCTACTGCACCCTGCGCTCACAGGCCGAGGACGGCGAAGAGGTGGGCCGCGCGGACTTCCGCTTCGACCAGGACACGGGCCGGATCGACAAGGTCGTCACGCTGCGCACGAAGGCGCGCGGTACGAGCGCCGAGTTGCTCGGCTGCCACTCAGACTGACTCCGCCTGACTCCGCCTGACTCAGACTGACTCCGCCCCGCCTGCCACGCCCCTTGCGTCACACCGGACGCCCGACTTCCCCGGTGTACCGGTCCTCACCTGCGTTGACGTATTTCTGATGGCTTATGTCCTCCCCCTCACGCGCCTGAATTGTTAGGCTCGTGGTTTCGCCCACCCGTTAGGGAACATCCTTCTGGGTAGGGCGATGCTTTGTATTCCCAGTACCTACGAGGAGCACCTGTGACCCAGACCAGCGAGAACGTCACCTGGCTGACCCAGGAGGCGTACAGCCAGCTCAAGGCCGAGCTGGAGTACCTGTCTGGTCCCGCGCGCACCGAGATCTCCACGAAGATCGCGGCCGCACGCGAGGAGGGGGACCTGCGCGAGAACGGCGGGTACCACGCGGCCAAGGAGGAGCAGGGCAAGCAGGAGCTCCGCGTCCGCCAGCTGACCCAGCTCCTGGAGCATGCCAAGGTCGGCGAGGCGCCGGCCGCGGACGGCGTGGTCGCGCCCGGCATGGTCGTCACGATCGCCTTTGACGGCGACGAGGACGACACCGTGACGTTCCTGCTCGCCTCGCGCGAGTACGCGAGCGCCGATATCGAGACGTATTCGCCGCAGTCCCCGCTGGGCAGCGGCGTGAACGGCAAGAAGATCGGCGAGAACGCGCAGTACGAACTGCCGAACGGCAAGCTCGCCTCCGTGAAGATCCTCGAAGCCAAGCCCTACCAGGCCTGAGGCCCGCATCGGCGACGCGAAAGGCCCCCGCACCGAGCGTGCGGGGGCCTTTCGCGCGTCCTGGTCCTGTACCGCTACCGCTCTCGCTCTCGCTCTCGCTCTCGCTCTCGCTCAGGCTGTCGCCGAGCGGTACTTGCGGACCGCGAGCGTGCGGAACGCCACGATGATGAGCACGGACCAGATCAGCGAGGCCCAAACGGGGTGCTCCATCGGCCAGGCTCCGGTGACCGACTGCGGTACGCCCTCGATCGTGTTGCCGAACAGCTCTCGGGCCGCCGCCACCGTGGCACTGAACGGGTTCCACTCGGCGACGTACTGAAGAAACTTCGGCATTCCGTTGACCGGCACGAAGGCGTTCGAGATGAACGTCAGCGGAAACAGCCAGATAAGGCCTCCCGAGGTCGCCGCCTCGGGGGTCCGCACGGACAGGCCGATCAGTGCGCCGATCCAGGTGAACGCGTACCCGAGGAGCAGGAGCAGGCCGAAGCCCGCGAGGACCTTGCCGATGTTCTCGTGCGTGCGCCAGCCGACGAGCAGGGCCACCACCGCGAGCACGGCCAGGGTCACGGCTGTCTGCACCAGATCCGCGAGGGTGCGGCCGGTCAGGACGGCGCCACGCGCCATCGGCAGCGACCGGAAGCGGTCGATCAGGCCCTTGTGCATGTCGTCGGCGATGCCCGCTCCGGCGCCCGCCGTGGCGAACGTGACGGTCTGCGCGAAGATGCCCGCCATCAGGAATTCCTTGTAGGCGCTCGCGCTGCCCGCGGGCGCACCCGGAATGTTGATGGAGCCGCCGAAGACATACGTGAAAAGCACCACGAACATCACCGGCTGGATGATCCCGAACAGGATCATCTCGGGGATTCTGGTCATGCGGATGAGATTCCTGCGGGCCACGACCAGGGAGTCCCTGACGGACTGGCCGATGCCGCCCGCGGGCCTGGGGCCCGCCGTGCGCTTGGTCACGATGCCGGTGGAGGTACTCACTTGTCGGCCTCCTTCTCGGCCTGCTCGGGCTTCTCGGCCTTCTCGGCCTTCACCTCGGCCACGTGGCCGGTCAGCGAGATGAACACGTCGTCCAGGGTCGGGCGGCGCAGCCCGATGTCGTCGATCTCGATCCCGCGGTTGTCCAGCTCGCGGATGACCTCGGCGAGCAGCTTGGCGCCGCCGGAGACCGGGACCGTGAGCTTGCGGGTGTGGTTCTCGACGGCGACCTCGCCCTTGCCGAGGGCCCGCAGGACCTCCACGGCCGGGGTGATGTGCTCGCGCTCGTGCACCACGACCTCGACGCGCTCGCCGCCGGTCTGCGCCTTGAGCTGGTCGGAGGTGCCGCGTGCGATGACCCTGCCGTGGTCGACGACGCAGATGTCGTGCGCGAGGTGGTCGGCCTCTTCGAGGTACTGGGTGGTGAGGAGGAGGGTCGTACCGCCCGACACCAGCTCCTGGATGACCTCCCAGAGCTGCTGCCGGTTACGCGGGTCGAGGCCCGTCGTCGGCTCGTCCATGAACATCACCGGGGGCGACACGACGAGGGCTGCCGCGAGGTCGAGGCGGCGGCGCATGCCTCCCGAATACGTCTTGGAGGGACGGTCCGCGGCGTCGGCGAGATGGAACCGGTCGAGCAGCTCGCCCGCCCTGACCTTCGCCTCCTTGGCCCTCATCTGGTAGAGCTGGCCGACCATTTGGAGGTTCTCGCGCCCCGTCAGGTACTCGTCGACGGCGGCGAACTGGCCGGAGAGGCCGATCGAGCGCCGTACCTCGTTCGGATGTTTCAGTACGTCGATGCCCGCGACGACCGCCCTGCCGCTGTCCGGCGTCAGAAGCGTCGTCAGGCAGCGCACCGCCGTGGTCTTGCCCGCGCCGTTCGGCCCGAGGAGGCCGAGCACGGTGCCTTCCGGGACATCCAGATCAACGCCGTCCAGAGCCCTTACGTCGCCGAAGGTCTTGACGAGACCTTCCGCGTAGATGGCGCCTGGCATGTGGGTTCTCCCCGTGGTTTGAGTGGCTTCCTACCGAAAAGTTTAGATTTGCCGGTTGACACGCGCCCGGCGACCAGTGACGTGAGACACACCATAACGCGATACATCGCGTCTCCGCAACGGGATTGACGAAGCTGTGGACAACGCAAACTAGCGGGCACCGCCCGGTGGATGCAGGGGATTTTCGCCGCGGTCACCCGCGAGGGACCGTCAGCCGATGACGGTGTAGCCGGCCTCGCGCAGCGCCGCGCCGACCTCGGTGCAGTGCGAAGGGCCCTTGGTCTCCAGCTGCAGCTCGACCTCCGCCTCCGTCAGGCCGAGACGCGGATCGGTCCGCACATGGCTCACGTCGAGGACGTTGGCGTCGACCACCGAAAGCACCCCGAGCAGCGTGGCAAGGGCCCCGGGCCGGTCCGTGAGGCGCAGGCGCAGCGACAGATAGCGACCCGCCGCGGCCATGCCGTGGCGCAGGATCCGCTGCATCAGGAGCGGATCCACATTGCCGCCCGACAGGAGCGCCACCACCGGGCCCTCGAACTCCCGCGGCCTGCTCAGGAGCGCCGCGACGGGGCTCGCGCCCGCGGGCTCGACAACCATCTTGGCCCGCTCCAGGCAGAGCAGCAGCGCACTGGACAGCGCGTCCTCGGACACGGTGACCACGTCGTCGAGCAGCTCGTCGATGATCTGGAACGGCACGTCGCCGGGGCGCCCGACCTTGATGCCGTCGGCCATCGTCGCCGGGTTCTCGACGGACACCGGGTGCCCGGCGGCCAGCGAGGGCGGGTACGCAGCGGCGCCCGCGGCCTGCACGCCGATCACCTTGACGTCCGGGCGCAGCGTCTTGACGGCCACCGCGATACCCGCGGCGAGCCCGCCGCCGCCGACGCCGAGGACCAGAGTGCGCAGCTCGGGGCACTGCTCCAGGATCTCAAGGCCCACCGTGCCCTGCCCCGCGATGATGTCGGGGTGGTCGAAGGGGTGGATGAAGACGGCGCCCGTCTCGTCCGCGTACTCCTGCGCCGCGGCCAGCGTCTCGTCGACCACCTGGCCGTGCATCCGCACCTCGGCGCCGTACTCGCGGGTCGCTGCGACCTTGGGCAGCGGCGCGCCCACCGGCATGAAGACCGTGGACCGCACGCCGAGCAGCGAGGACGCGAGGGCCACGCCCTGCGCGTGGTTGCCCGCGCTCGCGGCGACCACACCGGCCGCGCGCTCCTCCGGATACAGGCCCGCGATCCGCACGTACGCGCCGCGCAGCTTGAACGAACCCGTCCGCTGGAGGTTCTCGCACTTGAAGTGGACCGGCGAACCGACCAGTTGCGAAAGGTGCCTGCTGCCTTCCATCGGCGTCACCCTGGACACGCCCGAGAGCATCTTCTGGGCGCCGCGCACGTCGTCGAGGGTGACCGTCGGCAAGGAGTGACGCGTGCGGTAGCTCATGACGGCCA
Source organism: Streptomyces sp. NPDC055239 (assembly GCF_053606205.1). Lineage (NCBI taxonomy): Bacteria > Bacillati > Actinomycetota > Actinomycetes > Kitasatosporales > Streptomycetaceae > Streptomyces > Streptomyces sp. NPDC055239. The sequence goes on along the minus strand of NZ_JBSGRD010000017.1, from coordinate 117,766 downwards.
GTCTCCCAGTTCACACCGGGGTCCTCCTGCGGTGACCACGTGCCGAGACTGGTTTTCGCAGCGCCGGTACACCCCGCGTCCGGGCCGCGTACCCTGTCCCCCAACCCATCGCCCTCGCATGAAGTGAGCCCCCGGCCATGCCCACAACTCCGGACATGACGACCGCCAGCGATCCCGGTCTCCTCGACACACTGCAGCACCAGGTGGCCGTGTTCGCCCGCCGTGCGGAGCAGACACGCCTCGGCGGCGTCGGACAGGTCCGCAACTCCATGGACCGCGCCGCCTACCTGCTGCTCAACCGCCTCGACAAAGAGGGACCCATGGGCGTCAAGGCGCTCGCGGCGAGCATGGGCATCGACTCGTCCACGGTCACCCGGCAGGTCGCCCCGCTGGTCGACACGGGGCTCGTCAAGCGCACCTCGCACCCCGAGGACGGGCGCGCCGTGGTGCTCCAGCTGTCGCCGCGCGGCGAGGCGCGCCTCAATGAGGTGCGCTCATCGCGGCGCGACCTCATGGCCGAATTGACCGATGACTGGTCCCCGCAGGAGCGCGAGAGCTTCTGCACGCTCCTCACGCGCTTCAATTCCGCGCTCTCCGCCCGTCAGACCTCACAGGCGCCCCCGGAGACACCCGCTTCCTGAACCCTGGGCCTGAGCCCGGCAGCTCCGGCGTGCCTGCCTCTTGACCCCGGCCGTGTGCCTGGCCTCATATGAGACCGGGGGCCCGTCCCCTCCAGGCAGGAGGCGCGGTGCGCGGACGGCAGGCGTCTTTGAACGCCCGCCGCGCCCGGGAGTTCGAGGCGTTCGTCGCGGGCGCGGCAGGGCGGCTGCTGCATGCGGCGACACTGCTCACCACCGAGCCGCCGGACGCCAACCCACGCGCGCGTGCCCTGCTGACCGCGTCCCTCGCACACTCGTACGCGGGCTGGGACCGGATGCGCGGGGAGGACCCGTACGACCGCACACGCCAACAGCTGGCCGTCCGCTTCGCCCGCGGGGCCTGGCGGCGGCGCCGCGGCCACGGCGGCGTCCTGGCCCGGCTCACGCCCCAGGAGCGGCTGATTCTCGTCCTGCGGCTGTACGAGGGTGTCGCCGAGGAGCAGACAGCGGCGCTCCTCGGGCTGCCCGCCGACCGGGTCAGCGCGATCTGCGCCCGCGCGATGGAGACGGTCCTGCACCCGCCGCGCGGCCCCGCGCCGACGCGGCCCCTGGGGGAGGCGGCCCCGTCATGAGCCAGTTCGACCGCAAGGAGAACGCGGTCCGCCATCTCCTGGACACCGGCACGCCCCCCTCGGTCCCGACGGAGCTCTACGAAGAAGCGGTCCGCCGCGGCGGCCGCAAGCTGCGCCGCGGGAGGGCACTGCGCCGGCTGCTGTGGCTCCTGCTGCTCGCCGCGGCGGTCACCTTCGTGATCTGGGCGTCGATGGCCCAGCCCTGGGTGGAGCATCCCTCGGAGACGACTCCACCGCTGACGAGCTGGTGACCGGGCGCGGGCACGCCCGGCCCGCGCCGGCTTAACCCAGCGCCTGCTGCAGATCGGCGAGCAGGTCATCCACGTTCTCGATGCCCACCGAGAGCCGCACCAGGTCCGCCGGGACCTCGAGTGCCGAGCCCACCACGGAGGCGTGCGTCATCCGCCCCGGGTGCTCGATCAGGGACTCCACGCCACCGAGCGACTCGCCCAGGGTGAACAGCTTCGCGCGGTCGCAGACGGCGACCGCGGCCTCCTCGCCCCCGGCGACCTGGAAGGACACCATCCCGCCGAACGACTTCATCTGCTTGGCCGCGGTCTCGTGACCGGGGTGCTCCGGAAGCCCGGGGTAGAGAACACGCGTCACGCGCGCGTGCCGCGTCAGCATGTCGGCGACCTTCGTCGCGTTCTCGCTGTGCCGGTCCATGCGCACGGCCAGCGTCTTGATGCCGCGAAGGACCAGCCACGCGTCGAAGGGCCCGGCCACCGCGCCCATCGCGTTCTGGTGGTACGCCAACTCCTCGCCGAGCGCTGCGTCGTTGACGACGAGCGCGCCGCCCACGACGTCCGAGTGCCCGCCCATGTACTTCGTCAGGGAGTGCACGACGACGTCCGCGCCGAGCGCGAGGGGCTGCTGGAGGTAGGGGCTCGCGAAGGTGTTGTCGACGACGAGGCGGGCCCCCGTCTCCTTGGCCACCTGGGAGACGGCGGCGATGTCGGTGATGCCGAGCAGCGGGTTGGAGGGGGTCTCCACCCAGATCGCCTTCGTACGGTCGGTCACCGCGGCCCGTACCGCCGCCGGGTCGGAGGTGTCGGCGACCGACCACTCGACGCCCCACCGCGACACGACCTTCGCGAAGAGCCGGAACGTGCCGCCGTACGCGTCATTGGGGATGACCACGTGGTCGCCGGGGCTGAGCAGCGTACGCAGCAGGCAGTCCTCGGCGGCGAGGCCCGACGCGAAGGCGAGCCCGCGGCTGCCGCCCTCGATGGCGGCGAGGTTCTCTTCCAGGGCGGTGCGGGTGGGGTTGGCGCTGCGGCTGTACTCATAGCCGCCGCGCAGCCCGCCGACGCCGTCCTGCTTGTACGTCGACACCTGGTAGATCGGCGGGACGACCGCGCCGGTGAGCGGGTCGGCGGTGTTGCCCGCGTGGATCGCGGCGGTCTCGAAACTCTGGCTCCTGAACGTGTCACTCATGCGGCCAGAGCCTAGTCCGGGACGGGCAGAGGCCTGACAAGTTCGAGACTGGTTCGCCAAGTGTCAGAGCAGTCTGGTTCGCTTGTACTCATGGAAATTCTCTGGGTGCTGATGGCGGCGATCATGATCGGGGCGGTCCTCAGTCCGGTTCTGCTGCGCAGGCGGGGCGGAATCCGCCAGGTCGCCCCCGGTTCACCGGACGCCGCGGACCCCGCCGAGTACGGCTTCGCGCGCCAGGAAGAGCTGGACATCCGCATGCCGGGACCGGACCGCGACCTCCTGGACGTCCTGGACGTGGTCCAGCAGTCGCAGAGCTGGAAGGCGGCCTCGCAGCTGCTCTCGGGCACGCAGGTGCACGGCGAGGTGCGCTGGCAGCGCGTGCAGGCGTTCGCGGGCGCGGCGTCCCTGGAGCTGCAGCAGCGGCCCGGCGGGGTCAGCGATCAGCCCGGCGGGCAGTGGCTGCGGGTGTGGCGGGCCGAGGCGCCCAAGGACGCGGGCGGCGCGGCGGTGCACGCCGAGTTCCTGGTCCAGCAGGCCTGGCGCTCTTCGACGTCCGGGACGGACGAGTTCCGGATCATCCTGGAGGAGGCGAGGGAGGCCTGCGGGCAGGCGGCGCTCCTCTCCCCCGGTGACCCTGTTCCGTACATCATCGAGCTCTCCATCGCGCGCGGCCTCGCGTACTCCCGCGAGGACTTCGAGCAGCTGTGGCTGAAGATCCTGGACCGCGCACCCGCGCACATGGGGGCGCATCTGGCGGCACTGCACTACTGGTGCGAGAAGTGGCACGGCTCGCGCGACCTCGCGAACAACTTCGCGGAGGCGGCCGCGGCCCGCGCCCCCAAGGGCTCGCTCCTCTCCGCGCTCCCGCTCTTCGCGGTGTACGAACACCTGCCCGAGGTCAATCTGGTCCGTGGTTTCTACGAGAGCGAGGTCGTCACCAAGGCCGTCGAGGGCGCGCTCTACGCGGTGCACTCGGCCCGCCCTGACGACCCGATGCTGGCGCACGTCAGGCACCTCCTGATCTTCTTCCTGGTCCGCTGCGAGCGCTGGGCGGAGGCGATGAAGCAGCTGATCCACGTGGACGGCCACGTCGGCGCCCTGCCCTGGACGGTCTCCTCCGACCCGGCCGCGGACTACGCGGTGTACCGCGCGCTCGCGGTCGCGGGGTACGAGGCGAACGGCGGCAGCCCGGCGACGCTGTCGCACTGAGGCGGCCCGCGTTCCCGCCCGAGGAACCCGCCTGAGGAATGCGGCTCACCCCGCACACGTTGACGTAAGAGCCGCACCCCCCGCCCCACCGAAGCGTCCCAGGAGGACAGCCCCATGCTCTTCGGCCGCACGCCCGAGCTCCCCACCCCCGAGCAGGCCCTGAAGGGCCGCGCGACCCCCGAATTCGAGGTCCCCTCCCGCCACACGGTCCTCGGCAACCCGCTCCTCGGCCCGTACCCCGACGGCCTGGAGATCGCGGACTTCGGGCTCGGCTGCTTCTGGGGCGCGGAGCGCAAGTTCTGGCAGACGGAGGGCGTCTGGACGACGTACGTCGGCTACCAGGGCGGTTACACGGAGAACCCCTCCTACGAGGAGGTCTGCTCAGGCCTGACCGGCCACACAGAAGCGGTCCGCGTGGTCTTCGACCCCACCCGTGTCTCGTACGCCGCTCTCCTGAAGCTCTTCTGGGAGTCCCACAACCCCACACAGGGCTTCCGCCAGGGCAACGACGTGGGCACCCAGTACCGCTCGGCGATCTACACGCACTCCCCCGAGCAGGAGGCGGGTGCGGTGGCGTCCCGCGACTCGTACCAGCAGGTCCTGACCTCGGCACGCCACGGCGAGATCACCACGACGATCCTCCCGGCGGCCTCCCGCACGTTCTGGCCGGCCGAGGGCTACCACCAGCAGTACTTGGACAAGAACCCCGACGGCTACTGCGGAATCGGCGGCACGGGCCTGCAGCTGGACAGCCCTTCGGAGACGAACTGGGGCCGGGCCTGCCCGACGGGGATCGCCCCGGCCGAAGGCTGACCACTGCGTCTTCAGCCAGGAACGGCAGCGCACTCCCTACGGAGCGCGCTGCCTCCGGAAGATCTCGATGCCATCACCCTGATCGATCCGCCGGATCCAGATCACCACCCGGAACCGCTCTGGGTGTGTTCGCCTCGCTGCAGAGGTGGGAACCGCGAAACCCGCTGGTGGTGGACCCGCAGGCCACTCACCTTGCCGCCAGATGGTGACCGGCCGGCGTTCTGCGCGTCCTGCGGCCGTGAAGGCACCCCGTCGGCTTCTGATCCCGTAGGGCCGCTCTGCCGTCAGCGAATCTGCCGCAGGCCAAGAACCCTTACCCGGTGAGCGCGACGCCCCGAAGGTGGTGGGACAGGACAGCGGCCCGCAGGTGCGCCGCTCCCACCGTCAGGAGGACGACCGATGCCACCCATCGTCAACGGCTTGGACCCCGCCTTCACGCGGGCCTCGCGGGCTCCGCGGGCCTCCGAGAGCGAGACGCCCTCGTCGCGGTTCGACGACCATCTGGCCGCGCAGTTGCTGACCCAGCGGATCGTCTTCCTCGGCACCCAGGTCGACGAGGTCTCCGCGAACCGGGTCTGCGCGCAGATGCTGCTGCTCTCCGCCGAGGACCCGCGGACCGACATCAGCCTCTACATCAACAGCCCCGGCGGTTCCGTCACCGCGGGGCTCGCCATCTACGACACCATGCGGCTCATCCCGAACGACGTGTCGACCCTCGCCATGGGGTTCGCCGCGAGCATGGGGCAGTTCCTGCTGACCGTAGGGACCGCCGGGAAGCGGTACGCCCTGCCCAACGCCCGGATCATGATGCACCAGCCCTCCGCCGGAATCGGCGGGTCCACCGCCGACATCGCGATCCAGGCCGAGAACCTGGAGTTCACGAAGAAGGCCGTCGAGCGGATCACCGCCGAGCACACCGGGCAGTCGGAAGAGACCGTCTCGCGGGACGGTGACCGCGACCGCTGGTTCACCGCCGAGCAGGCCAAGGAGTACGGGATGGTCGACCGGGTGCTCGATTCGCTCACCGATGTGCGGCCCGCCTCGGCCAAGCCGCGGATGGGACTGGGGGTCTGACATGAGCCAGTACACGATTCCGACCGTCATCGAGCGCACCCCGCAGGGCGGCGAGCGCGCCTACGACGTCTACAGCAGGCTGCTCTCGGAGCGGATCATCTTCCTCGGCACCGAGATCGACGACGGGGTCGCCAATGTCGTCATCGCCCAGCTCCTCCACCTGGAGTCGTCCAACCCCGAGCGCGAAGTCGCCATCTACATCAACTCCCCCGGCGGCTCCTTCACTTCGCTCATGGCCATCTACGACACCATGAGCTTCATCAGCGCCCCCATCTCCACGTTCTGTGTGGGGCAGGCCGCTTCCACCGCCGCCGTGCTGCTCGCCGGTGGCGATCCCGGGCGGCGGTTCGTGCTCGAACACTCGCGCGTGCTGCTCGGGCAGCCCGCGAGCGGCGGGCAGCAGGGGACGGTCTCCGACCTCACTCTCCAGGCCAAGGAGATGGTGCGGATCCGCTCGCAGGTGGAGGACGTCCTGTCCCGGCACTCGGGCCACGATGTCGCCACCCTGCGCGCGGACATGGACCGCGACAAGGTGTTCACCGCGCAGGACGCGGTGGCGTACGGGCTCGCCGACGAGGTGCTCGACCGGCGGATGCTCGCGGCGGCGGCCTGAACCCTCAAGCGGCGAGGCGGATGTCTCCCTGACGCGGATGCGGTCGCGCCGTCTGTGCGTGGCGGGTCTGGCGGGTCAACTCGCCCTGTGCCAGGGAGAGAAGGTCCGCCAGGCTGAGGCCGAGAGCACGGGCGCCGGCCGCGAGGACCTCGGACGAGGCCTCCTTGCGGCCGCGCTCCACCTCGGAGAGGTACGGCATCGAGATGCGGGCGGCCTCCGCCACGTCCTTGAGCGTACGTTCCTGGGCGAGGCGCTCTCGGCGCAGCACGTCACCGACGATGTCCCGCCACAGCGGCTCTTTGGCCGCCGGGGGCACGGGAGTTGTCCGCACCGGTGCGGCGGGCGACTGCGCTTGGCGCGGGCGCAGGGGGATGACGCGAGCCCCCCGCTCGACGGCCTGCGCGGGCTCGGCACTTCCCTCGGGGTTCCGCTCGTGGCTGCTCACCCTCTCAGGGTATGAGCCGCCCGGCCCACCGGAAGGGATCAGCGTTCCGCCCCCGGCGAAATCAGAGCCCACACGATGCGCCTTGCTTACGCGAGCGCCTCCGCAAGGCCGTCCGCCGCCAGGATCCGCCACTGCGGGTCACCGTGCAGCCGCCCCCAGTGCGCCATGGTCACCGCCCTGGCCTGTGTCCACCGGCGGGCCCGCTCCCTGTCGACCTCGGCGGCGTCCGAGAAGACGGCGAGGCGGCGCAGGACGGCCGCCTTCGCGTCGGAGGCGGCGAGCAGCTCGTCGAAGCGGTGGTGGAGCAGCGTGATCGAGTCGTACGCCGGGTCGCCCGCGTACCCCTTGGGGTCGATGGCGAGCCAGGGTTCGCGCTCGCCCCGCAGGACGTTGCCGACGTGCAGATCGCCGTGGATGAGGGTGTCCGGCTGGTCGGGCCCCAGTTCCCGCAGGGTGCCGATCGCGGCGTCGAGCAGGCGCGAGGCCAACGGCGATCCCAACTTCTCGTCGCCGTCGCGCAGTTCACGTTCCCACTCGCCGCACAGCGCGCTCACCCTGGGCAGTTCGGCGGGTGCGGGTACGGCAAGGCGTCTGGCGAGCCGGCCCGCGGCCGTCAGCGCCGTCTCGGCGTCCGGCTCGTCGGCGAGCGAGCCAGGACCCGCCTGTTCGAGGAGCATCGCGAACCGTGGGTCGTCCCGCTCGTGCAGGCGGACCGCGCCCCGCCCCTCCCACACGGTGAAGGCGTCCGGCTCGTGGACGTTGCCGGGGTGCGGGAAGGAGATCTTCAGGACGGCGGGCAGACCGTCGTGCCGACGCAGGACCGGAATGATGACGCCGACCTGCCCGTGCGTGACCGGCGCCGACGGCACGCAGCCCCAGCGGTCGAGCAGTTCGTCGGCCAGCTCCGGCAGGGACGCCAGCCATGAGCGGCCGCGCTCCCCCTCCCGCTGGACGGTGCTCGCGGCGAAGTCCTCGGGTGGATCGATCATCCCGGCACCCTAACGAAAACAGCAGGTGGCTACCGTTCACCTCATGCCTCTCGCTGAAGCCGCCGACGGCACCGCCCTGCACTACGAAGTCCACGGCTCCGGCCGCCCCCTCGTCCTGCTCAGCGGGCAGTCCAACAGCCGCCGCTGGTGGGACCCGGTGCGGGACGACTTCGCCGCCGCGTACCTGACCGTCGTACTCGACTGGCGCGGTACCGGCGAGAGCGGGCGCCCCGACACCGACAGCTACAGCACGCCCGGCTTCGCCCGCGACGTCGTCGCCGTCCTCGACCACGCGGGGATCGACCGCGCCCATGTGTACGGCACGTCGATGGGCGGCCGTGTCGCCCAGTGGGTCGCCGCCGACCATCCGGAGCGGGTCGACCGGCTGGTACTCGGTTGTACGTCTCCGGGGGCGCCGCACGGCATCGAGCGCGGGCCCGAGGTGCGCGCCGCCCTCGGTCAGCCCGACGCGGCGGCAGCGCGCCGCGCCCTGCTGGAGTTGATGTACACCCCGGACTGGATCGCCGAGCGGGAGCACGAATCCGAGAAGCCCGTGTTCCATACCCTCGGCGATCCGTCCATGCCCCCGCGCGCACGCCGGCGCCATCTGCGCGCAAGCGCCCGGCACGACTCCTGGGACGCGCTGCCGCGGATCACGGCGCCGACGCTCGTCGTGCACGGCACCGACGACGCGTTCAACCCGACCGCCAACGCGCCCCTGCTCACGGAACGCATCCCCGGGGCACGGATGCGGCTCGTCCCCGGTGCGCGGCATGCGTACTTCGAGGAGTTCGCGGAGGTCGCGACGCCGCTCGTGCTCGACTTCCTGAAGGGAACAGAAGGCTAGCTTCCGCTGCCGTACGGCTTGGTGAAGATCTCCAGGTTGTGGCCGTTCGGGTCCTCGAAGTACGCGCCCCGGCCGCCGTCGTTGGTGTTGATCTCGTTGACGGTCTTGTGGTGCGGGTCGGCCCAGTGGGTGAGGCCCGCGTCCTTGATGCGGCCGAAGATGCCGTCGAACTCGTCCTCGGAGACCAGGAAGGCGTAGTGCTGAGGGGTGATCGCCCCGCCGTCGCTGTCGGCGTAGTCCAGCGTGACGCCGTTGGGGATCTCGACGGGGATGAACGGGCCGTACTGGGGGCTCACTTCGAGGCCGAGGAGGTCGGCGAGGAACTGGGCCGACGCCTTCTTGTCCTTGGCGGTGACGATGGTGTGGTTGAGCGCGATGGACATCGTGCGACCTCTTCCTGCGTCGATTCCTGCGTCTGAAGTGCCCCCGTGCTGACGTCCACCACACTAGGCAGGCACCACGCGTCCGGCATCGGTCACACGGCCCCCCACCTGGTGCGCAATGCGGACTAGGACCGCGGGCCGAGTCGAGTTCCGGCCATACGACATCGCCCTGCTGTCCCTTTCGGGGCAGCAGGGCGACGGCAGCGGAAGTGGCAGATCAGATCGTGGCCGTGTCGATCACGAAGCGGTAGCGCACGTCACTGGCGAGGACGCGCTCGTACGCCTCGTTGATCTGGTCGGCGTCGATCAGCTCGATCTCCGAGCCCAGGCCGTGCTCGGCGCAGAAGTCCAGCATCTCCTGGGTCTCCTTGATGCCGCCGATCATGGAGCCCGCGAGGGTCTTGCCGCCGCCGATCACGGAGAAGAGGTTGAGGGAGACGGGCTCCTCGGGGGCGCCGACGTTCACGAAGGCGCCTTCCGGGCGCAGCAGGCCCAGGTACTTGTCCAGGGGCAGCGGCGCGGAGACCGTCGAGAGGATCAGGTCGAAGGAGCCCGCGAGCTCCTCGAAGGTGGCCTCGTCGCTGGTCGCGTAGTAGTGGTCGGCGCCGAGGCGCAGACCGTCGTCCTTCTTGCGCAGGGACTGCGAGAGCACGGTGACCTCGGCGCCCATGGCGTGCGCGATCTTGACGCCCATGTGGCCGAGCCCGCCGAGGCCGACGACGGCGACCTTCTTGCCGGGGCCCGCCTGCCAGCGGTGGAGCGGGGAGTACGTGGTGATGCCCGCGCACAGGAGCGGCGCGGCGACGTCCAGGGAGAGGCCGTCGGGGATGCGGACGGTGAACGCCTCGTCCACGACGACGTGCGTGGAGTAGCCGCCGTAGGTGGGCTCGCCGCTCTTGTCGAGGGCGTTGTACGTCTGGATGTTGCCCTTGTCGCAGTACTGCTCGAGGCCCGCCTTGCAGTTGTCGCACTCGCGGCAGGAGTCGACCATGCAGCCGACGCCGACGCGGTCGCCGACGGAGAACTTGGTGACGGCGGAGCCGACCTCGGTGACGACACCGGCGATCTCGTGGCCCGGAACCATCGGGAAAATACCCTCACCCCAGCCGTCGCGGGCCTGGTGGATGTCCGAGTGACAGATACCGGCGTACTTGATGTCGATCAGTACGTCGGACTCGCCCACCGGGCGGCGCGGGATGGTGGTCCGCTCCAGGGGGGCCTTGGCGGACGGTACGGCGAAAGCGGTGACGGTGGTGGTGCTGGTCTGTGCGGTCATGTCCTCCACCGTGCCAGGCTCGCGGACATCTACCCAGGTCACAGCTCTGCCTACGTCCATCGGTCCTACTACTGACGGGGACAGGCTCGTATGCGTACGACCCCTGATACTGGAATGTATGGACGCCGACGCCGACCAGCTCCCGCACTCCCCCGCCTCCGAGCCCTCCCTCGACGGCCGCGCCGAGCTCAGCGAGTTCCTGCGCACTCGCAGGGCCCGGCTGCAGCCGGAGGACGTCGGGCTGCCGAACTTCGGGCGCCATCGGCGGGTACCGGGGCTGCGCCGCGAGGAGCTCGCACAGCTCGCCGGGGTGTCCGTCGCGTACTACACCCGTCTTGAGCAGGGCAACGGCCGCAACGTATCGGGCGAGGTCCTGGACGCGATCGCCCGCGCCCTGCGTCTGACGGACGCCGAGCACTCGCATCTGACGCACCTGGCCAAGCCGAAGCAGCACAAGAAGAAGCGCGCCGCCCGCCCGCAGCACGTACGCCCCGCACTGCTCCAGCTCATGGACACGATGGACGGCGTCCCCGCCTACGTGGTCGGCCGCCGCACGGACATCCTCGGCTGGAACCGCATGGCCGCCGCGCTCTTCGGCGACTGGGGCGCGCTGCCGCCCGAGGAGCGGAACTGGGCGCGGATCTGTTTCCTGCACCCCCAGTCACGCGTCCTGTTCCGGGACTGGGAGCAGAAGGCGTCGGACATCGTGAGCTTCCTGCGCATGGACGCGGGCTGCTTTCCGAACGATCCGCTGCTCTCCGCGCTCGTCGGCGAGCTCTCCGTGAAGAGCGAGGAGTTCCGGAATCTGTGGGCCACGCATGACGTGCGTGAGAAGGGCCACGGCGTCAAGCGTTTCCACCACTCCTTGGTGGGCGATCTGACGCTGTCGTTCGAGACACTGAGCCTGCCCGACGATCACGATCAGTCACTGATGATGTACCACGCTGAGCCGGATTCGGCGTCGGCCGACGGGCTGCGGCTGCTCGCAAGCTGGGGAGCGGACGCGACGCGCACCGGGGCGGCGGGCACGAGCAAGTAGCTCACGGCTGGTACGGAGGCGCCGCGCCCCAGTTCCACAGCGGCACCGGCTGCTCTGCGGGGCGGCTCGCCTCCGGGCCCGAGAAGTGGACCGCGAGCCGGGTGCCCCACTCGACGTAGGCGAGGAAGGCGGACCGGAACTCGGCGTCCGTCGGAAGACCCGCGTCGTCCGCCGCGTCCTGCATCAGGTTGACCCAGCGGCGGCGCTGCGGCTCGGTGATGCCCTTGCCGAGGTGCTTGCCGACCATGTGGGTGTGGCCGCCGTGCGCCTGCGAGTAGGTGGCCGGTCCGCCGAAGACCTCACCGAGCCACTGGGCGACGTGCAGGGCGTGCTCGGCGGGCAGGTCCGCGAAGAGCGGGGCGAGGAGATCGTCCTTGAGGACCTTCTCGTAGAAGCTCTCCGTCAGGCGCTCGAACTTCTCCTCGCCGCCCGCCCATGAGTAGAGGGTCGGGGTCGACGCGCCCGTGCCGCGCACCGTGGTGGGCGTGTAGTGGCGCATCTCCTCGATGTTCTCGACGTACGGGCGGATCTCCGCGAAGAACTCACGGAAGAGCTCCGAGCTCCTGAAGCCCTCCAGGTGGTCGGTGGTCGACGTCCAGGTGACGCGGAGGACGAAGTGCTCGAAGTCCTCCTCGCAGCGGGAGAGTTCGTAGTCGACGCACTGCGGTGCCGCGGACAGGGGGACGGCGGCGCGGGTGTACGCGGAGAGGAACTCCGCGGAGCGCTCGGACGGGATGCGGTAGCGGATGTACTCGACGGTGTGGGCGGTCATGTGTCGTCGGCTTCCTCTGCGGTGGGTGGTGCCGGCACGTGCGCTCCCCAGTCCCACAACGCCTGAAGGACCGGGCCGAGTTCTCTTCCGTGCGGGGTGAGGCCGTAGCTGACGGTGGGCGGCCAGCCGGGTGTCCTGGTGCGCAGGACGACGCCCGCGCCGACCATCTTGGCCAGCCGCTCCGTGAGCACCTTGTCCGACAACTCCGGGAGCAGGGAAGCCAGTTCGCTGTACGCGCAGGAGTCGGCCCGCAGCAGTTCGCGGACGATGAGGGTGGTCCAGCGGCCGCGCAGGGCGGCGAGTGCGATCTCCACGGGGCAGGCGGGGGTGGGTGCGCTGACACGCGCCCGGGGATCGTCCGGAAGCCCCTGCCCCTGACCCGGCCTCGGCCCCGGCCCCTGCCCCACCCCCTGGCTTACCGTTCGGTGAGTCACGAGAGCCCCTCCTACTGTGGCCCGCAACCGAGCCTCACCAGGAGGGTTACATGCTTCACCCACCCCTGCCCACCCGCGCCGAAGATGTTCCCGCGGCCTTCGCCGAGCGGTTCAACAGCGGCGATCCGGGGGCGGTGCACGAGCTGTACGAGGCGGGCGCCGCCTTCGTGCCGGAGTCGGGGACACCGGTCCACGGGATCGCGGAGATCACCGAGGCGAACCGGCCGTTCCTCGCGATCGGGCTCCCCCTCTCCGTACGCCCCCGCCACGTGCACGTCTCCGGCGACATAGCGCTGCTGGTGGTCGACTGGGAGATCGAGGGCGTCGTGAAGTCCACCGCCACGGACGTGGCGAGGCGCGGCGCCGACGGACACTGGCGATACGTGATCGACAGCCCTTTCGGCGCCGCGCCCCGCGACAACGGCTAACTCACCTGCCGTAGCGTTCTACTTGCCGTAGTACGCGTTGTAGATCGACAGCGTCGACTTGTTCCCCTTCTTGTCCGTGATCTTGGCGTGGAAGGAGATCGCCTTGCCCGCGGCCGGGTTCTTGACCTTGATCTTGCCGCCGCTGACGGTGACCTTCTTCCAGGTCTGGCCGTAGTCGTACGACACGTACGTGGCGAGGGACTTGAGGTTCGCGCCCGCAGCCGCGCCCTGCACGGTCACCGGCACGGACTGGGTCGCACCGGCCTTGGCCTTGCTGCCCAGGTCGACCGCCGCGGCGAACCGCGCCGTGGAGACCGGCAGCTTCGCGTTGTCGGCCTTCTTGGAGCGGAACGTCCAGCTCGCGTCGATACGGGTGGAGGCAGCCGCCACCTTGACGCTGCGCTTCACGGACGTCGACAGCTTGTACTCGGCGTCGGCCGCCGGGACCTTGAACGTGGCGCCGCCGAGCAGCGGGTCGTCGTTCTCGCCGATCTTGGTGGCGCCCTTGTAGAGGGTCGTCTTCACCGACGAGAAGAGCGAGGAGCCCGCGTGCGTCTTGCCGTCGGCGAACAGCGGCAGATAGCCGCCGATCTCGTTGCCGTCACGGGACACGCCGTACTCGCCGCCGATACGGGGGCCGAAGACACCGGTGTTGAACGTCTTCTCGTAGCTCTTGCCGCCCGTGAACTTCTGCGCGGCGCCCAGCGTGTAGGCCGCGTCGACGATCGGCCAGCCGTCCGGGTCGACCCCGGTCCGCTGCTCGAAGTTCAGGCCCCACTTCACGCTGTCGGCCGTGGACAGGTACATCGTCCGGGTGCCGGGCAGTGCCTGGGGGATGTTGATCGAGGAGCCGCCCGAGCTGCCGGGGAGGTAGCCCAGGGCGCTGATCGTGCCCTTCTTGTCCTTGGCCGCCGCGCCCAGGTTCGCCTTCACCGTAGCGAGGTCGGATGCCTTGTAGTGCTTGGTGTAGCCGGTCGCGACCTGCTTGACCTTGCCTCCGGCCACGGTGTTGTACTCGGCGTCGTCACCCTTGACCCAGTGACCGTCCCACTGCTGGTGCAGCGAGCCGTCGGTGACCTGCGGGCCCAGGTGCGCGGTCCGGAAGTCGGTGTACGCGTCGAGCCACCAGCCGAAGGAGTAGCTGCCGTACGCCACGTCGAGTGTGTAGTCGGGCGAGGCGAAGAACGGCTTGGCGCCCGCCGACGGGACCGTGATGTCGACCGGCTTCGTCTTACGGGCGTCCAGCGTCACCGTCGTGTCCTTGGTGATGCTCAGCTTCGGCTGGGCGAGCCAGTCGGCGCCCTTGGTGAAGTCCCTCGGGTCCTTGTACATGCTGGTGTTGAGCACGTAACCGCCCTTGGGGACACGGATCTTGACCGTGCCCGAGGCGTCGTAGGGGTTGAAGGACTTCTGGGCGGCGAGTCCGGAGAGACCCTCCAGGTCGCTGTCGTAGTACTGCGGGGCCTGTCCGTCGCGCCCGATGTGCTTCAGCGTCAGCTGGTACGACTCGACCTCGCGCTCGACCACGGCCGCCGTGCGCACGGACTGCCCGCCGCCGGTCGCCACGACGTACGCGGAGTACGCGCCGTCGACCGTTCCGCCGAGCTTGGTGTCGGTGGTCAGGTCGACCGATGCGGTGCCGCCCGCGGGGACCTTCACCGTCTTGGCGCCGAGCTTGAAGAAGCCCGTGGGAGCCGCGGCGCCCTTGGGGTTGGTGCCCGTCACCGACAGGTCGAGGGTGACGTCATCCTTGCCGAGGTTCTTGTACGTCACCTTCTTGGTGACCGGCTTGTCGTCGGTGTGCGGCCACTGCTGCTTCTCGAAGCCGACGGACACCGGCTCAGCGACGACCGACTGCTTGATGGCCTTGTCGACGGCGATACGGCCCGAACCCTGCTCGAACGGCGTGTACTTGCCGCCCTTGGTGGACGCGGTAAGGGCGCCCTTGAGCTCGGCGTACTTCCAGTCCGGGTGCTGCTGCTTGAGCAGCGCGGCGGCGCCCGCCACGTGCGGGGTCGCCATCGACGTACCGGAGATCGTCAGATAGCCCTCGGGGTTCTGGCCGACCTCCTGGTCGATGACGCTGCCGGGGGCCGCGGCGGCGGTGATGTCCACGCCGGGCGCGGTGACGTCGGGCTTGATGGCGCCGTCACCGACGCGCGGGCCCTGGCTGGAGAAGTCGGCGAGCTTGTCGTTGTCGTCGACGGCGCCGACGGTCAGGGCCGCGTCCGCGCTGCCCGGGGAGCCGACGGAACCGGGCTCCCCGTCATTGCCCGCCGCGATCGCGAAGAGGACGCCCTTGTCCGCGGAGAGCTTGTTGACCTCGGCTTCGAGCGGGTCGACACCGGGGGTGTCGCCGCCGCCGAGGCTCAGGTTCACGATGTCGGCGCCCTGGTCGGCCGCCCACTCCATGCCCGCGATGATCCCGGAGTCCTCGCCGTAGCCGGTGTCGTCGAGGACCTTGCCGTTCAGGAGCTTGGCGCCGGGCGCCACGCCCTTGAACTTGCCGCCCGACTTCGCGCCGGTGCCGGCCGTGATGGAGGCGACGTGCGTGCCGTGACCGTAGTGGTCCGTGGCGTCCGCCGCCGTCGTGAAGTTCTTCGCGCCGACGACCTGGTCCTTCAGGTCGGCGTGCGTGGCGTCGACGCCGGTGTCCAGGACGGCTACCTTGACGCCCTTGCCGTCGAACCCGGCAGCCCACGCCTTGTCGGCGCCGATCTGCCGCACGCTCTTGTCGAGGCTGGCCTTGCGGACGCCGTCGAGCCAGACGCGGCTGACGCCGGACGCGGTGGCGCCGCCCTTGTCGGCGACGAGCGCGGACCACAGGTCGGCGGCGTCCTGCTTCGGGGTGGTGATGGCGTCGGCGTTCAGGGACTTCAGGGTCCTGCGGACCTCGGTGTCACCCGCGGCGCGCACATCGGACCTGGCCCCGGCGGCCGCTCCCTTGTAGCCGACGATGAGCTTGAGGCCCTTCTTCTGGGCCCTGCGGTTGTCCTTCTTGCTCAACTCGGTGATGTCGAAAAGGCGCTGATCGAGCTTGCCGGTGGCTATCAGGCGCTGCGCGTCGGCCGGTATCACGAGCGTGTGACCGCCGACGCGCTTCGTCAGTACGGGTATCCGCTCCCGCCCCTTGGCCCGCTCGAAGGCGATGACGCGCCCCTTGGAGTCTGCGGTGACACGGTCGCCGGTGATGAGGGTGACGCGGTGCGTGCCCTGTTCGGCGCTCTTGAGGCCCGCCGCCTGTACGGCAGCCGCCTGTGCGGCTGCCGCGGTGGCGTCCGGCGACTGCTTCGCCGCCGACGCCGGGCTGGTCATGCCCGCGGCGAGGGCCACGGCCGCCGCTGCGGCGATCGTGGCCCCGTAGGCTCTCTTCACTTTTCTGCGCAAGTCTCCCCCTGGAGCTCAAAGGGGCTCCCGCCCCCTGGACGAGGAAGTATTACTCAGAGTCGAACATCTGCTCAATAGTGCGTCAGAAGTGACGAGTTGGTTGTTTGGTCACTGTGTGGCGGCCTGCTCCGTGACCTTGATCTGCCCGCGCTTGATCGTCGCGAGGCGCGGGGCCTTCCTGGCGATCGCGCTGTCGTGCGTGACCATCACGAACGTGAGGCCGTGCTCCTTCCAGAGACCTTCGAGCAGCTCCATGATCTCGTCGCGCATCGACTCGTCGAGGTTGCCGGTCGGCTCGTCGGCGAGCAGTACCTTCGGCCGCTTGACCAGGGCGCGGGCGATGGCGACGCGCTGCTGCTGGCCGCCGGAGAGTTCGGCGGGCAGGTGGCTGAGGCGTTCGCCGAGGCCCACGGAGGCGAGGGCGTCGGCGGCGCGTTCGCGGCGGTCGGCCGCGCGCAGGCCAAGGGGGACGAGCGCCGTCTCGACGTTCTCCTGGGCGCTGAGCGTGGGGATGAGGTTGAAGGACTGGAAGACGAAGCCGATCGACTCGGCGCGGACCTTGGTGAGCCGTGCCTCGGGCAGCGCGGCCAGGTCGACGCCGTCGAGTTCGACGCTGCCGGACGTCGGCCTGTCGAGCCCGCCGAGCATCTGGAGGAGCGTGGACTTGCCGCCGCCGGTCGGACCCTGGATGACGAGCCGGTCGCCGTCACCGATGGCCAGATCGACTCCGGCGAGCGCGTCGACGGTCTCCTTGCCCCTGCGGTACTGCTTCGTGACGCCTTTGAGCTGATACATGGTGTGACTCCTGCGATACGTAAGGGGGTTGGCCGCGTGCTCGATGCGCGACGGTCGCTGAAGGCCGCCTACTCGACGCGGCGCAGGGCGTCCGCGGGGCGCAGTCGCGAGGCACGCCAGCCGCCGAAGGCGCCCGCGATGAGGCCACCGGCCACGGCGAGGCCGACGGCGAGCACGATGGTGGTGGCGCTGACCGGCGCGGTCAGCGAGATGTCGAGGGCCTTCGACGCGGACTCGCGCAGGGCGCCGCCGGGGCCGCCACCGCCGGGTCCGCCGCCCATGCCGCCGCCCGACTGCCCGCCGGCCGAGCCGAGTTCCGCCGTCAGGGTGGGGCTGATCGCCGTCACCACATACGCGCCGCCGAGGCCGACGGCGATGCCGAGCACTCCGCCCACCAGGCCGTTGACGACCGCCTCGCCGATGACCTGCCGGGTCACACGGCCGCTCTTCCAGCCGAGCGCCTTCAACGTGCCGAACTCCCGTACGCGACGGCTGACCGCCGACGACGTAAGCAGGCCCGCGACCAGGAAGGCCGCGACGAGCACGGCGATGGAGAGCCACTTGCCGACGCTGGAGGCGAGGTCGGACGCCGTGGAGAGCGAGCCGGAGACGGTGTCGGCGAGGTCGGCCGACGTGGTCACGGTCGTACCGGAGACGTTCTTCTGGATGGCGCTCTTGACCGCGTCGATCTGCTGCGAGTCCGCGGCCTTGACGTACACCGTCGTGATCTTGTTCTTCGAGTCGGCGAGGGTCTGCGCCCGCTTGAGCGGCAGATAGAGATTGGCCGCCGCGTCACCGCTGTCGGGCGTCGCGACACCGACGACCTTGATCTTGGTGCCGGAGATCGTGACGGTGTCACCCACGGAGAGCTTCTTCTCCTTGGCGTACGAGGCGTCGGCGACGGCCACCTTGGCGTCGGACTCCGTCCCCGTGAACGTACGCCCCTTGCTGATCCGGGATGAGGTCAGCGGACCCAGGTCGAGCTTGCTGACGTCGGTTCCGTAGACGCTGTAGGAGTCGACGTCGAAGTCGGCGCCTCCGCCGCGCACCTGCCCTTCCTGCTGATCGCTGCCGCCGCCACTACCGCCACCGCCGGGCCGCTCGCCCTTGCCGGTGGAGCCCGGAGCCTGCTCGAACTGCCCGCGCTCGAACTGCCCGTTCACCTTCATGACCTGAAGGCTCAGCCCGCCGACGGCGTCGGCGACACCGTCCTGGCCGTCCACCTTCGCGACGGTGGTCGAGGACAGCGTCTGGAAGCCCTGCACCATGACGCGGTCGCTGCTCTGCTCCTTGCCGTCCTCGTCGTCGGCATCCTTGGCGTCGAACTTGAAGCGCGGACGCCCCTCGGTCTGACCGCTGCCCTCCTTGGCCGGAGTGGCCGCCTTGGTGACGGTCATGTCCGTGCCGAGCCCGTAGAGCGACTGGAGGACCTTGCCCTGGGCCTGCTCCATGCCGGACGACACGGAGTTGACGACGATGACGAGCGCGATACCGAGCGCGAGCCCGGAGGCCACGACGAGGGCCGCTTTTCTGCGGCGGCGCAGCTCGCGCCTCAGGTAGGTGAAGAACATGTGCGTGAAGCTAAGTACGCACCGTGATGAACGGATAAGGGCGGCATAAGAGAAGGATGAGAAGCGACGAGAGGCGATGAGAAGCCCGAACGGCAGCGGCCCGCATCCCTGTTCAGGGATGCGGGCCGCTGCCGCGCATAGGCGCGAAGGTCTGTCCAGGTCGGCTCAGACGGCCGAACCGGCCTTCCACTGTGCCCAGTCCATGACCCAGCCGTTGAAGCCGTTGTCGGGCTGGACCGTCTTGTCGCCGGTGTTCCGGACGTCCACGACGTCACCGACCATCGAGTTGTCGTAGAACCAGGCGCCCGGGGTGCTCTTGTCGCCCGCGCCCTTGGCATCCTGGAGGCCGACACAGCCGTGGCTGGTGTTGGCGCCGCCGAAGATGGACTTGGCGCCCCAGTAGTTGCCGTGGATGAACGTGCCCGACTGGGACAGGCGCATGGCGTGCGGCACGTCCTTGATGTCGTACTCGCCCTTGCCGTCGCCGTCCGTGAAGCCGACGGTCGCGCCGTCCATGCGGGTCTCCTTGAACTTCTCGGAGATCACCATCTTGCCTTCGTACGTCTTGTTCTCCGGGGAGCCCGCGGAGATCGGGATGGTCTTGATGACCTTGTCGTCCCGCATGATCTTCATCTGCTTCGTCTTGGCGTCGACGACGGAGACCTGGTTGCGGCCGATCTTGAACTGGACCGTCTTCTGCTGGACGCCGGTGACGCCGTCCGCGCCCTCGACGCCGTCGAGGGCCAGCTTCAGAGTGACCGTGGAGTTGCCCTTCCAGTAGTCCTCGGGGCGGAAGTCGATGCGGTTGTTGCCGAACCAGTGGCCGACGACTTCCTGGCCGCTGCTCGACGACACCGTGATGTGGGACTGCACGTCCTTCTTGTTCGTGATCGCCTTGTCGAAGTTGATCGACACCGGCATGCCCACGCCGACCGTGGATCCGTCCTCGGGCGTGAAGTTCCCGATGAAGCTGTTCTTCGGCGAGACCGTCGTGAACTTGGAGTTCTCGTGGGCCTTGCGGCCGTCGGAGTCCTTCGCGGTGGCGCTGATCTTGTACGTCGTGGCGCGCTCGAGCTGGCCGCCGGGCTTCCAGCTCTTCTTGTCGGCAGCTATCTGCCCCTCGACCGCGGTGCCCTTGTCGGTCGTCATGGTGACGTCCGTCAGGGAACCCTTGCTCACCTTGACCACGGCGGCGTTGTTGATGCCCGCGTTGTCGGAACCGTCCTTGGGCGCGATCTTGATGTCGGCCTCGGACGTCTTCTTGGCAGCTGCTTCGTCGACCTGGTTCTGCGATTCCTTGCCGCCGGCACTGTTCTTGTCGCCGTCGTCGCTGCTGCAGGCCGAGAGCACCAGGACGCCGCCGACCAGAGCGGACACGGCCGCGAGACCCTTGCGCCGCCCGCGCTGCCGCCTACTGTCCGTCATCACACGCTTCTCCATCGTTGCTGAATTCACCAACACGCCAAGAACGCCGAGAGTCCCCGCAGTCCCGCATAACGTCCTGCCCGGTTCGTCCCGTTCCACTTCCGCCGAAGATGTGGGGAAGACCACGTCAAGCGATGCGCCGGTGACAGCCGTGCACCTCTGAGACGACGGAACCCCGGGCGGCGGTTGCCGTCCGGGGCTACGGGTTCCGTTTTTTTCGTCCGGTATTCATCCGCCGGACGAACTGCTTTCCGTCTATGCCCTACAGCCCCCGGCCACCGGCACCGTCCGTGCCCGCGTCCGTGTCGTCATCGTCCCCACTGTCATCATCATCCTCGTCACCCTCCCAGTCAGGCGAATCGGGGTCGTAGTCGATCTGCTCGCTGCTCCAGGAAGCCTGCGAGAGCTCGACACCGGGCAGCTGGCTGACCAGGTCGAACGGATCAACCAGATAGGCGAGGGCCTCGGCGTCGTCCTCCTTGACGGCCGTCTCGGCATGCAGACGCTCCTCGGCGGGCATGTGCTCGTCATCCGCGATGCGGCGAAGGGCGGATGCGGCGAGGTCGCCGGAGTCGTCGACCTCGACCACCAATTCGACGCGGAGCCGTACAAAACGTGATGTCTCAGGTGTGCTCATGGGTCGGAGCGTACGACCCGGGGCCCCCGCGACTTTCCCACGACCCGCGCCTTTCATTACCATCGCCCCACACGGCCAATTCGCCAGCGCCACAAGGGGGATCCGATTCCGTGTCCGCACGTCGATCGTTGCTGACCGCCACCGCCGCGGGGGCCCTGCTCGGAGCCCTCTGGTTCGTTCCCTCCGCGAACGCGACGGCAACGTTCAGATCCCCGACGGCCCCTGATTCCCAGCAGGTCGTCCACACCGAACAGCGCCGAGCGACTCCGTCATCGGACACCACCACCACCGCCACGACCGCCGCCGCCCCCGCGAAGGCCCATCTCGCGGACACGGGAGCGGGCGTCGATACGACGCCGTACCTGATCGGCGGGACCGCGTTCCTGGGCCTCGGGGCGGGGTTCGTGGCGTATTCCGTACGACGGGAGCGGCAGGGGCCTGCTTACTGAGGGGTGGGCGCGGCTCACTGAGGAGTGGGCGCGGCTCACTGACGGACGGGGTCCGGCTCGCCGATCGGCGGGCCGAGCCTCGCCGCCCGCAGTGCGGGGAACGCCGCGGCGACGAGCAGCGTCGCCGTCACGCACACGAGTCCGCCCGCCATCACGGCCGCCCGCGCGCTGGTCAGCTCCGCCAGGAAGCCGACCGCCGCGTTGCCCAGGGCCGGGGAGACCGTCGCCTGGACCATCCAGAGGCTGCTGACCCTGCCGCGCAGTTCGTCGGGTGTGCCGTGCTGGAGCAGGGCCGAGCGGAGCGTCTCGGATATCAGGTCGCCGAGCCCGGCCAGGGCCAGGAGGGTCAGGGCCAGGGGCAGCCAGGACGTCATGCCGAAGCCCGTCAGTGAGAGGCCCCACACGAGCACCGCCCCGATCAGCGCGTGCCCGCCCGCGCGCGCCGTCCAGCCACTGGTGGCCGCGCCGACGAGCGCGCCGAGCGCCGGGGCGGCGTAGAGCAGGCCCACCACTCCTGGACCGCCGCCGAACTGCTCGTCCGCGAGGACCGGGTACAGCGCCTGCGGCATCGTGAAGACCATCGCGGCGGCGTCGATGAGAAGCAGGCCGACGATGAGCCGGTGCCCCCGGACGAACCGGACCCCGTCCGCCACGGCCGCGAAGGCCTGCCGGACCCCCTTGCCCGTGGCGGCCTTCGCCGGGGGCAGCGGACGTACGAAGAGCAGCGCGACGGAGAAGACCAGGAACCCGGCCGCGTCCACCGCGAAACAGGCGGCGAGGCCAGGTCCCGCGATGAGTACGCCACCGACGGCGGGGCCGACGAGGGCCGCAAGCTGGGTCGACGCGGCCGTCAACGCGCCCGCCGCCGCCAGGCGTTCGGTGCCCACGAGGGCAGGGATCGCCGCCATCATCGCCGGTCCGCCGAGGCCCGCGAGGAGGCCGGTGAGTCCGGTCGCCGTGTAGATCACCCATAGCTGGGGGTGCGGCACGAGGGCGTTGACCATGAGGGCCGCCGCCACGAGCGTCAGGGGGAGGCGGGTCACGAGCATGAGCGTCCTGCGGTCGCGGCGGTCGGCCAGTACACCGCCTATGAGTACGCCGACGACGAGCGGGAGGGCGCGGGCGAGGCTGACGAGGCCGATCTGGAGGGGCGAGCCGGTGAGGTCGTAGATCTGGACGGCCACCGCGACGCTGGTCATCAGAGTGCCGACGAGGGCGCCGAGGAAGCCCACGTAGAGGAGGCGGAAGTCGCGGTTGTCGCGGAGGGGGGTGACGTCCATGGCTAGGCCGGACAGGCCGGACAGGCGGGGCACGAGCGGCTCCAGGGAGGGGCGGTCGGAGGGCGGAGGCCAGGTGAGGGCAGCCTTACTTGGATCACTCTGACGGGACGCCCGCTTAAAGTCAACGTGTGTGAAGTTCAAGGGAGCGACCGTCACCGCCCGCGCCGTCGCAGGTGCCCGGTACCGTCAGTGGCGATGCACAGCGAGACTCCGGACACCGACCCCGCGCCCACGCCCGACCCCACCGCCGCCCCCCGGACCAGGCAGCGCCCCACCCACCGCAAGGGCCGCGCCACCCTCACCCGCGACGGCGTGGGCCAGGCGGCGCTGGAGTTCCTCGGCGACCACCAGGCCGCCGAACTGACCATGCGCTCCCTCGCGAACGAGCTTGGCGTCTCGCCCCGGGCCCTCTACAACTACGTGGCGGACCGGCGGGATCTGATCACCGTGGCCGCCGAAGTCTTCGAGGCCCGCTGGCAGCCGCCGGCGCTCGACGCGCACGAGTGGCGGAACTCCCTCCGGCGATACCTCCGGGATCTGCGCGCCCACTACCGGCGCCACCCGGGCATGACCACCCTCGCCCTGAGCGAGAACATCACCATGGCCCGCGACCCGGCCATGCTGCGGAACGTCGACGGGCTCATCGGCTTCTTCACCGAGGTCGGCCTGCCCCCGCGCGACGCCTATCTGGCGTGCATGGAGGCCATCCGGCTCGTCGTCGGCTTCGTGGAACTGCAGGACCGCGCGTACGACCGCCCGCCCCCGGACCTCGACCCCGCCGACCTGGAGCAGGTCCCGCCCCCATGGCTGCGGTCCGACTCCGGGGACGAGCTGCCCCATCTGCGCCGGGCGAGCCAGGAGCTGGCCGCCGAATCACCGGACGCCCTGTTCGAGTTCGCGATGGACGTCCTGACGGAAGGCCTCGCCGGCCGGGCACGGTGAGGACGGCGTCGGCACTACGCCGTACCTGATCGGCGGGCCGGCTTACTGATCTACTGAGGGGCCTGCTGAGCGACGAAGTCCGAGGTGTCCAGCTCGAAGGCAAAGGGCTCGGGCACGTGCAGCTGCTCGCCGAAGGGGACCGTGGTGCGGGACCGATAGCCCTTCGGTGAGGGGTCCCAAAAGGCGGTGATTTCTTCCGCCTGCATGTCGAGCACCAGGTACACGGGCACCACGCGGCCGTACGTGTCGAGCTTGTCCAGCCAGTCCACGTCCTTGGTGGAGACGGACGTCAGCTCGGCTACGAGCGAGAGGGCGGCACCGTCGGCGTGACGGCCGTCGGCTTCGAAGGCCGTCTCGTCGGCGACAAACAAGTCCGGACCGAAGCCGCGCCCGGAGGAAGGAAACGTAAAGAGGAAGGGCGACGTCTCCGCGACGTGCCCTTCCGGCACGTGATCCTCCACCTGCTTGCGCAGCCGTCGCATCGGACGGAGGTAGCGCAACTTCGACCACGGCGACACGACGATCTTCCCCCGGATGAGCTCGGCCTTGTAGCCGTCAGGCGTGTCCAGCTTCTCGACGATCCGGAGCATGTCCGCGAAGGACCCGTCCGAAGGGGCGTCTATAGCTTCTGCCGGCCGCTCGATCATGGTGGTCACCGCGGTCCTCCACTGACTACAGGGCGTATCGCTGCCTCCACGGTAGCGCCGGAGGAAGGCCGGGGCCTGTCCCGTCACCCCACGACCGCCAGTACGGGCCGCTGCCCCAGCTCGAACCAGAGCAGCTTTCCGCCCCGCCCGAAGAGGTCGTCGCCGAGGGGGTGGCCACCCCACGCGTCCGCGTAGTGGCATACGAGGAAGAGCCCGCGCCCGCACTCCCGGTCGACCGGGGCGACGCGAGATGACTCCGCCCCCGTCCCCACGCCTGCCCCTCTCCCCCGGTCGAAGGGAGGCGGAATATGCGGATCGGTGTCCCACACGGTGACGCGCAGCCCGCGCCCACGATCCAGCTGCCGCAGCCGCAGGGCTGCGGGGCCGGCACTGTGGCTGTACGCATTGGTCACCAGCTCGGAGGTCAGCAACTCGGCCGTGTCGGCCAGTTCACCCAGGCCATGCGTGACAAGAACGCTGCGCAGCGTGGTGCGGGCGATGCGCGGGGCGCGGGGGTCACGGGGCAGATGGAGGGCGTACGTCCACGGGGCGGGCGCCGGGGGCTGGGGCGGGGATACGGTGACCATGAACGCCTCCTGCGGTGAAGGGACTTGGTTCGCTCTTCACGCGACGCCCTGCGGTGGCCTGCCGCGGCTTTGCGGTGCGCTTCCGGGGGCGAGCGGTTCAGCAGCTCGGTTCTCACCGTAGCGGCGGCCGTAGAATGGTTTCTACGAAATCCACGTATGCATCCTACGTTCCATCCGTGTGGGTGACAGGGCACGGCAAGGGAGTGCAAGAGAATGCCGCCACGGCAAACGCCCACAGCACGCCAGCTCCGCCTGGGCGTCGAGCTGCGTAAACTCCGCGAGCGCGCCGGCCTGACCGCTCGCGCCGCAGGCGAGCTGATCGGCGCAAACCAGGCCCGGATCAGCAATATCGAAACCGGCCGCTTCGGCCTCAGCGAGCAGCGCATCCGCACCCTCGCCCAGCACTACGACTGCGCCGACGAGCCACTCGTCGACGCGCTCGTCGCCATGGCAGCGCACCGCAAGCGCGGCTGGTGGGAGGAGTACCGCGAAACCCTCTCCGCCTCGCAGCTCGACCTCGTCGAGTCCGAGCACCACGCGACCGCACTGCGCATCTCCAACGCCCTGCACATCCCCGGTCTGTTGCAGACCCCCGGCTACATCAGGGCACTGTTCGACGGCTCCGTGCCACGCCTGTCGCCACCCGATGTGGAACACCGGATCTCGTTCCGCATCAAACGCCAGGAGGTGCTCTACCGAGAGCACCCCACCCCGTACAGCGCCGTCATCCACGAGGCAGCCCTACGGATGCAGTTCGGCGGTACCACGACCACACGCGAGCAGCTCAAGCACCTCACGGAGATGAGCGAACGCAAGGAGGTCACCCTGCGGGTGATCCCCTTCACCCACGGTGTTTTTCCCGGCTCCGGCCAGTCCATCGGCTATTACTCGGGGCCAGTGCCCCAACTCGACACCGTGCAACTGGACCAGTCCCATGGGGCTCTGCTCCTGGACGCCGAAGCCCAGGTTCACAAGTACGCGCTGCTTCTGGACCGCATGGAGGACACAGCGCTCGACTCCACAGCATCACGCGATTTCATCCAGCGCATCGCGAACGAACTCTGACCCGGGGAGCAACCATGACCAACCTGAACTGGCAGAAGTCCTCGTACTGCCAAGAGGCAAGCGCCTGCGTCCACGTCGCCACGACCCCCGACGGAACGGTCCACCTCCGCGAGAGCGACACCCCCGAGACGATCCTCACCACGGACCCCCGCCAGCTCCGAGCCCTGATATCCCACATACGCACCCCCGGAACCCACCCCTGACACATTCCTGCAATCCCCGGTGACCGGGCATCGGACCCGGTGCCGTGTCGTCGATCGGGTGAGCCTGGGTGTCGGACCACATGGGTGGGCGGGCGGGCGGCTAGGCATGCCGGTATGAGAATCGATGCCCCGCGCAGGAACAGCGGCGCCCCGCGTGCCCGTCAGCTTCGTCTCGTCGGTGCCGTGTGCGCCCTCGTGGCCTCAGCGGCACTGGTGACGGGCTGCGGGGAGGACAGCGGCGACAAGGCTGCCGCCACCGCGGTGGACGAGGTCAAGGGCAGCAAGCTGACCGACCTCGAGCTGAAGAGCGCGGACGACGTCAAGGACGATGACGGCGACGATGACGCCGCGAGCGCGAGCCCCAGTCCCAGCGCGAGCGCCGGCGCCGCAGGGCCGCAGTGGGTCGCGGAGGTGGCCGAGAAGGACGGGACCTCGCACACCGTCCGCATCGACGCCGTCTCGGGCAAGGTGCTCAAGTCCGAGCCCGAGCGCGACCGGGACGCCGACGACAAGAAGGAGACGGCCGACTGGCTCTCCCGCGTCAAGCAGTCGCCGGAGCAGGCGGCCGAGACCGCCGTGGACAAGACGAAGGGCACGGTCACCTCCGTCGGTCTCGACGACAAGGACGACGGCTCTCTCGTCTGGTCCGTCGATGTCGTCACGAAGGACTGGAACAAGACCGACTTCGAGATCGACGCCGTCAAGGGCGACATCACCCACGAGCACGTCGACCGCGACTGACGCACCGTCACCATGCGCTGGGGGCGCCGTCAGTAACTCACGACGCCCCCGGCAACGTACGAAATGCCGCCGCTAGGCCAGCGGGCCCGTCACCGGCTCGACCGCGTCGAGCAGCGCGCCGGAACGTACGAACTCGTCCGCCGCGGCCAGATCCGGGGCGAGGAAGCGGTCCGGGCCCGGGCCCTCGACGCCCGCCTTGCGGATCGCCTCGATGACCGCCCGGGTCGCGGGGGCGGGCGTGAGGCCCTCGCGGAGTTCGACCGCGCGCGTGGCCGCGTACAGCTCGATCGCGACGATGCGGGTCAGGTTGTCGACCGCCGTACGGAGCTTGCGGGCCGCCGACCAGCCCATCGACACGTGGTCCTCCTGCATCGCGGAGGACGGGATCGAGTCCGCCGACGCCGGGACCGCGAGGCGCTTCATCTCGCTGACCAGGGCCGCCTGCGTGTACTGGGCGATCATCAGGCCCGAGTCCACGCCCGCGTCGTCCGCGAGGAACGGGGGGAGCCCGTGCGAGCGGTTCTTGTCCAGCAACCTGTCCGTGCGGCGCTCCGTGATCGAGCCGAGGTCCGCGGCGGCGATCGCGAGGAAGTCCAGGACGTACGCCACCGGCGCCCCGTGGAAGTTGCCGTTCGACTCGACGCGGCCGTCGGGCAGGACCACCGGGTTGTCGACGGCGGCGGCGAGCTCGCGCTCGGCGACCGTGCGGGCGTGGGCGAGGGTGTCGCGTCCGGCGCCCGCGACCTGCGGCGCGCACCGCACCGAGTACGCGTCCTGCACGCGCGGCGCGTCGTCCTGGTGGTGGCCGGTGAGCTCTGAACCGGCCAGGACCGCGGCCATGTTGGCGGCGGACGCGCCCTGACCCGGGTGCGGGCGGATGGCGTGCAGCTCGGGGGCGAGGACCTTGGCGGTGCCGAGGAGCGCCTCAAGGGTGAGGGCCGCGGTGATGTCGGCGGACTTGTAGAGGGCGTCGAGGTCGGCGAGGGCCATGACCAGCATGCCGAGCATGCCGTCGGTGCCGTTCAGGAGAGCGAGGCCCTCCTTCTCGCGCAGCTCGACCGGCGTGATGCCGTGCGCGGCGAGCAGCTCGCCCGCGGGCTTCAGCTCACCGTCGGGGCCCTCGGCGTCGCCCTCGCCCATGAGCGTCAGGGCGCAGTGGCTGAGCGGCGCGAGGTCGCCGGAGCAGCCGAGCGAGCCGTACTCGTGCACGACGGGCGTGATCCCCGCGTTGAGGACGTCGGCCATGGTCTGCGCGACCTCGGGGCGTACGCCGGTACGGCCGGAGCAGACCGTCTTCAGACGCAGGAACATCAGCGCGCGGACCACCTCGCGCTCCACGTGCGGGCCCATTCCCGCCGCGTGCGAGCGGACGATGTTGCGCTGCAGCTGGGCGCGGAGGTCCGGGCCGATGTGCCGGGTGGCGAGGGCGCCGAAGCCGGTCGATACGCCGTAGACGGGCTCGGGCTTGGCCGCGAGGGCGTCGACGATCTCGCGCGAGGCGGCGAGGGCGGTCACGGCTTCGGCCGAAAGCTCGATCCGGGCGTTGCCGCGCGCGACGGCGATGACGTCCGCTGCGGTCGTCCCGGACGTCCCCAGGACCACGGTATGCATATCCATATTCAGCAGAGTACGGACTGAATCGCCAGGTGTCACGGGCGGATACGGCCTGAGCCTCTTACCGCTCGCCACCCCGCGACTCAGGACCGTGACTCAGGACCGCGGCCCCGGAAGCGGCGCCTCTCGCCCGCCGGGCGCGAACCCTCCGAGTTCGCGAGCCGTACCACCGGGTCGTCCGCGCCCTCGCGCCCCGCGACCACCGGCTTCAGCGCGCGCGCCGCCTTCGCGCGGTACTGGGCCGCGTCCGCGAGCCGGAACAGACGGCGGGCGGAGCGGACCTCGCCGATCGGGTCCTCCGTGGAGGCGACCCCGCACGCGACACCGTCCCCCAGCTCCAACTCGGCCGCCCGGACGCACAGTTCGTCCGCGACCCGCACCACCTCGTCGGCCGAAGGCCCCACCGAGAGCAGGCAGAACTCGTCCCCGCCGAGCCGCGCGGACAGGGTCCCCGGCAGCATCGCCCCGCACAGGGAGAGCACCGAGCCGAAGCGTTCGAGGAGCCGGTCGCCGACCGCGTGGCCCTGGGTGTCGTTGACCCGCTTGAGGCCGTTCACGTCGCACACGACCAGGCTCACCACCGCCCCGTCCTTACGGTGGCGCTCCACCGCCTCCTCCAGGCGCAGATCGACCGCACGCCGGTTGGCCAGGCCCGTCAGGGCGTCGGTGAAGGCGAGGCGGCGGGCCTCCTCCAGGCGTTCGGTCTGCGCGATGCCCGCCGCGACCACCGAGGCGAGCACCGTCGCGAAGTCCGCGTCCGCACGGTCGAAGACCGGCGCACCCACCGGGCGCGCCACATAGAGCTCGCCCCACGCCCGCCCGTGCAGCACGATCGGCGCGACCACGCAGCAGCCGCGGCCCCGTCTGCGCAGGGCGGCGACGCGCTGGTGGCAGTAGCCCGGAGCCGTGATGTCCGCGGGACCGCCCGCCGTCTCGACCCAGGCGTGCGGCTCGCCGCCGCCCGCCCAGCGTTCGTGCAGGAACTCGGTGATCTCCGGGAACTGGTTCACCGGATACGCCTCACGCTCCGGGAACTCTTCCTCTCCCTCGGCGCGTTCGCCCACGTTCACGAGCACCCGCAGCCGCCCGAGGTCGCGCTCCCAGACGGACAGGGCCGCGAAACTCCCCGAAAGGGCACGGCACGCGCCGCGCGCAGCCGCCCGCCAGGACTCACGCGGAGTGTGCGCGGCGGCCATCCCCTGCGCCAGCACGACTACGGCCCGCAGCCGAACGTCCTCTCCCATCTCCCCAGGCTAGGAGATTTACGACATTTTGGGCGATCGGAACATTACGGAGAGTGCGGAAGGGGTGTCTCCGTCACTCTCCCGGCCAGTTCGGCTTCCGCTTCTCGTTGAACGCGGCCACGCCCTCCGCCCGGTCACCGGAGAAGGCCACCGAGCGCCAGGCGGCGTCCTCGACCTCCAGACCGGCGCGCAGGTCGAGCCCGTGACCGAGCCGCAGGGCACGCTTGGCGGCGCGCAGTCCGACGGGCGAGTTGCCCGCGATCCGCGCGGCGAGCGCGAGCGCTTCCGTACGGTCCTCACCCTCACCCACCAGCTGGTCGACGAGCCCCAACTCCCGCGCCTCGGTCGCCTCCACCCGCCGCGCGGTGAAGATCAGCTCGGCGGCGCGGGCCGCGCCCACCCGGCGCGGAAGCAGCTGCGTACCGCCGCCGCCCGGGATGACGCCGACCGACACCTCGGGGAGTCCGACCACGGCGGTCGGGTCGGCGACGATGAGATCGCAGGCGAGCGCGAGCTCGAACCCGCCGCCGAGCGCGAAGCCGTGCAGGGCCGCGACTGTCGGCACGGGCAGTTCGAGTACGCCGGTGTAGGCGGCCCGCGCCGTGGGCCGCTGGCGCACCAACTCGGCGTCGGAGAAGGAATTGCGCTCCTTCAGGTCGGCGCCGACACAGAACGCCCGCTCATGGGTGGACGTGACGACCACGACGCGGGCGTCACCGTCCTGCGCGAGGGCGTCGCAGGCGGCGCCGATGGAGCGGGCCATGTCCGTGGACACGGCGTTCATGGCCTTGGGCCGGTCAAGGACGAGCTCGGCGACGTAGGCGTGCCGCCTGACGCTGACGAATTCCCCGAACCGCTGCTCGGCACCCATTGCTTTCCTCCACGTCCGGTTAACGACCGTTATCGCGTTGCACGAGGATCATGTCACCGGTGCGGGGCGACGGGAAGGGTGGTTCAGGTTCGGGGAGGCGGGCTCAGCTCCGCCGGGCAAGCAGCCACGGCTCGACGACGCCGAGACCACGCACGGGCCGCTGCCACATGGGCTGCAGCGCGAAGCGGTAAGAGGGCGACTCCAAGCCCTCCTTCTCCGCCAGCTCGGCCGCCTCCGCAGCCTCGGTCTCAGAGGCCGGCGCCTGCCCCGTCCGCGTCAGCTCCTCCGCGAGCGCCCCGTCCACGAGGACCGCGTCCCGGGGCGCTATCGACGTGAGGCGGCTCGCGAGGTTCACCGTCGTACCGAACACGTCGCCCATGCGCGTGGTGACCGTGCCGAAGGCGATGCCGACGCGCAGCTCGGGCATCGTCTCGTCGTTGGCCATGGTCTCGATGAGCCGCAGCGCGATCTCCGCGGCCACGCCCGCGTCATCGGCGGCGTACAGGACTTCGTCGCCGAGGGTCTTGATGAGCCGCCCGCCGTTCGCGGCGACCAGGTCGGCGGCCGTGGTCTCGAAGGCCTCGACGAGTTCGCCGAGTTCTTCCTCCTCCATGCGCCGCGTGAGCCGCGTGAAGCCGACGAGGTCGGCGAAACCGACCGCGAGCCGCCGGTCGACCATCTCCTCGTCGTCCGCGGCCTGTACGACCCTGCCGGTCGCGGCGGCCAGCTGCCGCCGCCAGACATAGACGAGGAACTCCTCCAGCTCGGGCAGGAGCAGCTCCATCAGGGGGTACGTCACTTCGGTCCGGGTCATGCCCGGCTCGGGCGGCTCCGTCAGACCTTCCAGGAAGGAGTCGATCTGCCATTCGGCCAGGCGGGCGGTGGTCTGCCCGGTCGACCGGGCCACCTGCACCGCCATCGCCTCACTGAGCAGCCCCGCCTCCACGAGACCGGCGAGGCGGCGCAGCGCGAGCACGTCCGCCTCGGTCAGGGCCTTGGCCTGGCCGATGTCGGGAAAGCCCATGGCCCGCCAGAAGCGCGATGCGAGCTCCATGGAGACACCCGCGCTGCGGGCCGCCTGGAACGGGGTGTAGCGGCGGTCCGCGCCGAGGATCAGCCCTTCGAGGCGCAGGGCGAGGGGGTCCTTCTCCTGGTCCCCGGGCTTCTCGTCCCCGGAGTCCATCGAGTCGAACGCATGGGTGGCGGACCCGGCGGACCCAGCGGTACGTCCGGACTCGCCGTCGGGAGCGGAATCGCCCGCCCCGGAGCCCGTGTCGTCGACGGTCACGCCTGCTGCCCTTCCGATCTGCCGCGGTCAGGTATCGACCGGCGCCAACTTTACGGCAGGTGTGCCGCAGCTCACGCCTTTCCTGGCGGGGCGCCTTGAACTGTGGGTCCCCCGTGGGTGCGCTGACGAACACACCTTTCGCGCCCACCCGCCCGTTTGCCCCGCATCCTCACCTGAACGAACAAGCTTTCCCACCCACCCGATTACCCCGGGCTCCTACACCCCCCTCAGATGCACCACGTCCCCCGCCCCCACCGGCTCCTGCACCCCGTCCCCCGTGGCAAGCACCAAGCGGCCGTCGCCGTCCACCGCCACCGCCTCGCCCATGATCGAGCGGTCGCCCGGCAGCTCCGCGCGGACCTTGCGGCCGAGGGTCGCGCAGCCCGCCGCGTACGTCTCCTGGAGGCGGGATGCCGCCGGGTCGCCCTCCACCGCGCGCCAGTCCCCGTACCACTGCTCCAGCGAACGCAGCACCGCACGCAGCACCGTGTCCCGGTCCGTCGTGGTCGCCCCGGCCAGCGCCAGGGAGCCCGCCGTGGGCACCGGGAGCTCGTCCGCGCGCAGGGTCACGTTGATGCCGATGCCGACCACCACGCCCCCGCCGCCTCCCTTCGCCGAACCGGCCCGCTCCGCGAGGATCCCGCCCGCCTTGCGCTCTTCCCCGCCGACCGTCACGAGGAGGTCGTTCGGCCACTTGAGGGCCGTGTCCACCCCGGCCGCCCGCGAGAGACCGGTGGCGGCGGCGACCCCGGTGAGCAGCGGCAGCCACCCCCACCGCTCGACCGGCACCGCGGGCCCCGGCTTGAGGAGTACGGAGAAGAAGAGACCGGAGCGCGCGGGCGCCGACCAGCGGCGGTCGAGCCTGCCGCGCCCCGAGCTCTGCTCCTCGGCGACGAGGACCGCGCCCTCGGGGAGCTCGTCGGCTCGTGCGGCCAGATCCGTGTTGGTCGACCCTGTCGCGGGCACCACGTCCAGGGAGGTCCACAGGCTCCCGTCCCGCACCAGCGCGCGCCGCAGCGACGCGGCGTTCAGGGGCGGCCTTTCGAGGTCGGACCAGCGGCTGTCGTCAGGGACGCCCGACGGCGTACCGGAAGGAGTGTCCGAAGGATCGTCTGAAGCATCTCGCGGCGTCATGCAAGCCACCTTAGGTGTGGTAAACGCCGCACTGCCGAACCGTATACACGCAGCTACCCTACGAGTCAGTAGCAAGCGAGTCACAGCAGCCTCAAGCCACCGTCGCAAGCCGCCAGTCGCCCCTTTGAGCAGGCAGGGAGCCGCATCCCTATGTCCGAGCCGGAAGAGCCCAACGTGCCCGTGCCAAGCGCCGCAAGCGAAACCCCCGCCACCCCCGCGAGCTCCGACGCAGGTGACCCGGGTATCGACATCCATACGACTGCGGGAAAACTCGCTGATCTGCAGCGCCGCATCGAGGAGGCCAAGCACGCCGGTTCGGCTCGCGCGGTCGAGAAGCAGCACGCCAAGGGCAAGTTGACGGCGCGCGAACGCATCGATCTGCTCCTGGACGAGAACTCCTTCGTCGAGTTCGACGAGTTCGCCCAGCACCGCTCGACCGACTTCGGCCTGGAGGCCAACCGCCCTTACGGCGACGGGGTCGTGACCGGTTACGGCACCGTCGACGGCCGCCCCGTGGCCGTCTTCTCCCAGGACTTCACGGTCTTCGGCGGCGCCCTCGGCGAGGTCTACGGCCAGAAGATCGTCAAGGTCATGGACTTCGCCCTGAAGACCGGCTGTCCGGTCATCGGCATCAACGACTCCGGCGGCGCCCGCATCCAGGAGGGCGTCATGGCCCTGGGGATGTACGGGGAGATCTTCCGCAGGAACACGCACGCGTCCGGTGTCATTCCGCAGATCAGCCTGGTCGTCGGGCCGTGCGCGGGCGGGGCGGTCTACTCCCCCGCCATCACCGACTTCACCGTCATGGTCGACCAGACCTCGCACATGTTCATCACCGGGCCCGACGTCATCAAGACGGTCACCGGTGAGGACGTCGGCTTCGAGGAGCTGGGAGGTGCCCGCACCCACAACAGCACCTCCGGTGTCGCCCATCACATGGCGGGCGACGAGAAGGACGCGATCGAGTACGTCAAGTCCCTCCTCTCCTACCTGCCTTCGAACAACCTCAGCGAGCCGCCCGCCTTCCCCGAGGACGCGGACCTGGCGCTGACGGACGAGGACCGCGAGCTCGACACGCTGATCCCGGACAGCGCCAACCAGCCGTACGACATGCACAGCGTGCTCGAACACGTTCTGGACGACGCCGAGTTCTTCGAGACGCAGCCGCTGTTCGCGCCGAACATCCTCACCGGCTTCGGCCGGGTCGAGGGCCGCCCGGTGGGCATCGTCGCCAACCAGCCGACGCAGTTCGCCGGTTGCCTGAACATCGACGCGTCCGAGAAGGGCGCCCGCTTCGTCCGCACCTGCGACGCGTTCAACGTCCCTGTCATCACCTTCGTCGACGTGCCGGGCTTCCTGCCGGGCGTCGAGCAGGAGCACACGGGCATCATCCGCCGCGGCGCGAAGCTGATCTACGCCTACGCCGAGGCGACGGTCCCGCTGATCACCGTCATCACGCGCAAGGCGTTCGGCGGCGCGTACGACGTCATGGGCTCCAAGCACCTGGGCGCCGACCTCAACCTGGCCTGGCCGACCGCGCAGATCGCGGTGATGGGCGCGCAGGGCGCGGTGAACATCCTGCATCGCAAGACGATCGCGGCGGCGGAGGCCACCGGCGACGTCGAGGCGACCCGGGCCCGGCTCATCCAGGAGTACGAGGACCGGCTCCTCAACCCGTACACGGCCGCCGAGCGCGGTTACATCGACGCCGTGGTCATGCCGTCGGAGACCCGCGCCCATCTTGTCCGGGGCCTGCGTCAGCTGCGTACGAAGCGGGAATCCCTTCCCCCGAAGAAGCACGGCAACATCCCCCTCTAGGCCGTGCCTCAGCCAGACCGTGCTTCAGCGAGGAGTCCGTTCATGATCAAGGTCGTACGGGGCAACCCCACCCCGGAGGAGCTGGCCGCCGCACTGGCGGTGGTCCAGGCGCGCGCCGCGGCGGTCGCGAACCAGCCGTCCGGCGCGCCCGCGGTGCTCGACGCCTGGGCCGACCCGGCGCGGGTGGCCCGCCACCGCCTTCCCGCACCTGGACCGACGACGTGGGGCCGCACGTACTGGCCCGTGTAGGCCCCGGCTGAAGATGAGTGGGACATGCAGGGCGCCTGAGTACGCGTACTCAGGCGCCCTGCACCTCTCCGCGCGCAGTATCGGAGTCATGCTGTGGTCGGACCCCGAGAACAACCCGCCCAAGGACATGCGGGACATGCAGGCGAAGATGCGCCGTGCGGGAGTCGTCCTCGCCCTGGCGATGGTCGTGGCGATGTTCGTCCTCGGCCTGCGCTGAAGCTCACCGGCTGAGACTCACCGGCGCAGGCTCACCGGCTGATGCTCGCTACGCTGGCCGCATGAGTGATCAGCCCCGCCGTCTCGTTCTCGCCTCCAAGTCCCCCGCCCGGCTCGGCCTCCTGCGCCAGGCCGGTCTCGCCCCCGAGGTGATCGTCAGCGGGGTCGACGAGGACGCGATCTCCGCACCGACCCCCGCCGAGCTCGCCGTCGCCCTGGCCGAGGCCAAGGCGTCGGTCGTCTCCGCGCGCCCGGACGCGAAGGGCGCCCTGGTCGTCGGCTGCGACTCGGTCCTCGAACTGGACGGAGAAGCGCTGGGCAAGCCCGCCGACGCCGAGGAGGCCACCGCCCGCTGGAAGTCCATGCGCGGCCGCGCGGGCATCCTGCAGACCGGCCACTGTGTGTACGACACCGCGGCAGGACGGCACGTGTCGGCGCTCGCATCGACCGTCGTCCGCTTCGGTGAGCCCTCGGACGAGGAGGTCGCCGCGTACGTGGCGAGCGGTGAACCGCTGCACGTGGCGGGCGCGTTCACGCTCGACGGCCTCTCGGCCCCCTTCATCGACTCGATCGAGGGCGACCACGGCAACGTCATCGGCCTCTCGCTGCCGCTGCTCCGCCGCCTCCTGGGCGAACTTGGCGTCGGCATCACGGAGTTGTGGGCGAAGTAGCCCCAGGGGGCCTCGCAAGGGCTCAGGCGGGCTGTGGGGCGCCGTTCTCCGGGGCGCCGCCGCCCGCTTCCCCCTTGCCGACGCGCGGCTCGTCAGAGACCGCGTCGGGCTTCTTGTCGTACGCCACGAGGGTCAGGACGATCAGGCCGAGCACGACCATCATGAAGACGAAGGCCGCCCAGCCCACCAGGCCGATCGAGAACGCACCGAGCAGGCCGTGCACCACGGCGGCGCTGATCAGGAGCAGCCGTCCGAAGCGGCCCGGCGCGCGGTCGCGTATCGCCGAGCGCAGCATGATGACGCCGCACAGCGCGAGGTAGAGGCCGAAGAAGCCGCCCGCGATCCACGTCGACACGGACATCGCGTGCGGGTCGAGCCCGGCGAGCGACATGTCCTGCT
Source organism: Streptomyces sp. NPDC055239 (assembly GCF_053606205.1). Taxonomy (NCBI): domain Bacteria; kingdom Bacillati; phylum Actinomycetota; class Actinomycetes; order Kitasatosporales; family Streptomycetaceae; genus Streptomyces; species Streptomyces sp. NPDC055239. The sequence continues at coordinate 81,543 of NZ_JBSGRD010000017.1, read as the reverse complement.
TGTCCACGACGAGCCCCAGGAACCAGTTGAGCAACGCGATGCCCACCGCCTCCACCAAGAGCACGATCGCGCCCACCCAGGCCACCGGTCTACGCGCCACGGCGCCCACCCTCTTCCACTGTTACCGCTAGTACGTCCCAGACATCGCGAACGCTACTAACGGGTAAACCAGGGGACAAGGGCTCTGCCGAAGGCAAAGAATCATTGGGCCATTCGTAGGGACTCCACAAAGAATGGCCCCCTGCCGCAGCACGCCCTCACAGAGACCTTGGCCACACCGGCGCGCTAGTCTCCCTCGAAGGGACCCTGCGTACCGTGGTGCGACAAGGGATTTCACGGACGGGCAGGCCCCGGATCACGCTCCGTGTGGGCAAGCTCACCACTGGGGACGGGTCGAAAGGTCGTGTCGGCAGTCCCTAAACTCGGCTTGTTTCAAGGAGGGAGCCATCGTGCGCAAGGTGCTCATCGCCAACCGTGGCGAAATCGCTGTCCGCGTTGCTCGGGCATGCCGGGATGCAGGGATCGCGAGCGTAGCCGTCTACGCAGATCCTGACCGGGATGCTCTGCATGTACGCGCGGCAGATGAGGCGTTCGCCCTGGGCGGTGACACTCCGGCCACCAGCTACCTGGATATTTCCAAGGTGCTGGCCGCGGCCAAGGATGCGGGGGCGGATGCGATCCACCCCGGTTACGGCTTCCTTTCGGAGAACGCCGAATTCGCCCAGGCCGTGCTGGACGCGGATCTGATCTGGATCGGCCCGCCGCCGCAGGCCATTCGTGACCTGGGGGACAAGGTCGCAGCCCGGCACATCGCGCAGCGCGCGGGTGCCCCGCTGGTGGCCGGTACGCCGGATCCCGTCAGCGGATCCGACGAGGTCGTGGCCTTCGCGAAGGAACACGGCCTGCCGATCGCGATCAAGGCCGCCTTCGGTGGCGGCGGACGCGGTCTGAAGGTGGCCCGGAACCTCGAAGAGGTGCCCGAGCTGTACGACTCCGCGGTGCGCGAGGCCGTCGCGGCCTTCGGCCGCGGCGAGTGCTTCGTCGAGCGCTACCTCGACAAGCCGCGGCACGTGGAGACCCAGTGCCTGGCCGACCAGCACGGCAACGTGGTCGTCGTCTCCACCCGTGACTGCTCGCTGCAGCGCCGCCACCAGAAGCTGGTGGAGGAGGCGCCCGCGCCGTTCCTGAGCGAGGCCCAGACCGCCGAGCTGTACGCGGCGTCCAAGGCGATCCTCAAGGAAGCCGGCTATGTGGGCGCCGGCACCGTGGAGTTCCTGGTCGGCACCGACGGCACGATCTCCTTCCTGGAGGTCAACACCCGTCTGCAGGTGGAGCACCCGGTCACCGAAGAGGTCGCGGGCATCGACCTGGTCCGTGAGATGTTCCGTGTCGCCGACGGCGAGGAACTGGGCTACGGCGACCCCGAACTGCGCGGCCACTCCTTCGAGTTCCGCATCAACGGCGAGGACCCGGGCCGCGGCTTCCTGCCCGCGCCGGGCACCGTGACCCTCTTCGACCCGCCGTCGGGTCCCGGCGTGCGCCTGGACGCGGGCGTCGAGTCCGGCTCGGTGATCGGCCCGGCCTGGGACTCGCTCCTGGCCAAGCTGATCGTGACCGGCGCGACGCGCGAGCAGGCCCTGCAGCGGGCCGCGCGCGCGCTGGACGAGTTCACCGTGGAGGGCATGGCCACCGCCATCCCCTTCCACCGTGCGGTCGTCAAGGACCCGGCCTTCGCCCCGGAACTGACCGGCTCCGCCGACCCGTTCACGATCCACACCCGCTGGATCGAGACCGAGTTCGTCAACGAGATCCCCGCGTTCGCCGCGGCGGTCGACACCGAGGCGGACGAGGAGCCGGGCCGCGAGACGGTGGTCGTCGAGGTGGGCGGCAAGCGCCTCGAGGTCTCGCTGCCCTCCTCGCTCGGCATGACCATCGCCCGCACCGCCGCAGCGGGCGGCGCCCGCCCCAAGCGGCGCGCGGCGAAGAAGTCGGGCCCCGCGGCCTCCGGTGACACCCTCGCGTCGCCCATGCAGGGCACGATCGTCAAGATCGCGGTCGAGGAGGGCCAGGAGGTCCAGGAAGGCGATCTGGTCGTCGTCCTTGAGGCCATGAAGATGGAACAGCCTCTGAACGCGCACCGCTCGGGCACGATCAAGGGCCTCACGGCGGAGGTGGGCGCGAGCCTGACCTCCGGCGCGGTCATCTGCGAGATCAAGGACTGACGCGCTTCTCGAAAACGCCGGGCGGGCTGGGAAGGTTCCAGCCCGTCCGGCGTTTGAGGACGAACTCGGCGGAGCCGGTGGCCGACGGTACGCAAGCTTCGGGCAGACTATGGGCACGCGTACAGGTCAGGGAGGCACGCCATGGCAGTGAGCCCGCAAGAGCGCCCCCGCTTGAAAAGAGCTGACGCGCGCCGCAATTACGACCGGCTCCTCGCACAGGCGCGCACCGCCTTCGCCCAGCACGGCACGGACGCCTCGCTCGAGGACATCGCCCGCCACGCGAACGTGGGCATCGGCACCCTCTACCGCCACTTCCCCAACCGGCACGCTCTGATGAGCGCCGTCTTCGAAGAGGCGGTGAGCGATCTCCTCGACCACTCCCACGCGCTGCTCAAGGATCCGCACCCCTGCTCGGCCCTGGTGACCTGGCTCCGCGCCATCATCACTCATGCGGGTGAGTACCGCGGGCTCTCCCGCGCCCTCATGTCGGCGTCGCACGACGACAGTTCGGCACTCTCCCGGTGCAGCAGGCCGATGCGCGAGGCGGGCACGGCCCTGCTCGTGCGGGCACAACAAGCCGGCGCCGTACGCCACGGCGTCTCGATCGGCGATCTGATGCAGCTGACCAACGCGATCGCGCTGGCCGCCGAAGAGACCCCCGACGAGCCGGAGCTGGCCGACCGCCTCCTGATGCTGACCCTGCGCGGCCTGAAGCCAGAAGGCTCCGCGCCCGAAGGCTCGGCGCCCGAAGGGCCGGCACCCGAAGAGTCCGTTCAGGACCCGGCGGCCGGTTCAACGGCGGCGTAGATCCGCCACTCGCGCGGAACGCTCCCCGGGCTGCTGCTCCCCGAGCACCGCACTGCGCAACTGCGCCCCAGGACCTGCCCCGTGACCACCGTGGTTACGACGCTGGCCCGGCAGGGGCACGTCCCGGCGCGGCTGTCGCGCCGGGACGGAATCCACCCCTGATCCGGAGTTGGAGTTCGCGTTCCCGCCCGCGACCGCGATCTGTACGCCCTGGTCAGCCAGGGCCTGCAGTTCGGTGGCCGCACGGTCGTCGTGCGCGGGTGGTTCGTCCGTGACCAGGCGGGTGATGACGTCCGTCGGCACCGTCTGGAACATCGTGTCGGTGCCGAGCTTGGTGTGGTCGGCGAGGACCACGACCTCGGCCGCCGCCTGGACGAGCGCACGGTCCACGCTCGCGGAGAGCATGTTGGACGTGGAGAGGCCGCGCTCGGCGGTCAGACCACTGCCCGACAGGAAGGCGCGCGAGACCCGCAGACCTTGCAGGGACTGTTCGGCCCCGCTGCCCACGAGCGCGTAGTTGGACCCGCGCAGAGTGCCGCCGGTCATGACGACCTCGACGCGGTTGGCATGGGCCAGGGCCTGTGCCACCAGAAGGGAGTTGGTGACGACGGTCAGACCGGGTACCCGCGCGAGCCGTCGGGCCAGCTCTTGCGTGGTCGTACCCGCCCCGACGACGATGGCTTCGCCTTCTTCGACGAGTCCCGCCGCGAGATCGGCGATAGCCGTCTTCTCGGCGGTCGCGAGATGTGATTTCTGCGGAAAGCCGGACTCCCGCGTGAATCCGCCCGGCAATACCGCACCGCCATGTCTGCGGTCGAGGAGTCCTTCTGCCTCCAGCGCGCGCACGTCCCGCCGTACGGTCACTTCGGAGGTCTGGACGACGCGGGCGAGCTCCCGGAGCGATACCGCTCCGTTGGCCCGCACCATTTCGAGGATCAATTGGCGACGTTCTGCAGCGAACACGAAACTGACAGTAACCCCAACGACCGTCTGCTTTCAGCACTTTGCGCCGAATTACAGAAGTTGTTCGCACGGCTGAGCAGGAAGTGGTATAGGACCTATCCGCCCCGCCTATGCCGGGCGAATGGGACGCAACAGCCCGTGACCTGCGCAGAGTTAATACCCGCTCGAAACCCGATCAGTCGCCGTTCAACCGACGATCAGCCCGCGATCAGCCTTCGCCCGCCGACTTCCGCGTGTGGAGTTGACGCGCGACCTCCGCGATCGACCCCGAAAGGGATGGATACACGGTGAAAGCGTTCGCGATCTGCTCGACCGTCAGATTGTTGTCGACCGCGAGCGCGATGGGGTGGATCAGCTCCGAAGCGCGCGGCGCGACGACCACACCGCCCACCACGATGCCCGTACCGGGGCGACAGAAGATCTTGACGAAGCCGTCGCGGATGCCCTGCATCTTCGCGCGCGGGTTGCGCAGGAGCGGCAGCTTCACGACACGGGCGTCGATCTTGCCGCCGTCGACGTCTGACTGGCTGTAGCCGACGGTCGCGATCTCGGGGTCGGTGAAGACGTTCGACGACACGGTCTTCAGGTTCAGCGGCTGCACCGCGTCGCCCAGGAAGTGGTACATCGCGATGCGCCCCTGCATGGCGGCGACGGAGGCGAGCGCGAAGATCCCGGTCACGTCACCGGCGGCGTACACACCGGGCGCCGACGTCCGCGAGACCTTGTCGGTCCAGATGTGACCGGAGTCCTTGAGCTTGACCCCGGCCTCCTCCAGATCCATGCCACTGCTGTTCGGGATGGCGCCCACGGCCATCAGGCAGTGCGTCCCGGTGATGACACGGCCGTCGTCGAGCGTCACCTCCACGCGGTCGCCCACACGCTTGGCGGAGGCGGCGCGCGAGCGCGACATGACGTTCATGCCGCGACGCCTGAAGACGTCCTCGAGGACGGCGGCGGCGTCGGGGTCCTCGCCGGGCAGCACGCGGTCACGACTGGATACGAGCGTGACGTTGGACCCGAGCGCCTGATAGGCACCGGCGAATTCGGCACCGGTGACACCGGAGCCGACCACGATGAGCTCTTCGGGGAGCTCGTCGAGGTCGTACACCTGGGTCCAGTTCAGGATCCGCTCGCCGTCGGGCAGCGCGTCGGGGACCTCGCGCGGGTGCCCGCCGGTGGCGATGAGCACGGCGTCGGCGACGAGGGTCTCCTCGGTCCCGTCGGCCGCGCGCACGACGACCTTGCGCGAACCGTCGGTGTCCTGCTGGCCCTCCAGACGGCCACGGCCGCGCAGCACGCGCGCACCCGCGCGGGTGACGGAGGCGGTGATGTCGTGGGACTGCGCGAGCGCGAGGCGCTTCACACGCCGGTTGACCTTGCCCAGGTCGACGCCGACGACGCGCGCGGGAGTGTCGATGTGCGGAGTGTCGTCCGCGACGATGATGCCGAGCTCCTCGTACGAGGAGTCGAAGCTTGTCATCACCTCGGCCGTGGCGATCAGAGTCTTGGACGGGACGCAGTCGGTGAGCACCGATGCCCCGCCCAGACCGTCGCAGTCGACGACGGTCACCTCCGCGCCGAGCTGGGCGGCAACGAGTGCCGCCTCGTATCCGCCGGGTCCGCCGCCAATGATCACGATCCGAGTCACGTACTCCATTGTCCCGCACGCTTCAAGGTGCTTCGCCCCGGGGGCTCCATCCGGGCCGTTCTTCCTACATGTCCGGCTACACGTCCGGGCCGTTCTTCCTACGAGAAGGGCACTTCCGCCATCGGAGGGACGCACGCTTCACCTGCCGTACCCTCGACCACATGTCGCTCTACGCCGCGTACGCCGGCAATCTGGATCCGCGGCTCATGTCACGCCGCGCCCCGCACTCGCCGCTGCGCCAGACCGGCTGGCTGAACGGCTGGCGGCTGACGTTCGGCGGGGAGCACATGGGGTGGGAGGGCGCGCTGGCGACCATCGTCGAGGCGCCGCGCTCACAGGTCTTCGTGACCCTCTACGACGTCGCCCCCATGGACGAGGACTCCATGGACCGGTGGGAGGGCGTGGGCCTCGACATCTACCGCCGGATGCGCGTACGCGTGCACACGCTCGACGGCGAGGAACCGGCCTGGGTGTACGTCCTCAACGGATACGAGGGCGGGCTGCCGTCGGCGCGCTATCTGGGAGAGCTGGCGGACGCGGCGGAGACGGCGGGAGCGCCCCACGACTACGTGATGGAACTCCGCAAGCGCCCCTGCTAGCCCTGCCGGGCGCCCTCCTTCACTCTCTTTCGCCGGCTCCGGGGCTCTCGTCGGAAACGACAAGACAACGATCCGAATCCCGTGAGCATCGTCATCTACGCGCGTAGGGCGTGAGCGGCTACTCTCATCCGCGTGAACGCTTCAGTTATTCCGGACGACATCCAGGGCGACCCCTACGCCGCCGCCGACACCGCCGCCGCGCGCCTGCGTGAGCTGACGGGCGCCGAGACCCACGACGTAGCCCTTGTGATGGGCTCCGGCTGGGCTCCGGCGGTGGACGCGCTCGGCGTGCCCGACGCCGAGTTCCCCGTCACCGAGCTGCCCGGCTTCCCGCCGCCGGCGGTGGAGGGCCACGGCGGCCGCATCCGCTCCTTCAAGGTCGGTGACAAGCGCGCGCTCGTCTTCCTGGGCCGCACCCACTACTACGAGGGCCGTGGCGTCGCCGCCGTGGCGCACGGCGTGCGCACCGCGGTGGCCGCGGGCTGCAAGACGATCGTGCTGACGAACGGCTGCGGCGGCCTGCGCGAGGGCATGCGCCCCGGGCAGCCGGTCCTGATCAGCGATCACCTCAACCTGACGGCCACGTCGCCGATCGTCGGCGCGAACTTCGTGGACCTCACGGACCTGTACTCCCCGCGCCTGCGCGCCCTCTGCAAGGAGGTCGACCCCTCCCTCGAAGAGGGCGTCTACGCGCAGTTCCCCGGCCCGCACTACGAGACCCCGGCCGAGGTCCGCATGGCCCGCACGATCGGTGCGGACCTGGTGGGCATGTCGACGGTCCTCGAGGCGATCGCCGCGCGCGAGGCGGGCGCGGAGGTACTCGGCATCTCCCTGGTCACGAACCTCGCCGCGGGCATGACGGGCGAGCCCCTGAACCACGAGGAGGTACTCCAGGCGGGCCGCGACAGTGCTACCCGCATGGGGGAGCTGCTGGGCCAGGTGCTGGGCCGCATCTAGCTCTGGCGGCGGGAGCGCTTCTGCCGGGGCTGCCTTGCCTGGCGGGGCGCCGCGCGCTTTGCCTTGGCACCCCGGGTGCCCGTCGCCGTAGGGGCTTTCCCGCCCACCCGCCCGATTGCCCCGCATCATCGCGCCGAGCGCAGGAACAACCCTTCCCGATGCGGGGTAATCGGGTGGGTGGGTGGGGAACATCCGCCGCGCAGCGGCGGTACAGGAGAACCCCACCCGGGGCAATCGGGTGGGTGGGCGGGAGACATCCGTCGCGCAGCGGCGGTACAGGCGAACCCCACCCGGGGTAATCGGGTGGGTGGGTGGGAGATATCCGCCGCGCAGCGGTGGGACAGGGGAGACCCCCGACCGCGCCGGGCAGTCGCACCCCGCGCAGGGGCAGGCACCCGGGCCCAGCAATAGAACTCCGCATACGAGAGGCTGAAGAACCGTGCTGGACGACTCTGAACTCATCGCCCGCGCCCAGACCTGGCTGGCCGAGGACCCGGACCCCGAGACCCGCGAGGAACTCGCCAAGCTGATCGACACCGCGGACACCGAAGAGCTGGCCGCCCGTTTCAGCGGCACCCTCCAGTTCGGCACCGCAGGCCTCCGCGGCGAGCTCGGCGCGGGCCCCATGCGCATGAACCGCTCCGTGGTCATCCGCGCGGCGGCAGGCCTCGCCGCGTACCTCAAGTCCAAGAACCAGACCGACGGTCTCGTGGTGATCGGCTACGACGCCCGCCACAAGTCCACGGACTTCGCCCGCGACACCGCGGCCGTCATGACCGGCGCGGGCCTCAGGGCTGCGGTGCTCCCCCGCCCCCTCCCCACCCCCGTACTCGCCTTCGCCATAAGGCACCTCGGCGCGGTCGCGGGCGTAGAGGTCACGGCGAGCCACAACCCCCCGCGCGACAACGGCTACAAGGTCTACCTGGGCGACGGCTCCCAGATCGTCCCGCCCGCGGACGCGGAGATCGCCGCGCAGATCGACGCGATCGCCTCGCTCCACGACGTACCCCGCCCCGAGTCCGGCTGGGAAACCCTCACGGACGACGTCCTGGACGCCTACCTGGCCCGTACGGACGCCGTCCTGGCCCCGGACTCCCCCCGTACGGCCCGCACGGTCTACACGGCGATGCACGGCGTCGGCAAGGACACCCTCCTGGCGGCGTTCGAGCGGGCCGGATTCCCCGCGCCCGCCCTCGTCGCCGAGCAGGCCGAGCCCGACCCGGACTTCCCCACGGTCGCGTTCCCCAACCCGGAGGAGCCGGGCGCGATGGACCTCTCCTTCGCGAAGGCCCGCGAGGTGGACCCGGACCTGATCATCGCCAACGACCCGGACGCGGACCGCTGCGCGGCGGCGGTCAAGGACGGCCCCGAGGGCGCGGACGGCACAGACTGGCGCATGCTCCGTGGCGACGAGGTCGGCGCACTCCTCGCGGCCCACCTCGTACGCCGGGGCGCCCGCGGCACGTTCGCCGAGTCGATCGTGTCCTCCTCCCTCCTGGGCCGGATCGCCGAGAAGGCGGGCCTTCCGTACGAGGAGACCCTCACCGGCTTCAAGTGGATCGCCCGCGTCGAGGGCCTGCGCTACGGCTACGAAGAGGCCCTCGGCTACTGCGTGGACCCCGAAGGCGTACGCGACAAGGACGGCATCACGGCGGCGCTCCTGCTCACGGAGCTGGCGTCCGAGCTCAAGGAGCAGGGCAGCACGCTGCTCGACCTCCTCGACGACCTGGCCGTTGAGCACGGCCTGCACGCCACCGACCAGCTGTCGGCCCGCGTGGAGGACCTCTCCCTGATCGCGGACGCGATGCGCCGCCTGCGCGAGCAGCCGCCGACGGCGCTCGCGGGCCTGCCGGTGACGAAGGCCGAGGACCTGACGCAGGGCACGGACACGCTGCCGCCCACGGACGGCCTGCGCTACACGCTCGACGGGGCCCGCGTCATCGTGCGCCCGAGCGGTACGGAGCCGAAGCTGAAGTGCTACCTGGAGGTGGTGGTCCCGGTGACGGCGAAGGCCGACCTGCCCGCCGCCCGCGCCAGGGCGACGGACCTCCTCGCGGCGATCAAGCGCGACCTGTCGGCGGCCGCGGGCATCTGAAGGGCCGAGGGACACCCGTCCGGGTGGTTCCCCCGACGCAGCTGCCGCAGCGATCCGTGCGCTGCCGGTCCCCCGGGAAGGGTGACCGGCAGCGCACGATCACGTTCCGGGAGCTGCCGCAGTGCCGTACGGACCTACCCCAGACACCACGACCTCCCCCTCGACCATCCCGCCACCCGCCGCCGCCCCCGGGATCGTCCACCACCCGGCCCGCCACACTCCGAACCGCGCCGCCCGCGCCCTTCGGCACGCATCCCCGGCGCTCCTCGCCTACGCCGCCGTACGCCTCCTCGGTGTCCTGGTCTTCGCCCTCTGGGCACGCAGGGAGCACCGGGACGTCTGGCACCTCCTGGCGGAGTCATGGGACTGCGACTGGTACCTGAAGATCGCCGACACCGGATACGCGCACACCCTTGGCACTCAGATCGACGCGAACAACCTCGCGTTCTTCCCGCTGCACCCCCTGCTCATCAGGGCGGGCAGCGTGCTCGTGCCGGAGCCGCGCGGGGCCGTGGGGCTCGCGATCGCCGTCGTCTGCTCGTTCCTCGCGGCGTGGGGGATCTTCGCGGTGGGCGAGCGCCTGTACGGACGCAGGGCGGGCGTCCTGCTCGCCGCGCTCTGGGGCTCGCTCCCCGTCGCGCTCGTGCAGTGGATGGGCTACACGGAGTCGCTGTTCACGGCACTCACCGCGTGGGCGCTGTACGCCGTACTCACCGGGCGCTGGATCTGGGCGGGCACGCTGGCCGCGCTCGCGGGCCTGACCCGCCCCACGGGTGTCGCGCTCGCGGCCGCGGTCTCCCTGACGGCGCTGCTCACGCTGTGGCGCCGGCGAAGGGAGGACAGGGAGGACAAGGGCCGCCGTATCGCGGTGCGCACCCTCCTGGGCGCCCTGCTCGCCCCGCTCGGCTGGCTCTCGTACGTCGCCTGGGTGGGGTTCCGGCTCGGGCGCTGGGACGGCTACTTCGCCGTACAGGCGCTGTGGCACAACGAGTGGGACGGCGGTCTTGGAACCCTGCGGACCGTGCGGGACCTGCTGTCGGTGGAGCGTCCGCAGCTGTTCCTGATGATGGTGACGGCGACACTGCTCGCGTCCGCGGCACTGTTCGTCCTGTCGGTGGGCGACCGGCAGCCGCTGCCCCTGCTGCTCTTCACGGGGCTGCTGCTCCTGATCGTCCTCGGGAGCAAGGGCGTCTACTTCCCCCGGGCCCGCTTCCTGCTCCCCGCCTTCCCCCTGCTCCTGCCGCTCGCGGCGGCACTGGCACACGCGCGCGTGCATGTGGCCGTCACAGTGATGGTGACCGCGGCGCTGACGTCGGCGGCGTTCGGCGGCCACATGCTGCTGGGCTGGCACGGCCCGCCCTGAGCGCGAGAACGCGCTTAACCGACCGCCAGAAGCACCGCGAGCAGCACCGCCCCGACCACGGCAGGGGCGATGACCTCGTAGCCCCAGCGCACCGCGGGCTCGCCCTGCGCCGACTCCGCGCCGACACGCTGCTCGGAGAGTTCGCGCAGGTCGTCCATGATCTGGTCGCCGGCCGCGCGGAGGGAGTGCGCCTCAGCGGGCCGCCGCGCGTTCGCGACGCTCGGATCACCGGCGGCCGCCCCCTGCGACTTCCTCCGGGAGGCCTTCTTGCGGCCGCGCAGGGAGACCGGGATGGCCCAGATCTGGTACTTGGTGCCGGACTGGGTGAAGACCTCGTTCGAGTATCCGGAACGGAGACCCGAGACGGACGCCCACGGCAGCGTGATGGTCCTGAAGGGGTTCCGGATGCGGAGCCGGTCGTCGTTGGCGTACACGGCGGGGCGCACGGTGAAGGCGACGACGAGCGGCACCGCGAGGAGCAGCCCGGCGAGCGCGAGCCACGGGGTGCGGCCCTCGCCCCGGATCATCGCGTCGATGCCGAGCCAGCCGCCGAGGGCGAGCAGCAGGACGCCTCCGGCGATACCGCCGGACGACCGGAAGGTCCGGTCCTTGTACTGGGGCTCCGCCACGGGGGGCTGGGGGTCGGTCATACCCCTGATTCTGCCTGAACCCGCCGGGAGCCCTAAGGGGGCGCCCTCCAGAAGCGACCACGGCCGGCGGGCACGACCAGCGGGCAACCCACTCGTCACCCGCCCCCTGTACAGCCGCTACGCGCGTAGATATGCTCCCCTCGTGACCATGCCCACTGCACCCGCAACTCCGCACGCACTGACCGACGCCACCGCGTCGGACCGCACGCTGCGCCGCTTCCTCCACGGGCTGCCCGGCGTCGACACGGTCGGCCTCGAGGCACGCGCCTCGGCGCTCGGCACGCGTTCGATCAAGAGCACGGCGAAGGCGTACGCCATCGATCTCGCCATCTCGATGATCGACCTGACGACGCTGGAGGGCGCCGACACCCCGGGCAAGGTCCGGGCGCTCGGCGCGAAGGCCGTGAACCCGGATCCGACCGACCGCGGCACCCCGAAGACAGCCGCGGTCTGCGTCTATCCGGACATGGTGGCCACCGCCAAGGAGACCGTCGGCGACAGCGGCGTCAAGGTCGCCTCCGTCGCGACCGCCTTCCCCGCGGGCCGCGCCGCCATCGAGGTGAAGCTCGGCGACGTCCGCGAGGCCGTCGCGGCGGGTGCCGACGAGATCGACATGGTCATCGACCGCGGCGCCTTCCTCGCGGGTGACTACATGACGGTGTTCGAGCAGATCCGCGCCGTGAAGGAAGCCTCCGGCGAGGCCCGGCTCAAGGTCATCTTCGAGACCGGCGAGCTGGCGACGTACGACAACATCCGGCGCGCGTCCTGGATCGGCATGCTCGCGGGCGCGGACTTCATCAAGACCTCGACGGGCAAGGTCGGCGTCAACGCGACCCCCGCGAACACCCTCCTGATGCTGGAAGCCGTGCGCGACTTCCGCGAGCAGACCGGCGTGCAGATCGGCGTGAAGCCCGCGGGCGGCATCCGCACCTCCAAGGACGCGATCAAGTTCCTCGTCCTGGTGAACGAGACGGCGGGCGCGGACTGGCTGGACAACCACTGGTTCCGCTTCGGTGCCTCATCGCTCCTCAACGACCTGCTGATGCAGCGCCAGAAGCTGGCCACGGGCCGCTACTCCGGCCCCGACTACGTGACGGTGGACTGACCCATGACTTCCTCACCTTCGGCTTCCACAGCCTCGGCTTCCGCAGCTTTCGAGTACGCCCCCGCCCCGGAGTCCCGCTCCGTCGTCGACATCGTGCCGTCGTACGGCCTGTTCATCGACGGCGAGTTCGTGGAGGCGGCGGACGGCAAGGTCTTCAAGACCGTCTCGCCCTCCACCGAAGAGGTCCTCTCCGAAGTCGCGCAGGCCTCCTCCGAGGACGTCGACCGCGCGGTGAAGGCCGCCCGCAAGGCCTTCGAGAAGTGGTCGGCGCTTCCGGGCGCCGAGCGCGCCAAGTACCTCTTCCGTATCGCGCGGATCATCCAGGAGCGCAGCCGCGAGCTGGCCGTCCTGGAGACCCTCGACAACGGAAAGCCCATCAAGGAGACGCGCGACGCCGACCTCCCCCTGGTCGCCGCGCACTTCTTCTACTACGCGGGCTGGGCCGACAAGCTCGACCACGCGGGGTACGGCGCGGACCCGAGGCCGCTCGGTGTCGCGGGCCAGGTCATCCCCTGGAACTTCCCGCTCCTGATGCTGGCCTGGAAGATCGCCCCGGCCCTCGCCACGGGCAACACGGTCGTCCTGAAGCCCGCCGAGACCACTCCCCTGAGCGCCCTGTTCTTCGCGGACATCTGCCGCCAGGCGGGACTGCCCAAGGGCGTCGTCAACATCCTTCCCGGGTACGGCGACGCGGGCGCCGCCCTCACCGCCCACCCGGACGTGAACAAGGTCGCCTTCACCGGCTCGACCGCCGTCGGCAAGGCCATCGCCCGCCAGGTCGCGGGCACGGACAAGAAGGTCACGCTCGAACTGGGCGGCAAGGGCGCGAACATCGTCTTCGACGACGCCCCCATCGACCAGGCCGTCGAGGGCATCGTCACCGGCATCTTCTTCAACCAGGGCCAGGTCTGCTGCGCGGGCTCGCGCCTCCTCGTACAGGAGTCGGTCCAGGACGAGGTGCTCGACGCCCTCAAGCGGCGTCTGACCACCCTGCGTCTGGGCGACCCGCTCGACAAGAACACGGACATCGGCGCGATCAACTCCGCCGAGCAGCTCGCCCGTATCACCGCGCTCACCGAGACGGGCGAGGCGGAGGGCGCCGAGCGCTGGTCCGCCCCGTGCGAACTGCCCTCGTCCGGCTACTGGTTCGCGCCGACGCTCTTCACGAACGTCACGCAGGCGCACACCGTCGCCCGCGACGAGATCTTCGGCCCGGTGCTCTCGGTCCTCACCTTCCGCACGCCGGAAGAGGCCGTGGCCAAGGCCAACAACACCCAGTACGGCCTCTCCGCCGGCATCTGGACGGAGAAGGGCTCCCGCATCCTCGCGGTCGCCGATCGCCTGCGCGCGGGCGTCATCTGGGCCAACACGTTCAACAAGTTCGACCCGACCTCGCCCTTCGGCGGCTACAAGGAATCGGGTTACGGCCGCGAGGGCGGCCGCCACGGCCTGGAGGCTTACCTCGATGTCTGAGCGTTTGAGTGTCTTCAAGACCTACAAGCTGTACGTGGGCGGGAAGTTCCCGCGTTCCGAGAGCGGCCGGGTGTACGAGGTGACGGACTCGAAGGACAAGTGGCTGGCCAACGCCCCGCTGTCGTCCCGCAAGGACGCGCGTGACGCCGTCGTCGCCGCGCGCAAGGCGCAGGGCGGCTGGGCGGGCAAGACGGCCTATCTGCGCGGCCAGATCCTCTACCGCGTCGCGGAGATGCTGGAGGGCCGCAGGGACCAGTTCGTCCGTGAGGTCGCCGAGGCGGAGGGCCTGTCCAAGTCCAAGGCCGCCGCCGTCGTGGACGCGGCGATCGACCGCTGGGTCTGGTACGCGGGCTGGACCGACAAGGTCGCCCAGATCGTGGGCGGCGGAAACCCTGTCGCGGGCCCCTTCTTCAACCTCTCGTCGCCAGAGCCGACGGGCGTGGTGACGGTCGTCGCCCCGCAGAAGTCGTCGTTCCTGGGCCTGGTCTCGGTGATCGCCCCGGTGATCGCCACGGGCAACACGGCCGTGGTGATCGCCAGCGAGGACTCCCCGCTCCCGGCGCTCTCGCTCGGCGAGGTGCTCGCCACCTCCGACCTGCCGGGCGGCGTCGTGAACATCCTGTCCGGCAGGACGGCGGAGATCACCCCGTCGCTCGCCGCGCACCAGGACGTGAACGCGATCGACCTCGCGGGCGTCGAGGACGACGTACTGGCGAAGGAGCTTGAGGTCGCCGCAGCCGACAACCTCAAGCGCGTCGTCCGTCCACAGCCTGTGGACTGGTCGGCGGACCCGGGCACGCACCGCCTGACGGCCTTCCTGGAGACCAAGACGGTCTGGCACCCCACGGGTTCGCTGGGCGCGTCCGGCTCTTCGTACTGAGGCCTGCCGCCCACACCGAACCACTCGCCGCACAACGAAGCCCCGGCCCTCCTCCGTCCAGGAGAGCCGGGGCTTCGCCCTTTCAGCGCGCGTCAGATGCCGAGCCGGGCCGCGATCCCGTCCAGGACGCAGTCGAGGCCCGTCTCGAACGTCCAGGTCGCGTCGTCCTTGCGCCGCGACCGCAGACCGTAGCGCCGGTACGTGGGGTAGCGGCCGGTCTCCATGAGGTACGTCATCTGCGGCGCGAGGCCCATGCGGGTCTCGGCCCCCGACGACCAGCCCTCGGCCTGCGTCCACTCGAGGAGGGCCACCTCGGACGAGGCCGCGCCGTGCGCGTAGGCGCTGACCGTGCGGAAGGCCATCATCATCGTGTCCTCATCGAGCCCGAGGCCGTCGAGGGACGCCAACTGCCGCTCGGCGATGGCCATCCGGCCCGGGGTGAGCACGAACAGAGCCGTGGGCAGCTGACCCACCCACGGGTGGCGCAGCATCATCTCCCGGGTCAGCAGGGCGAAGGTCCGCAGCACCTCACGCCACTCGGTCAGCCCCTCGGGGATCCGGTGCTCGGCGGCCACCCGCTCGGCCATCAGCGCCCATAGGTCGTCCTTGCCCGAGACGTGCCGGTACGCCGCCATGGGCGCGACCCCCAGCTCGGTGGCGAGCCGCCGCATGGTGACGGCGGCGAAGCCCTCCGCGTCGGCGACCTGCACGGCCACGGCACCGATCCGGTCCAGGGACAGCGACGCCCGTGGCGCGGCCACCGGCTGTTCGAGGCGCTCCCAGAGCGACTTGTCCGGCGCCGCCTTGCCGTCCTTCTTCTGGCCAGCCACAGCCGGGCCCCTCTCTCGGATCGTCGAGTCGTCAAAACGCCGGAGCGTGAGCGTGAGCGTACAACGTATCCCACAGTAGACGCTGTACACATTACGCGTGTACGTTGTACGCAGCTCGATACGTCGTACACATCCAAGCGTTCCCAGGGGGATCCTCATGTCCAGCAGCAGCCGAACCAGCAGCCCTCTCCGCGTGGCCGTCGTCGTCGCCAGCACCCGCGAGGGCCGGTTCGCACCGGTCGTCACCCGGTGGCTGACCACCCACCTCGACCAGCGCGACGACATGACCACCGATGTCGTCGACCTCGCCGAGACCCCGCTGCCCACCGTCTTCCCCGCCTTCGGACAGCCGCCCGCACCCGGCACCGAGGAGGCGCTCGCCCTGGTCTCGCCGCGCCTCGCGGCGGCCGACGCGTTCCTCTTCGTCACGCCGGAGTACAACCACAGCTTCCCGGCGTCCCTGAAGAACGCCGTCGACTGGCACAACACGGAGTGGCACGGGAAGCCGATCGGCTTCGTCTCCTACGGCGGACTCTCCGGCGGCCTGCGCGCGGTGGAGCAACTGCGCCTGATCATGGCCGAGTTGAACGCCACGACCATCCGCAACACGGTCAGCTTCCACAACGCCTTCGGCCGCTTCGGCGAGGACGGCTCCGTCGACGACCCCACGGTCGACACGGCGGCCAAGGCGCTGCTCGACCAACTGGCCTGGTGGGCGCACGCCTTGCGCGACGCAAAGTCCCGCACCCCGTACGCCGCCTGACCCGACGCCACTTCACACCAGGGGGGAACCGAACCATGACCCAGACCACGGAAGCGACGAACGCACCGGGCCCTGCGGACGCCGGACCACCGCCACCCGAAGAGCGCGGACCCTCGAAGCTCGTCCTCTTCGGACTGCTCCTCGGCCTGATGCTCGGCTTGCTCGACGGCACGATCGTGGGCACCGCCCTGCCGACGATCGTCGGTGACCTCGGCGGCCTCGACCACCTCTCCTGGGTGGTGACGGCCTATCTGCTCACCGCCTCGGTCTCCACGCCCATCTGGGGAAAGCTCGGCGATCTGTACGGACGCAAGGGCAGTTTCATCTGGTCCATCGCCGTGTTCCTCGCGGGCTCGGTACTCTCCGGGCTCGCCCAGGACATGGGACAGCTCATCGCCTTCCGCGCCGTGCAGGGCCTCGGCGCGGGCGGTCTGATGGTCGGCGCCATCTCGATCATCGGCGTCATGCTGCCGCCGTCACAGACGGGCCGCTCACAGTCGATGGTCGGCGCGATGATGCCCGTGGCGCTGGTCGGCGGGCCGCTGCTCGGCGGCTTCCTCACCGACCAGCTCGACTGGCGTTGGGTCTTCTACGTCAACGTGCCCGTCGGCGGACTCGCCCTGCTCATCATCGGCCTGCGCCTGCACCTGCGCACCGAGCGCGTCACGGCCCGCATCGACTTCGCGGGCGCCGCCCTGCTCTCCACGGGCATCCTCGCCCTGACGCTGCTCGGCAGTTGGGGCGGGACGACGTACGGATGGGCGTCGCCGCAGATCCTCGGGCTCGGCGTGATCGGCGCGGGGTCCCTGATCTGGTTCGGGCGGGTCGAGCGGCGGGCCGCCGAACCGATCATCCCGCCCCGGCTCTTCGCCGACCGCAACTTCACGCTCGCCCAGGTCCTCACGTTCCTGGTGGGCGCGGCGATGCTCGCGGCGTCCGCCTACCTGCCGCAGTACATGCAGTTCGTACGCGGCGCCTCCTCGACGGCAAGCGGCATGCTGCTGCTCCCGCTGATGGCGGGCATGTTCGGGGCGCAGCTCCTGCTGGGCCGGATCACGTCCAACGGCGGCGGCTACCGCGCCTACACCATCGTCGGCGGCGCGGCGACGGCCATCGGCGGCCTCGCGCTCCTCGCGGTCGGCGCGGACACCCCCACCGCCGTGACATCCGCCCTGACGCTCGTGCTCGGCGCGGGCATGGGCTTCCTGATCCAGAGCACCCTGCTCATCACCATCAACAGCGCGGAGCCGCGCGACATGGGCGCCGCCACCGGCACCACCACCCTCCTGCGCACGATCGGCGGCTCGCTGGGCATCGCCGTCATGGGCGCGGTCTACGCGAGCCGCCTCACGTCGGGCGGCATGCCGGACGGCGGCACCTCGTGGACGCCCGAGGCGGTCCATGAGATGCCGGACGAGGCACGGGAAGCGGTGCGCACGGCCGTCACCAGCGGCATGCACGGCGTGCTCCTCGGCGCCGCGCTGCTCGGCGCGCTGGCCTTCGCGGTGGCGTGGCTGGTGCGGGAAGTCCCCCTGCGGAAGGACTGACAGGGGGTGCCTCCACGCCAGGGACCAGCCGGACGAAATACGGGACTAGCCGGGCAGCAGCGTCGTGGCCTGGCCCACGAGGGGCAGCTCACCCAGCGACGCACCCTGCGTCAGCGGGGCCGTCAGCGGCGCCGTCGAGACCGGCTTGAAGTCAGCGATCTTGGTGCCCACCGCGTTGTCCAGCGGGTCGGACCCGGTGCCCGCGAGCGGGTTGAGCTTCAAGTCCTTGATGGGCCCGAGCCCACCGGCGGTGACCTCCTGCATCGCCCTGAGCACCCCCTCACCGGCCGCAGGCAGGTTGTCGGACGCCTGGGGCGCGGGTGCGGGCGCGGGTGCGGCGCTCGCCGTCGCCGCGCCGCCGATGCCGAGTGCCGTGCCCGCGATGCTCACCGTCAGACCCGCGCGCAGCAGGGCGCGGGAGAGGTGCTTGGAGGCTGTTGCGTGCCGTGCCATGGGTACCGCCCATATCCTCTTGAGTAATCAGATGCCCACGTAGCGTAGTTGAGGTGGGATGCGGGTACCAAAGCCCTACCCGTCGGGTCGCCTGGGCGGCTCAATGCCGCACACTGGTCTCTCGTGAGTTCCCATCTCCCGATACCCACCCGAGTCGTACTGCTCGCCGGCCCCTCCGGTTCAGGCAAGTCGTCGTTCGCCACCCGCTCCGGACTGCCCGTCCTGTGCCTCGACGACTTCTACAAGGAGGGTGACGACCCGACCCTGCCGCAGGTCCCCGGCAGCACGGACATCGACTGGGACTCTCCCGCGTCCTGGGACGCGGACGTCGCCCTCGCCGCCATCGAGCGGCTGTGCCGTACGGGACGTACAAGCGTTCCTCTCTACGACATCTCCACCAGTTCGCGTACGGGCGAGTCCTCGATGGACATCGAGCGCACACCCCTCTTCATCGCGGAGGGCATCTTCGCGGCGGACATCGTGGAGCGGTGCCGGGAGATCGGGGTGCTCGCCGACGCGATCTGTCTGCGTGGCCGGCCCTCCACCACCTTCCGGCGGCGGCTTCTGCGCGATCTGCGCGAGGGGCGCAAGTCCGTGGCGTTCCTGCTGCGTCGCGGGTGGCGGCTGATGCGCGCCGAACGCGCCATCGTCGCCCGGCAGACCGCCCTTGGCGCTCATCCCTGTGGAAAGGACGAGGCCTTGGGGCGACTTGCCGCCGCCGCGGCCGGACGGTGCGTCAAGGCGCGCGGAGCCGTGCTCTAGGCACCAAAAGCAGAGGGACCGGAAAGACCCCCCGGCCTTCCGGTCCCGCCACTTGTTACCCCCGTGATCCCCGTTTTCCCCCGTGGACCCCGTTCCCCCCTGCTACCGCCACTTCCCCCCGGGAGCGGCGGCCCCCGTGATCCCTAGGCGACCAACTCGCCGAAGGACTCTTCCTGGTCACGGCCGAAGCTGAGGACCTCGTCCTCGCGCATCCGGCGCAGGGAGCGCCAGATGCTGGACTTGACCGTGCCCACACTGATGTCGAGGATTTCCGCGATCTCGGGGTCCGTGCGGCCCTCGTAGTAGCGCAGGACCAGCATCGTCCGCTGCAGTTCGGGGAGGTGGGCCAGGGCCTGCCAGAGAACCGCGCGGAGTTCGGTGCCACGCATCGCGTCCGTGTTGACCGCCGTCTCCGGCAGCTCCTCGGTCGGGTATTCGTTGAGCTTGCGGCGCCGCCAGGCGCTGATGTGCAGGTTGGTCATGGTGCGGCGGAGGTATCCGCCGACCGCGGCCTTGTCGCTGATCCTGTCCCAGGCCCGGTACGTCGAGAAGAGGGCGCTCTGGAGCAGGTCCTCGGCCTCGAAACGGTCACCGGTCAGGTGATAGGCGGTTGCGTACAGGGAGGCACGACGCTCCTGGACGTAGGCGGTGAACTCCGCCTCCGACGCTGATGTGCGTTCCCCCGTGTCCTCCCTGTACGCGGCTCCCCCGTGAGCCTCACCTTGGGTTTCCCCTCGGTACGCGTCAACCACCGTCATGTACGCGGTGTGCTGACGCCCGGTGCCGCGAGCGCACCCCCGCCCGCTCACGGCACCGGACTTCTCGTGCCTCTCGGCGGTCCGGATCACGTCGTGGAGTCGCGTGATTACTGCGCTTGAGCTGGTGCTGTGCAGCGTGTTCATCTCGCGCCCCCCGTCGGTGGTGTCCGGCTTCTTCCGTGTGACCAAAACTCTGCCCGACCGACTTCATGACGGTGTCCGCCGACTGTCACAGGCCTGCAACAGCGGTTCCATGTGTGAGGGAGAAGTGTGGGATGGGGTACCGACCAGCCCTTTGAGAGCCCGGGGAACGACCAAGAGTCGAACTGTGACCGTGCCATGGGACAGAATGACGTCCGTGCCTTCCCTGTTGCTGATTGAGGACGACGACGCCATCCGAACGGCCCTTGAGCTTTCGCTCACCCGCCAAGGGCATCGGGTGGCTACTGCTGCCACCGGCGAGGACGGCCTGAAGCTGCTCAGTGAGCAGCGGCCGGACCTGATCGTGCTGGATGTGATGCTGCCGGGCATCGACGGATTCGAGGTGTGCCGTCGCATCCGGCGCACCGACCAGTTGCCGATCATCCTGCTGACCGCGCGCAGCGATGACATCGACGTGGTCGTCGGGCTCGAGTCCGGTGCCGACGACTATGTGGTGAAACCCGTGCAGGGCCGGGTGCTCGACGCCCGTATCCGTGCGGTCCTTCGCCGCGGTGAGCGCGAGGCCAATGACGCGGCGGCGTTCGGTTCGCTCGTCATCGACCGCGCCGCGATGACCGTCACGAAGAACGGCGAGGATCTGCAGCTCACACCGACCGAGCTGCGGCTGCTCCTCGAGCTGAGCCGCAGGCCCGGACAGGCGCTCTCGCGACAGCAGTTGCTGCGTCTGGTGTGGGAGCACGACTACCTCGGTGACTCACGGCTCGTCGACGCGTGTGTGCAGCGCCTGCGCGCGAAGGTGGAGGACGTGCCGTCCTCGCCGACGCTGATCCGTACGGTGCGTGGAGTCGGCTACCGGCTGGACACGCCTCAGTGACCAAACCGCAGGACAGGCTCCGCGGTTGGGCCGCGGCGCGCAAGGCCATATTGGCGGGGCTCCGTTTCACGAGTCTGCGGCTCAGGCTCGTCGTGGTGTTCGGGCTCGTGGCGCTCACCGCCGCCGTGACGGCCTCCGGAATCGCGTACTGGCTGAACCGCGAGGCGGTCCTGACCCGCGCGCAGGACGCGGCTCTGAAGGACTTCCAGCAGGAGATGCAGACCCGCGCCGGCGCGCTGCCGCCCAATCCGACCCAGGACGAACTGCAGCAGGCAGCCGGGACGATGGCCAACAGCAGCCAGCGCTACAGCGTGCTCCTGATCGGGCAGGACGCCGACGGTGACACGATCGTCGGCTACTCCGACCTGGACGCCTTCACGCTGGCCGACGTACCCAAGTCGCTGCGCAAGACGGTGAACAAGGAACAGCCGCTCACCTCGAGCAACAAGAGTCCGTACCACCTGTACTGGCAGCGGACCGTCGACAACGGCACCCCGTACCTCGTGGGCGGTGCCAAGGTGATCGGCGGCGGGCCGACCGGTTACATGCTCAAGTCCCTGGAGCCGGAGGCCAAGGACCTGAGCTCCCTTGGCTGGTCGCTCGCGATCGCCACCGGGCTCGCGCTGATCGGTTCCGCGCTGCTCGCGCAGGCCGCGGCGACCACCGTGCTCAAGCCGGTGCACCGGCTCGGGGTCGCCGCGCGACGGCTCGGCGAGGGCAAGTTGGACACCCGCCTTCGGGTGTCGGGCACGGACGAACTCGCCGATCTGTCACGGACGTTCAACCGGACCGCGGAGAGCCTGGAGAAGAAGGTCGACGACATGAGCGCCCGTGACGAGGCGTCGCGGCGCTTCGTCGCCGACATGTCGCACGAGCTGCGTACGCCTCTGACCGCGATCACCGCGGTGACGGAGGTGCTCGAGGAGGAGCTGGACGCGGAGACCGGCAGCGTCGATCCGATGATCGAGCCCGCCGTGCGTCTGGTGGTCAGCGAGACCCGCCGCCTGAACGACCTGGTGGAGAACCTGATGGAGGTCACCCGCTTCGACGCGGGCACGGCCCGGCTCGTCCTGGACTACGTGGACATCGCCGACCAGATCACTGCCTGCATCGACGCCCGTGCCTGGCTCGACGCGGTCGAGCTCGACGCCGAGCGCGGCATCATGGTGCGGCTCGACCCGCGCCGCCTCGACGTCATCCTGGCGAACCTGATCGGCAACGCCCTCAAGCACGGCGGTTCCCCGGTGAAGGTCTCGGTGCGGCTCGCGGGCGAGAAGCTCGTCATCGCGGTACGCGACGGGGGCCCCGGCATCCCCGAGGACGTACTGCCGCACGTGTTCGACCGGTTCTACAAGGCGAGCGCGTCCAGGCCGCGTTCGGAGGGCAGCGGTCTGGGGCTCTCCATCGCCCTGGAGAACGCGCACATCCACGGCGGCGAGCTCACCGCGGCGAACTCGCCGAAGGGCGGCGCGGTGTTCACGCTGTGGCTGCCGCGCGATCCGTCGGATCTGCTCGACGAGACGGACGAGGGCACGGACGGTGACGACGCCGTCGAGGGGGAGAAACCATGAACCGCCGACGGCTGCGTGCCGCCCTCGTCGCCGCCGCGCTGACCGCGACGCTCGCAGGCTGCGGGATCCGCTCGACGGAGGTGCCCACGGACTTCGGTCCCGGGCCCTCCCGTGTGCCCTGCGTGATGTCCGGGTCGAGCATCGCGTCACAGTCCACCAGCGGAATCCCCGTACAGGTCTTCCTGGTGTGCGCGGCGCAGCTCGTGACCGTCGACCGTTCGGTGCGGATCCCCACCGAGAAGGCGGCGACCGACCGGGTCCGCATCGCGCAGGCGCTCCTCGACGAGCTCGCGCACACCCCGTCGAGCCCGGAGAAGCAGGCGGGCTTCGCGACGGACGTACGCGCGGGGACGGTCATCAGCGGACCCCGGAAGGGGGACCCCGAGGACGCGCTGCGGTTCAGTACGTCTCCCGATGACCTGTCGGCGTTCGCACTGGCTCAGATCGTGTGCACGTTCGCGGACAGCGCGGCGGCGGACGACGACCGCCAGGTGATCATGGGCGGCCCCGGCGACGACCCGCTGCGCCGCTACGAATGCACCCAGGCGGTCCGCCAGCGCCCGGGAACGGTGGCTCCGCCCACCGAGACGGTGAAGTAGCCGAACAAGACAGTCACCCTGTGCGATCAGGACAGCGCCGCGTACCGGGAGGAGATACGCGGAACCGATCCTGCCACCAGGTGCGTCTTGGGGGACGTGCGTCAAGGCTCGGGCGGCCACGGGGCTGCCATTCGCTTCCGTGCGACAGGAGGATTCCTCCTCGTCGCACATCTTCTGCTCGTCGCGTGGCTCACGCTGCGTCCACTGGACGTGCCCTGGGTCAGCGCGGCGAACCTTCAGCCGTTCGCCGGCATCAAGGCGGATCTGGCACTCGGCCCTGTCGAGGCGACCCGCCATATCGGCGGCAGTCTGCTGCTCCTCGCCCCGCTCGGGCTGCTGCTCCCGCTCGCCGGGGGGCGGGTCCATGTCTCGCCGCTCGGTTCGCTGGTGCGAACTGTCGCGGCGGGCGCGCTGATCTCGATGGGCATCGAACTGCTGCAGACCGGGGTTCCCGGGCAGGTCGTCGACATCGACTCGCTGCTCCTGAACACGGTGGGCGTGGCCCTCGCGCACGTCGCCGTGGTCCCCGCGGTCAGGGCCAGACTCCGCCGCCGTGGTGACGTGGAGGACCGGGTGCCCCTCCTTCGGGAGGACGCTCCTCAGGGTCCGACCCCGACGATTCCCAGGGTCGGCATCGCACCCTAGAGCGACGCCTCGCCCGCTTCGTGAACGTAGCTTTGAGTCATCGGGGTAAACGCCCCGAACGACTTCATACCGACGGTTCACGAAGGAGCCCTCATGACCGCCCTTGCCCGCCCCAGGAACGGCCGGATGATCGGCGGAGTCTGTGCCGCCCTCGCCCATCGCTTCGGCACATCGGCGACCACGATGCGCGTGATCTTCGTAGTCTCGTGCCTTCTTCCCGGACCGCAGTTCCTGCTCTACATCGCGCTCTGGGTCCTGCTGCCCACCGAGGGCAAGACCTCGCAGGCCGCCTGGTGAACCGGCGGCCTCCGCTGCCACATATGTACGCCGATGGGGCGCATCCTCGACATGAGGGTGCGCCCCATCGGCGTACGCCGTGACCGGCGAGGATCAGCCGAGCGGCAGACCGTCGAGCGGCAGACCCTGCAGCGGCAGACCCTGGGTGGGCAGGGCGCCAGAGACCGGCAGGCCGCCGAGCAGACCGGCGACCGGGTCGGCGGGCTTGACCGACCGGTCGGCGGCGGGCTTGGTGCTCTCGCCGAGCTTCGCGACGGTCGGCGCTGCGGCCTCCAGGGTGCTGCCGACCGCGTTCTGGCCCGCGGCTACCGCCTCGGGGCCACCGGCGGGCAGGTTGTCGGCGACCTGCTCGACGGGCAGCATCGAGGTGGCGGAGCCGAGCGCGTTCGTGGCGTCGGGCAGGCCCGGAGCGGCGGTGGCGACACCGGCGCCGGCGGCGGCGAAAGCGGCGCCGAGAGCGGCGACACCGAGGGTCTTGACGGCAGACTGCTTCATCTTCAATGCGTCCTTGATGACGGGGACTTTTGAGCGGCCCATGACCGTAAACATGTGAAGGGGCAGTCCGCAAACAGCGAAACAGCAAAAGCGCGGCCGGGAATTAATGTTCCCGGCCGCGCCCGCATCGCCTCAATTTCTGTTACACATCGACAGAAGCCCTGGTAGAGGCGGTCTGGCGGAACAGCCATTCGGACTTCAACTCGGCATATCCGGGCTTGATCACGTCATTGATCATGGCCAGGCGTTCATCGAAAGGAATGAACGCTGATTTCATCGCATTGACTGTGAACCACTGCATGTCGTCGAGCGTGTAGCCGAATGTGCCGACCAAATGCTCGAATTCACGGCTCATGCTGGTGCCGGACATCAGACGATTGTCGGTGTTCACCGTGGCCCGGAAGTGCAGCTTTCGCAGCAGACCGATGGGGTGTTCGGCGTACGAGCTCGCCGCACCCGTCTGGAGATTGGAGCTGGGGCACATCTCCAGGGGAATGCGCTTGTCCCGTACGTAGCTGGCGAGGCGGCCGAGCTTCACGGTGCCGTCGTCGGCGACCTGGATGTCGTCGATGATCCGCACGCCGTGGCCGAGCCGGTCGGCGCCGCACCACTGCAGGGCCTGCCAGATGGAGGGAAGACCGAAGGCCTCACCGGCGTGGATCGTGAAGTGGTTGTTCTCGCGCTTGAGGTACTCGAAGGCGTCGAGGTGACGGGTGGGCGGGAAGCCCGCCTCCGCGCCCGCGATGTCGAAGCCGACGACGCCCAGGTCGCGGTAGCGGTTGGCGAGTTCGGCGATCTCCAGGGCACGGGCCGCGTGCCGCATGGCGGTGAGCAGCGCGCCCACGCGGATGCGGTGTCCTGCCTCCTTCGCGCGCCGCTCGCCTTCCCGGAAGCCCTCGTTGACGGCCTCGACGACCTCTTCGAGGGTGAGGCCCTGCTCCAGGTGCTGCTCGGGGGCGTACCGGATCTCGGCGTAGACGACGCCGTCCTGCGCGAGGTCCTCGGCGCACTCGGCCGCCACGCGCTTGAGGGCGTCCTTCGTCTGCATCACCGCGCAGGTGTGGGCGAAGGTCTCCAGATAGCGCGGCAGCGAACCGGAGTCGGCCGCTTCCCTGAACCAGATCCCCAGCTTGTCGGGGTCGGTCTCGGGCAGCCCCTCGTAACCCGACTCACGGGCGAGGTCGACGATCGTGCCGGGGCGCAGGCCGCCGTCGAGGTGGTCGTGGAGGAGCACCTTCGGGGAGCGGCGGATCTGTTCGGCGCTGGGCGTTTCGCGGTCCGTCTGACCGGCTTTGGTGGTCTGGCTCGTCATCTCGGCACTCTAGCGCCTACGCGCGTAGATCACCCGGGAGATCTCACGGGTCGATACGTAACAGTGACCCCGCGGACGGGTGGCGTACACCATCGCTTCTGACACTGTTCTGTCATGGCACAGCAAGCGACGCCCGATTCCGCGCGCGCGGCCAGGCTCGGGCGCGTGATCGGCACCCGTCCTTCGGCGGTCAGCGGCGCGGTGCTGCTGCTCCCCGGCGGCCACGAGACCTCAGCCCGCAAGCCGTCCCCGTTCGCCGCCAACGCGGTGCGCGCGCTCGGCCGCAAGCTCGCCCAGGACGGCCGCGGCGAGGGGCTCGCCGCGCACGTCGTGCACTACCGCTACCGGGGGTGGAACGGCGCGCAGGCACAGCTCGCGCGGGACGCGGAGTGGGCGGCGGACGAGGTCACCCGGCTCTACGGCGATGTCTCCATCTGCCTCGTCGGCATGGACATGGGCGGCCGGGCCGCGCTGCGGGCCAGTGGGCACGACGCGGTCAACTCCGTTCTGGCACTGGCCCCTTGGCTGCCCGAGGACGATGTGGCCGCGACCCCCGAGCCGGTGAAGCAGCTCGCGGGGCGGCGGGTCCTGATCGTGCACGGCACGAACGACGAGCGGACCGATCCGGAGCTCTCCTTCCGGCTCGCGGAGCGGGCGAAGAAGGCGAACCGGGAGGTGTGCCGGTTCGAAGTCCACTCCGACGGGCACCGGTTGCATCAGCACCATGATGAAGTCCAGGCGCTGGCATCGGACTTCGTCATGGGCTCGCTGTTCGGCCACGCGTACGCGCGCCCGTTGGAGGACGCGCTCGCGGCTCCGCCGCCGCTGGGGCTGCGGATGCCGCTCGCATCCGGCTTCGGGCGGTCGCTGAGGCACTGAGCGGTATGCGGGGCGTGCGGACTGTTCAGCGTGCGAGGGAGACGGCGAAGGGCTGGAAGCCGTTGCCGCGCAGCACGTGGGGGACGAGCAGGACGAGCGCTTCGGTGGCGCGTGCGGTGGTGATGTCGCCGAGGTCCTCGATCCAGCCGGGCTGCCAGCCCAGGTCGGCGAGGAGAGCGGCGGTGACGGTCTTGGCGTCCGCGTCGTCGCCGGACAGATAGGCGGTGGGCGGGGTGGACAGGGACGCGGGGGCGGTCATGACCGGGAAGAGCATGGTGTTGAGCGTCTTGACGACGCGGGTGGCGGGCAAGGCCTGTTGGAGCTGCTCGGCGAGGCTGCTTCCGGGGTAGACGAGGTCGGCGGGGAGTCCGTCGGGGCTGTGGCTCGTGGCGTTCGAGACGTCGATGAGGATCTTGCCGGACAGTTCGGCGTCGAGGGCGCAGAGCCGTGCCAGGGCGCTGTCGCCCGGGGTCGCGTTGATGACGATGTCGGTGGTGGCGGCCGTGGTGCGCTGGTCGGCGAGGCGGACCGTACCGGCCTTGGCTTCTTCCGGTTGCTGCCGGTGGCCGAGGGTGACCTCGTGCCCTGCGGCTGCGAGCGTACGGGCGAGGCCGCTGCCGACGCGGCCCGCGCCGAGGATGCCGATGCTGGTCATGTCGGGGTGCTCCTTGCGTTTCTACGGGGTACGGGTAATGGCGGGTGCCGGGTGATCAGGCGAGCGGGGAGAGGATCCTGACGGTCTCGGCGTGGATGCCGGGGGCGGCGGCCAGGAAGTCGGGGCTGTTCAGGCTCCACGGGTTGCCGTGGGTGTCGGTGACGGCGCCTCCGGCCTCGGCGACCAGCAGGGCGCCTGCGACCAGACCCGAACGCACGTCGGAGAACTGCCAGAAGGCGTCCATACGGCCCGCGGCGACGTGGATCAGCTGCAGGGTCGCGGGTACGGAGACGCGGACGACGAGGCCGTTGATCAGCATCTGTGTGACGGACGAGCCGATCCGGCGGAACGTGTCCTCGTCCTCCCCGGGCCGCGCCTGGCCCGTGCCGGTCAGGGCAGCGCCCAGGTCGGTCTTGGCCGACACCCGCAGCGGCACGCCGTTCAGGTGGGCGCCGTGTCCGGCGACGGCGGTGTAGTCGTCGCCGGTCAGCGGAAGGTGGACGACCGTGAGGACCGGCTCGTTGTCGCGTACGAGGGTGGCGGTCACGGCCCAGTCCGGCATGCCGTGGACGTGGTTGATGTTGCCCTCTGCCGGGTCGACGACCCACCACTCCCCCGACGGGAGCGCGCCGCCCGCGAGTTCGTCCTCGGCCCAGTTCGATCCTGGCCGGGAGGCGAGCAGCGGCGCCTTCAGGACGTCGAGCACCGCGTCGTCGTTGGCGTGGATCTCCGCGACGATCTCTTCGGTGCTGGTGCCGCGGGCCTGCGGGGTGTAGCGCTCGCGCAGCAGATCACCGGCCGCGCGGACGGCGGCGGTGACGGTGGACAGGCCGGCGCTGAGGTCACTGGACATGAGTGCTCCCACGGGAATCGGATCGGGGTTGAGGGGCGGTGCGATGCGATGTGCGTCGTGCCGCGGTCCGTTTCTCGAAGGTAGGCAGCCCGTGGATTAACAGCAAGTGCATGCTTGTAAGCCCTAGAATTACCCCCATGCAACTGGATCTGAATCTGCTCACCGCGCTCGACGCGCTCCTGGAGGAGGGCAGCGTGGCGGGCGCCGCCGCCCGTCTGCACGTCACGTCCCCGGCGATGAGCCGGACCCTGGGACGGATCCGCCAGACCACCGGCGACCAGATCCTGGTCCGCACCGGCCGGACGATGGTCCCGACCCCGCACGCCCTGGAGCTGCGCGCGCAGGTCCACGACGTCGTCCACCAGGCCCACCAACTCCTCAGCAGGGACAGGGAACTGGACCTGACCACCCTGAGCAGGACCTTCACCGTCCGCTGGCACGACGCGCTGGCATCGGCATGCGGCCCCGCCCTGCTCGCCGCCGTCCACCGCGAGGCCCCGGACGTACGGCTGCGCCTGGTGGCCGAGTCGAACTCCGACACCCCGGAACTACGGCGCGGTGAGGTCGACCTCGAATCGAGTTCCGCCGAGCCCTCGGCACCCGACATCCGCCATGAACTCGTGGGCGAGGACCGCCTCGTCGTGGCGGTCCGCCCCGGTCACCCGCTGACCGACGGGCCCCTCACCCCCGAGCGCTACGCGGCGGCCGGGCACGTCACCGTCTCCCGGCGCGGACGTCTGCGCGACCCCGTCGACGACGCCCTCGCCGCCCTCGGGCTCGAACGCCGGGTCGTCGCCGCGACCCCGAGCGCGGCAACGGCGCTCCCCCTGGTCCTCGACACCGACCTCGTCGTCACCCTCCCCCGGGCCGTCACCGCATCCGCCCTGGGCGACCTCGGCCTGCGGACGCTGCACCTGCCCCTCACCATGCCGCCGATCCCCTTGCACCTGGTCTGGCACCAGCGCCACGACAACGACCGCGCCCATGCGTGGCTGCGCGCCCAGGCACGCTCGGCTCTGCAGTCCCTGGCTATTCGGGCAGCAGCTTCCCCCTCCTCCCCAGCAGGAACTTCTTGAATGCCGCCACCGGCGGAGTGTCCGGGTGGCCGTCCAGCCAGGCCACGCCGATCTCGCGCACCGCCCGCTGCCCCGTCACCGTCAGCTCCACGACTCCCGGCCGGGGGACGGCCGGTGGCGGCAGGAGGGCAACCCCGAGACCCGCCGCCACCAGGCCCCGCAGTGTCTCCGCCTCCTCCCCCTCGAACGCGACCCGCGGCTTGAAGCCGGCCTCCTGGCAGAGGTCGTCCGTGATGCGGCGCAGGCCGTAGCCGGGTTCGAGGGTCACGAAGGCCTCGTCCGCCGCCTCCGCGAGACGGACCCGCTTGCGGGAAGCGAGGCGATGGTCGTCCGGCACGACGAGGCGCAGGCGCTGCTCGTCCAGGCGGCGGGCGACCAGGTCCGGCGCGTCCGGCACGGGCGAGGTCAGACACAGGTCGAGCTCCCCCGCCCGCAGTCGCTCGATCATCGCCTCCCCGTAGTTCTGTACGAGGCTGAAGCGGATCCGCGGATGGTCCGCGCGGAAGGCGCGGATCAGGCCGGGCACGGTCTCCGACCCCATGGTGTGCAGGAACCCGAAGGCCACCTTGCCCGACGCCGGGTCCGCGTCCGCCCGTACGGACTCCGCCGCACGCTCCACCTCGCCGAGCGCCCGTTCGACGGAGCCGAGGAACGTACGGCCCGCCGGGGTCAGGGACACCGTGCGGCCGTGCCGTGCGAACAGGTCGACGCCCAGGTCCTGTTCGAGGCGTACGAGCGCACGCGAAAGGGTCGACTGCGGCACCTGCATCTCCTGCGCGGCCCGCGTCACGTGCTCCGTCCGCGCGACGCCCGCGAAGTACGCGAGGCGCGGCGAGAGCAGCGCGGACCAGGACTCCGGGGTCAGCCCGGCCGGCGACGGCACCGGTCCTGTAGCTGCCGCGCCGATGTCTCCTACGTAACTGCTCTGCGACAGACGCCGCTCTGAACTGCGCTCATGCACCATGGGAACGATTATGGCCAGTCCATGCATTGGACGGATGAGTCATGTGTGCCTACGTTCGACACATGCCTCCTGCCAGTAGCGGGGCGTCCGTCACCCACGCGGCCGCCCTCCCCCCGTCGTCCCCGGACATCGAAGCCACGGATGCCACGGATGCCTCCGAGCCCACCGACACCCGCCTGAACCCCGGCGGCCCCGGTTACCGCCGCATGAGCTTCGCCCTCTTCCTCGCGGGTGTCGCCACCTTCGCCCTCCTCTACTCCACGCAGGCGCTGCTCCCCCTCGTCTCCGCCGACTTCGGCGTCAGCGCGAGCTCAGCGAGCTGGACGGTGTCGGCCGCCACCGGCGCCCTCGCCCTCTTCGTACTGCCCCTGAGCGCGCTCAGCGAGCGGTTCGGGCGGCGGACGCTGATGACCGTCTCACTGACGGTCGCGGTGGTCGTGGGTCTCCTCGTCCCCTTCGCTCCCTCCATCGGCGTGCTGATCGCGCTGCGGGCCGTGCAGGGCGCGGCCCTCGCCGGGCTTCCGGCGTCCGCGATGGCGTTCCTCGCGGAGGAGGTCAGGCCCAAGGCCCTTGTCGCCGCGATCGGCATGTTCGTGGCGGGCAACTCCATCGGCGGCATGAGCGGGCGCATCATCACGGGCTGGGTCGCGCAGGCATGGGGCTGGCGCGCGGCCGTGGGCGTGGTGGGTGTCGTGGCCGTCCTGTGCGCCCTCGCCTTCCGCGCGCTGCTCCCCGCGCCGCGCCACTTCACGCCGGGCTCGCTCAACCCCAAGGCGCTCGGCAGGACCATCCGTTCACACCTCTCCAACCCTCTGCTGTGCAGGCTGTACGCGATCGGCGCACTGTTCATGACGGTGTTCGGCGCGGTCTACACCGTGATCGGCTACCGCCTCACCGAGGAGCCCTTCTCCCTCCCCCAGGGCATCATCGGCTCGATCTTCCTGGTCTACCTCGTCGGTACGGTCTCGTCGGCCGCCGCGGGGAAGCTGGTGGCGCGGCTCGGCAGGCGCGGGGCGCTGTACCTGGCGGTGAGCACGACGGCGGGCGGTCTGCTGCTCTCCCTGTCCGACGCGCTCGGCATGGTGCTTCTCGGGCTCGTCCTGATCACCGCGGGCTTCTTCGCGGGGCACGCGGTCGCCTCGTCGTCCGTGAGCCGTACGGCAACTGCGGGGCGTGCGCAGGCTTCGGCGCTCTACCAGTCCGCGTACTACCTGGGCTCCAGCGCGGGCGGCACGCTCGGCGCGGTCGCCTTCCACGCGGGAGGCTGGGCGGGGACGGTGGGCCTGGGTCTCCTCGCGGTGCTCGGCGTCGCGTCCATCACCGTCTGGGGGTCGCACGCGGCTCGCGCCCAGGAGCGGCGGGGGCTCGTGGCGGCGCACTAGCGGCACTGGACTGGTCCTCTCCCGCCTGCGGGTTTTCCTACTCCGGGGGCCGTTGTCAGTGGGCTGCGGTAGCTTCCGAAGTGCTGGGGACTTCCGTGGCAGCCGCAGGGGTGGGTTGGGATGACTGACATCGCAGGCACGACGTCGGAACTGGACGTCACGCTGGAGAAACACCGGGTCGAACTGACCGGGTACTGCTACCGCATGCTGGGCTCGGCGTTCGAGGCCGAGGACGCGGTGCAGGACACGATGGTGCGGGCCTGGCGGAGCTTCGAGAAGTTCGAGGGCCGCTCCAGCCTCCGGTCGTGGCTGTACAGGATCGCGACGAACGTCTGCCTGGACATGCTGAACGCGGGCAACCGCCGCGCACGCCCCATGGACCTGAGCGCGGCGGCGCCCCTCGCCCAGGCCGCGCTCACGCCCCGCCCGGACAACGTGTGGCTGGAGCCGATGCCGGACGCGCGCATGCTGCCGTCCCTCAGCGACCCCGCAGAGGCGGCCGTGGCGAAGGAGTCGGTGCGGCTCGCTTTCGTCGCCGCCCTGCAGCAACTGCCGCCCAAGCAGCGGGCGGTGCTCATCCTGCGCGAGGTCCTCGCGTGGAAGGCCAGCGAGGCGGCCGAGCTCCTCGACACCTCGGTGGCCTCCGTCAACAGCGCGTTGCAGCGGGCGCGGGCGACCCTCGCCGAAGCCCCTGCCGACGACACCGCCGTATCCGATCCGCTGAACGAAGAGCAGCAGAAGCTCCTCGAGCGGTACGTGGCGGCCTTCGAGGGCTATGACATGGCGGCGCTGACGGCGCTGCTGCACGAAGACGCCGTCATGACGATGCCCCCGTTCGACCTGTGGCTGCGCGGCACTGCCGACATCACGGGC
The DNA here is from genome assembly GCF_053606205.1 of Streptomyces sp. NPDC055239. Taxonomy (NCBI): domain Bacteria; kingdom Bacillati; phylum Actinomycetota; class Actinomycetes; order Kitasatosporales; family Streptomycetaceae; genus Streptomyces; species Streptomyces sp. NPDC055239. Next base: position 49,031 of record NZ_JBSGRD010000017.1, on the reverse strand, counting down.
TTCATGTCGACCATCGGCGCGTCCTGCGCCAACAGCCGCCTGTTCCCGGTCGACGTCAACGGCACGCCGGGCTTCGCCCACTACAAGCCCGACCCGGAGAAGGGTGGGTTCGCGCCGTGGGCGGTTCAGGTCATCGAGATCTCAGAGGGGCGGATCGCGGGCTTCCACTGCTTCCTGGACACGCCCCGGTGGTTCCCGCTGTTCGGCCTGCCGCTCCATCTCGACGACAAGGCCGAGTAGTTCGACGAGACCGACGAGGCCGAGCAGGGCAAGCAGCGCGGGGGACGGATTTCTGAGCCGGATCCGGCCCCCCGCCCTGCGGGCGGCGAGGTGCAGTCGGGCGATGACGTCGACCGTCGCGAGGTCGGCGGTGGTGACGGCGGCGACGTCGCAGATCACGTCGTCACCGCCGCCGGGGCGGTGCCGGGCGGCGGCCACCCGGTCGCACAGGTGCGGGATGTCGCCTGCGCGCAGGGGGCCCTCGATCCGGATGAGGTTTTCCTCGGTGAGGTTCTCTTCGGGAGCAGCCATGCAGGGTTGACCGGTGGGGCGGCCGGAACTCATCGGTACGGCCGTCAGCCTCAGGTCAGGCCTGAGGCCGCTTGCGGACGCGCAGGGTCAGGGCGTTCACGAAGTCACCCCGCCCGCTGTCGTACTGCTGCTCGTGGAACGACTGGCCCGCTCCCGACCCGTACATGCGGAAGAACCACTTGCTGTTCCACTCGTTCTTCGCCTCCGAGAGCCGCCTGAACTCCTCGGTGCCGCGCTGGGCGCTTCCGGCGATTTCTTTGAGCAGCTTGTTCACCTGGTCCATCTCGGAGCCCCCGGGCGCGGGCTTGCCCTTGGGACGGAGCAGCGGGATGGCGGTCTTGGTCTTGAACTCCTCCACCAGCTTGGGGAGCAGCTCCTGCAGCGCGTCGCCGGAGTTGGCGGTGCGGGTGTAGTTCTCCAGGGTGACGCGGTCCTCGCCGTTCGCGCTGAGCGCCGCGACGCCCGCGAAGTGGAAGCCCCAGATGTCCTGGAGCTTGGCCGCGGGGGTGGCGGACTCGCCGAAGTCGAGCTTGGCGCTCTGCCCCAGGGAGACGGTCGTATAGCCCTCGCCCACCGCGGGGGCCGCGGCCTTGTTCACCCCGAGGTCCGCGGCAGCGGCGTCCATCTCTTCGGGGTGCTCGCGCAGGGCGCCGCCGTAGCGCTCCGGGGTGGGGGCGCCCTGCGGTGCGCCCGCGCGGTCGGCGAGGCCGTCGGCCACGCTGTCGACGGTCCTGTCCTCCCAGGGCATGTTGTCCCGCCCCGTCAGGACGACGTCCGTCTGCCTGCCGCCGCCCATCAACTCCCGGGCCACGTCGATGCATTCGGACTTCAGCAGGTTCGCGAAGCCCGACTCGGCGTTCTGGGGGTTCTCCCGCGTCTGAGGCTGTACGCGCTTGAGGACGACGGACCCGTCGCCGGACGGGTTCTCCACGGAGATCTGCGGTCCGCGGGCCACCAGCGTGTAATTGCTGCCGACGCCCTCCAGAGATGCGTTGCTCGCCTCGATCACGCCCGCCGTCGCGTAGAACTCCTTCGGTTCGCGCGCGGTGTCGTGCACGGCGAGGGATCCGTCGCCCGCGACCCTGAGGGGCAGCCCGAGCGGCGGGGACGGCTCGACACCGGTCTCCTCCGCCACGTCCTGCTGGAACGGGTCGTGGGTACGGGCCCCGAGGTGGTCCACCGAGTGCTTCGAGACCTGTTCCGGATCCGGGGCCAGAGTGCCCTGCGGTGCCTGCGACTCGAAGTAGGGGCCCACGCCCTGCTCGCTGGCCAGGCTCTTGACCTGGCCGCTCGCGTAACGCTGCACGTGGATCTGTCCGCCGTGCCGGGATGCGCCGCCCGCGTAGGGGTGACCGGCCTCGCGCAGCATCTGGACGACAGCGGCGTTCCCCGCGTCGCGATGCAGGCCGATGAGCCCTCCGGGCGGTGCCGCACCCGCGGGCCGCCGGACCGGGCCGCGGACGGCCCCGGTGCCGGCGGCTTTGACGTGATCGTGATCATGGTCGTGCAAGGCTGCCCCTCCCGCGCAGGATGCGACTCGTCCCTGCATACGCGGCACGGGCAGGCGGGGACCAGGTACGGAAGGGCACAACACCCGACCACACGGGCAGACTCACACGGCCGGCCGAGCTGTCAGCCGATCCGGTCCAGCACGATCGCCTCCGGCGAGAAGTCCGTTCCGGTGGGGGCGACGTCGTACGCACCCTCCAGGGACTGGAGCGCGTAAGCGAAGCGGTCCGGCGTGTCCGTGTGCAGGGTCAGCAGCGGGGCGCCCGCCTCGACGGAGTCCCCCGGCTTGGCGTGGAGTTCGACGCCCGCACCCGCCTGGACGACGTCCTCCTTGCGCGCACGCCCCGCGCCGAGGCGCCAGGCCGCGACGCCGACGTCGTACGCGTCGAGGCGGGTCAGGACGCCGGAGGACGGCGCCGTGACGACGTGCGTCTCGCGGGCCACCGGCAGGGTCGCGTCCGGGTCGCCGCCCTGGGCGGAGATCATCCGGCGCCACACGTCCATCGCCGAGCCGTCCGCGAGGGCCTTCTCCGGGTCGGCGTCCTTCAGGCCCGCCGCGTCGAGCATCTCGCGGGCCAGGGCGAGGGTCAGCTCGACGACGTCGGAGGGACCGCCGCCCGCGAGGACCTCCACCGACTCGCGGACCTCAAGGGCGTTGCCCGCCGTCAGGCCGAGCGGCGTGGACATGTTGGTGAGCAGCGCGACCGTACGTACGCCGCTGTCGGTGCCCAGCTCGACCATGGTGGACGCCAGTTCGCGGGCGTCCTCGATGTTCTTCATGAAGGCGCCGGTGCCGACCTTCACGTCGAGGACCAGCGAGCCGGTGCCCTCGGCGATCTTCTTCGACATGATGGACGAGGCGATCAGGGGAATCGCCTCCACCGTGCCGGTCACGTCCCGCAGCGCGTACAGCTTCTTGTCCGCCGGGGCCAGTCCGTCGCCCGCCGCGCAGATGACCGAGCCGACGCCCTCCAGGACGGACAGCATCTCCTCGTTCGAGAGGAGGGCCTTCCAGCCCGGGATCGACTCCAGCTTGTCCAGGGTGCCGCCCGTGTGGCCGAGGCCCCGGCCCGACAGCTGCGGAACGGCGGCGCCGCACGCGGCGACCAGCGGGGCGAGCGGCAGCGTGATCTTGTCGCCGACGCCACCCGTGGAGTGCTTGTCGGCCGTGGGGCGGGACAGGGACGAGAAGTCCATGCGCTCGCCGCTCGCGATCATCGCGGCCGTCCAGCGGGCGATCTCGCCGCGGTTCATGCCGTTGAGCAGGATCGCCATGGCAAGGGCCGACATCTGCTCGTCGGCGACCACGCCGCGCGTGTACGCGTCGATGACCCAGTCGATCTGCTCGCCGCTCAGCTCGCCGCGGTCCCGCTTCGTACGAATCACGGAGATGACGTCCATGGCATAACCCCTCTTTGCGCCTTAAAACGGTGAGGCGACTCTACGCGCATAGAGCCGCAGGATGAAGACGGCCCCTCCCGGTCGCACAGCAACAGGAAGGGGCCGTACGTCAGTTGAGGTGCTCCGGGCCGAACGGGTCCGGGAGCATGTCCCCCAGAGTCCGGATACCGGCGGCCGTCTCCAACAGCAGCGTCGCGCCACCGAACTCGTACAGCAGCTGACGGCAGCGTCCGCACGGCATCAGGATCTCGCCCTTGGCGTCGACGCAGGTGAAGTGCGTCAGACGGCCGCCCCCGGTGAGCTGGAGCTGCGAGACAAGACCGCACTCGGCGCACAGGCCGAGGCCGTACGACGCGTTCTCCACGTTGCAGCCCGACACCGTGCGGCCGTCGTCCACGAGGGCCGCGGCGCCGACCGGGAAGCCCGAGTAGGGAGCGTAGGAACGGGACATGGCCTCGCGTGCGGCATCCCGCAGCGCGTCCCAGTCGGGCTCGGTCTCGCCCGCGGAGTCGGAGTCGGACTCGGAGTCACTCTCGGTCTCGGTCACGTTCCTTGTCCCTTTCGATAGGGCTGGCCGTCCGCCTTCGGCATGCGCAGCCGCTGGGCGGAGAGCGAGAGCACAAGGAGCGTAACGACGTACGGCGTGGCGGTGACGACCTGGTTGGGAACCTCGTCGGTCAAGCCGTACCACGCGAACATGAGCGCCGAGACGGCCGCGGTGATCGCCGCGGGGACGTAACGCTTGCGCCATACGAGGTAGACCGCGCCGATGACCAGCAGGATCGCGAGCAGCAGGAGCAGCGCGTGCACGTTCGTGCCGCCGCCCCGGAGCTTCAGGCTGTCGGTGTAACCGAACAGGCCCGCACCGAGCGCGAGTCCGCCCGGCATCCAGTTGCCGAAGATCATCGCGGCGAGGCCGATGTAGCCGCGCCCGCCGGTCTGGCCCTCCAGGTAGATGTTCGAGCCGACGAGCGAGAGGAACGCGCCGCCGAGCCCGGCGAGACCGCCGGAGATGATCACGGCGAGGTACTTGTACTTGTAGACGTTGACGCCGAGGGACTCGGCCGCGACCGGGTTCTCGCCGCAGGAGCGCAGGCGCAGACCGAACGACGTACGCCACAGGACCCACCAGCTCAGCGGCACCATCGCGACGGCGATGACGGTGAGCGGGGAGAGGTCCGTGAACAGGCCGCCGAGCAGGCCCGCGATGTCCGAGACGAGGAACCAGTGCTTCTCGTTCAGGTCCTGCAACCAGTCGGAGAGGCCGGGTACGGAGAAGCTGCCAAGCGATTCGACCGGCGGCGACTGCTTCGACGTACCGCCCTCCTTGCCCTCGAAGGCGAAGGTGGAGAGGTAGCGAGTGGCGCCGAGGGCGAGGATGTTGAGGGCCACACCGGAGACGATGTGGTTGACGTTGAAGGTGACCGTGACGATCGCGTGGAGCAGTCCGCCGAGCGCGCCGCCGAGTATGCCGAACAGGATGCCGACCCACGGGCCCCACTGGTAACCGGCGAACGCGCCGAACCAGGTGCCGAGGATGAGCATGCCTTCAAGGCCGATGTTGACCACGCCGGCGCGCTCGGCCCACAGACCGCCGAGCCCCGCGAGGCCGATCGGCACGGCCAGCCGCAGCGCGGTGGACATCTGCCCTGTGGAGGTGATGCCGTCCGCGTCGGTGATCAGCCGGACCACGGACGTCAGGACGAGGACACCCGCGACGATCAGCAGGAGGACGGGGAGCGAGATGCGGCGGCGGCCCGGCGCGGGCTGCTTGGCCGGGGGCTTGGCTACGGTTGCCGAGCTCATCGGGCAGCCACCTCCTTCACGGTGTCGTTGTTGCCGTTGCCCTTACGGGTGGCTGCGGCCAGTTCCTCGCCGACGCGGCGCTGCTGGCGGCTCAGGCCCCAACGGCGTACGGCCTCGTAGGAGACGACGACCGCGATCACGATGAGACCCTGCATGATCACCGCGATCTCCTTGTCGTACGCGACCGGGGTCGCGTAGTCGAGAGCGGGTGACGCCTTGTCCAGGAAGGCCCAGAGCAGCGAGGCGAACGCGATGCCGACCGGGCTGTTGCGGCCGAGGAGCGCGATGCCGATGCCCGTGAAGCCGAGGCCCGCGGGGAAGCTGAGGCTGTAGGTGTGGGTGTCGCCGAGCAGGATCGGCATGCCCGCGAGACCCGCGACCGCGCCGGAGATCAGCATCGCGCTGAGGACCATGCGCTTGGCGTTCACGCCGGAGGCCGCCGCTGCCGACTCGGATGCGCCGGTGGCACGCAGGTCGAAGCCGAAGCGGGTGCGGTTGAGGACCAGCCAGTACAGGACGCCCGCGAGAGCAGCGATGATCACGAAGCCGTAGATCTCGCCGGAGTCGCCCATGCTGATCCCGGGGAACCAGCCGGACTCGTGCATCTCGCCGGTGGTCTGGTTGTTGCCGACCGGGACGCCGAAGTTGTCGGTGAGGGTCATGTAGCCGATGACGCTCGTCGCGATGGCGTTGAGCATGATCGTCGCGACGACCTCGCTGACCCCACGCGTGGTCTTGAGGATGCCCGCGATGCCCGCCCAGAAGGCGCCGGTGAGCATGGCGACCAGCATCAGGAGCGGGATCTGGAGCGGGGCGGGGAGCGCCACGTGCGCGCCGACGACGGCGGTGGCCATCGCGGCGAGGCGGTACTGCCCGTCCACACCGATGTTGAACAGGTTCATGCGGAAGCCGACGGCCACCGCGAGCGCGGCCAGGTAGTACATGCCGGCCTGGTTGATGGTCAGGACCTGGATGTCGGAGTAGCTGATCTGCTCCAGCATCAGGGTGTACGGCTCGATCGGGTTCTTGCCCGACGCGAGCAGCACGACCGAGGTCAGCGCCACCGCCACGACGAGGGCGATGACCGGTCCGGCCACCGCGAGGAGCAGTCGCTCCTTGTCGAACTTCTTCATCGGGCCTCGTCCTCCGAAGTCTCGGCAGAGCCCTCTTCGGGGTCTTCGGGGTTCTCGGGGTTTTCGGGGTTCTCGGGGTCTTCTTCTACGTGTTCGAGGTGGCCGGACGCCGCACCCGTCATCGCCGAACCGAGCTCCTCGGGCGTGACGGTGGCCGGGTCGGCGTCGGCGACGAGCCGTCCGCGGTAGATCACGCGGAGGGTGTCGGAGAGGCCGATCAGCTCGTCGAGGTCCGCCGAGATGAGCAGGACGGCGAGTCCTTCGCGGCGGGCCTCGCGGATCTGGTCCCAGATCTGGGCCTGCGCGCCGACGTCCACACCGCGGGTGGGGTGGGCGGCGATCAGGAAGCGGGGCTTGTGGCTCATCTCGCGGCCGACGATCAGCTTCTGCTGGTTGCCGCCGGAGAGGGAGGCGGCCGTGACGTCGATGCCGGGCGTACGGACGTCGTACTCCTCGACGATGCGCCGGGTGTCGGCCTGCGCGCCCTTGGGGTCGAGCCAGAAGCCGCCCTTGCCGCGGGAGTTGGGCTTCTCGGTGACGTGGCCGAGGATGCGGTTCTCCCACAGCGGCGACTCCAGGAGGAGGCCGTGGCGGTGGCGGTCCTCGGGAATGTAGCCGATGCCCTGCTCGCGGCGGTGGCGCGTGGCCAGCCCGGTGATGTCCTCTTCGAGGAAGCGGATGGCACCGGAGTCGGCGTGCTTCAGGCCGATGAGCGCGTCGATGAGTTCCGTCTGGCCGTTTCCTTCGACGCCGGCGATACCCATCACCTCGCCCGCGTGAATGGTGAACGAGACATCGTCGAGCACGCGTCGTACGTCTCCGCGCTGGACCTCGTCCATGAGCAGACTCGCCGACGACTGGCCGGTCGACACCGTGCCCTTGTCGTAGACCGTGAGGCTCTGGACCTCGATCACGGTGCGGTCGGTGACCGTCGACTCCGCGGTCTCCGGCGTGGGCAGCTCGCTGCCGACCATCAGCTCGGCGAGCTGGCGCGGGGTCGTCTCCGAGGGGATCGCCGTGCCGACGGTCGTGCCGCGCCGGATGACGGTGATGTCGTCGGCGACGGAGAGGACTTCGCCCAGCTTGTGGGAGATGAAGATGACGGACAGGCCCTCGGACTTCAGCTCGCGCAGGTTGTCGAAGAGCGCGTCGACCTCCTGGGGCACGAGCACGGCCGTGGGCTCGTCCAGGATCAGCGTGGTGGCGCCGCGGTAGAGGACCTTGAGGATCTCCACGCGCTGGCGGTCGGCGACGCCGAGGTCCTCGACCATGGCGTCGGGGCGGACCCCGAGGCCGTACCGGTCGGAGATCTCCGCGATCTTGCGGCGGGCGGCGGCGCCGATGCCGTGCAGCTTCTCGCTCCCGAGAACGATGTTCTCCAGGACGGTCAGCTGGTCGGCGAGCATGAAGTGCTGGTGGACCATGCCGATGCCGCGCGCGATGGCGTCGGCGGGGCTTGCGAAGGTCACTTGGGCGCCGTCGACCGAGATGGTGCCCTCGTCCGGCTTCTGCATGCCGTAGAGGATCTTCATCAGGGTCGACTTGCCCGCGCCGTTCTCGCCGACGAGGGCGTGCACGGTGCCCTTGCGGACGGTCAGGCGGATGTCATGGTTGGCCACGACGCCCGGGAAGCGCTTGGTGATGCCGGTGAGTTCCACGGCAACGGCCCTAGCGGTGGGCGGAGGGCTGGTGGACGCGTCGATGGCGCACTCTCCTCGGAAATCCTCAGGAAAGGGGCCACCTACGCGCGTAGCGCCCCTGGTTCGACGGGAGTTGAGCAGTGGGCCGCGCGAACGGGGCGCGGGGGACCCATCGTCCCCCACACCCCGTTTCGCGGCCGTGACTTCGCTGTTGCAGCGCAGTACTGGTCGCAGCGAGTCCCGGTTACAGCATGGACCCTGTTACAGCGTGGTCTTGACCTTGATCTTGCCGCTCTTGATGTCCTGCTCGGCCTTCTCGACGGCGGCCTGGAGGTCCGTCATCTTCTTGTACTCGGGGTTCGAGTCGGCAAGCGCGACGCCGCCGGACTTCAGGTCCGCACGGACCACACCGCCCTTGGCGTTGCCATCCTGGACCGACTTCGTCAGGTTGTACACCGCTCCGGCGACGTCCTTGGTCGCCGAGGTCAGGATGTACTTCTTGTACTTGGCCAGGGCCTTCTGCTCGTACTGGTCGGAGTCGACGCCGATCGCCCACACCTTCTCGGCGGCGGCCGCTTCGATCACGCCCTGCCCCGAGAGACCCGCCGCGTGGTAGACCACATCGGCACCGCCCTCGATCTGGCCGCTGGCGCCTTCCTTGCCCTTGTCCGGGCTGGAGAAGCCACCGTCCTCGGCCTTCTCGGTGAGCATCTGGCGCTTGATCTTGATCGACTTGTCGGTGGCCTTGACGCCCTGGACGAAGCCGGCCTCGAACTTGCGGATCAGGTTGTTGTTCACGCCACCGATGAAGCCGACGGTCTTGGTCTTGGTGGCCTTGGCGGCTGCGACGCCCGCCAGGTACGAGGACTGCTCCTCGTTGAAGACCAGGTCGGAGACGTTGTCCGCCTCGATGGTGGCGTCGTCGACGATGCCGAAGCTGACCTTCGGGAACTTCTCGGCGACTTCCTTCACGGCGGGGGCGTAGGCGTAGCCGATGCCGATGACCGGGTTGTAGCCCTGCTTGGCGAGCTCGGTGAGGCGCTGGGCCTTGTCGGCGTCGGACTCGCCGTCCGTCGGCTCGACAGCCTTCTTGCCGATCTTCAGGTCCTTGGAGGCCTTGTCCATACCGGCGGTCGCGGCATCATTGAAGGACTGGTCGCCCTTGCCGCCGACGTCGTACGCGATGGCGACGCCCTTGCTCTTGCCGTCGGTCTTGGAACCGGCGGCGTCGCTGGAGGTGCCGCCGCAGGCGGTGGCGGAGACGGCGAGTGCGGCGGTCGCTACACCCGCTGCGGCAATTCGGGAAACCCGGCGCATAGAGAGGAACTCCTTATGTACAAGCAAGCAAAAGCACGTACGAGCGCCTCACCTGGCGCTGATTTCGCCGCAGCGTAACGCGCGTAGACCTGACATAAGAACCCTTCTGTCCCGTCCGTTATCGAGCTGTGGCCGCGAGGTTGCGCGAGCATGTACGCAGTGTGGGGCGCCCCTCACGCACGGGGCGCCCCACCTGTCGTGCGTCGAGCCGTCCGTGGGGCTACGGCGTGGTCTTGACCTCGACCTTGCCGTCGGCGATGTCCTTCTCGGCCTTCTGCACGGCGGCCACCACGTCCTTCATCGCCGTGTACTTCGGATTCGAGTCGGCGAACCCGACCCGGCCCGACTTCAGGTCGTAGCGCTGCTCGCCCGTGATCGGCTTGCCCTTGACGACCGATTTCGTCAGGTCGTAGACAGCCCCGCCGACATCCTTGAGGGCCGAGCCGAGGATGTAGTCCTTGTACTTGGCAAGGGCCTTCTGCTTGTACTGGTCGGAGTCGACACCGATCACCCACACCTTCTGGGAACCGGCCTCCTGGATCACGCCCTGCCCGGAGAGCCCCGCCGCGTGGTAGAGCACGTCGGCGCCCGACTCGATCTGGCCGCTCGCCGCGTTCTGCCCCTTGTCGGGGCTGGAGAAGCCGCCGTCCTCGGGCTTCTCGGTCAGGTACTGCTTCTCGATCTTGATCTTGGGGTCGACGGACTTGACGCCCTGCACGAAGCCCGCCTCGAACTTGTGGATGAGAGGGATGTCCACGCCGCCGATGAACCCGACGTGGTCGGCCTTGGTCACCTTGGCAGCGGCGACGCCCGCGAGATACGACCCCTGCTCCTCGTGGAAGACGAGGTCGGCGACGTTGTCCGCCTTCACGGTGTTGTCGTCGATGATCCCGAAGGTGGTCTTGGGGAACTTCCCGGCGACCTCCTTGATGGCGGGCGCATAGATGTAGCCGACGCCCACAACCGGGTTGTAGCCCTGCTTGGCCAGCTGCTCGATGCGCTGCACCTTGTCGGCACTGGACTCGCCGTCGCCCGGCTCCATGTCCACGCCGCCGATCTTGAAGTCCTTGCGGGCCTTCTCGTATCCGGCGTAGGCGGCGTCGTTGAACGACTGGTCGCCCTTGCCGCCGATGTCGTACGCGAGGCCGATGCCCTTGTCGTTGTACTCGGACGAACCCCCGGACTTGCCGTCCTTGCCGTCATCCCCCGAGGAGGCCTCGCTGCTGGTCTTGCCGCACGCGGAGGCCGCGAGGGCGAGGGACGCCACCGCCACGGCCACTTGGGAGAGCCGCGTTCCTCGGGCTGCACGGGTGGCACCGGTTCGACCGGTGCCACCGATTCCACGAGATCCTTGACGAAGACGCATAGGACGCACCCCTTACGTTCCCCAAAGCACCCTTGACGGGCCTGATTTCGGCGCACAGTAACGCGCGTAGAAAGGGAGGGGAACGGGGTTTCGCACTGCCGTTACCTATTCGTGCCGAGGGCCGGTTACGTCCGGGTGAACGGGACCGCCGTAACCGGCCGATAGCGGTGGTTACCGCTGGGCCCCGTCGAGCAGCGCCGCCGCGGTGAACATCTCGACGCCCACCGTGATCGCCGACTCGTCCGCGTCGAAGTCGCCCTGGTGCAGATCCCGGACGGTGCGCTCGCCGGGCGTACGGACGCCGAGGCGGGCCATGGCTCCCGGCATGTGCTCCAGGTACCAGGAGAAGTCCTCGCCGCCCAGGCTCTGTTCGGTGTCCTCGACGGAGTGCGGCCCGCGCCGCAGCTCCATGGAGTCCTTCAGCAGGTCGGTCACATCAGGATCATTGACGACGGGCGGCACGCCGCGGATGTAATTCACCACGGACTTGGCGCGGTACAGATCGGCGATCTCCTGGACGGCGCCGTGCACCAGGTCGGGCGCCTTCCGCCAGGCGGTGAGGTCCAGGCAGCGGACCGTGCCGGAGAGTTCGGCGTGCTGCGGGATGACGTTGCAGGTGTGCCCGGACTCGATACGTCCCCAGGTCACCGCGAGCCCCGAGCGGGCGTCGATACGCCGGGCGACCAGGGCGGGGACCTCGGTGACGACCTTGGCGGCGGCGGTGACGAGGTCGGTGGTGAGGTGGGGGCGCGCGGTGTGGCCGCCGGCGCCGTCGAGCGAGATCTCAAGGCGGTCGCAGGCGGAGGTGATGGGCCCGTGCCGCAGCCCGATCTTCCCGGCATCGACCCGAGGATCACAGTGCACGCCGACGATGCGCCCGACGCCCTCCAAGACCCCCGACTCGATGGCGTCGGGCGCGCCGCCGGGCAGGACCTCTTCGGCAGGTTGGAAGATCAGCCTTACGGGATGGGGCAGTTGCCCCTGCTTCGCGAGATCGGCGAGGACGAGCCCGGCCCCGAGCACCACGGTGGTGTGCACGTCGTGCCCGCAGGCGTGGGCGCGGTCGGGCACGGTGGAGTGGTACGGGACGCCGAGCTTGGTGTCCGGGATGGGCAGCGCGTCGATGTCGGCGCGCAGGGCGAGCATGGGGCGTACGCCGTCCCACCGCTCGATGCCGATGTCACAGACGAGCCCCGTACCGATGTCGAGCACGCGGGGCTCAAGACCGGCTTGCTCGAGCCTGGCCTTGAGGGCCGCGGTGGTGCGGAACTCCTGGTTGCCGAGCTCCGGGTGCATGTGCAAGTCGCGCCGGAAGGCGATGAGTTCGCCGCGCAAGTCGTCCGGGAGCACACCGGGAAGCATGGCTTCCCCGGGGGCGTCCCCCGCTGCTTCCCCGGGCAGATCAACCTCGGATCCTCGCTCGGACCCTCGCTCGGAATCTCGTGACATCAGTTGGTTCACCCTCTGAAGGGTAGGGCGAGCCATGTGCCAACTGACCCACGATCAACAAAAGTTCAGCCCGATAGGGTAAGAAAAGGTGGCCGCGTGGCGCATAAGCGCTACTTGAGATGGGTAAACTCTCCGCCTTTTCAGGGGATAAGGCACTGGTCATATGCGTACGCACACCCGATCGACGCCCTCCACAGGTACCACGGAGGGACGGGATCATGCACATACGTCCACACATCGGAATTTTCCGCTCCGGGTCGGAGTTCAGGTGGGTGTCCCCAGGGGTGAGCGAAGGATGGGTGAGAGATGAAGTCCGTCGTACGGGCTGGTGCTGGTGGGCCCGAGGTCCTTCAACTCGTTGAGCGTCCGCTTCCTGAGCCCGGGGTCGGTGAGGTGCGGGTGCGTGTGTACGTCTCCGGCGTCAATCCGACCGACTGGCGTGCCCGTCGGCGGGCGTTGCCGCCGGGTGTGCGCGAGGAGGTGCCTCACCAGGACGGTGCCGGGGTGATCGATGCCGTGGGTCCGCAGGTCGATCCGGAGCGGGTCGGGCAGCGGGTGTGGATCTGGGAGGCCGCCTGGGGGCGGCCCTGGGGAACGGCACAGCAGTACACGCTCGTCCCCGACCAGCACGCCGTCGCTCTGCCCGACCACGCCCCGTTCGAACTCGGCGCCGCCCTTGGCATCCCGGCCCTGACCGCCCACCGCGCGCTGACCGTGCACGACGGCGGGCCGGGCCGGCTCGCGCCCGGCACTCTGCAAGGCGCGACCGTTCTGGTGGCGGGCGGCGCCGGCGCGGTCGGCAACGCGGCCATCCAGCTCGCCCGCTGGGCGGGCGCCCGCGTGATCACCACGGTCAGCAGCCCCGCCAAGGCCGCACTGGCGCGAGCGGCGGGTGCCCACCTGACGGTGGACTACCGCACCCAGGACGCGGTCGCGGAGATCCAGGCCTTCGCTCCCGAGGGCGTGGACATCATCGTGGAGGTCGCACCGGGCGCCAACGCCGCTCTCGACATCGCGGTAGCCGCCCAAGGTGCCGTAGTCGCCTACTACTCGGGCGGCGAGAACGAGCAACTGTCCATCCCGGTGCTCACCTCACTCTCGGCGAACCTGCGCTGGCAGAGCGTCTTCGTCTACACAGTGCCGTCCACGGCGAAGCAGCAGGCGCTCACCGACGTCACGGCGGCAGTGGACGCGGGTGCGCTGCGCGTGGGCGAGGAGGCAGGACTGCCACTGCACCGCTTCCCACTGGAGCACACCGCCGACGCCCACGCAGCCCTCGAAAAGGGCCTGGTGGGACGGGTCTCGGTCGACATCCCCTAACCGTGCCAACCGCCACGGGTCGACGGGGGTCGGGTTGCTGAGGGGCGCATCGGTGCACTCGCGCGCCCCTCTCCCGCAGGAACGCAACTTCGCCAAAGTAGGTGCCCCGCGCGGACGCCCCCGCCCCCGCCCCGGAAAGGGGCGGCTTGCAAAAAAGTCCCGCCCCAGCCCCAGTCCTGGGCCCCTCCCATGGGACTTTCCTGCAATCCGCCGCCCGATGGCCTTCCATCCCCCCTGACGGCCGCCCCCGACGATCCGGTCGCCGGACGCTTGACGAGACCCGCACCCACCCCCGCAGCAACCGCGCACCTCACCCACGCCCCCCGCCCCCAACGAACCAGTCCGCACCCGGCATCAAACCCGAAGCCCGCTGGTAGCCGTCCCGAGAGTCCCGCCCCTGGGCCGTCCGGATGTCTTCCCTCGCGCGGTGGAGGGACGGGTGTCAAGGGTGGCCCGAAGGGCCATCGGCGCAGCCGACGCGACGTAGGAGCGCCCTTTACTCCCGGCCCGGAACCACCAATCTGGGTTCAACCGGACGGCCCCGGCGCCCTGACCAACACCGGCTCACCGGCACTCCCCGGGGCAACGGCACTCGACCCACAGCACCTTCCCCCTCTGGCCGAACAAGTCATCCCCCAAGGGGAAGCCGCCCCACGCTGTCGCCCACTCCGCCACCAGGCGGAGCCCCCTGCCGCCCTCGGCTCCCTGGGCCAGGGGCGGCAAGGGCGTCGGTGGGCTGTCGAACGGGGGTGGGATGTGCGGGTCCGTGTCCCACACGCCGACCCGTACGCCCCGCGCCTCCCGTACGCCGCGTCTGCCGGGCAGGCCTCTGAGGCGTAGGGCGGCCGGGCCGCCCGTATGCCGGTAGGCGTTCGTCACCAGTTCCGAGGTCAGGATTTCAACGGTGTCCGTCAGCTCCCCCAGGCCGTACCCGGAAAGCACCGCCCGCAGCGTCTGCCGTGCGATACGCGGGGCGCGGGGATCGTGGGGCAAGTGGAGGGCGTACGACCACACTTCGGGTGCGGGTGGATTGGGGGCGGGTGGCGATAGCGTGACGGTGACCATGGGGACGACGCCTCCGTGCGTTGGACGGCTCGATTCGCCTTTCGCAGCCATGCCGGGCGGTGGCATGCCGCGAGAGACCAGGCGGTGCGCTTCCGGCTTACCGGCAGGGCCAGTTGGGCGGCTTTGGTCACACCGTAGACTGCGGGTGCTGAAGGTTTTGCATCGTTCTGCAAAACCTTCAGCTATTGCCCTCGTGTGGGTGACGACCACATCAGGCGTACGAAACGGAGCGAGGACATGGCACCCAGGACCGCCCCATCAGCCCGCCGCGTCCGCATCGGCGTCGAGCTGCGCCGACTGCGCGAACGCGCGGGCATGACAGCCGTCGAGGCGGCCCGCACTCTGGGCACCACTCAGGCCCAGGTCAGCAATATCGAGGCGAACCGGTTCGGGGTGAGTGCAGATCGCGTACACACGCTCGCCCAGATCTACGACTGTGCCGACCAGCCGCTGGTCGACGCCCTCGCCGAGATGGCGGCCGACCGCTCTCGGGGATGGTGGGAGGAGTATCGGAACGCGCTTCCCGTCCAGCTCCTGGACCTCGCGGAGATGGAGCACCACGCCGCGGCCCTGCGCGTGGCCCAAGTCATCAACATCCCCGGGCTGCTCCAGACCCCCGAGCACGCCCGCGCGCTCTTCCGTGAAGTGGTCCCCTCCTTGCGGCCGCACGAGATCGAGTACCGCATCTCCCACCGCATCAAGCGGCAGGCGGTGCTTCACAGGGATACGCCGCCGCCGTACGCCGCCATCGTCCACGAAGCAGCGCTGCGCATGCAGTTCGGCGGCCGGGACGTGGCGCGAACTCAGCTCGACCATCTCGCCGAGATGAGCCATTTGCCCGGCCTGACGCTCCGGGTCATTCCCTTCGGGGGCACGTCGTTCCCCACGACGGGGCATGGAGTCGACTACGCCTACGGCCCCGTCACGACGCTCGACACCGTGCAGCTGGACACCGCGCATGGGAGCGAACTGATTGATGCCGTCGGACAGTTGGAGAAGTACCGGCTCGTGCTGGACCGCATGGAGAAGGTCTCTCTGCAGCCTGCCGCGTCCCGCGAGCTCATCCACCACATCGCACAGGACCTGTGAGAGGCGTACCCGTGAGCAAGCCGAACCCGAAGCTGACCTGGCAGAAGTCCACCTACAGCGAGGAAGGTTCCTCCTGCGTATACATAGCCCCCGGCCCCACCCCCACCACCATCCGCCTCCGCGAAAGCGACACCCCGGAGGAGATCCTCACCACCACCCGGCCCCAACTCGCCGCCCTCATCACAGCGATCAAGACCAAGGCGGACGCCCCCGACGTCACGCCGTAGCCGCAAGGCCCTTCGACGGATTCGTGGAGGCCACCGATGCCAGCCGGTGCACATCGCGCGCCGTTCCCGTGACGTCCGACAAGAAGCCCTCCGCCCGTGGTGATGCGTTCTCCGTCAGCCAGGCCGGGTCGATGTCGCACACCGCGACACGTACCTCCGTGCCCGCCAACGCCAACGGCAGGGTGTGGACCACCGTCGAGGGGAAGCTCAGGATCGTGCGGCCGATCGGGCCTCGGCGGGCGATCAGTTCCAGGGGGAGGTCGGGGCGGACCACCTGGAGGCCCGTTTCCACCGCCAGGCGGTGCAGTTTCTCCGCGCTCTCGCGGCGGTGTGCGAAGTAGCGTGTGGCGCCGTGCGCGAGCGACAACGTACGGACCGCCTCCACGTAGCTGTCCGGGTCCACGACCCCCGTCTCCACCAGCGACGTGCCTACCAGGTCCGCGCCCTTCGAGACCCGAGGAGGGCCGAAACGCTCCCGCGTCCAGGCGAAGGTGTTCGGCGTCACCCGCACCCCCGCCGGTGCCGAGTCGATCGGCATGGACGAGAAGACCTCCACCGTGCGCTTGCCGCCCGGCGTCAGGCGGCGTCGGGCCGAGGCCGAGATCGGGGCGAAGGCGATGTCCCGGAGACCGGGGCGGCCGCCCCTCCGGTGCCAGCGCACCAGGCGCTCGCCCGCCGCCAGTTGCGCCACGAACTCCATCGTGGCCGTGCCGTCGTCCACGACCACGAGCGAGCGGGCCCGGGTGATCGTGAGGAGCAGCTGTACGTAGCGCGAGAACGGGTCGCCGATCACGATCCGGTCCGCCGCACGCAGCGGGCCCGTCAGGCCGCCGATCGTGTGGAAGGGAGCGGCCGGGCCGCCGCGCGCCTCCTCCCAGCGGACGTTGAGGCCCTCGTCGCGGGCCAGCTGGGCCATGCGGCGCAGCTGACCCCGGGTCATGGGGTCCATCGGGGAGAGGACGACGACGGTGAGACCCCCGGCCGGGCCTGTCGCCCCTGCCGAATGCGCCCACTCAAGGACGTTGAGGAGCTGCACAGGGCTCTCTACGAACGCCAGAGTGGTGGGCGCCGCATCGGTGGGGGCCGTCGGCCCGGGGGGTCGGGGGCTCATCGTCGTATGACCGTGTCCTGTCCTTGTGGGGGGTCCCGGTGGGAAATCCCGGTAAGAGCGTCAGCGCGCTCGACCGCGACCGGCTCAGACCGCGACCGGCTCGCGCTCGGCCGCGTCGGCCTCGGCGACGACGCCCGCGACGCGGCGCAGCTTCTTCATCGGGCCGAGCTCCGACTCGTAGACCTTCTTGACGCCGTCACCGAGGGAGGCCTCGATGGTGCGGATGTCGCGGACGAGGCGGGTGAGGCCCTGGGGCTCCACCGACGCGGCCTGGTCCGAGCCCCACATGGCGCGGTCGAGGGTGATGTGACGCTCGACGAAGGTGGCGCCGAGCGCGACCGCGGCGAGGGTGGTCTGCAGGCCCGTCTCGTGGCCGGAGTAGCCGATCGGGACGTTCGGGAACTCCTGCTGGAGGGTGTTGATGACGCGGAGGTTCAGCTCCTCCGCCTGCGCCGGGTACGTCGACGTGGCGTGGCACATCAGGATGTTGTCCGAGCCGAGGACCTCGACCGCGTGGCGGATCTGCTTCGGGGTCGACATGCCGGTGGAGAGGATGACCGTGCGGCCCGTTGCGCGGAGCGCGCGCAGGAGCTCGTCGTCCGTCAGGGAGGCGGAGGCGACCTTGTGGGCCGGGAGGTCGAACTTCTCCAGGAAGGCGACGGCCTCGGTGTCCCACGGCGATGCGAACCAGTCGATGCCGCGCTTCTTGCAGTGCTCGGTGATGGCCTGGTACTCGGACTCGCCGAACTCCACGCGGTGGCGGTAGTCGATGTACGTCATCCGGCCCCAGGGGGTGTCGCGCTCGATGTCCCACTGGTCGCGCGGGGTGCAGATCTCCGGGGTGCGCTTCTGGAACTTGACCGCGTCGCAGCCGGCGTCGGCGGCCACGTCGATCAGGGCGAGGGCGTTGTCGAGCTCGCCGTTGTGGTTGATGCCGATCTCACCGGTGATGTACACGGGCTGACCGGGTCCGGCCGTCTTCGAACCGAAGGTGCGCAGACGGGAGTTGGAGATCGTAGAGCTCATGACAGGAACGTTCCTTACTTGTTGAGGGAGGGGCCGAGGATCCATGCGGCGATCTCTCGGATCGCGCCGTCACCACCGGGGAGAGCGGTGACCGCGCGTGCGGCGCCGCGTACGACGTCGTGGGCGCTCGCGACCGCCACGGGCCAGCCGACGAGGCTGAAGCACGGGAGGTCATTGACGTCGTTTCCGACGTAGAGCACGCGCTCGGGAGCGATGCCCTGCTCCTCGCACCACTGCTTGAGTGCGAGGTCCTTGCGGTCGATGCCGTGCAGGACGGGAAGCTTGAGCTTCCTGGCCCGCGCGGCGACGACCGGGTTCTTCTCCGTGGACAGGATCAGCAGCGGAAGGCCCGAGTCGCGCAGGGCCGCGATGCCGAGGCCGTCTCCGCGGTGTACGGAGACGAACTCCCGTCCGTCGGAGTCGATCAGCACCCTGTCGTCGGTCTGGGTGCCGTCGAAGTCGAGTACGACCGCGTCGATGTCGTCGCGGGTCGGAAGCGCGTCGGCCCTGCCGGAGTCGAAGAGGGGCGCGAGCGCGCGGGCGCGGGCGAGGTCGTGCGGGTCGTCGATCTCCAGGACGCGCGCCGGGTCCGTGCGGACCAGCTCGGTGCGGCCGAAGAAGCGGTGCTTGTGCTCGCGGAAGCCCGTCACGTCCATGGCGTAGACCGCGCCGGTCTCCAGGAGGTCCTGGGGGCGGTCCTGGCGGCGCGGGCGGAAGGACTTGTCGTGGTTGACGCCGTAGCCGCCGTCGGTGGCGGTGGAGTTGGCGACCTTTGTCGTGCCGCCGACCTCGCCGGTGCGGCGCGCGTCCATGGCCGCGGGCTCGTCGTCGGCGTCGCGCCAGACGAAGCCGTGGAAGGGAGCGACGGTCAGCGCCGTGTCCGCGCCGCCGTCGATGATCGAGCCGACCACTCCGTCGACGTCCTCGCGGACGATGAAGGGGCTCGTGCACTGTACGAGCAGGACGACGTCGACGGCCTTGCCGTGCAGCGCCTCGTGCTCGTCCATCGCGTGCAGGACCGCCGCTTCGCTGGTCGCGGTGTCCCCCGCGATCGCCGCGGGGCGAAGCACCACTTCGGCGCCCGCGGCCCGCGCCGCCTCGGCGATCACGTGGTCGTCCGTGGAGACGACGACGTCCGTGACGAGCCGCGCGGCCAGGCACTCCCGGATGGCCCGCGCCACCAGGGGCACGCCGCCGACCGGGGCGAGGTTCTTGGCGGGCACGCCCTTGGAGCCGCCGCGGGCCGGGATGACGGCGAGGACGCGGTGGGCGGGCACGCTCCCTGGGGCGGGGTGGGACATGGGGGCTCCTTGAGAGGGGTGGGGGATCACAGCTCGCCCATCCGCCGGATGACGGGGGCCACGCGCTGCACGCCGTGCCGGTAGGCGCCGCGCGCCGCGCTGCGGACCGCCTGGCGCACGGGGCCCGGCTCGCGGTCCGCCGCGGGCGCTCCGGCCAGTGGGGTGCCGTCCGGGCCGAGGTGGTGGCGGGCCAGGATGCCGGGGAGGTATCCGGGGGCGGTGGTGAGGCTGTAGTACGGGGCGATCGCAGGGAGCTGGGGCTGCGCGAGCAGGTTCGCGACGCGCTCACGTGCCGCGTCGAACGCCGTCTCGTACGTCCCGTCCGGCGCGACGCCCTGCCGCGCGACCCACTCCGGAGCGGCCTCGGGGCTGTACTCCGCGTCGATCTCGTCCCAGGACGCCAGGCATCCGGAGCCGATGAAGTGGTGGTTGCCGAGCGCCTCGCGCACCCCTAGGTCGGTGAGGACCGCGGTGGGGATGCGGCGGTGCAGGGATTCGAGCGCGGCGGTGGAGCTGACCGTGACGAGCAGGTCGGTGCGGTCGAGGACCTCGCCCATGTTCCCGTACACGAGACGGCAGTTGGGCGGCAGATTCTCGGCCTTGGCGAGCTTCTGGTAGGGCAGTTCCTCGATGTGCGTGGTGTGTTCGCCTGGCTTGCTGCGCAGCTTGATCAGGACCTCGCGGTCCGGGTGCAGGCGTGCGTGCTCGACCATGCGCCGCAGCAGGTACGTGCGGTGTGCGCGGCTGTCCGGAACGGAGGGCTGCGCGGCGAAGACGACCGTGTACGGGTCGTGCTTCTGGTCCTTCTCGAGGTAGGCGGCGCCGCCGAGGAACGGCAGTGCGCTCTCCACCACGCCCGAGGCGTCGGCGCCCACTCCCTCGTACACGGCGCGGAAACGCTCCGCGTCCTGGCGGGAGTTGGCGAGGACGACGTCCGCGCCGTGCCGCAGGAGCAGGCCGTCTGCGAGCTTCTCGTAGACGACGCCGACGTAGCCGGTGACGATCACGGGACGCTTGCCGGAGCCCGCGGAGTCCGCCGCTATCCGGGCGAGCCCGTGAAGGACCGCCTGGACCGCGCCGCCCACGAGAGCGAGCACGATCACGTCGGGCGCTTCGCGCTCCACCTCGCGCAGGAACTCGACGGCGGTGACTTCGCGGAGCGAGTCCGCGCGCACCCCGACCTCTTCGAGCTGTCGGACGGTGGGCGTGGCCCGGCCCCGGAGAAGGCGTCCGTCCAGGCGTGTGTCCGCTCCCTCACCCGCGAGGCGGCTCGCGGTGAGCGCACCCCATTTCCACCGGGTGTCTGAGTCGGCGAGCACGGTGATCCGTGTCGTCCCGCTGTTGCTTGCTGGCACAGCCAAGACGCTAGGAAGGCTTTTCGATTGGCGGCCCAACTCAGGTGCAACAAACGGTTAACAGCACGCCGACGAATGGCGAATCAGCCCGGGAAACCGCCGGTAAGCAGGCCGGTTAACCGTTCCGCCATGCTTCGTTCACCTGACATCTCACCTTCGGCCAAGACGAATGCCGGGCCGACACCTAACGTCACCCACGTGGTTAAGCTCTCCGTCATCGTGCCGTTCTACAACGTGCAGCAATACGCGCCCGACACATTGAAGAGTCTGCGAGCGAACGCACGCGACGACTTCGAATTCATTCTCGTCGACGACTGTTCGAAGGATGAGACTCCAGAGATCCTGGAGCGTGCCGCGCGCGAGCTGCCCGGCGCCGTCCATCTCAGACATGAGACGAACGGCGGTCTCGCGACCGCCCGCAACACAGGCCTTGACGCGGCGCGCGGCGAGTACCTCACCTTCCTCGACGGTGACGACTGGCTCGCCCCCGGTTACTACGCGCGACTCGTCGAGTCCATAGAGCAGCTGGGCTGCGACTTCGTACGCACCGATCATGTGCAGTGCACAGCCCGTGCCCGCACCGTCCACCGTGTCCCGCACGGCAGGCGCGACGTCGTCATGGCGCCGCGTGACGTCATCCTGCCCGCCGACCGCTCGACGTCCGTCGACTACGCGTACGCCTGGGCCGGCATCTACCACCGGCGCCTCGCCGACCGGGGCCTGCTGCACTTCACGGACGGCCTGCGCACCGCGGAGGACCGGCCCTGGATCTGGCGCCTGCACCGCGAGGCGGAATCCTTCGCCGCGGTGGGCCACCTCGGCGTGTTCTACCGGCGCGGAGTCGCGTCGTCGCTCACCCAGATCGGCGACGTACGACAGCTCGATTTCATCCGCGCATTCGACCAGGTGGTGCGTGAAACTGCCGAGGACCGCGACGCCGACAAACTCCTGCCGAAGGCAGTCCGTACTTACTGCGCGATCATTTCCCACCATCTGGGATCCATCGAAAGGTTCGAGCCACAAGTGGCGCGGAAATTGAAGTCACTGAGCGCGGCCGCCCTGAAGCGGATGCCGCAGGGCGTTCTCGACGACGCCCTCGACTCCATGGACATACAGCGGGCGACCCGCCTCCGCCGCCTTCGCCGGCGCCCGGTGTCGGCGGAGGTGGCCGCGTAATGGCGACGACGCAGATCTTCATGGCGTCCACGCTGTACGGCACCGCGACGCTCGCCGCCGCGATCGACGCCGACCGCTTCGGCCCCGCCGACCGGCGGCTGCTGCTCGTCAGCAACAACGCGGCGACGCCGGAGACCACGGTCGCCGTGGACGAGATGCCGGGTTTCGAGCGGCTTCGGGACCGCTTCGACGACGTACGTTCCTGGAACGAGGCCATCTCCCCCTTCCATCCGGGCGGTTGGTCTCCCCGGGCGGACGACATCCCGATGTGGGAGCGGTACATCCGGCTCCTGTGGGATCTCGGTGACGACGACATCGAGCTGGCAGTCGAGTCGATCCAGGTCAATCCGGCCCTGGCCCTGGCGCAGATCTTCACGGGCG
This sequence comes from Streptomyces sp. NPDC055239, assembly GCF_053606205.1. Lineage (NCBI taxonomy): Bacteria > Bacillati > Actinomycetota > Actinomycetes > Kitasatosporales > Streptomycetaceae > Streptomyces > Streptomyces sp. NPDC055239. Next base: position 26,828 of record NZ_JBSGRD010000017.1, on the reverse strand, counting down.
CGCCCGTGGACGTCTACGCGGACGGCCTGATGAGCTACGGCCCGACCCGCAACAAGATCGACCCGCTGGTCGGCACGCGAGTGCGGCGGCTGCTCCACCTGGATCTCGTGCCGGGCCTGACCCCGCTGCTCCTGACCGAGTTCGACGTCGAGCCGGAGATCGTGCCGACCGAGGCGTTCGTGAAGGTGCTGAGCCGCCTCGCCGACACCGAGACCGACATCCCGGACATCGCCGAGCCCGCCCTGCTCCTCGGCCAGTACCTCTCCGCCCTCGGCATCCTGACCGCCGAGGAAGAGGAGGAGCTGCACGTACGCATGGTGCGCGGCGCCGCCGAACTCGGCCACACGCGCGTGGTGTTCAAGCCGCACCCGACGGCCCCTGCGCGCTGGTCGCGCATCCTTGAGAAGGAGGCGGAGGCGATCGGCGTGGAGCTGACCGTCCTCGACTCTCCGGTCCTCGCCGAGGTGCTCTACCAGCGGATGCGCCCCGCGCTCGTCGTCGGCTGCTTCTCGACCGCGCTGCTCACCGCGTCCGCGCTCTACGACCTGCCGGTGGCCCGCACCGGCACGGAGCCCCTCCTGGAGCGGCTCGCGCCCTACCAGAACAGCAACCGCGTACCGGTCACGATCGTGGACGCACTGATTCCCGACCTCGCCGACAAGGCCGCGGTCACCGGGGGCCGCCCCGGCATGCCGGTCGCCGACCTGGGCGAGCTGCTCGTCGCCGTCGGCTTCGCCATGCAGCCGCAGATCTATCCGCGCCGGCGCACGGCCGCCGAGCGCTACCTCACGACGCACCTCACCCCGCACACCTGGCGCTACTTCAAGCGGCGCCGCCTCACCGCACTCGCCCTGCCCGGAGCGCTGCCCTCGCAGCTCGCGTTCATCCCGCGCAACGCGGCCGTACGCCGGGTCGCGCGCCGCGCCCGTTCGGTCCAGCGCTCCATCAAGCGGACCGCACTCGGATGACCTCTCCCGGAACCACGCTCCCGATACACACCCCGGGGCCGGACAAGGCAGACGCCCTCGCGCGCACCGTTCCGGCCCCTGTGGCCGCCAAGCGCGCGCGGCCCCGCCTCAGGGCCCTTGACGGCCTGCGGCTCATCGCGGCCCTGATGGTCGCGGCCTACCACTACGGCGGCCGCGACGGCGAGATCACCGAGGCCTGGGGCAGCTCACCGCAGCTCCAGTTCCCCTCGGCGCACAGTTGGTTCGCGTACGGCTGCCTCGGTGTGCAGATCTTCTTCGTCATCAGCGGCTTCGTGATCTGCATGAGCGGCTGGGGCCGTCCGCTGCGCGCGTTCTTCGCCTCGCGCGTCTCGCGGCTCTTCCCCTCGTACTGGGCCGCGATCGTCCTGGTGACCGCGGTCTTCGCGCTCCCCGTGGTGGCGTACGACGCGGTCTCGCCCAGCGACGCCCTGGTGAACCTGACCATGTTGCAGCAACCCCTCGGCGTGGACCGGGTGTTGGGGGTCTGCTGGACGCTCTGGGCCGAGCTGCGCTTCTACGCCCTCTTCGCGCTCTGTGTCGTCATGCCGGGCGCGAACCGGGCCCGCGTGATCCTGTTCTGCGCGGTGTGGACGCTCGCCGCGGCCATCGCGGAGGGCGTGAACGAGCCGCTCCTCGACCTCGTCCTCATGCCCGAGTACGCCCCCTTCTTCATCGGCGGCATCGGCATCTACCTCGTCCACCGCGACCGCAAGGACCTCACGGCCTGGGGCATCGTGGGGGTGAGCTGGCTGATCGGCCAGCACTACGCGGTGGACCGCCTCTGGCACGCGCCGAACCCGGACTTCTTCTCCTACCGCACGTCCTTCGGCATCATCGCCGTCGTGACGGCGGGCTTCGCCGCGGTCCTGCTGATCGCGCTCGGCGCCCTGCACCGGGTCGACTGGAAGTGGCTGACGGTGGCGGGAGCCCTGACGTACCCGTTCTACCTGGTGCACGAGCACCTGGGCTGGGTGACGGTGGCCGCGCTGCACCGGGGGCTCGGGCTTCCGTCGTACGCGACGTTCGGTCTGACGATCGTGGCGATGCTGACCCTGGCGTGGCTCCTGAACCGTTTCGTCGAGGAGCGGCTCACACCGCTGATCCGGAACGGGCTCATGACCCGGAAGTAGGTCACGTCTCCAGCATCGTCGCCCCGATCCCGGCGACCACCGCGGCGAGGCCCTTCTCGAACCCGGCGTCGAAGTCACGGAACATCTCGCCGCCCGCCGCCGCCGCGAGCGGATACGCGGCGAGGCGTTCCGCGCGGGCCGCCAGGTCGTAGCCCCCGCCTTCCTCCTTCGCGGGGTCGGGGCCCATGGACTGCTCCTCTGTCACGTATCCGATCGTGTAGCTGTACGCCGTGAACCAGGCACGGGCCGCCCCGCCCGGCGTGAAGCCCCCGCCGGTGAGCGTGCGCAGATGGGCCTCCATGGGGGCGGCGTACGACAGGTCCGTGAAGTGCGTGCCGCTGTAGACCTTCGCGCCGTCGCGGTACATCAGGAGATGGCGCCGCAGACCCCGCAGTGCGGCGGTGAGGGCGCTCTGCCAGTCGGTTTCAGGGCCCGCGCCCGCCTCCAACTCCTCGTTCATGCGGCGCATCATCTCCGTCGCCATCTCGTCGAGCAGCGCCTGCTTGTCCTTGAAATGCCAGTACAGAGCGGGCGCCTTGACGTCCAGCTCCTTGGCGATGGCGCGCAGGGAGAGCCCGTCGAGGCCCGTCTCGTTCAGGAGCTTCAGGGCGGCGCGCGCCACGCGGGTGCGGTCCAGGGGTGTCGTAGCCACCTTGACAATTTAACACTGTTAAGCGCAGGCTCTGGAGCATGGAACTTAACAGCGTTAAGGACGCTTCCCTGACGGACACCCTCACGACCGACGTGCTCGTCGTCGGCTCGGGGCCCACCGGCCTGACCCTCGCCTGCGACCTCGCCCGGCGCGGGGTGCGCGCCCTGATCGTGGAGCGGGCCGACACCCTCTTCCCCGGATCGCGGGGCAAGGGCATCCAGCCCCGTACCCAGGAGGTCTTCGACGACCTCGGAATCCTCGCGGCGGTCGAGGCGGCGGGCGGCACCTACCCGGTCGGCATGGTCTGGCGGGGCGGCGAGCGGCAGGGCGAGCACCGGATGTTCGACGACGAGCAGGGGCCGACGCAGGACGCTCCCTACAACCGGCCGCTGATGCTCCCCCAGTGGCGCACGCAGGAGATCCTTTACGCCCGCCTCAAGGAACTCGGCGGCGACGACATCCTGTTCGGCGCCGGTCTGACCGACCTGGCCCAGGACGACGAGGGCGTCACCGCCCGGCTCGCGGACGGGCGCACCGTCCGCGCCGCGTACGCCGTGGCGGCCGACGGCGGACGCTCGACCGTGCGCGCGGCCCTTGGCATCGGCATGACGGGCGAGACCGTCGACCCGAACCCGGTCCTGGTCGCCGACGTCCGCATCCCCACCCTGGACCGCGACAACTGGCACATGTTCCCGCCCACCTCCGAGGGCGAGGGTGCGGGCGGGGGCTTCCTGGCGATCTGCCCGCTGGCGGGCACCGCGGACTTCCAGCTGACGGCGCAGTTCACGGACGGGACCGAGCCCGACACCTCGCTCGAAGGCGTACGCAAGGTCGTCGCCGCCCGTACGCATCTCGCCGCCGACGCGGTGACCGAGGTGCGCTGGGCCTCCGACTTCCGGCCGCGCGCGGCGATGGCGGACCGGTTCCGCGAGGGCCGCGTGTTCCTCGCAGGTGACGCGGCGCACGTGCACTCACCGGCGGGCGGGCAGGGCCTGAACACCAGCGTGCAGGACGCGTACAACCTGGGCTGGAAGCTGGGCGCCGCCCTGCGGGGCGGCGTACCGGCGGACCTCCTCGACACGTACGAGGCCGAGCGCCTGCCCAACGCCGCGCGGATGCTGGGCCTCTCCACCCGCATCCACCGGGGCGAGGAGCGGCGCGGGGGCGCGACCCGCCAGCTGGGCCTGGGCTACCGGGACAGCTCCCTGGCGGTGGAGACCCGCGCGGGCCTGACGGACCTGCCGGAGGAGGCACTGCGGGCGGGCGACCGCGCGCCGGACGGGCCGCACAGCGAAGGGGGAAGGCTGTTCGACCTGTTCAGGGGGCCGCACTTCACGCTGCTCGCGGTCGGCACGGATGCGCAAGTCCCGTCAGCGGCAGCGGAGTTGGTGCACGTACACCGCATCAGCTCCTACCCGCCCTACGGCGACGGTCTCTTCCTGATCCGCCCCGACGGGTACGTCGGCTGGGCGGGCGACGACGACGCGACGGGCCTGACGGAGTTTTTGAAGCTCGTCCACCGCAACCGTTGACCTCAATCAAGCTTGAGGTTCTACGTTCTGGACATGGACACTTTCACGTACTCACACAGCGACGAGGACCTCATCAACCAGCCCATCGGCTACTGGGCATCGGCCGCGGGCGAATCCGTCGTCCACCACATCCGCACGATGCTCGCCGAGTCCGGACTCACCCAGCCCCAGTGGTGGATCCTGAACCAGATCGTCGCGGACGGCGGCCGTGACAAGGAAGACGTGGTGGCCACCCTGCACGGCTACCTGAGCATCGGCGACGGTGCCCTGCACCACGACATCAGCGCCCTGCACGACCGCGCCCTGCTCACCGAGGACGTCACCGGTCGCCTCCGCATCACCGAGGAGGGGCGCGCGCTCCGGGACGAGACCGCCGCGCGCCAGCGGAAGATCCGCGCGGAGATCCATGAAGGCATCCCGGAGGAGGAGTACATCCGTACCCTCAAGGTGCTCCAGCGCATGATCCACAACGTGAGGGGCACGGCCTGGCACCACTGAGGCCTCCCCCGGCCCCGTTCTCAGTACCGCTCAGCCACTGGCGAGCGACAGCTTCGCCGCGAATCCGAGGAACAGCGCACCCGCCGCCGATGTGGCTCCCGCCGAGAGCCGCTTGCGGCGGCGGAAGGCGGCGGACAGCTTGGTGCCGCCGAATATCAGTGCGGTGAGGTAAAGGACGCTCGCCACCTGGGCGAAGATGCCGAGCACGAGGAAGGAGAGCGCGGGATAGGCGTACCCCGGATCGACGAACTGCACGAAGAAGGCGATGAAGAAGAGGATGGCCTTCGGATTGAGCAGGCTGATCACCAGGGCCCTGCGGAACGGCCGCTCCCCCGAGTCGTCCTGACCGCTCTTCCCCTGCTCGACGGCCTGCTCACGCCGTGCCCGCCACATTCCCCACGCGGCCCGCAGCATCCCCACCGCGAGCCAGGTCAGATATCCGGCACCGGCGTACTTCACGATCCCGAACAGCACGGCGTTGCCCTGGAGGAGCGAGGCGACACCGGCGGCCGAAAGCGTCATCAGGACGGTGTCACCGCACCAGACGCCCGCGGCGGCGGTATAACCCGTGCGTACGCCGCGGCGCGCGGCAACAGAGATCACGTACAGCGAGTTCGGCCCCGGAAGGAGAATGATCAGGGCGAGGCCCGCGAGATAGGTCGGAAGATCGGTGACACCCAGCATGGGGCGGAGTCTCGCACGCACGTACGACATAGCGGACGCGGTGTCCGCCCAGCGGACACCGCCACCGGACACCCCGAGCAAGTCCAAGTCAGAACGCGTCCGTCGGCACGTACGCCCCCCACACCTCCCGCAGCGCGTCGCATACCTCGCCCACCGTCGCCCGCGCCCGCAGCGCGTCCTTCATCGGGTGGAGGACGTTGGCGTCCCCCTTCGCCGCGTCCTTGAGCGAGGCGAGCGCCGCGTCCACCGCGGCCTGGTCGCGCTCCTGCCGCAGCTTCGCGAGGCGGGCCGCCTGCTGGGCCTCGATGGCGGGGTCGACGCGGAGGGGTTCGTAGGGCTCCTCCTCGTCCAGTTGGTAGCGGTTGACGCCGACCACGACGCGCTCGCCGGAGTCGGTCTCCTGCGCGATGCGGTAGGCGGAGCGCTCGATCTCCGCCTTCTGGAAGCCGTTCTCGATGGCGGCCACCGCGCCGCCCATGTCCTCGACGCGCTCCATGAGGCCGAGGATCGCGGCCTCGATGTCGTCCGTCATCTTCTCGACGACGTACGACCCGGCGAACGGGTCGACCGTGGCGGTCACGTCCGTCTCGTAAGCGAGGACCTGCTGCGTGCGCAGGGCCAGGCGCGCGCTCTTGTCGGTCGGCAGCGCGATCGCCTCGTCGAAGGAGTTCGTGTGCAGGGACTGGGTGCCGCCGAGCACCGCGCCGAGGCCCTGGACGGCGACCCGGACGAGGTTCACCTCGGGCTGCTGGGCGGTCAGCTGGACCCCGGCCGTCTGCGTGTGGAAGCGCAGCATGAGTGACTTGGGGTTCCGGGCGCCGAACTCGTCGCGCATCACGCGGGCCCAGATCCTGCGCGCGGCACGGAACTTGGCGACCTCCTCCAGGAGCGTCGTACGCGCCACGAAGAAGAAGGAGAGGCGGGGCGCGAAGTCGTCCACGTCCATGCCCGCCGCGACCGCCGTGCGGACGTACTCGATGCCGTCGGCGAGGGTGAAGGCGATCTCCTGCGCGGGCGTCGCACCCGCTTCCGCCATGTGATAGCCGGAGATGGAAATGGTGTTCCACCTCGGGATCTCGGCCCGGCAGTACTTGAAGATGTCCGCGATCAGGCGCAGGGACGGCTTGGGCGGGAAGATGTACGTCCCGCGCGCGATGTACTCCTTCAGGACGTCGTTCTGGATCGTGCCCGTCAGCTCGCCCGCGTCGACGCCCTGCTCCTCGGCGACCAGTTGGTACATCAGGAGCAGCAGGGCGGCGGGGGCGTTGATCGTCATCGACGTGGAGACCTTGTCCAGCGGGATGCCGCCGAACAGGACCCGCATGTCGTCGATCGAGTCGATCGCGACCCCGACCTTGCCGACCTCGCCGCTCGCGATCGGGGCGTCCGAGTCGTGGCCCATCTGCGTGGGCAGGTCGAAGGCGACCGACAGGCCCGTCGTGCCGTTCGCGATCAGCTGCTTGTAGCGGACGTTGGACTCGACGGCCGTGCCGAAGCCCGCGTACTGGCGCATCGTCCAGGGGCGGCCTGTGTACATCGAGGGGTAGACGCCCCGCGTGTAGGGGTACGCGCCGGGGGCGCCCAGTTTCGTCCCGGGATCCCAGCCGTCGAGGGCCTCGGGGCCGTACACGGGCTCGACGGGCAGTCCGGACTCCGACTCTCGCGGTTCTCGCGGCTCTCGCAGTTCTCGTGGCTCTCGCGGCTCTCGCGCACGCGCCATCGCTCTGTGCCTCCTGCCGGAGATCCTTCTCCGTAGATCCTTGGATCCTTCTCCGTTACTTCTCCGGTATAGCGGTCCTCCTCCAGCATGGGGCAACGTTCAGGGGTGGTCATTCGCGGGGAAGATTCTCAGCGGGTCTGTAGAGCAGTCGAGCGATGGCGGGGGTCGTTGTGCGCAAAGGTGCGATAGCCGTGGGGGCCGTGGTCACGGTCGCCCTGGTCGGCGTCGGTGGGTGCAAGGCCCAGCCCGTCGACTCGGACGGCAAGGCGCAACCGGTCCGGATCTCTCCCACGAAGACGGATTCGGGCGGCCCCGATACGCCGTCCGGGACGCCTGAGGGGAAGCCCGGCGAAAAGTCCGGGGGGACGCCCGAGGAGAAGCCCGAGAGAACGCCGACCCCGGTGGCGACCCCGACGCCCGCCCCGAAGACCCTGCTCGCTCCCGGGCAGCGCGGCGACAAGGTGCGGGAACTGCAGGCGCGGCTCCGGCAGGTCGCCTGGCTCTTCGAGGATCCAACGGGGACGTACGGCTCGGCCACGACCGCCGCCGTCAGGGGGTTCCAGGACAAGCGCGGCCTGCCGAGCACGGGCACGACGGACACGGTCACCTGGCAGAAGCTGGTCGGCATGACGCGCGAGCCGACGAAGTACCAGCTCTACTCCGGCGGTGGCATCCCGGCGTCCAAGCCCGACAAGCGCTGCATGACCGGACGCGTCCTGTGCATCAGCAAGGAGAGCCGCACGCTGACCTGGATGATCGACGGCAAGACCGTGTCGACGATGGACGTGCGCTTCGGCTCGCAGTACACGCCGACCCGCGACGGCACGTTCTCCGTCTACTGGAAGTCCCGGCACCACGTCTCGACGCTGTACGACACCGCCATGCCGTACGCCATGTTCTTCAGCGGCGGCCAGGCCGTGCACTTCTCGTCGGACTTCGCGGCGAGGGGCTACAACGGCGCCTCGCACGGCTGCGTGAACGTACGGGACAAGAAGAAGATCGCGAATCTGTTCGCGGCGGTCGAGAAGGGCGACAAGGTCGTCGTCTACAAGTGATCCGCGGCTACGAGTGATCCGGGGAGATTAAACAGCGTGGGCGGGATCGGGGGAACGTCTCCCGCCCACGCTGGTGGCACGGAGCCAAAGGTACGGGGGGAACCCCTGGCTCGTGCGCGGGCCGATGACCAGTCGGCTCACTTCTTACTGCGTCGCTGCTCCAAAAAACGTCACACCCGGCCGGGACCTACTGGGACCGGCCGCGGCCTACAGGGTCTCGTCGCCCGGGAGCACGGGCTGCGCGCTGTACGAGCCGGTGGGAGTGGGAGCGGGAGTGGGAGCGGGCGCCGGGTGCGGCACCGAAGGAGCGTCCACCGGCGGGAGGAGGGTGCCTCCGCCGTTGCCCCAGTGGTCGTTGCCGCCGTCGTTCGATCCGCCGTCGTTCGATCCGTCGCCGTCGCCGTCGTGGTCGCCGTCGTGGTCGCCGCCGTCGCCCTTGCCGTCACCGCCGGCGTTGCCGCCGTAATTGCCCGAGCCGTTGTTCTCGCGGTCGCTGCCGGAGCCGTACAGGACGCGGCCGCAGAACTCGGTCACACGCTGGGAGCCCTTGGCGGCTTCCTCCAGGCGGCGCCTCTTCTCGCCCTGGAGCTTTCCGCTGCGGTAGTCGCGGCAGGCGACGACCACCTTGCGGTACCAGCCCTTGGCCTCGTCCTTGCGCTGCGGATCGCCGGAGCCGGGCTTCGTGGTGTCCGCGCCGCCCTTGGAGGCGCCCTCGGACTTTCCGGCGTCCGGCGGCGGCGCGCTGGTGCCGGGTTCGCTCGACGGGCCTTCCGGGGTGGTGGTCACGTCGTCGGGTTCCACGTCCGGGGAGCTGCTCGAATCACCGCGCGGGGACGCGAGCGGCTCGGGCGAGGCGACGGACGAGGCGGAGGCCGCGGGGCCCGGCGTGTCATGGTGACCGAACGGCGAGGGGAGCACGCCCGTGCCTGCCGCCACCGCGACGCCGCCGATCATGCAGCCCGCGAGGACGGCGGCGAGGCCGTAGCGCACGGGGCGAGCCCAGGGTGCGGCACGCGGAGGCTCGACCTGGCGCCCGATATGCACCGTCTCGCCCGCTCCCACGCGCGTAGAAGCCGCTCGTGTCTCAGGGCCGCGAGCCTCCCGGAACGCGGCGAGGGCAGCCGCTTCACCAGGGAGTTCGGCAGAAATGTCGGCGGGTACGACGGAGCCCGCGCGGTCGTCAGCCGCCAGTGCGGCCAGGGCCTCGGCCAGTCGTGCGGCCTGCTCCCGCCTGTCAGGGTCGGTGCCGTCGATGGGCTCACCGCTCAGCAAACGCTCCGCCGCGTCGCGGTCCAGCCACCTGTAATCCTCGTCGGCCATCACATGTCCTTCTGCGCCCGGACACGCGAATGCGTCACACCGGCAGGTGACACCGCGTGCCCTCGCCGCTCTCTCTGGGGCGGTACGGCGTCGAGCGCGCCCTCGTTCAACGGGCCTTCCGCGCCGAGCAGTTCCGCGAGCCGCTTCAGGCCGCGGTGCGCGGCGGTGCGGACCGCGCCGGGGCGCTTGCCGAGGGTCTGTGCCGCGCTCTTGGCGTCGAGGCCGACGACCACCCGGAGTACTACGGCTTCCGCCTGGTCCTGCGGGAGCTGGGCTATCAGGGCGAGGGCGTCGCCGGTGGAGAGGGACTCCATCGCCTCGTCGGCGGTGTCCGCGTCGCCCGGCTTTCCGGTGAGCTCGGTCTCGTCGCCGCCTATCGCCGGGCGGCGGCCCCGCATGCGTATGTGGTCGAGCGCCCGGTTGCGCGCTATGCGCGCGGCCCAGCCGCGGAACCGGTCGGCGTCGCCGCTGAACCGGTCGAGGTCGCGGGCTATCTGCAGCCAGGCCTCGGACGCGACGTCCTCCGCGTCCGGGTCGCCGACCAGCGTCCGTACGTAGCCGAGCAGCCGCGGGTGCACGGCGCGGTACACAGTCCGGAACGCGGTCTCGTCCCCGTCCTGTGCCGCAAGCACCGCGGCGGTCAGTTCCGCGTCGTCCCCCAGCACAACTTCTCCCTATGCGCCTACACCGGTTGCGGTCATGCCCCCGCAGAGCCTGGCGCGAAGCAGCACGCTACGGGCTGAAGTGGGCTCACGTCCATGTTTGGTACAACGCGCAACTAGCGGGTGACAGAACGCGGTGTGACAGAAAACGCACGCGCGGCGCTGAAGGGAATACGGGCCGCGTGCGGTCCGTCCGCGTGACGGCCGGGGTCTCTCCTGTGGGGGGTGGCGACCCCGGCCGCTCACCTTGGCGGGGGCCTGGCGGGTCGGCCTTGCGTGCCGCCGCTCTTCGTTTTCTTCTGCGGGTGCGCTGTGGCTGGTCGCGCCGTTCCCCGCGCCCCTATGGGGCGCTGATCTCCGGCTCATACTCTGCGGGTGCGCTGTGGCTCAGCGCGCCGTTCCTCGCGCCCCTTTGGGGCCCTCGTGCTCGGCCCTGCCCAGTAGTGCGCTCGCCAGGATCGTGTTCGCCGCTGCTCTTAGTGAGGCCAGTGCGCGGGGGCGCCAGTCGTCGCGGGGGCGGGTGCGGGCCCGGTGGGTGCCCTCGTCGCGCGCGGAGCGGAACGCGGCGACCGCCCGTCGCTCCGCCTCGGCGTCGACGGCGACGGAACGCACCGCCTCACCCAGCAGAGCGTCCACACGTTCGTTCGCGTTCATCCTGACTCCCCGGTCATCTCGACTCCCCAAGCGGACCGGCGCCGTCATCCGTCACACCCCGGGTATCGCCTAACCGTTCGGCGAGCCGCTTGAGACCCCGGTACGCGGACGTACGTACCGCCCCGGGGCGTTTGCCGAGCACCCGTGCCGCCGCCGGGGCGTCCAGGCCGACGACGACCCGCAGCAGCACCGCCTCCGCCTGGTCGCGCGGCAGTTTCGCGATCAGCGCCAGGGCCTTCTCCGTGGAGATGGATTCGAGCGCCTGCTCCGACGTGCTGTGCGGTCCGGGGAGTTCGAGGATGTCCTGTTCCAGGACGGACGGGCGCGGCCTGACCTTCTGGCGTCGCAGATGGTCCAGGGCCCGGTGGCGCGCGATGGTCGTCGTCCAGCCGCGGAAGCCCTCGCCGCCGCCGCGGAACCGCCCCAGGTCGCGGGCGATCTCCAGCCAGGCCTCGGCGGCGATGTCCTCCGCGACCTCGCCGTCATGGCCGACCAGACCCCGCAGATAGCCGACGAGCCCCGGCTGCACCAGGCGGTACGCGACCGCGAAAGCAGCCTCGTCGCCCTCCTGCGCCCGCGCGACCGCGGCGCCCAGCTCCTCGTCCCCCGTCCGCGCTCGACGGGGCTCCCCTCCTCGACCCACGCTTTCCCATCCGATGCGGCACAGCTCACCGTGTCCATGCCCCCACGGAGAGCTGCGCCACGGCCCGCAGAAATGTCACAGGCCCGGATAAACACCCAGAGCCCCCGGACCCTCCCGTACAACCCTTTGACCCCTCAGACAGTCGTACGCTCTCGCTTTGGCCAACCGGGTCAACCGGCAATTCCGCTAAGGGGTGGGGCATTTGAGCCCGCGCAAACCGCGCGAATCAGCGCGAAACTCGCACGCGTACAGACCGCTGAGTATCAAGCGCAGGGCGTGGCTGACGATCGGGGCCGTCGTACTGGGGGGCGCGGGGGCCGTCACGTACGCGATGGCGGATCCCGTGACCGGCGATCAGCCGGGCGGCGTCTCACGCGACAAGCGCCCGGTGAGCGTGCACGACATCGCGCTCAAGGCCGACGGCGCCAAGGAGCGGGAGCTGCCGCGCACGTCGACGGAGCAGTTCTCCCTGCTCGGCGTCTCGTGGACCGGCGTCACCAAGGAGCTTGAGGGCACGGCTCAGGTCCGTACGCGCTCCGTCGAGAGCGACAAGTGGACCGGCTGGCAGAACCTGGACCTGGAGCTGCACCTGCCCGAGAAGGCCGAGGCGGGCACGCGTGCCGCGTCCGAGCCGCTGTGGGTCGGCCCGTCGGACGGCGTCGAGGTCCGCGTGGTCGCGGCGGACGGCACCTCAAGTGCCGTCCTTCCCAAGGCACTTGAGGTCAATCTCGTGGACCCGGGCGTGACGTCCAAGGAGGCGAAGAACCCGGCGCTCGACGGTTCGGCGATGACGCCGGTGGCGTTCGCGGCCGATGAGGAGACGGGGTCGCCGGAGCCGAGCGCCCCGGAGTCCACAGAGCCCCCGGAGCCCGAGGTTCCGCCCGTTCCGACGGCTCCGCCGTCCACCGTCACCAAGCCGCCCATGATCGGCAGGGCGGCCTGGGGCGCGGACGAGTCGCAGGTCAAGGACCCGCCGGAGTACATAGACAAGGTCAAGGCGGTCTTCGTCCACCACACGGTCGGTACGAACGACTACAGCTGCGCCCAGTCGGCGGCCCTGGTCCGCGGCATCATGACGTACCACGTGGAGACCGAGGGCTGGAACGACCTCGGCTACAACTTCCTCGTGGACAAGTGCGGCCAGATCTTCGAGGGCCGCGGCGGCGGCACCGATCTGCCGGTGCGCGGCGCGCACACGTACGGCTTCAACGGCGAGTCCGCGGGCATCGCGGTCCTCGGCGACTTCGAGGGCAACGAGTCGCCGGCCACGGGCGAGACGTACACGAAGGCGGGCAAGCCGACCCGCGCCGCCCTGGAGTCGGTCTCCCGCGTGGCGGCCTGGAAGCTCGGCCAGTACGAGGGCAGCCCTTCGGGCAAGGTCACGCTGACGGCGGCCGACGACACCGGCGTGTGGAAGAAGGGCGACACCCCTTCCCTCAACACGATCTCGGGCCACCGGGACGGCTTCGCGACGGCGTGCCCCGGCAAGAACCTGTACTCCAAGCTCCCCGAGATCCGCCGTTACGCGTCGAGCGCGGGCCGCAACTCGGCGCTCCCGACCTCCGACTTCAACCGCGACGGCATCACGGACCTGGTGGCGGGCACGCCCAAGGCATCGGGCGGCGTGGGCAGCCTGACGATCGTCCCGGGTGGCCTGAACGGCCCGGTCAGCGGCTCCAAGAAGACGCTCACCCAATCCAGCCCCGGCGTCCCCGGCGCCTCCGAGGCGGGCGACAACTGGGCGGCGGCCACGGCCTGGGGCGACATCAACGGCGACGGTCACGCGGACCTGGCGATCGGCGCCCCCGGCGAGGACGACACCACCAACAAGGACCGCGGCGCGGTCACGATGCTCTACGGCCCGGACTTCACCTCCGGCACGGACATGCAGCTGGCGGACGACTTCCACTACCCCGGCGCCAAGTTCGGCTCGGCAGTGGCGGTCGGCGACTTCAACGCGGACGGCAAGGCGGACGTCTTCGCCGCGTCCACCGGCACCGGCGGCACGTGGGCGGCGCGCTTCAAGGCGGGCAACGAGGTGGGCGGCACACTGACGTCGGGCGACACGGCCATCGCGTACGCCGATGCCGCGTCCGGCGACTTCAACCGTGACGGCTACGCGGACGTGGCCCTGAACTACCGCGACCAGTCGGGAATCGGCCGCGTCCAGTGGTTCAAGGGCACCAGGTCGGGCCTGAGCAGGGTCGGTTCGCTCTCGGTCAAGGGCGGCCGCTCACTGGCGGTGGGCGACGTGAACGGCAACGGCTACGACGACCTGGTCATAGGCCAGCCGTACACGGCCGAGTCGGGCGCCTTCGCGGGCGGCCAGGTGACAGTGGTCCCGGGCAGCCCGACCGGCTTCACGACCACCGGCATGAAGACGGTCCACCAGGACACGTCCGGAGTCCCGGGCGCCGCCGAGTCGGGCGACGCGATGGGCTGGTCGGTCTCGGCGGGCGACTTCAACCTGGACGGTTACGCGGACGTCCTGACGGGCGCCCCGAACGAGGACATCACGCGCTCCGGTTCGGCGAAGAAGGACGCGGGCACGTCACTTCTACTGAAGGGCACGTCGTCGGGCCTGACGGGAACGGGCGCGCAGGCGTTCAGCCAGGACACGGAGGGCATCGCGGGCTCCACGGAGTCGGCGGACCGCCTCGGCTCATCGGTCATGCTCGCGGATCTGTCGGGCTACGGCCGCGCCGACCTCGCCATCGGCGTGGACGGCGAGGACGAGGGCAACGGCACGCTCCTCCAGCTGGACAGCACCGCGTCCGGCGTCTCGACGACGACCGGCGTCTACTACGGCCGTACGCAGCTGGGCACTCCGGCGGCGGCCCACCTGGGCCAGACGCTGACGCCGTAACCCTCCGCCGCTGTTGGGGAATTGCGGGAAAGTCCCGGGGACACGCCGATTTCGGGCGGGGTTTCCGGGACTTTCCTGCAGTCACACCCTCATCCCTCGCTCCCGGCGCGAGACCACCGCCCGTAGGATCCGGCGGGCCTCCGTGGACGTGTCGCGGGCCTGCCGCAGGGGGACGGTGCCCGTGCCCGGGGTGGCGAGCAGCTCCAGGACGCGTACCTGGCGCCGCAACTCGGCGGCGACCAGCGGCGACATCCCCTCCGTACGTCCCTCGCGCCTCGCGCTCACGGGCAGCGGCCTGGCGCCACCGTCCGGCACGGTGTCGAGCAGCCGATGGATCTGCAGCGCGGCGACGGAGCAGGCGTCGGCCCACTCCCGCAGCTCGGCGGCGGACCGCGTGGAGGGCGCGGCGCCGAGCATGCGGTAGGCGAGGGTGACGGCCTCGTCGGCGGAGGAGTCCTCAAGGACGTCCGCGCCGCCCAGCGTCATCCGCGCATCGGCGAGCGCCACGTCCCAGGCCCTGCCTTCCGCGAGGCTCGCCCACAGCGGGCGCAGTACGTCGTCACCGCCGCCGAGAAGCGGTACGCAGCGGTCGAGGCAGGCGAGCCCGCTCGCCGCAAGACCCCTCTCGTCCGCTTCGGCCATCAGCTCGACCAGACTCGGGCCACCCATGGTGTACGCCTCCTGTTCACGGACAACGACAATGCACGTCCCCTACTGCGTTCGGTACTGCGTTCGGGCCCCCAGGAACGTCACTGCGGCACCACGCCGAGCCGGTCCAGGAAGCGGAAGAAGAGCTCCTCCGCCGAGGGCTCGGCCGCGGCGTTCAGCACGTCCAGGAGCGGCCCCGCCTTCACCGTCCTGCCGGACTCCGCCGCCCACGTCACCGCCCGGTCCGCCGCGTCGCGCGGCTCCAGGAAGTAGTCGTCGAGGCTCAGGCCGTCGTCGCCGAGGTAGGCCGTCATCGCCTCGCGGGCCAGGCACGTGGTCCACGCGCCGCTCTCCGGGGCTGCCGCCTCGACGACCACGCAGTCGCTGTCCATGACGTAGCCGAAGAGGGCGGGCGAACCCGTCTCCAGGGCCAGGGTGTTCA
Organism: Streptomyces sp. NPDC055239; assembly: GCF_053606205.1. NCBI lineage: Bacteria > Bacillati > Actinomycetota > Actinomycetes > Kitasatosporales > Streptomycetaceae > Streptomyces > Streptomyces sp. NPDC055239. The sequence continues at coordinate 11,333 of NZ_JBSGRD010000017.1, read as the reverse complement.
TGTTGCCGACGTCGCGCGCGCCGTCGCCGCCCGGCACTTCCCACACCTGCCAGCCGTCGTCCCGCCGCACGAGGAGACTGAGCTCGTCCCGCACCGCCGCCACCGCCGTGAGCTCCACGAGCGGCCGCTCGCTCCTGCCCACGACGTAGTAACCCCAGTAGCCCATGCTCGCGTCTCCCCGTGTACGGCTTCGATCGGCTTTGGGCGAATACACCACAGACGTATGCAAGTTCGCCACCAAAAAGCCGAAAGCGGATCTCGCGGACCTGTCAGACGGAATCTCTCGGGCCGGACCGCTCAGGCGGAGTGGACCCCGCCGGCCACTGGCCCCGACCTCGCCTTCGTGTCCTGCATCCGCGTCAGGCGGAGTACGACGAGGACCGCGAGGACCGCGGCCGCGATGTTCACGACGTCCGCGAACATCATCCTGGAGACCGCCGCGTCGATCTCGTCGGCCTCCTCCGCGTTCCAGTACCCCGCCGACGCCCACCGCCCGACGAGGATGCTCGCCACCCACAGCGTCCACCAGCCGTTGACGAGCGGGTGCGTGGCGCGGGCCGATGCGTCGCCGAGGGTCATCGTGCGGTCGAGGGCCACGGAGCGGTCGCCGCTCGCGTCCCAGATGTCCAGCGTGATCCGCCGCGGGACCCACAGGTTCACGAAGGGCACGAACCAGCCGCCGACCGCCCAGCCGCGGGTCTTGGTGTGGATGTGCGGCTCGAACACCTCGGCGTTCACGCGGACGCGGTAGAACCAGCAGAGGAAGACGGCACAGGTGGCCACGAGCACGGCGGTCTGGAGCCAGCCGGAGACGGCGTAGAGGGTGTCGGCGCGCTCGGCCTCCCGCACCAGATCCGTTCCCTGGCCCACCACCCCGTAGCCCACCCCGCGGTCCAGGCTCATCAGGTCGTCCATCACGCCCTGGATGACCGTGCCCGCCCACAGCGAGTACAGGTCGGCGGCGATGACGCCGACGAGCAGCGCGACGGTCGCCCGTGCGAGTGCGACCGGCGAGCGGAGATGGGCGGGGTTCCTGCTGGACGCGTACCCGGGGCGAGGCGCCGGCTGCGCGTGTGCGGCCGCCGTGACGCAGATGCCGCAGAGGCCGTCCGATGTCGTCGCCGTATTGAACTGACATTGCGTGCACAGCATGGCTGAGCGACCCCCCACGGGTTCATCAAGGACAGGAGCAGGACAGGAGTCAGGACAAGAGAGGCCGCCCACGTCCCTCCCCAGGGCGTCGGCGGCCTCCGGAACTTATCCCACCTGGTCGGCAAGCTTCACGAATTCTCCCCAGGGCGGACTCGGTTTGCGTGCATCCCACAGCTTTTGGGACGTCGCCCGCAGTGGCATCCGCACTCCCTGGGCCACCTGCGCCTGCGTCTGCGAATTGGCGAGGTCGCACCAGACCGCGAAGGTGCCGCCGAGGATCTGGTCGTCGTACTCCGCGCTCACCGGCTTCGTCCCGCGGATCACCCGGGGGGTCCACTGCTCGTAGATCCGCTGCCCTGTGGGATAGCGGAAGGTGTTGGGCTGGCCGAGGACGTAGTAGAGGTACTCGTCGTTGTAATTGACGACCTTCCGGCCCGCCTTCAGGTACTCGGTCGGCTCCCTCGCGCCGATCTCCTTGCCCGTCCAGTACGCGACTTCGAGGTCGCCGTCGGCCTTCTCGACGCCGCCGCGGAAGAACCCGTCGTTCCAGGCCTTGAGTCCCCGCTCGTAGGGGCGCATGGTCTCGGCGCGGTCGTTGAGCCAGCCGGTCGCGAGATCCTGGACTCGGGCGCCGGACCCGTACTTCTTGCGGGCGGCGGAAGCCAGTTGCGGGTAGCTGGCCTCCGGGTTGTCGACCGTGAGGGCTTGGTACTCGTCGGCGCCCAGGTGCCAGTAGCGGCCCGGGAAGAGGTCCGCGTACTCCTCAAGGAGGTCATCCACGATCTCCGCCGCCTGCGGCTTGGAGATGTCGACGGCGCCGCGCGCGGCGACGCCACGGGTGTCGCGGAGCTGGAGCGAGGGGTGCGCGGCGATGACCGCGCCGAGGTGGCCCGGCGAGTCGATCTCGGGCACGACGGTGATGTGGCGGCTGGCGGCGAGCTTGAGGATGCGGCGGACCTGCGCCTTGCTGAGGTGGTCGCGCGAGACGATCTCGGGGTGCGAGTCCGACTCGATGCGGAAGGCCTGGTCGTCGGAGAAGTGCAGGCCCAGCTGGTTGTACTTGAGGTCGCCGATCTCCCGGATGCGGTCCTCGATCCACGCCGCGTCGAAGTGCTTGCGCGCGATGTCGATCATGAATCCGCGCTGCGGCTTGGCGGGACGGTCGCGCACGACGCCTTCGGGCGCGGTCCGGTCGCCGCGCACCTCCTGCTTCAGCGTGCGGGTCCCGTAGAAGACGCCCGTGTCGGCGGGGGCGCTGATCTTCACCCGCTGGTTCTTCACGGAGAGGGTGTACGACTCGTCCCTGCCCTCGGACGCGTCGGCCTTCTCCGGGGTGAGCGCGAGCTCCACGTCGCCCTTGCGGGGGTCGGCGTCACCGGCGTACTTGAGTTTCAGCTCACCGGCGAGCAGCTTGCCCTCGTCCGCGAGGTCGCCGTCACCGACGACGACATGCCCGCCGTCCTTCGGCTTCCAGCCGGGCCCGCGCGCCGCGGTGTGCTCGCGTACGGCCGGGATGGTGGCGGGGGTCTTGGAGAGGGCGTACGACTTCGAGGGGGTAGGGGACGCGGCGGACTTGTTGTCGGAGGGCGGCGACGCGCTGGAGGAGGGCGCTGAGTCCCCGCCGTCCCCGCCGTCCGGCCAGACGGCCACGGTCAGGGCCACGGCCCCGGCGGCCACGACTCCGGCGGTGGCGAGGACGATGCGGCGGGGGGTCACTGGTTGCCGCCTCGTACGGTTACGGGGCAATACGCTGCGGTGCAACACGCTGGGGGGCCAACGGGTGGGCGGGCGCCAAGGACATCAGCAGTCAGAGCCAACATCCGCCCACGGTAAAGCGGGCCCCGCGGCCACCCCGTCCACAACGCGAAGCGAAACTCTCCCATCCGGGTGAAATTCACGCATCCGTCCGACAGCCGCCACCACACGTCGCTAGCGTGACGACAAAATCCCCCACTCCCCCTCACTCCTTGCCTCTCCGATGCCCCCTGCCCAGGAGCCCCCGCTGTCCCCGCACCGTTCGCCAAGCACCCCCGAGCAGCTGAACAACGCCGAGCCCGACGCGGCCGAAGCCGCGCTGCTCACCTGCTGCGGCAGCCATCTGTGGGCCCGCCGCCTTGTCGCCCACCGGCCGTACCCCGACCTGGACGCCCTGCTCGCCGCGTCCGACGAAGCGGCGTACGACCTGCCGCTCGCGGACCTCGCCGAGGCCCTGGCCTGCGAACCTCTGCGTCCGACCGTCCCCAGCCAGGGCACGTACAGCGCCGCCCACACCGCCCTGCGGGCCGCGCACGCCGCGTACGAGAGCCGCTTCGGTCACGTCTTCGTGATCTGCCTGGACGAAGTACGGCCGAGCCAGGCGCTGAACCATTTGCTCGCCGGAATCCGGGCCCGCCTCGCCAACGACCCGGAGGAGGAGCGGGTGCTCGCGGCCGAGGAACTGAGGAAGCTGGCACGCGGCCGACTCACCCGGCTGGTGCACGACCTGAATAGCCCGTACGTGCCTGTTTGATTGCCTGTTTGATCACACCTGGCTACCCGGCGCGAACGAACCGACAACTCGTCGATACGATGACGAGCGGCCGGTGGACCGTACCCGGCCGGGCCCGTCCGACCACCCAAGCCGGCTGGCCCCAATCCCCGCTCCCGGAGGGTTCTGCCGTGCCGGCTGGAACGCTGTACCGCGGCCGGGAAGGAATGTGGTCCTGGGTGGCTCACCGAGTCACCGGCGTCCTCATCTTCTTCTTCCTGTTCGTGCATGTGCTGGACACCGCTCTCGTCCGCGTCTCTCCTGAGGCGTACGACGATGTCGTCAGCACCTACAAGACGCCCCTCGTCGCACTCCTTGAGTACGGCCTGGTCGCCGCCATCCTCTTCCACGCCCTGAACGGCCTGCGTGTCATCGCCGTCGACTTCTGGTCGAAGGGCCCGCGTTTCCAGAAGCAGATGCTCTGGACCGTCGTGGGCATCTGGGTCGTCCTGATGGTCGGGGCGCTCTACCCGGTCCTCGGCCACGCCGTCCGCGAAGTCTTCGGGAGCTGACGCCAGACATGTCCGACACAGACACCACGCTCGAGAAGTCCGGAGCGTCCGGAGTGGGTCCCGTCGAGGGCGCCTCACTCTACGACGTCGACAACCCGGCTCCCCTCATCGAGGCCCCGCGCAAGCGCACCTCCAAGACCCCGCGCTCGACCCGCGGCAACTTCGAGATGGCCGCGTGGCTCTTCATGCGCCTGTCCGGCGTCGTCCTGGTCGTCCTGGTCCTGGGTCACCTGCTGATCCAGCTGGTGCTCGACGGCGGAGTGAGCAAGATCGGCTTCGCGTTCGTCGCCGGTCGCTGGGCCTCGCCGTTCTGGCAGGTCTGGGACCTGCTGATGCTGTGGCTCGCGATGCTGCACGGGGCCAACGGCCTGCGCACGGTCATCAACGACTACGCGGAGCGCGCCAACACGCGCCTGTGGCTCAAGGGCCTGCTGTACACCGCCACGGTGTTCACCATCCTTCTGGGCACGCTGGTGATCTTCACCTTCGACCCGAACATCCGCTAAAGCCGAGGCGAACCCAGTGAAGATTCACAAGTACGACACTGTCATCGTCGGCGCCGGCGGCGCGGGCATGCGCGCGGCCATCGAGTCGACGAAGCGCAGCCGCACCGCGGTCCTGACGAAGCTCTACCCCACTCGCTCCCACACGGGCGCGGCGCAGGGCGGCATGGCCGCCGCGCTCGCCAACGTGGAGGAGGACAACTGGGAGTGGCACACCTTCGACACGATCAAGGGCGGCGACTACCTGGTCGACCAGGACGCCGCCGAGATCCTGGCGAAGGAGGCCATCGACGCGGTCCTCGACCTGGAGAAGATGGGCCTGCCGTTCGGCCGTACGCCCAAGGGTGAGATCGACCAGCGCCGTTTCGGCGGTCACTCCCGCAACCACGGCGAGGCTCCTGTCCGCCGTGCCTGCTACTCGGGCGACCGCACCGGCCACATGATCCTCCAGACGCTCTACCAGAACTGCATCAAGGAGGGCGTGGAGTTCTTCAACGAGTTCTACGTCCTCGACCAGCTCCTCGTAGAGGTCGACGGCGTCAAGAAGAGCGCGGGCGTCGTCGCCTACGAACTGGCGACCGGCGAGATCCACCTCTTCCAGGCGAAGTCCGTGGTCTACGCGTCGGGCGGCACCGGCAAGTTCTTCAAGGTGACGTCGAACGCGCACACGCTGACGGGCGACGGCCAGGCGGCCTGCTACCGCCGTGGCCTGCCGCTCGAGGACATGGAGTTCTTCCAGTTCCACCCGACCGGCATCTGGCGCATGGGCATCCTTCTTACGGAAGGCGCCCGTGGTGAGGGCGGCATCCTCCGTAACAAGGACGGCGAGCGCTTCATGGAGAAGTACGCGCCGGTGATGAAGGACCTCGCGTCGCGTGACGTCGTGTCCCGCTCCATCTACACGGAGATCCGCGAGGGCCGCGGCTGCGGCCCCGAGGGCGACCACGTCTACCTCGACCTCACGCACCTCCCGCCGGAGCAGCTGGACGCCAAGCTCCCGGACATCACGGAGTTCGCGCGCACGTACCTCGGCATCGAGCCCTACACGGACCCGATCCCGATCCAGCCGACCGCGCACTACGCCATGGGCGGCATCCCGACGAACGTCCAGGGTGAGGTCCTCGCGGACAACACCACGGTCGTCCCGGGTCTGTACGCGGCGGGCGAGGTGGCCTGCGTCTCGGTCCACGGCGCCAACCGCCTGGGCACGAACTCGCTCCTGGACATCAACGTCTTCGGACGTCGTGCGGGCATCGCGGCGGCGGAGTACTCGGCGAAGAACGACTTCATCGAGCTCCCCGAGAACGCGGAAGAGCTCGTAGTAGCCCAGGTGGAGCGTCTGCGTGACGCCTCGGGCAACGAGCGGGTCGCCGAGCTCCGCAAGGAGCTGCAGGAGACCATGGACGCCAACGTCATGGTGTTCCGCACGGAGCAGACGATCAAGACTGCGGTGGAGAAGGTCGCGGAGCTCCGCGAGCGCTACCTCAACGTCTCGATCCAGGACAAGGGCCGTCGCTTCAACACCGACCTCCTCGAGGCCATCGAGCTGGGCAACCTGCTCGACCTGGCCGAGGTCATGGCGCAGTCGGCCCTGGCCCGCAAGGAGTCGCGCGGCGGTCACTACCGCGAGGACTACCCGAACCGCGACGACGTCAACTTCATGCGCCACACCATGGCGTACCGCGAGGTAGGCGACGACGGCGCCGAGTCGATCCGGCTCGACTACAAGCCGGTCGTGCAGACCCGCTACCAGCCGATGGAGCGTAAGTACTGATGGCAACCCCGACCCTCGACAAGGAAGACGCCAAGCCCGAGGCCGGCTTCGCCGACTCCCCGTACATCACGGTCACCTTCCGCATCCGCCGCTTCAACCCGGAGATCTCGGCGGACGCGACCTGGGAAGACTTCCAGGTGGAGATCGACCCCAAGGAGCGTGTCCTCGACGCCCTCCACAAGATCAAGTGGGAGCTCGACGGGTCGCTGACCTTCCGCCGCTCCTGCGCCCACGGCATCTGCGGCTCGGATGCCATGCGCATCAACGGCCGCAACCGCCTGGCCTGCAAGACCCTGATCAAGGACTTGAACCCCTCCAAGCCGATCTCGGTCGAGCCGATCAAGGGTCTGACGGTCCTGAAGGACATGGTCGTCGACATGGACCCGTTCTTCCAGGCGTACCGCGACGTGATGCCGTTCCTGGTCACGTCGGGCAACGAGCCGACGCGCGAGCGCCTCCAGTCCCCGGAGGACCGCGAGCGCTTCGACGACACCACGAAGTGCATCCTGTGCGCGGCGTGCACGTCGTCGTGCCCGGTCTTCTGGAACGACGGCCAGTACTTCGGCCCGGCGGCGATCGTCAACGCGCACCGCTTCATCTTCGACTCGCGTGACGAGGCGGGCGAGCAGCGCCTGGAGATCCTGAACGACAAGGACGGCGTGTGGCGCTGCCGCACGACGTTCAACTGCACGGACGCGTGCCCGCGTGGCATCGAGGTCACGAAGGCGATCCAGGAAGTAAAGAGGGCGCTGATCACGCGCCGCTTCTGATTTTCCTTTCGTCCGTACGTTGTTGTTGCCATGGGCCCCGCTCCTTTCGAGGAGCGGGGCCCATGTGCGTCGGGGGCGGGTGTCCTCACCCGGGTGTCCTCACCCGGGTGTCCTCACCCGTACCGGTGAACGGGTCGGAACGGGACTCGCGCCCCACGCCCGCCCTACGATGATGCTCTCGACACCAGCCCTCAGGAGGCACGCGATGTCCGCAGCAGCTGCCGAGCGGCCCCATGACGACATGTCCGGCGAGCTGTCTCTGCTCGCCGAGGCGAACCTGCTCATGGATCGCAACCCGGGCCACCGCGTCGAGATCATCGGAGGCCAGATCACCGTGACCCCGCCCCCTGACGTGGCTCATGCCCGCGCCCTCTCCCGGCTGAGGCGCCCGTTCGCCACGGCCGGGCTCGACGGCGGCGAAACCGAGGTCCTCGAAGGGGTCGGCCTCTGGCTCCCCACTGGCACCGACGACTACGCGATCCCCGACCTCGTCGTCGTCGACGCCGACATCGAAGAACACCTCATCGAGAACAACTGCTACGACCCCATCGCTTTCCGTCTGGTTCTCGAGGTCACCTCCACCAACTACCAGAACGACCTCCGCGCGAAGGTCGCGGCATACGCCGCCGCCGGGCTCCCGGTCTACGTCATCGTCGACCGCAAACACCAGCGCCTCCACGCCCTCACGAACCCGTCGGGCGACGAGTACACAACGCACCAGGTCCACGCCCCCGGCCAACTCCTCACCCTCCCCGACTCGATCGGCGCCAAGGTGACGCTCGACGTGACGGAGGTCTTGACGGCAGGGCGGGCCGCGCAAACTCAGCCCGGCGGTTGAGCAGGTCAGAGCGCGTGCGAGCGGACTGTCGCTGACCACGCGTCGCTTCTGAGTTCTTGGTCGGTCGTACGTTGCGGTGGGCCGCTCCTTCCGAGGAGTTGGCCCACACGCGTCGACGGCCAGCGCTTCGCGAGCTACGTACACGGGGCCCGCCACTCCCGCCCAGATCTCCTTGCCAGCCAGCGGGACGGGCTCAACACAGCACACCCAGGCCAGCGAAGCCTGCAACGGCAAATGGCGCCGGCGGTCAGCCCCAGAGGTAGCGTTGGTTCGCTTGCGTTACCCCCACCTCAAACGGGAGTCCAGAGTGAACCGCCCCACCCGTCTCATGACGGCCGCCCTCGTCGCGTCCGCGGCCCTGCTGTTGACCGCGTGTGGTTCCGGGGGCGGCGACAAGGACTCCTCGGACAAGATCGAGGGTGCGGGTGACGGCGGCTCGAAGGCTTCCGCCAGCCCGTCGGCGAAGCCGGGCGGGACGAAGCGCCCGGAGATCAAGCTCCCGGCGGAGTTCGAGGTGAACTTCGCGGGCTGGACGAACAGCGACCCGAAGCACCAGGGGGTCCTGGACGACGGCAAGGAGGAGCTTCGGGCGAAGTACGCGGCGATCATCGAGGGAAACCCGGATTCGGACGCGGTGGCGTTCTACGACTCGGGCGCCTCTCTCACCACGGCCCGCAAGTGGATCAAGGGCTTCACCGAGACCGACGACAGCCTGATCGGTGAGGTCAAGGCCTACGACCCGAAGGTCAACGTCAGTGGCAAGGACGCGGCTGTGTTCTTCTACTGCGTCGACGAGCGCGAGGCGTCCACGAAGAACCGAAAGACCAAGAAGGTCACGGCCACCCCGGACACTCCCGACTCGGTGCTGCAGTACCGGGCCAGGCTCACCAAGTCCGAGCAGGGCGTGTGGCAGACCGTCTCCCTGGAGACCCGCCCGGGCGGGTGCAAGTAGTGCGGACCGCTACGAGGACCGGCGCCTTTCTGCTCCACGGCCCTCGACGCGCATAACATCTAAAAGCTCATGAGCAAGGATGAATTCACAGGTGGAGCTGGATAACCTACGCGCCCTGCGCGGCCGGCTGACCGCCGAGCTGGACACCTCGCTGTACGAGATCGTCTGGCAGGACCCGATCTCTGGTCGCGCCAAGCAGAGCGCATCATTGGGCATCGATGGGCCGGAACGCCTCGCCGAACTGACGGTGTGGGAATCCGGTGAGGCGGAGCTGCAGCTGGGAGAAATCTCCAGCGGGGAGATCACCAATGAACATCTGAGCCTGGCCGACGCCGGACAGCTCACGGCAATCACCGACCGGATGCGGGCGTGGGTTACGGGTGACGGCGGCTGAGTTCTTCTTGGTCGGTCGTACGTTGTTGCTGTGGGCCCCGTTCCTTTCGAGGAGCGGGGCCCATGTGTATCGGGGGCCATGCGCTTCGCGAGCTATGTGTACGGGGCGCGCCATTCCGCCCAGATCTCCTTGCCGCCGCAGGAGCGGCGCCCGTTGACGAGGACGTAGTGCCCCCAGTCGTCAGCACAGCTACGGAGAAGCCAGAGACCGCGCCCGCGCTCGGAGTCGACGTCACTGATGCCGAGGGGCGGCGACGGCGGCAGCTGCGGACTGCTGTCCCAAACGCTGAGACGGATCCCGGCCTGGGTACGGGCCAGGCGCACAGCTACGGAATCACGCGCACAGGCAAGGGAGTTGGTCACCAGCTCCGAGACGACGAGCTGGGCGTTGTCGAGGACGGCGGGGTGTACGCGGTAGCGGGCGAGGACGGCGCGCACGTGGGCCCGGACGATGCCGGGGCCGAGGGGGGTGTGGGGGATGCGGAGGGCGTACTCCCAGTCTTCGTCGGCGGGAGTGGCGGGTTGCTTCATCAGGGCGAGTTCGGGCATGGCCGTAACTCCTCTTTGAGGTACGGGGGTTGGGTGGGGGTGAGCTGCGCGGTGCCGGGCGGTGGCTGTGCCGCCGTTGCGGTGCGTCGCGGGGCAGGGCGGTGCACTTCCGGAAGTCCCGGGCCACGCTGGGTGATTGATGCAATACTCACCGTAGGGCAGCCAACTACAATACTGCTACTGAACAAGGAAACTTCCTTAACGAGGTGAGGGTGTGCCACCCAGGTCGACCACGACCGTCAGGCAGCAGCGCCTAGGCGCTGAGCTGCGAAAATTACGCGAGCGCGCTGGCCTCAACTCCCGGGAGGCGGGCCAGAAATTGGGCGTCAACCCAGCACACATCAGCAATATCGAAGCCGGCAGATTTGGCGTCAGCGCCGACCGCGTTCGAGCCTTCGCACTGGGCTACGACTGCGCTGACGAGCCGTACATCGAGGCCTTGGCCGCGATGACCACAGGCCGCTCCCGCAACTGGTGGGACGACTACCGCGACATCCTCCCGCCGGTACTGGTCGACCTGTCGGAGATGGAAGAGCACGCGACCGCACTGCGAACGGTCCAGTTCACCCACCTGCCCGGTCTGCTGCAGACCCCGGACTACGCCAGGGTGATCTTCCAGCAGAACGTCCCGGCACTCTCACCACCGTCCGTCGAGCACCGCCTCTCCCACCGGATCAAGCGCCAGGGAGTCCTCTACGCCGACGCCCCGACGCCATACGCAGCGATCATCCACGAAGCTGCCCTGCGTATGCAGTTCGGTGGGGCCGAGATCATGCGCAAGCAGCTGGCACACATCGCGGAGATGGGCGAACGTGAGAGCGTGACCGTCCGCGTCCTGCCCTTCGCTGCGGGGGTCTTCCCCGGCGCCGGGCAGACAGTGGTCATCGCCCATGGGCCGCACCTCCAACTGGACACGGTGCAACTTGACACGGAGCACGGCTCGGAATTCCTGCACGCAGAGGCACAGTTGATGAAGTACCGCACGATCATGGGCCGCCTGGAGAACCTGTCTCTGGACGCTTCCGTATCCCGCGACTTCATCCGCTCCCTCATCGCCGCCCCCTGAAAGGCCCCACGATGCCCGACTTGCACTGGCAGAAGTCGTCCTACAGCAGCGAGGCCAGCAACTGCGTCGAACTCGCCACCGCCCCGGACAGCACGCTGCACCTCCGGGAGTCCGATGCCCCAGACGCCATCATCACTCTGCGAGCCGCCGCGCTCAGCTCTCTCTTGGGAGCCATACGCCGAGAGACTTTCGGCATAGGCGACTAGTGTGATGCGCCAGAAATGGCGGCTTTAAATTGCTGTCAGGTATCGGTGGTTGGTGGGTTGATTTTGGTGAGGTAGTCGGCGAGTGAGTTGA
>NZ_JBSGRD010000016.1:72804-231853 GCF_053606205.1 Streptomyces sp. NPDC055239 | reverse complement strand
GGTTACATTCCGAACCCGGAAGCTAAGCCTCACAGCGCCGATGGTACTGCAGGGGGGACCCTGTGGGAGAGTAGGACGCCGCCGAACTATTATTAGAAGAGCTGGTCCCTGAACTTCGGTTCAGGGACCAGCTCTTTTTTGTTTTGCGACACTTGCCGTTCACGTTCCGCGGTCAGCATCTGAGCCATGGGGACAGTTGGCATGTTGCGAGCCGCAGGTGTCGGTGCCGGTGACGAGGTCATCGTGCCGGCGTACGGAAACGTCGAGATCGCCGAGGCCGTGGTCCTGGCAGGGGCCGTGCCCGTGTTCGCGGACATCGATCGGGCGACGTACTGCCTTGATCCTGACGCGGTGAACGCCGTCGTGACCTCACGTACGGCCGCTGTGGCCGTCGTGCACCGCTTCGGGCACCCGGCCGACGTCAGGCGGCTTCGGGACGTCGGACAGCGGCACGGCGTCCTCGTGCTGGAGCAGGGCGAGTCGGACGCACCGTACGACGAGCTCGCGCAGCGGCGGGGGCACGCGACCTACCTGAGCGGTCGGCTCGGCGGTGTGATCACCCCGGACGGTGCCGAGGGGCACAGCTATCAGCAGTACGTCGTGCGTGTGCCCGGCAACGGGCGGCCGGACCGGGACGCGTTCGCGCGTGCCGTGCGGGCCAAGGGAATTGACTGCCGGGTGCCCGTGAAGACGCCCGTTCACCGCACGCCTAAGTTTTGGCGGGACGTCTATCTGCCGGAGACCGAGCGTGCCGCCGACGAGACGTTGTCGCTGCCGGTCGGCGCTTCGATGTCGCGGCGCGAACTTCAGCGGGTCGTATCGGCGTGCAATGCGCTCGGAGGGCTTTTGCAGCCTGCCTTCTGAGGGGCGCTCACCGCGGTTCGGACCGGGCGCGAGTTCGGGGTATGCTTTATTCCGTTGCGAAGCGGGAAACCGCGAAAGCGCAACAGGCCCCTATAGCTCAGTCGGTAGAGCGTCTCCATGGTAAGGAGAAGGTCAGCGGTTCGATTCCGCTTGGGGGCTCAGAGAGTAAGTCGGGAAAGTCCCCGCCCAGTTGGGCGGGGACTTTTTTCCTTTCCCCAGGCCTGTCCGGAGGTTCGTCCGAAGGCCTGAAGGCCCCCGGACGGAACTCTCAGTCCTTCTGGATACCGGGCACTCGCATCGCGAGGATCGCCATGTCGTCCGACGGGGCGTCCGTCGCAAAGCGCTCCACCGCGCGCATGATGCGGGCCGCGACCGCGCCCGCCGTGAGGCCCGTGCAGGTCGTGAGGACGTCCGCGAGGCCGTCGTCGCCGAGCATGCGCGTGCCCTCGCGGCGTTCGGTGACTCCGTCCGTCACGCAGAGCAGGACATCACCCGGGTCGAGCGTCATCGTCTGTTCGTAGAGCTCCAGGTCGTCCATGACGCCAAGCAGCGGCTGCGGCTCCGCGTACGGCTCGACCGTGCCGTCCTGGCGCAGGCGGAGCGGGAGCGGATGTCCCGCGCAGACGATCTTCAGTACCGCCGAGCCGTCCTCCTGCGGCCACAACTCCCCGTAGAGGAGCGTGAGGAAGCGGCTGCGGGCGCCCTCGTCGAGGATCGCCGCGTTCAGGCGCTCCAGGACCGCCGGACCGCCGAAGCCCTCGCGGGCGAGCAGGCGCAGGGCGTGGCGGGCAAGTCCTGTGACCGCGGCGGCCTCCGGACCCGTTCCGCAGACGTCGCCGATCGCGAAGCCGTACGCGCCGTCGCGGATGGGGAAGAGGTCGTAGAAGTCGCCGCCGACCTCATTGCCCTCGCCGGCCGCGCGGTAGATGACGTCGACCTCGACGCCCGGGATCTGCGGGAGCCCCGGCGGCAGCAGACTGCGCTGGAGGGACTGGCTGATGGCCATGCGCTCGGAGTAAAGGCGGGCGTTGTCCAGAGCCAGGGCCGCTCGGCGGGAGAGATCTTCGGCCAATTCCAGGATCTCTTGGCGGAAGTGTTCGTCGGAGGGCTTGCCCAGAGTGAGCATGCCGATGACGCGGTTGCGGGCGACCAGGGGCAGGACGACCGTCTCGCCGCCCACCGCGGATGCCGTGGAGAGCGTCGTGCCGATTCCGGAGCCCAGGCTGAGGGGCTCACCGAGGCCGAGGCTGCGCATGGAGGTGCGCAGGGCGGCCTGATGGGCGGCTTCCGAGGGTGCGGCCCAGACGCGGGCTCCGGGGGTCGGTACGGGGTCAGGAGGAGCGATCTTGGAGAGGAGCGCCTTCAGTCCGTCGATGCGCTCCTCGTCCTCGTGGAGGACGTACGAGAGATAGGGATCGGACGCCTGATCGGCGATCGTGTAGACGGCGCACCAGGTGGCGAGAGTCGGGACCGTCATCTGGGCCATGAGGGCCAGGGTCTGGTCGCGGTCCAGGGTGCCGGCGAGGAGGTCGGAGGCCTCGACGAGGAAGGAGAGCGAGCCGCGGCGCAGGCGTTCGAGCTCGCCGAGGCGCGCGGACTCGACGGCGAGGGCGATGCGGTCGGCGGCGAACTGGAGGCGCAGGGCCTCCTCGTTCGAGTAGCGGTCGGGGGACTCGGCGGCGACGCCGAGGGAGCCCGTGAGGCGGCCCTCGACTTTGAGGGGGACCGTGACCACGGAGCGCATGCCCGTGCCGCTGAGGAGCGGGACGGCACCGGGGACGACCGTGAGGTCTTCGTGTACGGCCGGCATGCGGGCGGAGCCGTAGCGTCCGGGCCCCGCCTCCACGGGGACGCGGGCGAAGCGCTGGCGGGCCGACGGAAGGCCTGTGGAGGCACGGACCTCAAGCTCCGTCTCGTCGTCAGTGGCGAGGAGCAGGAAGGCGGCGTCGCCGTCGAGCATGTCGCGGGCGCGCTCGACCGTGCGCTGGAGCAGACCGTCGAGGTCGTCCGGCGCCGGGGAGCCGATGAAGACCTCGAAGGGGTCGGCGGTGTGCGACTCGGCGAGCACCCCGGGCTCGGGGGCGGGGCCGCGCAGCGGTGTCTGCAGGACGGCGCGCTCGTCGTCGCGCACGAGCAGACAGACCGTGGACGGTTCGCCGTCGGCGTCGCGGACGCGCAGGTGCGAGGCGTAGACGGGGGTCACGCGGCCGTCGGAGCTGCGGATGCCGTAACTGCCCTCCCAGCGGGAGAGTCTCAGGGCCTCCACGATGCCGGTGCTGGTGCCCGGGGTGTGCGGCCAGGCGGCGAAGTCGGTGAGCGGTTTTCCGGTGACCTGTTCGGCGGCGTACCCGAAGAGTTCTTCCGCGTCTTCGTTCCAGGCGGAGATCGCGCCCACGCGGTCGATCTGGACGACGGCGACGCGGACTCTGCCGTCGGTGAGCGGGAGCATCTCGGCCGGGAGCGCGGGGCCGGCGGCGCGGGTGCCCACCGAGCGGTCGGGGAGGTCGAGTTGGAACCAGACCTTCTTGTGCTCGGGGGTGTAGTCGACGCCCCAGCGGGTGGCGAGCGCCGCGCACAGCTGGAGGCCGCGGCCGCCCTCGCGGTCGGGGCTGCCCATGTTCGCGGCGGACTGCTGGAGCGGGATCTCGCGCTCCGGATAGTGGTCGGACACCTCGATGCGTACGGCGTCCTCGCTGCGCAGGCAGAGGACGTCCGCGGCGGTTCCGGCGTGGACCACCGCGTTGGTGACCAGCTCGCTGGTGAGGACGACGGCGTCGTCGACGATGTCCGTGAACCCCCAGCCCTGGAGGGTGTCGCGGACAAAAGAGCGTGCCGTCGCGACGGAACGCCCGACGGGGTCGAAAGTCGCAGCCGCGCGCGCGGTGATCACAGAACTCCTCGTACGAGTATCGACGCCCAGATCTCCCACCATGGTGCGGCCGCCCCTCCGATGCCCGCTTGTACGTGTGCCACCGCCCAGGCCGGGCAGGACCGGGGTGGTTGGACAGCCGGATGCCAGGTTACTTACCTTCGCCGTCCAAGCTGATGCCGGTCGTCAGTGTTTTCCGCCCGGAGGGTGTGCGGACGGTGTGCGAAGCTGCCGAACTGTTATGGCCTGGTTCAGCCATGGTGAAACACTGGGCAAGCTTCTTGGAGAGAGCCCAGGTAACCCGAGCAGTACGGTCGACCCTTGCGGGAGGGACACAGTGGAGTCTGGCGCAGCGACGCGGGGCACTAAAACGCGTGCGAAAGACGGACAGTCCACGAGCAAACAGCGCAAACCGCGCCACGGGGCGACTACGTCTGTGGACACGGCGGCCCTGAACAGACTGCTCGCGGCGCTCGCGGCCATGCGGGACGGAAACTTCCGCAAGCGGCTCACGGTCTCCGGTGACGACGTCATGTCCGAGATCGCCGCCGTTTTCAACGAGGTGGCCGATCGCAATCTGCATCTGACGGGTGAGATCTCCCGGGTGCGTCGCATGGTCGGCCGTGAGGGAAAGCTCACGGAGCGGCTCGAGACCGGCGCCAGTGAGGGCTCGTGGGCACATGCGATCGACGCGTCAAACGCGCTCGTCGACGATCTCGTGCGTCCGGTCTCCGAGGTCGGAAGGGTGCTTTCCGCTGTCGCGGACGGTGACCTGGAGCAGCGGATGGAGCTGCGGGCGCAGGTCGACGACGGGAACGGCCACCCGCTGCGCGGGGAGTTCCTGAAGGTCGGCCGCACCGTCAACAATCTGGTCGATCAGCTCTCGACGTTCACCGACGAGGTCACGCGGGTGGCCAGCGAGGTGGGCACCGAGGGCAAGCTGGGCGGTCAGGCCCGGGTCCGTGGAATGTCCGGTTCGTGGAAGGACCTCACGGATTCGGTGAACACCATGGCGTACCGGCTCACCGCGCAGGTACGTGACATTGCTCTCGTCACGACGGCGGTCGCCAAGGGTGACTTGTCCCGGAAGGTGACGGTTCACGTCGCCGGCGAGATGCTGGAGCTGAAGAACACCGTCAACACGATGGTGGACCAGCTCTCGTCGTTCTCCTCCGAGGTGACCCGTGTCGCGCGCGAGGTCGGCACGGAGGGCGAGCTCGGCGGCCAGGCGCAGGTGCCGGGTGTGGCGGGAGTGTGGAAGGACCTCACCGACTCGGTGAATCTTATGGCCGGCAATCTCACCGCCCAGGTGCGTGGGATCGCCCAGGTCACGACGGCCGTCGCGAACGGCGATCTGTCCCAGAAGGTGACGGTGAGCGCGCGCGGCGAGGTCGCTCAACTCGCCGAGACCATCAACCAGATGACCGAGACGCTGCGTACGTTCGCGGACGAGGTCACCCGGGTGGCGAACGAGGTCGGCGCCGAGGGACAGCTGGGCGGTCAGGCGAACGTGCCGGGCGCGGCGGGGACGTGGAAGGACCTCACCGACTCGGTGAACACGGTCTTCCGGAACCTCACCACGCAGGTGCGGGACATCGCGACGGTCACGACGGCGGTCGCCAACGGCGATCTGTCGCAGAAGGTCACCGTCGATGTCGCGGGCGAGATGCTCGAGCTGAAGAACACCGTGAACACCATGGTGGACCAGCTCTCCGCCTTCGGTGCCGAAGTGACGCGTGTGGCGCGGGAGATCGGCGTCGAGGGTGAGCTGGGCGGCCAGGCGCAGGTACAGGGTGCGGCCGGTACGTGGAAGGACCTGACGGACTCGGTCAACACCGCCTTCCGCAACCTCACGGGCCAGGTCCGCAAC
This sequence comes from Streptomyces sp. NPDC055239, assembly GCF_053606205.1. Taxonomy (NCBI): domain Bacteria; kingdom Bacillati; phylum Actinomycetota; class Actinomycetes; order Kitasatosporales; family Streptomycetaceae; genus Streptomyces; species Streptomyces sp. NPDC055239. Next base: position 226,250 of record NZ_JBSGRD010000016.1, on the reverse strand, counting down.
ATCGCGCAGGTGACGACGGCGGTCGCCAACGGTGATCTGTCGCAGAAGGTCACCGTCGATGTCTCCGGCGAGATGCTTCAGTTGAAGAACACCGTGAACACGATGGTGGACCAGCTGTCGTCCTTCGCCGACCAGGTCACGCGCATGGCACGCGACGTGGGCACCGAAGGCCGCCTCGGCGGTCAGGCGCGCGTGGACGGCGTCAGCGGCACGTGGAAGGAACTCACCGACTCCGTCAACTTCATGGCCGGGAACCTGACGTCGCAGGTGCGTCAGATCGCCCAGGTCACGACGGCGGTGGCCCGGGGTGATCTGTCGCAGAAGATCGACGTGGACGCGCGTGGCGAGATCCTGGAGCTGAAGAACACCATCAACACGATGGTCGACCAGCTCTCCGCCTTCGCCGACCAGGTGACCCGGGTGGCCCGCGAGGTGGGTACGGAAGGCCGTCTGGGCGGGCAGGCGCAGGTGCCCGGTGTGGCCGGTGTCTGGCGCGACCTGACCGACTCGGTGAACGGCATGGCCGGCAACCTCACGGCTCAGGTCCGCAACATCGCGCAGGTCGCGACCGCCGTGGCGCGAGGCGACCTGTCGCAGAAGATCGACGTGGATGCGCGCGGCGAGATCCTGGAACTGAAGAACACCCTCAACACGATGGTGGACCAGCTCTCGGCCTTCGCCGAGCAGGTGACGCGGGTGGCCCGCGAGGTGGGCACCGACGGCATCCTGGGCGGCCAGGCCGAGGTGCAGGGTGTCTCCGGCACCTGGAAGGACCTCACGCAGTCCGTGAACGGCATGGCGAACAACCTGACCCTTCAGGTCCGCAACATCGCCGAGGTCACCACGGCCGTCGCCATGGGCGACCTCTCCAAGAAGATCACCGTCGACGCCAAGGGCGAGATCCTCGAACTCGTCACCACCGTGAACACGATGGTCGACCAGCTCTCCAACTTCGCCGAGCAGGTGAACCGCGTGGCCCGCGAGGTGGGCACGGAGGGCAACCTGGGCGGCCAGGCGCGGGTCCCGGGTGTCACCGGCACCTGGAAGGACCTCAGCGACAACGTCAACCTGATGGCGAACAACCTGACCGGCCAGGTGCGCAACATCTCCCAGGTCGCGGCGGCGGTCGCCAACGGAGACCTCACCAAGAAGGTCACGGTCGAGGCGCGCGGCGAGGTCGCGCAGCTCGCCGACACCGTCAACACGATGGTGAAGACACTGAGTTCGTTCGCGGACGAGGTGACCCGTGTGGCCCGCGAGGTGGGCACGGACGGCATCCTCGGCGGTCAGGCCCGGGTGCCCGGAGTCTCGGGTACGTGGAAGGACCTGACGGAGTCCGTGAACGGCATGGCCTCCAACCTGACCGGTCAGGTCCGCAACATCGCGATGGTCACCACCGCGATCGCCAAGGGCGACCTGACCAAGAAGATCGACATCGACGCCCGGGGCGAGATCCTGGAGCTGAAGACCACCATCAACACCATGGTCGATCAGCTGTCGTCCTTCGCCGAGCAGGTCACGCGGGTGGCCCGCGAAGTGGGTACGGAAGGGCAGCTGGGCGGTCAGGCGCGGGTGCGGGACGTCGACGGCACCTGGCGCGACCTCACCGAGTCCGTGAACGAGATGGCAGGGAACCTGACGCGTCAGGTGCGCGCCATCGCCGAGGTCGCCACCGCGGTGACGCGCGGCGACCTGAACCTGAAGATCGACGTCGACGCGGCGGGCGAGATCCAGGTCCTTCAGGACAACATCAACTCGATGATCGCCAACCTCCGCGACACCACCCTCGCCAACAAGGAACAGGACTGGCTCAAGGGCAACCTGGCCCGCATCTCCGGTCTGATGCAGGGCCGCCGCGACCTGGACGACGTCGCCTCGCTGATCATGAGCGAGCTGACGCCGGTGGTCTCCGCACAGCACGGCGCCTTCTTCCTCGCCCTGCCCACGGAGGACGCCACGGAGCCGGGCGCCGGGCAGGAGGACGCGTACGAACTGCGCATGATGGGCAGTTACGGCTACTCCATGGGCTCCATGCCGACGTCCTTCCGGCCCGGTGAGACTCTGATCGGCACCGCCGCGCAGGAGCGGCGCACGATCCTCGTGGAGAACGCGCCGTCCGGCTATCTGCGGATCGCCTCCGGCCTGGGTGAGGCGCCGCCCGCCCAGGTGATCGTCCTTCCGGTGCTCTTCGAAGGGACCGTCCTCGGTGTGATCGAGCTGGCCGCCTTCCAGCCGTTCACGCAGATCCAGAAGGACTTCCTCAGCCAGATCGCCGAGATGATCGCGACGAGCGTCAACACCATCAGCGTCAACACGAAGACCGAGGTGCTGCTCAAGCAGTCGCAGGAGCTCACCGAGCAACTGCGGGAGCGCTCGGCGGAGTTGGAGAACCGGCAGAAGGCACTGCAGGACTCCAACGCCGAACTGGAGGAGAAGGCCGAGCTGCTCGCCCAGCAGAACCGCGACATCGAGGTCAAGAACACCGAGATCGAAGAGGCCAGGCAGGTACTGGAGGAGCGCGCCGAACAGCTCGCTGTCTCGATGCGGTACAAGTCCGAGTTCCTGGCGAACATGTCGCACGAGCTGCGTACGCCGCTCAACTCGCTCCTCATCCTCGCCAAGTTGCTCGCCGACAACGCCGACGCGAACCTCACCCCCAAGCAGGTGGAGTTCGCCGAGACGATCCACGGAGCGGGCTCGGACCTGCTGCAGCTGATCAACGACATCCTCGATCTGTCCAAGGTCGAGGCGGGCAAGATGGACGTCTCCCCGACACGCATCGCCCTCGTCCAACTCGTGGACTACGTAGAGGCCACTTTCCGGCCGTTGACCGCGGAGAAGGGGCTCGATTTCTCCGTACGGGTGTCTCCGGAGCTGCCGGCGACCCTGCACACGGACGAGCAGCGCCTCCTTCAGGTCCTTCGCAACCTCCTGTCGAACGCGGTGAAGTTCACCGACTCCGGAGCGGTCGAGCTGGTGATCCGGCACGCGAACGCCGATGTGCCCAACGCCATCCGCGAACAGCTCCTCGAGGCGGGTTCGCTGCGGGACGCGGACGCGGATCTGATCGCCTTCTCGGTGAGCGACACCGGCATCGGGATCGCGGGCAGCAAGATGCGGGTGATCTTCGAGGCGTTCAAGCAGGCCGACGGCACGACGAGCAGGAAGTACGGCGGCACGGGACTCGGGCTCTCCATCAGCCGGGAGATCGCGCGTCTCCTCGGCGGAGAGATCCACGCGGCGAGCGAACCGGGCCGCGGCTCGACGTTCACGCTCTATTTGCCGCTGCACCCGAGCGAACTGCCGCCCCAGGGCTACACGCAGCTGGCACCCCTGCCGGGAGCGCCCGCGCGGCCCGCCCTGGAGGAGGGGGCGTCCACAGCCGAGCAGCCGCCGCAGAGCGAGCCGACCACGCCGCCGCAGACGGACGCGATGCCGGGGCCCGGCACGCTCTTCAGGCGCCGCCGCCGTGCCGCCCACGCCTCATCGGAGCAGCCGCCCGTGCTGCCCGGGCAGGGCGTCCCGGAGCCCGCGGAGGCGCGCGCGCAGGAGCAGTGGCCGACCGCGGGGCAGGAGACGTCCCAGGCCCGTCCCGGCTACCACTTCGGGGGTGAGAAGGTTCTCATCGTCGACGACGACATCCGCAATGTGTTCGCGCTCACCAGCGTCCTGGAGCAGCACGGGCTCTCGGTCCTCTACGCGGAGAACGGCCGTGAGGGCATCGAGGTCCTGGAACAGCACGACGACGTGACGGTCGTCCTGATGGACATCATGATGCCGGAGATGGACGGGTACGCGACGACGACGGCGATCCGCAGGATGCCGCAGTTCGCCGGGCTCCCGATCATCGCGCTCACGGCGAAGGCCATGAAGGGCGATCGGGAGAAGGCCATCGACTCCGGCGCATCCGATTACGTTACGAAGCCGGTCGACCCGGATCATCTGCTGTCGGTGATGGAGCAGTGGATGCGCGGGGAGTGACCGAGAAGAGGCTCCATTACGCGGAGTTGCTGACAGAGTGTGGCCGAAGTCGTGTAGAACCACGGTATTCGGGGAACCTTCTGGTCTCCCACTGCGTTTCTGCTACGTGCACAGTGACATCGCGGTGACAGGGTGTGGCGACAGGCGGGGTGCGGCTACCATGACCGGCACAAGGACGGACGGCGTAAGGGAGTCGTCCCCTGGGGCGGCGCCCGGTGTACCGCCGGGGCGAGGAGGGCGGGCCATGGTGCAGAAGGCCAAGATCCTCCTGGTCGATGACCGGCCGGAGAATCTGCTGGCGCTGGAGGCCATCCTCTCTGCGCTCGATCAGACCCTGGTGCGGGCATCGTCCGGGGAGGAAGCGCTCAAAGCACTACTGACGGATGACTTCGCGGTCATCCTGCTGGATGTCCAGATGCCGGGCATGGACGGTTTCGAGACCGCGGCGCACATCAAGCGGCGAGAACGGACCCGGGACATCCCGATCATCTTCCTCACCGCCATCAACCACGGTCCGCACCACACGTTCCGGGGTTACGCGGCGGGTGCGGTGGACTACATCTCCAAGCCGTTCGATCCGTGGGTGCTGCGCGCGAAGGTCTCGGTGTTCGTCGAGCTGTACATGAAGAACTGCCAACTGCGGGAGCAGGCGGCCCTGCTGCGTCTCCAGCTCGAAGGCGGCGGCAAGTCGGCGGCGGGTGACGCCAAGGAGCCCGCAGGGCTTCTCGCGGAGCTCTCCGCGCGCCTGGCGGCCGTCGAGGAACAGGCGGAGGCACTCTCCAAACAGCTCGACGAGGACTCGGCGGATGCCGCCGCAGTCGCCACCGCGGCTCATCTCGAACGCAAACTCACCGGTTTGCGGCGGGCTCTTGACGCCTTGGAGCCGGGCACCGGCAGCGGTGCGCCTTCGGTGTCCTCGCAGAACTGAGTTCGGCGCGGACACCGGGCGGAGCGGTGTCGGGGGCGGTGAACATCCGGAATCTCCTGGACCGGAGGCGGTGAACATCCGTCAGTTCACCGCCTCCGCAAGGGCGACACAGGCGGGTGAAGCGGTGGGCACACGTGTCCGCAGTGGTCTCCACCGGTAACCTCGGACCCATGGCCTCACGTCCGTCCGCAGCCAAGAAGACGCCCGCGAAGAAGGCGGCCGCGCCCACAAAGGCTCCGGCGAAGAAGGCCGCCGCCAAGAAGCCGCCGCCCAAGAAGGGTCCGGCGAAGAAGGCGCCCGCCAAGAAAGCCGTGGCGAAGAAGCCCGCACCCAAGCCGGCGCCCAGTCCCACGGGCGGCGTCTACCGCCTCGCGCGCGCCCTCTGGCTCGGTCTCGCGCACAGCGTCGGTGCCCTGTTCCGTGGCATAGGGCGTGGCGCGAAGGGTCTCGACCCGGCGCACCGCAAGGACGGCGTCGCGCTGCTGCTTCTCGGTGTCGCGCTGATCGTCGCCGCGGGTACGTGGTCGAATCTGCGCGGCCCCGTGGGCGACCTCGTCGAGATGCTGGTGACCGGCGCCTTCGGCCGCCTCGATCTGCTGCTCCCGATACTGCTCGCGGTCATCGGCGTACGCCTCATCCGGCACCCCGAGAAGCCCGAGGCGAACGGCCGCATCGTGATCGGCCTGTCCGCGCTCGTCATCGGCGTGCTCGGCCAGGTCCACATCGCCTGCGGTTCACCCGCCCGCGCGGACGGCATGGAGGCCATAAGGGACGCGGGCGGCCTCATCGGCTGGGCCACGTCCACTCCGCTGATCTTCACCATGGGCGAGGTCCTCGCCGTACCGCTGCTCGTCCTGCTGACCGTCTTCGGGCTCCTCGTGGTGACGGCGACGCCCGTCAACGCCATCCCGCAGCGGCTGCGGCTGCTCGGCGTCAAGCTCGGCATCGTCCATCCCGCGCCCGAAGAGGTGGAGGGCGACTACGGGGACGACGAGCGGTACGAGGAGCAGTGGCGCGAGGCGCTGCCCGCCCGCTCGCGCAGGCGCGCCGAGGCTCCTGAGTCGTACGACCCGGACCAGGCGGAGGAGGAGGCGCTCACCCGGCGGCGCAGGCCCCGCAGGGCGTCCCAGCCCTCGCTGGACCGGCCGATGGACGCGGTGGACGTGGCGGCCGCCGCTGCCGCCGCCCTGGACGGCGCCGTCCTGCACGGCATGCCGCCATCGCCGCTGGTCGCCGACCTCACGCAGGGCGTATCGGGGGAGCGCGAGCGCGATGAGCAGCCCGCGGAGACCTCCGCGCCGGTGCCGCCCGCGCGCGCCACGGAGAGCCCCGCACGGGCCAAGGACGACCCGCCGCCCGGCGTACGCCGCAAGAAGCCCGGTGAGTCCGACGACTCCGGAGTGCCGGACCTGACCAAGGCTCCCTCGGACAGGCCCCGGGACCTCCCGCCGCGCGCCGAGCAGCTGCAGCTCGCGGGGGACATCACGTACTCGCTGCCCACGCTCGACCTGCTCGAGCGCGGAGGCCCCGGCAAGTCCCGCAGCGCCGCCAACGACGCGGTCGTCGCCTCGCTCAGCACCGTCTTCAGCGAGTTCAAGGTCGACGCCGACGTCACCGGCTTCACGCGGGGCCCGACGGTCACGCGGTACGAGATCGAGCTCGGCCCGGCCGTGAAGGTCGAGAAGATCACGGCTCTGGCCAAGAACATCGCGTACGCGGTCGCGAGCCCCGACGTCCGCATCATCAGCCCCATCCCCGGCAAATCCGCGGTCGGCATCGAGATCCCGAACTCCGACCGCGAGATGGTCAACGTGGGCGACGTGCTGCGGCTCGCTGACGCCGCCGAGGACGATCACCCCATGCTGGTCGCGCTCGGCAAGGACGTCGAGGGTGGTTTCGTCATGGCCAACATGGCGAAGATGCCGCACATCCTGGTCGCCGGAGCCACCGGCTCCGGAAAGTCGTCCTGCATCAACTGTCTGATCACGTCGATCATGATGCGGGCGACCCCCGAGGACGTACGGATGGTCCTCGTCGACCCCAAGCGTGTCGAGCTCACCGCGTACGAGGGCATCCCGCACCTGATCACGCCGATCATCACCAACCCCAAGCGGGCCGCCGAGGCGCTCCAGTGGGTCGTGCGCGAGATGGACCTGCGCTACGACGACCTGGCGGCGTTCGGCTACCGGCACATCGACGACTTCAACAAGGCCGTCCGCGACGGCAAGCTCAAGACGCCTGAGGGCAGTGAGCGGGAGCTCACCCCGTATCCGTACCTACTGGTGATCGTCGATGAGCTCGCCGACCTCATGATGGTCGCCCCGCGCGATGTCGAGGACTCGATCGTGCGCATCACGCAGCTGGCGCGCGCGGCGGGCATCCACCTGGTGCTCGCCACACAGCGTCCTTCCGTGGACGTCGTGACCGGTCTGATCAAGGCGAACGTGCCCTCACGGCTCGCCTTCGCGACCTCCTCGCTCGCCGACAGCCGCGTCATCCTCGATCAGCCGGGCGCCGAGAAACTGATCGGCAAGGGTGACGGGCTCTTCCTGCCGATGGGCGCGAACAAGCCCACCCGAATGCAGGGCGCCTTCGTCACCGAGGACGAGATCCACGCGGTCGTCCAGCACTGCAAGGACCAGATGGCGCCCGTCTTCCGGGACGACGTCACCGTGGGCACCAAGCAGAAGAAGGAGATCGACGACGACATCGGCGATGACCTCGATCTGCTCTGCCAGGCCGCTGAGCTGGTGGTTTCCACTCAATTCGGGTCCACGTCGATGCTCCAGCGCAAGCTGCGCGTCGGCTTCGCGAAGGCCGGAAGGCTCATGGACCTCATGGAGTCGCGGGGGATCGTGGGGCCGAGCGAGGGCTCCAAGGCTCGTGACGTTCTTGTGAAACCTGATGAGCTGGATGGCGTGCTGGCCGTGATCCGCGGGGAGGCTCACCCATAAGGGTGCGGCAGGCAACCGTTTCCCTTCGACATACGTCAAGTTGAGGGGAGGGACAGCACCATGCCCCACCATCAGGATGTGCCGCCATTCCGATGGCGTACAAAGTCCGTCGCCCAGTTGCCCCACCCTTCGCGAACCCCCCTAGACTGAACATCCGGCAGGTGGCTACACGCTCGAAAGGCGCCCCCGTGTCCATCGGCAACTCCCCTGAAGACGACCGCCCTTCAGACCACCGACCCAGCGACGACCAGCCCGCCGAGAGCCTTCCGGCAGCTGAGAGTCCGGCAGACGACCGGCCCGCCCCGGCGGAGAACCGGCCCTCGATCGGACGCGCGCTGCAGCAGGCACGCGTCGACGCGGGCCTGACCGTCGACGAGATCAGCACGTCCACTCGAGTGCGGATCCCGATCGTGCACGCGATCGAGCAGGACGACTTCTCCCGATGTGGCGGCGATGTGTACGCCCGCGGTCACATCCGGACGCTCGCACGCGCCGTGGGGCTCGATCCCGCCCTTCTCCTTGCCCAGTACGACGAGGCGCACGGCGGCCGCCCGCCCGCGCCGACCCCGGCGGCGCCGCTCTTCGAGGCCGAGCGGATCAGGTCCGATCCGCGCCGTCCCAACTGGACCGCCGCCATGGTCGCCGCGATCGTCGCAGTCATCGGTTTCGTCGGCTTCACCGCCTTCAGCGGGGGAGACGACAGCAACGGGTCGAAGTCGCAGGTCGCCGAGGGCTCCACGCCCGCCACCACCAAGCCCGTCACGAAGAAGCCCGCGCCCGACAAGCCCGCCGACCCCAAGCCGGACCCGTCGGACAGCGCGATCGCCGGCGCGCCCCGGGACAAGGTCACGGTCAAGGTCAACGCGTCGGACGGCCGCAGCTGGATCTCGGCCAAGGACCACAGCGGCCGGACCCTCTTCGACGGCGTCCTGGAGGAAGGCAAGTCGAAGACCTTCCAGGACAAGCAGAAGATCGACCTGGTCCTCGGCGACGCGGGCGCGATCAAGCTGTACGTGAACGGCAAGGCGGTCGACAACCAGTTCGACCCCGGCCAGGTCGAGCGGCTCACGTACACAAAGGGCGACCCCGAGGTCGGCTGAGCCGAGTGGGCTCTGCGGGCCGTGCAGGCCTTGTGGTGAGGGCCCGGACCCTCGCGGCGGGGGCCCGGGCAGGGACAAAGTAGTCTTGAGAGCATGCCCGAACGCCGCACCGTCGCCCTTGTCACTCTTGGCTGCGCCCGCAACGAGGTGGACTCGGAGGAGCTCGCAGGCCGCTTGGAGGCGGACGGCTGGCAGCTCGTCGAGGCCGCCGAAGACGCGGACGTCGCCGTAGTCAACACCTGTGGATTCGTCGAAGCCGCCAAGAAGGACTCCGTCGACGCCCTCCTGGAAGCCAATGACCTCAAGGGGCATGGCAGGACCCAGGCCGTCGTGGCCGTCGGCTGCATGGCCGAGCGGTACGGCAAGGAGCTCGCCGACGCCCTCCCCGAAGCCGATGGTGTCCTCGGCTTCGACGACTACTCCGACATCTCCGGCCGCCTGCAGACCATCCTCGGTGGCGGCAGTGTCGAGGCCCACACCCCGCGTGACCGGCGCAAGCTCCTTCCGATCAGCCCCGCGGAGCGACAGGAAGCGGGCTCAGACGTCGCGCTGCCCGGGCACGCGCCCGTGGACCTGCCCGACGGCCTCGCGCCCGCCTCGGGGCCCCGCGCCCCGCTGAGGAGGCGTCTGGGCACCAGCCCCGTCGCCTCGGTGAAGCTGGCCTCCGGCTGCGACCGGCGCTGCTCGTTCTGCGCCATCCCCTCCTTCCGCGGCTCCTTCATCTCGCGGCGCCCCTCCGACGTCCTCGGCGAGACGCGCTGGCTGGCCGAGCAGGGCGTCAAGGAGGTCATGCTCGTCTCCGAGAACAACACCTCGTACGGCAAGGACCTCGGGGACATCAGGCTCCTGGAGACGCTGCTGCCCGAGCTGGCGGCCGTCGACGGGATCGAGCGGGTGCGGGTCAGCTACCTCCAGCCCGCCGAGATGCGCCCCGGACTCATCGACGTACTGACCTCCACGGAGAAGGTCGCCCCCTACTTCGACCTGTCGTTCCAGCACTCCGCGCCGAGCGTGCTGCGGGCGATGCGGCGCTTCGGGGACACCGACCGGTTCCTCGAGCTCCTGAACACCATTCGGACGAAGGCCCCGCAGGCCGGTGTGCGGTCCAACTTCATCGTGGGCTTCCCCGGGGAGACCGAGGCCGACGTCGCCGAGCTCGAACGGTTCCTCACGGGTGCGCGGCTGGACGCCATCGGCGTCTTCGGGTACTCCGACGAGGAGGGCACGGAAGCGGCGACGTACGACAAGAAGCTGGATCAGGACGTCGTCGACGAGCGGCTCGCGCGTATCTCGCGGCTCGCCGAGGAACTGACCTCGCAGCGCGCCGACGACCGTCTCGGTGAGACCGTCGAGGTGCTCGTGGAGTCCGTGGACGAGGAGGACGGCGCGATCGGCCGGGCGGCCCACCAGGCGCCCGAGACGGACGGCCAGATCCGCTTCACGGGCGCCACGGGTGGGGACGGCCTGCAGGTCGGCCGTATGGTCGTGGCAAAGGTCGTCGGCACGGAAGGCGTGGACCTGGTGGCTGAGTACAGCGAAATTCTGGGGGACCCGCCCCGGATCCCGGCCGAGGAGGCGCGCAGATGACCGGAGTCCCGGCATCCGCGGCGGGCGGCTCCGGCGCGCAGGGCGCCAAGCCGGTGCGCGGTGGAAAGTTGGGCGCTGCGGCCGTCAATCAGGCCAGCGTGTGGAACGTCGCCAACTTGTTGACGGTGATCCGGCTGCTGCTCGTGCCGGGCTTCGTGATGCTCCTGCTCGCTGAAGGCGGGTACGACCCGGCCTGGCGCGCGTGGGCCTGGGCGGCCTTCGCCGTCGCCATGATCACCGACCTGTTCGACGGACACCTGGCACGTACGTACAACCTGGTCACGGACTTCGGGAAGATCGCCGACCCCATCGCCGACAAGGCGATCATGGGTGCCGCGCTGGTCTGTCTCTCCTACCTCGGCGATCTGCCGTGGTGGGTGACGGGCGTCATTCTCGGACGTGAGCTCGGGATCACACTGCTGCGGTTCTGGGTGATCCGCTTCGGTGTCATTCCGGCCAGTCGCGGCGGCAAGATGAAGACGCTCTGGCAGGGCGTGGCGGCCGGGATGTACGTCTTGGCGCTCACCGGGCCGCTCGCCACGCTGCGGTTCTGGGTGATGGCGGTCGCCGTCGTCCTGACCGTCCTGACCGGGCTCGACTACGTGCGACAGGCCGTCGTACTGCGTCGCCTCGGTCTCGCGGAGGCGCGGGAGGCGGCAGCTGCTTCCGCTGCGGTCTCCGGCGAAGGGGCTTCCGGCGAGGGGGCCCGGGAGTCGGCGACGTGATGTCCGCCGAACCGGCTGCGGAGGTTCTGCGGCTTCTTCAGGCTCGGGGCGAGACGCTCGCCGTCGCCGAGTCGCTCACCGGGGGTCTGGTGGCCGCCGAGGTGACGGCGGTGCCGGGGGCCTCGCGGGTCTTCCGGGGGTCCGTGACGGCGTACGCGACCGAGCTGAAGCATCAGGTGCTCGGAGTCGACGGCACTCTTCTGGCCGAGCGTGGAGCCGTGGATGCCGAGGTCGCGCTCCAGATGGCGGCCGGTGTGCGCAAAGTCATGGGCGCGGACTGGGGAATCGCGACCACGGGCGTCGCGGGGCCGGATCCGCAGGACGGGCAGCCGGTCGGGACCGTTTTCGTGGCGGTCGACGGGCCGGATCTCGCCGTTGGCGGGCTGGATTCCGCCTCTAGTGGGCCGGGGGACGCGCTTCGCTCTGAGGGGAAAGTGGCGGCACTGCGGTTGAACGGTGAGCGTTCGGACATTCGTATGGAGAGTGTACGGAGCGTGCTCAGGCTGCTGCTCGAGCGGCTGTCCGGCGAACGTGCCGGGAATGGGCGGGCACAGGATACGGAACAGAACGGGGGGACTTGATGTTTGCAGCCCTGAGTGAACACGACATCGCTCCCCGCACGGCCGCGGCGCGAGGCGGTACGGTGGGGCGTGAAGGATGCGGCTACGCGGTCCGAGGAGGGAGCCACCGATGATTCTGCTCCGTCGCCTGCTGGGTGACGTGCTGCGTCGGCAGCGCCAGCGCCAGGGCCGTACTCTGCGCGAAGTCTCCTCGTCCGCCCGAGTCTCGCTCGGCTATCTTTCCGAGGTGGAGCGGGGGCAGAAGGAGGCATCCTCCGAGCTGCTTTCCGCAATCTGCGACGCGCTTGACGTACGGATGTCCGAGCTCATGCGCGAGGTGAGCGATGAGCTCTCTCTCGCCGAACTGGCTGCGTCGGCAGCGGCTACGGAACCGGTGCGCGCACCGGTTCGCCCTATGCTCAATTCCGTCTCGGTGAGCGGTGTGCCGCCGGAACGGGTGACTATCAAGGCGCCTGCGGAGGCGGTGGACGTCGTCGCCGCGTAATGCTGCGCTGACTGTGCACGCTGCTTGAGCGCTCAGATGTGACGAAAGCCCCGGCCGGGTTACCGGCCGGGGCTTCGCGCGTTCTGACGTCCGGTTCGCTTCTTAGGCGTGTTCGGCGGTTCGGCCTGTTTAAAGGTGTGATCTGCGGTGACTCGTTCATCTGCTGAACCGACCGTGAGATGTCCCTATTGGTGCACTCGTGTCATGGTTGGTGGGGATTTTCGCTTACGCGATCCCATGATCTTTGGAGGTTGGATGAACGTCGTGAAGAGCCCCCTGTCCGAAGCGGATCTGAAAACGGTCTCGGACGCCCTGCAAGGGGCGCTCGTGGACCTGATCGACCTCTCCCTGGTGGCCAAGCAGATCCACTGGAACGTGGTCGGCCCGCGATTCCGCTCCGTCCACCTGCAGCTCGACGAGGTCGTTGACACGGCGCGGACGCACTCCGACACGGTGGCCGAGCGGGCTTCCACGCTCGGCGTCTCGCCCGACGGCCGTGCGACGACCGTGGGGCGGAGCAGCGGCATCGGCGAGGTCGCCGGCGGCTGGGTCAAGGACACGGACGCGGTAGGGACGCTCGTGGACGGGCTCGGTGCGGTGATCACGCGGATGCGGGAGCGGGTCCAGGCGACCGGTGAGGCGGATCCGGTGAGCCAGGACATTCTCATCGGGATCACGGCCGATCTGGAGAAGCATCACTGGATGTTCCAGGCGGAGAGCGGCTGATGGCGAGAGATGCCGTGAGTGTGAGGAACGGTTGAACAGGGCGGGGCGGGGCTGAGCGCGGGGGTGGCTGTGCCTCGTGTGCTCTGTGGTGCGCCCTCCCGCCCGGTGAAGCCGGGCGTCTAGCGTTCACGCACGGGGCGTCTGGGGGCGTCTGGCGTCGGGTATCGAGCGGGCCTCGTGCGGAGGTGGTGGCCGTGGCATGGAGAGTCGTGCGGTGGGCGCCGGCTCTGGCGTTCGGGGCGCTCTGGTGGTGGGGCGTGCTGCGGCTGGCGCTCGCTCCTGATGCGGGAGTCCTGGAGGGGGCCGTCGCGGCCGGAGGGTGGGGGCTGAGTCTGCTGCCGGTGCACTGCGTGCCGCAGTCCCGGGCGGTGCGCGCCGCGTCCCTGGCCAAGGGGCGCACTCCGCGGGTGGATGGTGCGCGGTGGCCCGGTGGGCCTGCGCTGCGGTGGTCCGAGGAGCGTACGGCCAGGGGTGCCGCCCGGTCCGCTGCCGGTGCCGTCACCAAGGCATGGCGACGCCGCCGTTCGGGCGGAGAATCTGGCCCGTCGTGAAGGCGGAGGCGTCCGATGCCAGATGCAGGACGGCGTGCGCGATGTCTTCCGGTTCGCCGACGCGGCCCAGCGGGGACATGCGGACCATCAGGCCCTCGGTGTGCGCTTGGGCGGCACTGTCGTGGCGGTCGGTCATGGGGGTGCGGATCCAGCCCGGAGCGACGGCGTTGACGCGGATGCCGTGCGGGCCGACCTCGGTGGCGAGGGTCTTCGTGAGCTGGACGACGGCGGCTTTCGCGGCGCCGTAGCAGAGGAGGCCGGGGCCGCCGGTGTCCACGGCTCCTGAGGCCATGGTGATGATGCTGCCGCTGCTGCTTCCGGGGTGGCGGCGGGAGTGGTTGGTTTCGTCGGCGTTCGCTGCGGTCGCCGTGTTCGCCGCGCGTCCGGCGTTCGCGGCGATCATCGCGCGGGCCGCGGCCTGGCAGGCGTACAGGACGCCCTTGAAGTTGATGTTCAGGACCCTGTCGAGGTCTTCGTCGCGGGTCTCCAGGACCGGGCTGTTGTGCATGATCCCGGCGATGGCGGCCATGACGTCCAGGTGGCCCGTGGCTGCCGTGGCGCTCGCGACGGCCTGGTCGACCTGGGTTCTGTCCGCCACGTCCAGGGGGTGGGTGTGCGCGGTGCCGCCCGCGTCCTTGATGAGCGTGGCCGTCTCGTGGAGCCCCTGGGTGTCGCGGTCGGCGCAGTGGATGGTGGCGCCTGCTTCGGCGAGCAGTACGGCCGATGCCCTGCCGATGCCGCTTGCCGCGCCGGTGACGAATGCGGTGCGTCCGCTGAGGTCGTACGCCGTTAGGGGCATGACGGGACGGTACGGCTGGATCTGACGGGGCGTCAACTGGTGTGCGGGTGTGGGGTGCTGTGGGTGGGTGCTGTGTGTGGGGTGCTGTGGGTGGGTGCTGTGTGTGGGCGGGGTCTCTCTTAATTTTGGGAGGCCGCCGGGTTCAGGGGGTCGGGCCCCGTTGGCAGGTGGGGCACCAGTACGTGGGGCGGTCGCGGGAGCCGTCGCCCTGTTGGGCTTTGCGGATCGGGGTGCCGCAGCGCAGGCAGGGGCGGGGTGCGCGGCCGTAGACGTACAGGCGCTGGCCGGGGCGGTCGCGGCCCGTGGTGGTGCGCGACGGGCGGTCGCGGTTGGCTTCCAGGAGCTTCTTGGAGAGGGCGGGGAGGCGTGCGGCCGTCTCGGCGGGCAGCTCGCCGATGGGGAGCCACGGTGTGGTGCCGAGGAGGAAGCAGATCTCGCTCTTGAATACGTTCCCGATGCCAGCGAGATTGCGCTGGTCGAGCAGAGCCTCTCCGAGGGGGCGCTCGGGGGTCGCGAGGAGGTTGTCGAGCGCCTTGCCGGGGTCCCAGTCCGGGCCCAGGAGGTCGGGGCCGAGGTGCCCTACGGCCTTGTGCTCGTCGGCGGTGCGCATGAGCTCGAGCACGGGCAGGCGGTAGCCGACGGCTGTGCGCTCGGCGGTGCCCAGGATCGCCCTGATCTGGTAGCCGGGGCCGCCGCTCCACCGCTCGCCGGGGGCGTACACCCGCCAGGAGCCGTCCATGCGGAGGTGGGAGTGCAGGGTGAGCCCGCCCTCGATGCGGGTGAGGAGGTGCTTGCCGCGCGGGGTGACGTCCAGGACGGTGCGCCCGGTGAGGTCGACGGTCGCGAGCTTCGGTACGCGGAGGTCGGAGCGCGTGACCATGTGCCCGGCGAGAGCGGTGTGCAGCCGCCGGGCTGCCTGGTGGATGGTGTCCCCTTCGGGCATGAGGTCCAGGGTGGCATGTCGGATGCGGGGGGAGGGCGAGGCGAGGTGCTCCGGGCGCGGCTGGGCGGGGCTGGGCTGAGTGTCGGGTGCCTGGTGGCCCTACGTGTGGGGCGTCATGCCCGCAGGCGTAGGCCCCGTGGGGTGGCGTGGAAGCCTGCTCCTTCCAGGAGTGGGGCGAAGGGTGAGGTCAGTGAGGAGCCTCCGTTGATGCGCTCGACCGTGACCGTGCCGAGTGAGCCCGCTCGGGCCGCGGCGGCGAGGGCTTCGGCGGCCGCGTGCAGGCGGGCGTCCTCGGTGGCGGGGGCGTCGTCCTGCGGGGACGATGGCCAGGCGAGCAGGGTCTTGCCGCCGCGCTCCATGTAGAGGGTCAGTTCGCCGTCGACGAGGACGACCAGGGACCCCGCCTTGCGGCCCGGTTTGTGGCCCGCGTCGGTGGGCGGATCGGGCCAGGGGAGTGCCGCTCCGTACGCGTTGGCCGGGTCGGCGGCGGCCAGAACGACGGCCTGGGTGTCCGAGGGGCGCGGGGAGTAGTTCATGGCGGACGGTGAACTGTCCGTGCGGTCGCGGGCGTTCGCCGCCGCGCGGAGCCGGTCCACCGCGCCGTCCATGGCGAACTGCGCGGCGCCGAGCCCTTCGACGACATAGCCGCGCCGCGCCTGACCGCTGTCCTCGAAGGCGGACAGGACGCGATACGTCGCCGAGAAGCCGCCCTCGACCCCCTCGGCCGCGACCGCCCCGCGGGTCACCACGCCGTGCCGGTCCAGGAGGGTGCGGGCCAGGGCGTGGGCGCGCAGGGTGGGGTCGGGTTCGTGGGCGGGGAGCAGCGACCAGCGGCCCGCGACGGTCGGCGGGCCCGTACGCGAGGTGGGACGGGCGGCGGCCGTCAGTGTGCCGTAGCGTCCGCGCGGGGCGGAGCGCTTGGCGCGGTGGGCCGTGGAGCCCGCGGTGCGGCCCGAGCCGAGGAGCGAGCGCATCGGGGCGAGTGTGTCGTTCGTGAGCCGTCCGGACCAGGCGAGATCCCAGATCACGTCGGCCAGTTGGGTATCGGAGGCCTCGGGGTGGGTGGTGGCCCGGACCTGGTCGGCGATCTGCCGGAAGAACAGGCCGTACCCGCCGGAGAGGGTGTCCAGGACCGATTGGTGGAGCGCGGTGAGCTCCAGGGGATGGGCCGGCGGCAGGAGCAGGGGTGCCGCGTCGGCCAGATACAGGGAGACCCAGCCGTCCTTGCCCGGAAGGGATCCGGACCCGGCCCACACCACCTCTCCGGCAGCGGTGAGTTCGTCGAGCATCGCCGGTGCGTACCCGGAGACGCGGGAGGGCAGGACGAGCTTTTCGAGGGCGGACGCGGGCACGGTCGCCCCCTGCAACTGCTCGATGGCGCGCACGAGGCCGTCCACGCCCCGCAGCCCGTGCCCGCTCAAGTGCTGCCACTGCGGCAGGAACTGGGCGAGCGCGGCGGGCGGCACCGGCTCAAGCTCATGCCGGAGGGCGGCCAGGGAGCGGCGGCGAAGGCGGCGCAGGACGGTCGCGTCGCACCACTCCTGGCCGATGCCCGCCGGATGGAACTCTCCTTGTACGACACGTCCGCCCGCGGCGAGGCGCTGCAGCGCGCCCTCGGTGACCGCCGCTCCCAGGCCGAAGCGGGCGGCGGCCGTGGCGGAGGTGAAGGGGCCGTGGGTGCGGGCGAACCGGGCGATGAGGTCACCGAGGGGGTCCTTGACGGGCTCGGTGAACGCCTCGGGGACACCGACCGGCAGCGCCGTTCCCAGCGCGTCGCGCAGGCGGCCCGCGTCCTCGATCGCCGCCCAGTGGTCGGCTCCGGCGATGCGGACGCGGATCGCGCGGCGGGCGGAGGCCAGCTCCTGCGCCCACTCCGGTTCGCCGCCGCGCTCGGCCAACTCGGTCTCGGTGAGCGGCCCGAGGAGACGCAGCAGGTCGGCGACGCCTTCGGCGTCCTTGATGCGGCGGTCCTCCGTGCGCCACTGGAGCTCCTGCTCCAGTTCCGCCAGGACGTCCGCGTCGAGCAGCTCGCGCAGTTCGGCCTGGCCGAGGAGCTCGGAGAGCAGCCGGGAGTCCAGGGAGAGGGCAGCCGCGCGCCGCTCGGCCAGCGGTGAGTCGCCCTCGTACAGGAACTGAGCCACGTAGCCGAACAGGAGCGAGCGTGCGAAGGGGGACGGTTCGGGGGTGGTGACCTCGACGAGCCGGACCTTGCGGGACTCGATGTCGCCCATCAGTTCCGTGAGGCCGGGGACGTCGAAGACGTCCTGGAGGCACTCCCTGATCGCTTCCAGGACGATGGGGAACGATCCGAACTCGCTCGCCACCTGAAGCAGTTGCGCGGCGCGCTGGCGCTGCTGCCACAGGGGCGTGCGCTTGCCGGGGCTGCGGCGCGGCAGCAGGAGCGCGCGGGCGGCGCACTCACGGAAGCGCGAGGCGAACAGGGCCGAGCCGCCCACCTGGTCGGTGACGATCTGGTTGACCTCGCCCTTGTCGAAGGCGACGTCTCCCGCTCCTACGGGCGGCTTCTCGTTGTCGTAGTTCTCGTACTCCAGAGGCTGGTCGGTGGGTTCCTGGTCGAGCAGGTCCAGGCTCATCAGGTCGGCGTCCGGCAGGCGCAGCACGATGCCGTCGTCGGCGTGCATGACCTGGGCGTCCATGCCGTACCGCTCGGTCAGCCTGGAGGCGAGCGCCAGAGCCCAGGGCGCGTGCACCTGCGCGCCGAACGGGGAGTGCACCACGACCCGCCAGTCGCCGAGCTCGTCGCGGAACCGCTCGACCACGATCGTGCGGTCGTCCGGGATGTGGCCGCAGGCCTCACGCTGCTCGGCGAGGTACGTCAGGATGTTGTCGGCCGCCCAGTCGTCCAGGCCCGCTGCCTTCAGGCGCACGCGCGCGTCGTCGCGCGACAGGGAGCCGACCTCCCGGAGGAACGCGCCCACCGCACGGCCCAGTTCGAGCGGGCGGCCCAGCTGGTCGCCCTTCCAGAAGGGGAGCCGTCCCGGGACTCCGGGTGCGGGGGAGACGAGCACGCGGTCGCGTGTGATGTCCTCGATGCGCCAGGAACTGGTGCCGAGCGTGAAGACGTCGCCCACCCGGGATTCGTAGACCATCTCCTCGTCGAGCTCTCCGACGCGGCCTCCGCCCTTCTTGGGGTCGGCGCCGGCCAGGAAGACCCCGAAGAGGCCGCGGTCGGGGATCGTGCCTCCGGAGGTGACCGCGAGGCGCTGTGCCCCGGGGCGCCCGGTGACGGTGCCTGCGACGCGGTCCCAGACCACGCGGGGGCGCAGCTCCGCGAAGGCGTCCGAGGGATAGCGGCCCGCGAGCATGTCCAGGACGGCCGTGAACGCCGAATCCGGGAGTGAGGCGAAGGAGGCGGCCCGGCGGACCAGGGCAAGCAGGTCGTCGACCTGCCAGGTGTCGAGGGAGACCGTCGCGACGAGCTGCTGTGCCAGGACGTCCAGGGGATTGGCCGGGACGCGCAGCGACTCGATGGAGCCGGTCCGCATCCGCTCGGTGACCACGGCGGCCTGCACCAGGTCCCCTCGGTACTTGGGGAAGACGACGCCGGTGGAGACCGCGCCCACCTGGTGCCCTGCCCGGCCCACCCGCTGCAGACCCGAGGCAACGGAGGGCGGTGACTCGACCTGGACCACCAGGTCGACCGCACCCATGTCGATGCCCAGTTCCAGGCTGGACGTGGCGACTACTGCGGGCAGACGGCCCGCTTTCAGGTCCTCCTCGACGAGCGCGCGCTGCTCCTTGGAGACCGAGCCGTGGTGGGCCCGTGCGAGGACCGGAGGGGCGCCCTTGGCCGCGCCCGACTCGGCCATCAGCTCCGCGGGGGAGTGGTCCTCGGGGAGGGGCTCTCCCGTCGCGCGTTCGTACGCGATCTCGTTGAGCCTGTTGCACAGGCGCTCCGCGAGACGGCGTGAGTTGGCGAACACGATCGTCGAGCGGTGCGCCTGGACGAGGTCGGTGATGCGCTCCTCGACGTGCGGCCAGATCGAGGGGCGCTCCGCACCTTGGTCGGAGTCGGCGACCGGGGAACCGCCCAGCTCGGCGAGGTCCTCGACCGGCACGACCACGGACAGGTCGAACTCCTTGCCGGACGGCGGCTGGACGATCTCCACCCTGCGCTGCGGGGAGAGATAGCGCGCCACCTCGTCGACAGGTCGGACCGTCGCCGACAGGCCGATGCGGCGGGCGGGCCGGGGAAGGAGCTCGTCGAGCCGCTCCAGGGAGAGGGCGAGATGGGCGCCACGCTTGGTGCCCGCGACGGCGTGCACTTCGTCAAGGATCACCGTCTCGATGCCCGTCAGGGCGTCCCGCGCGGCGGAGGTGAGCATCAGGAAGAGCGACTCGGGTGTGGTGATCAGGATGTCCGGCGGGCGGGTGGACAAGGCGCGGCGCTCGGCGGGCGGGGTGTCGCCCGAGCGGATACCGACCCGCACGTCCGGCTCGGGGAGCCCGAGGCGGACGGACTCCTGCCGGATACCGGTCAGCGGGCTGCGCAGGTTGCGCTCCACGTCGACCGCGAGGGCCTTCAGCGGAGACACGTACAGCACCCGGCAGCGCTTCTTGGGGTCGGCGGGCGGCGGGGTCGAGGCCAGCTGGTCGAGGGCCGCGAGGAACGCGGCCAGCGTCTTGCCCGAGCCGGTGGGCGCGACGACCAGCACGTCCGAGCCCTCGCCGATGGCCTTCCACGCCCCGGCCTGTGCGGACGTGGGTGCGGAGAAGGCCCCCGTGAACCAGCTGCGGGTCGCGGAGGAGAACCCGTCAAGGGCGCCGAGGGCGCTGGATGCGGACCTGACCATGACCCCATCGTGCACCCCGCCACTGACAACTGCCCCGACCTGCGGAAAAGGGCTTGCGTGGCTGTCGCAGAATGGAGTCATGGCGGGTTCGGCGGAGCAGGCGAGGCACTGGCGGTACGCGGAGCTGCCCGGGGTCGATCTGCTGCGTGCCCACTACATCAGCAAGACGTTCGTGCGGCACACCCACGAGCACTTCGTGATCGCCGCGATCGCCGAGGGCGTCGACGTCTTCCACCACGGCGGCGCCGATCAGCACGCGGGGCCCGGAACCGTCGCCCTGATCAACCCCGACACCATGCACACGGGCCGGGCCGGTGTGCCCGAGGGGTGGCGGTACGGGGTGGTCTATCCGTCGCCCGACCTGGTCGCGGCCATCGCCGCCGAGACCACCAACGTCCGCGGGACCCCCGGCTTCGTCCGTCCGGTCCTCGAGGATCCGTACGCCGTCACGCTCGTCCACCGGGTGCTGCGTGCCGCGGAGGAGGGCAACGCGCTCGCCGCCGACACGCTGCTGCGGGTGGCCGTGACCCGGCTGCTCCGGCTGAACGGCGGACCCGTTCCCCAGCGTGCCGTGCGCACGGCGGGCGCCAGGGTCGCGGCACGCGCGCGTGACGTCCTCCAGGAGCGTCTCGCCGACCCGCCGAGCCTGGAGCGGCTCGCAGCCGATCTGGGAGTCGGTCCCTTCGCCCTGCTGCGGGCCTTCCGCGACGCGTACGGGATGCCGCCGCACACGTGGCTCACCGACGCGCGTGTGCGCGCCGCACGGCGCCTCCTGGACGCGGGGACGGCGCCCGCGGAGGCGGCCGTCGCCGTGGGGTTCACCGACCAACCGCACCTGAACCGGCACTTCGCGCGGATCGTCGGGGTACCGCCAGGGGCCTACCAGCGCGAGCGCAAGAACGTACAAGACGGGGAATCGGCCCTGCTCGTACCGTCCGGCGTGTGGCAGAACAGACGACACCCGCAGACATGACAGTCTGCCGCTCGGCAGACGTGACGGCAGAGCTCCCGGCAGACATGGCAGCAGAGCTCCTGGCAGACATGACAGGCGACCGCACACCGAAGAAGCCCGATTCCGCCGTCGTCCGCGACGCTCTCGGCGTCGGGATCGCCGTCGGTCTCTCCGGATTCGCCTTCGGAGTGACCTCGGCGGGCAGCGGCCTCACCGTGCTGCAGACCTGCGCGCTCAGCCTGCTGGTCTTCACAGGCGCCTCGCAGTTCGCACTGGTCGGGGCGCTCGCGGGCGGTGGGAATCCGTTCACGGCCGCGGCGGGCGCCTTCTTCCTCGGCGTACGCAACGCGTTCTACGGACTACGGCTCTCGCAGCTCCTGTCCCTCCCGCGCGCGCTGCGCCCGTTCGCGGCCCACTGGGTCATCGACGAGACCACCGCCGTCTCGCTCGCACAACCGACACGGCGCGCCGCCCGCATCGGCTTCACCGTCACCGGACTGAGCCTCTACGTGCTGTGGAACATCACCACGCTGCTCGGCGCTCTCGGCGCCGAGGCCATCGGTGACACCGACGCGTGGGGGCTCGACGCCGCGGGACCCGCGGTCTTCCTCGCGCTCCTCGCGCCGATGCTGCGTACGCCTACGGAGCGGGCCGTGGCGGGGATCGCGGTCGTCCTGGGGCTCGGCCTGCTGCCCGTGCTGCCCGCGGGGGTGCCGGTCCTGGTGGCCGCGCTCGCCGCGCCGGCCGTGCTCTACGTAGAGGG
This sequence comes from Streptomyces sp. NPDC055239, assembly GCF_053606205.1. Classification (NCBI taxonomy): domain Bacteria; kingdom Bacillati; phylum Actinomycetota; class Actinomycetes; order Kitasatosporales; family Streptomycetaceae; genus Streptomyces; species Streptomyces sp. NPDC055239. Next base: position 204,362 of record NZ_JBSGRD010000016.1, on the reverse strand, counting down.
CCGCAGGACCGCCGCCAGAGAAGACGCACGCCCCGACGGCACGCACGACGACGCACGCTCCGACGACACGCACAAGGAAGACCGTTGAACATCTGGATCGCGATCGGCGTGACCTTCGTCGGTTGTTACCTCGTGAAGCTCGCGGGCCTGCTGGTGCCCGTGGGCGCGCTGGAGCGCCCGCTCGTCAAGCGCATGGCCGCCCTGCTGCCCGTGGCGCTGCTCGCCTCGCTCACGGCCCAGCAGGCCTTCGCCGAAGGCCGGGTCCTGGAGCTCGACGCCAAGGCCCTGGGACTCGTGGCGGCAGCCGTGGCGCTGCTGCTGCGCGCCCCGTTCCTGGTCGTCATCGGGTCGGCCGTGGTCGTCACCGCGGGGGTGCGGGCACTCACGGGCTGACCGCTGCCGCCGTCCCCACAGCCTCGAACACCCGATCCCGTCGTACACGGGCCCCGTGGGTAATGTGACGCGTCACCACCGCGGCCCCGCCCCCGGAGACCGCCCCCGGAGACCGCCCCTGGAGACCGCCCCCGGAGAGGAGACACCGTGGCGCTGTCCTCCGAAGCCAGATCCCTCGCGGCGCGCTGCGAGCCCAGGGTCAATGAACTGGCCCGCAGGATGGCCCGTGAGTCGTTCGAGGAACTGCCCGGGTACGCGGAGCTCCCCGACGACGTGAAGGACCTGGAGATAGCCGCGACCGCACGCCACGGAGTGCGCCTCTTCCTGCGCCGCGTCACCGATCAGCCCGGCAGCCACCGGGTCTTCCGTGAGCGGGCGGCGCAGCGGGCGGAAGAAGGCATGCCGCTGCACCTGTTGCTGCGTACGCACGCCCTTGGGGTCTACGTCCTGTGGCAGGCGCTGCGCGACGTGGCACGCCCCGGCGAGGAAGCGGCCCTGGTCGAACTCGTGGACGTGCTGCTGCAGTCGCACCCCGCCGTCGTCGGGACCGTTGCCGAGACCTACCTGGACGAGCGCTCCGCGCTGGAGGCCGAGCAGCGCGCCCAGCGCGGTTCCCTGATCCGCGGCCTGCTCGACGGCATGGTGCCGCCCGGCCATGTGCTTCTGGACCAACTGAGCCTGGCGGGGCCCGCGCTCGTCCTCGCGATCGGCTTCGACGGGGCGCCGATCGAAGGCCCCGTTGCGGTACGGCGGCGGCTGCGGCGGGTGCAGACCGCCCTGGACCACGCCTTCGGCGTGGAGGTGCTCGCGCTCCTGGAGGCCGACGGCGGGCGGGTCATCGTGCCCAAGGAGTGCCGGCCACCCGATGACCTGCCGCGCCGCCTCGGCAAGGCCTGCGACCTTCAGGTGCGGGTGGCCGCCGTGGACGCCGCCGGACCCGATGCCGTGACCGGCGCGGCCCGCACCGCGACCGAGATACTGCGCGTCACGCGCGCGTGCGGGATGCCTCCGGGCCTGCACCGCATGGCCGACGTACTGCTGGAGTACCACCTCTCCCGCCGCAACGAGAGCAGCCACCTCATCTCCGCGCTGCTCGACCCGGTGGCCGACCACCCCGAGCTCATGGAGACACTGCGCACCCACCTCGCCCATCAGCAGGAGCGCAGGGCGACCGCCACCGCCCTCGGCCTGCATCCCAACACCGTGGACAACCGCCTCGCGAAGATCGGCGAACGCACCGGCATCGACCTGTCGGCGCCGCGCGGCACGGCACTGGCCATCGCGGCGCTGCTCCTGAGGGAGGCGGAGGAAGAGCCGTCAGGCGATGGGGCGTCCGTGCGCCCGTAGCGTGCGCAGCGCCTCGACGGTGACGATCGGGCGCGATTCGAGGGCGCTGCCCGGCGCCCACTGCCGCCAGCGGATCGGCCAGCCGCCGTCCTCCTGCTGCTCCCGTTCGAGGAAGTCCAGGGAGCGCGCCATCTCCTCGTCGGTGAACCACGCGCGCGCGAGCGACTCGGGCGTCTTCGCGTAGTCGTGGGCGAAGTGGTGCTCGGCCGGTGCGTAGCCGGGCGCCACGGGATACGCGTCGAGCCGCTCGGGGTCGAGCGCCACGAGGCGCTGCTCCCGGGTGAGCCTGCCGAGCCGGTCGGCGGCCGCCTGCGCGCGCGGGCGGTCGGGCGCCCCGTCGAGGAAGGCGACGGCCGCCTGGATCTCGTACGGATGAGACTTCTCGAGGGACTCGACGGCGGCCCAGCAGAAGTCGGTGGCCCTGAACAGCCAGGCGTGCCACACCTCGTTGCGGTGCAACAGGCCCACTACGGGTCCGGTGGCGAGGAGTTCGCTCGGCGGATCGTCCACCACGGGCACGAACGGAGCCGAGGGATAGCCGCGCTGGCTCGGATGGATCGCGGGAAGGGCGCCGTCGGACGTGGAGACCGAGGTCAGATAACGGCACACGCGCTCCACCCGCTGCCCGCCGCATCGCCGGATCGAGTCCAGGACGCGCAGCGCGTGCCCGACGTGCAGGGGCTGGCTCACGGGGCCGCGCAGATCCGGTTCGAGCGCATACCCGTACCCGCCGTCCTCGGTGTCGTAAGAGGCCAGGGCGGACTCGACCGCGTCAGCCAGCGGGCCGGCTCCGCCGCCGCCCGTGCCGCTCAGGAAGTGGTACGCGAAACGCCGCTGCTCCAGGACGCGCGCGGTGAGCCAGACGAAGTGCTCGGCGCGTGCCACCGGCGAGGGCACGGCGTGCGGGGATGCTCCGGTTTCGGCCATGCACAGACCGTAGGCCGGAAAACGCCTTCGGTAAGCCCTCTGCGTCCGGCTGCACTCTCAAGGGCGTGATACTGGAGGCATGCGGTTGACGATTTTCTGGGAGCGGATGGCGGACCACTTCGGACAGGGGTACGCCGACTCGTTCGCTCGCGATCACGTGATGGCGGAGCTCGGCGGGCGCACGGTGCATCAGGCACTGGACGCGGGCTGGGACGCCAAGGACGTCTGGCGCGCCGTGTGCACGGCGATGGACGTACCGGCCGACAGGCGCTGACGCCGGACAGTCCGCCGTCCTCGGGCGGGCCCTTCCCTGGTTCTGGTGGGCGTGAAGATGTGGGGGGCGGCGGCTGAATGTCGGTGGCGTGGGCGAGACTGGGCCCGTGGCACCGACAGACGAGACCGCGCAGGTCACCCAGGATGTAGCTCCGCTCGGCACGACGCCGCCCGCACAGCCCCCGAACGGGGCGCAGACGGGGCGGGGCGCCAGCATGCCGCGCTGGCTGCCACGGGCCATGGTGCTGGCCCTCGCGCTCATCGCCTGTTTCCAGTTGGGCAGTTGGGCCTTCCACCAGCTGACCGGGCTCCTGATCAACATTTTGATCGCGTTCTTCCTGGCGCTCGCGGTCGAGCCCGCGGTGAGCTGGATGGCCGCGCGCGGGCTGCGCAGGGGCTTCGCGACCTTCCTGGTCTTCCTCGGTGTCCTGATCGCGAGCGCGGGCTTCGTCACGCTCATGGGCTCGATGCTCGCGGGCCAGATCGTGGACATGGTCGACGACTTCCCCGACTACCTCGACAAGGTCATCAGCTGGATCAACCAGACCTTCCACACGGAGCTCTCCCGGGTCGAGATCCAGGACAGCCTGGTCCACTCGGACTGGCTGCAGAAGTACGTGCAGAACAGCGCCAGCGGCGTCCTTGACGTGTCGGGGCAGGTCCTCGGCGGTCTCTTCCAGCTCCTGACGGTCCTGCTGTTCTCGTTCTACTTCGCGGCCGACGGACCGCGGCTGCGGCGAGCGCTCTGCTCCGTGCTCCCGCCCGCGCGGCAGGCCGAGGTGCTCCGCGCCTGGGAGATCGCGGTCGACAAGACCGGCGGGTATCTCTACTCGCGTGGCCTGATGGCACTGATCTCCGGAATCGCGCACTACATCCTGCTGCAGGCACTCGGTGTGCCGTACGCGCCCGTGCTCGCCGTGTGGGTCGGCCTGGTCTCCCAGTTCATCCCCACCATCGGCACGTACCTGGCGGGCGCGCTGCCGATGCTGATCGCCTTCACGGTCGATCCCTGGTACGCGCTGTGGGTGCTGATCTTCGTGGTGGTCTACCAGCAGTTCGAGAACTACGTCCTGCAGCCCAAGCTCACCGCCAAGAGCGTGGACATCCACCCGGCGGTCGCCTTCGGTTCGGTCATCGCGGGCACGGCACTCCTCGGCGCGGTCGGCGCCCTGATCTCCATCCCGGCGATCGCGACCCTGCAGGCCTTCCTGGGGGCGTACGTGAAGCGGTACGACGTCACGGACGACCCGCGTGTCCACGGGCATCGGCGCAGGGGCGGAACGTCGCTCCTCACGCGCATGCGGCGTGCTCTGCGCGGGCCGAACCATCCGGGGGCGGCGTCGGAGGCCGAGGTGGCGGCGGACGAGGCCGCTTCAGGTGGGGACCCCGACTCCGGGGCGGGCCCCGAGCGTCGATAGGCAGCGAGCGTCAGCAGGCCGCTGTTCCCCGGATTCCCCGGATTCCCCGGGGTGTCTCTGGGAGGACAGGACCGCGGCACGGAGGCTCGCGAGGGCGATGTGCGCCCGGCGGACCGGACCCTTCCGTACTCTCGGTGGAGCCGCGTGGTGCGCTTGACACCAAAATCGAACATCCATTCTTATGGGTTGCCTGGCGGCGTTTTCCCGGGGTTTTCGCGGGGGGATCCCTGGGGCTCCGGCGGATTCCGGCGGGGTGATCGCCCCGAGTTATCCACAGGTCGGACGGCCGTCGGGGCGGATTGTCAGTGGCAGGCGCTAGCGTCATTGACGTGAAGCGATCGACACAAGCAAATCGGGTGGAACCCATGGCAGGAACCGACCGCGAGAAGGCGCTCGAAGCCGCGCTCGCACAGATTGAACGGCAATTCGGCAAGGGCGCAGTGATGCGCATGGGCGAGCGGCCGAACGACCCCATCGAGGTCATCCCCACCGGGTCGACCGCGCTCGACGTCGCGCTCGGCGTCGGCGGCATCCCGCGCGGCCGTGTGGTGGAGGTGTACGGACCTGAGGCCTCCGGCAAGACGACCCTGACCCTGCACGCCGTGGCCAACGCGCAGCGGGCAGGCGGCTCGGTGGCCTTCATCGACGCCGAGCACGCCCTCGACCCCGAGTACGCGAAGAAGCTCGGCGTCGACATCGACAACCTGATCCTGTCCCAGCCGGACAACGGCGAGCAGGCTCTGGAGATCGTCGACATGCTGGTCCGCTCCGGCGCGCTCGACCTGATCGTCATCGACTCCGTCGCGGCCCTGGTGCCGCGCGCGGAAATCGAGGGCGAGATGGGTGACTCGCACGTGGGTCTGCAGGCCCGCCTGATGAGCCAGGCACTCCGGAAGATCACCAGCGCGCTCAACCAGTCCAAGACCACCGCGATCTTCATCAACCAGCTCCGCGAGAAGATCGGCGTGATGTTCGGCTCCCCGGAGACCACGACCGGTGGCCGCGCGCTGAAGTTCTACGCCTCGGTGCGTCTCGACATCCGCCGCATCGAGACCCTTAAGGACGGCACGGACGCGGTCGGCAACCGCACCCGCGTCAAGGTCGTCAAGAACAAGGTCGCGCCGCCCTTCAAGCAGGCCGAGTTCGACATCCTCTACGGGCATGGCATCAGCCGCGAGGGCGGCCTGATCGACATGGGCGTGGACAACGGCTTCGTCCGCAAGGCGGGCGCCTGGTACACGTACGAGGGCGACCAGCTCGGCCAGGGCAAGGAGAACGCCCGCAACTTCCTGAAGGACAACCCCGATCTCGCTGACGAGATCGAGAGGAAGATCAAGGAGAAGCTGGGCGTCGGCGTGAAGCCGAAGACGGAGGAGCCGGTCGCCGAGCCCGGCAAGGACGCGGCGGGTGTGACGGGCGCGGCCGAGGACGCCGCCAAGACGGTGCCCGCACCGGCGGCCAAGGTCACCAAGCCCAAGGCCGCCGCGGTCAAGAGCTGATCCATGACGCGGCGCACGGACTGGGCGGACCAGATCACTCCCGAGCACCACACCGACCCCGCGGGCCGAGGCTTCGCGGACGGTGCGGATCAGGGCGGCGCCGACCAGGCCGGTGACGGCACCGGCCTCCGCGGGGGCGGCGGCCGGAGGGGCCGCCGACGGCGTGGCGGCTTCGGTGAAGGTCGAGGTGACGGTGCACAGGACAGCGGCCCCCCTTCCTCGTCGAGGGCCGAGAAGGGGGAGCCGCCGACGGGGGATCCGGGTGAGCGGGCGCGGGCGATCTGTCTGCGGCTGCTCACCGGGACCCCGCGCACGCGCAAACAGCTGGCGGACGCGCTGCGCAAACGGGAGATCCCGGAGGACGTGGCGGACGAGGTGCTGACCCGCTTCGAAGAGGTCGGTCTGATCAACGACGGTGCCTTCGCGGGTGCGTGGGTGGAGTCCCGGCACCACGGCCGGGGCCTGGCCCGGCGAGCGCTCGCGCAGGAGCTGCGTACGAAGGGTGTGGACCCCACGCTGATCGAGGAGGCCGTGGGACAGCTGGACTCGGAGCAGGAGGAGGCGACCGCGCGCGATCTCGTCGCCCGCAAGCTCCGTGCCACGCGGGGCCTCGACCGAGACAAGCGACTGCGCCGACTCGCGGGCATGCTCGCCCGCAAGGGCTACTCGGAAGGCCTGGCGCTCCGGATCGTCCGGCAGGCACTCGAGGAAGAGGGCGAGGACGCGGGGGACTTGGGGTACGACGGGGGTTGAGCCGGCCAGGGCCCTCGCGGGGGTGGGGCTCAGGCCAGGGCCGGGCAGCGCGGTGCGAACCGCGGCCCGGCCCTTTTGCGTTCCGCGGGGGGTGTGTCTCGCTCCGTAGGCGCCGGGTACGCCTCACTCCGTAGGCGCGCCCGCCCTCAGCCCCCCTCCTAGGCGCGCCCGCCCTCAACTCCCCCTCCTAGGCGCGCCCCCCTCAACTCCCCCTACTCGCCCAGGGGGTGGGGTTAACCCCCCGCTGAAGACGCCGGTCCACCGCACTGCAAAGGAACCTGTGCACAGACGACTGTGTACGCATGGCAAAGGAACCCGGCACGACCGATGACGCCCCGGAGGAGCTGAGCGACCTCCGCGTCCTCAAGGCGCTCGCACAGCCGCGCCGCCAGCAGATGCTGCAGCACCTCACCGCACACGGCCCGGCCACCTCCGCGACGCTCGCCAAGGCGCTCGGCCTCAATACCGGAGCCACCAGCTACCACCTGCGCGAGCTCGCCCGCTACGGCTTCGTCGAGGAGACCGAGGGCGCGGGCGCAGACGCGGGCGCGGGCCACGGACGCGAACGCTGGTGGCGCGCTGTCCCCGGCGACCGGCGCTTCCCGCCGCGCAGTCGGCAGAACGCCGAGACGCTGCTCGTCATGGACGAGTTGAACCATCTCTCGTACGCCGCCGACCTGGAGCTCTTCGAGCAGCTGCAGCGAGAAGGTGGCGCCGAACCCGGTGAGTGGGCCGACGCGTTCCCGTACTCGCGCGGCACGATCCGGCTGACGCTCCCCGAACTCCGCGAATTCTTCGAGGAGTACATCGCCCTGCTCAACCGTTACAAGCGCCCCGATACCGATACGCCGGCCGATGCCCGCACCGTACTCACGCGGCTCCTGGCCTTCCCGGCGCCCACATCGACCGATGAACCCCTGCCCTCCCCCTCCTCCGAGCCCGAGGCGACCTCATGATGCTGCGCTACGCACTGCAGACGGTCCGAGACCGCAAGGGCGGGTTCCTCGGTGCCTTCCTGGCACTGATGTGCGCCGCCGCGCTCATCACGGCCTGCGGCACCCTCCTGGAGACCGGCCTGCGCGGCACCATCCGGACCGAGCGCTACGCCGCGGCCCCCGTGATCGTCTCCGCCGACCAGAACGTCCACCGGACCACCGTCAAGCACAAGAAGGGCAAGACCAAGGTCAAGCACAAGGCCAAGCCGATCGCCGAGCGGGCCTGGCTGTCGGCCGACATCGCGCACAAGCTCCAGGGTGTGCCGGGCGTCGGCCGAGTCGTCCCCGAACTCACCTTTCTCGCAGCGCCGTTGACTCAAGGCGCCGGTGACCTCGGCGGCAAGGACAAGCCCGCGTACGGCCACGCCTGGGAGTCGGCCGCGCTGACGCCCTTCCGCCTCGTCGAGGGCGAGGCCCCGCGCGCCGCCGGTGACCTCGTCATCGACCAAGACCTCGCCGGGCGCGCCCACCTCAAGACCGGCGACCACCTCACCGTCCAGTCGACGCAGGCCCCGCGCTCCTATCGCGTCACCGGTGTGGCAGCCCCCTCCGAAGGCGCCCTCGCCCACCAGACGTCCCTCTTCTTCTCCGCCGAAGAGGCCGAGCGGCTCGCCGCGCACCCCGGCCGGATCACCACCCTCGGCGTCGTCCCCGCCAAGGGCACCGGGACGGGTGACCTCAAGAAGGCGGTCACGGACGCCCTCGCCGGTACGAAGGCGCAGGTAAGCACCGGTGACGACCGTGGCCCCGTGGAGTTCCTCGACGCGGCGGCCGCCCGCGTCAAGCTGGTCAGCATGGGCGGCGCGATGGGCGGCACCTCCCTCCTCGTCGCCATCCTCGTGGTCGTCGGCACCTTCGCCCTCTCCGTGCAGCAGCGCCACCGCGAACTTGCCCTGCTCCGCGCCATCGCCGCGACCCCGAAGCAGATCCGGGGGCTCCTCGGCCGCGAGGCCCTGATCGTCGGCGCGGCGGCAGGCGTCACCGGTTCACTAGCCGGGATCCCGCTGGGCGGCTGGCTGCACGGCGAGTTCGTGGACATGGGCGCCGTCCCCGCCACCCTGGAGCGGACGGTGAGTGTCTTCCCGGTCTTCGCCGCCATGGCCGCGACGCTGCTCGGAGCCTGGGCCGCGGCCCGCCTCTCGGCCCGCCGCATCGCCCGTATCCGACCGGCCGAGGCCCTCGCCGAAGCGAGCGTCGAGAGCACCCGGCCGCCGTGGATCCGCGTCATCGCGGGCCTTGTCCTCCTTGCCGGAGGGGCCGTCCTTGTCGCCGTGCTCAGCGTGCTGCGCACCGAGCCCGCGTCGACGCCGGTGACGTTCCTGGCCGTCGTGGTCCTCGCCTCCGCCGTCGCGCTCCTCGGCCCGCTCCTGGTCAGGGCGGCGGCTGCCGTACTCCGTGGCCCGCTGCGGATCTCCGGTCCCGGTGGCCGACTCGCGCACGCCAACCTCCGTGGAAACGCCGCCCGGATGGCGGCGGCCGTCACCCCGCTCACCCTCCTGATCGGCATGACCTGCACCGTCCTGTTCGTCCAGCCCACCCTCGGCGACGCCGCCCGCGCACAGGCACGCGAGGGCGTCCACGCCGACTGGGTCCTTGCTGCGCAGGGGCCCGGTGTCCCGGCCCAGGCCGCGCGGAAGCTACGTACGACCGAAGGTGTCGAGGCCGCCACCGAGGTCGTGCGCACGACCGTGCGCGTAGGGCTCGACAAGTACCCGGCGCAGGGCGTCAGCACGGCAGGGCTCACCCGCACCTGGGACCCTGACGTGACCGCCGGAACCCTGAAGGGCTTCGGCAAGGACAGCGTCGCGTTGAGCGAACTGGCCGCGGATCAGCTCGACGTGAAGCCCGGCAGCACCCTGAACCTCACGCTCGGCGACGGCACGAAGGCCACGCTCAAGGTCGGCGCCGTGTACGCGCGCGGGCTCGGGTTCGGAGATCTGACCATGGCGCACGACCTGGTCGCCCGCCACGTCGACAACCCGCTCGCCACCACGGTCCTGATCAAGAGCGACCGTACACAGGAACAACTCGCGGCAGGCATCGCAAAGTTCCCGGGCGTGCGGGTGCTCGCCCCGGCCGCCGCCGACAACCTCCAGGCCGAGCGCCGACAGGCGAACTCCGAGGTGAACTACCTGGCCATGGGCCTCATCCTGGCCTTCACCGCGATCGCCGTCGTCAACACCCTCGCGATGTCGGTCTCCGAGCGCGTCCGCGAGTTCGCGATGCTGCGCCTCGCGGGAGCGAGCCGCCGCCAGGTCCTTGGCATGCTGCGTACCGAGGCACTGTCCGTCCTGCTCATCGGTACGGCCATCGGCAGCGGCATCGCGCTCGCCGTCCTGACCGCCTTCAGCGTCGGCATGACGGGCAGCGCCGCGCCCTCGATCACGCCCCTGGTGTACGTCTCCGTGGTGGCCGTCGCGGCTCTGCTCGCCCTCACCGCGACCGCGCTCCCTGGCCGCGCCGCCCTGAAGCCCCGCCCCGTCACGGTGGCAACGGCCAAGGAGTGAGCGTGCTCAGCCCCCGGCAGGAAGCCCGGCGTCGACAGGAAGCCCGGCGGCCTTCCATGCCTGGAACCCGCCGATGAGGTCGGTCGCGTGCCGCAGTCCCAACTGCCGCAGAGAGACGGCCGCGAGACTCGACGCGTAGCCCTCGTTGCAGATCACGACGACCCGCAGGTCGTGGCTGACCGCCTCCGCGGCACGGTGGCTGCCCTGGGGGTCCAGGCGCCACTCCAGCTCGTTGCGTTCGACGACGAGGGCGCCGGGGATCAGACCGTCCCGCTCGCGCAGGGCCGCGTACCGGATGTCGACCAGAAGCCCACCGGCGGCAGCGGTGTCCCGCGCCTCCTCCGGAGTGACCCGGTCGAGGTCGAGCCGCACCCGCTCCAGCAACTCATCGATGCCTACGGGACGTACGTCTACGGGCTGCTCACTCACTGCCAGTCCTCCGGGCGCTCCACGGACTCCAGGCGCAGGACAGCGCCCGTACGGCTGTACCGGCGGATGCGCGGCAGCGGCGGATAGTAGGCGTGCACGGAGATGGCGTGCTCGCTGGTGGACTCGTTCAGCACCTCATGTACGTGGTTCTGGCCGAACGCCCTGCCCTTGCCGGCCGTCAACTCGCGCTCGCGGTCCACCCCTTCGGACAGTTCAAGGGTCTTCCAGCCGTCGGTGGGCAGCCGGGCGGCGAGCGAGTTCTCCTTGAGGGCGCCTGCGGCGGTCAGGAAGGCACCGACCGACTCCGCGTGGTCGTGCCAGCCCGTGCCGGTGCCGGGCGGCCAGCCGATCAGCCAGGCCTCGCTGCCGCCGGGCCCTTCCAGACGCAGCCAGGTACGTCCCTCGGGGTCGAGCGGCAGTGAGGCGATGAGCTCGGGGTCAGCCGCGCTGCGGCGTACGAAGTCGAGAAGCTCGGCGGCGGTGGGCGCGGGCGCCGCCGTGGCAGTCGAGCCGGTGGAAACAGAAGGAGACACAGCTACCGTCCTGGAAGTTCGCGGAAGCGCGCGCCAAAGACCCGAAAAAGGGTGGACGCGCAGAGGGAAGGCGAATTCAGAAGGACGTGCGACACACGCAGCCCGCATAGCGGATGAGGTCCATATGGACCCTCCGCCACAGGCGCACATCGGTGTCGGTCATATTTCGGAGTAGACCATGACGCTGCGTACCGGTCAACTCCTGTTCACTGGGTGGTCGGCCGACTCGTGACGGCCGTGCTCTCCTCCTTCTCCGTGGTGTCCGCACCGTCCGCGCGTCGCCTCGGCACCGCCCCGCCGAGAGCCGCCTCGGCCGCCGTATACAGCTCGGCGGGGCGTACCCCGCCGAGCGCGGTGACCAAGTGACCGTCGGGGCGGATGAGCAGTACCGAGTGCGCGGGGGCCCCGGGGTAACTCTCCGCGACCAGAAGTTCCGCCGGGTGCGGCAGCGCCGTGACGGCGGCGGCGAGCCGGGGCATGATCCCGGCCGTCACCCAGTGTCGCCGCTCCCACACCGCCGTGCCGGGCGCGATAAGGACGACGAGCAGATGCCCCACGCCGAGCCGGTCCCGCAGCCGCACGAAGGAACCGTCGGGCGCCGTCACCGGCACATCGGCCACGGGCGCCCCCGGCTCCGTGTCCACGGCCACCTCGGACTCGGAGGGCGCGGGCGCCAGCGGTGACTCCGCGTACGACGTGGGCGCGCCGAGGGGCCCGCGGCCCACATGGCCGTCGGTGAGGAGCGTGTCGTGTCCGCGCGCCGACCCCGGCACGTACGAGCGCAGGCCTCCGCCGCCCCGCAGTATCGGCAGTGACTGATCGGCGGCGCGCAGGCGTGCGGCGACGCTCGCCCGCCGCTCGGTCTGATAGCTGTCGAGCAGGGCGTCCCGCGGGCCGTGATGCCAGGCAAGGGCCAGCTTCCAGGCGAGGTTGTCCGCGTCCCGCAGCCCTTCGTCGAGCCCCTGCGTACCGAGTGCGCCGAGCAGATGCGCGGCGTCCCCCGCGAGGAAGGCACGGCCGACCCGCCACCGCCGGGCAAGCCGGTGGTGGACGGTGTGCACGCCCGTGTCGAGCAGTTCGTACGGTGGCGTGGAGCCCCCGCACCAGCCCGCGAGGGTCTCGCGGATGCGGACCACGAGGGCGTCGGGCGTCACGAGATCGCCGCGCGGCGGAAGGAGCCAGTCGAGCCGCCACACCCCGTCGGAGAGCGGGCGGCCCGTCACCTCGGCGCCTCCGTGGCGCCACGGAGGCATCCGATGCAACAACGCCTCGCCGGGGCCGGGAAGTTCCGTGCGCAGTGCGGCCACGGCGTGTCGTTCGACGGCCGTGCGCCCCGGGAAGCGGACGTCGAGTAGCTTGCGCACGGTGGACCGTGGCCCGTCGCAGCCCACCAGATAACTTCCGCGCCACCAAGTGTCCTTGGGGCCGCGTGTGTGGGCCGTGAGGCCGCCCGCGTCCTGCTCCAGGGAGTCGAGCTTGCTCTCCGCCGCGATCTTGACCAGACGCTCATCGGCGATGGCCGCGCGCAGGGTTCCGGTCAGCGCATGCTGGGGCACATGCAGCGGGGCGGGCGTCTCGTCACTGAACGTGAGCTCCCGCATCAGCTGCTTGCGCCGCAGGGACCGCAGGCCGACCCATCGCGCGCCGGATTCCTGGTCACCGAACGAGTGACCGGTGAGCCGCTCCATGAGGGCCGCTGTGTCATCCCGCAGGACGACGGTCCGTGCGGGCCGCTGTTCGTCCTTGCCGGGACCTTCGTCGAGTACGACGGTGGGTACGGAGTGACGCGCGAGAGCCAGGGCGAGCGTGAGACCCACGGGGCCCGCGCCGACGACGATCACCGGGTCCACGGGACGCACCCTCCCGCCGCAAGGGCCCGGGAGCGCTGGACGTACGTACAGGAACTTACAGTTGGAGCCCGGTGCGCGATCACAGAACGTATGCAACAGACTGCTCGGCGAGCCGTCAAGCTGGACGCACGGGTGGCCGGGCTTCCTCTGGGATGGTTCGTGCAGGCGCCCGGCGGGACATGCGTCAGGGCCCGTCGAACGGATTCGACGGGCCCTGAGACATGCACTGCTGACAGAGCATCACTGCCGCTGGGATCGCGTCAGTTCTTCTTCTCCGGGCCATCACCCGGCTGTACGTCCGCTGCGGCGGTGCCCCCGGCGGCTGGGCCCTGCGGCGCGGAGGGGTCGAGCACACCGGGTGCCTCGGCGGGCTCGGCGGCCGCCGCGACGGCGATACCGGTCTTGGCGCGACGTCCGCGCTTCTCGATCCAGGTGGCCAGCGAGGACAGGAGCAGGCAGAGCCCGATGTAGATGGCGCCGAACACGGTGACCGTCTGGACGAACGGGTACACGCCGTTGACCGGTGTGTTGTTCGCGATCAGTCGGGCCGACTGGAGCAGCTCGGGGTAGAGGACGAAGAATCCGAGCGAGGTGTCCTTCAGCGTCACCACCAGCTGGCTGATGATGGTCGGCAGCATCGACCGGATCGCCTGCGGGAAGAGCACCGAACCCATGACCTGGGTCTTGCGCATCCCCAGGGCGTAGGCGGCCTCCATCTGTCCCTTGGGCACCGCGTTGATGCCCGCACGGAGCACCTCGGCCTGGACGCATCCGTTGTAGATGGTCAGGCCGATCACCAGCGCCCAGAACGGGGTCATGTTGCCGACGAGGCCGACCCAGAACGCGAAGATGGTGATGAGCAGCGGAATCGACCGGAAGAGGTCGATGAAGGCGACGGCGAACCAGCGCACCGGCTTGTGCACGGAGAGCCGCGCCACACAGAGCACCACGGCGAACACCAGCGAGAAGATGCCCGCGAGGGCGAACACCTTCAGTGTGGCGACGAGGGCGTCCAGAATGTTCTGCTGAATTCCGGTGTAGTTGAAGATGTCCCAGAGGTCACCTTCGAACTCGCCCTTGCTGTTCAGCCGAAGAATGATCCAGACAATGCCGCCCAGGAAAGCCGCGGTACCGACAACGCTGTAGATGATGTTGCGGACGCGGGCTTTGGGGCCGGGAGCGTCGAAGAGAACGTTGGCACTCATCGGGCGACCTCCAGGCGGTGCTCAAGGAGTCGGAAGAGGCCGTTGATGGCGTACGTGATGATCAGGTACGCGATGGTGATCCAGACGAAGATCATCACGATGTCGTAGCCCTCATTGCTCAGCGTCTTGGAGATGTTGAACAACTCGACGTTGTCGAAGGCGCCCGCGATGGCGGTGTTCTTCGTCAGGGCGATGAAGATGCTGGAGAGCGGCGGCACCACCGTGCGCGTGGCCTGGGGCAGGACGATGAGCCGCATCGTCTGGGTGAAGCTGAGCCCGATCGCTCGGGCCGCCTCCGCCTGGCCGAGCGGCACGGTGTTGATGCCTGAGCGGACAGCTTCGGCGACAAATGCCGACGTGTAGAAACCGCAGGCGAGCGTGGCGAGGAGGAACGAGTCGAGGTCGGGGTAGAGAACCTTGGGCACGACGAAGAACGCCACAAGGAAAAGCAGAGTCAGAGGGGTGTTCCGCAGCAGCGTGACCCAGAGGGTTCCGAATATTCGCAGCGGCGGTACGGGTGAAACCCGGAACCCGGCGATGATGACCCCGGCCAGTACAGCCACGAGCGCGCTGGATGCGGTCAGCTTCAGAGTCCCCAAAAACCCTTCGCGGAAAAGCGACAGGTTGTCGAGCAGTACGTCCATGAATTCTCCGCGAGGTCTTTCGCGACGGGTCGCAGGTGATCGCGACGGGCCCCGGCCGGCGGGGCCGGGGGCGGTGGCAGGGTTGTGCGACAGGTCCGGCAGCGATGCGGGCAGCGGGCGTCCCGCTCCGCACCACTGATGGGTGCGGGCGGAGCGGGACGTACCGGACTACTTCGGGTCGGTGAAGGCCGGCGGGTCCTTGTAGTCGGAGCCGGACTTGCCGAGGGTGGCGTCGTAGGCCTTCTTGTAGTCGCCGTTCTCCTCGTGCGCCTTGATGGCGTCCGCGACGGCCGTCTGCAGGGCCGCGTCGCCCTTCTTCAAGCCGACGCCGTAGGGCTCGTCCGAGAACGGCTTGCCGACGACCTTGAGCTTGCCCTTGTTCTGCGCCGCGTAGCCCATCAGGATCGCGTCGTCGGTGGTGACGGCGTCGACCTGGTTGTTCAGGAGCTGGGCGACGCACTCCGAGTACTTGGAGAGCTCGGTGACCTTGGCGCCGTACTTCGGCTTCTTGATGTTCTGCAGCGGCGTGGAACCGACGATGGAACAGACCTTCTTGCCGCGGACCGTCTCCGGGCCCGTGAGCTCCTTCTCGTCCTTGCGGACCAGGAGCGAGGCGCCGGCGTGGAAGTACGGTCCCGCGAAGTCGATCTGCTTCTTGCGCTCGGGGTTGATCGTGTACGTACCGATCATCAGGTCGACGTCACCCTTGGCGACCGCGGTCTCACGCGCGCCGGAGTCGACCGTCTTCCACTCGATCTGCTTCGGCGAGAAGCCGAGATCAGCCGCGATCATCTTGGCGATCTCGATGTCGAAGCCGGAGTACTCCTTGGTCGACTGGTCCTGGAAGCCGAGGTACGGCTGGTCGGCCTTGGCACCGATGACCAGTTTTCCGCGCTTCTTGGCAGCCTTGAAGACGGACGAGTCGACCGACGCGTCCTTCTTGACGTCGTAGCTGAGGGCCTTGGAGCCGGAGGTGTCCGGTCCTTCCGGCTTGTCGCCGGCGGAGCCCTCCTTGCCGCCGCAGGCCGTGGCGGCAAGTGACAGCGCGGCGATCGCCGCTACTGCGGCGGCGGACTTACGGAGCTTCATGGTGAACATCCTTTGATTCGACTGACGTTGAGACGACGTAGGAGCCTCAGTGTTTAAGGATCTTCGACAGGAAGTCCTTGGCCCGGTCGCTGCGCGGGTTGCTGAAGAACTGGTCCGGTACGGCCTCTTCGACGATCCGGCCGTCCGCCATGAAGACGACGCGGTTGGCCGCCGATCGTGCGAAGCCCATCTCGTGGGTGACCACGACCATGGTCATGCCGTCGCGTGCGAGCTGCTGCATGACCTCCAGGACCTCGTTGATCATCTCCGGGTCGAGCGCCGACGTGGGCTCGTCGAAGAGCATCACCTTGGGGTCCATCGCCAACGCGCGTGCGATCGCTACGCGTTGCTGCTGGCCACCGGAGAGCTGCGCGGGGTACTTGTCGGCCTGTGTGGCGACACCCACACGGTCCAGAAGGGCACGTGCCTTCGTCTCTGCTTCCGCCTTGGACGTCTTGCGCACCTTGATCTGGCCCAGCATCACGTTCTCGAGCACGGTCTTGTGCGCGAAAAGGTTGAAGGACTGGAAGACCATGCCCACGTCCGCACGGAGGCGGGCGAGCTCCTTGCCCTCCTGGGGCAACGGCTTGCCGTCGATCGAGATGTCTCCCGACTCGACCGTCTCCAGGCGGTTGATGGCGCGGCACAATGTCGACTTGCCCGACCCGGAGGGGCCGATCACGACGACGACCTCACCGCGGGTGATGGTCAGGTCGATGTCCTGGAGGACGTGCAGAGCGCCGAAGTGCTTGTTGACGTTCTTCAGCACGACCAGGTCGTCCGCTCCAGACGGTATGGCGTCCTTGGTCACCGATACTTCGGTCACGGCTTGTTGCTCCATCCTCCTCGGTTGGGAGGACAGTAATAACCCGGTGCGACCAGCGTCATTACATCTGAGGGGAAATTGAGCATAACGATCCGGCCGCAACCGGACACTCCGCGTGAACGGGACGCCCCCGCACGTTCCGGCTGCGTAACGGAACGTGCCCGTGACCCGAACCCTCTTGACGCGGTCCTTACCTATCGGAGTGGATGCGTTGGTGCCTGTGCACGCGCGCGTACCGGCCATCGGCGAGCGCGAACGGAACGACCGATGAACCGGAGGGGGCCCGTATGAGACTGCTCCTCGTCGAGGACGACAATCACGTGGCGGCGGCCCTGTCCGCGGTCCTGGCCAGGCACGGCTTCGACGTCGTGCACGCACGCAGCGGAGAGGAAGCGCTGCAGGCCCTGCTTCCCGGCAAAACGCCACCCTTCGGAGTCGTGCTCCTCGATCTGGGGCTGCCCGATCAGGACGGCTACGAGGTGTGCGGAAAGATCCGCAAGCGCCAGTCGATCCCCGTGATCATGGTGACCGCACGTGCCGACGTACGCTCGCGGATCCACGGTCTGAACCTCGGGGCCGATGACTACGTGGTGAAGCCGTACGACACGGGGGAGCTGATCGCCCGCATCCACGCGGTCATCAGGCGCCCCCCGTCCGGCGCCGCCGCGGAGCCCGCGGACAGCGAACTGCGCCTCGGTTCCGTACGCATCGAACTGCCCACCCGGCAGGTCAGTGTGGACGGTTCGACGGTCCAGCTGACCCGCAAGGAGTTCGACCTGCTCGCGCTTCTCGCGCAGCGGCCCGGCGTGGTGTTCCGCCGGGAGCAGATCATCAGCGAGGTGTGGCGCACCAGCTGGGAGGGAACGGGGCGCACCCTTGAGGTGCATGTCGCTTCCCTGCGCTCCAAGTTGCACATGCCGGCCCTGATCGAGACCGTGCGGGGCGTGGGCTATCGGCTCGTCGTCCCGGCCGCGTAGCGCGTAGCGAGGTCAGGTGCGCTCTCGCCTCCTCCCGCTGCTCATCGTCCTCATGGCGGGAGTGCTGCTCGCGCTGGGCTTCCCGCTCGCGGTGAGCGTGGCCGCGGCACAGCAGCAGAAGGTGGTCGTCGACCGGATCGACGACACGGCGCGCTTCGCGGCACTCGCGCAGTTCGTCACCAAACGTCCCACGGGATCGCGCCTGAGGGACAAAGACGAACGCCGCGAAACCCTTCAGACCGAACTCGACTACTACCACGAGGTCTACGGGATCAAGGCGGGTGTCTTCTTCAGGGACCGTGAGCCCATGGCTCACGCGCCCGGGAGCTGGTTCCTGCCCCCCAGGGGGGCCGAGGTGCGGGAGGCCTTCGAGGAGGCCCTCAGGTCCCGTGGAAGCCACGATCCGCAGCAGGTGTGGCCCTGGCAGCACGGCCGGCTCGTCGTCGCATCGCCGGTGATCAGGGACGGGGACGTCATCGCGGTCGTCGTCACCGAATCACCTACGGGGCGCATGCGCTCCAAGACGCTCCAAGGGTGGCTGCTCATCGGCGCGGGCGAGTCGGCGGCCATGCTCCTGGCCGTCGGTGCCGCGCTGCGCCTCACCGGCTGGGTGCTGCGTCCGGTGCGGATCCTGGACGCGACCACGCACGACATCGCGACCGGGAGCCTGAAGTCGAGGGTGGCGGCCGCGGGCGGGCCCCCGGAACTCCAGCGCCTCGCCCGCTCGTTCAACGAGATGGCCGACAACGTCCAGGACGTCCTCGAGCAGCAGCGGGCCTTCGTCGCCGACGCCTCGCACCAGCTGCGCAACCCGCTCTCCGCCCTGCTGCTGCGCATCGAGCTGCTCGCCCTCGAACTGCCCGAGGGGAACGAGGAGATCGCCTCTGTGCGCACCGAGGGCAAGCGACTCGCCCAGGTCCTCGACGATCTCCTCGGCCTCGCGCTCGCCGAGCACGCGGCAGCCGACCTCCAGCTCACCGACATCGGTGCGCTCACGGCCGAACGGATCGGGTCCTGGCGGCCGCTCGCCGAGGAGCGCGGGGTGCGGCTGCTCGGCACCTGCCCGGCGACCACCGGCTGGGCCGACCCGGTCGCCCTGTCCAGCGCCCTGGACGCGGTGATCGACAACGCCCTCAAGTTCACGCCCGAGGACGAGGAGGTGCGTGTGGAGGTCTCCTGGAGCGGTGCGCTGACGACCGTAGTGATCACCGACGGCGGACCCGGCCTCACGGAGGACGAGCTCGCCCGCATCGGCGACCGCTTCTGGCGCAGCAACCGCCACCAGAACGTGCAGGGCTCGGGCCTCGGCCTGTCCATCTCGCGGGCCCTGCTCACCACGGGCGGCGGTTCGATCGCCTACGAACAGCACGAGCCGCACGGACTGCGCGTGACCGTCACCGTCCCGCGCGGCGAGCCCGGTCCCAAGGTCTGACGGCCACAGGCCTGACGGCTACGGCTTGACCGACTGGTAGTAGCGGCGTGCGCCCTCGTGCAGGGCGAGCGGGTCCGTGTAGAGCGCCGTGCGCAGGTCGACCAGCTGGGCCGCGTGCACCTTGTCACCGATGTGGTCGCGGCTGTCGATCACCGTGCGCGTCAGACCCTCGGTCAGCTTCGGGTCCGCCCGGTCCGTGGTGACCAGGAGGTTCGCCACGGCCAGGGTCGGTACGGCCTCGCTCTGCTGAACGGCGGGATAGGCGTCGGCGGGCATCACCGCTGCCCGGTAGTAGCGGGAGGCCCCGCCCTGCTTGTGCAGCGCGTCCACGAGGTCGCCGAGCGGGACGAGCCGGACGTCGAACGTCTCGGAGAGCTCGGCCACGGTGAGGGTCGGCAGTCCGCCCGACCAGAAGAAGGCGTCGATGTCGCCCTTCTTCAGAAGTTCGGGCGCCGTGTCGATACCGGAGTCCACCGACGTGAGGTCCTTGCCGGGATCGAGACCGGCGGCCTTGAGCACCCGGTCCGCTATCAGGCGCACGCCCGAGCGCGGCTGGCCCACGGCCACCTTCTTGCCCCGCAGGTCCTGGGCCTTGCCGATGTCCGACGAACGCCGGACGACGAGCTGGACGTAGTCGTCGTACAGCCGCGCGCAACCCCGCAGCCGCTCCGCGCCCGCACGCCCCTCCTGGCGGTACTTCGCGACGGCGTCGGCCGCCGCGACGGTGAAATCGGCCTTCCCCGTGGCCACCCGCTCGACGTTCTGCTGCGAGCCCTCGCTGTTGAGCAGCTTCACGTCCACCTTGGGCATGTCATGGGAGACCGCGGTCCGCAGGAGCTTGCCGTACCGCTCGTACACCGCGTTCTTCACGCCCGTGCTGAACGTCATCCGGCCCTCCGGAGAGTCGTCGCCCACCGGAACGAGCCACCACATCAGGAGTCCGAAGACCACGAGGGCAGCGGCCGCACCCTGGAGTGCGCGACGCCTGCTGATGTGGAGGGGTGCCTTGAGCATGCGCGCGATCCTGCCAGGCCACTCGCCGCGATGGCCAGGGCCCAGCTCCCGGCAGGGGCACTTCGGCGACCGCCTACCCTTGTCGTATGAGCAGCGGAGACCGGGGACAGGCAGTGGGCGTCAAAGGAACGTACGAGGTACGCACCTACGGGTGCCAGATGAACGTCCACGATTCGGAGCGCCTCTCCGGTCTCCTCGAGGGCGCCGGCTACGAACGCGCGCCCGAGGGCTCGGACGGCGACGCCGACGTGGTCGTCTTCAACACGTGCGCCGTGCGGGAGAACGCCGACAACAAGCTGTACGGCAATCTCGGCCGTCTGGCGCCGATGAAGACCAAGCGGCCCGGCATGCAGATCGCCGTCGGCGGCTGCCTGGCCCAGAAGGACCGCGACACCATCGTCAAGAAGGCACCCTGGGTCGACGTCGTCTTCGGGACGCACAACATCGGCAAGCTGCCGGTGCTCCTTGAGCGCGCCCGCGTCCAGGAAGAGGCGCAGGTCGAGATCGCCGAGTCGCTCGAGGCGTTCCCCTCGACGCTGCCCACGCGCCGCGAGAGCGCGTACGCGGCCTGGGTCTCCATCTCCGTGGGCTGCAACAACACCTGCACGTTCTGCATCGTGCCCGCCCTGCGCGGCAAGGAGAAGGACCGCAGGACCGGCGACATCCTCGCCGAGATCGAGGCGCTCGTCGGTGAGGGCGTCTCCGAGGTCACCCTGCTCGGCCAGAACGTGAACGCGTACGGCTCGGACATCGGTGACCGCGAGGCCTTCAGCAAGCTCCTTCGGGCCTGCGGGAAGATCGAGGGCCTGGAGCGTGTGCGCTTCACGTCACCGCACCCGCGCGACTTCACGGACGACGTGATCGCCGCCATGGCCGAGACCCTGAACGTGATGCCGCAGCTGCACATGCCGCTCCAGTCGGGCTCGGACCCCATCCTCAAGGCGATGCGCCGCTCGTACCGCCAGGACCGCTTCCTCGGCATCATCGAGAAGGTCCGCGCCGCCATGCCCGACGCGGCGATCTCCACCGACATCATCGTCGGCTTCCCCGGAGAGACCGAGGAGGACTTCGAGCAGACGCTGCACGCGGTCCGTGAGGCCCGCTTCGCCAACGCCTTCACCTTCCAGTACTCCAAGCGCCCCGGTACGCCCGCGGCGACCATGGAGGGGCAGATCCCCAAGGAGGTCGTGCAGGAGCGCTACATGCGTCTTTCCGCCCTCCAGGAGGAGATCTCCTGGAACGAGAACAAGAAGCAGGTCGGCAGGACCCTGGAGCTGATGGTCGCCGAGGGCGAGGGCCGCAAGGACGGCGCCACCCACCGTCTCTCCGGACGCGCCCCCGACAGCCGCCTGGTCCACTTCACCAAGCCGGACACCGAGGTACGCCCCGGTGACGTCGTGACGGTCGAGATCACTTACGCGGCGCCGCACCACCTGCTCGCCGAGGGCCCCGTCCTGAACGTGCGCCCCACGCGCGCGGGTGACGCCTGGGAGAAGCGCAACACCGAGGCGGCGGCCAAGCCCGCGGGCGTGATGCTCGGACTGCCGAAGATCGGCGCCCCCGAGCCGCTCCCGGTGGCCGCGGGCAGCGGTTGCGGCTGCGACTGACCGGGGCGAGCGACGGGGGACGGGGGAGAGGCCGATGGCGCGCTGGGCACTGATGATGGAGAACCCTCCGGGGCCGGGGGCGTGGCATCTGTTCGAGCTGATGGCCACGGTGGACGGCACCCATGAGGAGGCGGTGGAGCGGTTCGCGGAGTTCGTCCGCCTGTACCGCCCCAAGCACCCGCGCTATCCCGTACGGATGCGGCGCTACCGCACGGCCGACGGCTGGATGGTGATCGGCGACGGCTCGTCCGGGGGCTCCTTCCCCTACCGCTTCTCGATCTCCGAGCTGGAGTGGGACTCGGGCCCGATCGCCTACTAGCGCGCGGGCGCGCGTTACGCTGCCGATCATGCTTGTCGCCGCAGCCGTCTGCCCCTGCCCGCCCCTGCTCGTCCCCGAGGTCGCCGCGGGCGCTGCCCCCGAACTGGACGCCGCGCGTGCCGCGTGCACGGACGCCATCGGGGTGCTCGCGGCCTCGCGGCCCGACCGGCTCGTCGTGGTCGGCCCCGCCGAGGAGAGCGGGCGTGGCCCCCATCCGCAGGGCGCCCGTGGCTCCTTCCGCGGTTTCGGCGTGGACCTCGACGTGCGCCTCGGGCGTTCGGGCGACGACGGCACGGACGGCGCCCCGCAAGCTGCGGCGGAGCGCGAACTTCCGACCTCCCTTGCCGTCGCCTCCTGGCTGCTCGACCGCACGGAGTGGTCGGCGGCCCCGCTGGAAGGGCTCGGGGTGGGGGAACCTCTGGCGGCCGAGCGGTGTATTCGGGTCGGAGGGGACATCGCGGCGCGGGGCGACCGGGTGGCTCTGCTGGTGATGGGCGACGCCAGCGCGTGCCGCACGCTGAAGGCGCCGGGGTATCTCGACGAGCGGGCGGCCGGGTTCGACGCGGAGATCGCTCGTGCGCTGGGGGCGGCGGACGTCCAGGCACTCAAGGCGCTCGACGAGGAGCTGGCGTACGAACTGAAGGCGGCGGGACGGGCTCCGTGGCAGGTGCTCGCGGGCGCGGCCGATGGCGCGGGCCTGAGCGGCGAGCTGCTCTACGAGGACGCTCCGTACGGCGTCGGGTATCTGGTGGCCACCTGGTCGTAGCGGCTCGTGTCGTAGCGGCACGGTCGCAGTGGTCTGACCGCGTCGGCCTGGTCGAGGCCGCATGACGTACGGCGACGGCCGCGGAGCTTGTGGCGCTCCACGGCCGTCCGCCGGTGTCGTTCAGGGAGCCTGAGGGGGCTTCGGCGGGGCGGCGTCGCCGCCCGGGCCCTTGCCCTCGTCGGGCGTCCCGGCGAGGCGGTCCATGGCGTCCTTCGCCTTGCCCGTCCCCGCCTGGATCTTGTCGCTGTACTTGCCCTTGGTCTTGTCGTCGACCGCCTTCGCGGCCTTGTCGAGACCTTGGTCGATCTTGTCCCCGTGCTGTTGCGCGAGGCCCGCGACCTTGTCCTTCGCCGGGGCGAGCTTGTCTTTCAGGCTCTGCAGGAAGCCCATCGGTTACCTTCCCTCGCTGGGAGAGTCACTTGCGGGCGCCCTCGTCGGCCTCTTCGTTGTCGGCGGCCTTCTCCGCGGACTGCTGCTTGGGGATGTCCACGTTCTCCGCGGCAGCCTCTTCAGCCTCTTCGGTGTTCTCCGCCTCGTCCTCGGTCTTGCCCTCGGTCTCGGCGTCGGCCTTCGTGTCGGCCTTGGTCTCGTCCTCGGCGGCGGCTTCGGCCTTGGCCTCTTCCTTGCCGGTCTCGGGCTCGGGGGACTCCCCGGCCGCTTCCGGCTCGGCCGTCAGGGTGTCGGCCGCCGCCTCGGTTGTCGACGCCTCTTCCGTGTCCTTGGACTTCCTACGGAACCGTGCAAAAACGCCCATATCTACTCCATACGGTACTCGTGTGGGCGAAATCCCGCGCCGCCCGGTGCGCCCTGTTGCGCCGCCCGGGTCGCCGGTCCTCGAAAACCGGCGGCCGGAACCTCGCAACAGGCAACGACCCCGGACGCGTGGCGTCACGTAGCTCGTTCGGGAAGTGGCCGCGGCGTTTGCGAGACTGGGGCGGTGAGTAGAGCAGCTCCCGCACCGCGGGTCATCGCCGTCGTCGGTCCGACCGCGGCAGGAAAGTCCGATCTGGGCGTTTTCCTCGCCCAGCGTCTCGGCGGCGAAGTCGTCAACGCCGACTCCATGCAGCTCTACAGAGGGATGGACATCGGGACCGCCAAGCTGACCCTCGAAGAGCGCGACGGAGTCCCGCACCACCTCCTCGACATCTGGGACGTCACGGAGGCGGCGAGCGTCGCCGAGTACCAGAAGCTCGCGCGAGCCGAGATCGACCGCCTCCTTGCCGACGGGCGCTGGCCGATCCTGGTCGGCGGCTCCGGGCTCTACGTCAGGGGCGCCGTGGACCACCTGGAGTTCCCCGGTACGGATCCCGTGGTCCGGGCCCGCCTGGAGGAGGAGCTCGAGCTCCGGGGCTCCGGCGCGCTCCACGCCCGTCTCGCCGTCGCGGACCCCGGTGCGGCCCAGGCCATCCTCCCCAGCAACGGCCGCCGGATCGTCCGCGCCCTGGAGGTCATCGAGATCACCGGCAAGCCCTTCACCGCCAACCTCCCCGGACACGAATCCGTCTACGACACCGTCCAGATCGGTGTCGACGTCGGCCGCCCCGAACTCGACGAACGCATCGCCACGCGCGTGGACCGCATGTGGGACGCGGGCCTTGTCGACGAGGTGCGCGCTCTGGAGGCAGTCGGACTGCGCGAAGGGCGTACGGCGTCGCGCGCTCTGGGGTACCAGCAGGTGCTCGCGGCGCTCGCGGGGGAGTGCACCGAGGACGAGGCGCGCGCGGAGACCGTGCGCGCGACCAAGCGCTTCGCACGCCGTCAGGACTCGTGGTTCCGCCGCGATCCCCGGGTGCACTGGCTCAGCGGCGCCATGACCGATCGAGGGGAACTCCCAGGACGGGCACTGGCGTTGGTCGAACGAGCGGTCACAGCCTGATCACGTGATGGCATCGGGACGCTCAGGCGGTCATCCCGGCCCCCGGCGCCGTGCCATCATCGACCATCGATCGACCAGTGGAGTCCGAAGCAGGAGGGCGGATGGCGATGGAGGCCGGCCCTCGTGACACCGCACATGGTGGCGGCGAGCTGACCCCGGACGGCCCCGACGGGGCACCGGACGGCGTGACCGACGACGGTCCCGGCGCGGACCAGATGGCCGTGGCCGAGGTCGAGGTCGAACTGCGCCCGCAGCGCCGTCTGCGCATCTGGCAGCTCGCGCCGATCGTCATCCTCGCCGCGGCGGGATCGCTGATGTTCGCCTTCCCGCTGGCCTTCGAGTTCGGTGACGGCGGAGCCGTCGTCGCCATGCTCGGGCTCCTGATCAGTTCCTGCGCCGCAGGCTGGGGCATGATGGCCGCGCGCCGCGTGGGCCACACCTGGCCGGGGCTGCCGGAGCGCGGTTCCGGAAGCCGCCCGGACTGGCGCATCGTCGGCGCGTACGCCCTGGTGTTCCTGGCCGTCGCCGTCCTCGCGGTGTGGCGCGTCGCACGCCTTCGCTGACGGCGTCCTGCCAGTTCAGGGCCCTGATGGGCACCGTACGGACCGAGTGTCGTCGCCACCCCGTACGATCGAGGAATGAGCACGCGGATCGCCTTCCTCAAGGGGCACGGGACCGAGAACGACTTCGTGATCGTTCCGGACCCCGAGAACGCCGTCGAGCTGCCCCCGAGCGCGGTGGCCGCCCTGTGCGACCGGCGCGCGGGCATCGGGGGAGACGGCCTGCTGCATGTCGTGCGTTCCGCGGCACACCCCGAGGCGCGCCACCTGGCCGCCGAGGCCGAGTGGTTCATGGACTACCGCAACGGCGACGGTTCGATCGCCGAGATGTGCGGCAACGGCGTGCGCGTCTTCGCCCGCTATCTGCAGCGCGCCGGACTGGTGGGCGAGGGTGACCTGGCCGTCGCGACCCGTGGCGGCGTGAAGGCCGTGCACATCGCCAAGGCCGCGGCCGGAGGCGACGTCACCGTCGGAATGGGCAAGGCGGTCTTCCCCGAAGGGGATGTCACCGTCTCCGTGGGCGAGCGCCACTGGCCGGCGCGCAACGTGAACATGGGCAATCCCCACGCGGTCGCCTTCGTGGACGACCTGGCCCACGCCGGGACGCTGTACGACCCGCCGCCATTCAGCCCCGCCTCGGCCTACCCTGACGGCGTGAACGTCGAGTTCGTCGTCGACCGTGGCCCGCGTCACGTCGCGATGCGCGTGCACGAGCGCGGCGCGGGCGAGACCCGCTCGTGCGGCACGGGCGCGTGCGCCGTCGCCGTCGCGGCGGCCCGCAGGGACGGGGTGGACCCCGTGGCGACCGGTTCGCCGGTCACGTACACCGTCGATCTGCCTGGTGGGAGCCTGGTGATCACCGAGCGGCCCGACGGCGAGATCGAGATGACGGGCCCCGCGGTGATCGTCGCCGAAGGCGAGATCGACGCGGAATGGCTCGAAACTGTAAACCCGTGAACTGTCGCTCGAATGGGTGATCCGTTTCACGCTCGGCGAGAGGCGGTCAGCGGCGCGTGATGGGCTCGGTAGCATCAAGCACCGGCCCGGACGGAGCATGCCGTCGTCCGCTCACCGCCGGTCGGAGCAGCCGGAGGTGCCCATGAGTGCGGAGGCTACAAACCCTGCGATGTCTGGGCCCGTGACGCCCGCAGCGCAGCGCAGGCGCGGTCGTCCTAGGCTTGACCTGCGAAGGCTCGGCCGGGCGGCCCTGATGGGGTCCGCCACTCGGGACCGGTTGCCGGACGCGATCGGCCATGTGGCGGAAGCCCATCGCGCCCATTACCCGGACGCGGATCTGGAGCCGTTGCGGCATGCGTGGGTGCTCGCGGAGTCCTCCCACCGCGGCCAGATGCGCAAGAGCGGTGAGCCGTACATCACACATCCGCTCGCGGTGACGCTGATCCTGGCGCAACTGGGCGCCGAGATCACGACCCTGACCGCGTCCCTGCTCCACGACACCGTCGAGGACACGGACGTGACGCTCGATCAGGTGCGTACGGAATTCGGCGACGACGTCTGTTATCTGGTCGACGGCGTCACGAAGCTGGAAAAGGTCGACTACGGAGCGGCCGCCGAGCCGGAGACCTTCCGCAAGATGCTCGTGGCCACCGGCAACGACGTACGCGTCATGTCGATCAAACTGGCCGACCGCCTGCACAACATGCGCACGCTCGGCGTCATGCGCCCCGAGAAGCAGGCGCGGATCGCCAAGGTGACGCGGGACGTCCTCATTCCGCTCGCCGAACGCCTCGGCGTGCAGGCGCTCAAGACCGAGCTGGAGGACCTCGTCTTCGCGATCCTCATGCCGGAGGAGTATTCCCAGGTCCAGGAGCTGATGGCGGCCAACGACAGGGATGGCGGCGACCCCCTGGAGAAGACGGCCGACGACGTCAGAGCGGTGCTGCGCGAGGCGGGCATCGGGGCGGAAGTCCTCATCAGGCCGCGGCACTTCGTCTCGGTCCACCGGGTGCACCGCAAGCGCGGCGAGATGCGCGCGGCGGACTTCGGACGGCTCCTGGTCCTGGTGAACGAGGACGCGGACTGTTACGGCGTCCTCGGGGAGCTCCACACGTGCTTCACGCCGGTGGTCTCGGAGTTCAAGGACTTCATCGCCGTACCGAAGTTCAACCTCTACCAATCGCTGCACACGGCCGTGGCCCGCCCGGACGGAGAGGTCGCCGAAGTCCTCATCCGTACGCACCAGATGCACAAGGTGGCCGAGGCCGGCGTCGTCGCCCTGCGCAATCCGTACGCTCCTCCTTCGGAGGAGCAGTCCGATGCCGCATCCGACACCCCTCCCGACGACTCCTTCGAGGGCGAGCGCGCCGACCCCACCCGGCCCGGCTGGCTCTCCCGCCTGCTCGACTGGCAGGAAGCGGCCCCCGACCCGGACACGTTCTGGTCCACGCTCCGCGAAGACCTCGC
This sequence comes from Streptomyces sp. NPDC055239, assembly GCF_053606205.1. NCBI lineage: Bacteria > Bacillati > Actinomycetota > Actinomycetes > Kitasatosporales > Streptomycetaceae > Streptomyces > Streptomyces sp. NPDC055239. The sequence continues at coordinate 176,699 of NZ_JBSGRD010000016.1, read as the reverse complement.
CCAGGACCGTGAGATCGCCGTCTTCCGCCCCGACGGCGGCACGCTCGGACTGCCCGCGGGGGCGAGCTGCGTGGACGCCGCCTACGCCCAGTACGGCGAGGACGCCCACGCCTGCATCGGCGCACGTGTCAACGGCCGTCTGGCGACGCTGAGCACGGTCCTGCGGGACGGCGACACGGTCCAGCTGCTCATGGGGCAGGACGCGGCGTCCGGGCCGTCCCGCGAGTGGCTCGACCACGCGCGCACGCCCGGCGCACGTATCGCCATCCGACGCTGGCTCACGACCCACCCCACGCCCGCGTCGGCGCCCGCCGCGTCGACCCCGGAGAAGCCCACGCCCCCGCCGCAGGCCGTCGACTTCCCCCGACCCGCCGCCGCGAACGCCGTCGTGGACAGGGAAGGCGCGAGCGTACGGCTCGCGGGCTGCTGTACGCCCGTGCCGCCCGACGAGGTGACCGCCTTCGCCGTGCGCGGCGGCGTCGTCACCGTGCACCGCGTCGAGTGCCCCGCGGTCGCCCGCATGAAGGAAGTGGGGCGCGCCGAGGTCGGAGTGCGCTGGGGGGACAGCGCGGAGTGCCGGGTCACGCTGATCGCTGAATCGTTCGGGCGGGCGCATCTGATGGCCGACCTCACCGAGGCCATCGCCATGGAGGGCGTCGAGGTCATGTCGGCGACCGTCGAGCCGCCCAGCCAGCAGCGCGTACGCCACACGTACACGCTGCAACTCCCGGACGCGGACCACCTTCCGGGACTGATGCGCGCGATGCGTGCGGTGCCCGGGGTGTACGACGTCAGCCGCGCCCAGCACCCGGCGGCGGCGACTCCGTAGCAGCGCGCTCCGGAGCGTCATCGTCGCCGCAGCCGCCTACTGGCGACTCGTTCGAGTGGCATGTCGCGCGCCGACACCGGTGTGGAAGGCCCGCGCTGATAGCGGTAGTTCATGCTGCTCACCCCCCGGGTCAAGGCCTCGCGGCCGAAGACTCTTCGCATCGCGACCGCGCTCCTGGCCGCGGCCGCCTCCGCCACGCTTCTCGCCGCGAGTGTGCCGTCACCGGCCAAGCCGCTCGGCATCGGCGACCGGCTCTTCCCGCACCTCGGAAACCCCGGGTACGACGTCATGTCGTACGACATCGACTTCACGTACCGCGGCGACAACAAGAAGCCGCTCGACGCCACGACGGTGATCGACGCGCGGACGAGTGCTCCGCTGGAGCGGATCAACCTCGACTTCGCCCACGGCAAGGTCCGCTCCGTAGAGGTCAACGGCGCTCCCGCCCGCTTCGAATCCACCGGTGAGGACCTGGTCGTCACACCCGCGCAGCCGCTCGGCCCGGGCGAGAACATGCGGATCACCGTCCGGCACACCAGCGACCCCGCGCCCGCCAAGGACCAGGAGGGCGGCTGGGTGCCCACCTCCGACGGGCTCGCCATGGCCAATCAGGCCGATGCCGCGCACCGCGTTTTCCCGAGCAACGACCACCCCGCCGACAAGGCGATGTTCACGTTCCGCGTCACCACTCCGAAGGGGCTCACCGCCGTCGCCAACGGTCTGCCCGTCGCCACGGCGCACACCGGGTCCACCACGACGCGGGTCTTCCGCACCCACCACCCCATGGCGACGGAACTCGCGCAGGTCTCCATCGGCCGCTCCACCGTGGTGCGGCGCTCCGGGCCGCACGGCCTCCTCGTACGCGATGTGGTGCCCACCAAGGACCGCACGAAGCTGGAGCGCTGGCTGAAGAAGACGCCCGACCAGATCGGCTGGATGGAGGGGAAGGTCGGCCGCTACCCCTTCGAGGCGTACGGGGTCCTTATGGCGCAGGCGCAGACCGGCTTCGAACTCGAGACGCAGACCCTCTCGCTCTTCGAGAGCGACCTGTTCAAGCGGCCCGAGTTCCCCGAGTGGTACGTGGACTCGATCATGGTGCATGAGCTGGCGCACCAGTGGTTCGGCGACAGCGTGAGCCCGAGCTCCTGGTCCGATCTCTGGCTCAACGAAGGACACGCCACCTGGTACGAGGCACTCTTCGCCGAGGAGAAGGCGAAGAAGCCCCTCCAGAAGCGGATGCGTGAGGCCTATCGCCAGTCCGACGGCTGGCGTGCCGCGGGCGGACCGCCGGCCGCGCCGAAGGGGCCCGAGCCGGGGCAGAAGATCAGCATCTTCCGCCCGGTCGTCTACGACGGCAGCGCGCTGGTCCTCTACGCGCTGCGGCAGGAGATCGGGCACCGCGACTTCGAGCGCATCGAGCGGGACTGGGTGCGGACCCACCGGGACGGGAACGCGACGACCGAGGACTTCGTGCGGCTCGCCTCATCGGTCTCAGGGCGTGACCTGAGCGGGTTCTTCGAGGCCTGGCTGTACGGCGCGAAGACGCCGCCGATGCCGGGGCACCCGGACTGGCGTAAGGCGGCTCCCGCAGGGAAATAACCCCGTGACGAGACGGGCCGTTCCGTGCAACCATTCTTCAGGTCGGCGCCACTGCGGGTCCGGGGAAACCCTTCGGGGTCATCTCAGGGCCGGTAACGGTCGGCCCGGGGAATCTCGGGGCGGCCCGGAGCGTTGACCACCATGACGAGTCCCATCGACGTTAAGGATCCAATGACCTCCTCTTCTTCCCCTTCCCAGGACGCGCAGAGCCTCGCGCAGAACTACCCCGAAGGTCTTCGGGCCGATGCCCTGATGGAAGAGGACGTCGCCTGGAGCCACGGACACGACGGAGATCGGGACGGCGAGCAGCTCGACCGCTCCGAGCGCGCGGCCCTGCGCCGTGTCGCCGGCCTCTCCACCGAGCTCGAAGACGTCACCGAAGTCGAGTACCGACAGCTCCGTCTGGAGCGAGTGGTGCTCGTCGGCGTATGGACCTCGGGCACGGTGCAGGACGCGGAGAACTCGGTCGCCGAGCTGGCAGCCCTCGCCGAGACGGCGGGCGCGCTCGTGCTCGACGGCGTCATCCAGCGCCGCGACAAGCCCGACCCGGCGACGTACATCGGATCCGGCAAGGCTCTGGAGCTGCGTGACATCGTCGTCGAGACCGGGGCCGACACCGTCGTCTGTGACGGTGAGCTGAGCCCTGGCCAGCTGATTCACCTCGAAGACGTCGTCAAGGTCAAGGTGGTCGACAGGACCGCGCTGATCCTCGACATCTTCGCCCAGCACGCCAAGTCCCGAGAGGGCAAGGCGCAGGTCGCCCTTGCCCAGATGCAGTACATGCTCCCGCGCCTGCGTGGCTGGGGTCAGTCGCTCTCCCGTCAGATGGGCGGCGGCGGATCCAGCGGTGGCGGCGGCATGGCGACGCGTGGTCCCGGTGAGACCAAGATCGAGACGGACCGTCGTCGGATCCGCGAGAAGATGGCGAAGATGCGCCGGGAGATCGCGGAGATGAAGACGGGCCGCGAGATCAAGCGCCAGGAGCGCAAGCGCAACAAGGTGCCCTCGGTCGCGATCGCCGGATACACGAACGCGGGCAAGTCCTCCCTGCTCAACCGCCTCACGGGCGCGGGCGTCCTGGTGGAGAACTCCCTGTTCGCCACCCTCGACCCGACCGTGCGCCGGGCCGAGACGCCGAGCGGCCGGATCTACACCCTGGCCGACACCGTCGGGTTCGTACGGCATCTGCCGCACCACCTCGTCGAGGCGTTCCGCTCCACCATGGAAGAGGTCGGCGAGTCCGACCTGATCCTGCACGTGGTGGACGGTTCGCACCCGGTGCCGGAGGAGCAGCTTGCCGCCGTGCGCGAGGTGATCCGCGATGTGGGCGCGACCGACGTGCCCGAGATCGTGATCGTCAACAAGGCGGACGCGGCCGATCCGCTGGTCCTCCAGCGGCTGCTGCGCAACGAGAAGCACGCCATCGCGGTCTCCGCCCGCACGGGCGCGGGCATCGAAGAGCTGCTCGCGCTGATCGACACCGAACTGCCGCGGCCCGAGATCGAGATCGAGGCCCTCGTGCCGTACACGCAGGGTCAGCTCATCGCGCGGGCGCACGCCGAGGGCGAGGTGCTCTCCGAGGAGCACACCGCCGATGGCACGCTGCTCAAGGCGCGGGTGCACGAGGAACTGGCGGCGGACCTCACGCCGTACGTTCCTGTCGCGGGCTGAACGCGGGCCGGACAGGGTTCACATGACGAAGGCCCGCCCCCTCTCGTAGGGGGCGGGCCTTCGCCGTGTCAGGTGCGGGTCGCGAGGTACGGGGACTTCCGCTGGTCCTCGCCGTGCGGCTACTTGGAGCCGTACTTCTCGCTCATCATGTCGTAGACCTGCTCGGCACCCTTGCCCAGCTGCGGTCCGGCGAGCCAGGTGTTCTCGGCCGGGCCGATCGAGGTGTTCGAGACCAGCTGCGTCTTGCCGCCAACCATCCGGAACCAGCCGCCGCCGGACGAACCACCGGTCATGGTGCAGCCGATGCGGTACATCGTCGGCTGCGCGGAGGTCAGCGAAAGACGACCGGGCTTGTCGATGCACTTGTGCATGATCTGGCCGTCGTACGGGGGAGCGGCGGGGTAGCCCCAGGCGCCCATCGAGCTCACGCTCTGCGTCGACGGGGTCGTGAAGTCGACGGTCAGCGCGTTCCCGACGGTCTCCTCGAGGGACTTGGATCCCTGCTGCGGCTTCACGTGCATCACGGCGTAGTCGTACGGAGCGCCCGCACCGCCCGAAGCGGCGCCCTGGTCGATCCACTCGTTGGAGGTCGAGACCCAGTCGGCCCAGAACTGGCCGTAGGGGGTGACTTCCTGCTGGGTGGCGCTGCTGAGCTCGGCCTCGGACTTGCCCAGGTCGTTGTAGGCGGGCACGAAGGTGATGTTGCGGTACCAGCCGCCCTCGGCGCCGGCGTGCACGCAGTGGCCCGCGGTCCACACGAGGTTGGACTTGCCGGGGTTGCGCGGGTCCTTCACGACCGTGCCGGAGCAGACCATCGAGCCCTTGGGGGAGTCGAAGAAGATCTTGCCGACCGGTGCGGCGTTCTCGTGGTACGGCGTCTTCTCGCGCTTGGCCGGGACCGGCGACGGCTCGGGGTCGGTCGCGCCCTGGTCGGAAGGGGCGTCCTTCGCGGCGATCGTCTTGTTCGGGTCCTTGGCGTCCTTCATCCGCTCGGGCTTCCATAGGCCCTCGATGACCGGGTTGACGAAGTCCTTGGACTCGCGGAGCCAGTCGTCCTTGTTCCAGTTCTTCCAGGCCCCGTCCTTCCACTTGTCCGGGTCGATGCCGTGCTTCTTCAGCTTGTCGGCGAGGTCGGCGGGCAGCTTGGCGTCGGAGCCGGTGTCGGAACCCTGGTCCGCGTCCGCGCCCTGGGAGGAGCCGGAGTCCGCCTTGTCGCCGGCCTTGTCGTCGCTCGGACCACAGGCCGTGGCGGTGAGTGCCAGAGTCGCGGCGAGCCCGGTGGCGGCGAGTGCGAGACGCCGCCCGCGGCTGCGTGCCAAGGGCACACGAGTGGAGTGCATGGTGCTGTAACCCCCGTATTGAACACTTAATGCTGCGATTGCCATGTACGTGTCATGCGCGAGCGGGAAAGCTGCGAGAGGTTCCCGCCGACGCGACACCTCACTATGCCTGTGCGTTTGGGGACGAACAGAGGCGGGGTCGTGAAGATTTCCGGCGACCCCGCCTCCGTTGCATCAGGCCGTCATCGGCCGACTACTTGTCGGCGAACTTCTTGCTGACCTCGCCGTAGATGCCCTTGGCCTCCTTGCCGAGGCGGGGACCGGCGAGCCAGCCTGCCGTCACCGGGCCGATGGAGGTGTTGGACACCAGGGCGGGCTTGCCGTCCGAGCCCTCGGCGACCCAGCCGCCGCCGGACGAACCACCGGTCATCGTGCAGCCGATGCGGTACATCGTCGGGTCGGGCTTGCTGATCGAGAGACGGCCCGGCTTGTCGGCGCACTGGAACGCCTTCTGGCCGTCGAACGGCGGGGCGGCGGGGTAGCCGGTCGCCGTCATGTCGGCGATCTGGGGCACTGCCTTGGCGTTGAAGTCCACCGGGAGCGCCGAACCGACCTGCTCCTCGAGCGACTTGCCCTCGCTGCCCTTCTCGGGCGTCACGTGGATGACCGCGAAGTCGTACGGAGCGCCCGTGCCGCCCGTCGGGCCACCGTTCTCGATCCACTGGTCGGAGGTCTGCGCCCAGTCGCCCCACCAGACGCCGTGCGGAGCGACTTCTTCCTTGGGGGTGCTCTCCAGCTCGTCGACCGACTTGCCGGTGTTGTTGTACGAGGGCACGAAGGCGATGTTGCGGTACCAGCCGCCCTTGGCGCCGGCGTGCACGCAGTGGCCCGCGGTCCACACCATGTTGGACTTGCCCGGATGGGCCGGGTCCTCGACGACGGTCGCGGAGCAGACCATCGAGCCTTCGGGCGAGTCGAAGAACAGCTTGCCCGAAGCGGGAGCGCTTGCCTCGTACGGCGTCTTCAGGGCCGCTGCCTCCACCGGCGCGGGCGTCGGGTCGGTCACGCCCTGGTCGCCGGAGATGTCGTTCTCCTCGACACCGCGGTCGGGGTTCTTGTCCGCGTCCCGCATGCGGTCCTTGTCCCACAGACCGTCGATGATCGGGTTGACGTAGTCACCGGCCTCGCGGAGCCAGTCGTCCTTGTTCCAGTTCTTCCAGGCCCCGTTCTTCCACTTGTCCAGGTCGATGCCGTGCTCCTTGAGCCGGTCCTGGATGTCCTGCGGAATCTTGACCTTGCCGTCGTCGTTGCCGTCGCCGGCGGGCTGGGACGCGGACGACTCGTCACCCGCGTTGTCCTCGCTGGGGCCACAGGCCGTCGCGGTCAGAACGAGCGCCGCGCCGATGGCGACAGCGGCCGCCACGGGGGAGGTTCTGCCGCGCGCGCTCCTCCCACGAGGAGTGGACTTGAGCGGGCGTATGGGTCGCATAGAGAGATTCCCCCTGGGCTTCGAGAACGTTCGCATACCGGACACCCGGTGCCGCGCGGCGCGTTGAGCACCGCACTTGCGTGGCGCTGCGCACCCTGCAGCGGATGAACGGCACCCCACACTATGCCGGTGCCGTAGGGGACAGCCGACGGAACGGCAACGGTTCCGTCACGGCAAGGATCTTCCGATTACCCGTGTTCCTCCGCAGCCCCCGTCGTTGGTACGTACGGGGGAGTGGCGGCCTGTGTTCATCTCCCCTGCCAACTCGTCGGCGCACCGGCCCAGATCGAGTGGAAAGCGATCGAGTGGGAAGCGCCCATTCCCAGCGGGAGGACCAACAGTCGTGGCCGTGACCGAGCCGGCGCCCGCGGCGGTTTCCGCGGCGCAGTCCGCAGCGCACGAGGGAGCACAAGAGGGAGCGCACGAGGGGATCCTGCGACGCCAGTCGGCGCGCGAATCGTCGGCGCGCACCTATGCGCGCGCCCTGCCGATCGTGCCGGTGCGGGCGCGCGGCCTGACGATCGAGGGCGCCGACGGACAGCGCTACCTCGATTGCCTCTCGGGTGCGGGGACCCTGGCCCTCGGGCACAATCACCCGGTTGTGCTCGAGGCGATCAGAAAGGTCCTCGACTCGGGGGCACCGCTGCACGTCCTCGACCTGGCCACGCCGGTCAAGGACGCCTTCACCACCGAGCTGTTCCGCACACTGCCCCGCGGGCTCGCGGACCGCGCGCGGATCCAGTTCTGCGGCCCCGCCGGTACGGACGCGGTGGAGGCCGCGCTCAAACTCGTGCGTACGGCCACCGGGCGCGACGGCCTGCTCGCCTTCACCGGCGCCTACCACGGGATGACCGCAGGGGCGCTCGAAGCATCCGGCGGCGCTTCGGATGTACGCGTCGCGCGCCTGCCCTACCCGCAGGACTACCGCTGCCCGTTCGGCATCGGCGGTGCGGGCGGCGCCGAGCTCGCGGCCCGCTGGACCGAGAGCCTCCTCGACGACACCAAATCGGGAGTGCCGCAGCCGGCCGGGATGATCCTCGAACCGGTGCAGGGCGAGGGCGGTGTGATCCCCGCCCCCGACGAGTGGCTGCGCCGGATGCGCGCGATCACCGCCGCCCGCTCGATCCCGCTCATCGCGGACGAGGTCCAGACCGGCGTCGGGCGCACCGGCGCCTTCTGGGCCGTCGAGCACAGTGGCGTCGTCCCGGACGTGATGGTGCTGTCCAAGGCCATCGGCGGCAGCCTGCCCCTGGCCGTCGTGATCTACCGCGACGACCTCGACGTCTGGCAGCCCGGCGCCCACGCGGGCACCTTCCGCGGCAACCAGCTCGCCATGGCGGCGGGCACGGCCACCCTCGCGTACGTCCGTGAGAACGGCCTCGCGGAGCGCGCCGGAGTCCTGGGCGCCCGCATGCTCACCCAGCTGCGGTCCCTGGCCGCCGAGCATCCCTGTATCGGCGATGTCCGGGGCAGAGGCCTGATGATCGGCGTCGAGCTCGTGGACCCGGCTGCCACGGACGACCCCGGGCAGGGTGCCTCGGACCGCGCCGCCCCTGGTGGCTCCGCCGCGCCCCTCGCCCTGGACCGCACCACGCGTCCGCTTCCCCCGGCGCCCGCACTCGCTGCCGTGGTGCAACGAGAGTGCCTGCGCCGCGGACTCATCGTCGAGCTGGGCGGACGGCACTCCAGCGTCGTACGCCTCCTTCCTCCTCTGACCATTACGGACGAGCAGGCGGCCGCGATCCTGGACCGCCTCGCCGACGCGATCTCCGCGGCGGCGCGCCCGCACCACGGATAGTCACGCCGGACCAGGCCGTCCCGCGTATGGCCAAAAGACATCAGCACAGCTCCAGCCCGTCACCCCGGAGCCCGAACGACTTCACAAGGAAGCCCTCTTGAACGCCACCCCCGCATCCGACGGCCCACCCCACTCCCACGTCCCAGGTGCGTGCGGCAAGCAATCCTCGCTGGTGGCGGAGCCCGGTACGGTCCCCCGGCAGAAGGGAGGACGGCAGAGCGAGCAGCTGCGAGGCGCGACCGCCGACCTCTTGGAGCACCCGGATCCGTACACCGCCGCGCAGGTGGCGGCCATCGAGAACCTCCTGCGCTGCTGGGTACGCGAGAACAACTTCCCCGCCCCCGAGCAGGGCGCCCTGCGCATCCCGCTCGACGCCAGCGGCACCGCTCTCCTCGTCCCCGTGTACTACTGGTCGGCCACGGGCTGGCACCGGTTCGGCCTCCCGTACCTGGAAGACGGCCCCCAGAGCGCGCCCCCGGCCGACGCCGTCACCGTCGCCGCCCTCCTGGGCCGCGAGACGGGCCGACGCAGTGCGGCCGCCGATCCGAGCACGATCATCGGTACTGGTACTGGTACTGCTACCAGTACCGATGGCGATGACGAGCGAGTCGAGGCAGGGGACCTCGTCGGCCGCGTCGCCGACTCGGTGCGGCGCACCGCCACCTTCATCGCCGACCGCAGGAACAACCCCGGCGACGAGCCCGACCTCTTCCTCGCCGCCGAGCAGTCCTTGCTCCTCGGCCACCCCCTGCACCCCACCCCGAAGAGCCGCGAGGGACTCTCCGACACCGAATCCCGCCTCTACTCACCGGAGTTGCGCGGCGCCTTCGCCCTGCACTGGCTCGCCGTCGACCCCTCCGTGCTCGCTGCGGGCTCGGCCTGGACCGAGCGTGGCCGCACCCTCCCGGCCGAACAGCTCACCGCCCGCCTCGCAGGGCCGGACCTGCCGCTGCCGGAAGGCCGCGCCGCCCTGCCCCTGCACCCATGGCAGATCCGTGAGCTCAGACACCGCCCCGCGACCGCCGCTCTCCTGGAAGCCGGACTCCTGAAGGACCTCGGCCCCCACGGCGCACCGTGGTACCCGACCTCCTCCGTGCGCACCCTCTACCGCTCGGGCGCCGCAGCCATGCTGAAGCTCTCGCTCGGGCTGCGCATCACCAACTCCCGTCGTGAGAATCTCCGTAAGGAACTCCACCGAGGCGTCGAGGTCCACCGGCTCCTTCGCAGCGGCCTCGCCGAGCGGTGGCAGGCGGCCCACCCGGGATTCGACGTGATCCGTGACCCGGCCTGGCTCGCCGTGAACGGCCCCGACGGGGAGCCCGTCCCCGGACTCGACGTCATGATCCGGCACAACCCCTTCAGACCCGGCGACGACGTCACCTGCATCGCGGGACTCGTCTCGCCCCGGCCGTCACCGCAGTCCACCGGGCACGACCGCGCCCCGATGCGCTCCCGGCTCGGCGAGATCGTCACCCGCCTCGCCGGGCGGACGGGCCGTCCGCGGGGAGCCGTCGCCACGGAGTGGTTCCTGCGCTACCTGGAGAACGTCGTACGCCCCGTGCTCTGGCTGGACAGTGAGGCTGGTGTCGCCCTGGAGGCCCACCAGCAGAACACGCTCCTGCTGCTCGACCCCGACGGCTGGCCGGTGGGCGGCCGGTACCGCGACAATCAGGGGTACTACTACCGCGAGTCCCGGCGCGCCGAACTCGAACGAAGGCTCCCCGGCATCGGTGAGCACAGCGACACGTTCGTGTCCGACGAAGTGGCCAACGAGCGCTTCGCCTACTACCTCGGCATCAACAACGTCCTCGGCCTCATCGGAGCCCTCGGCGCCGAATGCCTGGCCGACGAGCGGCTGTTGCTCGCGGCGTTCCGCCGCTTCCTCGGCGATGTCGCCTCCGGTCCTGCTTCCCTGCGTACGCCCTTGGCCTCCCTGCTTCTCGACTCACCCGTGCTGCGGTGCAAGGCCAACCTGCTGACCCGGCTTCGCGGGCTCGACGAGCTCGAGGGCCCCGTCGACACCCAGTCCGTCTACGTCTCCATCGCCAACCCCCTTCATTCCTGAGGAACATGACCAGCCGTTTCTGAGAGGAGCGACGCCGTGCCTCTGCCTGATGCGAGCGCCGACGCCGGAACCGAGACCGCCCCCGAGTCCGCTGCCGAGTCCGCCACCGCCGACAGGGCAGACATCCAGGACACCCTGGACCTGCGCCTCCCGGACGAGCTCATCGCCCTGTTCGGCGCGGGTGACGCGAGTGAGCCGGTCGACGATCTGCTCGACAACGTCGCCGGCTGGGGCCCCGCGACCACCCCTGCCGGTGTCTTCCAACTCGTCTCCGTACGTGTCGAACGCGACCTCCCCCTCATCAGCCGGTGGATGAACGACCCTGCCGTGGCGGCGTTCTGGGAGCTGGCCGGCCCCGATGCCGTCACGGAGGCGCATCTGCGCGACCAGATCGACGGTGACGGGCGCAGCGTCCCGTGCCTCGGTGTTCTGGACGGCACACCGATGAGCTACTGGGAGGTCTACCGCGCGGACCTCGACGCCCTGGCCCGCCACTATCCGGCCCGCCCGCACGACACCGGCCTCCATCTCCTCATCGGCGGTGTCGCCGACCGCGGCCGGGGGCTCGGCACCTCCTTGCTGAGAGCGGTCGCCGACCTCGTGCTCGACCATCGAGCCGCATGCGCACGTGTCGTCGCGGAACCCGACCTCCGCAACACCCCTTCCGTCTCCGCATTTCTGAGCGCAGGATTCCGCTTCTCCGCCGAGGTGGATCTCCCCGACAAGCGCGCGGCGCTCATGGTCCGTGACCGCGCCCTGCGCGCAGTGCTCTGATCCGCTCACCCTCAGCGCTCACCCTCAGTACACCGCTCGACCTGATCCGGTTCCCTCCCTGAGGAGTTCCCGTGCCGAATCCGTCCGTTCCCCCGACGGCCCCAACACCATCCGTTCTGTACGACCCGCCCGAGCTGACCCCGGAGAGGTGGGCGAGGGCCGGGCGCCGTCTCCTCGCCAAAATGGTCGGTGAGTTCGCCTATGAGGAGATCATCGAGCCCGCCCCCGCCGGACCGGGCGAAACGGACAGCTACAGCCTCCGGCTCGATGACGACGACGGGGGCCACGGGGCCCACGGGGGCCACGCAGACGATGGACAGGGCCGGGACGACGGACACGAGCCCCCGACGGCAGCCCCCCGTCTCCACTTCCGCGCACACCGCGGCTCGTACGGCAGTTGGCACGTCGACCCGGACAGCCTGGCCCTGGCCGAGGGAGACGGACCGCCGCTCCCCTTCAGCGACCCCCTCCAATTCCTCACCCGAGCCCGCCGCACCCTGGGAATCGACGGCGCCACGCTCGGCCACCTCATCCGCGAGCTGACCGTCACGCTCGCCGCCGACACCCGGCTCGACCGGACCGCCCTCACCGCGGCGCAGCTCGCCGACCTCGACTACGCGCAACTCGAAGGGCATCAGACCGGCCACCCCTGGCTCGTCCTCAACAAGGGCCGCATCGGTTTCTCCGCGAGCGACACCGCCCGCTGGGCGCCCGAGGCCCGCCTCACCGCGCGGCTCCCCTGGATCGCGGTCCACACCGACCTCGCCGCCTACCGGGGTGTCACCGGCCTGGACACGGCGGAGAAGCTCTACACACGTGAACTCGACGCCGCCACAAGGAAGTCCTTCGCAGGCATACTCAGGGCACGCGGCCTCGACCCGCATGCCTATCTCTACTTGCCGGTGCATCCGTGGCAGTGGGACGACATCGTCCTCCCTCTCTTCGCCCCTTCGGTCGCCGCGGGAATGATCGTCCCCCTCACCACCGACGGCGATCTGCGGCTGCCCCAGCAGTCCATTCGTACGTTCCTGAACCTGTCCCGCTCGGACCGGCACACCGTCAAGCTGCCGCTGTCGATCCTCAACACCCTCGTGTGGCGCGGACTCCCGACCGAGCGCACCCTGGCCGCCCCCGCCGTCACCGCCTGGATGCACGCGCTGCGCGACGCGGACCCCTTCCTGCGTGACGAATGCCGGATGATCCTGCTCGGCGAGGTCGCGTCGGTGACCGTCGAGCACCCGCTGTACGAAGGCCTGCCCGAGGTCTCCTACCAGTACAAGGAACTGCTCGGTGCGATCTGGCGCGAGCCGATCACCCGGTACCTCGCTCCCGACGAGCGCGCCCGCACGCTTGCCTCTTTGTTGCACACCGACCCGCACGGCAAGGCTTTCGTCGCCGAGCTTGTCGAGCGCTCGCGCCTCGCCCCCGAGGTGTGGCTGCGGCACTTCTTCGCCGCCCTGCTCCCTCCGCTCCTGCAGTTCCTGTACCGGTACGGCACGGTGTTCTCCCCTCACGGGGAGAACGCCATCGTCGTCTTCGACGACAGGGACGTACCCGTCCGGCTCGCGGTGAAGGACTTCGTGGACGACGTCAACGTCAGCGCCGATGCCCTTCCGGAGCACGCGTCGATGCCGGACGACGTCAGGGACGTACTGCTCACCGAACGCCCCGACTTCCTCACCCAGTTCATCCACTCAGGGCTCTTCGTGGGTGTCTTCCGTTATCTCGCCCCGCTCTGCCACGAGCAGTTGGGCATCTCGGAGAACGCCTTCTGGTCCCTCGTCCGTGCCGAGATCCTCCGCCATCAGGCGCGTGCCCCGCAGCTCAAGGAGCGATACGCGATGTTCGACCTGCTCACCCCCCGCATCGAGCGGCTCTGTCTCAATCGCAACCGGCTCCACCTCGATGGGTACCGGGACCGCCCCGAGCGCCCGCACGCCGCCGTGCACGGGAGCGTTCCGAACCCCCTTCATCAGCCTTGACCGGAGGATTGTCAGTGGAGACCCGTAGGGTGGTCGCGCTATGACAAAGCCCTCCCTTCCCGAGCTCCTGCACGCCGCCGTCACCGCCGTCGGCGGCACAGAGCGCCCTGGCCAGGTGACGATGGCCGAGACCGTCGCCGAGGCGATCGACGACGGCTCCCACCTGCTGATCCAGGCCGGTACCGGCACGGGCAAGTCCCTCGGCTATCTGGTGCCCGCCCTCGCGCACGGCGAGCGTGTGGTGGTCGCGACCGCCACGCTGGCGCTGCAGCGCCAGCTCGTGGAGCGTGACCTGCCGCGGACGGTGGACGCCCTGCATCCCCTGCTGCGGCGCCGGCCCCAGTTCGCCATGCTCAAGGGCCGCTCGAACTACCTGTGCCTGCATCGCCTCCACGAAGGAGTGCCGCAGGAAGAGGAGGAGGGGCCGGGGCTCTTCGACCAGTTCGAGGCCGCCGCCCCCTCCAGCAAGCTCGGGCAGGACCTGCTGCGGATGCGGGACTGGGCTGACGAGACCGAGACCGGCGACCGGGACGATCTCACTCCTGGAGTGTCCGACCGCGCCTGGTCCCAGGTGTCCGTCTCCTCCAGGGAGTGCCTGGGAGCGTCGAAGTGCGCGTATGGGGCGGAGTGCTTCGCCGAGGCGGCGCGCGAGCGGGCCAAGCTCTCGGAGGTGGTGGTCACCAACCACGCGCTCCTCGCGATCGACGCCATCGAGGGCGCTCCCGTCCTTCCTCAGCACGAGGTGCTGATCGTGGACGAGGCCCATGAGCTGGTGTCCCGGGTCACCGGCGTCGCCACCGGTGAGCTCACTCCCGGCCAGGTCAACCGCGCGGTGCGCCGGGCCGCCAAGCTCGTGAACGAAAAGGCGGCCGATCAGCTCCAGACCGCGTCCGAGGGCTTCGAGCGGGTGATGGAGCTGGCCCTTCCCGGCCGTCTCGAGGAGGTTCCGGAGGACCTCGGGTACGCCCTGATGGCCCTGCGTGACGCCGCCCGCACGGTCATCTCGGCGCTCGGCTCCACCCGCGACAAGTCGGTCCAGGACGAGGACTCGGTACGCAAGCAGGCCCTCGCCTCCGTCGAGTCGGTCCACGACGTGGCGGAGCGCATCGCGAACGGCTCCGAGTGGGACGTCGTCTGGTACGAGCGTCACGACCGCTTCGGGGCCTCGCTGCGGGTGGCGCCCATGTCCGTGTCGGGCCTGCTCCGCGAGAAGCTCTTCAGCGACCGCTCCGTGGTCCTCACGTCGGCCACCCTCAAGCTCGGCGGCGACTTCAACGGGGTGGGAGCCTCCGTGGGGCTCGCCCCCGAGGGCACTGCGTCCGAGGACGCCCCGGCCTGGAAGGGCCTCGATGTCGGCTCGCCCTTCGACTACCGCAAGCAGGGCATTCTGTACGTCGCCCAGCATCTGGCCCGGCCCGCCCGCGAGGGCACGCGCACCGACATGATCGAGGAGCTGGCCGAACTGATCGAGGCGGCGGGCGGCCGCACGCTCGGCCTCTTCTCGTCCATGCGCGCCGCTCAGAACGCCGCCGAGGAGCTCCGTGGCCGGCTCGACATGCCCATCCTGCTGCAGGGCGAGGAGACGCTCGGCGAGCTGATCAAGAACTTCGCTGCGGACTCGCAGACCTGCCTGTTCGGGACGCTGTCGTTGTGGCAGGGCGTCGACGTGCCGGGCGCGAGCTGCCAGTTGGTGGTCATGGACAAGATCCCCTTCCCGCGTCCCGACGACCCGCTGATGAGCGCGCGCCAGAAGGCGGTGGACGACAACGGCGGCAACGGCTTCATGGCCGTCGCCGCGACGCACGCGGCGCTCTTGATGGCGCAGGGAGCGGGCCGCCTCGTGCGGGCCTCGGCGGACCGGGGAGTGGTCGCCATCCTGGACCCCCGGCTCGCCACGGCGCGCTACGGCAGCTATCTGAGGGCCTCGCTGCCCGACTTCTGGTACACGACGGACCGCAATCAGGCGCGCCGTTCCCTGGCCGCTATCGACGCGGCGGCGAAGGCAAAGGTCACGATCACGGCCGCCGACGAAGACAAGGCAGCTGAAGACAAGGCAGCTGAGGAGGACAAGGCCGGGAGCGAGGACTCGGCCGACGAGGAGTAGCCCGCGTACGACCCCCGGACGCAGCAGGTACGTACGCCCCCCTGGACGCGCGCAGGTACATACGCCCCCCCGGACGCATGCAGGTACATACGAGCCCCGGACACAGCAGGGCCCCGGAACCGGCGCAGTTGGTTCCGGGGCCCGGTCAGGGGCGGCGGCTCAGATCCGCCGCAGCACCGCCACGACCTTGCCGAGGATCGTCGCCTCGTCGCCGGGGATGGGCTGGTACGCGGAGTTGTGAGGCAGCAGCCACACGTGTCCGTCCTCGCGCTTGAACCGCTTGACCGTCGCCTCGCCGTCGAGCATGGCGGCGACGATGTCGCCGTTCTCGGCGACGGGCTGGCGGCGGACCGTCACCCAGTCCCCGTCGCAGATCGCGGCCTCGATCATCGAGTCGCCGACGACCTTGAGGACGAACAGCTCACCGTCGCCGACGAGCTGCCGGGGGAGCGGGAAGACGTCTTCCACCGACTCCTCGGCGAGGATCGGACCACCGGCGGCGATGCGGCCGACCAACGGCACGTACGAAGCGGCGGGCTTGCCTGCCGTGTCCGTGGGCTGGCTGCTCGGCTGGTCCGAGCCGCGCACCTCGTACGCACGCGGGCGGTGCGGGTCACGGCGCAGGAAGCCCTTGCGCTCCAGGGCCATCAGCTGATGGGCGACCGACGAGGTGCTGGAGAGGCCTACCGCCTGCCCGATCTCCCGCATCGACGGCGGGTAGCCCCGCCGCTGCACCGAGTCCCTGATGACCTCGATGACACGGCGCTGCCGGTCGGTGAGCCCCGAGCTGTCGGCGCGGATTCCAGGAGGTCGGCCCGGTAGGGAGCGGGTGGGCTTGGGGCCCTCCTGGTTCGTGTCTGCGTCATTCATGGCATGCACCGGCTCGAGTCGGCTCTGGCGGTCCTGGGCGGTGATGGTGGCGCTGTCTGCGGTGGTGGTCACGTCGGTCGGCCCCTCTCGAGAATGTTCTCCCTAGTTAGCCAACGGTAGTTGCTTTCGAAAGGTTGCGCCAAACACACGTTCGAGTGAAAAATCGCAGAATGCCTACTGCGATCATGCGTCTGGGTGTATGGCTAACGTTCGAGCCGAATGGCATTTCGGTTGATTACGGTACGCTTCACCGCTGAGGTCGCGGCCCCCTCAGCGGGGCTCCCATACTGCCACTCGCCGCCCGGTCGGACCGGCACCACCCCCTTCCTGTGTGGCGCGCGAGGCGGCCTCGTAACCTTCACGGCGGGCCGCGGGCGCGCGACACGCGATGAGGCCGAATTTGCGGCCAAACCCCAGATCTAGTGGTTGGATTGCAACCACGGCCCAGAAGTTGTGGTCCCCGGTCTTTTCAGGCCGCGGGCATCGCCTATGCTTGGGGCTGCTTCGAGGGCCTCACGGGCCTGGTGAGGCCTACGAGTCGTGTCCTGAAGGAGGGTTGGGAGTTCCATGCACTGCCCCTTCTGCAGGCACCCCGACAGTCGCGTCGTCGACAGTCGCACCACTGATGACGGAACGTCGATCCGCAGGCGCCGTCAGTGCCCCGACTGCTCGCGTCGCTTCACGACCGTCGAGACGTGCTCACTGATGGTGGTCAAGCGCAGCGGCGTGACCGAGCCTTTCAGTCGTACGAAGGTGATCAACGGCGTACGCAAGGCGTGCCAGGGGCGGCCGGTGACCGAGGACGCCCTCGCTCTGCTCGGCCAGCGGGTCGAAGAGGCGGTGCGGGCCACCGGGAGTGCCGAACTGACCACGCACGACGTGGGTCTGGCCATACTCGGTCCGCTGCAGGAGCTGGACCTCGTGGCCTACCTGCGCTTCGCGTCCGTGTACCGGGCGTTCGACTCTCTCGATGACTTCGAGGCTGCTGTCGAGGAACTGAGGGACCAGCGGGAAAAGCGGCTCGACGACGAGTCGCCCGGCGCCGACGGCGAGCGCGGCGCGAAAAACTGCGGGCCCGGAGGGACTGTCGAAGTCCCGGTGCCCGCCACTGCCACCGACTGACCCGCGCAGCGGTCTACGGCGGCACACACAGACCTGCTTGCGGGGCGCCTTTGCGGGCTCCGCGGCACCGGACAACACCGTGTCACGGGAACATCGTGGCACTTCAGGGCGTTTTAGCCTGATACAGGGAGGCGGCATGACCGAGACGACGAGCGGCCCGGCACGAGGTTCCCGCGCCAAGGGATCCAAGGCCAGCAAGGGTCTGCGTATCGAGCGCATCCATACGACGCCCGGCGTGCATCCGTACGACGAGGTGGTCTGGGAGCGCCGAGACGTCGTCATGACCAACTGGCGCGACGGCTCGATCAACTTCGAGCAGCGTGGCGTCGAGTTCCCCGACTTCTGGTCGGTGAACGCGGTCAACATCGTCACCAGTAAGTACTTCCGCGGGGCCGTTGGCACCCCGCAGCGCGAGACCGGCCTCAAGCAGCTGATCGACCGCATCGTGAAGACGTACCGGAAGGCCGGCGAGGACTACAACTACTTCGCGTCGCCCGCCGACGCCGAGATCTTCGAGCACGAGCTGGCGTACGCCCTCCTGCACCAGGTCTTCAGCTTCAACTCGCCGGTCTGGTTCAACGTGGGCACGCCCCAGCCGCAGCAGGTCTCCGCCTGCTTCATCCTGGCTGTGGACGACTCCATGGACTCGATCCTCGACTGGTACAAGGAAGAGGGGATGATCTTCAAGGGCGGCTCCGGCGCCGGCCTGAACCTCTCCCGCATCCGTTCCTCCAAGGAGCTCCTTTCCTCCGGCGGCAACGCCTCGGGGCCGGTCTCCTTCATGCGCGGTGCCGACGCGTCCGCGGGAACGATCAAGTCGGGTGGCGCCACGCGCCGCGCGGCCAAGATGGTCATCCTCGACGTCGACCACCCCGACATCGAGGGCTTCATCGAGACCAAGGTGAAGGAAGAGGAGAAGATCCGCGCCCTGCGTGACGCGGGCTTCGACATGGACCTGGGCGGCGACGACATCACGTCCGTCCAGTACCAGAACGCCAACAACTCGGTCCGCGTGAACGACACGTTCATGAAGGCGGTCGAGGAGGGCGGCAAGTTCGGCCTCACGTCCCGCATGACGGGCGACGTCATCGAGGAGGTCGACGCCAAGTCGCTCTTCCGCAAGATGGCCGAGGCCGCCTGGGCCTGCGCCGACCCCGGCATTCAGTACGACGACACCATCAACGCCTGGCACACCTGCCCGGAGTCCGGCCGGATCAACGGCTCGAACCCGTGCAGCGAGTACATGCACCTGGACAACACGTCCTGCAACCTCGCCTCGCTGAACCTGATGAAGTTCCTCAAGGACGACGGCCTGGGCAACCAGTCCTTCGAGGCCGAGCGTTTCGCGAAGGTCGTCGAGCTCGTCATCACCGCGATGGACATCTCCATCTGCTTCGCGGACTTCCCGACGCAGAAGATCGGCGAGAACACCCGCGCCTTCCGTCAGCTCGGCATCGGTTACGCCAACCTGGGTGCCCTGCTCATGGCGACCGGCCACGCCTACGACTCCGACGGCGGCCGCGCGCTCGCCGGTGCCATCACCTCGCTGATGACCGGTACCTCGTACAAGCGTTCCGCCGAGCTCGCCGCGGTCGTCGGCCCGTACGACGGCTACGCCAAGAACGCCACGCCGCACAATCGCGTCATGAAGCAGCACTCCGACGCCAACGGCACGGCGATCCGCGTCGACGACCTGGACACGCCGGTCTGGGCCGCCGCCACGGAGGCCTGGCAGGACGTGCTCCGCCTCGGTGAGAAGAACGGTTTCCGTAACTCCCAGGCATCGGTCATCGCCCCGACCGGCACCATCGGTCTCGCGATGTCCTGCGACACCACCGGCCTCGAGCCGGACCTCGCCCTGGTCAAGTTCAAGAAGCTCGTCGGCGGCGGCTCGATGCAGATCGTCAACGGCACCGTGCCGCAGGCGCTGCGTCGCCTGGGCTACCAGGAGGAGCAGATCGAGGCGATCGTCGCCCACATCGCCGAGAACGGCAATGTGACCGACGCCCCGAGCCTGAAGACCGAGCACTACGAGATCTTCGACTGCGCGATGGGCGAGCGCTCCATCTCCGCGATGGGTCACGTCCGGATGATGGCGGCCATCCAGCCGTGGATCTCCGGCGCGCTCTCCAAGACGGTCAACCTCCCGGAGACCGCCTCCGTCGAGGACGTCGAAGAGGTCTACTACGAGGCCTGGAAGATGGGCGTCAAGGCGCTCGCCGTCTACCGCGACAACTGCAAGGTCGGCCAGCCCCTCTCCGCCAAGAAGAAGGAGCAGGAGAAGGTCGCGGTCACCGAGAAGGCCGAGGACACGATCCGCACCGCGGTCGAGAAGGTGGTCGAGTACCGCCCCGTCCGCAAGCGCCTTCCCAAGGGCCGCCCGGGGATCACCACCTCCTTCACCGTGGGTGGCGCCGAGGGCTACATGACCGCCAACTCCTACCCGGACGACGGTCTCGGCGAGGTCTTCCTGAAGATGTCCAAGCAGGGTTCGACCCTCGCGGGCATGATGGACGCCTTCTCGATCGCCGTCTCCGTGGGCCTGCAGTACGGCGTTCCGCTGGAGACGTACGTCTCGAAGTTCACGAACATGCGCTTCGAGCCGGCCGGCATGACGGACGACCCGGACGTGCGGATGGCGCAGTCGATCGTCGACTACATCTTCCGCCGCCTGGCGCTGGACTTCCTGCCCTTCGAGACCCGTTCCGCGCTCGGCATTCACTCGGCCGAGGAGCGTCAGCGTCACCTGGACACCGGTTCGTACGAGCCGTTCCTCGACGGCTCCGACGCGGACGCCGAGGGTCTGGGCCTGGCCGCTCCGCAGCAGCCCGAGATCCTGAAGCCGGTCGCCGTGCCGAAGGCGGCCGAGGCCGAGAAGCCCGCTCCGCAGCAGGCGCACACCAGCGCCGAGCTCGTGGAGATGCAGCTGGGCATCCAGGCCGACGCACCGCTGTGCTTCTCCTGCGGGACGAAGATGCAGCGCGCCGGTTCCTGCTACATCTGCGAGGGCTGCGGCTCGACCAGTGGTTGCAGCTGATCCCGCACTTGCCGGGAGCTCCGGGCGCTAGCCCGGAGTAAAGCCTGAACGCCAAGGGCGGTGGTGCCGAGGAATCGGCGCCACCGCCCTCGGCGTTTCTCGTGACGCGAAGAACCGTGGCTCGGGGCCGTCTGCGGACGTCGTCCTCAGATCGCGGTCCCCATCACCGCGGCGAACGACGTCGGGTCGGCGTCGAATCCGCGGATGATCTCGCGGAAGGACCATGCGCCCGACTCGCTTCGGGTGAACTCCGCGATCGTCGCGGCCGTGTGCCCGGAGACCGCGGAAAGGTCGCTCTGCGCGAGGTCGGTGTGTCCCGTGCGGATGCGCACCGCGGTGTTCGGGATGTCGCCGAACACCTTCTCCCCCTCGTGAGGCTGTATGGCCACACCGACCACCACGCGCGCGTACGACGCCGCGAGCCGGTCGAGCTCCAGGGTCATGACCTCGTCGAAGCCGAAGCCCTGGCCCGTCGTGCTGTCCCTGTTGAGGGTGATGGTCCCGTCGGGGGCGCGGCTGTCGAAGTGCACCAGATACACGGGGCTGTCGTACGGAGCGTCCGCCAAGTAGGTCGCGGCGATGATGTCGAGATCATTCGGTGGCGCACCGACAGGGCTCGGGTCCCATTTGAGCCCCACCTCGACCTTTTCGATCCCCTTGCTGACACTGCTCACAGAGCTTCCCCTCCTCGTGTACCGGCTGACGCTGACGCACCAGGCATGTCCGCACGGCACGTCCAGGAGACACGCTACGGCGTATGACTGACATCACTGAAGTTTCCTGGTCGGTACGGCCGTTGGGCTGCCGGGGGCTTTCCCGGTGGCGTGCGTCCGTGGGCGCGTAGATCATGGGCCCCATGACATGGAACGGGGAAGAACTGGACATCGAGGCCTACTTGGCCAGGATCGGTCACGAGGGAGAGGTGAAGCCCGACTTCGACACGCTCCGTGCGCTCCACGGGGCGCATGTGGCCTCGATCCCCTTCGAGAACCTGGAGATGATGCTGGGCCGCCCCGTACCGCTGGAGCTGGCGGCACTCCAGGACAAGCTGGTGCGGCAGCGCAGAGGCGGCTACTGCTACGAGCAGAACCTCCTGTTCGCCGCGGCTCTGGAACGCATCGGCTTCGCCGTCACGGGACTCGGCGCGCGGGTCAGAGTGGGCGCATCGTCGCGTCGCGCGGTGACGCACATGCTCCTGAAGGTCGAGGCGGACGGGCGGCAGTGGCACTGTGACGTCGGTTTCGGTGCCGAGGGGCTGCTCGAACCGATCCCCATGGGGGACGGGAACGACGTACCGCAGAACGTGCGACAAGGAGAGTGGCGGTTCGGGATCGTCCAGGAGGCGAACGGTGCGCGGGTGTTGCGGACCGAGCACGCGGACGGCTGGTTCGATCTCTACGAATACACGCTGGAAGAACGCCTTCCCGTCGACTACGTAGTGATGAACCACTACACGTCGACCCACCCCAGGTCGTCGTTCATCCGCCGTCCCGTGCTCCAGAGGGCCGCTCCTGATGTGCGTCGCACATTGGTCGGTGAGCATCTGACGGTGACGCGACCGGACGGCACAAAGGACGAACGCGACGTATCCGTCGATGAGTTGAGCGAGGTTATCGCCCGCGAGTTCGATATCGAACTGGGCGCCGACGACTGCGCCGAGCTGATCCGGGCGCACTACGCCGGAGCGTGACCCGGGCCACGCTCAGCGGCCGTACGATGGCGCGGTGCTGGTCAAGTGGATTCGCTGCACCGTGGTGGACCGACGGGGGTTCGAGCGGGGGCAGCGAAAGTGGGCGGGGCTTCTGGGGGAGCCGGGGTTCCGGGGACAGGGTGGAGGGTGGAGCCGTGAGCGGCCGGGCGTGGCGCATGTCTTCGCCTTCTGGGAGAGCCGGGCTTTCTACGACTCCTTCATGGCGCGCTCCCATGACCGGCTGGCCTCCGCACAGGCGGGCACCTTCAAGGACATCCAGAGCAAGTTATTTGACCACCGTTTCGACGTGAAGACAGGATTTGAGCCGCGTTTCGCGGATGCCGACGTGGTGCGGGTGGCGCACTGCCGGGTCCATGAGGAGCGGGTGGAGCACTTCGCGCTGATGCAGGAGAAGGTCTGGAACCCGGCGATGGCGGGCTCTCCCGGTATGGTGCGCGGGCTCTTCGGCGAGGCGCCCGGGCACGAGTTCCTCGTCCTCTCGATGTGGCTGTCGGCCGCCGAGCACGGCAAGTACCGCAGGGAACGGGTGGAACGCCTCTCGCTGCGCGCCCAGACGGAGGCCGACGTCGCGGCCCTTGCCGGTGACATCGTGGAACTGGAGCCGTCATGGACGGTGTGATGACGCGTCGTGCGGGGCGACCTGCTGCGGCGCCGATGCGGGTGAGGGTGAGGGTGACGGCTGGCGGTACGGGTAGTGGCCGTATACGCCGGATGGAGCTCGGACGGCCGACCGGTTGGGCCGTCCGGCAGGGGTCGATCTAGGGTTTCCGTATGGCACGTCCGCGGCGCATCTTCCTTGTCCGACACGGCGAGTCGGCCGGAAACGCCGACGACACCGTGTACGAACGCGAACCCGACCACGCCCTTGCGCTCACCGAGAAGGGGTGGCGGCAGGCGGACGAGACGGGTGAGCAGCTACGGGAAGCCGTAGGCCTGGAGCGGGTGAGCGTGTACGTCTCGCCCTATCGCCGCACCCATGAGACCTTCCGGGCCATGCGGCTCGATCCCGGCCTCGTGCGGGTGCGCGAGGAGCCGCGGCTGCGGGAGCAGGACTGGGGAAACTGGCAGGACAGGGACGACGTCAGACTCCAGAAGGCGTACCGCGACGCGTACGGACACTTCTTCTACCGCTTCGCCCAGGGCGAGTCGGGGGCCGACGTGTACGACAGGGTGGGCGCGTTCCTGGAGAGCCTGTACCGGAGCTTCGAGGCACCGGATCATCCGCCGAACGTCCTCCTCGTCACCCATGGCCTGACCATGCGGTTGTTCTGCATGCGCTGGTTCCACTGGTCGGTGGCGGAGTTCGAGTCGCTGTCCAACCCCGGGAACGGCGAGATGCGGACGCTGGTGCTCGGCGACGACGGCAAGTACACACTGGATCGCCCGTTCGAACGCTGGCGCGAACCGGAACCGTACGGCGTCACCGGATAGAGTGGCAGGGCGATGACCGCTGACTCCTCTCCCGACCGGCGCCTGGCCCGCGCTCTGGCCAGCCTGCGCGGACTGGCGGTGGGGGACGCGCTGGGCTCACAGTTCTTCGTGCCCGCGAACTACCCGCTGCTGAAGCGCCGGGAAGCGCCCCCAGGCCCCTGGCAGTGGACCGACGACACCGAGATGGCCTGTTCCGTGCTCGCGGTCCTGGTCCGTCACGACCGGATCGACCAGGACGCGCTCGCCCTGTCCTTCGCCGAGCACCATGACTTCGACCGCGGCTACGGCCCTGCCGTGAACCGGCTGCTCAGGCAGGTCCGGGAGGGCGGTGACTGGCGGGAGCTGGCCTCCGCGCTGTTCAAGGGGCAGGGCTCCTGGGGGAACGGCGCTGCCATGCGGATCGCGCCGCTCGGCGCCTGGTACGCGGACGATCCCGAGCAGGCGACGCACCAGGCGGAGATCTCCGCGTACCCCACCCATCAGCACCGTGAGGCGGTCGTGGGAGCCATGGCGGTGGCCGCCGCCGCGGCACTGGCGGCCGCCCCCGACGGGCCGCCCACGCCGAAGGCGCTGCTCGACGGCGTCATCGACCTCGTTCCCCGCAGCGCCGTGGGAGCGGGGCTCCGCCGGGCGCGGGACATGCTCGACTACGGGGACGCGGCGACGGTCGCCGCGGTCCTGGGCTGCGGCCGCCGTACGACGGCTCATGACACGGTGCCCTTCGCTCTGTGGTCGGCCGCCCGAGGCCTCGGCGCCTATGAGCGGGCCATCTGGTCCACCGCCCAGGTGGGCGGCGACATGGATACGACCTGCGCCATCGTGGGCGGAGTGGTTGCTTCCGGTGAGGGCGGTGCGCCCTTGGACGAGTGGCTGGAGCAGAGCGAGGCGTTGCCCGGCTGGGTGCCGGTCGGGGCGGGCTGACTTCGGGCTCCTGATTTCGGACTCCAGGGGCTCGGTGCGAGTGACTGTCACGGTCATGCCACAGCGGGGCCGATTCGGGGAGCCTCGTCGGCCTCGCGGCTACTCTTTCCGGCAGGCCGCGAGTTGATCATGACTTGCGTGTCCTCAACGAGATGCCGGTCGCCCGGCGGCCCCGCCACGCGTGCGTGCCGTCCGCTGCACGTGCGGACCGGCCGGGAGGGGGTCCCGTGTCCGATACACCGTCCACGCCGTCTACGCCGTCCACATCGTCTACGTCGTCCATGCCTGAGCCGTCAGACAGCGGCAGCGAGAGGGAGAGCCAGGGCGAGGGGCCAGAGGACGTCGTGCCCGCCCCGCGTGCCGCTGAGGCGAGCCCAGGGCCGCCGCCCCCCAACTGGGCGTACCCGGTGGGCCCCGCGGGCAAGCCCGAGCCGTTCCTGGCCGATCTGCGGGCCGAGCCGCCCGCTCCGGTCCGGACGGGAACGCTTGGCGCGGTGCTCGCCACCGGCCTCCTGAGCATGGTGCTGCTCGGTGACGGGCTCGCGCTCAATCTGCTGATCGTCGCCGTGCCGGCCGCGCTCGCCGCGTACTTCGCCGCCGATCAGGCCGGTCGCAGGCCGCGCCCCTGGACGCTGGTCTGGGCGATCGGCGGCCTCGGGCTGCTTGCTGTGCCCGCCCTGCGGGACGCGGGCTTGCCCTCGTTCCTCGCCATCGTCTCGGCCGTCGCGCTCGGCTCGCTCGCCCTTCACGGCTGCCGCACCTGGCCAGGCGTCCTGCTCGGCCCGCTCGGGCTCTTCGAAGCGATGATCTCCGGCCTGGGCTGGGGCTGGCACGGTGCACGGAGCCGCGCGAGCGGGTCACGGAGCGGGCCCGTGCTGCGGGCGGTCGCGGTGACCGCCGTCCTGCTGCTGGTCTTCGGCGCGCTGTTCGCCGGGGCCGACGCCGCCTTCGCGGGGCTGCTCGGCGATCTGATGCCCGACGCCTCCGTCGCCGAGGGGCCGTGGCGCCTGCTGCTCTTTGCGGCCGGTGTCGTCGGAGCGCTCGCCGCGGCGCACACCGCTGCCGCACCCGTGCGCTGGGACCGGCTCGTCGTGGGTCCTGGCCGGGAGCGGGGCCGCATGGAGTGGGCGCTGCCGCTGATCGTCCTGAACCTGCTGTTCGCGGCGTTCAACGTGGTCCAGCTCGCCGTGCTCTTCGGTGGCTACGACGCGGTCCTCGAGAAGACCGACCTCTCGTACGCGGAGTACGCGCGCCAGGGCTTCTGGCAGCTGCTGCTTGCCACGCTGCTCACTTTGGGCGTCATCGTTCTCGCCCTGCGCTGGGCGCCGCGTGACGGGTCCGGCGACCGGGGTCTTGTGCGGGCCGTGCTCGGTACGCTCTGCGCCCTCACGCTCGTCGTCGTGGCGTCGGCGGTGCGCCGCATGGACATGTACGTCGATGCGTACGGCCTGACCCGGCTGAGGGTCTCGGTCGTGGCCGTGGAGCTCTGGCTCGGCCTGATCATCGTATTGATCATGGCGGCGGGGGTGTGGGGCGCCCGCTGGCTGCCGCGTGCTGTCGCCGCGAGCGCCGCGGCCAGTGTGCTGGCCTTCGGGATCCTCTCGCCCGACGGACTCATCGCCGAGCGCAATGTCCAGCGCTACGAGGACACCGGGAAGTTCGACCTGGAGTACGCGCGCGAGCTGTCCGCCGATGCCGCACCAGCCGTCGACGGGCTGCCGGAGCCGCTGCGTTCCTGCGCCCTTGAGGGCATCGCGAACGGCCTCGGGTCCGAGCGCGGCCCTTGGTACGCCACCAGCCTGGGTGAGGCGCGGGCCAGGGACATCATCGAGGAACGGCCGCCGGAGGTCCCCCCGGAGGGCTGCGATCGATTCGGCGGCCAGGAGACCTCGTACCGCTGAGGCGCGCTCCGGTGGGCCTGCGGTCTCATGAACGGTCTCGTGGAACCGCAGGCCCGCCGCTGTGGAGGCCCGGCACGTACGCCCCGTCAGCCGCCCGCGGGCCCCGCCGCACCGGCCGTACCGGACAGTGCATCCAGGTCGCTCTTGCGCACCCGGACAAGCACCACGGCGGTGATCAGGGCGAGCAGGGCCATGACGACGGCCGGGATGAAGGCCGTCGAGATCCCCTGGGACAGCACTTCGTGTCCCCAGGGAGCGGGCAGTTCACCGGTCTTGGCGAAGGCGGCCTTCTGTTCCGGCGACGCGTGCGCCATGAAGTCCGCCATCTGTTCCTTGCCCTCGTTCCGGCTCGCCGTGCCGAACACCGTGGTCAGGATGGAGAGGCCGAGTGAACCGCCCACCTGTTGTGTCGCGTTGAGCAGGCCCGACGCGGCGCCCGCCTCGTGTGGGGCCACTCCGGAGACGGCCGTCAATGTAAGGGTCACGAAGTTCAGACCCATGCCGAAGCCGAACACCAGCATCGGGCCGAGCACGCCGCTCGCGTACGAACTGTCCGGGCCGATGAGGGTCAGCCAGCCGAGCCCGAGGGCCACGAGGGCCGAACCGGTCACCATGAACGGCTTGGGGCCGAGGACCGGAAGCAGCCGTTGGGAGATGCCCGCGCCCGCCACGATCGCGACCGTGATCGGCAGGAAGGCGAGGCCCGCTTCGATCGGTGTGTAGCCCAGTACGTTCTGGACGAAGAGCACGATGAAGAAGAACATGCCGAACATCGCCGCGGCCAGGCTCAGCATGATCACGTACGAGCCCGAGCGGTTGCGGTCCGCGAACATCTTCAGCGGAGTGATCGGTTCCTTCGCCCGGCTCTCGATCAGGGTGAAGGCCAGGAGCAGGACGATCGCCGCGCCGAACGACGCCAGGGTGAGGCTGTCGCGCCAGCCGTCCTCGGCCGCCCGGATGAATCCGTAGACCAGGGAGGCCATGCCGAGGGTCGACGTGAGGGCGCCCGCGATGTCGAAACGGCCCGGATGGCGCTCGGACTCGTTGATGTAGAGCGGGGCGAGGAAGGCGATCAGGATGCCGATGGGGACGTTCACGAACAGCACCCAGCGCCAGTCGAGCCACTCCGTGAGCATGCCGCCGGCCAGCAGACCGATGGCGCCGCCGCCCGCGGAGACGGCCGCGAAGACACCGAACGCGCGGTTGCGCTCGGGGCCTTCGGGGAAGGTCGTGGTGATGAGTGCCAGGGAGGTGGGCGATGCGATCGCGCCGCCTACGCCCTGCAAGGCCCGCGCGGCGAGCAACTGCCAGGGTTCCTGGGCGAATCCGCCGAGCAGTGAGGCGAGGGTGAAGACCAGGATGCCGGTCATGAAGACCCGGCGGCGGCCGAGGATGTCACCGGCGCGGCCACCGAGAAGCAGCAGCCCGCCGAAAGTGAGCGTGTACGCGCTGACGACCCAAGTGAGGTCAGTGGTGGTGAATTTGACCGCGTCCTGAATGTGCGGGAGCGCGATGTTCACAATCGTCGCGTCGAGGACCACCATGAGTTGGCAGGCCGCGATGACGGCTAGCGCGATTCCTGGCCGGCCCGCTCGGCGGGCGGCGCCGGGCTTCTGATCTTGAGCTAACTGAGAGGTTGTCACTATGGATCCCCCACAAGAGCAGTAGTGAACGCAACCGTTCACTGTCCCGTCCACGGTAGTGACTCCCCATCAGTGAACGCAACCGTTCACTGACACTGCCTCGAATTGCGCAACGGAGAGATATCGATGGTTACTTCGCGCTGGAGCGCCGCCTCCGCTCAGACGGCCTCCCCGCGCCGACGAGGCCCTGTGCTGGAGCGGGCGATCCTCGATGCCACGCTCGAGCAGCTCAGCACCGTCGGCTGGAACGGCCTGACGATGGAGGGTGTGGCCGCGGGCGCGCAGACCGGCAAGGCCGCGGTGTACCGTCGGTGGCCCTCCAAGGAGGACCTCGTCGTGGACGCGCTGCAGGCGGGCCTCCCGAAACTCGACTCCGCACCGGACTGCGGCGGAGTCAGGGAGGACCTCCTTCAGCTGTGCAGGCAGATGCGTGCGGCGATGTTCTCGCGCCCCGGATTCGCTCTCCGGGCCGTGCTTCACGAATGCGACACGGTGACGGCCGAGCGGTTCCATGGAGTGATCTTCGAGGGGGTCGTCGAGCCGAGCGTGGAGCTGATCAAAGAGGTCGTACGTCGTGGGGTCGAGCGCGGAGAGGTGCGCTCCGAGGCCGTGGACCCGTACGTATGCGACGTCATTCCGGCGATGATGATGTATCGCTCCAAGGTGTGCGGGAGCGAATGGAGCGACGAGGAATTCGCCGAACTGATCGACCAGGTCATGGTTCCGCTGCTCCGTCGGTAGACCTGGGTGTCGCGGGTGACATCCGGCGGCGTACGCTGTCTGGCGCCATGCCGTACGAACCTCCCACCCACACCGTCGAGCGCTCCCTTCGCGCTACCACCGGAGCGAAGATCGTTGCCGGCGTCGACGAAGTCGGGCGCGGCGCGTGGGCGGGACCGGTGACCGTCTGTGCGGCGATCACGGGACTGCGCAGGCCGCCCGAAGGACTCACCGACTCCAAGCTGATCAGTCCCAAGCGGCGCACCACGCTCGCCGGGGAACTGGAGAGCTGGGTCACGGCGTACGCCCTGGGGCACTCCTCGCCCGAGGAGATCGACGACATGGGGATGACCGCCGCGCTGCGGCTCGCCGCCGTGCGCGCCCTGGAGGCGTTGCCGGTGCGTCCGGAAGCGGTGATTCTCGATGGGAAGCACGACTATCTCGGGATTCCCTGGCGGGTTCGTACGGTGATCAAAGGCGATCAATCCTGTGTGGCCGTCGCTGCGGCGTCGGTGATCGCCAAGGTTCGGCGCGACAAAATGATGGCCGAACTGGGTATCGAACATGCAGACTTCGGTTTTGCGGCCAACGCCGGCTATCCGTCGCCGGTGCACAAGGCCGCGCTGGCGGAGCGGGGGCCCACCCCGTACCACCGGATGTCGTGGGCGTATCTTGATGCGCTGCCCCAGTGGCGGCACCTCAAGAAGGCCCGCAGCTGGGCGGATGGGAGCGTTCCGGAAATCGAGGGCCAGCTTGGCTTCGACTTCTGACACTTCCGGCAGTTCCACTCGCACTCATGTGCCACCCGCCGATGCCACTCGCACCGGCGTCTGATAAATAACAACGCATGCCTCTCAGTCCCGAGGAGCCTCAGATTCACGAGAGTGCCCAGGGTCCCCGCGTGACCCCGGCCAGTGGCCGCATCACGCCGACCCCCCGCCCCGTACCCGGCCCGCGTCCCGCGGCTGTGCCGCGTCCCGGCCGACCGGGCCCCGCCCGGCCGACGCCGCCGGCGCAGCGCACGTCGCATGAGCCGGCCGCCAAGCCCGGGCCGTCCGCCCCGGCTGCTTCCGGACCTTCCGCCGTTTCCGCCGGTTCCCCTGCGGGCTCCGCGACGGATGCCGGTGCTTCGGTTCCGCAGATCCAGCTGATCCCGGCTTCCGCCGAGGGGGCGCTCGACGCCGCCGAGGAAGCCGTCGACCTGCTGCTCGACTCCGGCCGTGTTCCGGGTGAGGTCCTGGTGATCACCACCGGCGACCCGCACCCGTGGGCCACGCACGAGCTGTCGTTCGGCGAGGCCTCCTACTGGGCTCAGCACGACGCGGGCGACGACGTCTTCTACGCCGACGCCGCAGCCCTTGACCGTGCCGTGTCCCGCCCCGTGGTCGTCGTCGCCATCAACGGCGGCAGCGAGGAGACCGCGGTCGGCGCGCTGCCGACGGCGCTCGCCCGGGCCGGAACCCTGCTGATCGTCTGCGGTGACCCACAGCGGATCAACGCGATGCTGGGCGCGGGCGTCTGACGCTCACTGTCTGACTCCTGCGCGCCGGGTCCCGGCTTCGACTGTCTGTCTCCGAAGTCGGGTGGTCGGTGTCAGTGGTGCTGCCGGTGGTGGTCGGTGTCCGTCCGTGGCATGGCCGGGTGAGCTTCGAGCTGTATGCGTCGCGTCCCGCGTGACGCGGGCGGCGGCGCGCTCCGGTCCATGCCTGTGGCCCGCCCGGCGTGGCGGGTCGAAGGACGCCTCAGCGTGCCGCCGCTCGGCGCAGGACGTCGGACGCGGCGCCGCCGGTGCGGGGTGGCGGCGGATCGGTTTCGGCGAAAGCCTCCGGGCGTGAGCCGGAACTCGGCCGACGGCCGCCACGGCCCTCGCCGAGCACCTGCCAGCCGTCACGGGTCAGTGTGATGTAGGCACCGCACCGCAACCCGTGCAGCGTGCAGGCGTCTCGCAGACCCCACATCCACGCCCCGTCCTCCTGCGTCCAACGCGCGTCACCGTCACGGCAGTAGAGCAGGACGGCGGTGCGCACCGGGGTGCGGCGCCGCAGGTCGTGCGGGATGATCCGGCGCAACTGCGCGAGCAGCGCGTTACGGAACACCCAGCCGTCCGCCG
Source organism: Streptomyces sp. NPDC055239 (assembly GCF_053606205.1). Classification (NCBI taxonomy): domain Bacteria; kingdom Bacillati; phylum Actinomycetota; class Actinomycetes; order Kitasatosporales; family Streptomycetaceae; genus Streptomyces; species Streptomyces sp. NPDC055239. The sequence continues at coordinate 145,642 of NZ_JBSGRD010000016.1, read as the reverse complement.
CGCTCGGCCGTCGGGTGAACGAAGCGCTCGCCCGGAGCCGTTCCTCCGGATCGAGGACGGCGACGACGGCTGTCTCGGGCGTCGGGCGATGTCGGGTATGCAGGCCGCTGACGACCTCACGCGGATTGCGCAGCAGGGGAATTCCCGCGGCTGACCACTCCGCGGGCTCGAGCATCCGGGCCAGTCGGTTGGTGGAATCGGCGGACATCTCAGCCGACGTCGAAGACTCCGACATCGATGCCGCAGCGAACGGAGCGAATCCGAAGGTCACGGTCCTCCCTTCGGCTACGCGCCCATAGGGCGGGTCGGACTGGGGAGCGCACCGCGGCACAGCCCTGCCGGACCACGGGGAGGCGCGCGGGGAGCAGTACCAATTCTTCCCGTCGTACTGCCTTGCGGCAACGAGCAATCGGGTTCGCCGACCAGTATCTGGTGATGCGCCGCCTATATCCCTGCCCAAGGCGGCCCGCATCGACGCTTGCGTCAGCCTTGTACGGCCAGGACCAGCGGCAACACCCCCTTCGCTCCGGCCCGGCGGAGCATGCGAGCGGCCACCGCCAGGGTCCATCCGCTGTCCGTCAGGTCGTCGACGAGCAGAACGGGACCGCCCGCTTCCTGGAGTGCCGCCGCGAGCTCGGGTGGCACGGTCAGCGCCCCGTCGAGGGCGCGCAGGCGCTGCGCGCTGTTGCTCCTGGGCACATGTGCCGTATCGGCTCCGGCGGCGTACTCGATGGAGCCGAGGAGCGGGAGGCGGCCGATCTCGGCGATCCGTGCGCCAAGTGACTGGATCAGCTGGGGCCTCGTGTGCGAGGACATGGTCACGACACCGGCCGGCCGCGCCTGGGCGTCGGCGTTGCCCGAGGCCCAGCCGCCGGGCCCCTTCGCCCAGTCGGCGAGCACGCCGACCACAGCCTTCGCCACGTCGTCGGGCACCGGTCCGTCAGGGGCCTGGGGGGCGAGCATCGGCCGGAGCCTGTTGCCCCATCCGATGTCGGAGAGCCGCCCGAGGGCCTTTCCCTGGGAGGCCTGTTCTCCCACGGGGATACGCCCCTTGAGGTCGACGCCGACGGCGGCGAGCCCGGTCGGCCACATCTTCCGGGGTTCCACGTCGACACCCGCACGGACCAGTTCGCCCCGTGCCGTGTCCAGTGCTCCGGAGGACACGGCATCGGTGAAGCGCGCGCCCGCGCAGTTGTCGCAGCGCCCGCAGGGTGTTGCTGCCTCGTCGTCCAGCTGCCGCCGCAGGAACTCCATCCGGCAGCCGGGAGTCGTGGCGTAATCGCGCATCGCCTGCTGTTCCGTCTGCCGCTGCTTGGCGACCCAGGCATAGCGCTCGGCGTCGTACGCCCAGGGCATCCCCGTGGAGGTCCAGCCGCCCTTGACGCGCCGGACCGCGCCGTCCACGTCGAGGACCTTGAGCATCGTCTCGAGCCGTGACCGGCGCAGCTCGACCAGCGGCTCCAATGCGGGCAGCGAGAGCGGCCTTCCCGCCTGCGCGAGGACGTCCAGCGTGCGCCGGACCTGCTCCTCGGGAGGGAAGGCGAGCGAGGCGAAGTAGTTCCAGATCGCTTCGTCCTCCTTGCCCGGAAGCAGGAGTACCTCCGCGTGATCGACACCACGGCCCGCGCGGCCGACCTGCTGGTAATAGGCGATCGGGGACGAGGGGGAGCCGAGATGCACCACGAATCCGAGATCCGGCTTGTCGAAGCCCATGCCCAGGGCGGAGGTGGCGACCAGGGCCTTCACCCGGTTGGCGAGCAGATCTTCCTCGGCCTGCTGCCGGTCCGCGTTCTCCGTCTTACCGGTGTACGAGGTGACGGTGTGCCCGCACTGCCGCAAGAAGGCGGTGATCTCCTCGGCGGCTGCGACGGTGAGCGTATAGATGATTCCCGAACCCGGCAGCTCGTCCAGGTGGTCGGCGAGCCAGGCCAGCCGGTGCGCGGCGTTGGGAAGTTGGAGCACGCTCAAGCTCAGGCTCTCGCGGTCGAGAGGCCCGCGCAGCACGAGCGCGTCCGAGCTGCCGCCGGTGCCCAACTGCTCGGCCACATCGGCCGTCACACGTGAGTTGGCCGTCGCGGTGGTGGCCAGTACGGGGACGCCAGGCGGCAGGTCGGCGAGCATGGTGCGCAACCGTCGGTAGTCGGGCCGGAAGTCGTGACCCCAGTCCGAGATGCAGTGTGCCTCGTCGACCACGAGCAGGCCGGTCGCCGCGGCGAGCTTGGGCAGGACCTGATCGCGGAAGTCCGGGTTGTTCAGCCGCTCGGGACTGACGAGGAGGACGTCCACGTCGCCGGAGGCCACCTCGGCCTGGATGGTCTCCCACTCCTCCGTGTTGGAGGAGTTGATCGTGCGGGCGGTGATTCCGGCTCGAGCGGCCGACTCCACCTGATTGCGCATGAGTGCGAGCAGCGGGGAGACGATCACGGTGGGGCCGCTGCCCCGCTCCCGCAGCAGCGCGGTCGCGACGAAGTACACGGCGGACTTTCCCCATCCCGTGCGCTGCACGACCAGCGCCCGGCGCTTGTCGGCGACCAGCGCCTCGATCGCGCGCCACTGGTCCTCGCGCAGTCGTGGACCGTCCGACGGCGCCGCCTCGCCGCTTGCGGGGGCGGGGCCGCCGACGAGGCGGGCGAGTACGGCATCGGCCGCCGTGCGCAGATCTTCGTTGCTCATGCCCCCATGCAACCCGATGGGTCTGACATTAGGCGAACGAGTCCACCGGTCTGTGGACAACTCTTGGCGTGCACCTGATCGCAGTTATCCACAGGCCAAACCGGAATCTGGTGATCCGCGGGAGAGTCGGCGCATGGCGAACCACAGCGAACAGAACGACCCGATCGACTCCACCGACTCCATCGATTCCACCCGTTCCACTGATTCCATCGACGGGACCCTGGTCACCTTGCGTACCCCGGCCGAACTCGCGGACGCCCTTCCGTACTTGCTCGGGTTCCGGCCCGAGGAGAGCGTCGTCCTCATCGCTCTGCACGGCGAGCGGGGGCGGTTGGGTGGCCGTGTGCGCCTCGGCATTCCCGGGCGCGCTGAGGACTGGCCACCCATCGCGGAGCAGCTCGCCCAGTGTCTGGTGGGCGGCTGTGAGCGGCGCGGGGCCCGGCCTGACGGCATTGTCGCCTTCCTGTGTGCGGAGCCCGTGGGCGCCGAATCCGGACGGCAGGTCATGCAGCGCCTGCGACCGCTCGCGCAGGTGCTCCGCACCGCCTGCGGAAGCCTCGACGTCCCCGTGTTCGAGGTCGTGTGCATCTCGGCGGGCAGTTTCTGGACCTACTGCTGCCCGAACAAGGAGTGCTGCCCGCCGGAAGGAGTGCCGCTGCTGCGGCCGGGCACGTCGGTCCTGGCCGCGGCCACGGCCTATGCGGGCGTCCAGGTGGGTGTCACCCCAAGGGAGATGCGGGCGCGGCTCACCCCTTGGGAATCCGTCGCCGCGGCGGACCAGGAGGCCGCTCTCGACGCGGCGGGCATGGCGATCGTGCGCCGGATCCTGGACAAGGACGGGCACGCCGAGGTCGCCGCTGACACGCTCGATCTGGCCCGCCGGATCATGGCGCGTATGGCTGCGGCACCCACGGTCGTCGACAGGCTGGAGGCGGATCTCCAGGACGACGAACTTCTCGCGCACGACGAAGCCGCGGCGCTGATCCTCGGCCTGCAGGACCGCACGACACGTGATCAGGCGGCCGAATGGATGGAGGGCGACGCCGCGGCGACGGCACTTCGTCTCTGGAGGGTCCTGGCCCGTCGCTGCGTCGGCGCCTACGGAGAGCACGCCGCGGCCCCCCTGTCCCTCGCGGGCTGGGTCGCCTGGTCCCTCGGCGATGCCACGGAGGGGCAGGAGGCCCTGTCCATGGCGCTGTGTGCCGACCCCGGCTACACCTTCGCGCAACTCCTGCACCATGCCTGCGCCGGGGATCTGGACCCCGAGCCGATCCGCCGCTGCTTGCGAAGGGAGCGAACCGACCGTGGCGCGTCGGGGGTTCAGACCGAACTGCCGGTACCAGCAGAGACCTCGGACTCCGCGGGAGAGCCGGTGGGCGCCGCACCCCGACGCCGCGGCCGCCCCGCACGGCCGAAGAGCGGCACCGGCCCACGGGCCACCGAGAGGCCGAGCACAGGGCCGCAGAACCGCCGTCGCACCACCCGGCGCGCGGCGAGGAACGACACATGAACGCGGGAGTTCGTCACCTGAGGGCAGGTCTGAGGGAGGGTGAGCGGGACGGGGCGAGATGGGTACCGGCGAGGGTTCCTTGCGGGGGAGACCGGGGCCGGCCGAGTGGCTTCGCGTTCTGTGGGCGTGACCTGGGGCGGGGGAGGTCCGTTCACCTGAGTGGCGGTACCCGTACCTGGGTCGAGCCGCCGTACGACCTCCGACTCCCCGTAGCGCGGACAGCGCGGAAGAAGCCGCCTCATGTCCCTGCCCGCCCCGTCTCCTGCCTCCGGCAGAGAGGGTCCCCAGCGACCCACGCCGACTCCATCGCGCCTGCCCGGCGGGCAGGCCCCGGCTCCCGCGCCGCGTCGCTCCGCTCAGCTGCCGCCCGCGCACGACGCGCTGATCTGTGTGGCCATGCCCGCGCTCGCGATCTCCACGGATCAGGGGCAGTTGACCGGCCGCGGACTCGAGGGGTTCTACCGCGCGGGGCGCAGGCTGCTGTCCCGCTGCCAAGTGCGGGTGGCGGGGCGCGAGCCGGTGGCCGTACAGGCCCGGATGCTCTCGGCCGACCGTGCCCGCTTCCTCGCGACACTGCGTACGTCAGCGGACGGCGGTCCGGATCCGGATGTGATCGTCGAGCGGACCCGGTACGCGGACGGTACGGAGCGGATCATCCTCACCAGCGGCGCGGGGCGTGTACTGCGGCTGCCCGTGGAGGTGTCGCTCGGCACGGATCTGGCGGAGCTCGGAGCGATCGCGTCCGGCAACACCGGTCCCGAACTGCCCGCCAGTGTCCACGACTCCGGCATGCGCTGGTCCTCACCCGCGGGCCACTGTGCGGTCACCTCGCATCCGGCGCCCGCGGACGCGCTGGCCTCCGCGGGGCTGTTGCGCTGGGAGGTGGAGCTGCCACCGGGCGGCACGTGGAGTCTGGAGCTACGGGTGCGCACGGAGGGTGCGGGTCCGGTGCGGGCGGTCGGACAGGGGGCCTCGCGCTCCCTCGCCACGGCACGGGCCGCGGGCGACGACCCCAGGGCCCGGGCTCTGCTGGACCGATCAGTGGAGGATCTCCAGGCGTTGCTGATGCGGGACCCCGAGCACCCGACCGATGTCCATCTGGCCGCGGGGGCGCCATGGCGCTGTGGTCTCGCTCCCGCCGAGGCGCTCGCGGCCGCCCGGATGACCTTGCCGCTCGGCACCCGGATCGCCATGGGGACGCTGCGTACGCTCGCCCGCCGTCAGTTCACGGGCAAGGGGCCGCGGGCGGGCATGATCCCCGGACCGGTGCGGAACAGAGGTCCGCATCTGCCGCCCGGGTGCACGGGGATCGAGGCGACGCTGCTCTTCCCGGTGCTGCTGGCGGAGGCGTGGCGGTGGGGACTTTCGGCGCAGGAGACGGAGGAGTTGCTGCCGGCGGCCGAGCGCTGCCTGCGGTGGCTGCTTGCAGCGGTCGGCGACGGAGTTCGACTGCCGGACCCGTATCCGGGTGGCCCGGCGCGCTGCGAGACCCAGGCCCATGCCCACCGGGCCGCGCTGCTCGGCGCCGACCTGCTCGACGCGCACGGCCGTGCGGGCGGCACCGACCTGCGGCAGTGGGCGGAGCGGCTGCGAGGCGCGTTCCGGGGGAACTTCTGGGTGGAGGACCGGGCGGGTGGCCGACCCGCCGCGGCCTGCCTGCCCGACGGCCGCCCCGTTCCCCTCCTCACCGGTGGTGCCGCCCACCTCCTCGACACCGGCCTGCTCGGGTCCGGTGCGCTGGCACCGGGGCTGCTCGACAAGGTGCAGACCGAGCAGCTTGCCCGGCTGCTGGGCGGTCCCGCCATGGACTCGGGGTGGGGGCTGCGGAGCTTGGGCGTCAAGGAAGCCGCGTACAACCCTTTCGGGCATCGTGGCGGAGCGGTCCGTGTCCATGAGACGTCGGTCGCCGTCGCGGGTCTGGCCGCCGCCGGATACGAGAAGGAAGCGAGTGGACTGCTGCGGGGGGTGATGGCGGCGGCCGAGACGTTCGACTACCGGCTGCCTGAGATGTATGCGGGGGAGCAGCGCACGGAGGGCGGCGCTCCGTTGCCGCATCCCGCTGCCTGCCGTCCGGCGGCCGTCTCGGCTGCCGCTGGAGTGCAACTCCTCACGGCACTCGCCGGGATCCGGCCCGACGCCCCGTCGGGCACGGTGACGCTGAGGCCCGTTCGCAGCGCGCCTTTGGGGGAACTGGGACTGACGGCGCTGTCCGTCGCGGGTGCCCCGTTCTCCGTGCGCGTCAGCAGGCTCGGTCTCGCCATGGTCGAGGAGGCCGCCGACGGACTGCAGTTGGGGGTGTGACCCACGGCCCACGACAGGAGGCCTGCGGCGGGTGTGGTGCACATCTGACGCAGGACCCGGTGAGTTGAGTTCAGCCGTACAGGGAGGGGGGAGCAGCGTCGCGCGCACGTCAGGAGAGGACCAGTGCCTCGCGCACGTCAGGAAGGGCGGCCGATCTCCCAGGCTGCCTCGATCATCCGGAAGATCTCGTCCACCGCGGCCTCCGGATCGTCCGCCTCACGGGCCAGCGCGTAGGCGTCGATAGCGAACCTCGCGATCGTCCGGCAGGCCGTTGTGGTCTGTGGCAGGTCGAGATCGGCGGCGATCGCCGTTGCCAGCGACTCCGCATGGCGCAGCTGCATCGACTCGTCGTACTTACGCAGGGCAGATGATTCGTCGATCATCCGGAAGATCGGGGCGGCGCCGTCCGCCGTGCAATGCCGCACCAAGGCCTGGATCTCGCGGCGCAGCGCGGGGATGAGCGGCTCGTGCGGTGCCCGGCCGGCGACTGCCTGAGTGAGGCGTTTCTCGAAGTCTTCGTCCTGCTCGAACACCAGGGCCTCTTTCGAGGCGAAGTGGGAGAAGAGCGTGGTGACGGCCACGTCGGCCTCGGCTGCCACATCACGGATGCCCACCGCGTCGTACCCGCGTTCCAAGAAGAGCTGCAGAGCGGTGTCAGCGATCTTCTGGCGGGTCGCGGCCTTCTTGCGCTCTCGGCGTCCGGTCGGCACGGTCATGCGTTGATGCTATCAGGTACAAAACACTAACCGTTTTTGAACACTAACGGTTAGTGTTACGGTCGGCGGTATGAAGAGAGTGAGCTTCGCCGAGTTCGGCGGTCCGGACGTTCTGCAACTTCTAGAGGTCGAGGAGCCCCACCCGGGCCCCGGCCAGATACGTATCGCCGTGCGGGCGGCGGGTGTGAACCCCGTTGACTGGCGGGTCCGTGAAGGGCAGGTCCTGGGCGCTCACCCGACCGAGTTGCCCGCCGGAGTCGGTCTTGACGCCGCCGGGGTGGTGGACGAGGTCGGCGAGAGTGTCGAAGGGGTCGAGATCGGCGACCACGTGTTCGGTGAAGGCGCCAGCACCTATGCCGAGTTCGCCGTGCTGTCGGCCTGGGCGCGGATGCCCGAGGGGCTGACGTTCGAGGAGGCGGCCGGTTACCCCTCCGTGGTGGAGACCGCGCTGCGCATCATCCGCGAGGTCGGTGTGCAGCCCGGGCAGACTCTGCTGGTCAGCGGTGCGTCCGGGGGAGTCGGATCGGCGGTGCTGCAGATCGCCCGCGACCGCGGCATCGCGGTGATCGGCACGGCCGGGGCCGCGAACCAGGACTATCTGCGTGGCCTGGGAGCCGTCGCCACGATGTACGGCGAGGGCTGGGTCGAGCGGGTGCGGCAGCTCGGCCATGTCGACGCGGCTCTCGACCTGGCCGGCTCGGGCGTGATCCGCGAGCTTGTCGAGCTGACCGGGGATCCGCAGAAGGTGATCTCCATCGCCGATCTCGGTGCGCCGGAGTTCGGTGTCCGGTTCTCCGGCGTGGCCGGGAGCGTACCGGCGGCGCTCGCCGAGGCCGCCGGTCTCATCTCGCGGGGGGAGCTCCACATCCCGGTCGAGAAGTCGTACACGCTCGCCGAGGCCGCTCAGGCGCACATCGACAGCCAGGCCGGTCACACGCGCGGGCGCCGGGTCCTGGTCATCTGAGCCGATGCCTGTGCGGCTGCACGACCCGCCGCGGCCCGGCAAGCTGAATTCCTGGTAGTTCCGATTCGGCGAAGTCCCTCAACCACAGTTCCCTGAAAGAGACTTCGCCGCGTCGGTCCAGCCGCGTACAGAATCAACGCCGCAGGGCTCTTGTGCGTGCTCCGGCCCTTTCCCGGGCGCTCTGTCGCGTTCGAGTGGTGCTCACGGTCGCGCGGAAATGCTTTTGAGGCCGCAGAACCAGGATCGGATGTCGGAGGAGCTGTTTATCGTCAGGCAGACGACTATGATCGCGGCATGTCGCCCTACGACCCGTCGGCCTTCCCGCCCTTCGCTGTCACCGTCGATCTGGTCGTGCTGACCGTGCGCAGCCACGCGCTCTGCGCGCTTGCCGTGCGGCGGGGTGAGTCGCCGTTCCAGGGCCGCTGGGCGCTCCCCGGCGGATTCGTGCGGGACGACGAGGACCTGTCGGCGGCCGCCGCGCGGGAGCTGGTCGAGGAGACGGGGCTGTGCGCCCACGATCGGGACACTCCGGTCCAGGCGAACGGCGCCCACCTGGAGCAGCTCGCCACGTACGGCGATCCCAAGCGTGATCCGCGGATGCGGGTCGTGAGCGTCGCCCATCTCGCTCTCGCTCCCGATCTGCCCGCACCGCGGGCCGGTGGCGATGCGAAAAGCGCGCGGTGGGCGACGGTCGAGGCGCTGCTCCACCAGGGCGGATACGGCCGTGAGGGCGAGCAGGCGGCGCCACTGGCCTTCGATCACGCGCAGATCCTGGCGGACGGTGTGGAGCGCGCCCGCTCGAAGATCGAGTACTCCTCCCTCGCGACGGCCTTCTGCCCGCCCGAGTTCACCGTCGGAGAGCTGCGCCGCGTGTACGAGGCCGTGTGGGGCGTCGTGCTGGACCCGCGCAACTTCCACCGCAAGGTGACCGGCACGCCGGGCTTCCTCGTCCCCACCGGCGGTACGACCACTCGCCAGGGCGGTCGCCCCGCCCAGCTCTTCCGTGCGGGCGGCGCGACGCTGCTCAACCCGCCGATGCTGCGCCCCGAAGTCTGAGGTCCGAGCCGCGGGGCACGCGCTGGTCACACCTGTCGGTCTGGCCGCGTGAGGGTCGCGTGATGGACACCCGCGACCCACACCCTGACCGAAATGACGGAAATATCGCGTTATCTTGCTGAAGTACCCACGGGGTTCGTCCGTCCCCGACCCGGCGGACGAACTCTGGCCGCCGAGCGGTCGCACATCCCGCGAGAGAAGCGATGATCCAGGCCATCGGACTGACCAGCAATCTCCGCCAGGAGCTGCCACCCGCCGTCGACGACGTGTCCTTCGAGGCGCGAACAGGCCGTGTCACGGCGCTGCTCGGCGCACAGGGCGCCGGTAAGACGACGGCGCTGAGACTCATGCTCGAAATCCAACAGGGCCGAGGGGTCACCTACTTCAGAGGGCGTCCGCTGCACCGCATCGCCCACCCCTCCCGCGAGGTGGGCGTCCTTCTGGGCGAGGTACCTGGGCACCCCGGCCGCACGGTCCGCGGCCAGCTGCGCATGTTGTGCGCTGCCGCCGGTGTTCCCGTCCAGCGCGCCGACGACGTACTCGAAGTCGTCGGTCTCGTCAGCCTCCGTGATCAGCGGCTCGGCACGCTCTCGCGCGGCATGGACCGCCGTCTCGGCCTGGCCTGCGCGCTGCTCGCCGACCCGCACACGCTCGTCCTCGACGGTCCCGCCGACGGGCTTTCGGCCCGGGAGGGCGGGTGGCTGCACGACGTTCTGCGCGCGCATGCCGCCCAGGGGGGAACGGTCCTGTTCTCCACGGCCGACCCCAAGGAGGCGGCACGGAGCGCAGACCGGGTCGTCACCCTGGAAGCGGGCCGTCTGGTCGCCGACCAGGAAGCCGGGGATTTCGCCCGCACACGGCTGCGCCCCCGTGTCGCGGTGCGCAGTCCGCACGCGGCGCGCCTCGGCGCCCTGCTGTCCAAGGAGGCCCGTGCGGGCCAACGCTCCATCGAGGTGGTGAGGGAGTACGGCAACCGGCTTTCCGTGTACGGCAGCAATTGCGCCGATGTCGGAGAGACGGCGTTCCGCCACGGAATCCTCGTCCACCAACTCGCCGATGAGATCGGGGATGCGGGGCCTGTCGCTGTGGCACCGACGCCGTCGCCCGCGCCCGCGCCCGAAGGCAGACCCGAACGCAGAGTCGAAGTCCCTGGTGGGGTGGCTGCGGCTGCGGGCGGCACGGGTGTGGATACGGGGCAGATGTCACGCGGGGGTTCGGTAGGAAGCCCGGCGGGAGAGGCCCCGGCGGGAGAGGCCCCGGCGGGAGAGACCTCGGCGGGGGACAGGCCGGCCGAGGCAGCCGACGTGCTGCCCGAAGCCGGCACCGAGATCGTCACCGGCACTGAGGCCGCCACCGGCACCAGCACCGGCATCGAGCCCGTGTCCACGGCCAAGATCCTCATCCCGCTCGCCACCGCGGAACCACCCGTCACCATGGACCCCCTCGCCACCACCGCCCCACAGACCCCCGTGGCCCCGGCCGCCTTGCCGCCCCCCATCTCGATCCGCCCCGCTCGTACCCCTCTTCGCCCCTTGCGTTACGAGCTGCGCCGCGTCGCCGGTGTCGGCACCGGATACCTCACCGCCGCCGTCGTGCTCGCCGTATCCGCAGTCCTCTGCGTCTTCCTCGCCAGGAGCGGTCACACGCCACAACCGCTCCTGCTGGCCGCCTGGCCTCAGGAACTCCCCCTGCCGCCCGCCGCGCTTGGCGCCGGGCTGCTCGGCGCGCTCGCCTTCGGTGAAGAGTTCCGTCACCCCGCCCTGGCCGTCGACCGGGGCACCGTCCCCCGCCGCCTGGGGCTGCTCTGCGCCAAGTTGATCGTCGCGGCGGCCACCGGGCTCCTGCTGGGCCTGCTCGTCCTGGGTTCCGACACCGCGCTGCTCCACCTGGTATACGGAGAAGAGCTCGCGAAAGTTCCCGCTGACTGGCTCTCGCTGAGCGCGAGTTGGATCGCCCTGGTGGTGGGCTGCGCCTGGGCGGGGGTGCTCGCGGGCGGAGTCTTCCGGTCCACGACGGCCGGCCTCGCCGCGGTTCTCGCGGTGCCGATCGTCGTCGTACCGCTCGTACAAAAGGCCTTGGAGGGGCCGTCTGTGCGATCGGCGGCGGGGCTGCCGGGGAGGCTGCGCGACCTCGCACTGGTGCAGTGGCCGTTCGGTGTCGAGCGATATCTGGCCGGTGGAGTCCGGATGGTCGCCCAACCTGTCGGCAGCGCACTGATGTTGTCACTGACCGCTCTGCTCTGCGCATATCTGCTCACGGGGATGCGCAGCAGGGCTCGATAACGATCGCCCGGTGCTTCCGTTCCCGTACTGCGCACAACTCCTCGGAGAACGGCCGTTTCTTTCCGATAAGGCGTCAAGTGCGGCGGGGTAAGCGATCACCCTTTCGTGTGCTTTTCACCAAAGACCTCAAGGGACTTGGGAGCGACGCCGACAAAGGATCCGTGAGTACCCTTGCGCACACCATGATGACCGCCGCCCGCTCCGCAGACTCCGGTCTCGCCGGCCCGGGCGAACTCGACCGCTACCCCTACGCAGAGGCCCCTGGTGCCGACCGCGTCGTCGCGCCCCCGTGGGACAGCGCCGACCACGACCTCGGCCGCGTCGGCCGACGCACCGCAGGAAACCGTGGCCGTGGACTGCACGGCCAACTCGTCCAGCAGCTCGGTCAGATGATCGTCTCCGGTGACCTGGGCGCCGACCGCCCGCTGGTCCCCGAGGAGATCGGCCAGCGTTTCGAGGTCTCCCGCACCGTCGTGCGGGAGTCGCTGCGCGTGCTCGAAGCCAAGGGCCTGGTCAGCGCGAGGCCGAACGTCGGCACCCGCGTGCGGCCCGTCAGCGACTGGAACCTGCTGGACCCGGACATCATCGAGTGGCGCGCGTTCGGGCCGCAGCGCGACGACCAGCGCCGCGAACTGGGCGAGCTTCGCTGGACGATCGAGCCCCTCGCCGCTCGGCTCGCCGCGGGCCACGGCCGCGAGGAGGTGCAGCAGCGGCTCGCCGACATGGTCGAGATCATGGGCCATGCCCTGAGCCAGGGCGACGGGATCACCTTCTCCCGCGCCGACGCGGAGTTCCACTCGCTGCTCATCCAGCTCGCGAGCAACCGCATGCTGGAGCACCTGTCCGGCATCGTCTCGGCCGCACTCCAGGTCTCCGGTGGCCCGATCACCGGCTGTGACCGTCCCACCGAGGCGTCCCTGGTCCACCACTCGCGCATCGTCGACGCTCTCGGGGCGGGCGACGCACCCGGCGCCGAAGCGGCCATGCGTCAGCTGCTCACCGCCCACCCGGAGGTGGAGCGCGTCGTGCCCGCCCCTCGCGAGCACTGACCGGCCGGGTCTGCGTCCGTACGGCCGGCGCATGCGCCTCGCGGCCCGTCCTCATCACTCCGTTGGCGCGGTACCGTCGCCGGGCCTCTGCGGGTTCCTCGGGGATCAGGCAGAGACCCGGCGACGCGGTCGTTGCCGTCTGGACGGTCACCAGAGCCTAGATCTGAGCACTTCTGACCGTATCTGGACGCTTTTGGGTGCTTACGGGGTGTGACTCGGGCCACGTAGATTGGGCGTAACGCTCCTCGGGGCAGCGCGATGACCTAAGAGGTGATAGCCGAGGAGGGAATACAGCAGTCGTTCGCGGCGCTGTGTAGCTCCCCGGCCCCGCCTGCGCCGTCGGCCCATCCCCAGTCGTCGGTCGTCGGTCCTGGTCCACAATGGACGGGGCCGGAAGCCGTTTTCCAACGTTCCGAGAGGTTGTTCGTGTCGGCCAGCACATCCCGTACGCTCCCGCCGGAGATCGCCGAATCCGTCTCTGTCATGGCGCTCATCGAGCGGGGAAAGGCTGATGGGCAGATCGCCGGCGATGACGTGCGTCGTGCCTTCGAAGCTGACCAGATTCCGGCCACTCAGTGGAAGAACGTTCTGCGCAGCCTCAACCAGATCCTCGAGGAAGAGGGTGTGACGCTGATGGTCAGTGCCGCGGAGCCGAAGCGCCCCCGCAAGAGCGTCGCAGCGAAGAGCCCGGTCAAGCGCACCGCGACCAAGACCGTCGCGGCCAAGACGACCACGACTAAGCAGGCCACCGCGACCGCCGCCCCCGAGGCGTCGGCCGTAGATGTCGCAGCTGAGGACTCGCCCGCGAAGAAGGTCGCCGCCAAGAAGACGACGGCGAAGAAGGCCGTCGCCAAGAAGACCGTCGCCAAGAAGGCGACGGCAAAGAAGAGTGCGTCCAAGCAGGACGACGAGATCCTGGACGACGAGGCCACCGAGGAGACGCCCGCCAAGGGCAAGCCCGGTGAGGGTGAGTCCTCGGAAGAGGGTCCCCAGGCAGGCTTCGTACTGTCCGACGAGGACGAGGACGACGCCCCGGCCCAGCAGGTCGCCGCGGCCGGTGCCACCGCCGACCCCGTCAAGGACTACCTGAAGCAGATCGGCAAGGTCCCGCTCCTCAACGCGGAGCAGGAGGTCGAGCTCGCCAAGCGCATCGAGGCCGGCCTGTTCGCCGAGGACAAGCTGGCGAACGCCGACAAGCTCGCGCCGAAGCTCAAGCGCGAGCTGGAGATCATCGCCGAGGACGGGCGCCGCGCCAAGAACCACCTCCTGGAGGCCAACCTCCGTCTGGTGGTCTCCCTGGCAAAGCGCTACACCGGCCGCGGCATGCTCTTCCTGGACCTCATCCAGGAGGGCAACCTCGGTCTGATCCGCGCGGTCGAGAAGTTCGACTACACCAAGGGCTACAAGTTCTCCACGTACGCCACCTGGTGGATCCGTCAGGCGATCACCCGCGCCATGGCCGACCAGGCCCGCACCATCCGTATCCCGGTGCACATGGTCGAGGTCATCAACAAGCTCGCGCGCGTGCAGCGCCAGATGCTCCAGGACCTGGGCCGTGAGCCCACCCCGGAGGAGCTGGCCAAGGAACTCGACATGACCCCGGAGAAGGTCATCGAGGTCCAGAAGTACGGCCGCGAGCCGATCTCCCTCCACACCCCCCTGGGTGAGGACGGCGACAGCGAGTTCGGTGACCTCATCGAGGACTCCGAGGCGGTCGTTCCGGCCGACGCGGTCAGCTTCACGCTCCTTCAGGAGCAGTTGCACTCCGTGCTCGACACCCTGTCCGAGCGTGAGGCGGGCGTGGTCTCCATGCGCTTCGGTCTCACCGACGGCCAGCCGAAGACCCTCGACGAGATCGGCAAGGTCTACGGGGTGACGCGTGAGCGCATCCGTCAGATCGAGTCGAAGACGATGTCGAAGCTGCGTCACCCGTCGCGTTCGCAGGTTCTGCGCGACTACCTCGACTAGTCACCAGCGCTCCACAAGGAAGACCCGAAACCTCGTGCGAGGTTTCGGGTCTTCCTGTTTGTCCGATGAGTTCGCCCTGGCGCGGACGTGCGTGGCGCGGGTGCGGGGTGTGCCGCACTGGATCACTGTGGGTGTGCCATGGCAACCCAAAGTGAGGAGATCGCATGCCTCGTCCTTTCGCCCGAACATTTACGGCGGCATTGGCCCTTGTCGCACCGGTGGCGGTGCTGCCGCTGGCCTCTCCGGCCCCCGCGGCGGCCGACAGCATCGTCATCGGGGGCAGTCCGGTCCGGGTGGCCGACAACCCCTGGGTGGTGGCGCTGTCCAGTCGTGACCGGTTCGGGGGTACGCGCTCGGGGCAGTTCTGCGGAGGTGTGGTGGTCGGTCCCACGACCGTCCTCACCGCGGCGCACTGCATGGGTGAGGAAGTCCTCGGAGTGCCGCTGCGCAAGATGAGCGACCTGAAGGTGATCGCGGGCCGTGACGACCTGAGCACGTCGGCCGGCCGCGAGATCCCGGTGCGCGAGGCGTCGGTCGATCCGGAGTACGACAGTTCCTCGAACTCCGGAGACGTCGCGGTCCTGTCTCTGGCGAGCCCGCTTCCGAAGAGTTACGCGATCAGTATGGCCGGGGAGGGGGACTCGGCGTACGAGCCCGGCACGCGCGCGGCTGTCTTCGGGTGGGGTGACACGACGGGGGCGGGTGATTACGCGAATACGTTGCGCTCCGCGCCCGTGCGGGTACTGCCCGACTCGACGTGCGGAAAGGCCTACCCGGGCAGCTCCGACGGAACGTACGAGGCCGCATCCATGCTGTGTGCCGGAGAAGTCGAGGGCGGGCGTGACGCCTGTCAGGGGGACAGCGGCGGCCCGCTTGTCGCACACGGGCGGCTCATCGGCCTCGTCTCGTGGGGCAGCGGCTGCGGGCAGGCCGGGAGTCCTGGGGTCTATACGCGGATCTCGGGCGTCGCGCGGGACATGCCTCTGCACGGCTGAGACTGCGGAATGTGCCACGCGGGGAGAGTGGAGCGCCGCGTGGGACCGCCGAGAAGGTGCCTGGGCGGCCGTGTGACGAGAGCGGGCGGCCGCCCCTGGGGTTGGCAGGGTCGGCCGCCCGATCACCGGCCTGGAGTGCGCCGGATGGCTCGTCGTGGGTGCGAGGCGTCAGCGATCCTCGTCATTGGTTTCCGGGACGGCCGTAAGCCGCTCCGTCTCGTCCTGTATCTCAGCGGCGATCTTCTTGAGTTCCGGCTCGAACTTGCGGCCGTGGTGGGCGCAGAAGAGCAGTTCACCGCCGCTCAACAGGACGACGCGCAGGTATGCCTGGGCGCCGCAGCGGTCGCAGCGATCAGCGGCCGTCAGGGGGCTCGCGGGGGTCAGAACAGTAGTCACGTCGCCTCTTCTCTAGCTCGACGAGCTGTCGTACCAGGGTCAACATCCAACCAGGCCGAAAACGTTCCCGCTCGTGGCTTTTCCTCGAAGTTTTTTCCGAGGCGGCTGTCTGATGCCGGTTGGCGGCGAATGTGCCGTATTACGTCTCTTACGTGTCGTACGGTTTCGCGCTGTCTGTCAGGTCGGTCGTCCGCCGGCTGGGTTGCCGGTTGTTCATGAGGACGTGCCCGGAGCCTAAATGGTTCATGCCTGGAAGGGAACGTGACGTGCGCTTCACTCCATCGAGGGATCGAACAAGCGTGCGGCACTGGACTAGTGTGAGTTGAGACGAGGGTGGCGTTACAACGGCTCTACCAGGCCTCGGTACCCTCTGAGCGGCAACCGAAGCCGGGGCCTTACCCCAAAGGCCCCCATTTGAAATTCAGCGAGGAGCGAACCGCGTGACCGCCGAGACGTCCGTGCCGTCCACAGCGTTGCTGACCGGAGCAGACCGGGACGGTTCCAACTACACCGCGCGGCACCTGCTCGTCCTGGAGGGGCTCGAGGCCGTTCGCAAGCGTCCGGGCATGTACATCGGGTCGACGGACAGCCGTGGCCTGCTGCACTGCCTCTGGGAGATCATCGACAACTCCGTCGATGAGGCCCTGGGCGGCTACTGCGACCACATCGAAGTCATCCTCCACGACGACGCCTCCGTAGAGGTCCGGGACAACGGCCGAGGCATCCCTGTGGATGTCGAGCCCAAGACCGGCCTCTCCGGAGTCGAGGTCGTCATGACGAAGCTCCATGCGGGCGGCAAGTTCGGCGGTGGCTCCTACGCCGCCTCCGGCGGCCTGCACGGCGTGGGTGCCTCCGTGGTGAACGCCCTGTCCGCGCGCCTCGACGTCGAGGTGGACCGCGCGGGGCACACCCACGCGATCAGCTTCCGTCGTGGTGTCCCCGGCGCCTTCGCCAAGTCGGGCCCCGATGCCGACTTCGACTCGTCGGCCACGCTGCGCAAGGCGAAGAAGATCCCCAAGAACCGCACCGGCACGCGCGTGCGCTACTGGGCCGACCGGCAGATCTTCCTGAAGGACGCCAAGCTCAACCTGGACACGCTGCACCAGCGCGCCCGGCAGACCGCCTTCCTGGTGCCGGGCCTGACCATCGTCGTACGCGACGAGTACGGCCTCGGCGACGGCGGAACCAAGGGCGAGGAGTCCTTCCGCTTCGACGGCGGCATCAGCGAGTTCTGTGAGTACCTCGCCCAGGACAAGGCCGTCTGCGACATCCTTCGCCTCACCGGGCAGGGCAGCTTCAAAGAGACCGTCCCGGTCCTCGACGATCACGGCCAGATGACCCCCACCGAGGTCACCCGTGAGCTCACCGTGGACGTCGCCATGCGCTGGGGCACCGGTTACGACACGACGCTGCGGTCCTTCGTCAACATCATCGCCACCCCCAAGGGCGGCACCCATGTGTCGGGCTTCGAGCGCTCCCTCACCAAGACGATGAACGAGGCGCTGCGCACCCAGAAGGTGCTGCGCGTCGCCGAGGACGACATCGCCAAGGACGACGCCCTGGAGGGGCTGACCGCGGTCGTCACGGTCCGTCTCGCCGAGCCGCAGTTCGAGGGCCAGACCAAGGAGGTGCTCGGCACCTCGGCGGCCAACCGCATCGTCGCCAACGTCATCGCCAAGGAGCTCAAGGCGTTCCTGACGTCCACCAAGCGCGACGCCAAGGCGCAGGCGCGCGCCGTGATGGAGAAGGCCGTCGCGGCGGCCCGCACGCGCATCGCGGCCCGTCAGCACAAGGACGCCCAGCGCCGCAAGACGGCCCTGGAGTCCTCCTCGCTGCCCGCGAAGCTCGCCGACTGCCGCAGTGACGACGTGGAGCGCAGCGAGCTCTTCATCGTCGAGGGCGACTCGGCGCTCGGCACCGCCAAGCTGGCGCGGAACTCCGAGTTCCAGGCACTCCTGCCGATCCGCGGCAAGATTCTCAACGTTCAGAAGGCGTCCGTGACGGACATGCTGAAGAACGCCGAGTGCGGCGCGATCATCCAGGTCATAGGGGCGGGGTCCGGCCGGACCTTCGACATCGACGCGGCGCGCTACGGGAAGATCATTCTCCTCGTCGACGCCGATGTCGACGGCGCCCACATTCGGATTCTGCTGCTCACCCTCTTCCAGCGCTACATGCGCCCGATGGTGGAGGCGGGCCGGGTCTTCGCGGCCGTGCCGCCGCTGCACCGCATCGAGCTGGTGCAGCCGAAGAAGGGCCAGGACAAGTACGTCTACACGTACTCGGACAACGAGCTGCGCGAGACGCTCCTCGAGTACCAGCGCAAGGGGATCCGCTTCAAGGACTCCATCCAGCGCTACAAGGGCCTCGGTGAGATGGACGCGGACCAGCTCGCGGAGACCACCATGGACCCCCGCTACCGCACGCTGCGGCGGGTCAACATCGGCGACCTGGACGCCGCCGAGCAGGTCTTCGATCTGCTGATGGGCAACGACGTGGCGCCCCGCAAGGAGTTCATCACGAGCTCGGCGGCGACGCTGGACCGCTCGCGCATCGACGCGTAACGCTCGCGCGAAACTGGTGCGTCCCGCTCGTGCGGAACGCACTCCACCCGTGGGTGGAGCCCCTGGCTCCACCCACGTTCCACCCCTGCTCCGATGTCCTGACCAGGTCTTTTCCGTAGCGTCGAAGGCGTCGATCCTCTTCGGATCGGCTCCGCACTCTCTCGCCCCACGGAGGCCGTCATGTCTGGGCTCGCCAATGTTCTGGTGGTCTGTGCCGTCGTCGCGTTGGTGATCGTGCGCCAGTTCAAGGCGCAGCAGATCACCGCGGACAGGCGCTGGTGGGTCATACCTGCCGTGCTGGTCTTCATGGCCGTGCGCAAGCCCGACGTGCTGGATCCCCATCACCACGCGCTGTCCGTCGCCCTGCTCGGCGCGGAGCTGTTGGTCGCGCTGGCCATGGGCTTCGGCTGGGCGCGGACCACGTATGTGTGGACGGCGCCGGACGGCGCCGTGTGGGGCAAGGGCACCAAGGCCACCGCCCTCGTCTGGGGGGTCGGGATCGGGCTGCGGCTCGGCCTGTTCGGTCTCGGCGCGTTGCTGGGGGTGCGGCAGGGCAGTGCCGCTCTGATGCTGGCCCTCGCGGCCACACTGCTTGTGCGCAGCGGCATGCTGGTGCAGCGGGCCGGCCTGTTCCGCCCGGCGTACGGTGTTGCGGACGCGGCATACGAGCCGATGCGGAAGGACCCCGTGTGATCTCGGACCGGTGGATGAGATGGCCCTCCCGGGAAGGTCTCACCCGGGGAGGGCAGAGCGTCGCCCGGCTGTGGTTCGTCAGAGTCCTGCGGGTGGCGATCGCCGGCGGTCTGCTGTGGAACGCGTTCCATCACGACAGGGGCTGGCGCCTGGTGGCCGGGGTCGGCCTGGTCGTGCTCTGCTGCGGGCTTGCCTGGGCGTTCTTCCGCACCTCCTTCGATCGTCGGTTGTGGCCCTCGGTCACTCTGCTGCTCCTGCTGATGGGGGCCGGGTATGCCGCGCAGGCGGGCGACTGGAGGGTGCTTGCGCTCGTCCTCTGGTGCAGTACGGGGGTCCTGGCCCTGGAGCGGCTGCCGCTTCTCGCGGCAGCGGGTTGTGCGCTTGTCGCGCTGGCCGGGTTCGCGGCGTACAACAACGACAACTGGCTCGTCACGAGCCTCATCGTCATCGGGCTCGCGCTGGCCGGGTACACCCTGCGGCTCGACGCCGACGCGCGGGGCAATGCCCAGCGACTGCTGGCCCAGGAGCGTGCCGCCCGCACGGCGGAGGCCGAGACGGCCGCGCTCGCCGAGCGGGCCCGCATCGCCCGGGAGATCCACGACGTGCTCGCGCACAGCCTCTCCGCGCAGATGGTCCACCTGGAGGCGGCGCGTCTGCTGATCGAGGGGGATGCGACACGCGATCAGATTCTCGATCGCGTGGTGGCGGCGCGGTCCATGGCCCGTGAAGGGCTCGCTGAGACCCGGCAGGCGCTCTCCGCGCTGCGCGGAGAGATGACGCCCGTCGAGGACTTCCTTCACGAACTGGTCGCCTCGGACAAGGCCTCGGTGTCCGTGACGGGGGCGCGGCGCGCTCTGCCCGCCGAGGCGTCACAGGCGGTGCGCCGCGTCGCCCAGGAAGCCCTGACGAACGTCCGCAAGCACGCGCCGGGCGCCACCGTGTTCGTGCGGCTGGCGTACGGGGAGGGTGAAGTGACCCTGGACGTGAAGGATTCGGGCGGGCCGCCGGGTGAGCTCGCCGCCTCCGGAGCCGGGTACGGTCTGCTCGGAATGCGGGAGCGAGCCGAGCTGCTGGGCGGGTCCCTGGCGGCCGGGCCTGGCGAGGAGGGCTTCATCGTGACGCTGAAGGTGCCCACATGACGACGGAGGGCGGCGCCAAGGCGCCGGCGCGGGTGATCGTGGTCGACGATCAGACCGTGGTGCGCGAGGGGATCGTGATGCTGCTGGGGCTGCTGCCCGGCATCGAGGTCGTCGGTTCCGGGGGAGACGGTGAGGAGGCCGTCCGGCTCGTCGCCGAACTCGCGCCGGACGTCGTCCTGATGGACCTGCGCATGCCCAGGGTCGACGGTGCGGAGGCCACCCGCCGTATCCGCGCCGAGTACCCGGGGACGCAGGTCGTCGTGCTGACCACCTTCGCCGACGACGACTCGCTCTTCCCGGCGCTGAGAGCAGGCGCGCGGGGTTATCTCACCAAGGACGCCGGTGGGGACGAGATCGTGCGGGCCGTCGAGGACGTGCTCTCGGGCAACGGGGGCCTCTCGCCGCAGATCCAACGGCGGTTGCTGGAACGGCTCTCGGAGTCCGAGCAGCCCGCGCCCGCGGTGGAGCCGCCCGACGGTCTCACCACGCGCGAGACCGAAGTGCTCATCCTGATCGCCGAGGGAATGACGAACCAGGAGATCGCCCGCGAGATGCATGTCTCCACCGCGACGGTGAAGACGCACATCAACAACCTCTTCGCCAAGACGGGACTCAAGGACCGTGCGCAGGCTGTTCGTTACGCCTACGGGCACGGTCTTGCCAAGCCGCCGAGCGCCAGGTCCACCTGAGTGCGGTCTTTGATGAGGTCCGTCACCTGATGGGGTGAAGTGAAGGGAGAGAAGAGTCAGGGATCTTCCCGTTCTGTCCATCCTTGGGCACGCGGCCGAACCAGGCTGCGGACAAGGAGAGTTCGGTGGAGAAGCACGACGGGCGCGATGCCGGGCAGGCGCGGACCGGTGATCCGAGGGATCCCTGGTACGACGCGCTTGCGTCAGGCTGGGGCGAGTTGGACGGCACGGGGGCTCCGGCGCCTGTGGCGCCGCCCCGATCCGCGCCGGAGCGGGGCGCGAGTGCGGCCGACATCTATCTGGAGGTCCAGCGCAGTGCTGCCTTCCAGGAAGTGCGCGGCCGGTATCGGCGGTTCGTCATCCCCGGTACGGCCGTCTTCTTCACCTGGTACGTCGCGTATGTCGTGACGGCGACGACGGCACCCGGGTTCATGGCGCGGCCCGTCACCGGATCCGTGAATGTCGCGATGCTCGCGGGCCTCGGGCAGTTCCTCACGACCTTCCTGCTGACCTGGGCGTATTCCCGGCATGCCCGGCTGAGGAGGGATCGCGCGGCGCTCGACCTGCGATGGTCCGTGTTCGAGCAGAAGCGGGAGCAGGACCAGAAGCGGGTCCATGCCCAGCGGGAACACGACCAGTTGAGCGAGCAGGAGTCGGACCGGGGGAGCGAGCGATGACCGGGGACCATCAGACGCTCGCGCTCCTGCTGTTCGGCGTGTTCGTGGCCGTGACGCTCGCCATCACGACGTGGGTGAGCCGCAACCGGCACGGCTCGGCGGAGGAGTTCTACGCGGGTGGGCGGCTCTTCTCGCCCATGGAGAACGGATTCGCCATCGCGGGCGACTACATGTCGGCCGCGTCCTTCCTCGGCATCTCCGGACTGATCGCCCTCTTCGGGTACGACGGGCTGCTCTACTCGGTGGGCTTTCTCGTCGCCTGGCTGGTCGTGCTGTTCCTGGTGGCCGAACTGGTGCGCAACTGCGGCCGGTTCACGCTCGCCGATGTCGTCGCCGCCCGGATG
Organism: Streptomyces sp. NPDC055239; assembly: GCF_053606205.1. Classification (NCBI taxonomy): domain Bacteria; kingdom Bacillati; phylum Actinomycetota; class Actinomycetes; order Kitasatosporales; family Streptomycetaceae; genus Streptomyces; species Streptomyces sp. NPDC055239. Next base: position 123,626 of record NZ_JBSGRD010000016.1, on the reverse strand, counting down.
AGGGAGCGGCCCGTGCGTATCGCGGCGGGAACTTCCTCGGTGACCGTGTCCGTTCTCTACCTGGTGGCGCAGATGGTGGGGGCGGGCTCACTGGTCGCGCTGCTGCTCGGCGGGACGAGCGGGGCGGCGCAGGCCTGGACCGTGATCGGCGTCGGCGCGCTCATGGTCGTCTACGTGTCGTTGGGAGGGATGCGGGCCACCACCTGGATCCAGATCGTCAAGGCGGTCCTGCTGATGTGCGGCACGATCGCGCTGACCGTGCTCGTTCTTGTGCGTTTCCACGGGGACTTCGACCAGTTGCTGCGAACGGCGGCCGACCGCAGCGGACACGGCAGCAAGTTCCTCGCGCCCGGCTTGAAGTACGGCGGGGACTGGACCTCGCGCCTGGACTTCATCAGCCTCGGGCTCGCGCTCGTCCTCGGCACGGCGGGTCTCCCGCACATCCTCTCCCGCTTCTACACGGTGCCGACCGCGCGCGCCGCCCGTCGCTCCGTCGTCTGGTCCATCGGTCTCATCGGCAGCTTCTACCTGATGACGATCGTGCTTGGCTTCGGCGCCGCCGCGATCGTGGGTCCCGGTGCCGTAAGGGGATCGAACGCCGCGGGGAACACGGCGGTTCCGCTCCTCGCGCTCGATCTCGGGGGCGGCGCGAACTCCACAGGCGGAACGGTTCTGTTCGCGATCGTCGCCGCGATCGCCTTCGCCACGATCCTCGCCGTGGTCGCCGGGATCACGCTCGCCTCATCGGCGTCCGTGGCCCACGATCTGTACGCGTCCCTGCGGCGCAAGAATGCGAAGCCGCGCAGTGAGGTGGCGGTGGCGCGCCTCGCCGCGGCCGGGATCGGCGTGGTCGCGATCGGCCTGGGGCTGCTCGCCCGAGATCTCAACGTGGCGTTCCTGGTCGGCCTCGCTTTCGCGGTCGCCGCGTCCGCGAATCTGCCCGTGCTGCTCTATTCGCTGTTCTGGCGGAACTTCACCACACGGGGAGCGGTCTGGTCGGTCTACGGGGGCCTGGTGCCCTCCCTGGCGCTAGTCGTGCTGTCACCCGTGGTCTCCGGAGGGCCGGGCTCCCTCTTTCCGGGGGTGGACTTCCAGTACTTCCCGCTGGAGAACCCGGGGCTGGTCTCCATCCCCCTTGGCTTCCTCGCAGGATGGCTGGGCACCGTCACCTCGCGGGAGCCGGCGGACGAGGCCAAGCACGCGGAGACCGAGGTGCGGTCGCTCACCGGGGCGGGGGCGGTGTGACCGCCCTCCACAGCCACAGCCACAGCCACGGCTACGAAGCGCTGGGCGCCCACTCGTAGCGGTGTTCCGGGCGGCCCGTGTCGCCGTACTTGAGGCTGAGCCTGACCCGGCCCGAGCGCTCCAGGAGCTTCAGATAACGCTGGGCCGTCTGGCGGCTCAGCCGGGTGCGGTCCGCCAACTCCTGGGCGGACAGCGGCCCCTCGGCCCCCATCAAGGCCCTGCGGACCAGCTCGGCCGTGGTGGGGGAGTGCCCTTTGGGCAGTTCCGGCGCCGGAGTCGCCGAGAGGGCGCCGAAGATCCGGTCGACCTCGGCCTGCTCGGCCTCGCCCCCGCCGTCCAGGGTGCGGCGCAAGGTCGCGTACGCGTCGAGCTTGGCCCGGAGTCCCGCGTAGGAGAACGGCTTGACCAGGTACTGCAGGGCGCCGTGCCGCATCGCGGCCTGGACGGTGGCGACATCGCGCGCGGCGGTCACCATGATCACGTCGGTCTGATGGCCGCGCTCACGCAACGTACGGACCACCGCGAGACCCGTCTCGTCCGGCAGATAGTGGTCGAGGAGTACCAGATCGACGGGGAGCTCCTCGACGAGCCGCAGCGCCTCGGCGGCGTTGTGCGCCTTCCCGGCCACCCGGAAGCCGGGGACCTTGGCCACGTAGGCGGCGTTGACGTCCGCGACCCTGACGTCGTCGTCCACGACGAGCACCTCGATCATCGTGTCTCCTCCGTGGGGGCAAGGTCGGACTGTGCGAGCGCTTCGGGCAGTACGACGGTGAATGCGGCGCCCCCGTCGGACGAGGCACCGGCCCGCGCGCTGCCGCCCTGCCGCTCGGCGAGCCTGCGGACCAGGGCGAGCCCGATGCCGCGCTTGCCGTGCGCCGGGGGCTCCTTGGTGGACCAGCCCTCCGTGAAGATCGTCTCGCGTTGCTCGGACGGTACTCCAGGGCCCGTGTCGCGCACCTGTAGAACGACGGCGCGTCCCTCGGTGCGCACATCGACCTCCACGCGCGCGTGGAGGGTGCCCGCCGCAGCGTCGAGCGCGTTGTCGACGAGGTTGCCGACGATGGTGACCAGGCCGCCCGGGTCGATCAGACGGTCGGGCAGTGCGGTGTCGCGCGGGACGGCGAGGACGACGCCCCGCTCTGCGGCGACCGTGGCCTTGCCCACCAGGAGTGCCGCGAGCAGTGGATCGCCGATCTTCTCCGTGATCTGCTCGGCCGTCACCCGGTGCGCGCCCGCCACCTCGCCGACGAACTCCGCGGCCTCCTCGTACATCTCAAGCTCCAGGAGGCCGAGCAGCGTGTGCATGCGGTTGGCGTGTTCGTGGTCCTGGGCGCGCAGTGCGTCGATGAGGCCGCGGGTGGAGTCCAGCTCGCGGCCGAGCTGCTCCAGTTCGGTGCGATCGCGCAGGGTGGCGACGGCGCCTCCGTCGTCCGTGGGCATGCGGTTGGCGACCAGGACACGCTGGCCGCGGACGGTCAGGAGGTCGGTGCCCGTGACCCGTCCGGCGAGCACGTCGGTCGTACGGCCCGGGCCGAGCGCGGTGTCGAGCGGCTGCCCGATGGCTTCCGCTCCGAGGCCGAGGAGGCGCTGGGCCTCGTCGTTGAGGAGGCGGATCCGGCCGGCGCGGTCGAGTGCGACGACGCCCTCACGGATGCTGTGCAGCATGGCCTCGCGTTCCGCGAGGAGTGCCGAGATATCGGAGAAGGCCAGGTCACGCGTCTGTCGCTGCACCCTGCGTGAGATCAGATAGGCGGCGAGGGCGCCGACGGCGAGAGCCCCGCCCGCGTACGCGAAGAGGCCGGGGATCGCGTGGATGAGGCGGGCGCGGACGCTGTCGTACTCGATGCCTACGGAGACGGCGCCCACGATGTCCCCGTCGATGTCCCGCAGCGGCACCTTGCCGCGCGCCGAGCGGCCCAGGGTGCCGTCGTCGATCTCCATGACCTCGTCCCCGGCGAGCGCGTCGCTGGGGTCTGTCGAGACGACCTGTCCGATCTGGTCGTGGTCGGTGTGGGACCAGCGAACGCCGTCCTTGTTCATGATCACGACGTACTCGGCGCCGCTGGCGCGCCGGATCCGTTCCGCTTCCGTCTGCACGGGCCCGTCGACCGTCGGCTTCGAGGAGCGCAGGTCATCGGCGATCTTCGGCTGAGCGGCCGTGGTCTGCGCGATGGCGAGCGCGCGGCGCATCGCCTGGTCGTCCAGCTGATCGCTGAGCGGCGCGAGAAAGAGCCCCGTGGCGAGCACGGCGACCCCGGCGGCGATCGCCAGCTGCATCAGCAGCACCTGCGAGAAGACGCGCCGCGGCAGGCCGAGGCGGAGTCGTCGGGCAGGAGAGGTGGGGCTCATGTGTACGAACGGTACGGCGACCTGAGCGCTACTCCGAAGTCACTGTGGCGGGAATCTCCTGTACAGAGCCGTACGCGACCTGCCGCACGGCCACGACATCCATGCGCGCCGGGGCCGCCAGCGCCGCCCCGCAGCTCTCAGGGCGTGGCGGCAGCGAGGTCCCCTGGGCGACCGTCACGCGCCATCGCCGTCCGTCGGTGTGGGCCACCGTCACGTCCCAGCGTGGGGCCGTGCCATCCGTGTGGACGACGCTCAGGGCCCCCGCGGCGCTCTCGCCCGTCCCGGTGCGCACCGCGAGCTCGGCGGCCTGTCCGGGGCGCTCCCAGGCGGAGCTGCCCCGGCAGCCTTCGGTGACGACGTGGCCCGTGCGTACCCCTTCGAGGATCTCCTTGACGGCGGCCTGTCCGGTCCTGCCGTACGCGTAGCCGTACGGCAGGACCAGCAAGGTGGGGGAGAAGCGGTGACCACCCAGATGAGTGACTTCCCAGGCGCCTTCTTCACCGGACGCGCTGAGCTCGGCGGCAAGTGGCCTGCCGAGAAGGGCGCAGCAGCGGTCACGCTTACCGTTCGTGCAGACAAGGGCGAGCGGGGCGCCCGTGTGCGGGGTGCCGAAGCCGCCGTGGTCGCCCGAGCCGAGGGCCGTGAAGTCGAGGTCGAGCAACTCCTGCGGCCTGTCCGTGACATGGCCTCGCAGCCAGGTGTTGCCGGGCATGGTGTGGGCCGCGTACACCCGGCGGAGCGCCGGGGCGTGGCGGTCCGCGTGGCGGTCCGCGTGGCGTCCGGGGCGGCGGATGAGCGCGACGCGTACGCCGGTTCCCTCGGCGGCGGCCTCGAGGGCGCCGCCGATCTCCGGATCGAGATGGCTCGCGGTGAGCGCTTTGGCGCCCCACGGGCCCGGCTGTTCAAGCAGCAGCCAGGTCCTGGCGGTGGCCGCGGTCCCCGCGAGAGGCTCGTCCAGATCCCGCGAAGCGGTGGCGCACTTACTCACAGAGGGGAGCCTAACCCGCGCCGGGTCTGTGGCGGTTCATCCGCCGTCGGGTACGGGCATCGGCTGGGGCGGGCGCGGCCCGATGTACTGCCCGCTGGGGCGCATGCGCAGCGGGCGTTCCTCGTACTCCTCCAGGGCATGGGCGATCCAGCCCGCCGTGCGCGCCACGGCGAAGATCGTCTCGCCTGCCTCGGCGGGCATCCCGGACGAGGCGGTCAGGACGGCAAGGGCCAGGTCGACATTGGCGTGCAGGTCGGTGTGGCGGGCCGTAGTGGCCACCACGTCGCGGGCCGCCGCCAGGGCGGGGCCCGCCTTGGGGATGACCTCCAGGAGAGCGAACAGGGCCTCCGCGCGCGGGTCTTCGCCGGGGTAGAGCCGGTGACCGAGGCCCGGGACGCGGCGGCCCGCGCGGAGTTCGTCGGCCACTACGGGGGCCGCGCTGCCCCGATCCAGGACGTCCAGGAGCATGCGGTGCGCGAGGCCGCTCGCCGCGCCGTGCAGGGGGCCCTCCAGGACGCCGAGGCCGGCGGACACCGCCGCGTACGGGTGGGCGCGGGCGGACGCGGCGACGCGGACGGCGAGCGTGGACGCGGCGAGGTCGTGGTCGATGAGGAGGGCGAGCGCGGTGTCCAGGGCGTGCAGCGAGGCGTCGTCCGGCTGTCGGCCGCTCAACCGGGGCCAGAGCTGGTGAGCCAGGGGGCCCTCGTCCCGGTGGGTGCGGCTGACGGGTGGCAGCGCGGTGACGAGGGTGGGGATGAGGGTGCGGGCGGTGCCGATGACGGCTTCTTCGGAGAGGTCGAAGCGGAGGGGGTCCGCCGCCGCGGCCGAGATGGCGGCCACGCGCAGGTGGTCGGTCGGGCCGCTGTGCTCGGGCAGCGCGTCGATGGCGCGGCGTGCGGCGCCGACGCTCTCCGCGGGGGCGGTGAAGCGGATTCCGGGGCGCATGACGCCGGTCCACAGCCACTCGGCGACCTCTTCGTAGGAGTGCGCCAGGGCCAGGTCCAGCGCGTCGACGCCGCGGTAGTAGTAGCGGTCCTTGTCGATGAGCGTGATGCGGGTGCGGACGGAGAGTTCGCCGCTCACGGAGGTGGCAGCCGGCTCCCGGCGGTTCTTGCGGGCGAGCGACTCGACCTCCTTGGCGTCGAAGGTGCTGCCCCGTGCGCCGGGGCCGCGGCGGCTGCTGAGCTGGCCGCGGCTCACATAGGCGTACACGGTCTCGGGCTTCACGCCGAGCAGTTCGGCGGCTTCCCGGGTGCTCAGGCGGCGGCCCTCGCGGGTGGCTGCCGACGTGGCGTGGCCCGACGCCTCGCTGTCCGTGCGGGTCACTTCTTGCTCCGTCATGGGCGACACCGTATCCACATTATGTTGGCATTGATTCAATCAATATTGACAGAAATTAAGTCAAGCATGGACAGTCAAATCAAGTCCAGGGAGGAAGTCGAGGAAGAACATGCCGATCAATGGCTCCACCACCACCCCCACCGCCCCCGTGGAGGTTCCCCGCGGGCTCGCGGGCGTCGTCGTGACCGAGACCCGGCTCGGCGACGTCAGGGGGTACGAGGGCTTCTACCACTACCGCCAGTACTCGGCCGTCGAGCTCGCGCAGACCCGCGGCTTCGAGGACGTCTGGCACCTGATGTTCCACGGTGCGCTGCCGGACGCCGAGCAGCGGACCGCCTTCGCCGCGCGGACCGCGAACCTGCGCCGACTGCCTGACGAGGTGCGCGCCGCGCTGCCCGCCATAGCCCGCGCCAGCGCCCTGTCCGGGCCGCTCTCCGGGCTGCGCACGGCCCTGTCGCTCTTCGGTGCCGCGAAGGGCTTCCGCCCGGTGTACGACATCGACGAGGACCGGCGCCGCGACGACGCCCTCGCCGCGTCGGCCGTGGTGCCCACGCTGCTCACGGCCCTGTACCGGCTCGGCCAGGGACTCGACCCCGTCGAACCGCGCGACGACCTGTCGTACGCGGCCAACTACCTCTACATGCTGACGGGTTCGGAGCCGGACCCCGATCGGGCGCGGGCGATCGAGCAGTACTTGATCTCGACCATTGATCACGGGTTCAACGCGTCAACGTTCACGGCCCGGGTGATCACCTCGACCGGCGCGGATGTCGCGGCCTGTCTGGTGGGTGCCGTGGGTGCGCTGTCGGGCCCGTTGCACGGCGGGGCGCCCAGTCGTGCGCTCGACACGCTCGATGCGATCGGCACGCCCGATCGCATCGACGGCTGGATCCGCGAGCGTGTCCTCGCGGGGGACCGCATCATGGGCTTCGGTCACCCCGTCTACCGCACGGAGGATCCGCGTTCGCGGATGCTTCGTGGCATCGCGCAGCAATTCGGCGGCCGGATGGTGGAGTTCGCGGTCGAGGTCGAGCGCCAGGTCGAGGCGATCCTCGCCGAACTGAAGCCGGGGCGTGAGCTGCACACGAACGTGGAGTTCTACGCGGGCGTCGTCATGGAGCTCTGCGGCCTGCCGCGTGAGATGTTCACGCCTACGTTCGCGGCGGCGCGGGTTGTGGGCTGGGGCGCGAACATCCTGGAGCAGGCGGAGGACTCGAAGATCATTCGGCCTGCGGCGCGGTATGTGGGTGAGCGCGCGCCACAAGCGGTGCCGACGGCCCTCTGGGCGGAGGCGGTCCGCAACTAGACGCGGGTGACAGGCAGAACGGGCTCGGCTGCTGGAGCGGCCGAGCCCGTTGTGCGTACGCCGACTGACGTCAGGCGTCCGGGATGTCGGCCTTGGCGCGGACCAGCGTCTCGCGGCTCACGATCACGATGCGTTCGTAGTCCGCCCGCGAGGCGTCGGACGGAAGTTCCTTTTCGAGCGCCGCTGTTGCTTCTGTCCCGATGACAGCGAAGTTTCCGTCGCTGAGTTCGAATACATCGGGGCACGACTGTCCTGAGGCGCTTCCCCGCTGCTGGGGCGAGACTCCGATGCGACGCACGATCTTCAACGGTTATCCAGTCTGGGAGCGTTTGGGGGAGCCGCGTCCGGGGTAGAACGCGCGCGCCCACATTAGAGACTGGCGATGCCTTAGACAAGCCGGGGCAACTCGGCATGCGACGTCATCGAAGGGTTCAACCAGGCTTATTCGTACGGAGGTTCACCGACGACCCACCATTCGTCGGTGTCCGCCTCCTCGAGATCCTGGATGAGCTTGTCGACCATTCGGCCCAGGCGGGCCTCGTCCGAAGCGTCAAGGAGACTGGCCCGGTGCGGTCCGGTGGCCTTCCAGTAGCTGCGGAAGATCGGGTTCTGGCAGATCAGGCGCAGATGCCCGTGCGCCTCTTCCCAGCTGAAGTTGCCGACGCGCCAGAACATCAGTGCGTTGGTGTATACCGCGTTCGCGAACAGGTACTGCCGCAGGGTCCGGGCGTCGAGAGGCATGTCGAAGGTGTCCAGGACAGCCGCCAGGTCGGGGTCGTCCATCGCCTTGCTGAGCATGTCGAACTGCAGTCGCTGCTGGGTGATCAGGTTGGCGTTGCGCTGGTGCTCGGACTGTTCCGCGCACGTGAGTCGCAGCCGCAGCGCCCCGTGCTTGCGTTGCTGAGCGGTCAGGGCCGTCAGAGCCCCGACGGCGAATGCAAGGCCCGCGGTAGCAGCGGACCCCAACCCCCGTGTCCCAAACTTCTGTGTGACCATGTCAACCCCCGAATCGGCGACCGTCCGCCGGTCGTCGGATGCGGGTCGACAGGGTGAGGACCGGCGAGCGATGGGCGGCGCGCTTGCCGCTTCCCAGGATGCCGAGCGGCTCTGATCGGCAGGGAGGCGGAGAGGAGGCGCACGGAAGGCAGCAGTGGTCGCATGTCCCGACGCCGTGCCCGATGTGTGCCCCGCCTGCGCCGCTAACAATCGTTCACTTCGCGGCCCCTCTACGCGCTCGTATGCTGGGGCGGCAGTCGTTCGTCGTACGCGAGCCGGGCATGCGCCGGTGCGCGCGTCAGTGTGAAAGGGGTCGCACGTTGACTCAGCCGGGTGCTCGGACAAGTGCTCAGCCAGGTGCTCAAGCGGGTGCGGGGCAGATCCCCGTCGTCGTCCTCACCGGCTTCCTGGGCTCCGGCAAGACGACGCTGCTCAATCATCTGCTCCACCGCAGCGGTGGCAGCCGGATCGGTGCGATCGTCAATGACTTCGGGTCCATCGAGATCGATGCCATGGCTGTCGCCGGGCAGCTCGGTGACTCCACCGTCTCGCTCGGCAACGGCTGCCTGTGCTGCGCCGTCGACGCGAGTGAGCTCGACGAGTATCTGGAGCGGCTCGCCCGGCCCTCCGCCCGGATCGACGTCATCGTCATCGAGGCCAGCGGACTCGCCGAGCCGCAGGAACTCGTGCGCATGGTGCTCGCCAGCGAGAATCCGCACATCGTGTACGGAGGGCTCGTCGAGGTCGTCGACGCCGCCGAGTTCGACTCCACCCGGCAGCGGCATCCCGAGGTCGACCGGCATCTGGGGATCGCCGATCTTGTCGTCGTCAACAAGGTCGACCGCGTCCCCGAGGCGGAACGTGAGCGGATCCTCGGCGTCGTCCGGGGCTTCACCGATCGCGCGGCCGTGGTTGCGGCCTCGTACGGACGTATCGACGTGGAACTGCTCCTCGACCGGAAGCCGGTGGGGGAGCGGATCGGGCAGCTGTCCTTCGACGACCTGCATCACCCCGGGCGGGACGGGCACCCCGTGCAGGACGGGGACGGGCACCACGACCATCTGCACTCCGCCTACGAAAGCCTCGCCTTCTCCTGCGAAGTGCCCATGAGCCCGCGCCCGTTCATGACCCTCCTCGACAGTCGGCCCGAAGGGCTCTACCGCATCAAGGGGTATGTCGACTTCGGCGCCGCCGATCCGCGCAACAAGTACGCCGTGCACGCCGTGGGCCGGTTTCTGCGCTTCTACCCCGAGCCGTGGGCGCCGGGCGAGACTCGTCTGACCCAGCTCGTCCTCATCGGGGCGCGCATCGACGTACCCGCTCTGGAGAAGGAGCTCGACGCCTGTCGTGCGTACGCCCCGCACGCTGACGCCGATGAGCACAGCATGTGGGGCGTACTGCGGTACGTACAGGAACCCGAACCGGTGGAGTAGGCGCTACGCCGGACCTGCCACCGCCGCCACCGGCTTCGCCAAGGAGACCCCCGAGCCGTCGCGGCGCGGGTCGATCTCCGGCAGCTCGGCCGGCAGGCCGGTGCGCTGGGCCGCGAGCGGCGGCGTCGGGCCCGCCCACGCGAAGCTCAGACAGTCCTCGCCCTTCAGGAAGCGCTGGACGCGCACGCCACCCGTGGCCCGGCCCTTGCGGGGGTACTGGTCGAACGGCGTCACCTTGGCCGTCGTCTGCACCGAGTCGTCGAGCGTGCCGCGCGAGCCCGCCACCGTGAAGACCACGGCGTCCACGGCCGGGTCCACCGCCACGAAGGAGATGACCTTGACGCCGTCCGCGAGCTTGATGCCCGTCATGCCGCCCGCGGCACGGCCCTGCGGACGCACCTGCGCGGCTTGGTACCGCAGGAGCTGGGCGTCGTCCGTGATGAAGACGAGGTCCTCCTCGCCCGTGCGCAGCTCGGCCGCGCCGACGATCCGGTCACCGTCCTTGAGGGTGATGACCTCCAGCTCCTCCTTGTGGGAGGGATAGTCCGGGACCACGCGCTTGACCACGCCCTGTTCGGTGCCGAGGGCGAGGCCCGGTGAGGACTCGTCCAGGGTCATCAGGCAGATCAGGCTCTCGTCCCCCTCCAGGGAGAGCAGCTCCGAAACCGGCGCGCCTCCGGAGAGGTTGGGTGCCGCGTGCGTCTCCGGGAGCTGCGGGAGGTCGACCACGGAGAGGCGGAGCAGCCGTCCCCCGGACGTCACCGCGCCCACCTCGCCCCGCGCGGTCGCGGGGACGGCAGAGACGATCACGTCGTGCTTGACGCGCTTGGTGTCGCTGTCGGCGAACGGCTCGCCGTTGGCCGTACGGGCGAGGAGGCCGGTCGAGGAGAGGAGCACGCGGCACGGGTCGTCCGCCACCTGCAACGAGACCGTGGGCGCCGGGGTACTCGCCGACTCCAGGAGGACCGTGCGCCGGTCCGTGCCGAACTTCTTGGACACGGCGGCCAGTTCGGCGGAGACCAGCTTGCGCAGCTCCGCGTCCGACTCCAGGATCCGGGTCAGCTCGTCGATCTCGGCCTTGAGCTTGTCGCGCTCGGACTCCAGCTCGATGCGGTCGAACTTCGTCAGGCGGCGCAGCGGCGTGTCCAGGATGTACTGCGTCTGGATCTCGCTCAGCGAGAAGCGCTCCATCAGGCGCTCCTTGGCCTGTGCGGAGTTGTCGCTTGAGCGGATGAGGCGGATGACCTCGTCGATGTCCAGAAGGGCGACAAGGAGCCCCTCGACCAGGTGCAGCCGCGCCTGCTTCTTGCTGCGGCGGAACTCGCTGCGGCGGCGCACGACGGTGAAGCGGTGGTCGAGATAGACCTCGAGGAGTTCCTTGAGGCCGAGGGTGAGGGGCTGGCCGTCCACCAGGGCCACGTTGTTGATGCCGAAGGACTCCTCCATCGGCGTCAGTTTGTAGAGCTGCTCCAGGACGGCCTCGGGGACGAAGCCGTTCTTGATCTCGATGACCAGCCGCAGGCCGTGCGAGCGGTCCGTGAGGTCCTTGACGTCGGCGATGCCCTGGAGCTTCTTCGAGCCGACCAGGTCCTTGATCTTCGAGATGACCTTCTCGGGGCCTACGGAGAAGGGCAGTTCGGTCACGACCAGGCCCTTGCGGCGGGCCGTCACGTTCTCTACGGCCACCGTCGCGCGGATCTTGAAGGTGCCGCGCCCGGATTCGTACGCGTCCCTGACCCCGGACAGGCCGACGATGCGGCCGCCCGTGGGCAGGTCCGGGCCCGGCACGAAACGCATCAGCGTCTCCAGGTCGGCCCCGGGGTGCTTGATCAGGTGGCGGGCGGCGGCGATGACCTCGCCGAGGTTGTGCGGCGGCATGTTCGTCGCCATGCCGACGGCGATGCCCGACGATCCGTTGACCAGAAGGTTCGGATAGGCCGCCGGAAGGGTGACCGGCTCCTGCTCCTGGCCGTCGTAGTTCGACTCGAAATCGACTGTGTTCTCTTCGATCGACTCCGTCATCAAGGACGTCGCGTCGGCCATCTTGCACTCGGTGTACCGCATGGCGGCCGGCGGGTCGTCGTTGCCGAGCGAGCCGAAGTTGCCGTGCCCGTCCACCAGGGGCAGGCGCATGGAGAAGGGCTGGGCCATGCGCACCAGGGCGTCGTAGATCGACGCGTCGCCGTGCGGGTGCAACTTACCCATGACCTCGCCGACGACGCGGGCGCACTTCACATAGCCGCGGTCGGGGCGCAGGCCCATCTCGTTCATTTGGTACACGATCCTGCGGTGCACCGGCTTCATGCCGTCGCGGGCGTCCGGCAGGGCGCGCGAGTAGATGACCGAATACGCGTACTCGAGGAAGGATCCCTGCATCTCGTCGACGACGTCGATGTCGAGGATCTTCTCCTCGAACGACTCGTCGGGCTGCGGGGTCTTCGTGCTGCGGCGGGCCATCGCTGCTGCGGCTCCTTCACGGTGTCTGCCAGGGCATCAACGGGATCTGACGCCGACCATTGTGCTCTGTCCCACTGACAACGCCGACCACGACCCGGACTTCGACGGCGACTACGCCGAGCGCGGAGCGGGAACTTCACCGGTTGTCAGCACGCTTGCATACAGTGGCACGACTGGCAGAATTTCCAGCTTTTCGCGATCGAAGGGACGTACATGCCCATGGGTCACACGGCCACAGCCGAGGCCGGCTCCGGCGGCCTGACAGCGACCGAGCACCGGCTGGCCAACGGCCTGCGCGTGGTGCTCTCCGAGGACCACCTGACCCCGGTCGCCGCGGTCTGCCTCTGGTACGACGTCGGCTCGCGCCACGAGGTCAAGGGGCGTACGGGCCTCGCTCACCTCTTCGAGCACCTGATGTTCCAGGGCTCGAAGCAGGTGCACGGCAACGGCCACTTCGAGCTGGTGCAGGGTGCGGGCGGGTCGCTCAACGGCACCACGAGCTTCGAGCGCACCAACTATTTCGAGACCATGCCCACACACCAGCTGGAGCTGGCCCTGTGGCTGGAAGCCGACCGGATGGGCTCGCTGCTCTCCGCGCTCGACGACGAATCCATGGAGAACCAGCGGGACGTCGTCAAGAACGAGCGCCGCCAGCGCTACGACAACGTTCCCTACGGCACGGCGTTCGAGAAGCTGACCGCCCTCTCGTACCCCGAGGGCCACCCCTACCACCACACCCCGATCGGCTCCATGGCCGACCTGGACGCGGCGACGCTGGAGGACGCGCGGAACTTCTTCCGTACGTACTACGCGCCCAACAACGCCGTCCTGTCGGTCGTCGGCGACATCGACCCGGAGCAGACCCTCGCCTGGGTCGAGCAGTACTTCGGGTCCATCCCCTCGAACGACGCCAAGCAGCCGCCGCGCGACGGCTCGCTGCCCGACACGATCGGCAAGGAGCTGCGCGAGGTCGTCGAGGAAGAGGTGCCGGCCCGCGCCCTGATGGCCGCCTACCGCCTCCCGGAGGACGGCACGCGCGCGTGCGACGCGGCCGACCTGGCGCTCACGGTCCTGGGCAGCGGCGAGTCGTCGCGGCTCTACAACCGCCTCGTGCGCCGCGACCGCACCGCGGTGGCGGCCGGGTTCGGTCTGCTGCGCCTCGCCGGAGCGCCCTCGCTCGGCTGGCTCGACGTGAAGACGTCCGGCGACGTCGAGGTCCCCGTCATCGAGGCCGCCGTCGACGAGGAGCTCGCCCGCTTCGCGGAAGAGGGCCCCACCGACGAGGAGATGGAGCGCGCCCAGGCACAGCTGGAGCGCGAGTGGCTCGACCGGCTCTCCACGGTGTCGGGACGCGCGGACGAACTGTGCCGGTACGCCGTCCTGTTCGGCGACCCGCAGCTCGCCCTGACCGCCGTCGGGCGCGTCCTGGACGTCACCGCCGATGAGGTCAAGGCGGCCGCGGCGGCCCGCCTGCGCCCCGACAACCGCGCGGTGCTCGTGTACGAGCCCGTAGAGGGCACAGCGGCCCCTGAGGGCGCCGAAGCCACCGACGAGGACGAAGAGGAGGCGGCGAAGTGACCGAGGCCGCGACGATGCAGTTCCACCCCCAGCCCCAGGCGGGCACCGCACGGCCGTGGGCCTTCCCCGCGCCCGAGCGCGCCACCCTGGACAACGGCCTCACCGTGCTGCGCTGCCACCGCCCCGGCCAGCAGGTCGTCGCCGTGGAGATCCACCTGGAGGCGCCGCTCGACGCCGAGCCCGCGGGCCTCGACGGAGTCGCCACGATCATGGCGAGGGCCTTCAACGAAGGCACCGACAAGCACTCTGCCGAGGACTTCGCCGCGGAACTCGACCGCTGTGGCGCCTCCATGGACGCGCACGCCGACCACCCCGGCGTCCGCGTCTCCCTCGAAGTCCCGGTCTCCCGCCTCCCGAAGGCGCTCGGCCTGCTCTCCGACGCCCTGCGCGCCCCCGCCTTCGCGGACAGCGAGATCGAACGCCTCGTACGCAACCGCCTGGACGAGATCCCGCACGAGGCCGCCAACCCGGGCCGCCGCGCCGCCAAGGAGCTCTCGCGGCAGCTGTTCCCGGCGACGTCGCGCATGTCGCGCCCCCGCCAGGGCACCGAGGAGACGGTCACCGCCATCGACTCGGCGGCGGTGCGCGCTTTCTACGAGAAGCACGTGCGTCCCGCCACGGCCACCGCGGTCGTCGTGGGCGACCTGACCGGCGTCGACCTTGACGCCGTCCTCGCCGACACCATCGGCGCCTGGACGGGTGGCACGGCCCAGCCGCGCCCGGTGCCCCCGGTGACCGCCGACGACACCGGGCGTGTCGTCATCGTGGACCGCCCCGGCGCCGTCCAGACGCAGCTGCTCATCGGCCGCGTAGGGCCGGACCGGCACGACCGCGTCTGGCCCGCGCAGGTGCTCGGTACGTACTGCCTCGGCGGCACCCTCACCTCGCGCCTGGACCGCGTCCTGCGCGAGGAGAAGGGATACACCTACGGCGTACGGTCGTTCGCCCAGGTCCTGCGTTCCGCCCCGGACGGCACGGGTGCCGCGATGCTGGCAATCAGCGGCTCGGTGGACACCGAGTCCACGGGACCGGCGCTCGAGGACCTGTGGAAGGTGCTGCGCACCCTCGCCGCCGACGGTCTGACGGACGCCGAGCGCGATGTCGCCGTGCAGAACCTGGTGGGCGTCGCCCCGCTCAAGTACGAGATGGCCGCGTCCGTCGCCGCCACCCTCGCCGATCAGGTCGAGCAGCACCTTCCGGACGACTTCCAGGCGCAGTTGTACCGCCAGTTGGCCGCGACCGGCACCGTGGAGGCCACCGCTGCCGTGGTGAGCGCCTTCCCCCAGGACCGCCTGGTGACGGTGCTCGTCGGTGACGCCGCGCAGATCGAGGAGCCCGTCAGGGCGCTCGGCATCGGTGAAGTGAGTGTGGTCACGGGCTGAGTGACAGTCAGGACATATGGGGACCCCGGTGGCTGGAATTTGCCACCGGGGTCCCCATATGTCCGAATTAGTATGGAGGTTACGTGTCTGCCCTGTGGCGTGCGCTACAAAAGCTCTGATCTGTTTGTCGTTCGAAAGGCGCCCCGCTTAGCGTTCGGTCCGGCTGTTCGTCATGCAGTACGCCGCAGCCGCGGCACCGGACAGTCATCGCCGAGTCCCCGTACGGCGCGAGCCAGGGGAGCCGGGGACCCACATGTCCCCTTGGGGTGAATCGGGAACCTTGCCGTGAGGCGAGGGACTCGTAGGAGACCTTCCTGCTCCGAACCCGTCAGCTAACCCGGTAGGCGAGAAGGAAGGAAAGGATCAGCCGCTTCATGGCGTTCACCCGTGCCACCGGGAAGCACCGTCGCCCGAGCCGCCTCACGCGTACGACCGCGAACGTGGCGGGCGTCGCCGCCCTCACCACCACCGGTGTCATTGGAGGCCTGGCCGCTCCGGCCCTCGCCGCCGACGACGCCGCGGCTCTCGAGCACACCGGCCTCACCCAGGCGATCTCCGTCGGCGACTCGCTCGCCGCCGGCATCGACGCGCAGGCCGCTGCCCAGCAGCAGGCCGCCGACGACGCGGCAGCGGCCAAGAAGGCCGAAGAAGCCGCAAAGAAGAAGGCCGAGGAGGCCAAGCGCAAGGCCGAGGCCGAGGCGAAGGCCAAGGCCAAGAAGGAGCGCGAGGCCAAGGAGCGTGCCGCTCGCGAGGCCGAGCGCAAGCGCCTCAACAGCTACGTCTCCCCGATCACCGGCTCGTACGTCTCCACGGGCTACCAGACCGGCGGCGGCATGTGGTCCTCCGGCAGCCACACCGGCATCGACTTCCACGCCGCGTCAGGCACCTCGGTCCACGCCGTCGGCTCCGGCACCGTCGTCGAGGCCGGCTGGGGCGGTGCCTACGGCAACAACGTGGTCATCAAGATGAACGACGGCACGTACACCCAGTACGGCCACATGTCGTCCCTCGGCGTCACCGTCGGCCAGGCCGTCACCCCGGGCCAGCAGATCGGCCTCTCGGGCTCCACCGGCAACTCCAGCGGCCCGCACCTCCACTTCGAGGCCCGCACCGGCGAGGACTACGGCACGGACATCGACCCGATCGCGTACCTCCGCGCGCACGACGTCGGCGTCTGATCCGGCGAAAGCTGCTCCACCGAAAGCTGATCCGCCGAAAGCCCCGGCTCGTCGAGAGCCGGGGCTTTCGCCGTACCCGCCGTACCTGTACCCGCCGTACCTGTACCCGCGCCGATCGCCTTTGGCCAAAATATATCCATGGATTTCGGCCTGCCATCGGAAATTCAGCCGCTCTGCAATAGGGTCACTGAAAAGGCGTCGATCGACCGCGTTTCGCGGGGATTAAGGCGGAGGTCAGGTCATGCGCATTCCCGCGCACTCGGTATGCACGGCCATCCGGGACGACATCGTCTCCGGTGTCTACGAACGGGGTGGCCGGCTCACCGAGGAACTGCTCGCGCGCCGCTACGGAGTCTCCCGCGTCCCCGTGCGCGAGGCCCTGCGCACCCTGGAGGCCGAGGGTTTCGTCGTCACGCGCAGGCACGCGGGCGCGTGCGTCGCGGAGCCCACCGAGCAGGAGGCGGCCGACCTCCTGGAGATACGCATGCTCCTGGAGCCGCTCGGTGCGGCCCGCGCCGCTCAGCGCCGCACGGAGGCGCACCTGAAGGTCCTGCGCGGCCTCGTCAGGCTCGGCCAGGAGCGTTCGAGGGGCGGTCAGAGCGATGATCTGCGCTCACTGGGCGGCTGGTTCCACGAGACGCTCGCCCAGTCGTCCGGCAGCCAGGGCCTCACGGCGCTGCTCACCCAGCTCCGGCACAAGATCGCCTGGATGTACGTCGTCGAGACCTCGGCCGCTCCCGCGGAGTCCTGGGCGGAGCACGCCGCGATCGTCGACGCGGTCGCACGCGGGGACGCGGAACGGGCCAGGTCGCTCGCCGCGGCCCACGCGGAACGGGCGACGGCCGCCCACCGGCTGCGCTTTCCCCCGAAAGGTCATCGGGTCGCGGGACGTGATCGTGTGAGGGATTCGCAACATGCCGTAAACACGGTGGGTCTCCGTCATTAACAGAGGCGCCGTATACAAAGAAGTGCTATTCGACAGAGGGGGGCGCGGGATTATTTCGGCTGCCCGAATGCAGGATGTTCAGGGAATGTGGCTCTGATATTCGTTAGTGGGAAACAGAAGCGCCGAAGGGCCCGCCCCTATTTCGGGCGGGCCCTTCGGCGTATGAGTACCAGTCTCTACTAGACGGTCTCGGGGAGCTCCTCGAGACCGTCCGCGACCAGCTTCGCCAGACGGTCGAGAGCGGCGTCCGCGCCCTCGGCGTCGGAAGCGAGCACGATCTCCTCGCCGCCCTGCGCGCCCAGACCGAGCACCGCGAGCATGGAGGCGGCGTTCACGGGGTTGCCGTCAGCCTTGGCGATCGTCACGGGGACGCCGGCGGCGGTTGCCGCGCGGACGAAGATGGAGGCGGGTCGGGCGTGAAGGCCCTCGGCCCAGCCGACGTTGACGCGGCGCTCAGCCATGTGTTGCTGCCCTTCCAGGTGTCTCACACTTGTCTAGACCAGTGTCTCATGCGATCACGCGTGCTCCGCCGGCCGTCCGTCCGTACGGCGTGGACCGACGGCCCCTGCCCCGTCGACCGTACGTCCTCGTGCCACGGGCCCACGTCCCGCCCTTCGACGACTCCTAGCCTGCCCCGGCCGAGGCGCCCCCGCGACCCGTACCCTGGGCCCCATGCAGACCCCGTCGGACCGGCAGGCATATCCCTCCCACTGGGAAGCCGATGTCGTCCTGCGTGACGGAGGCACCGCCCGGATCAGGCCCATCACGGCCGAGGACGCGGATCGCCTGGTCAGTTTCTACGAGCAGGTCTCGGACGAGTCGAAGTACTACCGCTTCTTCGCCCCCTACCCGCGCCTGTCCGCCAAGGACGTCCACCGCTTCACCCATCACGATCAGGTGGACCGCGTGGGTCTGGCGGCCACCGTGGGCGGCGAGTTCATCGCCACCGTGCGCTTCGACCGCATCGACTCCCGCGGCATGTCCGCGAGCGCGCCCGCCGACGAGGCCGAGGTCGCCTTCCTCGTGCAGGACGCCCACCAGGGCAGGGGAGTCGCCTCCACCCTCCTCGAACACATCGCGGCCGTCGCCAGGGAACGCGGCATCCGCCGCTTCGCCGCCGAGGTGCTTCCCGCCAACACCAAGATGATCAAGGTGTTCACTGACGCGGGCTACCAGCAGAAACGCAGCTTCGAGGACGGCGTCGTACGACTCGAATTCGATCTGGAGCCGACCGACCGCTCGCTCGCCGTGCAGCGCGCCCGTGAGCAGCGCGCCGAGGCGCGGTCGGTGCAGCGGCTGCTCACGCCGGCGTCGGTCGCCGTGATCGGCGTCGGGCGTACGCCGGGCGGCGTGGGGCGCAGCGTCCTTCGCAATCTGCGCGAGGCGGGCTTCACGGGGCGCCTGTACGCGGTGAACAGCGCGTTCGGGGAGGGCGATGAGGGGGGCGAGGTCGACGGGGTGCCCGCCTACCGCTCCGTGCGGGACATCGACGAGCCCGTCGAGCTCGCCGTCGTCACGGTGCCCGCCGAGCGGGTGCCGCAGGCCGTCGCCGAGTGCGGTGAGCGCGGGGTGCTCGGCCTTGTCGTGATCTCCGCCGGGTACGCGGAGAGCGGTCCCGAGGGGCGTGAGCGGCAGCGCGAACTGGTGCGTCAGGCCCGGTCGTACGGCACGCGCATCCTCGGCCCGAACGCCTTCGGGGTCATCAATACGTCGCCCGACGTACGGCTCAACGCCTCGCTCGCCCCGCATCCGCCCGAGCGCGGCAGGATCGGCCTCTTCACCCAGTCCGGTGCGATCGGCATCGCGCTCCTTTCGGGCCTGCACCGGCGCGGCGCGGGCCTGTCGACCTTCGTGAGCGCGGGCAACCGCGCGGACGTGTCCGGCAACGACGTGCTCCAGTACTGGTACGAGGACCCCGACACCGATGTCGCCCTGATGTACCTCGAATCCATCGGCAACCCGCGGAAGTTCACCCGGCTCGCCCGGCGGGCGGCGACGGCGAAGCCGCTGGTGGTGGTGCAGGGGGCGCGGCACAGCGGGATCGCGCCCACGGGGCACGCCGTGCAGGCCACGCGGCTTCCGCATGCCACGGTGTCGGCGCTGCTGCGCCAGGCGGGGGTCATCCGGGTCGACACCGTCACCGCGATGGTGGATGCGGGGTTGCTGCTCGCCGGTCAGCCGCTGCCGGGCGGGCCTCGGGTCGCCATCCTCGGGAACTCCGAGTCGCTCGGGCTTCTTACGTACGACGCGTGTGTTGCCGATGGGCTTCGGCCGCTGGCTCCGCGGGATCTGACCACGGGGGCTACCCCGGACGACTTCCGGGGCGCGCTCGCCGAGGCTCTGTCGGACGACGCCTGTGACTCCGTGATCGTCACCGCCATCCCCTGGGTGGGGGAGGACGGGGCCACGGCGTCCCCCGAAGGGGAGGAGTTGGCTGCTGCGCTGCGGGCCGCTGCTGCGGGGTGCCCTGCGAAGCCCGTCGCTGTGGTCCACGTAGAACTTGGCGGGCTCGCCGAGGCGCTGGCCGCCGCTACCCGTACTCGGCCTGACGCCCCTGTTCCCGCACCCGGCGCAGGGGGCAGTGCCCACCCTTCCCCAAGCTCTCGGCTGCGCTCGAGCAGGGGAGACCCCACTCGCCCTGCGGAAGGCCTGCCCACAGCAACGGCCACAGACCCCGCGCACCGCATCCCCGCCTACCCCGCCGCCGAGCGCGCCGTCCGGGCCCTTGCTGAAGCCGTCAAGTACTCCCAGTGGCGGCGGGATGCCAAGGAGCCCGGGAAGGTTCATGAGTACGAGGACATCGACGAGAGCGGCGTCGCCCAGCGGATCGATGAGCTTCTTGTGGAGCAGGGGGACACCCGTGGCGCCACCCTCGCCGAGGGGGACGCCCGCGAGTTGCTCGGGCGGTACGGCATCGACGTACGAGAGGCCCTGCCCGCGCCCGACCCGGACGCGGCCGTGGCGGCCGCCCGTGCGCTCGGCTACCCCGTGGCCCTCAAGACCACGGCCCCGCACCTGCGCCACCGCGCCGACCTCGGCGGTGTGCGGCTGGATCTGGCGGACGAGGAGCAACTGCGCCGCGCCTACACCGAACTGACCGACGCCTTCGGCAAGCCCGTCGAGCTGCGCCTGGTCGTGCAGCCGATGGCGCCCCGCGGTGTCGACACCGTCGTCCGCGCGGTCATCGACCCGGCGGCCGGAGCGGTGCTCTCGTTCGGGCTCGCGGGTGCCCCGTCCGAGCTGCTCGGCGACACCGGGCACCGGCTGATCCCGGTCACCGAGCGCGACGCGGGTTCCCTGGTCAGGTCCATCCGGACCGCTCCGCTCCTCTTCGGCTGGCGCGGCTCGGCGCCCGTGGACACCCCGGCTCTCGAAGAGCTGCTCCAGCGGGTCTCACGCCTCGTGGACGATCACCCCGAGGTGGTCGCCGTGTCCCTGGAACCCGTGGTCGTCGCCCAGCGCGGCCTCTCCGTGCTCGGCGCCTCCGTGCGGCTCGCGCCCCCTCCGGCCCGCAGCGACCTCGGCCCACGGGTCCTGCCCGGGTACTGAGGCGGCCGGTGGGGAACCGTGGGCCCTCCACCGGGTCGTAGGATGGACGGCATGGCAAAGACCGGTACGACGACCCAGGGGCTGCGCGCGGCGATCGAGCGCAGCGGCTACTACCCGGCCCTCGTGGCCGAGGCGGTGGAGGCCGCGATCGGCGGCGATCCCATCGGGTCGTACCTGGTCCACCAGGAGACCACGTTCGACGCGAACGAAGTGCGCAGGCACGTGACGGTCCTCGTCCTGACCGGCACCCGCTTCATCGTCAGCCACACGGACGAGCAGGCGGCGGACAGCACATCGCCGACGCCGTACGCGACGACCTCCACGGAGTCCGTGAAGATCGGCCGGATCTCCTCGGTCGTCGTCAGCCGCGTCGTCGCCAACCCCGAGAAGTACGTCCCCGGCTCGCTGCCCCGCGAGGTCGTCCTGACCATCGGCTGGGGCGCCGTGTCGCGCATCGACCTGGAGCCCGCCGCCTGCGGCGACCCCAACTGCGAGGCGGACCACGGCTACACCGGCAGCTCCACCGCCGACGACCTCAGCCTCCGTGTCAGCGAGGCGGGCGACGGCCCGGACGCCGTGCGCCAGACCCTGGCGTTCGCGCAGGCGCTTTCCGAGGCGACCGCGGAGACCGCCCGCTGATGTCCCTGCCCGCCTGGGACGACGTAGAGCCGCTCTCCCTCGACTCCGCACCCCTGCCCGAGTACGGCGCGGGCTCGCTCGCCGACCTGCTGCCCACACTCGTCTCCCACCAGGGCGTCGAGGGCTTCACGCCCGTCATCCCGGAGCTCGCGCCCGCCGACCGGAACTGCGTCTTCCTGATCGACGGTCTCGGCTGGGAGCAACTGCGGGCCCACCCCGACGAGGCGCCCTTCCTGACCTCGCTCATCGGTTCGTCGCGCGGCGGTACGGGGCGGCCGATCACCGCCGGTTTCCCCGCCACCACGGCGACCTCGCTCGCCTCGGTCGGCACGGGCCTGCCGCCCGCGTCGCACGGCCTGCCCGGCTACACGGTCCGCAACCCCGCCACCGGCGAGCTGATGAACCAGCTCCGCTGGAACCCGTGGACGGACCCGCGCAAGTGGCAGCCGTACCCCACCGTCTTCCAGCAGGCCCATGCCGCGGGCGTGCACACCGCCCAGGTGTCGTCCCCGACGTTCCAGAACACCCCGCTCACCAAGATCGCCCTGAGCGGCGGCACCTTCCGCGGCAAGCTCTCCGGCGAGGACCGCATGGACCTCGCGGCCGAGCAACTCGGCGCGGGTGACCGGTCGTTGGTCTATACGTACTACGCGGAGGTCGACGGCAAGGGGCATCGCTTCGGCGTGGACTCCGACGCCTGGCGCGGCCAGCTCATGTACGTCGACCGCCTGGTCCAGCGTCTCGCCGAGCAACTCCCGCCGCGCAGCGCCCTGTACGTCACCGCCGACCACGGCATGCTCGACATCCCCTTCGACGAGCAGTCCCGTATCGACTTCGACGAGGACTGGGAGCTGAGCGCGGGCGTCGCCCTCCTCGGCGGCGAGGGCCGTGCGCGCCATGTGTACGCGGTGCCGGGCGCCGAGAACGACGTCCTGACCGTCTGGCGCGAGGTGCTCGGCGAGCAGTTCTGGGTGGCGAGCCGGGACGAGGCCATCGCCGCGGGCTGGTTCGGGCCGTCAGGAGCCGTCGACGAGCGGGTGTACGAGCGCATCGGCGATGTCGTCGCGGCCGCCCACGACGACGTGGCGATCATCGCAAGCCGGAAGGAACCGAAGGAGTCGGCCCTGGTCGGCATGCACGGCTCCATGACCCCCGTCGAGCAGCTCGTGCCGCTCGTCGAAGTACGCCCCTGACCAGACTCCCGGTGCACACTTTCCCCTCGTACGTACGCCTCGAAAGGCCGCAACTCCCCATGCCCGAGCTGGTGTTCTTCTCCGGAACGATGGACTGCGGAAAGAGCACCCTGGCTCTGCAGATCGAGCACAACCGCTCGGCCCGCGGCCTGAAGGGGATGATCTTCACCCGTGACGACCGCGCGGGCGAGGGCAAGCTCTCCTCGCGGCTCGGCCTCGTCACGGACGCGATCGAGGCCGCGGACGACTTCGACTTCTACGCCCATCTCGTCGACCACCTCTCGCGAGGCGGCCGCGCGGACTATGTGATCGCGGACGAGGCGCAGTTCCTCGACCCGGGACAGATCGACCAACTGGCCCGCGTCGTCGACGACCTGGGGCTCGACGTCTTCGCCTTCGGCATCACCACGGACTTCCGCTCCAAGCTCTTCCCCGGCTCGCAGCGCCTGGTCGAACTCGCCGACCGCGTCGAGGTGTTGCAGGTCGAGGCCCTGTGCTGGTGCGGCGCCCGCGCCACCCACAACGCCCGCACGATAGGCGGCGAGATGGTCGTCGAAGGCGCCCAGGTCGTCATCGGCGACGTCAACCACGCGGCGGACGAGGTGGGTTACGAGGTGCTGTGCCGCCGTCACCACCAGCGCCGGATGACGTCGGCGACTTCGCGCGCGGGCGCCCTGTCGCCCGACGTGCTGCCGGTCGACGCGCCCACCCGCCTCTGAGTCGGCGTCAGCCCTCCGACCGTACGAGCGCGAAGACCGCGCCCTCCGGGTCGGCGACCGTGGCCACCCGCCCATGGGCGGCCGCCCGAGCGGGCTCGATGACGTGCCCGCCGAGTTCGGTGACCCGCTTCACCGAGGCGTCCACGTCGGCGACTTCGAAGTACGTCATCCAGTGCGGACCCCGGTCCCGCGGCAGGTCCTGGCCCACGCCGCGCACCGCGGCCACCGGCCGGCCGTCGACGTGGAACGTCACGTAGTCGGACTTGGAATCGGAATCGGAATCGGACGGGACGACCGCCTCTTCGGTGTACCCGAAGACCGCTTCGTAGAACTTGACGACGTCCGCCGTCTCCGTCGTCACCAGTTCGTTCCAGGCGGGCGCTCCGGCCTGCCCGACCAGCTCGCCGCCCAGGTGCTCCGCCGCCTGCCAGATCCCGAACACCGCGCCCGAGGGGTCCACCGCGATGGCGAGGCGCCCGGCCTCACCCGCGTCCAGCGGGCCGACGCCGATCGTGCCGCAGCAGTGCCGCACGGCATCGGCGGTCGCGTTCACGTCCTCCGACGCCAGGTACGGCGTCCAGGCGATCGGCAGATGGTGGTCGGGAGGCAGCTGGCCGATCCCGGCGACCTCGTGACCGTCGAGCAGCGCCCGCACGTAGGGCCCGAGCTGCTCCGGGCCGGGCCGGAACTCCCAGCCGAACAAAGCCCCGTAGAACTCCTGGGTCGTGGCCAGGCCATGCGCCATCAGGCTCACCCAGGTGGGTGTGCCGGGCGCGCGGCCGACGGCCTCCGAGCCGTCACGCCGGCCCGTCGACCCCCGTACCTCCGTCATCATCACTCTCTCCTCGGCCCGTCATGGTGGCCGCTCGGCTCCGCTTTCGAACGCGCGTACCCATGTAGCGCGTTTGCCCGCCCGTGCAGATGCTTGCACCACCTGAGGCACCGCGCGCCCTGGCCGCGCCGCGTTGCCCGGCTCCGCTCAGAGGATGCCCGGTTTGCCGTTTCTCATCCGTTAACGCGCGATTGCCCAGTGGTGTCGTCAAGAAGTACGTGCTGTCGTTCAAGAAGTAAGTGGTGCCATCTACAAGTACACGGCGTGCCCGGCCGTGTACGCAATGGGTTCGGCGGTCTCCGGCGGAGCAGGCTAGCCGGACCTGGCCGAAGCGGCCACCTCGTACGCAAGGATGGGCCCATGAATGCCATCATCTCCGCATCCGAACTCGCGAGCGACTTGGCGGGCGAGAACCCGCCGGTACTCCTGGACATCCGCTGGCAGCTGAGCGTCGCGAAGGCGGCGGGCGCCCCCGCCTTCGACGGGCGGGCCGAGTACGAGAAGGGGCACATCCCGGGCGCCGTCTTCGTCGACCTGGACGCCGATCTCGCGGGCGAGGCGGGCTCGGCCGGGCGGCATCCCCTGCCGGATGTGGATCGCTTCGGAGCGGTGATGCGGGCGGCCGGGGTCTTCGCGGACCGGGACGTGGTCGTGTACGACGGCGGGCAGGGCTGGGCCGCCGCACGCGCCTGGTGGCTGCTGCGCTGGACGGGGCATCCCTCGGTGCGTGTGCTCGACGGCGGGCTCGCGGCGTGGAGCGGTCCGCTGGAGGCGGGGGACGAGCGCCCGGAGGCCGAGGGTTCGTTCGTCCCCGGGACGAACACCAAGGACCTCCTCGACGCGGACGCCGCGGCGGCCCTTGCCCGCTCCGGCCTGCTCCTGGACGCCCGCGCGGCCGAGCGCTACCGCGGTGACGTCGAGCCGATCGACCGCGTCGGCGGCCACATCCCGGGTGCGGTCTCCGCGCCGACCACGGAGAACGTCACGGCGGACGGCACCTTCCGGCCGGCCGCCGAGCTCGCGGACCGCTTCAACTCCCTGGGCGCGTCCGACACGTCCGAGGTCGGCGTCTACTGCGGCTCCGGTGTGTCCGGGGCTCATGAGGTGCTCGCGCTCGCGGTGGCGGGGATCCCGGCGTCGCTGTACGTCGGCTCGTGGTCCCAGTGGTCGTCGGACGAGTCGCGTCCGGTGGCCAAGGGCCCGGACCCGCAGTAGCGGCAGCGGCGGCACATACGTCGTCGGGCCCCGCATCTGAACGGCGCGGGGCCCGACAACGTATGAACGTATGACTGAGTGCTACTCCTGCTTCTTGCGGCGCGTGCCGAAGACGATCTCGTCCCAGCTGGGCACCGCCGCGCGCCGCCCGGGCCGGACGCCGTCGGCCTCCGCCTGGCGGTCGGTGGTGCCGACGAGGCGGTCCCGGTGGCTGGCCACCGAGCGCGGCATCAGGACGTCCGCGTACGCGGAACCCGCTCCGGCCGACGCGGCGGGCGGCTCCTCGGCCTCGGGGTCCTGCTCGGCCTCTTCGGCGGGCGGGAGATCCGTGGGCGGGAGCGCCGGGCGCTCCGGCACGATCATGTCGCCGCGGAAGCTCGGCACCGCCTCGAGGAGGCTGGTGAGCGAGTCACGCTCCGCCTCGGAGACGGACGCGGTCGCGCCGGTGGCCACGCCTTCCTCCCCGGGCTCCGGAGGCTGCGGCGCGCTCGGGCGCTCCAACTGCCGGTCCAGGGCGCGGTCGAGCGGCCGGTCGAGCGAGGCCCTGTCCCGGGGCAGCCGGGCGATGCGCGGCACGAACGGGAAGCTCGGCTCGGGCGCGGCGATGTCGTCCGTCTCGCCGATCAGCGAGCGCGCCTCGTCGTCCATGGCCTGCACGAGCCGCCGCGGCGGGTCGTACGTCCAGCTCGCGGCGTGCGGTTCGGTCGCGACGCGGTAGACGAGCAGGACCTCCCAGGTGCCGTCGTCGCGGCGCCAGGAGTCCCACTGAATGGATTCCTTGTCGGCGCCGCGCAGGAGCAGCCGCTCCGACACGGCCTCGCCGAGCTGGGGTCCGGTGTTCTCGCCGGGACGGCGCACGGGGGTCTTCCGGGCCCGCTCGGCCATGAAGGCGCGCTCGGCGAGCACGGGTCCTTCGAAGCGGCGGACGCGATCGACGGGGATTCCGGCGAGCGAGGCGACTTCCTCCGCGCTCGCACCGGCACGTATCCGGGCCTGGATGTCGCGGGGGCGGAGGTGGCTCTCCACCTCGATCTCGATCTGGCCGAGGCGCGGACGGTCGCCGCGCACGGCGGCGCGCAGCCGCTCGTCGATCGGAAGTGTGTACTCCGTGCTGTCCGCAGCTTTGAGCACCAGCCGTGTGCCGTCGTTGCTGACGGCCACGACACGCAGTTCGGGCATGGGGACCTCCCGGGTGGTGCCTGCCGACGTCACGTGCGTCGCTGCTTCCGCTAGTCGAGTGTGGCCTGCCCGGGTGCAGCCTGCCACAACCTTGCCGAGTTGCCCGGCGTGTCGGGCATGGGCCCTAGGTCGCCGTTATGGCACGGTTACCTCTTCGCAACTCTCAGTGACCAACTTGGTCACCCTGTGCAGCGAGCCCCCTCCCGGCAGGTCCTGGAAGGCCCCGGGCACCCAGGTGGGAGACCGGACCCAGGGCTCGCAACAGTACTCCATTCGGGCCACGCGGGTGGTGCGCCGCGCCGCCGAACTTCTCGCGGGGGGCGGGAGTTGACGCACCTGGATACCCGGGCAGGGTGGTGCATGAGTGGCGCACTTCACGGAATCTCCAGAAACGGAACTAACCACTTCACCCATACGTCCCTTTCTCGTGTAGTCAGTCGAGAAAGGCAGGTAAGGGTCGGAGATGCGTGAAAAGCCGGATTCCGGCGAGGAATCCAAGGGCCAGTCCGAGGACCAGTCCAAGGGCCAGGAGGGGTCGACGGAGAAGCGGCGCCTCGATCTGAGTCTGCCGCAGGTGGCGGGGAGCGCCGTGGCCGCCGTCGTGGGTGCGAAGCTCGCCGCCAGCTTCGGCGTCTACGGCACGATCCTCGGCGCCGGCCTGGTGAGTGTGGTCGCGACCTGTGGTGGCACGATCTTCCAGCACTTCTTCCGGCGCACGGGCGAGCAGATACGTGACGTCGCGGTGCAGGCCAAGCCGCGGGTGCAGCAGGTACCGCTGACCGATGGCTCGGGTGAGCCGGTGGCCGAGACGTTCAGAGCCGAGGCGTACACGGGAGCTGCGCAGGCGTACACGGGAGCCACGGCGCATGCCGGGGCGGGGCCCGTGACGACGACCTGGGGGAGAGCGGTCGACGCCGACGCGGCCTCCATACCGCCGCCCGTCCCGGGCGATCTGGACCGTACGACCGTGGTGCCCGTCGTCGGAGACGGCGACCGTACGAGTGTGCTGCCCGAGGCCGGTGACGCCGACCGCACCACGGTGCTGCGAGTGGCCGACGCCGATGCCGACAAGACCCAGCTGCTCGGAGCAGTCGACGCCACGCAGTTGGTGCCCCGCGACGACGAGACGCGCGTCCTGCGGCAGACGGCTCCCGCCGCGCCGGTCGAGCCGCCGCTCCCCTCGGAGGAGTTCACCGACGGCACCACGCACCGCACGCAGATCCGCAGCTGGAAGCGGCCGTTGATCGCGGCCGCAGTCGTCTTCGGTGTGTCCATGGCCGGGATCACGACGTACGAGATCGTCTCCGGAGAGGACTTCAGCGGGGGCCACGGCACCACGATCGGCAACGGCTTCTCGGGCAGGAACGGCTCGTCCGGCGACCGGCCCACGCCCTCGACGGAACCCTCCGGGCAGCCGTCCGACGGCTCGTCGACGGGTACGGACGACGGGTCGCGGCAGGACGGCGACGCCTCGCAGGAGCCGAACGGGACGAACTCGCAGTCCTCGGACACCGGGAACGACTCGGGCTCCGATTCCGGTTCGAAGGACGACCCTGACAAGGGTTCGGACTCCGGCGACGGCTCCAAGACGGACCCGACGCCCACTCCCACTCCCACCCCGACTCCCACTCCGACCCCGACGCCGTCGAACGGCGCCGGAAGCGGAAGCGGAAGCGGGGACGACGCGCAGCGCGACGCGACCCCCAACCCGTAGGCGGTCGCTCAGTCGCTCAGTCGCTCAGTCGCTCAGTCGCCCAGGACGCGGCGCAAGTAGTCGTTGCCGAACAGGCGGTCCGGGTCCAGGCGGTCGCGCAGGGCCGTGAACTCGGCGAAGCGCGGATAGGCCTGCGAGAAGTAACCGGCGTCGCGGGTGTGGATCTTGCCCCAGTGAGGTCGGCCCTCGTGCGCGGTGAAGATCCGCTCGGCGGCGGTGAAGTACGCCTGGTAGGGCGTGCCCCGGTACATGTGGACGGCGATGTACGCGCTCTCCCGGCCCGATGCAGTGGAGAGCGTGATGTCGTCCGCGGGGGCCGTGCGGACCTCTACGGGGAAGCTGATCCGCAGATTCGAGCGCTCCACCATGGTCTTCAGCTCGCGCAGCGTCTCGACGAGGGCCGCCCGCGGAACGGCGTATTCCATTTCCATGAAGCGCACGCGGCGCGGACTTGTGAAGACTTTGTAGGGGATGTCCGTGTAGGTGCGGGCCGAGAGCGCCTTGCTGGAGATCTTGGCGATGCCCGGGACGGTCGCGGGGACGGCCCGGCCAATCGAGTTGACCACCTGGAAGAGGCCGTTGGAGAGGATCTCGTCCTCCACGAAGGCGCTGACCCTGCCGGGCGGAGCCGCGGGGCCCGCGCTGCGGTTGTTGCGCTTGGTGTTGCAGTTGCCGGTGTGCGGGAACCAGTAGAACTCGAAGTGCTCGTTCTCGGCGTGCAGCGCGTCGAACTCACCGGTGACCTTGTCGAAGGTCATCGGTTCCTCACGGGCGGTGAGGAAGAAGACGGGCTCCACGGCGAAGGTGATCGCACTGATCACGCCGAGCGCTCCGATGCCGAGCCTGGCCGCCGCGAAGACCTCAGGATTCTCCTTCTCGGAGCAGGTGAGGACCGTGCCGTCCGCGGTGACGAGCTCAAGTGCCGTGATCTGCGCGGAGATCGACGCCGAGTCGCGGCCCGTGCCGTGCGTCCCGGTGCTGATCGCGCCGGAGACCGTCTGCTCCATGATGTCGCCCATGTTCGTGAGCGACAGGCCCTCGCGGGCCAGCGCCGCGTTCAGGCGCTTGAGCGGAGTGCCCGCTTCCACGGTGACGGTGCCGGCCTCGCGGTCGATCCTGCGGATGCCGGTGAGGAGTTCGGGGCGTATCAGGAGGCCGTCGGTGGCCGCGGTCGCCGTGAAGGAGTGTCCCGTGCCGACCGGCTTCACCCTGAGGCCGTCGTCCTTGGCCTGGCGCAGCGCGGCACTGAGCTCGTCGACCGAAGCGGGGGTGACCTCCCTGGCCGGACGTGCGGTGACGTTGCCCGCCCAGTTACGCCACGCTGCTCTGTTCTTCGCGCTGCCCGTGCCCGTTGCCGTGCTCATGGGTCCCTCCCCGTTGCGAAACCGGCTTCTTCAGTCGGCGATACCCAAGGAATCCGACCGTCACCGCGACGGCCCCGGCCACTCCGGGTACCGCGTACCCGGCGTCCGAACCGGCCGCGTCGACGACCAGGCCGGCCGCGGAGGAGCCGAGCGCGACGCCGACCGCGAGTCCGGTGCTCACCCAGGTCATGCCCTCGGTCAGCTTCGTACGGGGTACGTGCAGTTCGACGAGGGCCATCGTCGTGATCATGGTCGGCGCTATGGAGAGGCCCGCGATGAACAACGCCACGGCCAGCAACGGAAGATTCCCGACCAGTTGAAGCGGGATCATACTCACGGCCATCGCACAGACACCCAGCAGCCACCTCGGTGCGGGAGCACCCGTGAAGCGCATGAGCCCGAAGGCCGCTCCGGCCACGCAGGAGCCGAGCGCGTACACCGCGAGCACCAGGCTCGCCGCCGCCTTGTGCCCCTGGTCCTCGGCGTACGCGACGGTCACCACGTCGATGGACCCGAAGATGGCTCCCGTCGCCGCGAAGGTCGCGACCAGGACCCGGAGCCCTCCGGAGCGCAACGCCGAGCCCTTGGTGTGGTGTTCACGCCCGTGCGGCACCGGCTCGGTGGCCCGCTGGGACGTCAGCCAGAAGACGCCCGCCGCGAGGAAGACCCCGGCCATGAGCGGCCCGGCCTCGGGGAACCACGCGGTGGAGAGACCGATCGAGAGGATCGGCCCGAAGATGAAGCAGATCTCGTCCACCACGGACTCGAAGGAGTACGCGGTGTGCAGCTGCGGAGTGCCCCGGTAGAGGACGGCCCAGCGCGCCCTGATCATCGATCCCACGCTCGGCACGCAGCCGACGAGCGCGGCGAAGGCGAACAGCGTCCAGTCGGGTAGTTCGTACTTCGCGCAGAGCAGGAGCCCGGTGACCGCGGCAAGGGAGGCCAGGGTCGCGGGCCGAAGCACCCGGCGCTGGCCGTACCGGTCGACCAGACGCGAGATCTGCGGGCCGATCGCGGCGGCGGAGAGCGCGACGGTCGCGGAGAGCGCGCCCGCGAGGCCGTACCTCCCCGTGAGCTGGGACACCATGGTCACGATGCCGATGCCCATCATCGACAGCGGCATCCGTCCGAGGAGGCCCGCCGTCGAGAACCCTTTGGTGCCGGGGGCGGCGAAGATGGCGCGGTAGGGGCTTGGCACGTGGGACTCCGCTGAGGGGCCGGGGCGGCTCCGCGAGGAGGGGCTCCCGTAAGGCGTGAAGATGGTCCATACAGCTTACGGCTGCGACACGGCCGGACGCACCGTGTTTTCCGGCTGTCAGTGGCGGGTGGCAGGATCGGATGTATGTCCGATGCGCTTGATGCCTCTCCCTATGACGCCCTGCTGCTGCTCTCGTTCGGCGGCCCAGAAGGCCCAGACGATGTCGTCCCGTTCCTGGAGAACGTGACGCGGGGACGCGGCATCCCCAAGGAGCGGCTCAAGGAGGTCGGGCAGCACTACTTCCTGTTCGGCGGGATCAGCCCGATCAACGACCAGAACCGCGCCCTTCTCGACGCCCTGCGCAAGGACTTCGCGGAGCACGGCCTCGACCTGCCCGTCTACTGGGGCAACCGCAACTGGGCGCCCTATCTGACCGACACCCTGCGCGAGCTCGTCCAGGACGGTCACCGGCGTGTGCTCGTCCTCGCGACCAGCGCGTACGCCTCGTACTCGGGCTGTCGCCAGTACCGGGAGAACCTGGCGGAGTCCCTCGCCGTGCTCGCGTCGGAGGGACTCGACGTGCCGCGCGTCGACAAGCTGCGGCACTACTTCAACCACCCCGGTTTCGTCCGCCCCATGATCGACGGGGTCCTGAAGTCCCTGGCCGACCTCCCCGGTGACGTCCGGGAAGGGGCGCACCTCGCCTTCACGACGCACTCCATCCCGACCGCGGCCGCCGACACCTCGGGGCGCGTCGAGGACCACGGGGACGGCGGCGCGTACGTGGCGGAGCACCTGGACGTGGCCCGGCTCATCGCGGACGCGGTGCGCGAGGAGACCGGCGTCGAGCACCCCTGGCAGCTCGTCTACCAGTCGCGCAGCGGCGCCCCGAGCACCCCGTGGCTCGAGCCTGACATCTGCGACCACCTGGAGGAGCGGCACGAGGCGGGTGCGCCCGCGGTGGTGATGGTCCCGATCGGCTTCGTCTCGGACCACATGGAGGTTCTCTACGACCTCGACACCGAGGCCGAGGCGAAGGCCGCGGAGCTCGGCCTCCCGGTCCGCCGCTCGGCCACGGTGGGCGCCGACCCGCGGTTCGCCGCCGCGGTGCGGGACCTGGTCCTCGAGCGGGCCGTCACGGAGAACGGGCGCGACGTCGCGCCCTGTGCCCTGGGCGCGCTCGGCGCGAGCCACGACCTGTGCCCAGTGGGCTGCTGCCCGTCGCGCGTCACGAAGCCCGCGGCGGCGGGCGCCGACAGTCCGTACGCGTAACTCACACCCTTCGTAGGGCCTCGTAGGCACAAGGAGCACCAGCACCGTGACCGACCCCGCAGACCAGCAGCTGAAGGCCGAACTCCTCGGCGTCGCCCTGGAGGCCGCGCACCGCGCCGGAGCCTTCCTGCGCGACGGGCGTCCGGACGACCTGGGCGTGGCCGCCACCAAGACCAGCGCGGTCGACGTCGTCACCGAGATGGACATCGCGTCCGAGAAGCTGATCACCGACTTCTTCGCCGAGCGCAGGCCGGACGACGGCGTGCTCGGCGAGGAGGGCGCGAGCTCCGAGGGCAGCAGCGGCGTCCAGTGGGTGATCGACCCGATCGACGGCACCGTCAACTACCTCTACGGGCGCCCCGATTGGTCCGTGTCCATCGCGGCCCGCAAGGACGGCGAGACACTCGTCGGCGTGGTGCACGCCCCGATGCGCGGCGAGACCTACCGCGCGGTCCTCGGAGGGGGCGCGTTCGTCAACGACGAGCCCGCGCACACCCGCCCCGCGCCCCCGTTCGAACGGGCCCTCGTCGGCACCGGATTCGGGTACGTGGCCGAACGCCGCGTCCGTCAGGCCGACGTGGCCCGGCAGCTGATCCCGCTGGTCCGGGACATCCGCCGCGGCGGCTCTGCGGCGATCGACCTGTGCGACGTCGCGCTCGGCCGTCTGGACGCGTACTACGAGCGCGGCCTCAACCCCTGGGACTTCGCGGCGGGCGACCTCGTCGCGCGGGAGGCGGGCGCGCTGACCGGCGGACGCCCCGGGCAGCCCCTTTCCGGCGAGCTGACCGTCGCGGCACCTCCCGGCCTCTTCGAGGACCTGCAGGGCCGTCTGGAGGAGCTCGGCGCCTGGCACGACTGACCGCCGTACTCACCCGAACGCAGCCCGAACACGGAAGGGCCCCGGCATCTCGTCCACGGATGCCGGGGCCCTTCTGCTCACGAACGGATCAGGCGTGCAGCGCGCCGACCTCCACCCCGTGCTCGGCGGCCAGCCGGTGGAGATCTTCGAGCTCGGCCTGCTCGACCTCGGCAAGGAAGTCGTCGCCCGTCTCACGGGCCTTCGTGAGGTCGGACTCCGTGGCTTTTATGCGCTGCAGCAGTCCTGCGGTGAAAGCGTCCATGGTTGCGCCCCCTCGGCTGGGTCGTGGGTCGATGGCACGGGGGTGTGCCCTCAAGCAAGGAAGGGGCGATCACGTCTTCGCCGCCCGCCCTGGAGTAAGCGGGTTGTGGCGCGCCACATACAAAGCGTGATCGCGGGGTGTGAGGTCGTCTTCCCCGGGCTCTCTTCCACGGAAACCTCAACCGTCGGAGGAAATCCCGCATTCCCCGTCCGGGGCACCGCCTTACAGCCGGTTTATGACCGAAAGGGGCAGGATGGAGGCCACAGCCCAGCAACAGACCTGCACAGACCTGCCCCCAGGGGCACAGAGGAAGGACAGCGCCGTGCGCGTACTCGTCGTCGAGGACGAGCAGCTGCTCGCCGATGCGGTGGCCACCGGACTACGCCGGGAGGCCATGGCCGTCGACGTCGTGTACGACGGAGCGGCCGCTCTGGAACGTATCGGCGTGAACGACTACGACGTGGTGGTGCTCGACCGGGACCTCCCGCTCGTGCACGGCGACGACGTCTGCCGCAAGATCGTCGAGCTCGGCATGCCGACCCGCGTCCTGATGCTCACCGCGTCGGGCGACGTCAGCGACCGCGTCGAGGGCCTGGAGATCGGCGCCGACGACTATCTCCCCAAGCCCTTCGCGTTCAGCGAGCTCACGGCACGCGTGCGTGCCCTCGGGCGGCGTACGAGCGTGCCGCTGCCCCCCGTCCTGGAGCGCGCCGGGATCAAGCTCGACCCGAACCGCCGCGAGATCTTCCGCGACGGCAAGGAGATCCAGCTCGCCCCCAAGGAGTTCGCCGTCCTCGAAGTGCTGCTGCGCAGCGAGGGTGCCGTCGTCTCCGCGGAGCAGCTCCTGGAGAAGGCCTGGGACGAGAACACCGATCCGTTCACGAACGTGGTCCGGGTGACCGTCATGACCTTGCGGAGGAAACTCGGCGAGCCCGCCGTCATCGTGACGGTGCCCGGCTCCGGCTACCGGATCTGATCCCCGGTGGCCGCGACTCCGGCGCCACCGGCTGCGCCCCCGAAACCCACCTGGGACCCCAGGAAGACCGAACCGCCCTTCCCGTGGCTGCGCCCCACGATCCGCATACGCCTGACTCTGCTCTACGGCGGCATGTTCCTGATCGCGGGCATCCTGCTGCTCTCGATCATCTATCTGCTCGCCGCGCAGGCCCTGAACGTGGGCAGCGACCTGCCGTTCACCATCGAGGGCGGCTCAAGGGTCAGCAGCGACACGTGTCACAACCTCCCGACGGGCACCCAGGTCCCCGCCAACGAGGTCAACGCCGCCCTGAACGAGTGCGTCAACAAGGTGCGCCAGAACGCCCTGGACAACCTTCTGAGCCGCTCGCTGCTCGCCCTGCTCGGCCTCGCGGTGATCGCCTTCGCCTTCGGTTACGCGATGGCGGGCCGCGTCCTCTCGCCGCTCGGCCGCATCACGCGCACCGCGCGCAGGGTGGCCGGCACCGACCTGTCACGGCGCATCGAACTGGACGGGCCCGACGACGAGTTGAAGGAGCTCTCGGACACCTTCGACGAGATGCTCGACCGTCTGGAGCGGGCCTTCACCGCCCAGCAGCGGTTCGTCGGGAACGCCTCGCACGAACTGCGCACACCGCTCGCGATCAACCGCACCCTGCTCGAGGTGACGCTCTCCGATCCGGGGGCGCCCCCCGAGCTCCATCAGCTCGGCAAGACGCTCCTGGCCACCAACGAGCGCAGTGAGCAGCTCGTGGAGGGCCTGCTGCTGCTCGCCCGCAGCGACAACCAGATCGTGGAGCGCAAACCGGTCGACCTCGCCGAGGTCGCCGAGCGCGCCGTCGACCAGGTGCTGTCCGAGGCCGACGCGAAGGGCGTGGAGATCCGTGGGAACCGGGCCCCGGCCGTCGTCCAGGGCAACGGCGTCCTCATGGAGCGGATCGCCCTGAACCTCGTCCAGAACGCCGTCAGGTACAACGTGCCGGACGACGGGTGGGTCGAGGTCACCACGGAGGCCCAGCACGGCCAGGCGGTCCTCGTGGTGACCAACACGGGCCCCGTGGTGCCCGCGTACGAGATCGACAATCTCTTCGAGCCGTTCCGGCGGCTGCGGACCGAGCGCACGGGCAGCGACAAGGGCGTCGGACTCGGCCTGTCGATCGCCCGGTCGGTGGCGCGGGCCCACGGGGGCCGTATCATCGCGGAGCCGCGCGAGGGGGGAGGGCTCGTGATGCGAGTCACCCTTCCTCTCTGAGATGCTGCCGCGGACTCGCTCCGTGTTCGCTTTGCGCGGAATTTTCGGGACCTGATCCCGGGGATTCCATGTGCGATCGATCACAGGATCGATTTTTCGGCCATCTACTCTCCGTGATCGTGAAAGTCGTCGGAAAGCCGGGAAAATCCGGGTTTTCAGGGGTCTTGATCACGGGAAGTACACGGGGTGGCGCCTGTGAAGTGCGACATCGGGACCGTGTACGGTCCCGATCGCCATCCAAACCGATCACCTCTGCAGAGGTGCGGTTGGGTGTCGATTGAGTAACAGACCTTGATGTGAGGCAAAATCTCCGCCTCAGGTCGGGCACAAGTCCGGCCTCTCACGCGTTACGTGCGCTGAGACACCGCAGACACCCAGAGGGGGAGAGCGACATGGCAACGGACTACGACACCCCACGTAAGACCGACGATGACGTCAACGAGGACAGCATCGAGGAACTCAAGGCGCGGCGGAACGACAAGTCGACCTCGGCCGTAGACGTCGACGAGTTCGAGGCCGCAGAAGGCCTCGAGCTGCCCGGCGCGGACCTTTCGAACGAGGAGCTCGCCGTTCGGGTGCTCCCGAAGCAGCAGGACGAGTTCACCTGCATGAGCTGCTTCCTGGTGCACCACCGCAGCCAGCTGGCCAAGGAGAAGAACGGCCAGCCGATCTGCCGCGACTGCGACTAGGGCAGGGTCGGCCGTGACAGGCTCGACCCCGCCAAGGAAGCGCCGCTTCCGCAAGCGTGGAGCGGACCAAGAAAGCGTCGCGCCCGACGGCGTACGTGACGACGAGCGGGGCTCTTCCCCCACAGGAACAGCCTCGCTCGGACCGGCGAACGCCTTGGAGGTGGCAGACGACGGGACGGCGGCCGACAAGGCGTCCAGGACCCCTGGGTCCAAGGGCCGCGTTGCCGCCGTCACGGACGGAGTCATGGCGGGCGTGCGCGCGAGCGGACGCGGCGCCAAAGCCGGCATCGGCTATCTCGCCGACCGGATCATCGAGAGTGCCCCGCGGGTCCCGATCCGCGACCTGGACACCCTCCGCAAACAGTTCCCGGGCCTCGACGCCGAGCAGCTCGCGGACAAAATCATCTCCGGCGCCGCCAACGGGACCTCGACGGTCGGTGCCGGAATCGGCGTGGCCGTGATGATGCCCGTGCCGCCCGCGATGCCCGCGGAGCTGGCCGCCGAGATCACCGGCGTCGCGGCCATCGAGCTGAAGATGATCGCCGAACTCCACGAGGTCTACGGCCGGCGCCCGCCGGGCAACCTCAAGGAGCGCAGCACCGCCTACCTCACCGCGTGGACCGAGGAGCGCGGCATCGACGTGGTGAAACCCGCGTCGATCAACGCGGCCCTCGGCGGCCAGATGAAGCGCGAGCTGCGCCAGCAGATCATGAAGCGCATGGTGCGGAACCTCCCGAACCTGATGCCCTTCATGGTCGGCGCCGCAGTCGGGGCGGTGATGAACCGCCGGGACACCAAGAAGCTCGCTGAGCGGGTCCGTGCGGACCTGCGGAGGTCGCAGGTGCCCTGGGGCGCCCTGCTCGAGCTGCCGCCCCTTGAGCAGCCCGTGAAGCCTCTTGACCCCCTGCGCCGCGACGCCCCGCCCGAGGAGCTGGGCGCCTGACGTGCCTAGGAAGCCCGTACGGCGGTGAGCGCCGCCGCGAGCGCCTCGGGGTGCCGCGTCGACACGTACACGTACGGGGTCGGGTCCTGCGGGTCCGTGATCTCGACCCGGAGCGCCGTGGGGATGTAGGCGCGCAGCAGCATGAAGGCGCGCGGGTCGGCCTTCGGGCCGCGCCAGGCGCGCGCCTCTTCCGCGTCGAGCACCGTGGCCTCGCCCAGGGCGGAGACCGGGATCTTCGCGTCTCCCACGACGAGCGAGTCCGCCACCACGCGGATCCGGGGGGAGCCGTACGAACTGGTGACGACCGCGGCGACCGCCGTCCCGGCGACCAGGCCGCCGAGCAGCGGCAAGGTGCCGAAGGGGAGCATGATCAGGGCCATCGCGACGCCGACCAGGAGCGAGACGAGCCACCAGGAACGGGGCGCCGTCAGGCGTTCTTCGTAAGGCTGCATGAAGGCAAGCTTGGCACGATGAGCTCCGTTGCCGGACGCGCGGGTAAGGTCTGCGCCTGTGAGTGGTACTTCAGCAGCTCTGACGCCCCCGGCCGACGCCATAGCGCCCGTCCGCCACCCCGACGCGCCCGCCCCCGGCGAGCTCATCGGAGCCCATTACGAGCACTGCTTCGGCTGCGGCGAAGGGCAGGCCCACGGGCTGCACCTCGCGACCCGGGCCGGTGAAGGTGTGGGCGTCACCGCCGAGTTCACCGTCCGTGAGGCCCACCAGGGCGCTCCGGGCCTCGCCCACGGCGGGGTGCTCGCCACGGCGCTCGACGAGACGCTCGGCTCGCTGAACTGGCTGCTGCGGGTGATCGCCGTGACCGGTCGGCTCGAGACCGACTTCGCGCGGCCCGTGCCCCTTGGCACCGTGCTCTTCCTGGACGCCGAGGTGACCGCCGTCTCCGGGCGCAAGATCTACTCCCGGGCCACCGGGCGGATCGGCGGCCCCGACGGGCCCGTCGCCGTCCGTGCCGAGGCCCTCTTCATCGAGGTCAAGGTCGACCACTTCATCGAGAACGGGCGCCCGGAGGAGATCCGGGCCGCGATGGACGACCCCGACCAGAACCGCCGCGCACGTGCCTTCGAGGTGAACCCGTGACCCGCGTGACCCCCGTGGCCGCAGTACCCCGTCCGGAGCTCGACGTGCAGATCCGCCGCGTCGACCCCGAGGTACCGCTGCCGTCGTACGCGCAGCCGGGCGACGCCGGAGCGGACCTGCGGACCACCGAAGCGTGCGAACTCGCCCCGGGTGAGCGGGTTGTCCTGCCCACCGGGGTGTCTATCGCACTGCCGGAGGGGTACGCGGCCTTCGTGCACCCGCGTTCCGGTCTCGCCGCCCGCTGCGGTGTCGCCCTGGTGAATGCCCCAGGGACGGTGGATGCCGGGTACCGTGGGGAGATCAAGGTGATCGTGGTGAATCTCGACCCGCGCGAGAGCGTGCGGTTCGAGCGCTTCGACCGGATTGCCCAACTGGTCGTCCAGCAGGTCGAGAAGGTGCGCTTCCGCGAGGTGGCGGAGCTTCCCGACTCGGCGCGGGCCGAGGGGGGCTTCGGGTCCACCGGTGGCCATGCCGCCGTGGGCGTCGGCTCGGGTCAAAAAACGGGTGGGAATCGATACGCATCGGTCGTATCTGACCGGGAAGGACAGTGACGTGTTCGGACGTCGCAAGAAGGACAGTGCCGCCGAGGACGCGGCGGGCGAGGCCGAGCAGGTCGTCGAGGCCCCTGACAGTGCCGACAGTGATGGCACGGCGGCGCCGTCGCGCGTGAGGCTCGAACCCGAGCCGCGCCCCGACGGCCCCTGGGACGCCTCGGAGGTCCGGGAGCCCGGCGAGGGCCGGGTGGACCTCGGTGGCCTCTTCGTACCGGGTGTCGAGGGCATGGAGCTGCGGGTGGAGGTCGCGGGTGACGCGATCGTCGCGGCGACCGTCGTGCTCCAGGACAGCGCCATTCAGCTCCAGGGCTTCGCCGCTCCCAAGAAGCAGGGCATCTGGGGCGAGGTCCGCGAGGAGATCGCCTCGGGCATCACTCAGCAGGGCGGTGTCATCGACGAGGTCGAGGGCCCCCTCGGCTGGGAGCTGCGCGCGCAGGTTCCGGTGCAGCTGCCGGACGGCACGGGCGGGGTGCAGGTCGTGCGCTTCATCGGTGTCGACGGCCCGCGGTGGTTCCTGCGCGGGGTCATCTCCGGCCAGGGCGCGGTGCAGCCGCAGGCCGCGGGACTCCTCGAACAGATCTTCAGGGACACCGTCATCGTGCGCGGCGACGGCCCGATGGCGCCCCGCGACCCGATCGTCCTGAAGCTGCCGGACGACGCCCAGATGGTCGCCGAGGGTGCCGTCCAGCAGGAGCAGCAGGAGGGCTCGCGCTTCTCGGGCGGCATGGGCCAGCTCCAGCGGGGTCCTGAGATCACCGAGGTGCGCTAGGCGCTCCCAGAGACGTGCCCAGGCACCCCCGGGTGACCTGACCACGAGTTGCAGGCCGATGGGCCGTACTCCCTTATGGGAGTGCGGCCCATCGGCGTTTTTGCAGGTGAGAGGGCTGATCGCGCCGGAAGACGTAAGAGAGTCGTCAATGGAGTGCCGACCGACGTATGGGAGCCGTCAACGGCGGTCGAATTCAGCCACGGAAGGGGTTTGCTCAAGACGTCAGATCACTCGCATCTCATCTAGGAGCACACGATGGCCGATGTGGCCTTCGTCGTCACCACGATCGCGGTTTTCGCGCTGGTGGCGTTCATCGCCAAGGGGGTGGCGAAGCTGTGACTGCCGAGAACATCGTCGGTCTCGTGGTGGCCGTCGCCCTGCTGGGCTATCTCGTCCTCGCTCTCGTGTTCCCGGAGAGGTTCTGAGTACGAAATGAGTCCTGTTCTTGCTGGTGCGCTCCAGTTCCTTGCGCTGATGGTGGCGCTGGCCCTGGCATACCGTCCGCTGGGCGACTACATGGCCAAGGTCTACTCCTCCGAGAAGCATCTGCGGGTGGAGAAGTGGATCTACAAGGGCATCGGCGCCAACCCGAACGCCGAGATGCGCTGGCCCGCCTATCTGCGCGGAGTGCTCGCCTTCTCCGCCGTGAGCGTGCTGTTCCTGTATCTGCTGCAGCGGCTCCAGGGTTCGCTGCCCGGGTCGCTCGGCTTCAAGTCGATCGATCCGGACCAGGCCTTCAACACCGCCGCGTCCTTCGTGGCGAACACCAACTGGCAGTCGTACTACGGCGAGCAGGCCATGGGCCACGTCGTGCAGACCGGCGGCCTCGCGGTGCAGAACTTCGTCTCCGCGGCCGTCGGCATCGCCGTCGCGGTGGCCCTGGTACGGGGCTTCGCCCGCTCCCGCACGGGTGAGCTGGGGAACTTCTGGTCGGATCTGGTGCGCGGCACGGTCCGCATCCTGATCCCGATCTCGGTGCTCGGCGCGATCGTCCTGGTCGCCTGTGGCGCGATCCAGAACTTCTCCGGCATCCACGGGGTCGGCCAGTTCATGGGCGGCAGCCAGGAGTGGAACGGCGGGGCGGTGGCCTCGCAGGAGGTCATCAAGGAGCTGGGCACCAACGGAGGCGGCTACTTCAACGCCAACTCCGCCCATCCCTTCGAGAATCCGAACGGTTTCTCCAACCTGTTCGAGGTCTTCCTCATCCTGGTGATTCCGTTCGCGATCACGCGGACCTTCGGGCGGATGGTCGGTTCCCTCAAGCAGGGGTACGCGATCCTCGCCACGATGGTCACCATCTGGGTCGGTTTCACCGCGCTGATGATGTGGACGGAGTTCCACCACGGGGCTCCCGCCTTCGACATCGCGGGCGGGGCGATGGAGGGCAAGGAGACGCGGTTCGGGATCGGCGGCTCGGCGATCTTCTCGGTCGCCACGACGCTGACCTCGACGGGCGCGGTCAACTCCTTCCACTCCTCCAACACCGGCTTCGGCGGCGGAATCAACCTCCTCGGCATGCAGTTGGGGGAGATCGCGCCCGGTGGTACGGGGTCGGGTCTCTACGGCATGTTGATCATGGCGATCATCGCGGTGTTCATCGCGGGCCTGATGGTGGGGCGTACGCCGGAGTACCTGGGCAAGAAGATCGGCACCCGCGAGATCAAACTGGCGGCCTGCTACATCCTGATCACCCCGGCCCTGGTGCTCGGCTTCACGGCGGTGTCGATGGCGCTGCCCACGCCGAAGGACTCGATGCTCAACACGGGGGCGCACGGATTCTCCGAGATCCTCTACGCCTACACGTCGGGCGCCAACAACAACGGTTCGGCGTTCGCGGGTCTGAGCGCGGACACGGACTGGTTCAACACCACGATCGGTCTCGCGATGCTGCTCGGCCGGTTCCTGCCGATGGTGTTCGTCCTGGCCCTCGCGGGTTCGCTC
This sequence comes from Streptomyces sp. NPDC055239, assembly GCF_053606205.1. Taxonomy (NCBI): domain Bacteria; kingdom Bacillati; phylum Actinomycetota; class Actinomycetes; order Kitasatosporales; family Streptomycetaceae; genus Streptomyces; species Streptomyces sp. NPDC055239. The sequence continues at coordinate 82,214 of NZ_JBSGRD010000016.1, read as the reverse complement.
GCGGAGCAGAAGCCGATCCCGGCGACGGCGGGCACGCTGCGCACCGAGAAGCCGCTGTTCACCGGCCTGCTGGTCGGCACCATCATGATCATCACCGGTCTGACCTACTTCCCCGCGCTCGCCCTCGGGCCGCTGGCTGAGGGGCTCGCGTCATGACCACCGACATAAAGAAGCCAGAGGAGCCCGGCTCCATGTCCACCGCTACTCCCAGCCGTGCGCCGCACCAGGACGTGCCCGGCGGGCACAAGGATCCCAAGGACGCCACGGACGCCGGCCGGGTCGGCGGGGGTCTGTTCGACCCCAAGCAGCTCCTGAAGTCCTTCCCGGACGCCGTGAAGAAGCTCGATCCGCGGGTGATGGTCAAGTCTCCCGTCATGTTCGTGGTGCTCGTCGGCTCGGTGATCACCACCGTCCTCGCGGTCAAGGACCCGGGGGACTGGTTCGGCTGGGCGATCACGGTCTGGCTCTGGCTGACCACGATCTTCGCCAACCTGGCGGAGGCGGTGGCCGAGGGCCGCGGCAAGGCGCAGGCGGACACCCTGCGCAAGGCCAAGACCGACACGGTCGCGCGCCGCCTGCGCGGCACGGCAGAGGAGCAGGTGCCCGGCACCGAGCTGCGCATCGGAGACCTGGTCGTCTGCGAGGCGGGCGATGTGATCCCCGGCGACGGTGACGTCGTCGAGGGTGTCGCGAGCGTCGACGAGTCGGCGATCACCGGTGAATCGGCCCCGGTCATCCGGGAGTCGGGCGGCGACAGGTCCGCCGTCACCGGCGGCACGAAGGTCCTCTCCGACCGCATCGTCATCAAGATCACGACGAAGCCGGGCGAGACGTTCATCGACCGCATGATCAACCTGGTCGAGGGCGCGGCCCGGCAGAAGACGCCCAACGAGATCGCGCTGAACATCCTCCTCGCGTCCCTCACCATCGTCTTCCTGCTCGCGGTCGTCACGCTCCAGCCGTTCGCCGTGTACGCCGGTGCCGAGCAGTCCATGATCGTGCTTGCCGCGCTCCTGGTGTGCCTGATCCCGACGACCATCGGGGCGCTGCTCTCCGCGATCGGCATCGCGGGCATGGACCGCCTCGTGCAACGGAATGTCCTTGCCATGTCAGGGCGGGCGGTCGAGGCCGCAGGTGACGTCTCGACGCTGCTGCTCGACAAGACGGGCACGATCACGCTCGGCAACCGGCAGGCCGCCGAGTTCGTGCCGGTGCGCGGGACGACCGAGGCCGAGCTCGCGGACGCAGCCCAGCTCTCGTCGCTGGCCGACGAGACGCCGGAGGGCCGCTCCATCGTCGTACTGGCGAAGGAGAAGTACGGGCTTCGCGAGCGTCACCAGGGCGAGTTGGAGGGGGCCGAGTGGGTCGCCTTCACGGCGCAGACGCGGATGTCGGGCGTCGACCTGGTCCAGGACGGGCAGGACGGGCAGGACGGGCAGGACGGGTCCGGGCGCAAGGTGCGCAAGGGCGCGAGCGGTTCGGTCGTCGCCTGGGTCATCGAGAACGGCGGTGTCGTCTCCGATGACGCCCAGGGCCTGACCGACGCCATCTCGCAGGCCGGTGGTACACCGCTCCTTGTCGCGGCCAAGGACGACAAGGGGGCGCGTGTCCTTGGAGTCATCCACCTGAAGGACGTCGTCAAGGAGGGCATGCGGGAGCGGTTCGACGAGCTGCGCCGCATGGGCATCAAGACCGTCATGATCACCGGCGACAACCCGCTGACCGCCAAGGCGATCGCGGACGAGGCGGGCGTGGACGACTTCCTCGCCGAGGCCACGCCCGAGGACAAGATGGCGCTGATCAAGCGGGAGCAGGCCGGTGGCAAGCTCGTCGCGATGACCGGCGACGGCACGAACGACGCGCCCGCCCTCGCCCAGGCGGACGTGGGCGTGGCCATGAACACCGGGACCTCGGCCGCCAAGGAGGCCGGGAACATGGTGGACCTGGACTCCAACCCCACCAAGCTCATCGAGATCGTCGAGATCGGCAAGCAACTCCTGATCACCCGGGGTGCGTTGACGACCTTCTCGATCGCCAACGACGTCGCGAAGTACTTCGCGATCATCCCCGCCATGTTCGCGGTGGTCTATCCGGGCCTCGACAAGCTCAACATCATGGACCTGTCGTCTCCGGAGTCGGCGATCCTGTCGGCCGTCATCTTCAACGCGCTGATCATCATCGCCCTGGTGCCGCTGGCCCTGAAGGGCGTGCGGTACCGGCCGATGAGCGCGGACAGGATGCTGCGGCGCAACCTCGGTGTCTACGGGCTCGGCGGTCTCATCGCCCCGTTCATCGGCATCAAGATCATCGACCTGATCATCTCCCTCATCCCCGGGCTGTAATTTCCTGAAAGCGTGCTGATCCTCATGAACAACTCCGTTGGAAGCACGGCGCGGTTGCTGGGGGCCGGGCTGCGCGCCTTGCTCGTCCTCACCGTCATCTGCGGTGTCATCTATCCGCTGGCCGTCACCGGGATCGCCCAGGCCCTGTTCAACAACAAGGCCAACGGCTCCGAGGTCAAGTCCGAGGGCAAGGTCGTCGGCTCCGAGCTCATCGGGCAGACGTACAACCTTCCGCTGAAGAAGGGCCAGGAGACGGCCGCGCCCGACCTGAAGTGGTTCCAGTCGCGGCCGTCCAACGGCCTGGGCGAGAACAGCGTCAACACGCAGTACAAGCTGATCCTGTCGGGCGCGACGAACCTCGCGGGTGACAACAAGGACCTGATCGCGAGCGTCAAGGCTGCCAAGGCCGCCGTGGTCAAGGACAACTCCACGGCCGGCTTCAAGGTCAAGCCCTCGGACGTGCCGGCCGAGGCCGTCACCTCGTCGGGATCGGGTCTCGACCCCGACATCTCCCCGCAGTACGCGGAGCTGCAGGCCCACCGCGTGGCCGAGAAGAACGGCCTCGACGTGAACAAGGTCGAGAAGCTGGTGGACGGGCACACCGACGGGCGGACCCTCGGGTTCGTGGGCGAGCCCCGCGTCAACGTCCTCCAGCTCAACATCGCGCTGAAGGAGCTCGTCGCCGACAAGGGCTGACGCTGCCCCCCATTCCCTCGCGGTCCTTCGTAGCCCCTGGTGGTCCCTTGTGGCCCGCCGTGCCCCGGTCCTGCCGATCGGAGCACGGCGGGCCACAAGCACGTGCGCCTGTACAGGACTTCTTACTTCACGTCTTGACGGAAGCCTGGTCCGTACCTACTGTCTCGGCCCAACACGCGTGTTCAGAAAGGTACATGGAGTTCACATACGAGAATGGATGGCCCTCGCATGGCTGACACCCCCACACCGCCCGTGCGTCACCGCCGCAGACCCCGCACCACACTCATCGCGACCCTCGCCACCACGGTGACCGCACTGGTCGCCGCCCTCCTCGCCTGGCCCGGCGCCGAGCGCGCCGAAGCGGCGCCCAGCACCTTCGCCCACCCCGGAGTCGCCGTTTCCCGCGGCCAGCTGGACTTCACCAGGGAGAAGGTCAACGCCGGAGCCCAGCCCTGGAAGGGCGCCTACGACCAGATGATGGGGAGCAAGTACGCCTCCCTGTCGCGCACGCCCAAGCCCCGCGCGGTCGTCGAATGCGGCTCCTACTCGGACCCCAACTACGGCTGCACCGACGAGCGCGAGGACGCGACAGCCGCGTACACCACGGCGCTCGCCTGGTACATCACCCGTGACGAGCGCTACGCCAAGAAGTCCATCGAGCTGATGGACGCCTGGTCCGCGACCATCAAGGACCACACCAACAGCAACGCCCCGCTGCAGACCGGCTGGGCGGGCTCGTCCTGGCCCAGGGCCGCCGAGATCATCAAGCACACGTACACCGGCAGCTGGGGCAACTCGGGCCGCTTCGCGACGATGCTGCGCACCGTCTACCTGCCCGAGATCATCAACGGCTCCAACTCCAACGGCAACTGGGAGCTCTCGATGATGGAGGCCGCCATCGGCATCTCCGTCTTCATCGAGGACAAGGGGTCCTACGACAAGGCGATGGCGAAGTTCCGTACACGCACCGCCGCGTACGTCTATCTCGCGTCCGACGGCGACCTGCCCAAGACCGTGCCGAGCCAGAACCTGGACACCCGCGCGAAGATCGTCAAGTACTGGCAGGGCCAGGGCGCCTTCACCACCGGGCTCACCCAGGAGACGTGCCGCGACTTCACCCACACCGGATACGGGCTCTCCGCGATCTCCCACGTCGCCGAGACCAGCCGCATCCAGGGCGATGACCTCTACAAGACGGACGTCGGCGAGCGGCTGCGCCAGGGCCTGGGCTTCCAGGCCAAGTACGAGCTGGGTGAGGCGCCGCCGAGTTCGCTCTGCGGCGGCTCGGTCCACCGGGGCCTCGGGCCCGTCACCGAGGTCGGCTACAACGCCCTCCACAACCGCCTCGGCCACGCCATGAGCAACACCCAGAAGCTCACCGAGCAGAACCGTCCGGCGGGCTCCAACAATCTCTTCGTCGCCTGGGAGACCCTGACCCACGCGGACAACCCGAGCTGATCAGCGAGCCTGTCGGGCCGGGCGTGCGGTGTGACCCCACCGCACGCCCGGCCCGACCTGGCACATCAGGGTTGCGTCAAAGAGAGCCCCCGGTCGCACCTTCGTCCGTTTCGCGGGAATTGTTAGCCGTAAGGTCGACGCTGCGTACAGAGCGGATTCGGGAAGACAATGGGGCCATGGCACGCGGCAAGCTTCGGATATACCTCGGTTCGGCACCGGGCGTCGGCAAGACGTACGCGATGCTGTCCGAGGCCCACCGCCGCATCGAGCGCGGCACTGACTGCGTCGTGGCCTTCGTGGAGCACCACGACAGGCCCCGCACCGAAGTGATGCTGCACGGCCTGGAGCAGGTGTCCCGCAAGGAGCTCGACTACCGCGGCACCCTGTTCACCGAAATGGACGTGGACGCGGTCCTGGAGCGGGCGCCCGCCGTCGCCCTGGTGGACGAACTGGCCCACACCAATGTCCCCGGGTCCCGCAACGCCAAGCGCTGGCAGGACGTCGAAGAGCTGCTCGCCGCGGGCATGGACGTCGTATCGACCGTGAACATCCAGCACCTGGAGTCGCTCGGTGACGTCGTCGAGTCGATCACCGGCGTACGCCAGCGCGAGACCGTGCCGGACGAGGTGGTGCGGCGCGCGGACCAGATAGAGCTGGTCGACATGTCGCCACAGGCACTGCGCCGCCGCATGGCCCACGGCAACATCTACAAGCCCGACCGGGTCGACGCGGCCCTGTCCAACTACTTCCGGCCCGGCAACCTCACCGCCCTGCGCGAGCTCGCGCTGCTCTGGGTCGCCGACCGGGTCGACGAATACCTCCAGCAGTACCGCGGCGAGCACGACATCCGTTCCACCTGGCAGGCCCGCGAGCGCATCGCCGTCGGCCTCACCGGCGGCCCCGAGGGCCGCACCCTGATCCGCAGGGCGTCGCGGATGGCCGCCAAGGGCTCAGGCAGCGAGATCCTCGCCGTCTACATCGCCCGCAGCGACGGCCTGACCGCGGCATCGCCCAAGGAGCTCGCGGTTCAGCGCACCCTCGTGGAGGACCTGGGCGGCACCTTCCACCACGTCATCGGCGACGACATACCCGCCGCGCTGCTCGACTTCGCCCGCGGCGTCAACGCCACCCAGATCGTCCTCGGCTCCTCGCGCCGCAAGACCTGGCAGTACATCTTCGGACCCGGCGTCGGCGCGACGGTCGCCCGCGAATCGGGCCCCGATCTGGACGTCCACATCGTCACGCACGACGAGGTCGCCAAGGGCCGCGGCCTGCCCGTGGCACGCGGGGCACGGCTCGGGCGCTCCCGGTCCATCTGGGGCTGGCTGGTGGGCGTGGGCGGCCCCGCGCTCCTGACGCTGCTCCTGACCCACGTCGACGCGAACCTCGGCCTCGCCAACGACATGCTGCTCTTCCTGACCCTCACGGTCGCCGCCGCGCTGCTCGGCGGCCTCCTTCCGGCCCTGGCGTCGGCGGCCTTCGGCTCGCTGCTCCTGAACTACTACTTCACGCCGCCGCAGCATCTGTGGACGATCTCCGACTCCAAGAACATCGTCGCGATCGTCGTCTTCGTGGGCGTCGCGATCTCCGTCGCCTCCGTCGTGGACCTCGCCGCACGCCGCACCCACCAGGCCGCCCGGCTGCGCGCGGAGTCGGAGATACTCTCCTTCCTCGCCGGCAGCGTGCTGCGCGGAGAGACCAGCCTGGACGCCCTGCTCGAACGTGTGCGCGAGACCTTCAGCATGGACTCCGTGGCACTCCTGGAGCGCGAGAGCGACGTCGCCCCCTGGACCTGCGCGGGCCGGGTCGGCGAGGGCCGCACGATCGAGCGCCCCGAGGACGCGGACGTGGACATGCCGGTCGGTGACCACATGGCGCTCGCCCTGTCGGGACGGGTGCTGCCCGCAGAGGACCGCAGGGTGCTCGCCGCGTTCGCCGCGCAGGCCGTCGTCGTCCTCGACCGCAGGCGCCTCCAGGACGAGGCGCAGCAGGCCCGCACCCTGGCCGAGGGCAACCGCATACGCACCGCGCTGCTCGCCGCCGTCAGCCATGACCTGCGTACGCCCCTCGCGGGCATCAAGGCCGCCGTCTCCTCCCTGCGCTCCGACGACGTGGCCTGGTCCGAGGAGGACCAGGCCGAGCTCCTCGAAGGCATCGAGGACGGCGCCGACCGCCTCGACCACCTGGTCGGCAACCTCCTTGACATGTCCCGCCTGCAGACCGGCACCGTCACCCCGCTGATCCGCGAGATCGACCTCGACGAGGTCGTCCCGATGGCGCTCGGCGGCGTACCCGACGGCAGCGCGGACCTCGACATCCCCGAGACGCTGCCCATGGTCACCGTCGACAAGGGGCTCCTGGAGCGCGCGGTGGCCAACATCGTCGAGAACGCCGTCAAGTACAGCCCCGACGCCGAACCGGTCCTGGTCTCCGCGAGCACGCTCGGCGACCGCGTCGAGCTGCGTGTGGTGGACCGCGGCCCCGGCGTCCCGGATGCCGCCAAGGACCGCATCTTCGAGCCGTTTCAGCGCTACGGTGACGCTCCGCGCGGCGCGGGCGTGGGCCTGGGCCTCGCGGTCGCACGCGGCTTCGTGGAGTCCATGGGCGGCACGCTCGAGGCGGAGGACACCCCGGGCGGCGGGCTCACCATGGTCCTCACCCTGCGGGCGGCGGCGGGCGGACCGCCGGTCCTGCCGGATCTCTCCGCCCAGGCCACCTCATGACCGCCACCGCCGACAAGACGGCTCCCACCGACAAGACGGCTCCCACAGACAAGACGGCCCCCGCCGACAAGACCCACAGGCCCGAAAGGCAGACGCGCATGCCGCACTCTCCCGGGGGAGACCCCAGGACCCCCACGAGGGTGCTCGTGGTCGACGACGAGCCACAGATCGTCCGCGCCCTCGTGATCAACCTGAAGGCGCGCAAGTACGACGTGGACGCGGCCCCGGACGGAGCCACCGCGCTGCAGCTCGCCGCCGCGCGCCACCCCGACGTGATCGTCCTCGACCTGGGCCTGCCCGACATGGACGGGGTCGACGTCATCAGGGGCCTGCGCGGCTGGACGCGCGTGCCGATCCTGGTGCTCTCCGCGCGGCACAGCTCGGACGAGAAGGTCGAGGCGCTCGACGCGGGCGCCGACGACTACGTCACCAAGCCGTTCGGCATGGACGAGCTCCTGGCCCGCCTTCGCGCCTCCATCCGCAGGGCCGAGCCGGCGGGAGCGGGCGAGGACGACGTGATGGTGGACACCAAGGACTTCACGGTCGACCTGGCGGCCAAGAAGGTCAACCGCGGCGGGCGCGACGTACGCCTGACGCCCACCGAATGGCATCTGCTCGAAGTCCTCGTGCGCAACACCGGGCGCCTGGTCAGCCAGAAGCAGCTGCTCCAGGAGGTCTGGGGCCCTTCGTACGGTACGGAGACGAATTACCTGCGCGTCTACATGGCGCAGCTGCGGCGCAAGCTGGAGACGGACCCCGCGCACCCGCGGCACTTCATCACCGAGCCGGGAATGGGTTACAGGTTCGAACGATGAGTCAAGGGTCGGGGCCGGACTGAGCGGGCATAGGCACAGGTGAGCGCACCCGTTGCGGCGCTGTCGGTGACCCCCGGTACGCTTCGTGTATGAGTGCTGTTCCAGGTTCCGAGAAGCCGGCAGGCCGTTTCCGGCGCATGCTCGACCGGCTGTCGTCCTCCCAGGAGGACCTGGAGTCGGAGGAGCTGCGCGAGGACGCCGAAACGGCGGGGTGCACCCGTATCGGAGACTGCCACGACCGCCAGATAGTCACGGTTACTGGTACCTTGCGCACGGTCACCCTGCGACCACGTGCCGGCGTCCCCGCCCTCGAGGCGGAGCTGTTCGACGGCTCAGCGGCACTGGACGTGGTGTGGCTCGGCAGGCGCTCCATCGTGGGGATAGAACCGGGGCGCAGGCTGATCGCGTCCGGCCGGGTCTCGATGAGCCGGGGCCGCCGGGTGCTCTTCAACCCGAAGTACGAACTCAGACCCCTCGGACGGGAGTAGCCGGTGACGTCCCTCGACAAGCCGACGGAGACGGACCACGAAGCCACGGACCGCGGAACCACGGACCAGGAAGCTGATTCCAGGGCCGTGACCGAGGCCGCGCTCTTCGAGGCGTTCGGCGGCGTGCGGGGCATGGTGGAGACGGTCGTCCCCGGCCTCCTCTTCGTGACCATCTTCACGATCAACAAGGACCTGCACATGTCGGCCATCGCGGCCCTCGCGGTGTCCCTGGTGCTCGTGGTGGTCCGCCTTGTCATGAAGGGCACCGTCAAGCACGCCTTCAGCGGCGTCTTCGGTGTCGCCTTCGGTGTGGTCTTCGCGATGATGACCGGCAACGCCAAGGACTTCTATCTGCCGGGCATGCTCTACACCCTCGGCCTCGCCCTCGCCTACATCATCACGGCCCTCGCGGGTGTCCCGCTGATCGGCCTGATCCTGGGCCCGGTCTTCAAGGAGAACCTCTCCTGGCGGACCCGCAACCCCGGCCGCAAGAAGGCGTACACGAAGGCGAGTTGGGCCTGGGGCCTGATCCTGCTCGCCAAGTGCGCGATCCTCTTCCCGCTCTACTGGTGGGGTGACACGACCCAGTTCGGCTGGGTCCTGATCGCCCTGAAGATCCCGCCGTTCCTGCTCGCCGTCTGGCTGACCTGGGTCTTCCTCGCGAAGGCGCCCGCGCCGATCGACGTCTTCGCGGAGATGGAGGCGGAGGAGAACGCCGAGAAGGAGCGCAAGGCCGCGGGCCAGCACCGCAAAGAGGCCTGACCGCAAAGGCACTTGCCTGTACGTGGAGGGGGGGGGGCCGGGAACGAACCGGGGGCCCCCGCACCTCAGCAGGTACTGAAAACTAAAAAGAGCACGAGCGACACGCGTGTAAGGGTTGAGGGGGAA
>NZ_JBSGRD010000016.1:0-72794 GCF_053606205.1 Streptomyces sp. NPDC055239 | reverse complement strand
GCACCGCGCCCCCCCCCCCCGCCACTCGGCGCCTCCCCCACCGGCTTGTGGCTCGGCGGGGGGGGCGCCCCCCGCGCCCCCCGCGCCCCCCCCCCTCCACGTACAGGCAAGTGAAGCGACTAGCTCGCCGCGTCCTCCCGGCGTACCGACAGGAGGTCCTCCAGCTGCTCCTCGCGGGCCTGGGCGGCCACGAAGAGGAGTTCGTCGCCCGCCTCCAGGGAGTCGTCCGGGGTCGGCGCGAGGACGCGCGTACCGCGGATGATCGTCACGAGCGAGGTGTCCTCGGGCCACTGGACGTCGCCGACCGTCGTGCCCGCGAGGGCCGACTCGGGCGGCAGGGTCAGCTCGACGAGGTTCGCGTCGCCGTGGCTGAAGCGGAGCAGCCGGACGAGATCGCCGACGCTGACCGCCTCCTCGACGAGCGCGGACATCAGGCGCGGGGTCGAGACCGCGACATCGACGCCCCAGGACTCGTTGAAGAGCCATTCGTTCTTGGGGTTGTTCACGCGGGCGACGACCCGGGGAACGCCGTACTCGGTCTTCGCGAGGAGCGAGACGACGAGGTTGACCTTGTCGTCGCCGGTCGCGGCGATCACCACGTTGCAGCGCTGGAGCGCCGCCTCGTCGAGCGAGGTGATCTCGCAGGCGTCGGCGAGCAGCCACTCGGCCTGCGGGACTCGCTCGACCGAGATGGCGGTCGGCGCCTTGTCGATGAGCAGAATCTCGTGCCCGTTCTCCAGGAGCTCACCGGCGATGGAACGTCCCACCGCGCCCGCTCCTGCAATGGCGACCCTCATCAGTGACCGCCTTCTTCAGGGCCTTCGGCGAACGCCGCTTCGACCTTCTCGACCTCGTCGGTACGCATCATCACGTGCACCAGGTCGCCCTCCTGGAGCACCGTCTGGGAGGTCGGCAGGACCGCCTCGCCCAGCCGGGTGAGGAAGGCCACGCGGACGCCGGTCTCCTCCTGGAGCTCGCTGATCTTGTGGCCGATCCAGGCCTCGGACGCGTGCACCTCGGCGAGCTGTACGCCCCCCGTGGGGTCGCGCCACAGCGGCTCGGCCCCGGAGGGCAGCAGCCTGCGCAGCATCTGGTCGGCGGTCCAGCGGACCGTGGCGACGGTGGGGATGCCCAGGCGCTGGTAGACCTCGGCGCGCCGCGGGTCGTAGATGCGGGCGGCGACATTCTCGATGCCGAACATCTCGCGGGCCACGCGGGCAGCGATGATGTTCGAGTTGTCGCCGCTGCTGACCGCGGCGAAGGCGCCCGCCTCCTCGATGCCGGACTCGCGCAGGGTGTCCTGGTCGAAGCCGATACCGGTGACGCGGCGACCGCCGAAGCCGGAGCCCAGACGGCGGAAGGCGGTGGGGTCCTGGTCGATCACGGCGACCGTGTGCCCCTGTTGTTCCAGGGTTTGCGCGAGAGCCGATCCGACTCTCCCGCAGCCCATGATGACGATGTGCACGCCCGTCCTTCCGGCTGTGTCAATACTTTTCGCTCAGGCTGAACGGTAAAAGCGTCTCAGACCGACGCCCAAGCTACACACGCACGGTCCATGGAGGGCACCCCCGTGCACCTGCCGGTACGCAGTCTTTGCTGCGGACTCAGTCCACGCTGCGCAGCAGGCCCTCGACGGACTTCAGCCGGTAGCTCATCTCGACGAGCTGCAGCCGCGCCGCCTCCTGCTCGGACCTGGCGCGCTCGACCACGTCGCGGTACTGCTCCATCGCCTCGGCGTACTGGCGGTCGCGCTCGCGGTTGCGCTGCGTCTGGAAGTACGCGACCGCCACGATCGCGCCGGCGAGTATCAGGAAGAAGGCGACCGGGATGATCACGTCGTCCATTAAGACCCCTCTGGTGAGTGCTGCTGCCCTGCCTCGTCCGACGCGTCCTGCCGGACGGCCGCGAGGATCGTGTCCAGGTTCAATCGCACGTCGAACGGCGCAAGTTCGAAGTACTTGAGAGCCTTGCCGTCGTCGGAGAGCTCCAGGCGGCCGACGACGAGACCGGCCTTCTCCAGACGTTCGAGGTGCATGTAGAGCAGGGGCCGGGAGACGCCGAGCCGCCGCGCCAGTTCGCTGACGTACAGCTGTCCGGGGGCGAGCTCGGTGATGATCCGGATCCGCTGGGCATGGCCGACGGCGGAGAGGAAGGCGAGCAGCTCTTCGCTGTCCATGGCCCGCCTTTTCGCTGGTCTTCTCGCTGGTCCCGAACCTGTCGACCGAAACCTGCCGACCGAAACCTGTCAGCCAAGACTTACGCATGACGGGATCCGCTGTCAATCCGTTCTTCCGCAGCCGCGAATGACAGTTGACGGCTCGTTCCTTCACCTGTCAGTCTCCACTTACATATGAAGGCCAGGTGGGCCAAACGGATCAGTAAGTGCCGAAGGGGCGGGGATGGTCATGGGGAAGCGATCGGTAACGGTGCGCGTGGCGAGATGGAGCGCGCTGCACCCGGGGCGGGCGGTCATCGGGTGGCTGGTGTTCGTGGTGCTCTGCCTGGGGGGCGGGATAGCCGCGGGCATGAACAGCGCGAGCAGCGAGGACTACCGCGTGGGCGAGGCGGGCCGTGCCGAGGCGCTCGCGACCGAGGGCGGCGTCCAGATGCGGCCCACGGAGCAGGTGCTCGTCCGCGCCGTTTCGGGCCCTCTGGACAAGGCGGCGGCCGACGCGGCCGTCAAGGACATCACCGCCCGAATGAAGTCGCTGCCGGAGGTCGCCTCGGTGGCGGCGCCGGTGAAATCGGCCGACGGGCGGGTCCTGCGGATCCCGGTGGAGCTCAACGGCCCCGACCAGGACGGCAAGAAGAACGTCATCCCGCTCCAGGCCCAGACCGACGAGGTCAAGAAGGCTCACCCGGACCTGGTGATCGAGGAGACCGGCGCCGCATCCGTGAGCAAGGGCGTCAACGACCAGCGGGGCGACGACCTCGCCTTCTCCGAGGCGATCACACTCCCCATCACGCTGATCACGCTCGCCGTGGTCTTCGGCTCCGTCGTCATGGTCGGCGTACCGCTGCTACTGGCCGTCACCTCGATCATGGCGACCATGGGCCTGGCGATGCTGGCCTCGCACCTGCTGCCCGACACCGGCGTCGGGATGAACATGATCCTGCTCATCGGCATGGCGGTCGGCGTCGACTACACGCTCTTCTACCTCAAGCGCGAGCGCGAGGAACGGGCCCGCGCCGGTGGCCGCCTCACCTCCGCGGCTCTGGTCGAGGCCGCCGCGGCGACGGCGGGCCGCGCGATCGTGGTCTCCGGGCTCGCCGTGATCGTCTCCACCGCCGCCCTGTATCTCGCGGGCGACGTCATCTTCGACTCGCTCGCGACCGGCACCATCCTGGTCGTGGCCGTCGCCGTGCTCAGCTCGGTGACCGTGCTCCCCGCCCTCCTGGTCAAGCTCGGCAAGCGCGCGGAACGCCGGGCGGCCAAGCGGCGGACGCAGGGCAAGCCGGTGAGGACGTACGGCGAGGAGAAGCCCGGACGGGCCTGGAACACGCTGCTCACCCCGGCGCGCAAGCACCCCGCGCTCACCCTGTGCCTCTCCGTCCTCGTCATGCTCGGCCTGGCGCTGCCCGCGCTGAACATGAACCTCAAGGACCCGGCGCGCGACAGCTTCTCGCGCGACATTCCGGCGATGCGGGGGTACGACCGGCTGCTCGACGCCTTCCCGGAGCAGCGCGTCCGGCATCAGGTCGTCGTGCGTGCCGAGGCCTCGCAGGCCGGCGAAGTGCGTAAGGCGCTGGGGGAGTTGGACCGCAAGGCGCAGGCCGACCCGCTCTTCTCGCACCCCTCCGGTACCCCGCTCGTCCGCACGTCGAAGGACCGCAGGACCACCACGCTGGAGCTGAACGCCCCGCACGCCACGTACTCAGGGAAGGCAGCCGCCTCCCTCGACCACATCCGTGACGACTACATCCCCGCGACCGTCGGCAAGCTGCCCGGCGTGGAGACGGCCGTCACCGGAGAGGTGCCGCGCGGCACCGACTACGTAGAACACCAGAACCAGAAGCTGCCGCTCGTCCTCGGCTTCCTGCTCCTGATGACCTTCGCCATGACGGTCTTCGCGTTCCGCTCTGTCGTCCTCGGACTGCTCGGCATCGTGCTCAACCTGCTCTCCGCCGCGTCCGCGCTCGGGCTGCTCGTCCTGGTCTTCCAGGGAAAGTGGGCCGAGGAGCTGCTCTCGTTCGTCTCGCTCGGCGGGATCTCCTCGCGGGTTCCGCTCTTCCTCTTCGTGATCCTCTTCGGGCTCTCGATGGACTACCAGGTGTTCGTGGTCAGCCGGATCCGGGAGGCCGCGCTGAACGGCGTGCCCACCCGGCAGGCCGTCATCCAGGGCACCAGCTCGTCGGCCAAAGTCGTCACCAGCGCCGCGATCGTCATGGTCACCGTCTTCGCGAGCTTTGTGATGCTGCACATCCTGGAGATGAAGCAGATGGGCTTCGTCCTGGCGGCGGCCGTCCTGCTCGACGCGGTAGTGATCCGCATCATGATCCTGCCGGCGGCGCTGCTGCTGCTCGGCCGTGCCACCTGGTGGCCGTCCCGCGCGATCCGCCGCGCCGAGGAGCGGGTGGCCGAGCACTACGGGCCCCATGGGGCCCATGAGGTCCATAGGGCGTGGGAGGCGCCGGAAGCACCGGAGGCCGCCGATGAGCGTCCGCTTTCCGGGCATTGGGCGGAGCCCCGGACGGCGCGTCGTGGCTAACCCGAGCTGTTAGGGGGTGGTGGGTGGGCGGGCACCCATTCGAACGCTTACGATCCTCTGCGTGTCCAAACTGACCGACGTGCCCAAACGGATCCTCATCGGGCGCGCACTGCGCAGCGATCGGCTCGGAGAAACCCTCCTGTCGAAGCGCATCGCTCTACCCGTGTTCGCGTCCGACCCGCTCTCCTCCGTGGCCTACGCCCCGGGAGAAGTGCTCCTCGTCCTCTCGATCGCGGGTGTGTCGGCGTACCACTTCAGCCCCTGGATCGCCGTCGCGGTCGTGGTGCTGATGTTCACCGTGGTCGCGTCGTACCGGCAGAACGTGCACGCCTACCCGAGCGGTGGTGGCGACTACGAGGTCGCCAACACCAACCTCGGCCCCAAGGCCGGACTCACCGTCGCGAGCGCCCTGCTCGTCGACTACGTCCTGACCGTGGCGGTGTCGATCTCCTCGGGCATCGAGAACCTCGGCTCGGCGATTCCGTTCGTCGTCGAGCACAAGGTGCTCTGTGCCGTCGCCGTCATCGTGCTCCTCACGGTGATGAACCTGCGCGGCGTGAAGGAATCGGGGAAGCTCTTCGCCATCCCGACCTATGTCTTCGTCGCCGGCGTCTTCATCATGATCGCCTGGGGAGCCTTCCGGGGCATCGTCCTCGACGAGACGATGAAGGCGCCCACCGCGGACTACGTGATCAAGCCCGAGCATCAGGGCCTCGCGGGCTTCGCGCTGGTCTTCCTGCTCCTGCGGGCCTTCTCTTCCGGCTGTGCCGCGCTCACCGGCGTCGAGGCCATCAGCAACGGCGTCCCGGCCTTCCGCAAGCCCAAGAGCAAGAACGCGGCGAGCACCCTGGCCCTGATGGGCGCCCTGGCCGTGACCATGTTCTGCGGCATCATCGCGCTCGCCATGACGACCAAGGTCCGCATGGCCGAGTACCCGGGCAAGGACCTCTTCCACAACGGGGTGCCGGTCGGCGCCGACTACGTGCAGAACCCGGTGATCTCCCAGGTCGCCGAGGCCGTCTTCGGCAGCGGCAGCTTCCTGTTCATCGTCCTGGCGGCGGCCACGGCTCTTGTCCTGTTCCTCGCGGCCAACACGGCGTACAACGGCTTCCCGCTGCTCGGCTCGATCCTCGCGCAGGACCGCTATCTGCCGCGTCAGCTGCACACCCGTGGCGACCGGCTCGCGTTCTCCAACGGCATCGTGCTGCTCGCGGGCGCCGCGGCCCTGCTCGTCGTCATCTACGGCGCGGACTCGACCCGCCTGATCCAGCTCTACATCGTCGGCGTCTTCGTCTCCTTCACGCTCAGCCAGATCGGCATGGTCCGGCACTGGAACCGCCACCTGCGCAAGGAGAGGGACCAGGCCAAGCGGCGCCACATGATTCGTTCGCGGGCGATCAACACCTTCGGCGCCTTCTTCACGGGCATGGTCCTGGTCGTCGTACTCGTCACGAAGTTCACGCACGGCGCGTGGGTCGCCCTGCTCGGCATGTGCATCTTCTACGCGACGATGTCCGCGATCCGCCGCCACTACGACCGCGTCGCCGAGGAGATCGCCGCCCCGGACACCCCGTCCGAGGACAGCGTGCGCCCCTCGCGCGTGCACTCCATCGTCCTGGTCTCCAAGATCCACCGCCCGACGCTGCGCGCCCTGGCCTACGCCAAGCTGATGCGCTCGGACACGCTCGAAGCACTGAGCATCAACGTCGACCCTGCGGAGACCAAGGCCCTCAAGGCGGAGTGGGAGCGGCGCGGCATCACCGTCCCGCTGAAGATCCTCGACTCGCCCTACCGCGAGATCACCCGGCCGATCATCGAGTACGTCAAGGGCCTCCGCAAGGAGAGCCCGCGCGACGTGGTCAGCGTGATCATCCCGGAGTACGTGGTGGGCCACTGGTACGAGCACCTGCTGCACAACCAGAGCGCGCTGAGGCTCAAGGGCCGCCTGCTCTTCACTCCCGGCGTGATGGTCACATCCGTCCCCTACCAGCTCGACTCCTCCGAGGCCGCGAAGAAGCGGGCGAGGAAGCGGTCGGAGTGGAACGCGCCGGGTGCGGTGCGGCGGGGGCCGGTGGAGAAGCGTCACAAGGAGCCGAGCAACGGCAGCGGCACTGGCAGCGGCAACGGCAGCGGCAACAAGGGCTAGCGCCGGACGGCTGGTGAGCGGCCGGACCACACCCACGTAGACTGGTGGGCTGTTGTCCGGCCGTTTCCTTCGGCCGATGCCCCCTTACGTTGTGGAGTCACCCCGCCATGCAGGCAGAACCGAAGAAATCGCAGGCGGGGAACTCGGAGGAGGGCTCGCAGGAGGCCTCCCTCGTCGGGCAGGAGTACGAGGTCGAGGTGGGCCCCGTCGCGCACGGCGGCCACTGCGTCGCCCGCACGGCCGAAGGAAGGGTCCTTTTCGTCCGTCACACGCTCCCCGGCGAGAAGGTCATCGCGCGTGTGACCGACGGTGACGAGGGCTCCCGTTTCCTGCGCGCGGACGCGGTGACGGTCCTCGATCCCTCCAAGGACCGCGTCGAGGCGCCCTGCCCGTACGCGGGCCCCGGCCGCTGCGGCGGCTGCGACTGGCAGCACGCGAAGCCCGGCGCGCAGCGCCGCCTCAAGGGCGAGGTCATCACCGAGCAGCTGCAGCGCCTCGCGGGTCTCACCCCCGAGGAGGCCGGCTGGGACGGCACGGTCGTACCGGCGGAGGGCGACAAGCTGCCTTCGGGTGAGGTTCCGGCCTGGCGCACGCGCGTCCAGTACGCGATCGACCCCGACGGCAACGCGGGTCTGCGCCGCCACCGCTCGCACGAGGTCGAGCCCGTCGAGCACTGCATGATTGCCGCTCCCGGGGTCAGCGAGCTCGGCATCGAGAAGCACGACTGGTCCGGGATGGCCTCGGTCGAGGCGATCGCGGCCACGGGCTCCCAGGACCGCCAGGTCATCCTGGAGCCGAAGCCGGGCGCGCGTCTGCCCCTCGTCGAGCTGGACAAGCCGGTCTCGGTCCTGCGCATCGCCGAACAGGACGGCGGAGTCCACCGCGTCCACGGCCGCCCCTTCGTCCGCGAGCGCGCCGACAACCGCACGTACCGCGTCGGCAACGGCGGCTTCTGGCAGGTCCACCCCAAGGCTGCCGAGACCCTGATGCTCGCCGTCATGCAGGGCCTGACGCCCCGCAAGGGCGACACGGCCCTCGACCTCTACTGCGGTGTGGGCCTGTTCGCGGGCGCGATCGCCGACCGTGTCGGTGACAAGGGCGCGGTCCTCGGCATCGAGTCCGGCAAGCGAGCGGTCGAGGACGCCCGCCACAACCTCGCCGCGTTCGACCGCGTCCGCATCGAACAGGGCAAGGTCGAGGCCACCCTGCCGCGCACCGGCATCACGGAGGTCGACCTGATCGTCCTCGACCCGCCGCGCGCCGGCGCGGGCAAGCAGACGGTGAAGCACCTGGTGGGCCTCGGCGCACGACGCATCGCCTACGTCGCGTGCGACCCGGCCGCGCTGGCAAGGGACTTGGGGTACTTCCGGGAGGGCGGATACCGGGTGCGGTCGCTGCGGGCGTTCGATCTGTTTCCGATGACGCACCACGTGGAGTGCGTGGCTATTTTGGAGCCTGCCGCAAAAGGCGTCTGACCTGCTGTTTTCCTAGGCTGCGCAGGTGCGGAGTGGTCTGATCGACCTGTTTCCCGGAGTACATGACGTGGAGCCTGTCACGTGACGGATGCGCGCCTCTGACCTGCGGTTCTGTGGAGGTCATGCTGGATGAACGGTTCGCTGGCCTGGGCATCGCGGGAACGCTGAGGAGTCATCTCGACGCTGCTCCTGACGATGTGTCATGCCTATCGATCTACTGCCCATGCTCTGTGGCTTCCTTGCCTTCGATCCCCGGTGCGCATACGGAGGTCTTCCTCCGCGTAGGGAACCCGAACCCTGGGTCACAACCGGCGCCGAGGTCTCACCTCAGGTCGACCGGGCCGCTCTGCCATGGCACACGATCACCCGTGTGCGGCGACTCGGTGGGCCAGCACCGGCTGACGGACCGGGTGAGCGTGGAGAAGCAGGGCCGTGCGGCCCCGTGGCTGATGCCACGGGGCCGCACGCGGGGGACATGAGGCCCCTCTTCTTCCTTGTCAGAAGTCGGGGCTCGGGCCGTCCGTGTCCAGTTTCAGGTCCACGTTGTACAGGGGGCGGTCCTCGATCCCCAGGGCGCGCATCAGCTCGTTGGTCGGAATCCTGTACCTGCGTCCGACGCGGCGGATGGAGCAGGGGAACTCGCCCTCGCGGATCAGCCGGTACGCGGTCGTCGAACCGATCCCGAACGCTCGGCACGCCGTCCGCAGGTCCACTGTCACGGGCAGGTCGAACATCTCGGAGAAACTGAGTCGGCCCTCTGTCGGGTCCTTCATGCTCGCCTCCGCGCAGGGCGGACCGGCCGGGTGCCCGCGCGGCGCTCGGACCGTCGGTTCTTCCGGGGTGCGTGGTGCGTCGAACGGTTCCTCGTCCCGTCGTCGGTGTCGGCGAGAGCACCCTTGCGCAGATGCTCCGGGCGCACCCGGAAGCGCAGCGGGGCGTGCAGCCCGTCCGGGCCGTCCGGACGGTCGACCCGTACGTCCAGGCACTCCTCGGCCGGAGCGTCCGCCTCCCCGTCGGACGCGTTGAGCGCGCGATCCTGGGCGATGCGCTCGACATGGGTGGAGGGGAGCTCCCGCAGGCCGTCGCGGGCGAAGCACCACGCCCTGGTGCGCGCGGCGTGGATCAGGGACGAGTCGGAGAGGCGGCTCGAGGCGTCCGGAGCCGCCAGTTCCTCCAAGAGGGCCAGGATCATCTCGGCCTCCACGTCCGACCGATCGGCGTGCAGGCGCGTGCAGACGCGGTGGACAGTCCCGGTCAACCGGGGCAGGGTCAGCCAGATCGCCAGGAGCTTCCCGGTGCCGTGTGGAGCGAGGTCACTCAGCGCGGTGCTGAGTACCTCCTTCCAGATCGCGGCGGCGAACTGCGGGTCGGAGCCCGGCCCGTGCAAGGCTTCGTACGTCTCGACAGCAGTCAGCCGGACCGGCTCCGCCCCCTCGACGTCTGAGGGAACGGTCACGAGGACCGAGTCGCCGACCCGGGGGTGGTCGAAGTGCCGCCTCACCGAGGCGAACATACTGCTGGATGGTGGATACATCAGTGAATGTCCTTTCTCTGGGCTGAAGGTGCCGAAGATGCTGAAGGCGCCGGAGATGTCGATGTGCTGGACAGGTTGAAGAGCCGCCGAGGTCGGTCTTGTTGACCGGGAATCGCCGCCTTCGACCACGAGCGTGTGACAGTGCGGAAAGGCCGTGAGCTCGCCGGTCGGAGTAGTTCAGAGGGGTGGGGCCGCAGTGGGTGGGTGCCCGCCCGGGACGGGCACCCACTCATGAGCTGTGGACTCAGGCGGTCTCGGAGGGAGAGTCGTCCGGCGCTTCGGCGCGCGGGGTCGCTGGCGTGGTGCCCTCGGTCCGGTCGGCCGCCCGCCGGCGCCGGGTCGGCGGCCAGTCGGGGGACTGGCGCAGACGGCTCGCCCGGCGGTTTCGCTGACGGTTGTTCATAGGGCCTGCGGTTCCTTCCTGATGGGTCGATGGATTACTACGCTGCCGTCTCGCGCTTCTGTGAGCGGCTGGTGCCATCGTGCCCGGGGAGGGGAAGAGGCCGTGGAGCGGAAACTGAGGGAAAACTGAGGCATGGGGGCGTGAAGAAGTACGTGCGTGTGAAGCGGCACATCGCAACGTACAGATGAAGGGGGCGCCGTTGCGGGGCCCGGACCACTGCTTCCGGTGCGGAGAGGAGAAGGGCGATGGAGGGGTATGTGCTGGGCCCGGTAAGAGCCGAAGGGGACGGCGGCGGAAGGGTCTGCGCAAGTTCGAAGGCAGCCGGGCTGTTTGCGCTTCTGGCGACATCAACGGGCTGCCGATGCACCAGGAAGGAGATCGCCGAAGTCCTCTGGGAGGGCGAGGAGAACACCCGCGGCCTAGTGGACCGTGCTGTCTCCGACCTGCGGAAGCGGCTGGGCCCGGAGGCCGTGCCCCATGGTGGCAAGTCGGGTTACTGCACGCTCCGCGCGCCGGAGGGCAGCGTCGACCTGCTCCGCTTCCGCGACCGGGTGGCGAGGGCCGAAGGGCTGAACCATCCGGAGGGGTTCGAGTTGCTCGGCGCGGCCCTGGAGGAGTGGGACGGCGGTGATCCGCTGCGCGGGCTGACCGAGAGCGGCTTCCAACTGCGCCGGGAGGCGCTGCGGGCCGAGTTGATGGCCGCGGTGCACGCCCGGATGGACGCCGCCTACAAATCGAGGGAGGAGAAGTGGCTCCGTGAGGAGACGGAGAAGTGGTTCGAGCGCGCACCGGAACTGCCCCAGGTCTTCCGGTTCTACCTGCTCGCCCACGACGACCTGGCGGAGCGCCGACGTGAACGGCTCATCGAGGAGTGGACGAGGCGCAACGGAAAGCCAGACACCGACTTGCGGAGCGCCTTCGACCAGGTTCGGGGAGTCGCCCACCGGTCCGGCGGGACGCTCCTGCCGCCCGTCCCAGACCAGTTGCCCGGCAGCAGTCGCAGGCCGGTCGGGCAGGACGAACTGATCCGCGGCCTCGTGGCGGCCGTGTGCGACGAACAGGACGCCGGCAACCTGGCCTTGGTCCTCATCAGCGGCATGGCGGGTGTCGGGAAGAGTACGGTGGCCAACCACCTCGCCCGTCAGCTTCGGGAGCGGTTCCCCGACGGAGTGCTCCGCGCCGAACTGAACGGGTTCGCCGACGGGGACGCGCGGCCCGCCGAACCGGACGAGGTTCTGGACGGATTCCTGGCCGCGCTGCCGCCGTACACCACGGTGACCGGACCGGAGAGCAAGAGCAATGCGCTGCGGTCGGCACTGGCCCACCGCTCGGTACTCGTCGTCCTAGACGACGCGCTCAACGCTCAGCAGGTGCTGCCGCTGCTCCCCGGAGACGGCACCTGCGCCGTGATCATCACCAGCCGCAACGACCTGTTGCGCCTGCAGTCCGAGAGAAAGGTGCTGTTTCGCAAGATGGAGCCGCTGCAAGAGGCGGATGCCCTGGAGGTGCTCCAGGAGAAGGTGTCGGTCGAGGACCGGGCGAAGCACGCCCAGGCTTTCAGTGAGCTGGTCAGCCTCTGCGGATGGCTGCCGTTGGCGCTCACCGTGGTGGCTCGACTCCTGGAAGGCGGTGCGCGTCCGTTGCGTACCCTCCCGGCCCTGGTGCGGGACATGAAGGAGGAGCGGGAGCGGGCGAGGCTGGACACCCTGCACCTGCCGGAGCATGAACTGTCGGTCCGCGCAGCGCTGAACTGCTCCGTACGCGTGCTCGGTGCGGAGGCTCGGCTGCTGCTGTGGCAGCTCGCCGTCCACCCCGGGCCCACCGCCTCCTGGGAGGCGGTGATGGATCTGGGAAGGGCGGCGGGGGAAGGAGCGCGCACCGACCGGGCCTTGATGGAGCTCGTGGCGGCGAACCTTGTGGAGCGCCAGGGCGACCGGTACGGACTGCACGACCTAGTACGGGCCTTCGCCCGTCGGCATGTGCAGCCGGGGGCGGACGGAGAGACAGCGGACATCGAGCAGGCGACCGTACGGCAGGTGTTGGAACACCAGCTGCACAACGTCCGCGCCTGCGACCGTGTGCTCGACCATGAGCGCGCCCTGCCCATCGGCGAGCCCGACGGGGTCACGGTCACCGACCCCGCGGAACCGGGGCAGGCGATGGCGTATCTGGACGAGGAGTACGCCGCTGTTCAGCGAGGCGTCCGATTAGCCATCGGCCAGGGCATCGAACGGTACACATGGCTGCTTTCGATGGCCCTGGTCACCTATCAGTGGCGCCGGCACCTCCTCGGCGACGCGCGGAGGAACCTCCTGCACGCCGTCGACGCCGCCGAATCCGCCGCCGCCCCGGTCGATTGCGCCATGGTCCACCGGATGCTGGCAGGGACACAGTGGCGGTTCGGCGACTACGACACGGCCGTGGGCCACCTGCACCGTGCCGTCCGGCTCAGCAAGGAGGACCACAGTGAGGCGGGCCGGCTCAGTCTTGCCCGTTCGCTGCACCGGCTCGGGATCACCCTGCGCAAGCAGGGCGACCGGACGGGGGCGGAGGAAGCGATTTGCCAGGCACTGGAGCTGTGCCGGGAGGTGTCCGACCCGGTCGGGGAGGCCGCCGCTCTCAACGCCCTCGGCGCGCTTCACCACGACCGGGGCGAGCACGCGCAGGCGCTCCGTCGGTGCGCCGACGCCTTGGGCGTGGTCGAGCGCACGGTGGAGCGCAGCGGCCTGGCCGACGTGTTGTTCACCCTGGCCAAGGTGCACCTGGCCCGCGCCGAGCGGGACGAGGCCATCTCCCTGTACCGGCGGGCCTGCGACGTCTACCGCGAACAGGAGAACTGGCCCAACGAGGACAAGACGCGGATGCTCTTCGCGTACGTCCTGGTGTCCGCCGGTGAAACCGACACAGCAGTACGGGAGTTGGAGAGAGTCATCGTGCTGCGCGAACTGATGGGCGGCGAAGGCGTACGTGAGGTCCGGGAGTTGCTGGAAGGATTGAGGTGACCCGCCCGGCCGGCGACCTCCGGATCACTGTCACAGCCGAGGCGGATGCGTGCGGTAGTACTCGGTCGGGTCGGGACGCAGCCGCCTCGACGGACGCCGCGAGCCCAGTTGGGGCAGGTACGGGCGGAGTCGGTCGAACACCTCACGGGCATCCGCCGGGCGCTCCTCCGCCTCCCACCGGACCATCCACAGCGCGAGGGAGGCGAACTCCGGGGGGAGCTCGGCGAGTTTGTCGGGCGGCAGCACCGGGCCGCCCGGTTCCGCCCGCTCCTCCAGTCCGCCGTAGGGGAGCCGCATGACGGTCATCTCCAACAGGATGCAGCCGAGCCCGAAGATGTCCGCTCGCGGCGTCAGCCCCGAGGGGCACGCGTCGGACTGCTCGGGGGAGGCCCAGCCGCGCGTGCCGCGCTCGAAAAGCGTCTCCTCGCCCGCCGCGATCGCGAGGCCCATGTCGATGAGCCGGAGACGGCCGTCCGGTTGCACGATGACGTTCTCGGGTTTGAGGTCGCAGTGCACCAGATTCCGGTCGTGCACTTCCCGCAGAATTTCGCACAGTTGGCCGATGGCGGACGCGACTACCTCAGGATGCCTGACGGGTCGGGCCGCCAACAGCACGTCCTGCAATTGGAGTCCTTCGACGAATTCCATGACCAGGCATCGGCGCCCTCGGTACGTCCCGGTGGCGATGATTTCTGGGATCGCCTGAATTCCCGTCAGCATCATCATGCGGGAGCCCTCTTCGAGGAGGTGGTTTCCGGCCGAGTGGAAAAAGCTCTCGGGGCCGAGGTCCCGGGCCTTCTGGAGCTTCAGCGCCACTCTCTCCCCGCTCCTGCGGTCACGGCTGAGGAAGAGGTCGCCTTGGCCACCGTCACCGACCTTGTCCAGCACTTCGTAGCACTTCTCCACATTGCCGATCTCCTCGATCTCCCTCATGGCCACCCTTCTTTTCTTTCGTCCGTACAGAAATGGAGCAGAAAATGTCACAGCCGTGGCTGCCCCCCGACGGGGTGACACGTACCTCCGAAGTCATCACGGTATCCGCCGGCATGTTCAAAGGAGGCGTATTCCGGTGCCCTGCCGCTGACGCTCTCAAGACCCGCGGCTACCAAACTGCCGACCCCGTACCGCGCCGCCGCGAGCGGTTGGAGAACTTCACTCTCGGCCCCTTCATGGCCGCCTGCGACGCCCGCTTCCGGCCCCCCGGCAGCCTGCCCCGGACGCGTACCGCGCCCTTGCACGACGGCCTGAGGACATGGTCGGACCATGGTGTGAAGGCGTACGAGGCGGCCTTCCCCGCCGACCCGGAACGCCCCCTGAACGAGGTCCCCGAGCCGTGGACGTACCGCTACCGGCCGTCCGGCCCCGACTCGCGGAACGCCCAGGAGTACCGCTTCACCGTGTGGGGCCGCTGCCTGGCCTCCGCCGACGGTGCCTACCGTGAACTCCGTCTGCCCGTGCACCGCCTGAACCGGGAGCTGCCGCCCGACGGGTTCGTCGCCGCCGTCGCCCTGGTGCTGGCCGAGGGCACCCCCGGGTCGCGGCCGGAGCAGGTACGGATCGTGGAGTTCGCGCTGTTCGACGGCCGTACCCGGGAGCTTTTCGCCGGCAGCCGGGAGCAGTCGCTCGCCCAGTACCGCGAGCACGGCCCCGACGCCCTGGCCAGCGTATTGGACGGACGGGAATACCGCCCCGGCTCCGCGTGCGGCGGATGTCCCTACCTGTCGGTCTGCCCGGCGCTGCGCGCGGCGCCCGGACTGCTGGGCATCGAGTCGCCGAACCGGCCCCGACGTACCTGGTCGGTGACCAACGGTCGCAACTACCGGGCCTGCCCGGCCCGCGACCACATGCGTCGGCTGCACCTGCCCACGGCGGACTCCGTCGAGCGCGAGGTGACGGCCGAGCGCGGTCGGGCGCTGCACGCCTACCTCGCCGACCGGCATGGCCACGGATCGCCTCGACCGTGCACGGTCGAGGTTCCCGAGGAGTGGGTGCCGGACGGATTCGACCTGCCTGACCGCGAACGCACCCTCGGGGCAATCCTGTTGCGGCGGCACGCCGCGGTCTGCCCGCTGCGGTGCGTCGGGGACGGGACAGATGTGCGGACCGAGCCCCGGGTGGTGCGGCACGACACCGTCGCCGACGTGGTGGTGATCGCCGCACCCGATCTGCTCTACCGGGACGCCGACTCATGGGTATGGCGCGAGACCAAGACCTCCGCCATCGACCGGCGGTCCAACCGCCCCCTGCTGGAGCTCTACCCCCAACTGGCCCTGGCGGTCGTGCTGATCGGCCGCGGTGACCTGGGCGGCGCTCCGTCCCGTGCCCGGGTCGAGCTTGAGGTGCTGCGCCCCGGCGGTGCCGATCTGGAGATCATCGACCCCTTCGCCTCCGCCAACCGGACCGCGGCTGAGGGAGTCCTGCGGACGATGGTGGCCGACTGGCACGGGGACGACCGCTACACGGCCGTGCCCGGACGCTCCTGCCAGCGGTGCGAAGTGGCCCGCTGGTGCTCGGTGTCGGCCGCCACCGAGGCCGCGGCATGAG
Source organism: Streptomyces sp. NPDC055239 (assembly GCF_053606205.1). NCBI lineage: Bacteria > Bacillati > Actinomycetota > Actinomycetes > Kitasatosporales > Streptomycetaceae > Streptomyces > Streptomyces sp. NPDC055239. The sequence goes on along the minus strand of NZ_JBSGRD010000016.1, from coordinate 56,981 downwards.
GGCGGGGGCGGCCCGCCGGGCCGACCGCCCGGACACGGGGGAGGATCCTGAGGGCGCGGGCAGCGAACTCTTCCACGAGCTTGCCCGCATGGTGGCTGCCGTCGCCGAGGTTCAGGGCCTGCGCTCGTTCGCCCTGCCCTATCCCGGCCTCGCCCAGCGTGCGCTGGACCGCACGGTGATGCACTGCCTCGACGTGGGGGAGACACCGCCGAGGAGCCTTCCGGAGCTGTGGGAGTGGTGCCGGACCAAGCCGGCGGGCGATCCGCTCTTCGCTGTTCCCGCCTTCCTGGTCACCCCGGGCGCGACGCTGGTACACCCGGTCGGCCGGATGCCGACGCGGTCATGCCTCGAAGTCGCCTCGCACGGGCCGGACGGGGGCGTGGCGGCGCATGCTCGCGCGCTTCTGGGCGACCTGGAAGCGCGGTGCGGAACGGCTGAGCGCTACCGGCAGTGCCGGAGCTTCCTGGCCCGCCACCCGGTGGTCCACAGGCAGGACCGCTTCGGGCCCGGCTGGAGCAAGGCCGTCTGGAGCCGCGTCAAGGACCTGTACGGGCCGCTGCCCGAATCCCTGCTTGTCGATGGCGACTTCCTGCGCTGTCCCTCATGTGGGCTCCCCGCGTTGCCCAGGGACAGGGCCGTGTCCGTACCCGTGTCGTCCGCCACCGATGCGGATATCTGGTGCGAGGGGGAGGAATGCCCGCGCGACGACCCTCCGGAACTGATCCGAGATCCGGAACAGACGTGGATCCTGCGGCGTCCACTGCGGACGTTCCTCACACTGCCGCATCGGACCGAAGAGGCCGCCCTAGACGCGCTGGATCGCGCCGGGATCGACCATGAGCCCCTGTCGGGGCCTCTGTCCGCCTACCGGTTGACGGACTCTGGTCCCGCGATCGTCGACATCCAGGTGTACGACCGCCTTCAGCCAGCCCTCCTCGCCGCGCATCTCACCGACAGCGCGCCCCTCGCGGACCGCACCCTCGTCGTGGTCGCGGACGCGCTCGCCGGACGGGACGGTTACCGGGGGGCCTTCGCCGACGCCCTTCCCGCGCTTCTGAGGGACCGGCTGGTGCTCACCACACCCGTGGACCTCGTGCCCGACCTGGGTCGGGCACAGAGAGAGGAGAAGCACGATGCGTAGCATCACCCCGCCGCTGACCGACGTACTCAGCGCACTCAAGGCGTTCCTTGGGTCGGATGTCCGCAAGACCGCCCTGGAAGACCTCTGCCAGGTGGAACTCGGCCTGTACCTCCAGCAGAAGCTGATCCCGGGCAGCCCCGCGGGCAGTGCCTGGGTACTGTTCAGCGGATACGGGTTCGCCGAGGCACACGGAGCGCAGCTGCCGCCGGACACCGCGCGGACGTTGCGTGTCGCTCGGTACTCGCTGTGGACACTGCGCAGGGGCCGTACCTGGCGCGAGGCGCTGGAGAGCTACCAGCTGTTCGACCCCAGAGTGCGCGGCTACGACGTACCCGACACCGAGTTGCCCGCCACCCGCCGCGAACTCTCCGTCGCCGGAGACCGCTTCCCCGTCTACGAGCAACTGCTGCGTGTCGCACCGCCGCTGGCGGGCAAAAGCATGCCGGTCGCGGGCCAGGGCCCGCACGCCTTCCCCGTCAGCCGCACCCTGGCCGTCGTCGACCTGCCGTCCGTCCCCCACACCCCCCTCGTCGCCCACGACATGGACCTGGAACCGGCCGGCGGCGGAGAGCCTCTGGTCTTCACCAGGAAGGGCCTGGAGCGCACCGCAGAGGACATGGACGCCACGCACGCCCGCGCCGGCGAGGGAAGGCCGCCGCGCTGGCTGGAGCGGCTGCGGGCCTTTGACCTGTCCGCCAAGGAGAACGGCACGTTCCACAAGGCCGGCAAGGACGAGGACTTCTCGTTCACGGTCGACGGGATCCAGCACCTGCTCGGCATCGTCGGCGCGGGCAAGAGCACGCTGCGCGACATCATCGCCGTTCATCTCGCTAAGGTCGGCAAGCGCACCACCATCGTGGTCACCGACGTCGCAGAGGTGCTGAAGCTCGTCCGGCTCTACGGTCTCTACACCGACGGCGCCGCCGCACCCGTGCTCGGGTCCTCCGGCCGGGAGCGGCACGCGCAGCGGCTGCACCGCCGGCTGGCGGGCCGGGGCGAGCACCGACTGCTCGCCCACGACGATCCCGCCTTCGCCTATCTCGGGACCTCCTGCGTGCTCAACGTGAGGCGGCAGGGCGCTACTTCGTCCACCGAGCAGCTCGCCTTCGGTGAGGCTCCCTGCTCCCGGCTCCGGCCACCGTCGGACCCGCGGCGCGACAAAGGTGGAGGCCGGGCCTCCGAATGGCAGAGGAGCGCGACGAGCTGCCCGTACTGGTCCGCCTGCCCCCGGTACCATGGAGCCCGCACCCTGGTCGGCGCCCTGATCTGGGTGGCCACGCCGGCCGGACTGATCGACGCCTCACCGCCCCGTCCCCAGAACGGCGAGCGCATCCGCTACCTCGAACTCGCCTGCCGCCGCAGCGACCTCGTCGTCATCGACGAGGCCGACCGTGTGCAGATGCAGTTCGACCAGACCTTCGCACCCGCCGTCGTCCTCGCCAGCGACGAGGACAAGGGCCTCATCGACCAGCTGAGCCGGCACAAGATCCGGGAGCTCGCGGCCAGCGGGCGCACCCAGCTCTCCGAACGGGACGTGGAGACCTTCGCCGCCGCCCTCAACACCGCCGGATCGGCCACCGACCGGTTGTACGCGATGCTCGTTGCGAGGTACGACCTGCGCAGGTGGGTGCGGACGGGCTACTTCAGCGCCTGGACGCTACAGCTCGGACTGCTCGACGAACGCTATGAACTCCCCGACGGCAGCGGGCCGGAACACGGGAACTACATCCCCAGACAGGCTCTTGGCAAGCTTCTCGACGCTTTTCGCGACAACCCCTTCGGCGACCGCCGCCGCAGGACGGAGGAGGACTTCAGCGAGCTGACCGCCCTCCTCAACGAACTGCTCCACACCGGCAACCCGGAGAACACCCGGCGCCACCTGGCCGAGGTCATGGACCAGGTCTTCCACATCGACCCGCGACACATGGCCGCCCGGCAGCAGAAGCACAAGGAGAAGTACGACGAGTGGCAGCGCGAGGAGGAGGAACGGCAGAAGGGGCGAGGCCGCCGCCGGAAGCCTAAGCCACCGCCCCAGACCCCCGAGCAGTGGCACCAGGAGCTCGCCGAACGCTTCGAGTTCACGCTGCTGCTCAGTGCCCTGGAACCCCGGCTCGCCATGATCAACGCCATGTGGCCCCGCGTCGAGGCCGCCCTCAGTCTGGGCTACAACACGATGTACCGTCGGCCGCTCGACTACGGCCCGATGGTGCCCGAGGCCCCGATGGGCAACGTACTCGGCTTCCAGTTCCGGGTCCCGGGCGAGGACAAGGGCGGAGTCCGCAGCGGTGAGCTGACCTTCTTCCGTTGCAGCGGCGTCGGACGTGAACTGCTTCGCGCCATGCCCCACCTCGCCTCTGTCGACGGCAGGCCCGGCGCCCATCTGCTGCTCATGTCCGGCAGTAGCTGGGCGGGCGCGTCCAGTCGCTACCACGTCTGCGTCCCGGTCGGCGTGATCATCGAGCCGCCGGCCGAGGTGACCGAACGCATCGCGAACGAGAGCCTGATGCGTTTCGAGTTCATCGACGACGGCGACGAGAAGCTGCGCCTGTCGGGAACCCACCCGGACGACCGCCCCGAGAAGCTGCGCCGCATCGCCACCCACCTCGGCGCGGGGGAGTACGACGCCCCCGAAGGAGGTCCGCTGGAGCGCGAGTTGCTCTCCCTTCGCTCGGGCAAGCGCGACCAGATCCTCCTGCTGGTCGGCAGCTATGCCGAGGCGCGCATCGTGGCCGACACCCTGCACAACCTCAACTCCCGCTGGCGCGACAGCGTGCTGTGCCTGGTCTCGGACGACGAGGAGATCGCCCCGGAGGACGAGGCGCCATCCGCCTACCGCGCCCGGTCACTGCGCCGGGGCGACGTCGAGCACCTGAAGGACCTCGACGCGAACATCCTTGTGGCGCCCCTGCTGGCCGTGGAGCGGGGCCACAACATCCTGAACGACGACGACGAGGCGGCCATCGGCACGGTCTACTTCCTGGCCCGGCCCAATCCGCACCCCGAGGACCTATCCCTGGCCGTCCACGCCGTCAACGACTGGATCGTCCGCGCCGTCACCGGCGGTGACTTCGACACCTGGGTACAGGGACAGGCCACCGTCGAGGAAGGTGCCGACGAGGTCCGTCGCCTCGCTCGTTCGCGCTGGTACAAGGTGCTCGCCCGCTCGATGGCTTGGAGCCACCTCGGCGAAGAGACGCGGGAGCAGGTCACTTGGGACATGTTGGTCCTGATGTGGCAGGTGATCGGGCGGCTGGTGCGCGGCGGCGTACCGGCCAGGGTGGTCTTCGTCGACGCCGCCTTCGCCCCGAACCGCGGGGCCGTACCACCGCAGGCCGACACCCCCAAGTCCAGCCTGCTGCACAGCGTCCTCGACGTGCTGGACCCGTACTTCGAGGGCGAGACGAAGAGCGCGGAGGAGCAGTTCATCGCCCACGCCCTGTACGAACCTCTCCGGCGCATGCTCACCCGTCTGCTCGCCCCTGCTCCCGACCCGGCCCACCCGTAAGCGCCGAACTCCGGCTTCCAGGAGGAATTTCGTGTATCGCAGCATTCGCAACGCGGCCTACGAATCCGACCCGCTCCATGGACCGTGGCGGGAGGAGATGAGTGTGCTGCGGCTCGGCGAGGAGTTACACACCGAGCTCACCAGGATGCACGCCGAGGCCGACCAAGGCTCCGTCCGCCCTGATCGGCTCCCCGTACGCAGGCTCAACTCGCTGCTCCAGGCGATGGCCCCCGGTGTCATCGCGACCGGCCGCAATGCCGGAACGGACGGTCGCCTGCCGTGGCTCTACGCACGGGAAGCCGTCCCGCCGGAGGTGCTGGCCCCGGTGATCGGCACCTGGGCGGCGGGCATGTACCGGGAGGAGGACGACACCGAGGGCGCCGATCTGGAGGAGAGGCTCTGCTCCGACGACCCGGCCGAGGCCGTCCAACTGCCACATTGGGAGACCGAATCGATCGACCTCACCGAGACCGTGACCTCGGCGGGCGGAACAGCCGAACCCACCGCACGGCTCTACGGCCTGCTGCCAGAGTGGGTCGCCTTCCGGCTGGCCGCCCGGACGTTCCGCACCGGGGGCACCACACTCCACTTCCGCGTCGAGAGCTCGGGCAACGGCGCGCGACTCGTCTCCTGGCCGCCACAGCGGTACGAGCGCCGCGGGCAGACCTGGTACTACTCGGCCTGTCTCAACATCACCGTCCACACCGTGCCGTTCGCCCCACGGTTCCGCGTCCATGTGTCCACCCGGGTACGCCGGTGGGCCACCCAGCTGGACGTGCGCCCGCACCAGCTCGGCGGCACGACCGTTCTGCTCGACGCTCCGCTGCCATGGCCGGGAGGGCCGGACCGGGGCCACCGGTTGATGGTGAACACCCTCGGCTACGACCGGCGGCTGAAGGAACTGGCCTGGCGCCACCACAGCCCCGCACCGCTCCTGCCCGAGCTGGACATCGTACGCAACTACCCCCGGCCCGAGGCGCTCTTCTCCCATCCGGAACGCTGGATCAACGGGTCCGGGGACGTGGCCGCCGGCATCGTCTACCACGCGTCGATCGGCCCGCATGAGGTTGGACCGGGGCTGATGGCACGGGAGCGGGCGGATCTGGACGCCTGGGTCGAGGAAGGGCTGCGCCCCATGCTGACCCGGGTCCCCGACCTCACGCGGGTTACCCGGAGCAACACCCCCTCATTGCTCCCTCGTTCGGGAGCCGGACGTGGTCCGGGCGTCCGGGACACGCAGCTGGCCCTGCAGCGGCGGGCGGCGTTGGCACGCGCACTCAACGGCCGTCCCCTGGAGATCGACGTCTTCTGGCAGTCCCCGGAAACCCGTGCCGCACTGCTCGCGGAACTGCCGAAGCTCATCGGCTTCCCTCCCGGGGAGAGTGAGGGGCCGGCCGACTACGACACCTGGCGGTGGCGGGGCGAGGGGGTCGAGATCCGCGTACGGGCCTGGCCCGCAGGACCCCTGGCCGACGCCCTGCCGGTCTCCCGGGAGCGCAGTCGCCCCAGGGCCGTCCGGCTGGCCGAAGCCGTCGAAGGGCGCTGCCGACTTGTGGCGGACCGAGTGTTTCCGCGTCCCGACGCGGCCGGAGTCGTGATCACGGAGATCGCCGGCAAGGAGCGCTTCGCCGCCGTCCCCGACTCCGATCCCAAGCATGCGCTGCGCATCGCCTGGGCGCGGCAGGGCCGGCTGAGCCAGTTCGTCAACCTGCCCGACGACACCGACAGCGGCCTGGAGCACCGGGCCAAGTGGACCTGGCTGGACGCCTTTCGGCAGCTCGGCGCGATCAGTCCGCCCGCCCATCGAGTGGGGGCCGGAGTTCCCGGCGACCTCCAGTATGTGGCGCTCTGGCTCGTACGCCACACCAGGAAGGGGCCCACGCGGTGTCCTGTCCATCGGCTGGTCGCGGTGCGGGTCCGCCCCGGGGACGGAGGACCGGGCGTCATCGAGGGGTGGGACGCCGAGCGCACCGAATGGGTGCCGTACTCGAAGCTGTTGCTGTTGCTCTCTCAGGCAGTGGAACCAGTGGCGGAGACGGGGAAGAAGACTGATACGGGCGGCCCTGGCGACGGCGTGACCGCCAGGGGCGGGCTCCGGCCCGGTGCCCGCCCGGGCGTGGAGCAGCACAGGCAGCGGGAGACCGAGCGGCAGATCCGCGCGCTGCTCTTCCAGCTTCGCGACCGCCCGACGCTCCTGCTGGCGGACGCCGGTAATCTGCGACAGTGCTGGCCCGGCCTGCGCAACGGCGAACTGGACCGCGACATGCTCGGCTTCGGCACCGAACCCGCCCAGCGCCACACACTCTACGGCGACGACCTGCGGGTGGTGCTCGTACGGGACGCCAACGCGAGGGAGGAAGTGGCGGAGTGGTATGCCTACGACGCCGAGGGCAGCGTCGGCTTCGCCGAAGGCGTGTGGGGGACGGCGGAGACGGAGAGCCGTGTCTTCGCGAGTACGGCCTCGAAGCCGCACACGGTGGCGAAACTGCCGAAGGGACTCATGAAGCTGGCGCCCACGACACAGGGTCGGACAGCACCCGGGAAGACGGCCTGGAACCCCGGGCAGCTGGAGATTACCGTGCTCGGCTGCCTGTCGGAGAAGGCGCTGGCGGACTCGGGGCGTGAAGGGGATCTGCCTGACCGGCCCGCGGAGTGGGCGACGCTCACGCACCAGCTGCGCTACCACGACGACTACCCGCCGCTCGCCCGGCCCCTCCCGCTGCACTTGGCGCGGCTCGCTGCCGAGTACGTGCTTCCGGTGGCCGGAATGAAGGGGGAGGGGAACACGTCATCCGCTCCGTAAGCGAGGCGTCGCCTGCATGAGGCGTCCCAACGATTGACGCTGATAAGAATCATCGTTTCCTCGTGTGAGTGGCAAAGGTTGGACCTAACCATGGTTGACGGCGCCTGGTGCGCTCCTTGCTGGGATCACCGCGCGCCATTGTTTTCTCCGCCGTGACGCTCTGCGCGCCTGGTGGCCCTCAAGCGGAGGGGAGAGATTGCACCTGACCTGCGGTTTTCCCTGAGCTCACCCGGGCGACATGCTTCCGATGACGCATCGCGTGGAGTGCGTGGCGATCCTGGAGCCCATCGCGAAGGGTGCCTGACCTGCGGTTTTGGTTGATGTGCGTAATGTGCATTGTGTGCGTTACGGGCGATATCTTGACGCTGAAATGACGCTCCGCCGGGCGTCTTGACGCTCAGATGACGTTGATCTTCAGCTCGACGTTCGTCTCCGGCGCCGAGCCGTGGCCGCACCCGGTCGGAGAGGGTGACCTTCAGGTTGCCGGAGGCGGCCGCAGTCGGTCCGGGGGCCTACCGTACGGCGGCGAGGAGTTCTTCCACGTCGTCGAAGTCCAGCGGCACGATGGGCAGTTTGGCGAGCTGGCTGAGCCTCATGTCGGCGATCATCCGGTAGCGGGGGCTGCCTTCCTCCGGGTACGCGTCGCGCATGGTTTCCCGTACCCGCTCCAGGAGACGGTCGACGGCCGGGCCGCCGACCGGGTGCGCACGCCACTCGCTGACGGTCGAATCCGCGTCCGGCGTGTCGGCGTACGGGTCTCCCTCGAGCGTGACCGTCGCGGTCAGCCTGATGTCCCGGCTGGAGGCGCCGACGTCGACGCGGTAGGTGAGCCCTTCGACGAGCCAGGCGTCGGCGCCGATGTCGAAGTGGGCGAGGTCCTCGCGGGCGATGCGCAGGGTGATGTCGCGGGTCTCGGCCGGGGCGAGGGGCACTGCGGCGAACGCCCGCAACTCCCTTACCGGGCGGCGTACTTGAGATTCATTCGCACCCACGTACACCTGCACGACCTCGTGCCCGGCGCGCGGGCCCGTGTTCGTGACCGTCACGGAGACGTCGAGTCCGGCGCCGTCCTGAGTCACCCGCAGGTCCGTGTGTGAGAAGGCGGTGTAGGACAGCCCGTGCCCGAAGGGGTAGGAGACCGCCATGTCGCGTGCGTCGTAGTGGCGGTAGCCGACGAAGAGCCCCTCCCCGTAGCGCGCGTGCCCCCGCTCCCCGGGCCAGTCCACGTAGGCGGGGGTGTCGGCGAGGCGCAGCGGCACCGTTTCGGTCAGTCGGCCCGACGGGTTGGCGTGACCAAGGAGCAGGTCGGCGGTTGCGGAGCCGCCCGCCTGGCCGAGCAGCCAGCCCTCCAGGACTGCCGGGACGTCGTCGATCCAGCCGGACAGGCGGACGACACTGCCGTTGGCAAGGACCACGACCGTGTTCGGGTTGACGGCCGTCACGGCGGCGAGCAATTCGGTTTGCTCCACCGGGAGTTCGATGTGATCGCGGTCGTATCCCTCGGATTCGAAGCTCGGCGGGAGGCCGAGGAAGAGAACGGCCACGTCGGCTCCGCGTGCGACCCGTACGGCCTCATCGCGCAGAGCGGCCACATCACCGCCCGGGTCGTCGACAGGGAAGCCGGGCGCGAAGTCGATATGTGCGTCGGGCGCGGCGGTGGTGAGGGCGGTGAGCGCGTCGTCCAGCCGGGTCGGCGTGACGCGTGAGCTGCCCGCGCCCTGGTAGCGGGGCGTACGGGCGAACTCGCCGAGCACCGCGATCCGGCTGCCCGCAGCGGGGTTCAGCGGGAGCAACTCGGACTCGTTCTTGAGGAGTACGGCGCCTCGCACGGCGGCCTCGCGGGCCAGTGCGTGGTGCTCGTCGACGTCGAATCCGGCATCGGCGCTCGCCTGCGCGGCGGCCTTGCGGGCGAGTGCCACGACGCGCGCGGCGCTGCGATCCAGCACCTCCTCGTCGAGTTCGCCGGAGCCGATCGCCGCGATGAGCCGGGCGGGGCCCTGGCCGGAGGAGGACGGCATTTCCAGGTCGAGCCCGGCGGCGAGGGCACGCGCCCGGTCGACGACGGCGCCCCAGTCGGAGACGACCACGCCCTCGTATCCCCACTCGCCGCGCAGGAGGTCGGTCAGCAGCCAGTGGTTCTCCGAGGAGTGGACCCCGCCCAGACGGTTGTAGGCGCACATGACGGTCCAGGGCTTCGCCTCGGTCACCACCCGGCGGAAGGCCGGGAGGTAGATCTCGCGCAGGGTCCGGGTGTCGATGTCGGCGCTGACCGACATGCGGCCGCCCTCCTGGTTGTTCGCGGCGAAGTGCTTGAGTGAGGTGCCGACCCCCTGCGACTGGACGCCGTTCACCCAGGCGGTGCCCAGGACGCCGCTGAGCAGGGGGTCCTCGGAGAAGTACTCGAAGTTGCGTCCACACAGGGGGCTGCGCTTGATGTTGATGCCGGGGCCGAGGAGTACGTGCACGCCGTGGGCGAGCGACTCGCGGCCCAACGCCCGGCCGACGCGTTCGGTGAGTTCGGTGTCCCAGGTGCTTGCCAGGGTGACGGCGGGCGGGAAGCAGGTCGCGGGGGCGCTGCCGTTGATGCCGAGATGGTCGGCGCGGTCTTCGTTCTGCAAACGCAGTCCGTGCGGTCCGTCGGAGAGCCGGAAGCCGGGGATGCCGACGTGCGGGAAGGCTTCGGTGGTCCACCAGGTCGCACCGGTGGTCAGGGCGGCCTTCTCTTCGAGGCTCAGCCGCGCCACGCTCTGCGCGGGGGTTTCGGTGGCTGCGGTCGGGTCGGTCACTGTGTGCTCCTTGCGTGTGCCGTACGGGGAGGTTGTCGTGCGGAGGCGGAGGCGGAGGCGGAGGCGGAGGCGGAGGCGGAGGCAGGGGAGGGGGAAGGACTGTCAGCGGACGCTTTGGACGCGCAGGACCGCGACCGCGCCGAGCACCCCGAAGGCCGCCGCGGCGGGGAACAGTGCCTGGTAGCCGCCCAGTCCCAGGACCACGACTGCGGCGATGGCCGGCGCGAGAGCCTGCGGCAGGGCGGCGGCGATGTTGACGACGCCGAGGTCGCGGGCGAAGGACTGCTGGGAGGGCAGCACTTGGGAGATGAGGGCGGTGTCCACGCCCTGGAAGCAGCCGAAGCCGATGCCCACCAGGAACGCCATCACGAGCATCCCGGTCACCGTGGGCACGGCCAGCGGGATGAGCATGGCGCAGCCGATGAGGGCGGCCGAGGCCACGACGAACGGCTTTCGCCTGTCGAGCCGGTCCGACAGCGGCCCGCAGACGAGCGTGGACGGCAGTATTCCGGTGACCCCGGCCAGGGCGAGCTCGGGAACGTGGCCGATGGCCTCGTCCCCGAGCCCGATGTAGTCCTGGAGGATGTAGAGCTTGTAGCCGAGCACCAGGAAGTACGACTGGTAGGTGCAGAGCCGGCCGACGAACACCCAGAAGAAGTCCGGGTGTTTGCGGGGGTCGGGCAGCAGGTCCCGCAGGAACTCGCCCACCCGGAAGGGCTCTTGCGGCATGTCCCGGCTTGAGCGGTCCGGGTTGACGATGACGAAGACGGTCACCACGACGGCCGAGAAGCCCGCGAGCAGTACGTACGCCAGGGTGATGCGGTCTTCCAGGACGGCGCCGAGGAACTGTCCGAGAAGCGAGCCGCACATCGACCCGAGCCCGAGCACGGCCGCGTACTGGCCCCGCTTCGCGGTCGGCACCCGGTCGGGCATCACCGCGGACAGCGGACTCATCGCGAAGTTGTAGCCGATGTGCACGAAGCACCAGGCGGCCAGGATCGCGGGCACGGAGCTCATGAACGCCATGGCGACCAGCGCCGTGCCGCCGGTCAGTGCCCCGGCCACGATCCACGGAGCACGCCTGCCGAACCGGGAGCGGGTCCGGTCCGAGACCGCACCGGCGACGGGCTGCGCCACCATCGCGACGATCGCGCCCAAGGTGGTGACCAGCGCGAGGGTGCCGACCTTCGCGTCCTCGCCGACCGTGCGCTGGATCTGCAGGGCCAGCAGGATGCTGGGCACGGCCCCCCAGACGAGGGCGATGCTCAGGCCCGCGGGCCCAGCGCAGACCATCATGCGCCACAGCGGACGGCCATGGACGGTGGGTGCCTCAACGAGTCCTTGCACGGGCGGGCCTTCTCTCGGCCGGCCACGACGGTGTGCGCCGGCTGTGGGCGGTGCGGATGGTGCGGATGTCGCAAAACAGTACGGCGTACTGTTTTAGTCGGCAAGGGTCGGCAAGGGTCGGCAAGGGTCGGCAAGGGTCGGCAAGGGTCGGCAAGGGTCGGCAAGGGTCGGCAAGGCCTGAAACCGTGCGGCGCATAGGCTGACCCCGTGACGACGAAGAACTCGTACGCCAAGGGAGTGGCCAAACGGGAGGAGATCCTCCGGACCACGCTGGAGATCTTCGGCCGCGAGGGCGAACGCAACACCACGCTGCGTACGGTCGCCAAGGAGAGCGGCATCAGCCTCACCGGCCTGATGCACTACTTCGACTCCAAGGACCACCTCCTCATCGAGGTCCTGCGCGCGAGCGACCGGGGGGCAGAGGTCCGCTTCTACGCGCCGGACGCCGTACGCGACCCGGGCGAGCTCCTCGCGGCGGCGCTGACGGCGAACAGCGAGAATGCGGCCCGCGCGCGGCTGTACGTCACCCTCGTCGCCGCGGCGACCGACCCGGCCCACCCGGCGCACGCCTACTTCAAGGAGCGCTTCGCCCGCCTGCGCACCGCCATCGCCGACCACCTGGCGGCCGAGGAGCGCGCGGGCCGTACCCGCCCCGGCATCGACCCGGACTTCACCGCGTCGGCGATCGTCGCCGCGTCCGACGGCATCATGCTCCAGTGGCTGAGCGACCCCGGCATCGACATGGCCGACCACGTCCGCCGCGTGTGGCGGATGCTCACCTCCTGACCTTCACGGCCCGGCCGTCCTGAATCCGCAGTTCCCGCTGCTGGAAGCAGGCGTGTTGGCCGAGCGGGCGGCCACCCGATAGCGGTGGCAGTAGGAGTGGTGGCACAGGTAGGAACCGCCGCGCATCACCCGGCGGTCGCCGCTGTGCGGCCCCTGCGGGTCGGCCGCGGGTGACTGCGCGTAGTAGTCCTTGGCGAACCAGTCGGCGCACCATTCCCAGACGTTCCCGGCGACTTCGTACAGGCCGAAGGCGTTGGGCGGGTACGTGCGCACGGGGGCGGTGGCGACCCAGCCGTCGGCGCCGGTGTTCTCGTACGGGAAGCGGCCCTGCCAGATGTTGCACAGCCACCGTCCTTCGGGGGTCAGTTCGTCGCCCCAGGCGAAGCGGCGCCCTTCGACGCCGCCGCGGGCCGCGTACTCCCACTCGGCCTCCGTCGGCAGGCGCCGGCCCGCCCACGCGCAGTAGGCCGCGGCGTCGTCCCAGGCCACGTGCACCACGGGGTGGTCGGGCTCGGCGTCGGACAGCGGTCCGTGCGGGTGGCGCCAGTCGGCTCCCCGTACGTCGAGCCACCACGGGACGGCGGGGTCGGCCGCGGCGATGTCGGCCCGTTCTGCAGCCACCGCGAGGTGGAAGACCGCTGAGCTCCCCTCCCGCTCGGCCACGGTCACGTACCCGCTCTCCTCGGCGAAGGCCCGGAACATCGCGACGGTGACCGTCGTGACGTCGATGGCGAACGGGGTGAGCCGCACCGTGTGCACCGGCCGCTCGCCGTCCGCCGGATAGCCCTCGTCGAAGGCATCTCCCATCGCGAACACTCCACCACCCACGCGTACTTCGTCACGTACGGGCGGTTGAGCGGCCGGAATGGGAAGCGGGCGCGAGGCGGCGGCCCGGGAAGTCGATGCGCAGCAAACCCTTGTCGAATCCATTGACGTCTCCATGAAACCGAGTATATGAATTCGCACATAGGTGAAGATGCACATAGGGAGTTGACCGCGTGAAGTTCGAGCACGTCCTGCTGGGTCTGCTGGCGCGCCGCCCGTACAGCGGCTACGACCTGCGCAAGTGGCTTGAGACGGAAGGCCAGTTCGTGTGGGCGAAGGCCCACCACAGTCAGATCTACCGAAAGCTCGCCCAGATGGAGGCCGACGGCTGGGTGCGGCACGAGGTCGACTCCCGCGAGGGCCGACCCGACGCCAAGGTGTACCGGCTCACCGAGCGCGGAAGCGACGTCTTGCTGGAGTGGGTGCGTGCGCCGTACGAGCCGCTGACCCGTTTCCAGGACACGGACTTCACGGCCCGCCTCAGTGTGGCGGCGCCCCTCGACAGGAACGCGGCGATCGAACTCGTCAGGACGGAACTGGCCTACCGCCGCGCCCAGATCACCAAGAACCGCAACCGGGACCGCTCCCTGCACTACGAGGACCCGCTGCCGGGTCTCGACCGGGAGATCGACGCGTACGTCCACGATTCGCTCCACCTGCTCGGAGCGGGCGCGATGGACCAATGGGTCGCCTGGCTGGAGCAGGCCCTGCTCCGCCTGACGGCCGGGAGCGACAGAGACGACTGAGGCGCAGAGCCGACTGACGCACAGAATCGAGACGGCACCACCATGACCGAGCTCAGTGAAAGCACTCCGACGCCCTCAACAGGCCTCCTCACGAACGGCGTTCAGGTCAAGGGCCGCAATCGGCAGCTCGCCCTGCTCGGCGGCACCATGCTGGTCGACAACACCGAGGCCAGCCTGGTCAGCAGCCTGTTCCCGCTCATCAAGCAGTCCCTCGGCGTCTCGCTCGGCGCCCTGGGCATCCTCACCGCGGCCAGCAAGCTCGTGGGCGTGTTCGCCGGTCCCTTCTGGGTGTGGGCGGCCCAGCGCCACTCACGCAAGAGCGTCCTCGTCGTGGCCACCGGCCTGTGGGGCGTCTGGGGAGTGGCCGCGGGCTTCTCCCAGAACTTCACCCAACTCGTGATCCTCTACACGATATTGGCCGCGGGTTACGCCGCCGCGGGCCCGCTCATCACCGAGGTCATCGGCGACCTCTTCGGCGGCTCGTCCCGAGGCCGTGCCGTCGGCATCGTGTACGGGACGGTATCGCTGGTCAGTGCGGTGATCGGGCCGCTCAAGGGGCAGCTCGCGGGGGTGGACGAGGGCTGGCGCTGGGGGCTGTGGGGCATCGGCGGGTTCAACGTCCTGCTCGGTCTCGCCCTGCTGATCTGGTTCCGCGACCCGGGCCGGGGCGCGGCCGAGGAGCAGCTCGCCGACCTCGACAGGGCCACCCGTGAAGCCCACTCGAAGCTCACCTGGGCCAAGGCGTTCTCGCTCCTCAAGATCCGCAGCCTGCTCATCCTGATCGTCTCGCGGCTGCTGTCCGGACATCTGCTGGTGATCACGTTCGGCGTGGTGTTCCTGGTGGACGTGCACGGCTTCAGCACCCAGAAGGCCGCGTTCGTCACCCTGCCCTTCGGCGTCGGCTACTTCCTCGGAACCCTCCTGGGCGGCGCCGCCAACGACTGGTCGTCCCGGCGCAGCCCCCGCTACGGGCCGGTCGCGGTCCTCCAGGCGGCACAGGTCGCCTTCGCCGTCTTCGCCTTCTTCGGCACTCAGTTCCACTACGACAGCATCCTCGTGTACGGCATCTTCTTCGCCCTGCTCGGCGCTTCACAGGGGATCAATCCGAGCGTCAACCGGCCGATGGTCATGGCCATCACCCCGCCCGAACTGCGGGGTGCCGCCTTCGCGCTGTACCTCTCCATCGCCGAGGCCATCGCCTGGGCGGGCTACAGCCTCAGCGCTGGCTTCCTCGCCGACGCCCTCGGACTCCGCGTCGTCTTCCTGGGGGTCCTGGTGATCCTCATGCTGGTGAACGGCCTCTTCCTCACCCTGCTCTACCGCCCGTACGCCGCCGACACGGCCCGCGTACAGCAAGACCTGGACTCCCGCCGCAGGGACGCCCTGGCTTCTCCCGAAGCCTGAGGCCCGTAGGCATCCTCCGCAGCCCGCCTGCCCCCCCCCAAGAGAGAAAGCACCTCATGACACACGCACGCCTCCTCCCCGACGGATTCCTGTGGGGCGCTTCCACCGCAGCCCACCAGATCGAGGGCGGCAACACCAACAGCGACTGGTGGGAGTTCGAGCACTGGGCGGACCCCTACGTCAATGAGCCCAGCGGCGACGCCTGTGACAGCTACCACCGCTGGCGCGAAGACATGGACCTGATGGCCCAACTCGGCTTCACCGACTACCGGTTCAGCATCGAGTGGGCCCGCATCGAGCCCGCCCCCGGCGAGTTCTCCCGCGCCGCCATCGCCCACTACCGGCGCATGGTGGAAGGCGCCCGGGAGCGCGGGCTGCGGCCCATGGTGACCCTGCACCACTTCACGGCCCCCCGGTGGTTCGCCGAGCGCGGCGGCTGGGCCGCCGCCGGATCGGACGACCTGTTCGCCCGCTTCCTCACCGCAGCCGCCCCCATCTACGCCACCGACGTGACACACGCCTGCACCATCAACGAACCCAACATCCTCGCCGTCATGGCCACCGCGCAGGCCGCCCTCGCCTCCGGCCGGGCCGCGTCCTTCGCCGACAACCCGCCCTCCCCGGACGGACCCACCACCGACGCCCTGATCCGGGCGCATGCCCGCGCAGTCGAGACCGTCAAGTCCCTCGCCCCGCACGTGCAGACCGGCTGGTCCATCGCCAACCTGGTGTGCCAGCCCCTGCCCGGAGCCGAGGACGCCGCCGACGCCTACCGGCACCCTCGGGTGGACGTCTTCCTCGAAGCCGCCCGAGGCGACGACTGGCTCGGCGTCCAGGCGTACACCCGTACGCTCATCGGTCCGCAGGGCCGCCTGCCCGTGCCCGAGGACGCGGAACGCACCCTCACGGGATGGGAGTACTACCCCCGGGCCCTGGGGCAGGCCGTGCGGCACAGCGCCTCCGTGGCCCCCGGCACCCCGCTGATCGTCACCGAGAACGGCCTCGCGACCGGCGACGACACCCGCCGCATCGACTACACCGCCGTCGCCCTGAGCACCCTCGCCGACGCCATGGACGACGGCATCGACATCCGCGGCTACTACCACTGGAGCGCCCTGGACAACTACGAATGGGGCCGCTACGCACCGACCTTCGGCCTGATCGCCGTCGACCGCGAGACCTTCGTACGTACCCCCAAGCCCTCCGCCGCCTGGCTCGGCGCCGCAGGACGCACCCGCATCCTGCCCACCGCACGCTGAGCCCGACCCCCGCACGAGAGGAGCATCCCCCGTCATGAAGGCGATCATGGTGATGTTCGACAGCCTCAACCGGCACCTGCTGCCCCCGTACGGCGGTGACTGGACCCACGCCCCCAACTTCGCCCGGCTCGCCGCGCGCACGGTGTCCTTCGACAACGCGTACGCGGGCTCGATGCCCTGCATGCCTGCCCGCCGCGAGATACACACCGGCCGCTACAACTTCCTGCATCGCAGCTGGGGCCCCCTGGAGCCGTTCGACGACTCGATGCCCGAACTGCTCAAACAGAACGGCGTGTACACCCATCTGGTCAGCGACCACCCGCACTACTGGGAGGACGGCGGCGCGACATATCACGGCCGGTACCACACCTGGGAGTTCTTCCGCGGGCAGGAGGGCGACGCCTGGAAGGGGCACGTGGCGGACCCGCCGATGCCGGAGAACCTGAAGAAGCTCCGCTCGGAGGGCTTCCGGCAGGACTGGGTGAACCGCGCCTACATGGGATCCGAGGACAAGCACCCGCAGACCCTCACCTTCGACGCCGGTCTGGAATTCATTGAGACCAACCAGGCAGAGGACCGCTGGTTCGTACAGATCGAGACGTTCGACCCGCACGAGCCGTTCTTCAGCCACCAGCAGTACAAGGACCTCTACCCGCACGACTACGCAGGCCCGCACTTCGACTGGCCCGACTACGCCCGGGTCACGGAGACCGACGACCAGATCGAGCACGCCCGCTACGAGTACGCGGCCCTGCTGTCGATGTGCGACCGCTCCCTGGGGCGCGTCCTGGACACCATGGACGAGCTCGGCCTGTGGGACGACACCCTGCTCATCGTCAACACCGATCACGGCCTGCTGCTCGGTGAGAAGGGCTGGTGGGGCAAGAGCGTCCAGCCCTGGTACAACGAGCTGGTCAGGCTCCCCCTGTTCGTGTGGGACCCCCGGGCACGGGACGCGGCGGGCGAGCACCGGCAGGCCCTGGTCCAGACGATCGACCTCGCGCCGACGCTCCTGGACTACTTCCGGGTCGACGTACCGGCCGACATGCAGGGCCTGCCGCTGCCGGTCGCCGACGACACCGCCGTCCGCGAGGCCGGTCTCTTCGGCATCCACGGCGGACACGTCAACATCACCGACGGCCGGTACGTCTACATGCGGGCGCCCGCGTCGCCCGACAACTCACCGCTGTACGAGCACACCCTGATGCCCACCCACATGCGCGGCCGGTTCTCCCCGGCCGAGTTGGCCGGCGCCGAACTCACAGAACCCTTCTTCTTCACCAAAGGCGTGCCCACCCTGCGCACCCGGGGCCGGACCTTCTTCAACCCGTACCGGCACGGCACGCTCCTCTTCGACCTGGAGACCGATCCCGGCCAGGGCACCCCGCTCGTCGACGACGCCGCCGAGCTGAGGATGGCCACCCTCATGGTGGAGTTGATGCGTGCCACGGACGCACCGCCCAGCCAGTACGAACGGCTCGGGCTGCCCGCCGAGGGGCCGGTGGGCGCGGAACACTTGCTCGCCCGCGCCCAGGCCGTCCTGGCGGGCGAAGCGGCCGAGCCGCTGCCCCGCGCCGACGACTACCCTGCCGGCCGCCTGTCACTGCGCTCTCCCGTCAAGGCGCTGATGTCCGACCCGGTCGCGGTGGAGGTGCTGCGCCGTCACATGCCGGGACTCGTCGACTCCGAACTCCTCCAGGCCGTCGGGGCAACCCCGCTCATCGACCTGGTCGCGCTCGCGGGTGGGATGCTTCCCCCGGCGGGTCTGCGGAGGGTGGCGGAGGAACTGGCCGCGCTCTGAGCCTGTCCGGCACTCCGTCCGGCAATCGGGTTCTGCCGACGATTCCGTGATCCGGACGGTTGAGCGGCGGCCGGTGCGGGCCTGCTGGTGTGTGCCGGAGCCATGGTGATCACCCGAGTCATACCCCCTCAGCGCCAGGCGCCTGAACTCCCCTCATTCTGCTTCGTGTTGGTGAGGGGGTGCGTGGGGTCGCGGTCGTGCAGGCCCGCATCTCCCGCGCCTCCGGACGGAGGCACCGCCCACTTCCGGGAAGCAGCACGGGAGTCGCATCTCGAAGGCGACTTGCACGGCGGGCCCGCACGAGAGGGCGCAGCTCAGACCTATTCGGTGGTCACACGCGGGTGGTCGGCGGTGAGCTTGGCCATGTCCTCGATGTCTGAAGTCAGGATGGTGATGTGGGACCGCTCCGGCCCGGAACCGGTCCGTCGCAGCCCAAGAGCGATCAGCGCCGTGAGTACGAAGATCGCGGCCTCGTAGGCCATGGCGTGGGCGAACGCCGCGTTCGCACCGCTCGCCGGCGCGAAATAGGCAAGCCCGGCCGCCGTCACCCCGATCGAGCCGCCGAGTTGCTGGGCCGTGGGCAGCAGGCCGGACACCGAACTCGCGGCGGCGCCCCGCACACCCGCGAGGACCAGCGTGAACACCGCGGCCGTGAACAGGCCGAACGCGGCGCCACCGGCCGCCAGTACCGGCAGTGCCGCATGGCGCCCGGGCCCGGTGCCGATGAGCGGTGCGAGCGCCACGGCCGTGCCCGCAAGGACGAGCGCGGCGGCCGTTAGTGCCGTCGCGCCAAGGCGGCGGGAGAGGGCCGGGGCGGCACGGCTGCCCACGACGGCCGCGGCGGCGAACGGCGCCGACACCAGCGCGGCTGACAGCGCCGAATACCCGAGAGCTGACTGCAGATGCAGGAACAGCAGGTACGTGAACGACGGGACTCCGGCGTTGAAGACGAACACGAGCAGCACGCCCCGCCGCGCGGTCCCGTCCCGCAGGACCGACGGGTGGATCAGGGGGTCCGGCCGGTGCCGGAGGGTGTGGACGAAGCAGGTGAGGGTCACCGCGGCCATGGCGAAGGAGGCCCAGGTCCACCAGGGCCAGCCGGCCTCCCGGCCCAGCGCGCACGGCAGGACCAGCGTGGCGAAGCCGGTGGTGGCAAGCGCCGCTCCCACCCAGTCCACGCGTTGTCCGTCCGTACCGCGCGTAGGAGGCAGCAGGGCTGCACCCGCCAGCGAGACGAGTGCCACGGGGACCGTGACCAGGAAGACCGCGCGCCAGCCGAGGCCGAAGAGGTCGGCGCCGACGAGCAGCCCGCCGATGAGCGGTCCGGCAAGCGAGGCCACGCCCATCGTGGCGCCGTACAGGGCGAGGGCCCGTGGGCGGCGGTCCGGCGAAACGCCGGTGCGGATGAGCGAGAGCACCTGCGGGGCGACCAGGCCGCTGCCCGCACCCTGCACAAGGCGGGCCGCGATCAGCCATCCGGCGCCGGGCGCGGCGGCGCAGGCCACCGAGCCGGCCGTGAAGACCGCGGTGCCAAGGACGAACAGCCGCCGGTAACCGTAGCGGTCGCCAAGGCGTGAGGCAGTGATGAGCAGGCACGCGTACGCCAGGGTGTATCCGGCCAGGATGAGCTGCACCGCGCCGGGGCCCGCGCCCAGGCCGGACTGGATGGCCGGAGCGGCGATCTGCGCGATCGTGACGTTGAGCAGCTGCACGAAGGTGGCGCTCAGCACCACCGGCAGCAGGAAGCTTCGGCCGTTCACCGGACCAGGGCCTCGGCGAGTTCCTGCGGGCGGGCGGCGAACGGGCTGTGGCTGCCGGGAAGTGTGCGGACGGTGAACGGCTCGCCCGGCATGGCCAGGTCGGCCTCCGCGATCATCAGGTCCTGTGCGGCCGTCGGCAGTGCCCGGTCGTCCGCGCAGCGCAGGAAGGTGCGCGGGATACGGCCCCACCGTGCCGCGGTCAGGGTGACGGGGGTCGCCGGGACGGCAAGCGGCAGATCGGGGCTGAGCGCGGAGCGCCAGCGGTCGAAGTGGCCGGCGGGCGTGTCGTGGTAGTGGGTCTGCCGCAGCTCCTCGACGTAGGCGGGGTCCGACGAGAGCGGGTCGATCCGTACGGCCCCCAGCGCCTCGGGATCACCGAGGTTGAGGCCCTGCCCCAGTGCGGTGGCGTTCTCGGGCGCGCTCAGGTAGTCGAAGAACCGGGGGCGGCCCGCGGGGACGAACGCGGAGAGGTAGACGACGTGGTCGACAAGATCGGGCGCGCGCTCCGCAGCCAGTGACGCGGGACCGCCGCCCGCGCTGTGCGCGACGAGCACGACGCGACCGTAGCGGCGGACCCGGCGCAGCGTGTCCAGGACGGCATCGGCGCAGTCGTCCATTGTCACGTCGGCGAGCCGTGACCTCTCGGTCAGCAGACCGGGGCGGCCGGGCAGCAGATACCCGCTGGGCAGGGGAGCGCCGAAGCCGTGCCCGGGCAGGTCCACGGCAATGCTCGCGGCACCGAGACCGGCGAGCGCCCGCTGCGTCGCCGCCCACTGCCACGAGCCGTGCCAGGCACCGTGGACCAGGACAAAGACGGTGCTGTTCAGATCGGTTTCCGTGTAGGGAGTCATGGCCCCCATCTCAAGCGATCACGGCGGATCGATCCAGGGAAAGATATGGCACGCTGGGTGGCGATACTTTGCGTGTATGGATGGGGTGGTCATGGAAGCACGGCATCTGCGGTACGCGCTCGCCCTCGCCGAGCACGGGCACTTCGGCCGGGCCGCCCGCGCGCTGGGTATCGCGCAGCCCCCGCTGTCCAAACAGATCGCCGACCTGGAGCGCGAGACCGGGGCCCGGCTGTTCGACCGTACGCGCCAGGGCGTGTTCCCGACCGCCGCGGGCGAGGCGTTCCTCGCCCGGGCGCGGCGGGCGCTGGAGGAGATGGCGGCGGCCAAGGCCGACGCCGACCGGGCGGCGCGCGGCGAGACGGGCCGACTGCGGCTTGGATTCATCGCCTCCGCGCTGCTCGATCCGCTCCCGGACGTCCTGGGCCGGTTCGGCCGTGAGCGGCCCGACGTGCGCCTTGAGCTGCACGAGATGGCATCCCGCCGCAGTGCCGCCGCTCTCGCCGCCGGAGAACTGGACGTGGCCGTCACCCTCGGACCGCCCCGGGGTGCCGGGGCCGAGCATCTGGTGTCCGTCCCCGTCGGGCACGACCATCTGATCGCCGTGGTCGGCAGCGCGCACCCCTACGCGGGCCAGGCATCGGTGAGCGTGGACCAGCTGCGGCGCCAGCCGCTGATCGTGGCCGCCGGGGAGGACGAGCCCGCCATCGCCACCGGGCTGCGCGTCCTGCTGGGCGAGGACGCCGCAGCGCTGGAAGGTGCCACGGTGGCCAGGGACGTGCACACGATCATGGGCCTGGCCGCCTGCGGGGTCGGCGTGGGCCTCGGGCCTTCCCGTATGCGGGAGGCTCCGAGGCCGGGGATCCGGTTCTGCGAGGTGACGCCGCGAACGGCGCTGCCCGACCTGGTCCTGTCCTTCGCCGACCAGGACCGCTCCCCGGCCCTCGGCGCCTTCCTCGACACCGTTCGCCGGAACTGCCCCGACGTCGGTGCCGCGCTCGATCTGCCGTTGGGCCGGGCCTGAGTAACGCCTCCGTGTGCGCAAGATCCTGATGAAATCGAGCAAGAACTTCGCGTGAAGAGTCGGGCACTGTGATGTATATCGGCCCGGCGCTGCACCCTTTTGGCCAGGGATGTGGCGTCGGCGGCGGCTGTGTGGGCTGAACTTGCCTGGGGTGTAACGGAGTTGAGGGACGTGCGCGAAGCGTTGACATTCCTGGGGTGTGCGGCAAATCTGTGCTCTCGTGGGCGCAATAAATCGACTGGACTCAGCAAAATCCCTATGTGAGTCGTGAGTTCGTGTCGGGTGATCCGGCCGCCCAGGAACCCCCCGCTCCTCCCCGCGCTGCGTGGACAAGGCGCACCGCGGCACCGCAGCTCCCCCCCCGTGGAACAGAGGACGCCATGAGATGGAAGCAACGCAGCCGACGGCTGATCACCGTCGCGCTCAGTGCCGGCCTGATAGCCCTCGGCCTCGTGCCCGTCAGTGCGGGCACGGCCGCCGCGCGGCCCGCGGCCGAGCCCGTGAACCTCGCTCTGAACAAGCCGATCGAGGCGTCCTCGTCGACGCAGAACTACTTCGCCACGAACGCCAACGACAACAGCACGAGCACCTATTGGGAGTCGAGCGGCCATCCGTCGACGCTGACGGTGAAGCTCGGCGCCAACGCCGATCTCCAATCGGTCGTCGTCAAGCTCAACCCCGACGCGGCCTGGTCGACGCGTACGCAGAGCATCGAGGTGCTCGGGCGTGAGCAGTCCGCTCAGGGCTTCAAGTCGCTCAAGTCGCGCGCCGATTACTCCTTCAGTCCCTCCGGGAGCGACCGGAACTCCGTGACCATTCCGGTCACGGGCCGGTACGCCGACGTCCAGCTGAAGATCTTCAGCAACAGCTCCGGATACGGCGCCCAAGCGGCCGAGTTCCAGGTGCTGGGGACCCCCGCGCCCAATCCCGACCTGACCGTCTCGAACCTCACCTGGGATCCCGCGAAGCCCTCCGAGAGCGACGCGATCAACGTGAACGCCACGGTGCGCAACACCGGCAACGCTGCCGCCGCCGCGACCACGGTGAACGTCAGCCTCGGCGGCACCGTCGCGGGCAGTGCTCCGGTGCCCGCGCTCGGCGCCGGTGAGTCGGCCGTCGTCAAGGTGGGCATCGGCAAGCGTGCGCAGGGGAGTTACACCGTCTCCGCGGTGGTCGACCCGAGTGACACGATCGATGAGCAGAACGACGACAACAACAGTCGTACCGCCGACAAGAAATTGACGGTCGGTCAGAGTCCTGGGCCCGACCTCGAAGTCACCGGGATCACCTCCAACCCGGCGAACCCCGCCGTGGGCGCCAAGGTCACCTTCGCCGTGAAGGTCCACAACCGCGGCACCAGCGGTGTGAGCGCGGGGTCCGTGACCCGGCTGACCGTGGGCGGTGACACCCTCAACGGCACCACTGCGGCCATCGCCGCCGGTGAGACGGTCACCGTCAGTGTCGGCGGCAGCTGGACCGCCACCAGCGGCGGCGCCACGCTCACCGCGACCGCCGACGCCACGAACACGGTCGCCGAGACCAACGAGAACAACAACGTCTTCGCGCGCTCCATCGTGGTCGGGCGCGGGGCTGCCGTGCCGTACGTCGAGTACGAGGCGGAGGACGGGCGGTACGAGGGCACGCTGCTCGAGGCCGACGCCGTGCGCACCTTCGGGCACACCAATTTCGCCACCGAGTCATCGGGGCGCAAGTCCGTGCGCCTCAACTCCACCGGTCAGTTCGTGGAGTTCACTTCCACCAGTGCCGCCAACTCCATCGTCGTACGCAACTCCATACCCGACGCTCCGGGTGGCGGCGGGCAGTCGAAGACCCTCAGCCTCTACGCGGACGGTAAGTTCGTGCAGAAGCTTGACCTGTCCTCCAAGCACAGCTGGCTGTACGGCAACACCGACCAGCCCGAGGGTCTGACCAACACCCCGGGCGGCGACGCGCGGCGGCTCTTCGACGAGTCGCACGCACTGCTCACGCAGACGTATCCGCAGGGCACCAAGTTCAAGCTGCAGCGCGACGCCGGTGACGACGCCGCGTTCTACATCGTCGACCTGATCGATCTGGAGCAGGTGGCGCCCCCGGCGAGCAAGCCCGCCGAGTGCACTTCGATCACCGAGTACGGAGCGATCCCGAACGACGGCATCGACGACACGACCGCGATCCAGCGGGCCGTGACCGCCGACCAGAAGGGCGACATCGCCTGCGTGTGGATCCCGGCGGGGCAGTGGCGCCAGGAGCAGAAGATCCTCACCGACGACCCCTTGAACCGGGGGCAGTTCAACCAGGTGGGCATCCGTGACGTGACGGTCCGCGGCGCGGGCATGTGGCACTCCCAGCTGTACACGCTGACCCCGCCGCACGAGGCGGGCGGCATCAACCATCCGCACGAGGGCAACTTCGGCTTCGACATCGACGACAACACCAAGATCTCCGGCATCGCCATCTTCGGCTCGGGCGCCATCCGGGGCGGCGACGGCAACGCGGAGGGCGGCGTCGGCCTCAACGGTCGCTTCGGCAAGAACACCAAGATCAATGATGTCTGGATCGAGCACGCCAACGTGGGTGCCTGGGTCGGCCGCGACTACAGCAACATCCCGGAGCTGTGGGGTCCCGGCGACGGCCTGGAGTTCAACGGCATGCGCATCCGCAACACGTACGCGGACGGGGTCAACTTCACCAACGGCACCCGCAATTCCACTGTCTTCAACTCCTCCTTCCGCAACACAGGTGATGACGCCCTCGCTGTGTGGGCGAGTAAATACGTGAAGGACACGTCGGTGGACGTCGGCCACGACAACGCCTTCCGCAACAACACCGTGCAGTTGCCCTGGCGCGCCAACGGCATCGCTGTGTACGGCGGTTACGGCAACAAGATCGAGAACAATCTCGTGTACGACACCATGAACTACCCCGGCATCATGCTCGCGACCGACCACGACCCGATCCCCTTCACCGGGCAGACGCTGATCGCGAACAACGGGCTCTACCGGACCGGCGGCGCTTTCTGGAACGAGGACCAGGAGTTCGGCGCCATCACCCTGTTCGCCCAGGGCCCGGACATCCCCGGTGTCACGATCCGCGACACCGACATCCATGACTCGACGTACGACGGCATCCAGTTCAAGACGGGTGGCGGTGCCATGCCGGACGTGAAGATCTCCGACGTGACGATCTCCAAGTCCAACAACGGCTCCGGCGTCCTGGCCATGGGCGGCGCACGCGGCAGCGCGACGCTCACGGACGTGACGATCAGCGGTTCACGCGACGGCGACATCTTCAAGGAGCCCGGGTCGCAGTTCGTGATCAACGGAGGGGGTGCGAAGAAGTCCCCCGTCCGGGCGTTCACCGCCCGGTAGCGGCGGCCTGTCTCAGGGAGTGTGGAGGAGCCGCTCCGCCGCCGCGCGACCCGTGGCGACACAGGCGGCTACTCCCACCCCCTCGTACAGTGCCCCGCACAGTTCGACACCGGGAAGCTTGCCGATCGCGTCTCTGATGGCGGCGACGCGATCGGCGTGCCCCACCTCGTACTGGGGCAGGCCCTGCGGCCAGCGGGTGACCTTGGAAGCCAGCAGGTCACCCAACGGCCCCAGGGCCGCGGTCAGTTCCGCCAGTGCGGAGTCGACCAGGCGCCGGTCGTCGAGGTCGAGCAGGTGCTCCTCGCCCACCCGGCCCACCGAAGCGCGCAGGATCAGCTTCGAGGGCGCCTCGGCACGCTGCCAGGCCCATTTGTGGGAGAGGACGGTGGCCGCCTTGATCGTGCGGCCGTCCACCGGGGGCACGAGGAAGCCGTTCAGGTGCGGCGACGGGCCTTTCCCCGTACGGGCGAACGCCATGGTGAGCACGGCCGATCCGGCGTAGCGGACGCCGTCGAGCTCGGCCTCCGCCGCCGGGGAGTGCGGGCCGATGAGCGTGGCAGCGGCGGGCGCGGGCAGGGCGACGATCACCGCGTCGGCGTCAAGGGTCGTCGGGCCGCGGTCGGTGGCCGCGTGCACCCGCCAGCGGTTGACCGCGGTGCGTTCCAGGGCGAGAGCGGTGCTGTGGACGAGGACGCGGGCACCGCTCGCGGCGGCCACCGCGCGGGGCAGTCGGCCGGTGCCGCCCGCGATGCCGCGGACCACACTCGCCTTCGGGCCAGGCGCCGTGCTCCGGCTGTCCCGGCGGCGGCGCAAGGTGGCGAGCAGGGATTCGTCCGAGGCGGCGACCGGGGCGAGGAAGGGCATCGCCGACCGCAGGGAGAGCTGGTCGGTGCGGCCCGCGTAGATCCCGCCGAGGAGCGGTTCCACCAGGCGGTCCACCGCTTCCTGACCGATCCTGGGGGCGAGGTAGCCCGCAATGCTGATGTCCGTTCCGTCGGTGAGGACGGGATGAGCGGGGATCGCCTCCTCCTGGGCGAGCCTGGCGAGCCCTTCGTCGGACAGCAGCCCGGTGCCGGTGAGGGCGGCCGGGTCGGCGGGGATGCCCATCATGTGGCCCGCGGGCAGCGGGCGCAGTGCGCCCCGGGTCCAGAAGGTGACGGGGGCGGGCGCCGGGTCGCACAGGCTGCCGCCGAGACCGACCTCCTCCGCGAGCCGTACGGCTTCGGGACGTATCGCCATGATCGACTCCGCGCCCTCGTCGACGGGGATGCCCGCCAGGGAGCCGGTGCGCAGCTTGCCGCCCACGCGGTCGCTCGCCTCCAGGACGGTGACCTCGGCCTTGCCGCGCAGTTCCCAGGCGGCGGCCAGGCCGCTGATGCCTCCGCCGATGACGATCACAGAGCGCATGTGGACTCCTCGGTGGGGCTGTTCAGGGAGGTGTGCGGCCCCGGCTCGTACGCGCACCACGGGTCCGCCGCCAGGTGGTCCCCGGTGACGGCGTAAGCCCGTGAGCGCGAGCCGCCGCACAGCGACCGGTACTCGCAGCGGCCGCACTTGCCGCGCAGCAGTCCGGGGTCGCGCAGCTCCGTGAAGAGCGGGGACGTGCGGTAGATGTCGGTCAGCGGGCGCTGCTTGACGTTGCCCGCGGACAGCGGCAGGAAGCCGCTGGGCGTGACGTCGCCGGTGTGCGAGACGAAGACGAAGCCGCGCCCCGACGAGATGTCCATGGGGGGTCGCCGGTTCGTGCGCCGCTCGCCGTCGAAGAGCCCGAGGGCGGCGGCACGTGCCGTGAGGCGTGCGTGCAGGTCTCCGGTGCGGGGGGCTTCGCCCCGCTCGGCGAGTGCGGTCCGCTGGAGCACGACGCGCCGGAAGTGGTGGCCCTCGGTGGTCTTGGTGGCCATGAACGCCCCGCAGTCGTAGAGGAAGTGCAGTACGTCCTCGGTCTCGGCGGGGGTGAGTGAGGCGAGGTCGGCGCCACGCCCTGTGGGCACGAGGAGGAACCCGGACCAGAGCATGGCCCCTTCCCGGCGGACGAGGGCGGCGATGTCGGCCAGGTCGTCGAGGCTGTGTCGCGAGACCGTGGTGTTGATCTGCACCTTCAGGCCGAGGTCGTGAGCCGTTCGCCAGCCCCGCAGCGTGAGGTCGAAGACCCCGTCGACGCCCCGGAAGGCATCGTGCCGCGCGGCGGTGGAAGCGTCCACGCTGAGCGAGAGGGCGACGGCGCCCGCATCGCTCACCGCCGTCAGGTTCTCCCGTGTGAGGGTGGGCGTGCCGGACGGCGAAACGGCGACACGCAGCCCCAACCCCGTTCCGTACGAGACGAGTTCGGCGAGATCGGGGCGCTGGAAGGGGTCGCCTCCCGTGATGACGAACAGCGGGTGGGGTCGCCCGAAGGCGGCGATCTGGTCCATCAGGGCGCGGGCCTGTGCCCCGTCGAGCTCGTGCGGACTTCGCCGGGTGTTGGCCTCGGCCCGGCAGTGCAGGCAGGCCAGCGGGCAGGCCCGGGTCGCCTCCCAGATGACCAGGAACGGGCGGTCCGCGACGGCGTGCCGTGGCGTGCGCACCAGCTTGTCGGGGGCCGCCGTCACCGCCGCGCCCTGGCCCGTCATCGGACCCGCTCCCAGCCGCGCCGTTCCGGGCGCGGGGTGAGCCGCTTCGGGTCCCGGCTGCGGTAGACGACGTAGGGGCGCAGGACGTACCGCACCGGGGCGCTGAACATGTGCACGAGACGCGAGTAGGGAATGAGCGCGAACAGGGTGAAGCCGAAGAGGATGTGCAGCTTGAAGGCGAGCGGCGCGCCCGCCATCAGCGTGTAGTCGGGCGAGAAGGCGAACAGTGAACGGAACCACGGCGATATGCCCTCGCGGTAGTTGTAACCGTCCGTCGCACCAGTGGAGTTGAGGATCGTGGCCAGCAGCCCGAGGACGATCGCGCCGAGCAGGAACGTGTACATCAGGTGGTCGCTGCGCAGCGTGGCCCGGCGCACGGCGGGCACCGTCAGACGGCGGTGGACGAGCACCCCGATCCCGACGACGGCCGCCGCGCCCGCGACGGCGCCGGTACCGACCGCCACCAAGTGGTACGTGTGGTCGCTGACGCCGACCGCGTCGGTCCAGCTCTGCGGGATCAACAGGCCCACGACATGGCCGAGCACGACGAACAGCATCCCGAAGTGGAACAGCGGCGAGCCGATCCGCAGCAGCCGCGACTCGTGCAGCTGGGAGGAGTGGCTGGTCCGGCCGAACCGGTCGTAGCGGGCGCGCCAGACGGTGCCCGAGATCAGCAGCGCGATCGAGACGTAGGGCAGCACGCCCCACAGGAGGAGATCGGTCATGCCGACGGCCTTTCGGGGATTCCGTTCGCGACGGAGGGGGTGGGCCAGGGCAGGTCGATGACGGCGCCGAAGGGCTCCAGCGGTGAGCCGATGCCGACGAGTTCCTGCGGCGGCCCCTTGCGGGCCATCGCCTTGGCCTCCTCCCTGGTGCGCGGGGAAGGGCCGGGGAGTGTGGTGCAGAGCGCCTCGAGGACCGCCGCGTAGGGGGTGTCCGCCGCCGCGACGGCAAGACGCAGCAGCTCAAGACCGACCCGGTGCTCCTCAAGGAGGGCGGTGCCCGCGTCCGGACGGCGGGCGGCGAAGTCGAGGACGACGGGCAGGAAGTCGGGCAGTTCCTCGTCGGCGTACCGCAGGCCGTGCTCGCGGTAGATCTGCTTGACGCGTACGAGGGACATGCCGCGCCGGCGCGTGTCGCCGTCCGCCCACCAAGTGAGGTAGAGACAGCGGCGGTTACGGGTGTCGAAGGTGGCCGTGTAGTGCGCGCACAGGTCGAGCGGCTCGGTGGCGGCGACATGATCGAGGAACCCGGCGAGGAGTGCGGCGGCCTCGGGCGGCGCTTCGTCGAGCGCCGTGCGCAGGGCGGGCAGATCCGCGTAAAGCCGGTTCTCGGGATACTCCAGGCAGCGGCCGACGATCAGCCGGGTCACGTCATCGGCGGTGACCGGCGCTGTCACGGATTCTGCGGCGGGCGCGCTCATGCGCTCCTCCGGGTGGCTCCGAGATTGAGCAGGACGCGGGCGGGGGACCCGGCGGCCACATCGGGAAGCCCCGCGACCGGGCAGCCCGCCTCAGCCGGATCCGACGCGCCTTCCAACGGATGCGCCTCCGCGAGCGCGTCCGCGTCCGCGCGCGCCGCGCTGGGCACCACGAAGCGGTCCTCCAGCTTGGCCACGGCGAGCAGCCGGAACATGTCGCGCATCTCGACCCCCGTAAGGCCGACCGCACGGGCGATGCTCTCGTCGGGCTCCTCACCGAGGTTGATCCGCCGCATGTAGGCGCGCATGGCGGCCATCCGGTGCAGCACGGCGTCGACGACGTCCGTGTCCCCGGCGGTGAGGATCTGCGCCAGGTACTCGACGGGTATGCGCATGGCGTCTATCGCCCCGAAGAGGTTGCCCGCGTCCTCGCCGTCGTGCCCGGACGCGGCGACGGCCTCGACGACGGGGGAGAGCGGCGGCACGTACCAGACCATCGGCATCGTGCGGTACTCCGGGTGCAGCGGCAGCGCGACCTGGTAGGTGGCGATCAGGTCGTACACGGGGGAGCGGCGGGCCGCCGCGAGCCACTCGTCGGAGATGCCGGACGCGCGCGCGGCGGCCTGCACGGCAGGGTCGTACGGATCGAGGAAGCAGTCCAACTGGGCCGGATACAGGTTGTGTTCGTCCTCCACGGCGGCCGCATCCGCGACCTTGTCCGCGTCGTACAGCATGACCCCGAGATAGCGCATCCGGCCCACGCAGGTCTCCGAGCACACGGTGGGCATGCCGACCTCGACGCGCGGGAAGCAGAACGTGCACTTCTCGGCCTTGCCGGTGGCGTGGTTGAAGTAGACCTTCTTGTACGGGCAGCCGCTCACGCACATCCGCCAGCCCCGGCAGGTGTCCTGGTCGACCAGGACGATGCCGTCCTCGGAGCGCTTGTACATCGCGCCGGACGGGCACGCGGAGACGCACGCGGGGTTGAGGCAGTGCTCGCAGATGCGTGGCAGGTAGAACATGAAGGACTGCTCGAACTCGAAGCGGATCTTCTCGCCCACCTCGTCGCGGATCTTCTCCACGATCGGGTCGCGCGGCCCGTGCTCGGGCGCGCCGCCCAGGTTGTCGTCCCAGTTCGGACCCCATTCGATCTTCTCCATGGGGGCGCCGGTGATCTGCGAGACGGGGCGGGCGGTGGGCAGGTCGTCGCCCGCCGGAGCATCGGTGAGGTTCTTGTACTCGTAACTCCACGGCTGGTAGTAGTCGTCGAGCCCCGGCAGGTCCGGGTTGGCGAAGATGCTGCCCAGGCGCTTGGCACGGCCGCCGGAGCGCAGCCGCAGCTTGCCGGAGCGGGTGCGCTCCCAGCCGCCCTTCCACTTCTCCTGGTCCTCCCAGCGGCGGGGGTAGCCCTGGCCGGGGAGGGTCTCGACGTTGTTGAACCAGACGTACTCGGTGCCCTGCCGGTTGGTCCACGTCTGCTTGCAGGTGACCGAGCAGGTGTGGCAGCCGATGCACTTGTCGAGGTTCATCACCATGGCGATCTGGGCCATGACGCGTCCGTGTGTGACTCCGTCGCGGGGCATCAGTACTGCACCTCCTGCGCGCGGCGCCGTACGACGGTGACCTCGTCGCGCTGGTTGCCGGTCGGGCCGAGATAGTTGAACGCCCAGGTCAACTGGGCGTATCCGCCGATGAGATGGGTGGGCTTGAGCATCACGCGGGTGAGCGAGTTGTGGATGCCGCCGCGCTTGCCCGTCTTCTCGGTGCGCGGGACGCCCACCGTGCGCTCCTGGGCGTGGTTCATGTAGACGGTGCCGGGCGGCATCTTGTGGGAGACGATCGCGCGGGCGGTGACGACGCCGTTGCGGTTGACCGCCTCGATCCAGTCGTTGTCCGCCACGCCGATCGACTCGGCGTCCTGCGGGGACATCCAGATCGTCTGTCCGCCCCGGCCGAGGGACATCATGTACAGGTTGTCCTGGTACATGGAGTGCACGGCCCACTTGTTGTGCGGGGTGAGGTAGCGCACGGCGACCGTCTTCTCGTCGACCTGGCCCAACTGCGGTTCTCCGTACAGGCGGTGCATGTTGAGCGGCGGCTTGTAGACGGGCAGTGCCTCGCCGACCTCGTGGATCCAGTCGTGGTCGAGGAAGAAGTGCTGGCGGCCTGTGAGGGTGTGCCAGGGCTTGAGGTGCTCGGTGTTGACGGTGAACGCGGTGTAGCGCCGACCGCCTGACTCGCTGCCCGACCACTCGGGCGAGGTGATGACGGGGACAGGGCGGGCCTGGGTGTCGGCGAAGGTGACGCGCTTGCCCTCGGCCTCCGCCGCCAGATGCGCCATCTCCGTACCGACCTTCTTTTCCAGGGTCTCGAAGCCCTGCTTGGCGAGGCGCCCGTTGGAGGTTCCTGAGAGCGAGAGGATCGCCTCGCAGGCGCGCTGGGCGGTGTCGATGCGGGGCCGCCCTTCGGTCACCCCGCCCCGGACCGTGCCGTTCTTCTCGCCGAGGTAGCCGACTTCCTCGCCCACGTCGAAGGTGATGGCCTTGGTGGTGACGCCGAGGGTGTCGATCAGCGGGCCGAGCGCGGCGAACTTCTCGCCGACGGCGCCGTAGTCGCGCTCTACGACCGCCAGGTTGTACATGGTGCGCCCCGGCACCGGCTCGCACTCGCCCTTCGACCAGTCGAGCGCGACCCCGCCGGGCTGCGCCATCTCCCCGCCGGGAGTGTCGTGTTGGAGGGCCGTCGCCACCACGTCCTTGCGTACGCCGAGGTGCTCGGCGGCCAGCTCGCTGAACCTGCGGGCGAGCGTCAGGAAGGCGTCGAAGTCGGAGCGGGCCTGCCAGGGCGGGTCGACCGCCGGGGTGAAGGCGTGCAGGAACGGGTGCATGTCGGTGGAGGACAGGTCGTGCTTCTCGTACCAGGTGGCGGCCGGGAACACGACGTCGGCGAGCAGCGTCGTGGACGTCATGCGGAAGTCCATGGCGAGCAGCAGATCGAGCTTGCCCTCGACGTCCTTCGGGTGCCAGGTGACGTCGCGCGGCGCACAACGGGGGCCGTCGTCGGGCAGGTTGGAGTGCGTGCCGAGCAGATGCTTGAGGAAGTACTCGTTGCCCTTGGAGCTCGACCCGAGGAGATTTGCCCGCCATACGGTGAGCACCCGTGGCCAGTTGCCGGGCGCGTCGGGATCTTCTCCCGCGAACTTCAGCCGCCCCGACTTGAGTTCGTCGACGGTGTGCTGAACGGGGTCGTCGGCATCGCCGAGTTCGAGGGGGTTGCGGTCGAAGGTGGGGTAGGAGGGCATCCAGCCCATGCGGGCTGACGCGGCCAGGCAGTCGGCGCCGCTCATGCCCTCGAAGTGCCCTTCGGCCAGCGGTGACGCGAGGGACTCGGCGGGCAGGGTGTCGTAGCGCCACTGGTCGGTGTGCAGATAGAACCAGCCCGCGCCGATCATGTGGCGCGGCGGCCTCGCCCAGTCGGCGCCGCTCGCCAGGGTGGCCCAGCCGGTGACGGGGCGGCACTTCTCCTGGCCGACGTAGTGGCCCCAGCCGCCGCCGTTGCGGCCCTGGCAGCCGGTGAGGGTGAGCAGGGCGAGGAACGCGCGGTAGATAGTCTCGGAGTGGAACCAGTGGTTGGTCCCCGCCCCCATCAGGATCATGCAGCGGCCCTTGGACTGCTCGGCCGTCTGCCCGAACTCCCTTGCCACGCGTGCCGCTTGGGCGGCCGGAACCGAGGTGAGGGTCTCCTGCCAGGCGGGGGTGCCGGGCTGCGAGGCGTCGTCGTACGAGGTGGGCCACTGGCCGGGCAGGCCGTCGCGGGCGACGCCGTACTG
Organism: Streptomyces sp. NPDC055239; assembly: GCF_053606205.1. Classification (NCBI taxonomy): domain Bacteria; kingdom Bacillati; phylum Actinomycetota; class Actinomycetes; order Kitasatosporales; family Streptomycetaceae; genus Streptomyces; species Streptomyces sp. NPDC055239. Next base: position 23,720 of record NZ_JBSGRD010000016.1, on the reverse strand, counting down.
CGCGAGCATGAGGTCGAAGACGGTGGTGACGAGGTGCTCGCCGATCCGCCGGACCGGGACGCCGCGCCGCACGGTGGTGTCCGCGTCCTCCTCGAAGCGGGGGAGCACGATCTCGGCGGTGTCCGCGCCCGCCTGGCCGGTCTCTCCGTACAGCGTGAGGCGGGGGACGGTCTCGCCCAGGTCGAGGTTCCACTCGGGCGTTTCGTTACTGCCCCAGCGGTGACCGAGGGTGCCGTTCGGTACGACGGGTTCGCCGGTCGTGTCGTCGACGAGGACGGTCTTCCAGCGGGCGTTCTCGGTGGACTCACCGAGGTCGGACGCGTTCAGGAACTTGTGCGGGACAAGCCCCTGCTCCGTCTCCCGCAGGGTGACAAGGAACGGCAGATCGGTGTAGCGACGTACGTAATCCGTAAAGAATTGCGTCTGCCGGTCGACGAAGAATTCCTTGAGGATGACGTGGCCCATCGCGAGGGCGAGCGCGCCGTCCGTTCCGGGGTGCGGATGTATCCACTCGTCGGCGAATTTGGTGTTGTCCGCGAAATCAGGGGACACGGTGACGACCTTCTGGCCGCGGTAGCGCGCCTCTGCCATCCAGTGGGCGTCCGGGGTACGCGTCACCGGGACGTTCGAGCCCCACATCATCAGATACGCGGCGTCCCACCAGTCGCCCGACTCCGGTACGTCGGTCTGGTCGCCGAACACCTGCGGCGAGGCCACCGGCAGGTCCGCGTACCAGTCGTAGAAGGACAGCATCGGGGCGCCGATGAGCGAGTGGAAGCGGGCCCCCGCCGCATGCGAGGCCATCGACATGGCGGGGATGGGGGAGAAGCCCGCGACGCGGTCGGGGCCGTGTTCCTTGATGGTGTGCACATGAGCGGCGGCGGCGATCTCCACCGCCTCCTCCCAGCTCGCCCGGACGAGTCCTCCCTTGCCGCGTGCCTGCTGGTAGGAGCGCCGCCGCTCCGGGTCGCGCTGGATGTCGGCCCAGGCGAGCACGGGATCCTTCAGGCGCTTCTTCGCCTCGCGGTACATCGTGAGGAGAGTGCCGCGTACGTACGGGTGGCGCACCCGCGTCGGCGAGTAGCTGTACCAGGAGAAGGAGGCGCCGCGCGGACAGCCGCGCGGCTCGTACTCGGGGCGGTCGGGGCCGACGGAGGGATAGTCGGTCGCCTGGGTCTCCCAGGTGATGATGCCGTCCTTGACGAAGACCTTCCAGCGGCAGGAGCCGGTGCAGTTCACGCCGTGGGTGGAGTGCACGACCTTGTCGTGGCTCCATCGGTCACGGTAGAAGGCCTCGCCGTCGCGCCCGCCGGTGCGGTGCACCGAGCGCAGGTCGTCGGAAACGTCGGCACGGCTGAAATACCGTCCGGCCTTGAGTAGCGTCTCCGCCGCTCCGCGCTGATTCTGCCGCAACGTGACCCTCCGAAATGGGAAAGACTCCGGCCATGACTTGCCGACAACTCGCCGGGAAATTCGGTGGCCTGTTCAGAGCCTATGCCCGCTCATCGGGCAGAACCCGGGGACTTAAGTCCCGGTGGGCAGTGACCTAATTCCGCAATTCGTGCTCCGCGCCCGTGACATGGTGGAACTCCGGGCCAAAAAGCGCACGGGAAAGGGCTTTTGGCCCGCAGGTCCGCAGACCCGCAGGGTCGGTCCGCAGGTCACTCCCGGAAGGTCTGTCTCTCATGAGCCGCTCCACGTGGATACCCGACCAGCACGGCGCCTGGGCCATGCTGGCCGTGCCGTTCGCGGCGGGCACCTTCCTCGGCGACCCGGGATGGCCGCACCTGCTCCTCTTCGCGTGCTGGCTGCTCGCCTACGCCGCCGCCTTCCACCTCCAGCAGCACCTCAGGCTGCGCCGCTGCTCCCGAAACCCCCGAGCCGCCGAACGCCACGTACGCCCGTTCCTCACCTTCGCCACCGCGCTCATCCTCCTCGGCACACCGCTCCTGGCGATGCGGCCCTGGCTGGCCGTGGCGGCAGCTGCGGCGTTTCCCTTCTTCGCGGTGAACACCTTCTACGCGCTGCGCAACCGGGAGAGGGCGCTGATCAACGGCCTCGTCGCGATTGTGCCCGCGTGCGCCATGCTTCTTGTCGCGCTGCGGCTCGGCGGCGGGACGCTCGGCGAGGGCGCGGGCCCGTTCGCCGCCTGCCTCCTCTACTTCGGCGGCACGGTCCTGTACGTGAAGTCCATGATCCGCGAGCGCCGCAACCACCGCTTCCGGTACGGCTCGATCGCCTACCACTGCGTGGCCCTGATCTGCGCGACGCTGCTGTCCCCGCCCCTCGCGGTGCTGTTCGCCCTCTGCCTGCTGCGGGCCGCGCTGCTGCCGGGCCGCGGACTGCGGATCCGCACCGTGGGGCTGATCGAGATGGGCCTGTCGTCGGTCCTGCTCGTGACGCTGCTCGTCTGCTGACGGCGGCCGGGTGGGGGCAGGGCGGGAGTCAGGGGTCGAAGGACCCTGGGGCGCGGGCCCTTCGGCGGGGTTCCGGCGACCCGGAGTGGCCCAGACTGAGTTTCGAGCGGAACCTACGGTTCCGTAGGTTCCGGAGCTCGAGCAGCGAGGTTGAGCGCTATGCCGAAGACCGTTGTGCGGAAGACCGGAGCTGTCGGGATGACCGGGGCGCTGCCCCCGATCATCCAGGGCGGGATGGGCGTCGGCGTCTCCGACTGGCGGCTGGCCCGCGCCGTCTCCCGCGCCGGACAGCTCGGCGTCGTCTCCGGTACGGCGCTCGACGCGGTTCTCGCCCGTCGCCTCCAGCTCGGTGACCCGGGCGGCCACGTGCGGCGCGCTCTCGCGGCTTTCCCCGTACCGGAGTTGGCGTCCGCCGCCGTCGACCGCTTCTACGTCGAAGGGGGCATCGGCGAGCGCGAACGCTTTCGTACGGTGCCCATGCTGCGAGCCGATCGGGGTCGGCCCGCCGAGCTCCTGACCATGCTCGGCAATTTCGTCGAGGTGTGGCTGGCCAAGGAGGGGCACGAGGAGTGTGAGGGGCACGAGGAGTGTGAGGCGTGCGAGGGCCGCGTAGGCATCAATTACCTGGGGAGAGTCGAACTGGCCCTGGCGCCAGCGATGTTCGGAGCGATACTCGCGGGCGTCGACTGTGTCCTCGTCGGCGCCGGTGTCCCCGGTCATGTCCCGGAGCTGGCCACACGGCTGGCCCGCGCGGAGCCGGTGACGGTCGCCGTCACGGTGGAAGGCGATGACGAGACGTACTCCCACCTCTTCGACCCGAGGGCGGCCTTGACCGGTGGTGGCGCCCCGGTGGAGGAAGCCCGCTGCGGCGGGGACTGCGACTGCGCCTGCGGATCGGAAGGTTCCGGCGGCACCGGCAGCACGGGCAGGGGGACGCGCCGGGTGCAGGACGTGCGGATCGACGGGCTGCGTGCGGCCCGTTCCTCACCTCGCGAGCCGGTGAAGGCGGTTGAGGCGGACAACAGCGGTCCGTCGGCGACCGGGCTGCGTCGCCCCGACGTCCTCGCCATCGTCTCGCTGCCCGTGCTCGCCTCGTATCTCGCCAGGGACGAGATCACCCGGCCCGACGGCTTCGTCATCGAGACCCACGGCGCGGGCGGGCACAGTGCACCGCCGCGCGGCAGACTTCGCCTTGACCCGGAAGGCGATCCGGTCTACGGCCCCCGCGACCACCCCGACCTGGCCAGGATGACCGCGCTCGGCATCCCCTACTGGCTGGCCGGCGGGGCCGCTCACCCCGACCGGCTGTCGGCGGCCCGCGCGGCCGGGGCCCGTGGGGTGCAGGTCGGCAGCGCGTTCGCGCTCAGTGAGGACTCCGGGATCGAGCCGGAACTGCGCGGGGAGCTGAGGGTGCGGGCCCATGCGGGGACCCTCACGGTGCGCAACGACCCCTCGGCGTCCCCGACCGGCTTCCCCTTCAAGGTCGCGAAGGTGCCGGGGACCCTCTCCGACCCCGGTGTCATCGCCGACCGCCGCCGCGTCTGCGACCTCGGATATCTGCGGACGCCCTACCGAACCCCCAAGGGAACCATCGGCTACCGCTGCCCGGCCGAACCAGAGGCGGCCTATCTGCGCAAGGGCGGCGACCCGGCCGACACCGAGGGGCGGCTGTGTCTGTGCAACGGGCTGCTCGCCACGGTCGGGCTCGGCCAGCGACGCCCCCACGGAGGCGTCGAACCGCTCATCGCCACGCTCGGCCAGGACCTCGGCTTCCTCGCCGAACTGAGCCCGGACGGCGCACCCTACGGCGCGGTCGACGTCGTGCGGTGGATGCTCGACCGCCGACCTCAGACGGCACGCCGACGACCCAGCACGACGCCTCTCCTGCGCGGATACGGTGGGCGGCATGTCTGATCAGGTGGGGATCGAGCGCGGGGCCGAGCGAGTCGTCGAGGCGTGGGGGCGGCTCGAATCCTGGTTGCGGGAGCATGCCCCCCGCTCGCATGCCACGCTGCTCCCGCCTGCCACCGAGGCCGAGATGGCGCAGGGGGAGCGGCTGCTGGCGACCGCGTGGCGACCGGCGGGACAGGAGCCCCTGAGTTTCCCGCCGGAGTTGAAGGCGCTGTGGCGGCTGTGTGCGTCGGCGCGCAACGACGAGGAAGTGGAAGGAGACGAGGAGGGAGAGATCTGGGCGGACCTGTTCCTCCCCGGAGGGTGCGTATTCCTGCCTCCCGAGGACATGGCACAGGCACGGCTGAGGGTGGAAGCGGTCGAGGGGGACAGGAGGTACTGGACTCCGTCGCACAACGTGCCGTGTGTCGTCCGCTACCCCGAGGCGGTCGAGTCCGGTCTGTACATCCGGGCGTCCACCGGCCCGGAGCAGGGAGTCATGGGGCGCTTCGCGGTCTATGAGGGCCACGACATCGACGAGCCCGCTCACCCCTCGCTGAGCTCCTACCTCGAAGCTGTCGTCGCCGTCCTCGAACACGGTGGAGGGCCGTTGGGCGAGGACAGGTTCCAGCGGCCGGCCGTCAGCCTGGGCTGCTTGATCTGGGTGTGTCCGGCCAGTGAAGACCTGGACGTTCCGTGGGAACTGGTCCATCCGCGGCACGGCTGAACCTGCGCCGCTCGAATGGGGCCCCGGTCGTCCGGTCTGTGCCGGTTTCGGCATGAGGGTGTGGGCCGGGCACACCCTTGAGTGGCCGTCGAGGGGTGATCGAGGGGGATTTGGCAGGGGGGTGGTGGTGGGCCCACCACCACTCGGGGGGTGGTGTGTGTCGGCGGGACCTCGTGGGTGGGGCGGGTGTGGGGGAGGCTCATGGAGACACAGACGCCACCGACTCAGGGGGAGGGCGAGTCTTATGGGCCCGCAACTCGTACAGTTCACGCGCCCGCAGAGCAGCCGGGTGGTCGGGGACGCGGTCAGCGCGCTGTGCCAAGGGGTGTTCGAGCCGCTGCCGCGGGCCGACCAGCGGCGCAAGGCCGAGCTGTACGTACGGGGGCTCCTCACCGCCCGGGGGCGCAAGACCATGCGCAACATCGCCGCGCACGCCGGGATGCCCGCGGGGGAGCAGAGTCTGCACCACTTCATCTCGTGCTCCACCTGGGACTGGCGTCCGGTGCGCGCCAATCTCGCGGCTCAGCTCGACGGGCTGCTCAACCTCCAGGCCTGGGTGGTCAAACCCATGGTCATCCCCAAGTCGGGGGCGCACTCGGTCGGCGTCGAGCGGCGCTTCGACGCCGGGTCGGGGCACATGGTCAGCGGGCAGCAGGCCTTCGGCATGTGGGCCGTGTCGGACGACATGAGCGTGCCGGTCAGCTGGGCGCTGCACCTGCCGGACGAGACCACGCTCGCGGGCTGCGCGGCCCGCGCCGTGCTCGACCTCGCCGAGACCCGCACCCTTCCCCGGCTGCCGGTCGTCATGGACGCCGTCGCGGGCGGTGCCGACACCGTCCCTTCGCAGCTCGCTTCGGCCGGTGTGCCGTTTCTTCTCGAGGTCGGGGCGGGTGCGCAGGTTCAGGTGACTGATCCCCAACTGCCCGGTGCGGCAGCGGAGTTGAGCACCGTCGGACGTGTCATCGACGCAGCCGGGGCACTGCGACGCCCGGTGCGGTACGAGGACCGGGCCGACCGTTCCCTACGCACCGGGTTCCTCGCCGCGGTCCGGGTGGAGCTCCCCGAATCCGCGGCCGGGCCCCGCCGCCGTACGCAGCCCCGTCGGCCGCTGCTGCTCGTCGGCGAGTGGACGGATGCCCGGCGACGGCCCGAGCGGTACTGGCTGACCGACCTCACCACCGCCCCGCCTGCCCTGCTGCTGCGCCTTGCCCAGCTCTCACGCCGTATCGAACGCGGCGCCACCGACCAGTCCGACCGGGTCGGCATGCGCGACTTCGAGGGGCGTTCGTTCCAGGGCTGGCACCGGCACGTCACGCTCGCCTCCGCCGCCCACGCGGCCGCCGCGCTCTCCGACCAGCACTCCGGTGGCTATGCGGCGGCCACCCGGCGCTGCTCGGCCTAGGGTGCTACCCCTCGCCCGCCTCCGGGTCGAGCGTCTCCCGGGTGCGGTGCAGGCGCAGGGCCAGCTGGACCTCCAGGGCGCGGGAAGGATCCTGCCAGTCCTCGCCCAGGAGCGCGGTGATGCGTTCCAGGCGGCGCGAGACGGTGTTCGGGTGCACGTGCAGGGATTCGGCGGCGTACGTGGGGCTGCTGCCCGACTGGAAGTACGCCTCCAAGGTCTGTACGAGGTTGGTGAAGCGATGGGTGTCGTAGTCGATGACCGGACCGATGGCGTGCGTGATGTAGTCGCCCACACTGTGGCGGTCGCCGAGCAGCAGACCGAGGAAGCCCAACTCACGTGCGGACGCGGTCGATCCGTTGCCGCCGAGCGCGCTCAGGGCGTTGAGGCAGCGGACCGCCTCCGCGTACGTCGGCTCGATGTCCTCGATACGGGTCGACGGGCCCGCCGCGCCCACCGTGACGGGGTGGCCGAGCAGCGGAGTGAGTTCGCGGGAGATCTGCCGGGCTGTGGCGCCGGGGTCCTCGGAGGGCAGCAGCAGAACGATGCAGCCGCCGCGCACCCGCGAGAGGCCGCCGAAGCGCAGGGCGTACGACGAAGCCCAGACCACGGCACGGCCCTGCGAGCCGCCCTCGGGCCGGATGACCACGGCGGTGTACGCGCGCTCCAGATCGAGGCCAAGACTGCGGGCGCGGTCGCGCAGTTGGGGCAGCGGGCGCTGCGCGGGGCTGAGCAGCGCGTCGAAGAACTCGTCGCGCACCTGGCTCTCGGCCACCGCCGTGTTGCGCTGCATCAGGAGCAGCACGCCCGTGGTTCCCGCGGTGAGCTGGAGCAGTTCGAGGTCGGTGGGGGAGAGTGCGTCGGTGGCGTGCAGGAGCAGCGAGCCGAGACGTTCGGTACCGGCCGTCACCGGGGCGAGCCAACCGGTGTCGGTGAGCTGGATGGGCTCCTGGGCCACCTGGGCCTCCAGGGTGGCACCCGCCACCCGGGCGAGGTCCGCCGCGGGCAGGTCGCCGGTGGCGGCGAGCGTACGGCTGCCGAGGTCGAGGACGGCGACCGTGCCGCCGAGCGACTCCGCGGCCAGTTCGGTCAGCGCGCCGAGGCCGGAGCCTTCGAGGAGCAGGTCGATCATGCGGCGGTGGATGCCGTTGACGCGGTGGGCGGCGGCCAGTTCGGACTTGGCACGGGCGCCGTACTGCTCCAGGTCCGCGATGTCGAGGCGCGCCTGGTTGAGCACCCGGGCCTTCTCTATGGCCACCGTGGCGAGGTCGCCGAGCGAGGACATCAGGGCTATCTCGCCCGGGGTGAAATGGCGTACGTCGCGGTCGGCGGAGTAGAGCACGCCGAAGGACGTCTCGCGGTGGCGCAGCGGCACGGCGAGGATGGCGTGCAGACCCTCTGCGCGGACCACGTCGTCGATCACCGGGTGGTGGGTGATGCGGTCGTCCGCCATGTAGTCGTGGGTCCAGAACGGCGCGGTGTTCTGCCGCGCGGCGCTGCCGAGACCCCCCTCGCGCGGCACGCGGAAGCCGACGGTGAGCGCGGTGGCGTGCCCGTCGGCGGTGCGCACGTAGCTGTCGCCCGCCTCGTCGTCGTGGAAGCTGATGTAGGCCATGTCGAGGTTGAGCAGCAGCCGCGCGCGTCGGGTGATCACCTTGAGCAGGGTGTCGAGATCGTAGGGGAGCGTCAGGTCGCGCGCGGTGTCGACGAGCGCGGAGAGCCCGGCCTCGCGCTGCTGGCGCCGGCCGAGCTGGGTCCGTACGGCAAGACCCAGTTCCAATGCCGCGCGCAGCTCTTCGAGTTCGGCCTCCGACGCGCCGAGTCGACGCGTGGACGCGGCGAGTTCGTCGTACGCGGATGCGGGTGCTTCCTTGGCCAGGAGTTCGAGTACGGCCAGAGCGGCGGCCTGCGTGGGGACAGAGTCCAATGTCAAGGCTCGTCCTCCAGGTCAAGGGGTGGCTCGCTAGGTGAGACAGGTCGGAATGTAAGCGAAGTACCTGTCCATGGTCAATTGCTAACTCTTCGTGTGCATTAACGGATCTGCTCCCTCCGGATGCCCGGCATCCCGCCGCCCGCTCTCCAGTGGCCTTTGTTGTTGATTGGGCGCCTTTGGGGTGCGGAGCAGTGGCCACAGCACCACCGTGGCCACTCTGGTGTGTTGACCGGTCACCTTCCGTGCCGGACCGCCCCCGAACAAGACTCCTCGGCATCCGGTCGCTCCCACCAGGGCGACCGGGGCCACTGCCGAGGGTCACCAAGGGGGAACAGCCGGTATGCAGCAGAAGCAGATCGTCGCCGAATCGGTCAACGCGGGATCGGTCAAAGCGGAATCGGTCAACGCGGAATTCGAAGTACGGGACTACGAGCGTTCGTTGGCTCGCAGCGCCGTGTCACGCACCCGTGCCGACCGCCCGCACACCTTCGAACTGCGCGGACGCACCTGGGACCTGCTCGACGAGGTCTTCGCCCCCATCTACTCGCCGTCGACCCGAATAGGCCTCGACTTCCTCGGCTGGACCGAGGAGGTCCTCGCGCCCCGCAGTGGCTCCCTCCTGGAGATCGGCTGCGGAACCGGGATGATCGCGGTGACCGGAGCCCTGGCCGGCTGCGACCGCGTGGTCGCGTCGGACATCAACCCGCGCGCCGTCGAGAACGCCAGGCTCAACGCCGCCCGGCACGGCGTGGCCGACCGGGTCGAGGCCGTGTACAGCGACATGTTCGAAGGACTCGACCCCGCCGAGCGCTTCGACCTGGTCTTCTGGAGCTCCAACTACGTCCTCGCGCCCGCCGGGCACACCTACGGTTCCGCGCACGACGCGGCCTACGTCGACCCCGGCTACGCAGCCCACCGGCGCTTCCTCGCGGGTGCCGGGGAGCGGCTCACGCCGGGCGGTTCGGCGCTGCTGCACTTCAGCTCGCGCGGCGACCTCGACGAGCTGTACGCCATGGCGGCGAGGGAGGGACGCGAACTGCGCACCCTGCGCTCGCAGTTCGTGCCCGAGGGTGAGCTGATGGTCGAGCACCTGCTTCTGGAGATCGTCCCGGCCGTGCGCTGAGGGCTCCGTGCGGCCCGCCGGTCCGGCTGTCAGGCTCTCGCCGGTCCGGCCCCGCAGGACCTATCCGACCATCCGACGCTCCCTTCCTCCTTCCTCCAGCGAGGTCCCCGTGCGCACGCTTCTGGTCGACAACTACGACTCGTTCACCTACAACCTCTTCCACCAGATCGCGGAGGTGACCGGCGTCGAACCGGTCGTGCTGCGCAACGACGAGGCGCGATGGAGCCCGGAGCTGCTCGACGGCTTCGACGCGGTGGTGCTCTCGCCGGGCCCCGGAACCCCCGAGCGGCGGGCGGACTTCGGTCTCTGCCAGGACGTCCTCGACCACGGCGACCTGCCCGTTCTCGGCATCTGCCTGGGACACCAGGGTCTTGCCCGCGCACACGGTGGGCGGGTCGTCCGTGCGGCAGAGCCCCGGCACGGCCGCACGTCGATGGTGCGGCACGACGGAACGGGCCTGTTCGCGGGTCTTCCCACCCCGTTCGAGGTGGTGCGCTACCACTCGCTGGCCGTCACCGACCTGCCCGACGAGCTCGTGGCCACCGCGTGGAGCGACGACGGCACGGTGATGGGCATCGCACACCGCGAACTGCCGCGCTGGGGCGTGCAGTTCCATCCCGAGTCGATTCGCACCACGTACGGGCACGAGCTGCTGCGCGGCTTCAAGGAACTGGTCACCGAGCACCACGCCCGCGCCGGGAGCGGGAAGCGTCGCACGGCGCCGTCTCCCGCACGGACCCCCGCAGCCCCCGAGACCACCGAGACCCTCGCGGCCCCCGCGGCGCCCCGTCGACGGCTGCGGGTGCTCACCGACTTCCTCACCACGCGCTGGGACGACGAGGTGGCCTTCGACGCCCTGTTCCGCGGCTCGGCGCACTCGTTCTGGCTGGACAGCAGCCGCTCCGACGGCATCGGCCGGTTCTCCTTCCTCGGCGACGCCGCGGGACCGCTCGCCCGGGTCGCGACCGCCGACGTCGCCAGCGGCACGGTCACCGTGTCCGGGGCGGGCGGCCCGACCGAGCAGCTCGTCGCCGAGCACTTCCTCGACTGGATCGACCGCGACCTGCGTGCCGCCGACGTCCAACTCCCCGACCTGCCCTTCGCGTTCGCGCTCGGCTGGGTCGGCTACCTCGGCTACGAACTCAAGGCGCAGTGCGGCGGCGACGCGGCGCACCGCGCCGAACAGCCCGACGCGGTCATGGTGTTCGCCGACCGTGCCGTGGTGCTCGACCACCACACCGGTACGAGCTACCTCCTCGCGCTCGCCGAGGACGGCGACGAACGGGCCGCCCGCGCCTGGCTCGACGACACCGCCGAACGGCTGCGCACACTGGCGGGACGCACACTGCCCGTACCGGCGCCCCAGGAACCGCTCACCGGACTGCGCCTGCGCCACGACCGGGACCGCTACCTCGCGCTCATCGAGGAGTGCCAGGACGAGATCGCGGCCGGTGAGACGTACGAGGTGTGCCTCACCAACATGGCGGAGGCGGACGGTGCGCCCGACCCGTGGGAGACCTACCGGGCGATGCGGCGCTCCCACCCGGCGCCGTTCGGCGCGCTGCTCGGCTTCGGCGACGTCTCCGTCCTCAGCACGTCGCCCGAACGCTTCCTGCGGATCAGCGCCGACGGGTGCGCCGAGTCGCGGCCCATCAAGGGCACCCGGCCGCGCGGCGCGGATCCCGTCGAGGACGAGGCGATCCGCAGGGAACTCGCGGCGTGCGAGAAGGACCGCTCGGAGAACCTGATGATCGTCGACCTGGTCCGCAACGACCTGGGGCGGTGCGCCGACATCGGGACCGTGGAGGCCGACGACATCTTCCGCGTGGAGACCTACGCGAGCGTGCACCAGCTGGTCAGCACGGTGCGGGCGCGGCTCAGGCCCGGGGTCACGGCTGTCGACTGCGTACGTTCCTCATTCCCCGGCGGCTCGATGACCGGGGCGCCGAAGCTGCGCACCATGCAGCTCATCGACCGCCTCGAAGCGGGCCCGCGCGGGGTGTACGCGGGCGCCATCGGCTACTTCTCCCTCTCCGGGGCCGCCGACCTGAGCGTGGTGATCCGGACCCTGGTCCTTACGCCGGGGCGGGCCGCGTACGGGATCGGCGGCGCGATCGTCGCGCTGTCCGACCCGGCGGACGAGTTCGAGGAGACCGCGGTGAAGTCGGCCCCGCTGCTCGGCCTCACCGACGCCGGTTTCCCGGGCCGCGCGGGGGCGCTGACCCCGGTCGCGGGCTGACCCCCTCTCGTCCGTACTCCGGTCGCCGCCCCGCGTCGCTCAGCAGGGGTGGCGACCGGCCTGTTCCATCGCCTGTGCCACCTCGTCCACCAAGGCGTGCCACGCGTCGTTCTGGTGGCGTGGGGCGTCCTGCCCCAGTTCCTGGACCCGCCGGGGCCACTCGACGCCCAGGTCCGACAGGAGCTCGAGGTCGGCGTGGGCGGCGGCGGTCCGGCCCGACAGGGTGTCGCCCTCCATGGGGACCACCGACCCGGACAGCAGCCGCAGACCCTCGGCGGTCAGCGACTGCGCCGTGCCCTCGGCGATCAGGCCGCCCGCGAGCCTTGCGGCCTGATCCGTGTCCACCGACCAGACGAGGCGGTGCGGACGGGCGCCCGCACGGACCAGGTCGTGCCAGCGCGGGGTGTCGAGGACGTGTTCGTACGCGCTGAACACGAGCCGGGCCACCGCGATGCCGATGCGGCGGTCGAGGCCCTGCGCGGCGGGTCCGGTGTGTGCGGCGAGCAGCGGTCGCGCCGCCTCCTCGATCGCGCTGACCGGGATGTGCACCGCGGCCGGGACACCGGCCAGGGACAGGCCCGCGGCATGGGCCCGTTCGAGGCCTTGCAGCCACGCGTCGAGGACCTGGTGATACTGCTCAGCGCTGTACACAGGACCCACGGCGACGCCGATGCCCTCGGCGAGACAGTCGCTCATCGTGGCCATGCCCACCGGGTCGGCGGGCAGCCCGGCCAGCAGATTGGGCCGGTCCACCGTCCAGTGCAGCCAGCGCGCCTCGGCGAGCGCCGCCCGCGCGTCGAGGGTGTGGCCCACTGGAGCGCAGGCCATGCCCTCGGCGCCGCGGCTCGCCGACCACACCGGCAGGAGCGCCGCGCACACCGCACGCGCCCCTCGGGCCGCCACCGTGCGCGCGACCTCGGCGGGAGCAGCCCCGTACGCGGCCGATTCACCTACGGCGGTCCTGTCCTGCCGGGATCCGAGAACGCCCGGGTCGCCGTCGCCGCCGGCCGGTGCGCAGGTCACGCCGGTGACACCGAGGGCGTCGACCGCGTGGTCGAGGGTGCCGTTCTCGATCAGCCGTCCGTCGACGCCGTCGAGCCACAAGGACAGTCCCTCCGCGCGCAGTTGCCTGAGCGGGTCGGTCGTCATCCTCGTCTCCTCGGCATCGGCCCGGGGCCGGGACGACGTGCTGCCCATGGGTGTCTCGTTCCGTGAGTTCGATGGTGCGGAGCCATTGAGCCGACGGTAGGCAGGTGGGTGCCCAAGGACCAATCGCGGCACCGGACTTTGTCACTGGCAGGGCAAAAAACCGCCGCACCTGACAAAGTCGCGGCTCACGCCTCCATCGAGAGCAGCTGACGCTCCGGATGCACCTGCTCCTGCTGATAGCCGTGCTCCAGGAGCTCCCCGGCCGGGCGGACCCGAGGGGCCCGCACCAGAACGCGCTTGAGCCAGCGGTCGGTGCCGTCGTAGCGGGCCCGGAACGCGACCCTGCCGTGCACCACCGCGTCGTTGTCCACGACGAGCAGGTCACCGGGTTCCAGCGGCACGATGAACCCGCACTCCTCGAAGGCGGCGCCCAGCTCGTCGTACGCGGCGGCGAACTGCGGGTCGTCGGTCAACGGGCGTGTGTAGGAAGGGTCGTAGCGCACGCACAGTCCGTCGTCGCCGTCCCAGACGGTCGCCATGGGGACCCGCTCCTGATGAACGGCGTCCTCGTCCTCGTAACTGTCGTCGGGCTCGATGACCAGAGCGGGGCGGCGCAGCTGCTCGACGGTCCGGGCGGCAAGCCGGGCCCGGCGGATGCCCGCAAGCCGTGTCCCTATGTTGTCCGGGTTGCGTACGCAGGCCAGCAGCAGCAGATCGGCCCGCTCGGGATGGAAGCCGTCCTCGTTGTGCCAGGCCAGCGGCACCGTGCTGCTCGCGCCGACCTGCATCTCCTCGCAGCCGGGGCTCGGCAGGATGTTGTGCACCATCCGGCCGTCCTGCTGGTCGCGCCAGCCGAAGACCCGGCCGAGAAGACGCGCGGCGAGGGCGAGTGCCACGTCGTGCGCCGCCGAGTCGTCGGGGTCGGTGGCCGACCAGTGGGCGGGGGTGGGGCCAGGATCGGCGAAGCCGTCGAACAGGCCCCGCACCACCCGGTAGCCGTCCGTCGGGTGGGGCGTGCCGAGCCAATCGCGCAGGTCGGTCGCGAGCGGCTCGGGCAGCTGCCACTCGGCGCGGGCGAGCACCGTGTCGCCGAGCGCGCCGGCCGCGACCCGGGCGTGCACCTCTTCGGTGAACGCCTCCCGCAGGTGCGCGGGCAGGGTGTGGATCGTCGTGTCGGGCATGGGGGCCTTTCCGTTCACGGGCGGTCGGGGTGCGAGGGAGGGGGTGGGCGGCGTCGGGTTCACAGTGATCGGGCCGCCGCGTGCAGCCGGTCGAGTGCGAGTTCCTGGTCGGTCAGGAGGTGCTTGGCCCGGTTGCGTACGGAGGTCTCCGCGACCGCCGGTTCTTCGCGGGCCATGGCGACCCCGATCCGCAGCGCGCTCCAGTGGTGGGCGACGCGGTCCACGGTGCGTGCCGCCTCCAGGAGGGCGGGGGATTCGAAGTCGCGGGCCGTGGCGGTGAGATAGTCGCCGTGCACGCCGGTCATCGCGAGGACCGCGCCGGTGACGATGAAGGTCTCGTCGATCACGGAGGCGTCGCCCGCCGCGAGCCGGTCGCCGAGCTCGTCGAGGTACCTGCGCTGGCCCGCGAGCCCGGACAGCTCGGGCCCCGGATGGCTGCTGCCGAAGCCCGCCTCATTGACGGCGAGTACCTGGCGTACGAAGTCACGGTCGTGCGGCGGGAGTTCGCCCTCCACGCCGACCTCGAGCCAGCGGTTGGCCACCGGGTTGTCGGTGAAGAACAGGTCCCGGTCGTGCAGGACCGGATTGGCCGAGTCGCGTGCGTCGGTGAACTGGCCTATGGGGATGGCGCCTTGGAAGCGCGGCGGGACCGAGTCACAGATCAGTACGAGGTCACGCTCGTCGTCGAAGCCGTACGCGGTGAGCAGGTGATTGGTGTGCACATCGCGGTAGGCGGGACGGAACGGCAGATGGAAGTTGTCGGCGGCGACCGCGACGGGCGCCCCCGCGAGGATCGCGGCCCGCACCTCGCCCCAGCCGGACGCGGCGTCATCGGGCCAGTGCCAGCGCGACCACACCGGGTGGTGCGGGGCCATGCTCTCCAGGAGGCCGTCGCGGTGCAGCGGGAAGAAGTACTCCTCGCGCCGCACGTCGCCGGGCCGGTGGAAGAAGCCCCAGTGCGCGCCGAGCACCTGGAGCGGATCCAGGCCGTGGTGGCGAAGGAGCCCGCCCATGGTGGTGTGCAGGCAGTGGCCCAGGTCGTGGCGCCAGTGGGCGATGTCGGACAGCTCCACCCTCATGCTTCTACCGTCCTTCGGGTCTCCAGGGTCATGGCGAAGAGGTGCATGGCCGGGTTGTCGGGGAGTTCGACGGCCGTCACGGCGCCCGGCACGGTGACCGGCACGCGCTGCGACCAGACGGACGGCCGCATGTTGTGCTGCGAATGGCGCGGATACATCAGGTAGCGGGTACGGAAGGCGAGGAGCTCGCCGAACCGCTGGTCGGTCTCGGGCCAGAAGTCCGAGACGCGCAGCCACTGGCGGCGGGTCGCGCCGTCCGCGTAGTGCAGGACGAGCTCGTCCTCGGTGCGGCGCTCGGCGGCGGCGAGCACATGGATCCACTGCGGCTCGGCCGCGCTCGGGAGCGTCACCGACTGGCCCCGGCAGCGCAGGTTGTCGAGTGAGCCGCCTGCCACGGCGGGGCCACGGCCCGGCAGCCGGAACGGGACGCCCTCGACGACGGCCTCGCCTTCCTCACCGGGCAGGCCCTCCGCCGGGAAGGTGTTTCCCCATACGTTGAAACCGCCGGTGGTCGGCCAGCGCCTGGGTGCCGAGACACCCATTCCGTTGAAGAGTCCTTCCAGGTCGACCGGGGTGAACACGTCGGTGTCCACCCGTGCCGGGGCGGTCTCGATTAGGTTCGCCATATGAACCTCCTTGACAGTGCGATAGACGTTGCGTTCATGGGATTCGGCGGTGGCCCGGCGGTTACCCCGGATGTCGTCGGCCAGGTGGCCGCGGTCACCCGGGCCTCGTTCGCCGACGCCGATCCGCTGCCCGGTCTGCCCGCGCCGGACGGTGCGACCGAGTCCGCCGATGTGGTGAGCGCCGACCTCGCGGCGGGCGCGGGCCTCTGGATCGCCAGGGACGCCGAAGGACGACTGCTCGGCAGCATCCGTGCGGTGCCCAAGGGAGCGGATGCCTGGGAGGTGCGTCGGCTCGGCGTGGCTCCCGCGGCCCTCGGCACCGGGCTCGCCCGGCGTCTGGTGCGGGCCCTTGAGTCGGACGCGGCGGCGGCCGGCGCGGACCGGGTGGTCCTCGACGCGGTCGTGGAACGCGGCAACCCCCCGGTCTACGCCCGGCTCGGCTACCGCACCGTCCGCTACCTCCCCAACCCCGACAAGCCACTGTCCGAGGTCACGATGGAGCGGGCGCTCGACACACCGCCCGAGCCCGCCGCCCATCCGCACCCCACCGGCACCCTTGCCGTGGGCACCGCCCTGGTGGACTGGTTCGCCACCGGCGACGGCCGCGTCTCGGCCGTGCTCACCGCCGTGACAGGACCGGACGAGTTCGCCGGACTCGCCGCGCGCAGGACCCGGGCCGGTGGCGGCCACCACCTCGGCAGCGACGCCTGGCCGGATCTGGGCCAAGAGGCGTGCGAATGGCGGGAGTTGCTCGCCGCTCACGCCGACCGGGCCGAGACCGACCCGGCGTACGGGGATCTGCTGACCTTCGACCGGGGTCCGGCCGATGTCGCGCCCTTCCTGATGCCCCGTACGTTCGCCGATCCCGTCCTCGCGCTGTGCCGCAGCATTCCGAGGGACCTCCCGGCGCGTTCCTAGGACTAGGGCGCGTGGCGGACCACCTCCTCGGCGGCCGCGGCGATCCGCTCCGCGGTCACTCCGGCGAGCGCGAGCAACTCACGCTCGCTGCCCACCTCGTCGTGGAAGCCGTCAGGCACCCCGATCCGGCGCACCCGGCACGGATGCCGCTCGGCGGTCAGCTCGCTCACCGCGGAGCCGAGCCCGCCGACCAGGACGTGGTCCTCGACCGTGACGAGGCCCGCCGTCTCGCGCGCCGCGGCGAGGACCGCCGCCTCGTCGAGCGGCTTGACGGTGTGCATGTTCAGGACCCGCGCGCCGATGCCGCGCGCGGCGAGCAGATCCGCGGCGGCGAGCGCCTCGGAGACCGGAAGCGGCCCGGTCGCCACCACGGTCACGTCGTCGCCGCCGCGCAGCACGTCGGCCCGGCCGATGCGGAACGTGTACGGCCCCTCGTGGACCAGGCCCGTCGCCTTGCGGCCGAGACGGATGTAGACGGGGCCGGGGAAGGCGTCGGTGTCGGCGACCGCACGGATCGCGTACTCGGTCTCGGCGGCGTCGGCCGGAACGACCACCGTCAGGTTCGGCAGGGTGCGCAGGATCGCCACGTCCTCAAGGGCGTGGTGGGTCGGACCGTAGTGGCCCGCCGAGAAGCCGCCGTGCGTGCCGACGATGCGCACCGGCAGGTTGTTGCCCGCGATGTCGACCTTCACCTGTTCGCAGGCGCGCGTCGCCGCGAACGAGGCGATGGTGTTGGCGAACGGCACCAGACCGTCGGCCGCGAGCCCCGCCGAGACCCCCATCAGGTTCGCCTCGGCGATGCCCACATTGACGTACTGATCCGGGAGTTCGGCCTCGAAGCCGTCCTCGAACCCGCCCATGTCGGTGTCCACCACGAAGATGCGCGGGTCGGACTTGGCGAGGTCGAGCAGGGTCGCCCGGTACACGTCCCGGCTCGCGGCCTCGTACCGCTGCCGCCAGGCGGCTGTCTCGTCCGCTGCCTTCTCCGCGACGGGTACGGTCTTCGCTACGTCGTCGACGACGGTCACGGCTGCCTCCTCGATCGGGCCCGCAGACCGGCGAGCGCACGCCGGTGCAGATTCGGGCTGAGCTTCACCGAATGCGACTTCTTCTTGTCCTCGAAGAGCGGGACGCCCTTGCCCTTGACCGTCTCGGCGATCACCATCGTCGGCCGGTCGTCCGGCGCGGGCGGCGCCGTGAGCGCGGCGCGCAGCGCGTCCAGGTCGTGGCCGTCTGCCTCGACCGTGTGCCAGCCGAACGCCCGCCACTTGTCGGCGAGGGGTTCGAGACCCATCCGTTCCTCGGTGTGGCCGGTGATCTGGAGCCGGTTGCGGTCGACGATCGCGGTCAGGTTGCCGAGCCGCAGATGCGCCGCCGACATGGCGGCCTCCCACACCGAGCCCTCCTGGATCTCACCGTCTCCCATCAGGACGAACACCCGGCTCGGGCGGCCCTGGCGGCGGGCGGCGAGCGCGCTGCCCACGCCGAGCGAGAGACCGTGCCCGAGCGAACCCGAGGGGAACTCGACGCCCGGCAGGCGGCGCAGCGGATGCCCGGCGAGGCGCCCGCCCGTCACCCCGTACGACGCCAGTTCCTCGGTGGGCAGGAAGCCCCGGGCGGCGAGCACGGCGTAAAGGGCGGCGCTCGCGTGCCCCTTGCTCAGGATGAAACGGTCCCGGTCGGCCCAGTCGGGCTCGTCGGGGCGCAGCCGAAGGACCTCGTTGTAGAGCAGCGTCATGATGTCCGCCGCCGAGAGGCTGCCGCCGACGTGGGTGCCGTCGGGGCTCGTGCCCATCTCCAGGATCTGCTCACGGACCAGCTGGGCGAGTTCGGCGGTGGGCAGGGATGTAGTGGTGGGCGGGGCGGTTTGCGTGACGAGTACGTCGCTCATGTCAGACGCCCGCCTTCTGCGGCGTGCGCCACGCGGGGCGGTGGTTCTGGCCCGCCGCGGCGGTGCCGAGCACGTCCAGATGGCCCCACACCTTCTCGAAGGCGTCCGCGATGCGCTGGAGCACGGGACCCGACGACGGGTTGAGGTGCCAGCGCTGCAGGGTGAGCGAGTCCTCGATGACTTCGCAGGTGACCGGGAAGTCCTCGGCCCGGTGGCCGAGTTCGCGGAACGCGGGCTGACCTGGCAGCGGAACCACCTGGTAGGGCTGCACGGGTACGCCCTCGGCGCGCAGTGCGCGGTGCAGCATCGCGCGCATCGCTCCGGGCTCGACCCCGGCGTGGCCCATCGCCGTCACGTCGAAGCGCAGCCGCAGGATGTGCCAGGCGTGGGTGCGGTCGGCCGGGGTGTGCGGGGTCAGGATGCCGGGAAGCGCGCCGACCCGGTCGAGGAACGCCGTCACATTGCGGGTGCGGGCCGCGTGGTACTCGTCGAGGCGGTCCAGCTGGGCGCGGGCGAAGGAGGCCTGCACGGCGCTCAGCTTCTCGTTGCCCGCAAGGAGCCGCGAGCGGTAGTCGCGCTCCTTGGCGCCCTGGAGCTGCTCGCCGAACTGGCGGCGCAGCTCGACCTGGCGGTGCAGCTCGGCCGAGTCCGTGGTGACGAGACCGCCCTCGCCGCACGTCGGCAGGTTCTTCACCACGTTGAGGCTGAAGGTGGCGATGTCGCCGAGCGAGCCGGTGCGGGCACCCTGATAGGTCGCCGCGTGCGACTGGGCCGCGTCCTCGACGAGGAGCAGCCCGTGCCGGTCGGCGAGGGCCCGGAAGGCGGTCATGTCGGCGGGCAGGCCGTGCAGATGGACCACGATGACGGCCCGGGTGCGCGGCGTGATCGCGGCTTCGGCGGCGGCCGGGTCCATGCAGAAGGTGACCGGGTCGATGTCCACGAACACCGGCTTCAGCGAGCGCTGTACGGGGCCGATCGCGCTGGCGATGAAGGTGAACGCGGGCACGAGCACCTCGGCGCCGGGCTCGATCCCCGCTGCGGCCAGGGCGAGTTCGATGGCGGCGGTGCCGTTCGAGACGGCGGCGCAGTGCGCCGTCCCCACGTACCGGGCCCACTCCCGCTCCAGGAGCTGGACCTCTCCGTCGGTGTTGTTGGACGTGAACTGTCCGCTGTCGAAGACCCGCAGGGCGCCCTCGCGCTCCGCGTCGGTCACCACCGGCCAGCCGATCAGTGCCGGGTCGGCGTCCTGGGCGGTCACCGTGCGGGTGCCGCCGAACATGGCGAGCTTGGTCATGGTGGTCATGCTCCGTTCGGGAGGCCGGGGAGGCCGGCGGCGCGGTCGGGGCCGACGGCGTCGAGGGAGTGCACGGTGAGTCCGGGCCTGTTCGGCAGCCGCAGTCCGACGAGCTCCGAGCGCCGGGGCACGGGGACGCGCGCGGTGCGCAGGTCGCCGTCGGCAGGTGCGGCAGGTGCGGCCGGTCCGGCAGGTCCTGTGGTGCGCAGCCACTCGGGGTCGGCGCCCTCGCGGTAGTGCAGCCACACCTCCTCGTCGACCTCGGCCGGGTCGTCGGCGGCCACCAGGAGGCGGATCCAGTCGTAGTGACCGGCGGGCACGGCGAGCAGGCGGCCGTCGCAGGGCACGGGCGCGTCGAGCTGGATCACGGTGACCTTCGCAGCCGTGGTCGCTGCCGTGGTCACGGGCGCTGTCGCGGTCTGCGCGTTCAGGGGCGTCATGGGGACGGTCTCCAGGTCGCTGCGGGTCGTGGCCGTCACCGGACGGCGGGGGTCGGGTCGAGCGGGCGACCGGGACGGTCGATGGGTTCGATGCGGTCGATCCCGTCGAGACGGTCCAGTACGTAGTCGACGTAACGGCCGACCATGCCGGTGCCCAGGACGTCGATCGCGCCGTGGAACTCGGGCGTGTGGTTGACCTCGTTGACGAAGAGCTCGCCGTCAGGGCCCTCCAGGAGGTCCACCGCGAGCACGCCCTCGCCCATCGCCTCGGCGGTGGCGACCAGGAGCTTCTCCAGGTCAGGGCCGACCGGGCAGACGACCGGGCGTCCACCGCGCGCGGTGTTGGTGCGCCAGTGGTCGGAGTACTTGTAGATCGCGCCGACCACCTCGCGCCCGAAGACGTACGCGCGGATGTCGCGGCCGGGCTTGTCCACGTAGTCCTGGATGTAGGTGATCTGGTGCTGCGGCCCTGTCAGGGCCGCCTTGTGCTCAAGGACCGCCTCGGCCGTCTCGCGCTCCTTGAACCGTGCGCCGAGCCGTCCCCAGGATCCGGTGAGGGGCTTGGCGACCACCGGGTAGCCGAAGTCGTCAAGGGCGTCGAGGGCCGCGTCCGGGGTCAGACCCACCAGGACGCGCGGAGTGGGGATGCCCGAGTCGAGCAGCCGCAGCGTGGTCAGCAGCTTGTCGCCGCACGTGGTGATGATGTCATGGCTGTTCACGACGGTCAGGCCCGCGTGTTCGAGCAGCCGCGTCGCGTACACGTTCCGGGTGTGCGAGATCTCCCGGCTCAGCGCGCCACGGTAGGGCAGCCGGGGCTGGTCCGGGCGGAACACGGCCGTACGGGTGTCGAGCAGTTCGTAGCGCACCCGGCGCCGGTCGAACTCGTCGAGCAGACGGCGCTCCTCGACGCGGATGCGCGAGTGGAGCACGGCGATCGGCGCGGCCGGGTCCCTGTCGGCGAGGAAGGGGCCGCCGGGCGTGGCCGTTTCGGTCGTGGCATCGGTCGTCGGATCGGTCGTCGGATCGGTCATTGGGATGCACCCGCTTTCTCGCCCGCGCCCACCGGGACCCGGCCGAGCGCGTCGGTCAGGAGCCCGAGGGCGTCGGTCAGTACGTCGATGGCGAGCCGGTAGTCGCGCAGGTCGATGTGCTCGTGGTCGGTGTGGTCGAGACTCGCGTCGCCAGGCCCGTACGCCGCCACCGGGCAACCCCAGTGCGGCGCCACCACGTTCATGTCGGACGAGCCGAGCTTGACCTTGGCGACGGGCTTGCGGCCGCGCCCCCGGATGGCCGCGGTCAGCGCCCGCGCCACGGGGTCGGTGCGCGACGAGCGGACCGCGTCGGTCCGCTCCACCACGGTGATCCGGCCGCCGCTGGCCCGCTCGGTCAGCCAGTCCAGGAGGCCGTCGGTGTCGAAGCCGGGCGGCACCCGGCACGAGATGTCGAGCACGGCCCGCTCGATGTCACCGGTCATCCCCACCAGAGCGGGCAGCGCCTGCTCGAAGAAGGGGGCATCCGGGTGGAACAGGGCCAGCTTGTCCCGGAGTTGGGACCAGAATCCGGTGGCGACCTCGGTGGCCTTCTCCTCCGGGCTGCTGGTGTGGGCGGCAGGGCGCTCGACCTCGTAGCGAAGGCGCAGGATGCCCTTGTAGCCGAGCACCACCCCGTCGACCCCGCTCGGTTCGCCGATCACCAGGGCGTCGGGCGCGTACCGGTCGATCAGATGGCGCGCCCCCTTGGACTCCCGCTCCTCCTCCACGGCCCCGACCACGACGATCCGGGCGGCGGTACCGGCGTTCGCGGCGCGGGCCGCGGCCCATGCCATCGCGGCCAGCGGGCCCTTGGCGTCGACGGCGCCCCGGCCGTGCAGCACATCCCCGTCGCGGACGACGGGCAGGATGCCGGGCACGGTGTCGATGTGCCCGAGCAGCATGATCACCGGACCATCGGCTCCACCGGTCTCACCGACCGCGTTGCCCGCAGCGTCGACGTACGCGGTGAAGCCGGCCGACTTGAACCAGCGCACCAGCGCCCGCGCGGCCGTCTCCTCGTCACCCGACACGGAGGGCGTGCCCACGAGTTCGAGCAGCAGAGGTACGGGGTCGGGTTCTGCCGGTGCCGTGGCGGCGGAACGGGATGCGTTCACGGCCGGGACTCCCCGGCGGCCGGGCCGATCGCGTTGTAGTCCACGAGGAGCATGTCGCGCACGCCCTCGCCGTCGGTCGCCGCGATCGGCGTGACCTCGTGCATGATCGCCGCGTCCACGACCACCATCCCGTCCAGCGGGTCGAGCAGTGTGAGCCGGGTGTCGGGACGCCCGTCGCGGTAGACGATCGACTCGCCGCCGACGCAGCCGCGTCGGCCGAGCAGGTGCATGCCTATGTAGTCGTGCCCGTCGCGGTGGCGGCCCTCGGGGGTGGGCAGTCCGGGAGTGGCACCGGCGATGGTGCGCACGAAGTGCAGCCCGATCTCCCAGTGCGTGCGGTCGTCGCCGCTGCGGATGAGCCGCAGGCCGTCGGCGAGCAGCCGCAGCAGCACCGGGTGCGACAGGTGCTCCTGGGCTACGGGCTCGAAGAGGCGGGCCCGGCCCATGTGGATCGGGATGTGCTCGGCGGACTGCTGGAACACGGAGTGCGCGAGCGGCGTGAACTCCGGTTCAGGACCGGTGACTTCGGCACGAACCCGGCCGTAGCGGCGGTAGCGGTAAGTGCTGCCGCCGAGGTTCTGGTCGAGTGCCAGGTCGTCCCAGAGGGCCTGGAAGGAGGAGAGGGTCTCGGGGGCGAACCGGTCGGGGTTCTGGGCGGCGCGCAGCACGGTGAAGCCCTCGATGAAGAGCTCCGATCCGGCGAGTTCGGTCGCCAGGGCGCGGTCCGCCCCGGTGTCACTGCTTGCTGCTGCGCCGATCGCCTGGTTGGTGATCACGGGTGCGGTGGCCATACGGAGCTCTCCATTCGCCCGCCCGGACTGCCGGGCGGTGTCGGTACGGGGGTCACGGGTGGTGCGGCAGGAAGTTCATGGGAGGCGTCAGCCGGCGAGGGCCGCCTCGGGCGCCGGTTCGTCGCTGACCGGTTCGCTGAGTCGCGCGGCGAGTTGCTCGATGGTGTGGTTGCCGAGCAGCACGGACAGCGGCACCGGGGAGCCCGCGTCCGAGAGCAGCTGGAACACCTGGACCGCGCGCAGCGAGTCCCCGCCCACGTCGTAGAAGTCGTCCTCGACCCCGATGTCCCGCACGCCGAGCACCTCGGACCACAGCTCGACGAGGGCGGACTCGTCGGCGGTACGTGGTGCCACCCGCTCGCGCCGCTCCACCAGGCCTTCTGGTGGGGGGAGTTGGGTGGTGTTGGTCTTGCCGTTGGGGTGTTGGGGGAGGGTGGTGAGGTGGGTGAGGTAGGTGGGGATCATGGCTGGGGGGAG
>NZ_JBSGRD010000015.1:216242-247689 GCF_053606205.1 Streptomyces sp. NPDC055239 | reverse complement strand
GACGGTCAGGTCATCGGCGAAGTGCCGGTCGCCGGTGGCGTCGGGCACGTACTTCACGGTGACAACGATCCTCAAGCTCACGCCGACTCTCCTACTGCATCGTCTTTACTGGGCTGCTGCCTTGCTCTGGCCACTGCCTTCTTGCAGGCAGCATAGGCGCCTGAAGGGGCGGATCCCGGTCGGGGCGGCCCGCGCTCCGACCAGAATATTACTCGCCAGTACACCCAGTACATTCCCACTAAGCAAGCGCTTTGAACTGTGACCTTCCCAACGCTCTGTAATCGGGCGCCGGGAGGGTCATCCGGGAACTTTCAGTCGCGCAGCGCGTTGAAGCGCCCCTGGTGGTAGAGCAGGGGCCGACCCGCGCCTGCGGGGTCACCGAGGACGGCCTCCGCGAGGACGATGCGGTGGTCACCGGCGGGCACCCGCGCCGCGACCTTGCAGACGAGCCAGGCCAGCGTGCCGTCGAGCACGGGCACGCCCTCGGGCCCCTCGAACCACCGCGTGCCCGCGCCGAAGCGGTCGGCGCCGCTGCGCGCGAAGGTCGTGGCGAGGTCGAGCTGGTGCTCGCCGAGTATGTGGACGCCGACGTGTTCGGCCTCCGAGACCGCGGGCCAGCTGGACGCCCCCGTACCGATGCCGAACGAGAGCATCGGAGGCTCGGCGGAGACCGAGACGAGCGAGGTGGCGGTGAAGCCGACGGGTCCGGCGGGACCCTGGGCGGTGATCACCGCGACCCCCGCCGCGTGCTGCCGGAAAACGGAGCGCAGGAGGTCGGGGGAGGCGAGTCGGGGTGTGCGGAGATCGGGCGTGGCCGTCATGGAATTGTCCTTCTGCAGGAGGTACGAGCGGTTCCGTGGCTGCTCAGCAGCCCGGACAGCGCGCACTTGCATGACGGCCGAGGTCCACGTGGACGCGCTCGACGAGAAGGAGCTCCGGAGGCATGGGAGCAGGCTCGCGATAGGTGGCGGGTGCAGTCAAGTCCGTTCCGCGATGTGGAAGACGGCTCCGCAAGCTCTGGACCTGTGTCATCGCGTTTCTCCTCCCCCTCACGCCACGCCTCACACGGCCTCGCCGAGGGCGGCGATCACATCGGCCCTGCGCGGCTGCCCGGTCGCGCGCCGCACGACCTGTCCGTCCGCGTCGAGCACCAGCACGGTAGGCGTCTTGAGGATGCGCAGTTCCCGTACGAGTTCGAGTTCGGCCTCGGCGTCGATCTCGACATGAGAGACGCCGGGAACCATTTCGGCCACGTCCGCGAGGACGCGGCGGGTGGCCCGGCAGGGCTGGCAGAAGGCGCTGGAGAACTGCACGAGCGTCGCCCGGTCCCCCAGTGCGTACCCCGCCCACACGCCAGGACCCGGCGCGTCGAACCGGTCCCCCGCATCACGTTTGTGCACGTCAGCCTCCCGCCCCTCACGCCATGATCCAACCGTCCCCGTCTTCAGCGTTCCCGCGCCCGTGAACATTCCCAACGTGACGAGAATCTCGCGCCCACGGGGCACGATGGGTGGTCAGCCGTCCGTTCTTGGGGCACGATCTGCGCAACGCCGAAAAACCTACGGCTGCGTAACCTCCCGCCGGGAGCCCCCTCCCAAGGCAGACACGAAGGGCCCTCCCCACCCATGGCAGAGCTTGTCTACCGTCCGGTCATCGGTGCCGCGAAAACGCTGTTCAAGGCATGGGACCTGAAGATCGACTGCAAGGGGTCGGAGAACATCCCGCTCACCGGCGGTGCGGTGTTGGTCAGCAACCACATCAGTTATCTCGACTTCATCTTCGACGGCCTCGCGGCGCTGCCGCAGAAGCGGCTCGTGCGCTTCATGGCCAAGGAGTCGGTCTTCCGGCACAGGATCGGCGGCCCGCTGATGCGCGGGATGAAGCACATCCCCGTCGACCGCAAGCAGGGCGAGACGGCCTATCAGCACGCGCTCGAATCGCTGCGCTCCGGAGAGATCATCGGAGTCTTCCCCGAGGCGACGATCTCCCCGTCGTTCACCCTGAAGAGCTTCAAGTCGGGCGCCGCGCGCATGGCCCAGGAGGCCGGGGTCCCGCTGATCCCGATGGCGCTGTGGGGCACGCAGCGCCTGTGGACCAAGGGGCAGCCGCGCAACTTCAAGCGCAGCCACATCCCGATCACGATCCGGGTCGGCGAGCCCATCGAGGCTCCGAAGGACCAGTTCGCGGGCGCGATCACCCGGCGCCTTCGCGAGCGCTGCCAGGAGCTCCTCGAGGCCGCTCAGCGCGCCTATCCCGTACGCCCCAAGGGCCCGGACGACACGTGGTGGATGCCGGCGCACCTCGGCGGTACCGCGCCGACTCCGGCCGAGGTGAAGGCCGCCGAGGCGAGCTGAATCGATTACTCCGGGCGCTCGCTCCGGGCACCTACTCCGGGCGCTCGGACGACGCCCGCTCCGGCGCGTGGACCGTGAGTCGCGCGCCGGGGCTGAACTTTTCGAGCAGCTCGGCCAGTTCCGCGCCCGCGGCCTCGGCGCCGGAGTCAGGACCCATCCCCTCCAGCAGGAAGATGGCGTTGACCGTCTCCTCCGTGAGGCGGGTGCGCGGCCCCTGACGCCAGTTCCAGCGGCGGCACGTGACGCCTTCGTCGTCGCACCAGACGACCTCCCCCGCGTCCGGGCGCTCGACGACCTGCTCGCCCCCGGCCAGGGTGGTGAAGGCCTCGCTGCCGGTGGCCCGCACCAGGCGCATGCCGCCCTTGATGTGGTCCAGGTCCTCGCCGCCGACCGGGATCAGGTGGGCGACGCTGATCGCGTTGTAGATGTCGACGAGGGTGTTGATCCTGGGCAGTCCGCCATCGGCCAGGGCCCGCTTGGCGAGCGCCTCGGCGGAGTTGCGCGTGCGGGACGGCTTGGCGCCGAAGGCGGTGTACGCCGCGCGCCAGGCCACCATGTGCGGGTCCTCGTGCGGGGCGCGGCCCTGGAGCCGCCCGGCGAGGCGGCGCGCGGCCTCGTCGAGGAGGACCGAGGTCTCGTCGGTGCTGGGTCCGTTGACGAGTCCGTAGGCCTCGATGGCGACGTGGGTGAAGCCGGGCGCGAGGGCGCGCACGTCGTCGGTCACGGTGATCTGGAAGGTCATCGTCTGCCTCGCGTTCAGAGTGCGTCGGGAAGGTGCTCCCACAGGTACGGCCGGTCCGGGGCGTCTTTCAGGGCGCGCAGAACCGTCGGGTGCGGTGCAGCATAGAGTACTGGATAGTCCACCTCACTGGACTCACTCTCCGTCACGTAGGCGAGCCGCTCACCATCGAGGGAGAACCGGGCGTCGACCCCGGGCTTGTTGCCCCGGCAGTCCTGCCGGTGCCAGGCACCCCGGAAGCGGACGGCGACCAGACCGTGCAGGACATGCCCCGTACCCGCGTCGTGCGTCAGCCGCTGATAGCAGAACGCGGCGGGAATGTCCTCGGCCCGCAGCAGCGCGGCCAGCGCGTGGGACTTGGCGTGACAGATGCCCGTGCCCTGCTCCAGGACGTCGGAGGCGCGCCAGGTCACGCGCATGTCGCCGCTGTCGGCGGAGTGCGGGATGGCGTCGCGCACGAACTCGTAGGCCGCGTGAGCGTATGCGTATGAATCCGCGGACTCGGCGGCGAGGCGCGCCGCCGCCTCGCGGACGAGCGGGTGATGGTGGTCGACGACCTCGTCGGCGGCCACATAGGCGGAGAGGTCGGGGGTTTCCTGGATCAGCTGCATGCGACGGGAGCATAGAAATGCGATCGACCGCACGTCAATGCTTTTACGGTCGACCGCATATCTATGCAGCGATCAGAAGGTGTCAGGTGACGACTAGCGCGCCATCTCTTCCTTGAGCGCCGCCACGAATCCGTCCACGTCCTCCTCACGCGTGTCGAACGCGCACATCCAGCGGACGTCGCCCGCCGCCTCGTCCCAGAAGTAGAAGCGGTACAGCTTCTGCAGCCGCTCGCTCACGTCGTGCGGCAGCCGTGCGAAGACCGCGTTGGCCTGCACCGGGTAGAGGATCTCCACGCCGTGGACCGCGCGCACACCCTCCGCGAGGCGCTGCGCCATCTCGTTCGCGTGCCGGGCGTTGCGCAGCCAGAGGTCCTTGGCGAGCAGGGCCTCCAACTGCACCGAGACGAAGCGCATCTTGGAGGCGAGCTGCATGGACAGCTTGCGCAGGTGCTTCATGTGCTTGACGGCGTCCTGGTTGAGGACGACGACGGCCTCTCCGAAGAGCGCGCCGTTCTTCGTGCCGCCCAGGGACAGGATGTCCACGCCGACCGCGTTCGTGAAGGTCCGCATGGGGACGTCGAGCGACGCGGCGGCGTTCGATATCCGCGAGCCGTCGAGGTGCACCTTCATGCCCAGCCCGTGCGCGTGGTCGCAGATGGCGCGGATCTCGTCGGGCGTGTAGAGCGTGCCCAGTTCGGTGTTCTGCGCGATCGAGACGACCTGCGGCATCGCCCGGTGCTCGTCGTCCCAGCCGAACGCCTGCTTGTCGATCAGCTCGGGCGTGAGCTTGCCGTCGGGCGTGGGCACCGTGAGCAGCTTGAGGCCGCCCATGCGCTCGGGGGCGCCGCCCTCGTCGACGTGGATGTGCGCGGACTCGGCGCAGATCACCGCGCCCCAGCGGTCGGTGACCGCCTGGAGCGCGACGACGTTCGCTCCCGTGCCGTTGAAGACCGGGAACGCCTCGGCCGTGGGGCCGAAGTGACCGCGGATGATCTGCTGGAGGTTGGCCGTGTAGTCGTCCTCGCCGTACGCGATCTGGTGACCGCCGTTGGCGAGGGCGATGGCGGCGAGCACCTCCGGGTGGGCGCCCGCGTAGTTGTCGCTGGCGAAGCCCCGTACATCCGGGTCGTGGTGACGGCGCGCGTCGGTCTTCGGAGGGTTCACGGGTTCTCTGTCACGGGTGTCGCGAGCGGTCACGGCTTCTCGGTCAGCCACAGGCGGGTTCCGTTCACTTCTCCGGCGGGCCGCTCCCAGACTCCGGCGATGGCCTCGGCCAGCTCCGTGACGTCCGTGAAGCCCGCGAACTTCGCGTTGGGCCGCTCCGCGCGCATCGCGTCGTGCACCAGCGCCTTGACCACCAGGATCGCAGCCGCCGACGTCAGGCCCTGCTCGCCCTCCGCCTTCCCCGCCTTGCGGAAGGCGTCGCCGAGGGCGAGTGTCCAGGCCTCGGCTGCGGCCTTCGAGGCGGAGTACGCCGCGTTGCCCGCCGTCGGCTTGGAGGCGCCGGCCGCGCTGATCAGGAGGTAACGGCCGCGGTCGCTGCGCTGCAGGCCCTCCTGGAAGGCGAGCGATGTGTGCTGCACCGTACGGATCAGGAGCTTTTCGAGGAGGTCCCAGTCGGTGAGGTCGGTCTCGGCGAAGGTGGCGCTGCCGCGCCAGCCGCCGACGAGGTGGACCAGGCCGTCGATCCGCCCGAACTCCTTCTCCGTGCGGGTGGCCCACTCCCGGGCCGCGCCCAGGTCGAGGAGGTCGACCGTGTCCCCTATGACGGTGGCCCCGCCGTGCGCGTACCGGGCGGCGTCCACGGCCTCCGCGAGGCGCGCCGCGTCGGCGTCGGACGCCACGACCGTGGCTCCGGCCTCGGCGAGCCTCAGCAGCGTGGCACGGCCCGCGGGACCGCCTGCCCCCGCGACCGCGACCACAGCTCCATCAAGTGCGGACATCGTCCTCGCCTCCTCGGTGTGGGCGCTCACGCGGCAACCTGCTCGGCGCTCGTCGCGGTGATCCCCTTGGTGGAGGCGATCACGTGCTTGAGCTTCTTGGCAAGCGCCTCATAGAACATGCTGAGCGGAAACTCGTCAGGGAGCACGTCGTCGACGAGTTTACGGGGCGGAAGCTGCACGTCCAGGGCGTCCGGGCCCTTGGCCCAGCGCGATCCGGGGTGCGGGGCGAGGTACTGGGACACCAGGTCGTACGCGGCGAACCAGTGGACGAGCTTGGGGCGGTCGATGCCCGCGCGGTAGAGCTCCTCGATCTCGGAGCACAGCTGGTTGGTGACCTGCGGCGCGCGCTCCCAGTCGATCTTGAGCTTGTTGTCGGTCCAGCGGACGACGTCGTGCTTGTGGAGGTACGCGAAGAGCAGCTGGCCGCCGAGTCCGTCGTAGTTCTTGACGCGGTCGCCCGTGACCGGGAAGCGGAACATCCGGTCGAAGAGGACGGCGTACTGCACGTCGCGCGCCTGCGGGACGCCCTCGGCCTCCAGCTTCACGGCCTCCTTGAAGGCGGTGAGGTCGCAGCGCAGCTCCTCGAGGCCGTACATCCAGAACGGCTGGCGCTGCTTGATCATGAAGGGGTCGAACGGCAGGTCGCCGTGGCTGTGGGTGCGGTCATGCACCATGTCCCACAGGACGAACGCCTGCTGGCAGCGGTCCTGGTCGCCGATCATCTCGCGGATGTCGTCGGGCAGTTCGAGCCCGAGGATGTCGACGGAGGCCTCGGTGACGCGGCGGAAGCGGGCGGCCTCGCGGTCGCAGAAGATCCCGCCCCAGCTGAAGCGCTCGGGGGCTTCGCGCACGGCGATGGTCTCGGGGAAGAGCACGGCCGAGTTCGTGTCGTACCCGGCGGTGAAGTCCTCGAAGGTGATGCCGCAGAACAGCGGGTTGTCGTAGCGCGTGCGCTCCAGGTCGGCCAGCCACTGGGGCCAGACCATGCGCAGCACGACCGCTTCGAGATTGCGGTCCGGATTGCCGTTCTGCGTGTACATCGGGAAGACCACGAGGTGCTGCAGGCCGTCCTCGCGGTCGGCCGCGGGCTGGAAGGCGAGCAGCGAGTCGAGGAAGTCCGGCACCTTGAACCCGTCGTCCGCCCAGCGCCGCAGGTCCGCTCCGAGCGCCTGGTGGTACGCGGCGTCGTGCGGCAGGAGCGGGGCGAGCTGCTCGATCGCGGACAGCGCGCGATCGACGGCGAGTTCGGCCACGGACTTCGCCGGAGCGCCTTCCGCGTCGAAGTCGATCGAACCGTCCGCGGACTGCCACGGGCGGATCTCTTCCACGGCGTCCTTGAGCATCGGCCAAGCCGGGTGCTCCACGACCCTTCCCATGGGGACACCCCCACTCGCGGGAGGAACCGCACCTTCCGTAACCCTCTGCACAAGAATATCCGTCACTTGTCAACCTCCACGGGAGAACCTCGCGTAAGGACACCGTATGCGTGCGAGGTTCCCGCCACAAGGGGAGGCTCGGGAGATTATCCTGTGACACCCCCAACATCACCGCTGATTTTCCTGCCGCGTACCGCTGATGCGACTACTTCTGCCACATCTGCCACCGCGGCCCGCGCATCGCTCAGGTGCTGCGGGAAACCCAGGAAGCCGTGGAACATCTCCGGATAGTGCCCCCGCGTCACCAGAACCCCCGCCAGACGCAGCTTGACCGCGTACTCCGCGCCCTCGTCGCAGAGCGGATCGCAGCCCGCGGTGACGATGTGCGCGGGCGGCAGCGCGGCGAGGTCCGCGCGCAGAGGTGAGGCGTAGGGGTGCGTGCCGTCGCCGTCCGGGCCCAGATACTGCTCCCAGAACCAGCGCATGTGCGCGGCGGTGAGGAAGTAGCCGGTCGCGTTCGACGTATACGGGTTGCTGCCCCGCCCCGCGTCGAGCACGGGATAGATCAGCACCTGGAGCGCCACGGCGGGCCCTCCGCGATCCCGCGCCATCAGGGCGGCGACGGCGGCGAGTCCGCCCCCGCTGCTGTCCCCCGCCGTCACCACGGCGCCCGGATCGCCGCCGAGGGCCCCTGCCCGCGTCTGGGCAGCGGCCCAGCACAGCGCCGCGTACGCGTCCTCGGTGGCCGCGGGGAAGCGGTGCTCGGGGGCGAGACGGTAGGCGACGGAGACCACGACGGCGCCCGACCCGGCGCAGAGGGTGCGGGCGGTGGCGTCGTGGGTGTCGAGGTCGCAGAGGGTGTAGCCGCCGCCGTGGAAGAAGACGACGGTGGGGCGGGGGTGGCTCGCGCGTTCGGGAGGTTCGGGACTGCAAGCGCGTACAGGCTCGGGGCTGTAGATGCGTACGGACAGATCAGGCGCACCGGCCGGGCCGGGGACGACCCGCTCCTCGACCGCCCCCACCGGCGGCGCGGTCTTGCCCGAGGCGGGGGCCGCGGCCAGGATGCGGCGGGCCTCGGCCGCGTCGGTGACGGTGCCGCCGAGGTCGGGAAAGGCGGCGCTCAGCGCGTCGACCAGGGGCCGCGCGCCCGGGGCGAGGCGGTCGCCGCCCGTGTCGGCCGCCGTCGCCGTCGTCACCCCGTCTCCTGGGCGCGGAAATACGGGATGACCTTCTCGCCCCACTGCCGCAGGGTCTCCATGCACGCCTCCTGCGGGACGGTGCCCATCTGGATGAGGCACATGATCTCGTCGGCCCCGGCGTCGCGGAGCCGTTCCACGTACGCGATGGCGTCGTCGGCGGTCCCATAGGCGTGATCGGCGTTGAAGGTGGCCGTGGACGTGGGCCGGACGGGTATGTCGTGCTCGTGCAGCCGCGCGACGACCTGCTCGGCGGCCTCGCGCATCGCGGCCGCCTCGTCGGCCCCTTCGACCACGGCCTCGTCGGGGATGCCCGCGCCGCCGTACCAGTGCCCGATGGACTGTGCGAAGAACCGCTGCCCGCGAATGCCCGTGCGCCGGGCGGCTTCCCGGTCGTCGAGCACGATGGTCGGACAGAGCACGGAGAAGTGGTCGTTGACGACGCTGGACACGAAGCGCGCGTCGCTGCGCCCCGCGATCGCCGCGTCGTACGCCGCACGCATCTCGGCGATCGAATCGGGCCCCGCGAAGCCCATCACCAGTGCGCCGATGCCGAGTTCGGCGGCCTGCGTCAGGGTCTCGGTCCTGCTGCAGGCGAGGAAGAGCGGCGGGTGCGGGGTCTGGTGCGGCCGGGGCAGGATCGGATGAGGGTCGATGTCGAGCAGCGCGCCGTGATGCTCCAACTCCTCGCTCTCCCAGGCCTTCCCGATGATCTGGAGCGCTTCCTCGACCTCCTGGGTCGTACGTTCCTTGTCGACGCCGCAGAGCGACGTCTCCTGGAGCGTCCCGCCACGCCCTGCCCCGAGGTCGAGCCGCCCTCCGGACAGCAGATCGAGCATGGCGGCGCGCTCGGCGACGCGCGCCGGGTGATTGAAGCGGAACGGCATGCAGACCACGCCGTGCCCGATGCGAATGGTGCTCGTGCGCGCGGCGACCCAGGTCAGGAAGATCTCCGGGGCGCTCATGTGGGCGTACCACTTGAGGGAGTGGTGCTCGACCGCCCAGACGCGGTCGAACCCCATCTCCTCGGCCAGGACGGCCTGTTCGACGCTGTCGCGGATGAGTTGGTGCTCACGCTCGACGGTGGGGTCGGCGAGCTGTGCTTCGAAGATGACGGAGAACTTCACGTGGCCTCCAGGGGGTTGCGCCCCGGGCACACGGATTCCTCGTGCGCCCATATTTCGATTAGCCATATGACTAGTCGTCAGGTCGCAAGGAAACAAGACCCGCGTCGGGTTCTTCTACGAGGCCGGGCGGCTACGGCGGTGGCTCGCCACGCGCTCTCGTGTCGCGCAGCGGCCCGAGCAGTAGCGGCGGGGCTGTCCGCCACCTGCGACGAAGACATTGGCGCAGTGTCGCGCGGCACACACTCCGCCGGGGGGCCGCTGCCGGTCCCAGACGAGGACGGTCATCGCCATGCAGGAGGAGGCAAGGAACCACTCCGCCCACGGCGCGTCGTCGTCGCTGTCGAGATGGATGTGCCACGGGGTCCGGCCCTCGTGCGAGGTGAGACGGGCCGGTCCTGATCCCCCGGCCAGGAGCCCGTTCAGCCGGGTCGCTGCCGTGTCGACATCAGGGGAAGCGAATACGTCGCGGAGGGAGTCCGCCACTGGCCGCATCTGCCGTACGTCCTCGCGGGACACATCCAGCGGGTCGACCTCGCCGTACTCGCGCAGCACGGCTGCTACGTCAGCAGGCGTGGGCGTTTCGACGGCCGTCAGGACGTTGACGAGTGCGGCGGCGCGCTGAGCGGTCCGCAGGACGGAGTGGCGGGTGCACCAGTCGTCGTCCCCGGGCTCACGGTTGGAGGGCACAGGGAGAGCGTAACGCTTATATCGAGTTTTGCCGTTACTGCGTAACGTAACAACTATGCTGATGCGTTACAGATTGCCGCTCTACGTCGCCGGGGCCGCCACCGCCCGTGCCGGTGACGAAATGTCAGGCCCCGCCCTGCTTCTGGTGGGCGTCGCGGCCACCGATTCCGCCTCGGCAGGGTCCGCGCTCCTGTCGGGGATCACGATCTCGGCCGCGGTCGGCGGGCCCGTGTTCGGAGCCATGCTCGACAGGGCCGCGGCCCCGGGGCGATTACTGGCCGGCGCCCTTGCCGCCTACTCCGCAGCGCTCGTAGTGATCTTGTTGATTCTGGGGCGACTTCCCCTCCCCGTCGTCATCGCGACCGCCGTGCTCGGCGGGCTCCTCGGCCCCGCTCTGGCCGGCGGGTGGACCTCACAGCTTCCCCGGGTCGTCGAGCCGGACGGACTGGCGCGGGCCACCGCGCTCGATGCGATGACGTACAACTTCGCGAGCCTGGCGGGACCGGCACTCGCCGGAGTGGTCGCCGTGCTCGCCAGTGCCGAGACCGGCGTCGTCGCGGCCGTGGCGCTGATCGCACTTGCTCTGCCGGTCGCGTGGACGCTGCCCGCGGACCCCGCGGACCCCGCGGATCCCACGGCCTCCTCGCGGCGCCGCCGGACATCGGTCGTCGGTGACTTGGTCTCCGGCTTCCGCGCCATCCTTCGCGCCAGGTCCCTGGCCCGCGCCACGGTCACCTCCGTGATCTCGTACATCGGCGTCGGCATGCTGGTCACG
Organism: Streptomyces sp. NPDC055239; assembly: GCF_053606205.1. Classification (NCBI taxonomy): domain Bacteria; kingdom Bacillati; phylum Actinomycetota; class Actinomycetes; order Kitasatosporales; family Streptomycetaceae; genus Streptomyces; species Streptomyces sp. NPDC055239. The sequence continues at coordinate 236,881 of NZ_JBSGRD010000015.1, read as the reverse complement.
TGCAGCCCCCTTCTCGGTGAGGAGGCGTTGGGCACGACGAACGCCGGGACCTTCTTCCTCGCTGCTCTCGCGGTCGCGTCCCTCGCGGCGAACGTACTGGTGGCCAGGCGGCCCGGCATGCTGCTCCCGGACACGACGGTGCTCGGCAGCACGCTGGTGCTCGCCGCCGCGTTCCTCCTCGCCGCCACGGTCTCGCCCGTCCCGCTCTTCGTCGCCATGGCGCTCGCGGGGGCCGCCGCCGGACCGCAGTTGACCGCACTGTTCGCCGTGCGTCATCGCGAGGCGCCGGAGCGGCTGCGCGGCCAGATCTTCACCACGGGAGCGAGTCTGAAGATCACCGGCTATGCGATCGGAGCGGGCATCGGCGGTCCGATCGCCACGTGGTCGCTCTCCGGCGCCCTGGTGGTGGCCGCCGGATTCGAGGTGCTCGCCGCCGCGAGTTACGTGGCTGTCACGGCAGTTGGGCGCAGAGGGGAAGCGCGGACGCCGGATGGGGCGGGCGCGCGGGAGCAGTTGGGGCCCGCACCTTGAGGTGCGGGCCCCAACTGCACAGCAGTGCCACCGTCATACGGTCATTGTCGGTCAGCGAGCCCTGATCGGATCAGAGGCCGAACTCCTGCGGAGAGACGCCGAGCGCCGTGCACGCTTCCCGCAGGACCTGCTCCTCGGCCGGGGCGATGTACCCGTCCGCTCCGGCGACGACGAACCCGGTCTGCACGACCGCCTTGGCCTCCATCGGCTTCTTCGCCGCCTTGGCGATCTCCTGCATGGCCTCGGTCTTGCCCTGCTGGAAGTTGAACGTCAACTGGTCGGCGTGCTTGTTGAACCGCTGCCTCAGCTGCTCCGGCGGGAAGTTCTTCAGGACGTCGTTCTGCAGGATCAGCGACTCCACATGCTGCCGTTCGGCCGGGTCGACCGTCCCGTCCGCTGCCGCGACCAAGGCGCACATGGCCATGCTCGCGTCGCGGTAGGCGCCGCTCTTCAGCTCCGTCTTGAGGGAGGTGAGCTGGGACTTGAGCACGCCCACGAGCTGCGCCTTCGACCCCCCTCCGGATCCTGACCCCGGCCGCCCGTGCCCGCCGGAGCCGCGTGTCCCCTGCGACTGCTGCTGCAGTCCCTTGGCCTGGTCCTTGATCCGGTCCCACATCGCCATCCGTGCCACCTCGGCTGCCTGTTCGCTTCGTCCGTACGCGTTCCGCACGTCCCTCTGCCAACCTGGCAACGCCTCCCCACCCGGCGAAGTTCCAGGACAGACACAGGGGGTGAGCGCGGTGCCACTGAGCAGGCCCGTGCGAGGTCAGTCCTTCGTGCAGGCGAACACAACCGTCGCGGGCGTGCCTTCCCCGCCAGCCCCGCCAGCCCCGACGCGCTCGTCGATCCGCCGGAACCCGCACTTCTCGGCAACCCGGACCGAGGACGTGTTCTCCGCCGCGGCCTCGAGCAGGAGTCGAGTCAGTCCGAGGTCGTTCAAGGCCCATCCCGCGAGCAGTCGCACGGCCCGCGGGGCGATGCCCCGGCCGCGATGGGCGGGAAAGACGCTGTAGGCGACGGTCGCCACCTCGTCGTCCCGGAACTGCAGGTTGATGATCCCGACCGGCTCGTCCGTCGCGGCATCCGCGATCAGCAGCGGGGCCGCCCGGCCGCTCCGCCACGCTTCTTCGGCCTTCGCCATGCTGGTGCCGAGAGCCGCCTCGTCCATGGGTTCGTCGTCGAGCCAGCGACGCGTCTCGGGGTCGTGGCTCGCCGCCCCGATGGCAGGAAGATCCGAATCGCGCCGCAGTCTCAAGGCGACCACTTCATCCGTGAGTGGCTCGGACAGCGGTTCTATCGGTATGGAGCGCCCCATGGAGTTGATCGTATCCAGGTCAGAAACGCCGATCCGGAATACCGCCCAGAAATACCGGTCAGGAATGAAGAAGCACCAGTGACCGCCCCCTGACTAGCTTGTTCGTCATGGCATCCATCGAATCCGTCATCCTCGACGTGGCCGACACCACGGCCGCCCAGCGCTTCTACTCCGCCGCCTTCGGTCTGGACACGCAGCTGCGTCTGCGTGCCTCTCAGGAGCCCAGCACCGGCTTCCGTGGGTTCACGCTGGCGCTCACCGTGTCCCAGCCCGCCGACGTCAACAGCCTCATCGACACCGCCGTCGACGCCGGTGCCACCTCGCTGAAGCCCGCCACGAAATCGCTCTGGGGGTACGGCGGTGTCGTACAGGCCCCTGACGGGGCGATCTGGAAGATCGCGACCTCGGCGAAGAAGGACACCGGGCCCGCCACCCGGCAGATCGACGAGATGGTGCTCCTGCTCGGAGTCGCGGACATGAGCGCGAGCAAGCGGTTCTACGTCGGCCAGGGCCTCGCCGTGTCGAAGAGCTTCGGCCCCGCGTACTGCGAGTTCGAGAGTGGGTCGGGCCCCTTCAAGCTGGCGCTGTACCGACGCCGGGCCCTCGCCAAGGATCTGGGTGTCCCGCCCGAGGGCACCGGATCCCACCGGCTCATGATCAGCGGCGACGCCGGGGCCTTCACCGACCTGGACGGTTACGCCTGGGAGGCCGAAGCACCCGCGCGGCGGGCCCAAGCCGTGTGACGCGTGAAGTTCGCGGCCGGACACGACAATGGCAAGGAGCGTACGCACTCCCTGCCACTCTCAACATATAGCGCATGGGGGGCCTTGCGGCAAGACCCGGGTACTGCCGCAGAATCACGTCCTCGACGACGTTGCATTCAACGTCACGAACGTCGTGAACGGGGGTCTCCATGTTTGATGTGATCGTGGTCGGCGGCGGTCCGACCGGTTTGATGCTGGCGAGCGAGCTGCGTCTGCACGGTGTGCACGTGGCCGTACTTGAGAAGTCGGTGAAACCGACCGAACAGTCCCGCGGCCAGGGCCTGCACGCGCGCAGCGTCGAGGTGATGGACCAGCGCGGTCTCCTCGACCGGTTCCTCGCGGTCAATGAGAAGTTCCAGGTCGGCGGCCTCTTCGGCGGCATCGTGAAGGCGTGGCCCGAACGGTTGGACACGGCGCACCCGTACGGCGTCGCCACGCCGCAGCCGGTCACCGAGCGGCTGCTCAATGAGCGTGCGGTCGAACTCGGTACGGAGATCCGGCGCGGCTGCGAAGTGGTCGCGCTGAGCCAGACCGAGGAGAGGACCGGCGACGGGGCGGCCGGGGTCACCGTCGGCCTTGCGGACGGCACGCACCTGCGCTCGCGCTATCTCGTCGGGTGCGACGGCGGCCGCAGTACCGTGCGCAAGCTGCTCGGCGTCGGTTTCCCCGGCCGGCCCGCGACCGTCGAGACGCTCCTCGGTGAGATGGAGGTCACCGAGGATCCGGCGACGATCGCCTCCGTGGTCGAGGAGGTGCGCAAGACCCAACTGCGGTTCGGGGTGGCCCCCAGCGAGAACGGCCTTTACCGCGTGGTCGTACCCGCCGACGGAGTGACCGAGGACCGTGCGACCGAGCCGACCCTCGACGACTTCAGACAGCAGCTGCGGGCCCACGCGGGCACCGACTTCGGCGTGCACGCGCCGCGCTGGCTCTCGCGGTTCGGCGACGCCAGCCGGCAGGCCGAGCGCTACCGGGTCGGCCGGGTGTTCCTCGCCGGGGACGCGGCGCACATCCACCCGCCGACCGGCGGGCAGGGCCTCAACCTCGGCGTGCAGGACGCGTTCAACCTGGGCTGGAAGCTGGCCGCGGCGGTCGAAGGCTGGGCGCCCGAGGGGCTCCTCGACTCCTACCACGCCGAACGGCACCCGGTGGGGGCCCGCGTCCTGGAGAACACCCGGGCGCAGATCACGCTGCTCGGGACCGATCCGGGTGCGACCGCGCTGCGGGAGCTGTTCTCCAGGCTGATGGACTTCGAGGAGGTGAACCGGTACGTGACCGGGATGATCACCGCGGTCGACGTCCGCTACGACTTCGGTGAGGGCCACGAGCTGCTCGGGCTGCGGATGCGGGACGTGGAGCTGAAGCAGGGCCGTCTCTACGAGCTGATGCACGAAGGCCGCGGGCTGCTGCTCGACCGGACCGGCCGGCTCTCGGTCGCCGGATGGGCCGACCGGATCGACCACGTCGTCGACGTCAGCGAGGAACTGGACGTGCCCACCGTGCTGTTGCGGCCGGACGGTCACGTGGCGTGGGTCGGTGAGGACCAGCGGGACCTGGACGGCCGGTTGCCCATGTGGTTCGGCGCACCGAACCACGACGGGCTGCCGTCCAGGCCGTAGACCGGAGTTCAGCCGACCTGCGTGTGGAACTGCACGAGTCGCTGCTGGACGAGGTTCACCGTGCCGCGCTGACGGCCGGGTACGCGGCGGCGCAACGCGACGAGGGCCGGGCCGAGTTCGCGGACGGTGTCAGGGTCGCGTACCTGTTCCCACTGGTGGTGGGCCAGGTCCGCGGCGGCCTCGACATCGGGGGCGTCGAGGGCTTGGCCCGCCGTGAGCCTGGCGGAGACCACGGCCAGCCAGATCCGGCAGCTGCGGCCCGGATCCTTGGCGAAGATCGCCAGATGTCCGCGGACCTCCATCCAGTGCACCACCTCGGGCGATGAAGCCCCGTACGTGCGCAGCGCCTCCTGCTCCCACGTCGCCGCCATGGCCGCGGCCTCGCCGTGCCGCCCCGCCTCCACGGCCTTGGTGATCGCCGCGTGCGGATCCGCACCAGCGGCCACCGGTGCCGCGGAAGGTGGTGCGCCGGGGGTGGGGCCTTGCTGTTGGGCGGGCACCGGCGCTCGGGTGGGCATGCCTTCGAGGCCACCGCCGAGGCCGCCCCCGAGGCCGCCTCCGAGACCGCCTCCGAGACCGCCTCCGGGCATGGCGACGGCAGGGTCGGCGAACAGCACGATGTCGGTCGCACCCTCCTCCATCGCCTGGGCGACGACGTGCTGGTGCAGGTCCGGCAGCGGCGGCCGGTGCCCGCTGCGCAGGACCGTCGCAAGGGCCTTCATGTACGAGGGCGTCGCGACGGCACGCCGACCGGGCGGCGGAGCGACCCTGCCGTACAGAGCCACGCCCGTCCCCACGTCCAGGGGACGCCGCGCCAGCTGCTGCCAGCTGTCCGTATCGGCGTGCAGATCGGCGATGACGGTCGTACTGCCCGGCGGGCGCAGCCGCAGCTCCTGGGCGATCCAGTGCCAGGGGAACCCGGTGTAGCGCACCGTCGCCGCCGTGGTCCGCGCGAGCGCCACATGCTGCAGTTGCTGACGGCGGTCGAGATGCAACTGCCCGACCAGGTACACCGTCAAAGGCCCCGGCGCCATCGCGGCCGCGCGCAGCCTGGTGAGCACTGTCTGTGGATCCAGCGGGTCCGCGAGCTCCACGACACTCGCTGTCGCGGTCCCGGCGAGCACCGCCGGTGACACCGCAGCGAGCACGGGCAGCACGGAGGCCGCGTCCACCATACGGGCCTTGCCGACCGGCGCTGCCGCAATCAGCAGCGCGGTCCCGGGCACCGTCCCCTCCCCATCAGTCACCAGAGCACCGTATCCGCTGCTCACCCCGATGGCGGCAGCGGGAAGACGATCTGCACGAGTTGACGGGCGCCGAGCCCTCTCATCACAAGGTGGTGTCGGGCTGTGGAAGGCGGGTAAACGGGGGTGGGTTCCGGGCAGTGGGCGGTGCTGCCGGAGCCTGCGGCCGCCGCCGAATTCGGCGGCGGCGGCCGCGGCGCTCCTGGGGGCAGGCTCCCCCTGGCGCCCCAGGAGCAGGTGTCCGCACCAGCTGGTGGCCGAGGGGCCGCGGGAGTGGCCCTCCTGGTCCAACAGCCGGCGGGACAGGCCGGTGTCCGTGCGTCCGCTGCAAGGAAGTACGGACCCGGCAGCCTGAGTTACCGACGTGCCTTCCGCTCGGCGCCGGAGCGTGAGCGGAGCGGTCGGGCCGTTCCGGGGGCTGGGGGCGGGCCTCGGCGCCAGGGTAGAACGAGCAGGCAGGAGCGGACAACGCCTTTCCGAACTCCGGGATGACCAAGCCCGGCTCCGCCGATGAGTTCCCGCGTGTATCTCGGTCAAAGACTCCGTAGCCGCGAGGATGGAGCGGCAACCCTCGGTGACCGACCAGGAGATCTTGAGATGCGTACATTGATCAGCACCGCTTTCGTCTCGCTCGACGGTGTCGTGGAGGCGCCGGGTGGCGAGCCCGGCTACCGGAACTCCGGGTGGACCTTCAAGGACGTGGAGTTCGTCCCGGAGGCGTTCGAGATCAAGGGCCGGGAGCAGCAGGAGGCCTCGGCGATGATGTTGGGGCGGGTCAGTTATGAAGCGTTCAGCCCGGTCTGGCCCGGCATGGAGGAGTTCGCGGAGTACAAGGTGATGCCCAAGTACGTCGTCTCCACCAGCCTCACCGAAGGCGATCTGGTGTCGGACTGGGGTCGGACCACGATCCTGCGCTCTCTCGACGACGTGGCCACGCTGAAGAAGACCGAGGGAGGGCCGATCATCGTGCACGGCAGCGCGACCCTGAACCGGAACCTCTCCGACGCCGGTCTCATCGACCGCTACCACCTGCTCGTCTTCCCGCTGCTGCTCGGCGCGGGCAAGCGGCTGTTCAGCGACACGGACAAGGACACCCAGAAGCTGGAGCTCGTCGAGCACGAGGCGTACGCCAACGGACTTCAGAAGAACGTCTTCGACGTCATCCGCTGACGCTGCTCCCCTCCCTCTGCCCCTCCCCCGCGCCCCTCGCCCTCACCCGCTCCGTACGACACAGTCCTCCGGCTGTCGCTTGCCGGTCGGCCAGGCAAGGCCCACGAAGTCCAGCGTGCCCGGGCCCGCCTTCGTGCCCGGTCTCAGCTCGACGACCGCGAGCGGCTTGTCGTACGGGTTGCCCGCCTTGGTGAGGCAGATGCGGCCGCTGGTGCCGTTCACGCGGTTCTTGGACTGCATCGTGGCCCAGCGGTTTCCCACCTGCTCGGCGGAGGGCGCGGCTTCCCCGGTGGGCTTCGCGCCGCGGATCGCCTCGACCGCGGTGCGTACCCCGTCGTGCACCATCATGGTGCGGGAGTCGCCCAGTTCCACGTCACCGATGTCGCGTCCCGCCGCCTTCAGCGCGGCCACTGTGTCCTCAAGTCGCTGCAGCTCGGCCAACGGGTCGCGCAGCGATCCTGGGGCCTTCGACTCGGGCGGCTTCTTGCCGGTCCGCTTCTCCTCGTCCGCCTGCCACTTCCGCACCTCGGCGAGCCAGGCGTCGGGATGGGCCGGCGCCGCGTACTGCACGGTCATGCGGGGCTTGCCCGAGCCGTCCCGGAGTTCGGCCCAGTCCTCGTCGGTCATGCGGTTGTTCAGCGAGGCCGCGTCCGAACCGGACACCACGGTGAACTTCCGCTCCGCGCACGCCTCCTTGGCCAGGCTCTTCAGGAACAGCCGCAGATGGGTCGAGCGCCCCGCGAAGTAGACGGTGTCCGCGCCCGAGTTGCAGATCGTGTTGACCGTCGGCCTGAACTGGTTGTCGACGTCGCCCGGGTCGGCGACCCCGGGGGACGTGAAGGTCATGTCGTCGGGTCCTGCCGGGCCGTCCTCCGGCAGCTTCTGGAAGGCGCGGGCGAGCGAGCGGACGTACGGGTCGGGCCGGGTGTCGCGGACCAGGACGGTCTGCCGGTCCTTGCGGCTGCCGTTGTAGGCGGCAAGGGCTCTGGCCTGTTGCTCGTTGGTGGGGATGATCCGGGCGAGACCCTTGAAGTCGTACGTCCCGTCCTTGCTCTCCGCGTTGGCAAGGGAACTCGCCGACGCCCGCGCCACGAGCACCGGCACCTGCTGCTCGGTGAGGCTGCGCACCGCCTCCTTCGTGGCGTCCAGGGAGAGGTTGAACCCGGTCACGGCACGGAGGTTGTCGCTCCCGGAGCGCGACATCCGCACCAGATCCGGCACCACCTCGTCCTGCCGGAGGTAGTCCTTGCCCGGGTTGGCGAGCACGAGGCGCACCACCGGCTTCCCCGGCTCCCGGTTGGCGCGGTACTGCGCGAGGAAGGCACCCTGCAGTTCGCTGCGCAGCTGCCGCCGTTCGGCCTTCGACTCCGGCTGCAGCGGGAGCATCATCGCCACGGTGACATGCGGCTGGTTGTCGATGCGGCGGTTCTCCTCGGCGATCCGGGCCGCGACCGGGGCGATCTGCGGCTCCCCGAAGTCGTAGCCGGAGCCGTTGACGCCGATGCACTCGCCACCGGACTTGGTCACGCCGTCGGCGCAGCTGCCCGCCTGCTCGGTGAGCCGCGAGACGAGGCCGTACGCCCCCACGGCGAGGAGGGCGGCGACGACGCACGTGATGATCTTCTTCAGCAGCGTGTTCCACAGGTGTTCGTGCAGCCAGTCGGCGGCGGTCCGGAACATCCCCTCAGCTCCCCTCTCCGATGTGGGCCGTGCAGGAACAGGACTGCAGCGGCTGCCGGTTGCGGGCGCGGCGCTCCCACCGTCCGGCCCTGGCGGTGAGCACGGGCGCCGCCTCCGCGTACTCCCTGGCCAGCTCCCGCATGAGGTGCGTCATCCGGTTGGCCGCCTCGATGTCCGGCGGCCGGGTGCGCTCCTCGCAGAGCCATACGGCGTGCAGCAGCTCGTCCAGCTGGCGCTCCAGCTTGGTGCCTTCGATCCGGGCCACCGTCATACGGCCGTGCCGCTCGTCGTCGCCGCCGGGTGAGGGGGCCTGGGCGAGCGCGAGCAGCTGGTCGCACCACTCCTCGGCGCCCTCGCCGTACACCGGGAACTTGACGGCGAGGTGGCGTATGGCGCGCTCGGGGCCGTGGGCGACCAGGTCGTGGTTGAGGCCGTGGGCCGCGGTGGTGCCGAAGGCACGGTCGGGGGTCTCGGCGCGTCTTTGGTAGTGGGCGTGCAGCAGGCCGTGGTTGCGGCGCCATTCGTCGCCCGCGTCCGGCGGCCCGTGCAGCCTGCTCATCAGGAGCTGACGGAGGCCGAAGTCACCTATGAAGTGCCGCTCGCAGGCGGGCCAGCCGCTCTCCAGGAGGTAGCGCCCCACCTCGTCCGCGGTGAGCCCGCCCGCCGTCTGTTCCAGTTGCGGTATGCGCAGCAGGGCGCGGGCGCAGTCACCGGTGTGCGCGACCGACAGCTGGGTCAGCAGGTCGAGCCAGCGGTCGGTGTGCTCTACGGGCAGCCGCTCGGGGAGCTGTCCGAGCACCAACTCGGCGAGCAGGACGTCCCGTACGGCGAGGGGCTCCCCGTCGAGCGCCGCGGACTGGTCGAGGAGTTCTCGGTCGTTGTCCAGCTCCGGCAGGTCTCCGGCCGACTCGACGAGGCGCTGCACTGTTCGGGGGCGGCGGCCGGAGAGCCGGTGAACGGCGCTCTGTGCCCGGCGCAGCCGAGCCGCCTCCGGCGCTCCGCCGGTGTGCCGTTGCAGCTCCTTGTTGATGTGCTCGGTGGTGAGCAGCGGCATCCTCAGGAGCAGCACGCCCTGCCCGAGACGGCCGCGCGCGGGCAGCCGCTGCCAGCGGGGCGGCTCCTCCTGGTCCGGCCGGTAGTCCGCGAGTTCCTCGGTGCGCGGCTCGTCGGCGAGGAACAGGGGTTCCGCCGCCCGTTCGCTCGCCACGAGCACCGTGCGCTCGCGGTGGCCCTGGGCCCGGTCGTCGAGCGCCGCCGCGAGGAGTCCGCGGCCCACCGGCCAGTTGGCGTGCTGCAGCAGCACTGCGGGGCGGCCGACCCGGGTGAGTGCGGCGCCGAATCCGGTGTAGGCGGCGTCCAGGTCCTCGCGCAGGGCGCGGAAGAGGAATCCTTCCGCGAACTTCTGTTCGTCGGCGCCCTGTTGGAAGTCGTGGGCGAGCAGTCGCAGGCCGGTGCCCGCGCTGCCCGCGGCGCCGGGATAGTCGCCGTAGGTGGCGCGCACCGGTTCGGCGCCGGTGCTCGCCAGATTCTCCAGGAACTCCGTGAGGGCGGCGCCCACCAGTGGCGCTGCCGCGGGGGCGACCACTCCGGCGAGCGCGGACAGATAGCCGGTCAGCACATTGCGCATGAACCGGCCGAGTGCCCTGCGCGTCTGCAACAGGACGCGGTAGCGGGCCAGTTCCTCCTCGAGGCCGCGGCGGCGCAGCCGTGCGCCCGCCGCCACCGCCGCCATCCCGGCGAAGAAGCGGGGCGTGGGCAGCGCCCCGCCGGGCCCCTCCCACTCGCTCATCCGCAGCGCGATGTCGTACATCGTCTCCGTGGCCTCCGAGCGGCAGGCGGCGCGCCGCGCGGCCTCCTCCGCGTACCGTGCGTCCGCGCAGTCCACGTACGCCACCGGGACCCTCCGCCCGAACTGGTCCCGCAGCAGTTCGAGGAGCCGCTGTTTGCCCATGCCGGGACCTCCGGTGAGCAGCACGACGGGCAGGTCGGGCCCGTACAGGAGCTTCTCGTCGCGGCCCCGGGCGTTGCGGCCGAGGAGCCGGGGAAAGAAGTCTTCGTCCTCGATGAGCCCCTCGAATCCCAGCTCCCGGCTCATCCGGCGCACCCCCGTGCCGTACGTGACCACCGCGCGGCGGGTGGTCAATGTTGCACGGAGCGTACTGGAGCATGTCCTGGGAATACATCAACTTTCCTGCATGGGAGATCAGTTGATGCATTGCCGGGACGGACCGGGCGCTCGTCAGCGTTCGAGCATCTGGCGTGCGCCTTCCGGGTGGGTCTCTCCGGCGGCCGGCGGCAGGCTGCTGAGTTTCGCGAGGTGCGCGGGGGTCAACTCGACGCTGTCGGCGGCGGTGTTCTCCTCGACCCGGTGGACACGCTTGGTGCCGGGGATGGGGGCGATGTCGTCGCCCTGGGCGAGGAGCCAGGCCAGGGCGGTCTGGGCCGGGGTGGCACCTGCTTCGGCGGCGACGGCCTGGACCTCGTCGGCGATACGCAGGTTGCGCCGGAAGTTCTCGCCGGTGAAGCGCGGGTTGCCGTGCCGGAAGTCGCCCTCCTTGAAGTCGTCGGTGGAACGGATCGCGCCGGTGAGGAAGCCGTGTCCGAGCGGCGAGAAGGGCACGAGGCCGATGCGCAGCTCGCGCAGCAGCGGCAGTACGCGCTCCTCCAGGCCACGGGTCCACAGTGAGTACTCCGACTGGACGGCCGTGACCGGGTGGACCGCGTGGGCGCGCCGGATGGTGTCAGGTCCGGCCTCGGACAGGCCGAACGTGCGGACCTTGCCCTCGGCGATCAGCTCGGCCACGGCACCCGCGGTCTCCTCGACGGGCGTGTTCGGGTCGACGCGGTGCTGGTAGTACAGGTCGATGTGGTCGGTGCCCAGGCGCCTGAGGGAGCCTTCGACGGCGGTGCGGATGTTGGCCGGGGTGCTGTCGAGGTTCCATGCTCCGTCGCCCGCGTGCGAGACGAGGCCGAACTTCGTCGCAAGGACCACCTGGTCACGGCGCCCCTTCAGGGCGCGGCCGACGAGCTCCTCATTGACGTACGGGCCGTAGATCTCGGCGGTGTCGATGAAGGTGACGCCGAGGTCCAGTGCCCGATGGATGGTGCGGATGGACTCCGCCTCGTCGGTCCCGGAGTCGGTGTAGCCGTGGGACATGCCCATCGCGCCCAGACCGATACGGGAAACCTCCAGGTCACGCAGCTTGATGTATCGCATCGCGGTTCTCCTCTCCTGATCGTTCCCCGCCCTGCGCAACCCAGCCTGCCGCCGTCCATGCTCTCCAGGAAGGCCGAGTCGTGCCACTGAGTGGCCAGCCGTGGTGTGCCAGGTCCCCCCTCGCGCCGGGGAGCCCTGCGATCGGCGGCTGTCCCGCTGCGCGCCTTGTGCGAAGGTGAATACGACCGTCTCGAGACGCGAGGAGCCGCATGCCCAAGGCAGCAACCGCAGCGAGTCAGGCCCTGGACGTCACCTCGGGGCTGAGTGCCAGTGACATCGAGGGCTACTACCAGGATCTGCACCGCCACCCCGAGCTCTCCTTCCAGGAGCACCGCACGGCCGGGATCCTCGCCGAACGGCTGCGCGGCACCGGGTACGCGGTGTCCACCGGTGTGGGCGGCACCGGCGTCGTGGGCGTCCTGGCGAACGGCGACGGGCCCGTGGTGTGGCTGCGCGGCGACATGGACGCGCTGCCCGTCACGGAGACCACGGGCCTTTCCTACGCCTCCACCGTCGACGGTGTCATGCACGCCTGCGGCCACGACATGCACGTCACCTGGCTGACGTTCGCCGCCGAGGCCCTCGCGGCGGCCCGGGAGACCTGGTCGGGCACCCTCGTGGTGATCGGGCAGCCCGCCGAGGAGGCGGGCGGCGGAGCGAACGCGATGGTCGCCGACGGGCTTCAGGAGCGCTTCCCCCGGCCCGACGCGGTCTTCGGCCAGCATGTCGCCCCCGGGCCCGTCGGCCTCGTCTCCCACACGCCGGGGCTGATCATGTCGTCCGCCGACAACGTGGAGATCGTGGTGCACGGCGTCGGCGGCCACGGCTCACGGCCCGAGGCCACCGTCGATCCGGTGGTGACGGCCGCGTACATCGTGACCCGGCTGCAGACCGTGGTGTCCCGTGAGGTGTCCGCGTCGGACGCGGTGGTGCTCACCACCGGCCAGTTCAACGCCGGGCAGCGGCCCAACATCATCCCCGCGGAGGCCCGGCTCGGCCTCAACCTGCGTACGCAGGACATGGCGGTGCGCGAGCGGGTCCTCTCCGCCGTCCGCCGCATCGTCGAGGGAGAGTGCCAGGCCGCCGGGTGTCCCGCGCCGCCCGATGTGACCGTCGGCGCGAGCTTCCCGGCCACCGTCAATGACGCCGCGCTCGACGCGGACATCGCGTCGGTGCACCGCGAACTGTTCGGCAAGGCAAGCGTGTTGGACTTCGGTCCCGCGATGGGCAGCGAGGACTTCTCCCTTCTCGTGCCCGCCGGGGTGCCCTACGACTTCTGGTTCGTGCCCTCGACGTCGCACGCCACCTGGCAGGCGGCGCCGGGCAAGGAACTCGCCGAGAAGATCACCGGCGTGCCGGGCAACCACAGCCCCCTGTTCGCCCCGGATCTCTCGGTCCTGTTGCCGGGCGTACAGACACTGGTGGGCGCCGCGCTGCACGAACTCGGGGTCAGCTGAAGAAGCCCGCCTCACCGGCCCGGTGATCGGATCGCCACCGGCAATTCGCCTGATCGTCTTCCCCTGTCCGCGCCGATATGGGAGAACGCTCGAATGTGCGATGACGAACTGATCCCGCCGCGCGCGGACTTGACCGAGAAGCAGTGGCTCCAAGCCGACGCGCCGCTCGCCCGGAGCCTTGCCGACACATGGGGGCCACAGGCCATCGCCCTTGGCCGGCGCACGCTGCTCGGCGGTGCGGCCGCCGGAGCCGCCCTCGCCGCGCTGCCGTGGGGTGCGGGGCAGGCCGCGGCGGCGCAGGGCGTCGCGAAGTTCCCGTTCCCCGAGGAGCCGAACCGGAAGGGAGAGTTCGCCGTTCTGGTGACCGGGGACTCCGGCACCGGCGGCGAGGAGCAGCTCGCCGTGACCGAGGCCGCCCGGCGGGTCTGCCGTGACGAGGAGATCTCGCTGGCCGTCGGCCTGGGCGACAACATCTACGAGAACGGGCCCGAGTCCGACCACGACTCCGAGTTCCGGGACAAGTTCGAGACGCCCAACACCGGCATCGACGTCCCCTGGCTCATGGTCCTCGGCAACCACGACTGCTCGGGCCTGATCCCGGGCAGCGGCGGTGATCCCTCGCGCGGCGACCGCGAGGTCTCCTACGCGGCCTCATCGCCGCGCTGGTACATGCCGAGCCGCTACTACAACGTCGCGCTGCCGTCGTCCGAGGGGCCCGGCGGAGGCGACCCGGTCGTGGAGTTCTTCGCCCTTGACACCAACCCGGTCGCCTCGACGGTCGCCCAGACGTCGTCCCGCTACCGGTGGGACGGCCCCTACATGCGGGCCCAGCGCCAGTGGCTCGACGCCGCGCTCACCGCGTCACGGGCCCGCTGGAAGGTGGTGCTTGGCCACCATCCCTACCTGAACAACGGGAAGCACGGCAGCGCGGGTTCGTACGACGGTTTCGTCATCGGCCACTACACGAGCGGGATCCACCTCAAGGAGCTGTACGAGCAGGTGGTGTGCGGCCGGGCCGATCTGATCCTGTCCGGGCACGACCACACCCTCCAGGTCCTTGAGCCCACGACCCGTACGGCGGGCACCCGCCAGATCGTCTGCGGGGCCGCCGCCAAGTCCGGTGACGGCCGGGCCCACTTCGACCACCCCGCCGCCTGGCAGAACTTCTCCGACGTGGGGTTCATGGTGCTCAAGGTCTCCGAGCGGGCCATGACCGTGGACACCTACACGGTCGACGTCCCCACGCGGACCGCGCGCCTGGCCCACACCACGACGACCTCCACGGCGGTCGCGGGCCGCAGCGGCGTGCGTTAGGGCTCGCCTCCGACGCGACGCGCCGCCCCCGCCACGTTCCTGGCCCACAGCACGAGCGGTACCTGGAGCGGGAGGCGGCCTATCGCCGCGGCCTTGAGCGGGGCGGGGCGGTGGCGCCAGTCCACCGCCATCTGCACGTTGGCGGGGAACACGCCCACGAAGAAGGCAGCCGTGGCAAGGGCCGCGGGGCGCCGGGTGCGGGGCAGCGCCACTCCGGCCGCGAGCCCGAACTCGACCACGGCGCTCACGTACGTCCAGGTGCGCGGCGATCCGGGCAGGACGCGCGGCACGGTGTGGTCGAACAGCCTCGGGGCGGCGAAGTGAGCTGCTCCCGCACCGGCAAGCAGACCGGCCAGGAGCATGGGGGAACGGGATGCGGACGGCATGCTGCCTCCTGAGATGGCGACGGGAGGCAGACCTTACTCGACAGTAAGTACCGAGTCACCCGAACCCCGTGCGCCTCACAGCAACCGGGCCCCGCGCCTCGCGAGATAGGTGACCGGATTGATGTCGGAGCCGTAGCCCCGCTTGGCCCGGATCTCCAGATGGAGGTGGGGGCCTGTGGCGCGCCCCGTGGCCCCGCTGCTGCCGATCCGGTCCCCGGTGCCGATCCGGGCCCCTTGGCGGACCGAGATGCGGGAGAGGTGCCCGTACACGGAGTAGTGCCCGTCCCGCAGCCGCACCGTCACGGCCTTGCCGTACGCGCCCGACCAGCGCGCCAGGACGACGGTGCCCCCGCCGACGGCGTGCACCGGGGTTCCCTGCGGGACGGCGAGGTCGATGCCGGTGTGGTGCCCCGCGATCCAGTTGCCGCGCACGCCGTAGCGGGCGGTGACCCGGAAGCCACGGCGCAGCGGCAGGGCGAATCTGCCGGGCGGTCCTTCAGGGGCGAGCGCGCGGGTCTCGGGGATCGCCTCGTCCGCCTCGGCGAGAGCCGCCTCGAACTCCTCGTCGTAGCCGACGCCGCAGCCGCCGTCTGATTCCGCGGCTGCGTGCGGCGCCGGTCCCGCCACCGTGAAGGCGCCGCCGGCCATGAGGACCGCGGCGACGCTCAGTACGTCACGTCGTGTGGTGCCCGCTTCACGCGGGCTGTCTATGTCGTAGCCCATGAGGGCCAGCACACTGGCGACGGGCCCGGAGCGCACGCCGAGTGTGCGCCGCTTGGCGTAATGCCTTCCGGGCCCGCGTCGCGGTCAGTCGGCGGTCAGTCGGCGATCGGCCGGTACACGGTGAGCGCCTCGGGGAGCTTGTCGAGGAGCAGCGCTGCGGGCGCGGGGGCGAGTTCACCGTCGTACGCCATCTGGGTGCCCTCGGGCAGGCCGGAGATGACAAGGCGCTGGGCCTTGGCGGACGCGTACAGACGGGTCTTGGCCAGCTGACCGGCCACCGCCGCGGCGAGGAGGCGGCTGCGCGCGAAGCGCCCGCCGCCCGCGATGCGGACGTCGAGAAGGCCGTCGGCCAGGTCGTGCCTGCGCACCGGGGCGATGCCGGTGCTGCGGTAGGCGCCGTTGCCCGCGAAGAGCAGCCACATCGAGCGGGCCTTGCCGTTCACCACCGCGCGCAGCGGCCGCCCCGTGTGGATGATCTGGGCGACGCCGAGCAGGGCGGCGGGCGGACCCCCGACCTTCGGCGACCACTCCTCCCTGATGCGGACGAGTTCGGGGTAGGCGCCGAGACTGAAGGTGTTCAGGAAGTACACCGGCTCGGAGTACGACCGGCCGTCGGGACCGATCCCGGCCAGCGGCTTGATCCGGCCGACATCGGCCCGTACGGCACTGCCCGTGGCGAGGGCGGCGCAGGCGTCCGCGACCGTGTCGACGCCCAGGTCCGCGGCGAAGTGGTTGAACGTCCCGCCGGGAAGGACCATCAGCGGCACGTCGAACCGCAGGGCCGGTGTCACGGCGGCGTTCACCGTGCCGTCTCCCCCGCACACGCCGAAGACTCCGCCGCGCCGGGCCGCCTCCCTGGCCGCTTCCTCCAGGACCTTGGGCAGGGGCCCCGCTTCCTCCTCGTAGAGGATCACCTCTGCCTTGGGCAGGGCGGTCTTCAACTGCCTGACCGGGTCGAGGAGTTGCGGCTGGGCCCCGGAAGAGGGGTTCACCACGACGACGAGGCCCTCACCCTCCGGCAGCGCGGGCGCGTCCGTACGGGGCCGTGCGGGCGGTGGCAGCTGCGCCCGGGACGGCACCATGCCGCGCACCGCGTAGGCGGCGCCCACGCCAAGGGCCGCGCCGACCAGGACATCGCTGGGGTAGTGCACTCCGGTGTAGACGCGGGAGAAGGCCACCGATGCCGCGACCGGGGCGACGGCCACGCCCATCCCCCGCGACTCCAGGGCCACACCGGCGGCGAAGGCCGCCGCCGATGCCGCGTGCCCGGACGGGAAGGAGCTGGTGATCGGCTGCCGGGAGAGATGCCGTATCACCGGCACGGTGTCGAGGACGGGCCGGGAGCGGCGCACCGCGCTCTTGCCCAGGGTGTTGACCGTGGCCGACGCGAGGGCAAGGGAGGCGACACCGCGCACGGCCGCGCGCCTGCCGCGCGCACCGCCGAAGGCCCACATTCCGGCCGCGATGCCGAACCACAGCAGTCCGTGGTCGGCACTGCGGCTCAGTCGTGGCAGGACGGGCTGCGCCGCCGGCCAGGAGCGGGCGGCCACGCCACGGAACGCGAAGCGGTCGGTGGCGCCGAGCAGTCTGCGGATGTGCGGCGTCGGGAGATCACTCATGAACCCCCTATACCCCCGCACGCCCTTCGCACCGCACACGTCTTGCGCCAACGATGTGACGTTCACTTCAATCAGTCATATGGCAGCCCCTGGACCCACCTCACCGAAGCACAAGGCGCCCGCCGAGCTGCCGCCGACCGCGTGGGCCGTGCTCGGCCTGCTCTCCTTCCCCGGGGAGCGGACCGGCTACGAACTGAAGAAGTGGGCGGACGCCTCCCTCCGGCACTTCTACTGGGCGCCCGCCATCAGCCAGATCTACGCCGAGCTGCGCCGCCTCGAAGCACTCGGGTACGCCACGTCGCGGCGCTCGGGACCCGAGGAGCCCCGCGCGAAGCGGTCGTACGCCATCACGGCAGAGGGCCGTGCCGCGCTCGTCGGATGGGCGGGGGGCGCGGAGGACGCGGGGCCGCCCGTCCTGAAGCATCCGCTGCTCCTCCGGGTCTGGCTCGGGCATCTCGCGGCGCCGGATCATCTGCGGGCCCTGGTGAGCGAGCACATCGCGCACACGCGGGGCGAGCTGAAGGAGGTGCACGACGCGCTCGCCCGCGCGGACGGGCAGGAGGCGTGGACGCATCCGCAGATCGCGCTCCGCTGGAGCGGCCGGCGTCTCGAGGCGGAGATCGAACTGGCGGAGGCGATGCTCGCCGATCTCGCGGAAACGGCCGACTTCGTTCCCTCAGGTCAACCCCCTGAGGACTCGCCCACCCACGGGTGACGTTGCTCGCGGTGCGGGGCTTCCGGCCGGTAGGACGGACGGTGTCAGCCGACCCCGCCGTATGGAGCAGTGCACCTGTGAGCACCCGCGCCGTCCTTGTCGCCGCCGTCATCACCGGGCTCCTGCTCGGGATCGTGGGAATGAGAGCGGACGACTCCGATTCTTCGGGGCACCCCCGTACGGGCGGTTCCTTCACCGAGGCGGGCCGTTAGGCTGCGACATTGCCGCGTGGCCATCCGTCCTCACCTCGCGGCCGCCGAGCCGCCGTCGACGGAAGCGAGTGAACCTTGAACTTCCTCACCATCGGTCACCGCGGGGTCATGGGTGTCGAACCCGAGAACACCCTTCGGTCCTTCATCGCCGCGCAAGCCGCGGGCCTCGATCTCATCGAGCTCGATCTGCATCTGAGCAAGGACGGCGCCCTCGTCGTCATGCACGACGCCGACGTGGCCCGTACGACCGACGGGAAGGGACCGATCGCCGAGAAGACCCTGGCCGAGCTGCGGGAGCTCGACGCGGGGCGCGGTGAGCGCATCCCCGTGTTCGAAGAGGTCCTGGACGCCGTGCAGGCGCCTTTGCAGGCCGAGATCAAGGATGTGGCCGCCGCCCGCGCCCTCGCCGAGGTGATGCACCGGCGCGATCTGATCGGCCGCGTCGAGGTGATCTCCTTCCACGACGAGGCGATCGCCGAGATCGCACGCCTGGTCCCGGGCGTCCGCACCGCGCTCGTCGCGAGCCGCTTCGGCACCGACGTCGTGGAGCGTGCGACGGCGGTCGGCGCCACGACCCTCGTGCTGAACATCAGGCGCCTGACCCTGGAGGTCGCCGAGCGCGCCAGGAAGGCCGACCTGCGGATCATCGGCTGGGTCGTGAACACACAGGACGATCTGCGGCTCGTGCGCGCGCTGCAGTTGGACGGAGCGACCACGGACTATCCGGACATCAAGCGGACGGGCCGCTTCACGGCCTGACCTCTTCTCCCGGCCGCGCTCAGGCGCTCCGGGCCGCGCTCAGGTCAGGGGCTTGACCAGCAGCTCGAACTGCAGGTCGTCCCGCTGCGGAATGCCGGACCGCTCGTCGCCGTACGGGAAGGGGGTCATCTTTCCCGTACGGCGGTAGCCGCGCCGCTCGTACCAGGCGATGAGGTCGTCGCGTACGGAGATCACGGTCATGTGCATCTCCTTCGCGCCCCACGCCTCGCGCACGGTCCGCTCGGCCTCCGCCATGATCACCTTGCCGAGGCCCGCGCCCTGGAGCGCCGGGCTCACCGCGAACATCCCGAAGTAGGCGTGCTCGCCGCGGTGTTCGAGCTGACAGCAGGCGACGACATCGCCGTCGCGCTCGACCGTGAGCAGCTTGCTGACCGGCGACTTGATGACGTCGACGACACCTTGCGGGTCGGTCCGCTGCCCCTGGAGGATGTCCGCCTCCGTGGTCCAGCCGGCCCGGCTGGAGTCGCCTCGGTATGCCGACTCGATGAGCGAGACGAGCACGTCGACGTCCGCGTCGGTGGCGTCCCGGAAGGTGAGGTCGCTCGTGCTGGGGCGCGGTGCGGTGTCCATGGGGCGGGTTCTCCGATCTCTCTGGCCCACCGCTGTCCGGCGCGGCGTGGGCGAGGCACCGCCGAGGGTATCCCCCCACTAAGGTGCGACTGCATGGTGCATGTACTGAGCAGCAGGATCCTTCTCCGTCCCACCGACCCCGAGCGCTCCCGCGCGTTCTACGGCGACGCGCTCGGCCTGGCCGTCCACCGCGAGTTCGGTACCGGCCCCGAGCGCGGCACGGTCTACTTCCTCGGCGGCGGCTTCCTCGAAGTCTCCGGCCGCGCACAGACCCCGCCCGTACCCGGCCTTCAGCTGTGGCTCCAGGTGGCGGACGCGCGGGCGGCGCACGCGGACTTCGTGGCGCGGGGGGTGGAGGTCGCGCGGGAGCCGGTGAAGGAGCCCTGGGGGCTCGTGGAGATGTGGATCACCGACCCGGACGGCGTCAAGATCGTCATCGTCGAGGTGCCGGAGGACCATCCCATGCGCTACCGGCCAGGCATCTGAGCCGCACCGGCTCGCCTTGGCTCTCCCCTGCTTGTTCTCTCTAGACTGGTCGGTCTAATCTCTCGTACGTGACCAAGAAACGCGGCGAAACCCGCGCCCGCATCCTGCGTACGGCCGCCGATCTCTTCCAGCGGCAGGGCTACGGCGCGACGGGCCTCAATCAGGTCCTCGCGGAGAGCGGTGCCCCCAAGGGGTCGCTGTACTTCCACTTTCCGCAGGGCAAGGAGCAGCTGGCGGCCGAGGCCGTGGCGCTCGCAGGGGGTGAGCTCGGAGAGCGCATGGCCTCGGTCGTGAGCTCTGCCGCCGGGCCGCGGGACGCCGTCGTCGGGGTCGGTGAACTGCTCGCCGACGAGCTGAGGGAGTCCGGTTTCCGGGACGGGTGTCCCGTCGCCACGGTCGCGCTGGAGCAGGCGGGGGGTGACGGGCCCATCAGCGATGTCTGCCGACTCACCTACGACACTTGGCTGCTCGGTCTCTCCGAGTCGTTGCGGGGGTGGGGTGCCGCCGATGACGAGGCCGCCGAGCTCGCCGAACTCGTGCTGTCCTCGTTGCAGGGCGCGCTCCTTCTCGCGCAGGTGCGGCGCGACACCTCGGTCATTTCGACAGTCGCCCGGCGCGTCGCCTCGGTCGTCGAGCAGAGCTTGGGGAAGCAGGGATCGGAGAAGTAGCGCTCGGGGAAGAGCGCGTGAAGGTCACGGTTGCGGGGTACCCGAAGTACTCGCCCGGCGCATCCGACGTGCGCCGGGCAGCCCTTCGTCGGAGGATTGACCGGACCCCTCGCCCAACCCTGGAGCGATCTCTTATGCAACGTCCCCGGATTCTGATCATCGGCGGTGG
>NZ_JBSGRD010000015.1:0-216144 GCF_053606205.1 Streptomyces sp. NPDC055239 | reverse complement strand
GCCGGGCAGCCCTTCGTCGGAGGATTGACCGGACCCCTCGCCCAACCCTGGAGCGATCTCTTATGCAACGTCCCCGGATTCTGATCATCGGCGGTGGCTTCGCCGGTATGGAGTGCGCGCACAAGCTGGAGCGGACGCTCAAGGCGCAGGACGCCGAACTGCGGCTGATCAGCCCGCAGGACCATCAGCTGTATCTCCCGCTGCTCCCCCATGTCGCGTCCGGCGTGCTCACCCCGCAGTCGGTCGCGGTGCCGCTGCGCCGCATGCTGCGCCGTACGGCGATCGTGCCGGGCGGGGCCATCGGGGTGGATCCGCATGCGAAGGCCGTGGTCGTACGGAAGATCAACGGTGACGAGGTCATCGAGCGCTACGACTACCTCGTCCTGACCCCGGGCAGCGTGACCCGGCAGTTCGACATCCCCGGTGTCGACCTGCATGCCGTGGGCGTGAAGACGCTGGCCGAGGCCGCCTGGATCCGCGATCACGTGATCTCCCAGCTCGATCTGGCCGCCGCGAGCTCGGACCGGGCCGAGCGGGAGGCCCGGCTGCAGTTCGTGGTCGTCGGCGGCGGGTACGCAGGTACGGAGACGGCGGCGTATCTGCACCGCCTGACGAGTAACGCCGTCAAGCGCTACCCCGGGCTCGATCCGTCGCAGATCAAGTGGCATCTGGTCGATGTGGCACCGAAGTTGATGCCCGAGCTGGGCGACCGGCTCGGCGAGAAGGCCCTCGCCATAGTGCAGCGGCGCGGGATTCATGTGTCGCTCGGAGTGACGGTGGAGAAGGCGACCGAGGACACCGTCACGCTGACCGGCGGGCGTACGCTGCCCTGCCACACCCTTATCTGGACCGCCGGTGTGGCGCCGAGCCCGCTCATCGCCACGCTGGGCGCCGAGACCAACAGGGGCCGCCTGGTCGTCGGGCCGAATCTGACGGTGCCGGGGCTCGACGGCGTGTTCGCGCTCGGCGACGCGGCGGCCGTGCCCGACCTCGTCAAGGGCGGCGACGCGATCTGCCCGCCGACCGCGCAGCACGCGATGCGCCAGGGATGGGCCGCCGCGAAGAACGTCACCGCGGCCCTGAAGGGGCAGCCGCTCACCGCCTACCGGCACAAGGACATGGGCCTGGTCGTCGACCTCGGCGGCATTCAGGCCGTATCGAAGCCGATGGGCGTGGAGTTGACGGGGCTGCCCGCTCAAGTCGTGGCACGCGGCTATCACTTGGGGGCACTGCGCACCCTCACCGCACGCTTCCGCACGGCCGCCAACTGGGGGCTCAACGCGCTCGCGGGCGACGACTACGTACGGACCGGGTTCCAGAGGCAACGTCCTGCCACGCTCAACGACTTCGAGATGACGGACGTCTATCTCTCGCCGGAGGAGATTCACGCGCGGGTGGCGGCGGAAGTGGCGGGGCGCTCGATGGCTCCGGAGAAGCCGCGGTTCCCGTAGCGGCGGCGGCCTGAGAAGACTGAGGGGACTGAGAGAGCGACGCAGGTGGTGACCGGGGTGGCTTCGGCCACCCCGGCATGGGGCCGATACGCGCCAACGGGGGACGCGCGCACGCCGGAGGGGCCGCTTCCGCCCTGTTGTACGGCTCGGGGGCGGCTGACAGTGGTGGAGTAGGCGCCGCTTCGATTTCCCGGAGTCCTCGCTGCGGCGACGCGAGGGGGTGGCCCGACGGCCGGCACGGAGGCCGGGCCGACACAGAGGGCTCCGAACAGCCGCGGCCGCCGTCCGACAGTCGATGCCGCCGTCAGACGGCCGGAAGACGCCCTTGACGGCGGTCTCGCGCCGCCCGGTTGATCGCGGCGTGCGTCACGTCCGTACTACGCATCATCCGTCGTCACACGAAGGACTCCACCACTATGCGTATCGGCATCGATGTCGGTGGGACCAACACCGACGCCGCCCTCCTCGGGCACGACGACCGCGTGCTCGCGGCCGCCAAGTCACCGACCACCCCCGACATCACCTCCGGCATCACCGCCGCGGTCCGGGCCCTCGCACCGCCCGTCGAATCCGTCACCGCCGTGATGATCGGCACCACGCACTTCCTCAACGCACTCGTCGAGGGCGCCCGGCTCACCCCCGTGGCGGCCGTACGTCTCGGTCTCCCCGCCACCGCGGCCCTGCCGCCCATGGCGGACTGGCCCGCCCGGCAGCGTGCCGCCGTCGGCGGGCACGGCTATCTCTGCCACGGCGGGCGGGAGTTCGACGGACGGCCGCTCTCGCCGCTCGACCCGGCGGAACTGCGGCGCACGGCCGCCGACATCGCCGCGCGCGGGCTCACCTCGGTCGCCGTGTCGTCGGTGTTCTCGCCGGTCGCGGAGGAGGACGAGCGGCGTGCCGCCGAGATCCTGGGGGCCGAGCTGGGTGAGGGCACGCACATCTCGCTCTCGCACGGTCTCGGCCGGGTCGGGCTGCTCGCGCGCGAGAACGCCACGATCATCAACGCGTCGCTGCGCGATCTGGCGACCGTCGTCGTCGAGTCGTTCGGGAAGGCGCTGGCCGAGCTGTCGATCACGGCGCCGTTCTTCCTGTCGCAGAACGACGGGACGCTGATGGACGTCGACTTCGCGCGTACCTGCCCCGTCGCCACGTTCGCGTCGGGGCCGACCAACTCGATGCGGGGCGCGGCCCTCCTCTCCGGGCTCGGGGACTGCGCGGTCGTCGACGTGGGCGGCACGACGGCCGACATCGGCATCCTCGCAGGGGGCTTTCCGCGTGAGACGGCGGGCGAGAGCGAGGCAGCGGGCATCCGCACCAACTTCCGCATCCCTGACGTGCTCTCCCTAGGGATCGGTGGCGGGTCCCTGGTGTCGAGCGACGGCGGGACGGGCCCGCGGTCGGTCGGCTATCTGCTCACGGAGGAAGCACTCGTCTTCGGCGGTACGCGACTGACGGCGACGGATCTCGCGGTGGCCGCGGGCCGGGCGGACATCGGAGACAGCGCCCAAGTCGCCCACTTGGACCCGGAGTTCACCGAGCGCGCCCTTGCCCGCATCGCCGAGCGGCTCGCTGAGGGCGTCGACCGGATGCGGACCTCGGCGGCGGCCCTTCCGGTGGTCGCCGTCGGCGGCGGCTCCGTGCTCGTGCCCGACGCGCTGCCCGGCTTCGCCGATGTGCGCAGGCCGGGGCAGTTCGACGTGGCCAACGCGGTGGGCGCGGCGATCGCGCAGGTCGGCGGGGAGGTCGACCGGGTCTTCCGCGTGCCCGAAGGACGCAGGGACGCGGTGCTCGCCGAGGCCCGCGACGAGGCCGTCGGGCGGGCGCGGGACGCCGGGGCACGCCCCGGCAGCGTACGCGTCGTCGACATCGAGGAGGTGCCGCTCGCCTATCTGCCCGGCGGCGCCACGCGCGTCCGCGTCAAGGCGGTGGGCGATCTCGACCTGGGGCGGATCGGCGAGACGACGGGGTCGGGCGCCGGGGTCGTCTCCGATGCGTGAGGTCCCCCTTGCGGTGGGTGAGACATCCCTTCCGATGCGTGAGATCACGCTCGACAACCTCGACGACATCGCCCGGGGCTCGGGCATCCTCGGTACGGGCGGCGGGGGCGATCCCTACATCGGCAAACTGCTCGCCCGTGAGGCGATCCGGGCGCACGGCCCGGTGCGGATCGTCGGCATCGACGAGGTCGACGCCGACGCGACCGTCGTCCCCATCTCGGGCATGGGCGCCCCCACCGTCCTCCTGGAGCGCGTACCCAACGGCAACGAGCATCTGGCCGCGCTGCGCGCCCTGGAGAAGCACATCGGACGCCGGGCCACTCACCTCACGCCGCTGGAGGTCGGCGGGGTCAACTCGATGCTGCCGATCGCGTGCGCGGCACGGGCCGGGCTTCCCCTCGTGGACGGGGACGCGATGGGTCGGGCGTTTCCCGAGGCGCAGATGGTGCTGCCCGGCCTTGCCGGGATCGCCAACTCGCCGATGGCGCTCGCCGACGACAAGGGCAACACGGTCATCGTGGAGGCCGTCGACAATCACGCGGCCGAACGGATCGCCCGCGCGGTGTGCGTGGAGCTCGGCTGCCAGATCAGCTGCGCGGACACGGTGCTGCGCGGCGATCAGCTCGCCGACGGCCTGGTTCCCGCGACGCTGACGCTCGCGCGGCGGCTCGGCGCGGTGGTGCGTGAGGCGCGGGCCGCGCACGGTGATCCGGTGGCGGCGGCGCGGGCGATGCTGGCCGGCATCCCCCTCCTGACGGGCAAGGTGGTCGACGTGGTCCGTCGTACGGAGGGCGGCTTCGCGCGCGGGCACGCCCGTATCGAGGGAACGCGAGACGACGCCGAGCGGGTGCTCGAACTCGGCTTCCAGAACGAGCACCTGCTCGCCACGCTCGACGGGGTGACCGTCGCGACCGCGCCCGACCTGATCTGCGTCCTGGACAGCGAGACCGGTGACCCGGTGACCACGGAGGGCCTGCGCTACGGCCTGCGTGTCAGCGTCATCGCCGCGCGCTGCGACCCCCGCTGGATCACTCCGGGCGGGCTCGCGCTCGCCGGTCCACGCTGCTTCGGGTACGAGGTGGACTACCTGCCCTTCGGTTCGGCCACCCCCTGAGTTTTCGCGGCGGCGGACGGTCGCAGTGTGATCGTCCGCCGTGTGTGCTTCTCCACCGCGTCGCGGGAGTAGAGGAGCGGGAAGGAACCGTCGGCGGCCCAGCTCGCGAACAGGTCGTCGTAGTGCGGGCTGCCCGGAACGCCGGACTGCCCCGGCGAGTTCATCGCCACGGAGTCGTCCCAGGAGCCGACGTCCACGACGATCCGGAAGGTGGCTCCGGCGGTCTGCCGGAACCCGGGCCCGTAGGCGGCGGCTCCCACGGTGTCGCCGCTGCCGCCGCGCGGTACGGGCCCCACGGAGGCCCACTCCGGGGCGGGACCGTCGAGCAGGGCGGCGATGGGGTGGTGCGGGTGGGCGTGGTGAAGGGCGCCCCAGGACCAGCCGCCCGGGTCGGCGCCCAGGAGCCCGCTGAGTTCGTCGATCGCCTCGGCGAGCGTGCCGAGCAGCAACCCGGGATCCGGGTCGCCCTCCAGGAGCTCCAGATCGATGCGGGCGTCCGCTGCCGCGTCCTCGACGGGCAGGACCCGCGCCAGGGCCCGCTCACGCTGCCCCTCGCCCACTACCCCGTCGAGGGCCCGCGCCAGCAGGGCGGGTCGCAGATGCCGCCGGTACCAGACCTCGAAGAGGGCGGCGGCCGGGGAGTCGACGGTGAGCCGGGCGTCCCAGTCACGGAGGAGGGCGAGGGCGGTGGCGAGGGGGTCGCCGGGGGCGGAACCCTCGGCCACCGCGTCCTCGCCCCGCAACCCCGCGAGGAGCGCCCGCACCCGTCGCCCCGGCAGGCTCACGTAATCCGTCTGCAGTCGTACGCAGTCCTCGACCGTCCAGGCCGCGTGCGCGCTCAGTTCCTCCGTGATGCGGTCGTGGCGTGTCGGTGCGTACCAGTCGTACGTCACCGTCTTCTCCGCGTTCGGATACGTGGGCGGCAGGTTCAGCTGGTTGGCCGTGGCGAACCAGCCCTGGGCCGGGTCGCGGACCGAGGGGAGTTCCTCCACGTCCAGGAAGCCGTCCCATTCGTAGCGGCCGTCGCCCGGCACGGGCAGGGTGCCGTCCCAGCCGGGGCGGACGGGGACACGGCCCGCGGGGCGCCAGCCGATCGTGCCGTCGGGGGACGCGTAGACCTGGTTCTCGCCGGGTGCTCCCCAGCGGCGCATCGCCGTGACGAACGCGTCGGGGTCGGCCGCCCGCATGTAGTCCATGCTGCCCAGGTAGGGGGCCATACCGGGGCCGAGCCAGGCCGCGCGGACTGCGAACGCGGTTTCCTGGTCGGTCAGTTCGCGGATTACCGGGCCGTGGCGTGTGAACCACAGGTCGGCCGGGACCGCGTCGCCGCCGCGTACCGGGATCGACTCCCTGACGTGCGTCATCGGCTCCCAGCGGTCCTGGTACCAGTACTCGTACGGGTTCGCCGGGTTCGTGCGGTAGACGTACAGGTCCTCCTGGTCGATCGGGAAGATCGTCAGGCCGAAGGCGACCTGGCCGTTGTGGCCGATGGAGATGCCGGGCAGGGCCGGTTCGCCCGCCCCGATGGCGTCGATGCCGGGCGCCGAGAGGTGCGTGAGGTAGCGCAGGGCGGGCAGGGCGATCCCGCGGTGCGGGTCGTTGGCCAGGAGAGGGCGGCCGGTGGCGGTCCGGGAGGGGGCGATGACCCAGTTGTTGGAGCCGTCCAGGCCCTGCCGGGGTGCCGCGCCCGCCGCCCATGGGGGCGTGGTGGCCATGTCGTACACGCGCAGGACGTCGGAGGGGATGACGGAGAGGTCGAGCCCTTCGGGGACCCGCAGCCGGTGCGGGGCGGGCTCGCGGCGGCGGCGCAGCTCCTCCGCTTCGGGGCCGTGCTCGCGCAGGGTGAGGGCGCGAGCGACCTCGTCGCGGAGGTTGTACTGCAGGCCGTGGCTGCGGATGCGGGCTACGTCGGAGGGGTGCCAGTACGCCGGTTCGTACTTCAAAAGGGCGAATTCTGGAGGGAGTTGGTCAGCATCCGTGCGGCACAGCGCCACGTACGCGTTGATGCCGTCGACGAACGCCGTCGTCACCCGTTCCGCGTCGTCCCCGTACGCACGCCACTCCTCTGCCATGTCACCGCGGTAGAGGAACAGCCGCGCCGCCCGGTCGTGTTCGGCGTACCGCTCCCCCAGCACCTCGGCGAGCAGACCGAGTCCGCGGCGGCGCCACAGGTCCAGCTGGAAGAGGCGGTCGCGGGCGGCGTTGAATCCCTGGGCCAGGAAGAGGTCGTCCTGCGACGCGGCGTACAGATGCGGGACGCCCCACTGGTCGATCCGGATCTCCACGGGCTCCTGGAGGCCGGGCACCTCGTAGACATCGCTCATCAGCTCTCCTTCAAGGCGGCTTTCGCCGCGCTCTCGTCCGGGACGGCCGGGGTCGCGGACGAGACCGCGGCAGGCCCCGGCCCCGGTGCGAGCCAGACGACCGCGAGGAGCACGACGAGGTTGGCGGCGAGCGCGATGATGCCGCCGTTCACCCCGTGGTACGGGTCGTTGTCGGTGGCCCACAGCAAGGTCATCACCGCGAGCCCGGTGAGCATTCCGGCAACAGCGGCCCGCGCGGTCAACCGCCGCCAGAACAGGGCGAGCAGCACGACAGGAACGAGCTGCGCCAGACCCTCGTACGACAGGACGGAGAGCTCCACGAGGGTGTTGGGATAGAAGAGGCTTCCCGCGAGGGCGATCAACCCGGCGATGACGCACACCAGTTGGGAGAGCCGCTTGGCCCGCATGTCATGGGCGTCACCGGACGTGCCGAGCGCACGGCGGCGCGCCCGCGGGTCGGCGCCGTTGCCGCCGCCGAGAATCGTGCGGCCCCACAGCGTGCCGATGGAGAGCATGAAGACGCTCATCGGCACGATCGCCGAGAGGGCGCCCGCGACGCCGATGAGCGCGACGACGGGTGAGGGCAGGGAGTCGGTGACGAGGCTGAAGAGGGCCAGGTCGGGGTTGCCCAGGGTCGGCATCACGAACAGCGCCGTGGCGCCGACCACCATCGGGACGAAGAGAAGCAGCTGGTACCAGGGGAGGAGCAGCGCGTTGCGGCGCAGGGCGTTGGGGCTCTTGGCGCTGAGGTAACCGGCGACGGTGGTCGGGAAGATGGTGATCGTCACCGCGTTCAGGACGACGGTGCTCAGGAACCACATGGCGTTGCGCCCGCCGGACTCGTGCCCGGGGAAGGTCAGCCACTCGGGCTTCTCGGTCACCATGCGCTGCATGAAGTCGCTGAACCCGCCGAGGTAGTGCATCGGGATGTACACGGCGAGGAACACGACGGCGACGATCACCAGCATGTCCTTGAGCGCGCTCACCCACGCCGAGCCGCGAAGACCGGACACGAGGATGAACACCTCGGCCACGACGAAGGAGATGACGGCCGCGACCTTGAGATCGACACTGCCGTACGTCATCGCGTTCACGACGACGCCCATGCCCTGAATCTGGACCTGGATGTAGGGGACGATGAAGACCGTCGCGACGACGGCGACGAGAATCCCCACCGGGCGTGAGCGGAACCGGAATTCGGCGATGTCCGCGATGGAGATGAGGCCGTGCCGGGACGCGTACGTCCACAGGGCGGGGCCGACGACGTACGCGACGGCGAATCCGACGGTCAGGTAGGCGACCAGGTAGAGGATCGGCGCGCCGAAGGAGTACGACCAGCCCGCGGTGCCGAGGAACGAGAAGCTCGTGTACGTCTCGCCCGCCATGAGCAGCCAGATGAACAGGACACCGAGTCCGCGGCTGGAGACGGACCACTCGGCGAGGCCCTTGGACCGGCCGCGGGCGCTCCATACGCCGATCCCGATGGTGGCGACCATGGCAAGGCCGAAGATGGTGGTCGCGACGGCTGCGGAGCCGTTCATCGGCGGCCTCCTTCGGTGTCGGTGCCTTCGGGGGCGCCCACGTGGTCGTCGGCCGGGATGGGCTCGACGGCGTTCGCGCGGTACGCCGGGTCGAGCCGGGCGGCGAGCCAGATGACCAGGGGGCTGATCACCGTGGCGGCGATGACCCAGGCCAGGAGGAAGGGGATGCCGAGGATGCGCGGCTCGATGCGGTTGGCCACGAACGGGGCGGCGCCGTAGAGCAGGACGGGGACGAGAAGCAGCCAGAGGGAGGGGCGGGCCACGCCGCGGAGGGTGGGAAGGCCGTCCAGGGGCGAGGCCGCGGGGTCGGGTGGGGCCGACGTGTCCGATGGGGCCGATGTGTCCGGTGGACGCTGCTCGCCGCTGTCTTCGTCTTTCGGGGGCATGGGGGGCTCCTTGGGGAGGGGCAGGGGAGGTCAGACCGAGGGGTCGTAACGCCCGTCGACCGCCGTCCAGCCGCCGTCCACGCTCAGCACGGTGCCGGTGACGAAGGTGGAGGCGTCCGACACGAGATAGGCGACGGCTCCGGCGAGTTCGTCGGCACGGGCCCACCGCTTGAGCGCGGAGGCTTGGGCGTAGGCATCGAACCATGCGGGGTCGGCGGCGATCTGATCGGTGAGCGGAGTACGGACGACGCCGGGCGCGACCGCGTTGAACCGCACGCCCTGCGGCCCCCATTCTGCGGCGGCGGTCCGCAACAACTGGACGAGGCCCGCCTTGGACGCGGCGTAAGGACCCTGCCCCGGCTCCACCTGGAAGGCCCGCATCGAGGCGAACCCGACCACGCTCCCCCGGCCGCGCTCGGCCATGCCGGGGGCGACGGCCTGGATGAGGGTGAGGTAGGAACGCAGGTTCAGCGCGATGACGCGGTCGAACTCGTCGAGGCCGTAGTCGGCGATGCGCTTGCGCACGTTGGCCCCGACGGTGACGACGAGCCCGTCGAGCGCTCCCCACGCGGCGACGGCGGAACGCACGGCGTCGGGGTCCAGGACGTCCAGGGAGTGCGTGACGGCGGTACCGGTGACCCGGCCCGACGCCGCCTCGCCATCGCCCACCGCGAGGGCCGCCGTCTCAGCGGCCCCCTCCGTGTCCCGGTCGGCGACGATGACGTGCGCGCCCTGGGCGACCAGCGCGCGGGCGGCCTCGCGACCGATGCCGCTCGCGCCGCCCACGACCGCGACGCGGCGGCCGTCGAGCCGGAACAGATTGCCGTAATCCATGGTGGTGATGCCTCTCTTGCCGGGGGCGTCGGCTGACCGACCGTTGTCTGCTGAAGGCCGAGGGCGAAGGCCTAGGGCCTGATGACCGCCATCCGCGTCACCGTCAGTTCCTCGATCGCGAACCTGGGGCCCTCGCGGCCGATGCCCGAGTCCTTGACGCCGCCGTAGGGGGCGATGTCGCTGCGGTAGCCGGGAACTTCGTTCACCACGACACCGCCGACCTCAAGGCGGTCCACGGCCTCGAGGGCGGCCCGCAGACCGTTCGTGTAGACGGCCGCGTGCAGGCCGTAGCGGCTCGCGTTGACCACGTCGTACGCGGTGTCCAGGTCCGGCACCGTGCGCAGACAGACGACCGGGCCGAAGATCTCCTCGTCCCAGGCGGGTTCGCCGTCCGGGACCTCCGCGAGCAGGGTCGGGGCGATGCACCTGCCGCCCGCGTCGCGGACTCCCCCGGCCACGAGGCGCGCGCCGGCCGCCCGTGCCCGTACGACCCGGTCGAGCACCCGCTCCGTCGCCGTCTCGTCGATGAGCGCCGATACGCGGGTCTCAGCGTCGCGGGGATCGCCGACCACCACGTCCGGCAGCCGCTCCGTGAGCCGCTTCTCGAATGCCTCCGCGACCGCGTCCACCACGATGACCCGCTGTACGGAGATGCAGGCCTGGCCCGACGCGTAGAACCCGCCCCGCACCACCGCGTCCGCGGCCGCGTCGAGATCGGCGTCGGCGGCAACGACGAGCGCCGCGTTGGAGCCGAGTTCGAGGACCACCTTGCGGGGCGCCGCGTCCCGCGCGATGTGGTGGCCGACGGCGGCGGACCCGGTGAAGGAGACCGCCGCGACCTCCGGATGCGTGGTGAGCGTACGGCCGACCTCCGCGTCCCCCGTGACGAGCTGTACCGCTCCGGCGGGCGCACCGGCCGCAACGAGCTGCTCCCGTACGAGATGGACGAGCCGCAGGGTGGCCAGCGGAGTCGCCGGGGCGGGCTTGACGATCACCGGGCAGCCCGCGGCGAGCGCCGGTGCGATCTTGTGGGAGGCGAGCAGGACCGGGTAGTTGAAGCCCGCGATGCCGACCACGACGCCCACGGGCCGCCGCGTCCAGAAACCGAAGAGGCCCTCCCCGGACTGCTGGAGGTCCAGTGGCACGGTCTCGCCGTGCAGATGGGCCACCTCGTCCGCGGCGGCCTGCCACGTGGCCACGGTCCGCTGCATCTCCACCCCGCAGTCGACCCGCGGCTTCCCGGTCTCCAGGACGAGCAGGTCCACCAACTCAGGCACCGCGTCGGCAAGCGCCGCCGCGACCCCGGCGAGCACCTGCCTCCGCACCCCCGCGGTCAGCCTGCCGACCCGCACCCGGATCGCCGCGGCATGCTCGACGGCCCGCCCCGCGAGGTCTTCGTCGCCGACCGGCGCCGCGGCGATCTCACTGCCGTCGTACGGGAAGAGGACGGGCCGGCTCTCCGGCGCGGACACCCAGCCGTCCCCGATGGGCAGCCCTTCAGGACAGGTCGTCCCTTCGAGACCCGTCATCGCGCACCTCCGTTGGTGCCGTTCAGGAACGAGCGCGCCGCGGCGGCGTACACCCGGGTGTACTCGACGATCTCGCGCACCTCGACGAACTCGTCCTTCTGGTGCGCGATCCACTTCCCGCCGGGTCCGTAGACGACGGTCGGCAGACCGGCGTCGCGGGTGAGGATGGTGCCGTCCGTGGTGCCGGGCACGGCTCCGAACGGCGGTGCGGAGCCGTGCACTTGGCGGTGCCCGTCGACGAGGGCGGTGACCACCGGATGGTCCTCGGCGATCTCGATGGCGGGCCGGTCGTCGACGACGGTGAGCCCGACGCCCACCCCCACACTTCCGGCCGCGTCGAGCGCGCACTGCCTGACGCGCTCGATGAGTTCCGTGTGATCGGTGCCGGGAATCGTCCGTACGTCGATGCCGACGAGCCCGTGTGCGGGGATGACGTTGAGCTGGTCCGGGTCGCCGCCGTGCAGCACGGTCGGCGTGACCGTCACGCTCCCTGCGTGCGGATGGGTGCCGTACCGCTTCTGGGCCCAGGTCTGTACGTCACCGAGGGCTTCGACGATGCGCGCCCCGGCGACGATCGGGCTCTTGGCCTCCTGCGGCATGGCGCCGTGGGCCATCACCCCGTCGAGATCGAGCCGGAGCCGGATGCCGCCACGGGCGGAGGTGCAGACCTCGTACCCCTCCGGCTCGCAGACGATGACCCCGTCCACCTCACGTGCGAGCGGCGTAGCCGCGAACGCCTTCGCGCCGAGCATCAGCCCTTCCTCGTCGCACAGCACTCCGATGACGACGCGACCCGGGAAGGGCCCGGCGAGTTGCAGGGCCCGTACGCCGTAGATCATCGCCGCGACACCGGACTTCATGTCCGCGGAGCCGCGCCCCCACAGCCTGCCGTCCCGGATCTCGGCGCCGTAGGGATCGACGCTCCAGTCCGCCGGATCCCCCTCCGTGACGACGTCGATGTGCCCTTCGAACATCAGGGTCGGCCCTTCGCCTCCCCCGCCCTCGATGACGGCGACGGTGTTGGGCCGCCCTGGCGCGACCTCCACCACGTCGTACGTCCAGCCGAACTCGGTGAAGAGCCGGGCGACGAGTTCGGCCGCGGGCCGCTCGACCTCGGTGGCCCCGGCAGCGTTGACGGTACGCAGCCGGACCAGATCCTGGGTGAAGGCGACGACGGCGGCCTCGTCGGCCGTGGGCTCGCCTGAGCTGGTGCGACGTGAGCTGGTGTGCATGGAACCTCCAAGTCGGTCGGCCACGAGGCCAGTCGACTGGTCAGACCAGTTGAGTTCCCGTACTCTGCCTCCACGTTCATGGCCGGGTCAACCACCAGATCTTGGTTTTCCCGCGCCGATGTCCGCATCGACTTCCGTATCGGCGTTCGCGCCGATATCGCGTGTCAGTTACGTACCGTGGAGGGGGCGGGCCGATGGCCGCCGACGACACCGACCTGTTCCGGCCGGTCACACCGGTCCGGGCCTATCAGCGGGTGGCGGAGCAGATCGAGGAGCGCATCCTCAGCGGTGATCTGCCTCCCGGCGCACGGCTGCCCGCCGAGCGCGAGCTGGTCAACCGCTTCGGCGTGGGCCGCTCCACGGTCCGCGAGGCGCTGCGCGTCCTGCAGTCGGCGGGCCTGATCCGCTCCCGCCCCGGCGACCCGCTGGGCGCCGAGGTGCTCGGCGTCTCCCCCGACAACCTCAGCCAGGCCCTGGGCCGCCTCACCCGCTCCAGCGTGGCGAAGCTCGGCGAACTGGTGCAGTTCCGCATGGTGTTGGACGCCGAGAGCAACCGTCTGGCGGCGCGCCTGCACGGCGAGGAAGATCTCGCCCGGATGCGCGAGCAGATCACCCGCATGGAATCACTCAGCGGCGGCAGCAGCGGCAGCGGCCCATCGCCTCTGCACGCGTTCAGCGAGGCCGACGCGCTCTTCCACCGCGCGATCGCGGAGGCGAGCGGCAATTCTCTGCTCGGCCTGTGCGCACGCGCCGTGCACGAGGCCGTGGTCGAGGTCATCGAGAAGAAGATCGCGGGCGTCACGGACACCACGGCCTGGATGGAGCGCTCCATAGCCCACCACCGCGAGGTCCTGGCGGCGATCACCGCGGGCGACGGGCCGCTGGCGGCCCGTCTGGGCCGTTCAGCGCTGCACGAGTACTACGCGGATCATGTGGAGCCGGAGACAAGGGAGTTGCTGGCGGCGTCCGCCGAGGACCACTGACCACCTCGTGCGGTCCCGTCAGCCTCTGAACCCCGGCGAGAGCCCGAGCCGCCCCTCCAGCTGCCCAAGCAACTCACCCAACAGCGCGCTCAGTTGGCCCTGGCCGTCCCCGTCGAGACCGGCCAGGACAACCGTCTCGTAGGCGAGCTGGTCGGGCAGGATCGAGTCGACCAGGGCGCGGCCCGTGTCGGTCAGGCTGACGTGTGACACACGGCGGTCACGGGTGTCGGCGCGCCGGTCGACCAGGTCGCGCTCCTGGAGCTGCTTGAGGCGCTTGGTGACGGCGGCGCCCGATGAGAAGGTCTCGCGGGCCAGCTCGCCGGGGGTCAGTTCGTGACCGGTGCGGCGCAGCGCGCCGAGGAGGTCGAACTCGGGGCGGGTCAGACCGACCCGGCGCAGCGGCGCGTCCTCGGCCTGTTGCAGGAGGGCCGCGCAACGGTTGATGCGGCCGATGACCTCCATCGGGCCCGTGTCGATGTCGGGGCGCACCGTCTGCCACTGCCGCACGACGGCGGCCACGGTGTCGCGGGGCGCGCCGACGCCAGAGGCCCTGTCCTTCGCGGCACCGCCCGCGCCGCCGTCTCCCGCGCCGCCGCCTCCCGCACGGGCGCCCACGGCTTCCGCCGTCGCGTCCCGTTCGCTCCCGTTCCTCATGCGCCCCTGTCCTCGCCCTTCCGCCCGGCCCGGCCCGTCATGCCCGTACGCGCTGTACCCGTACGCGCTCGCCGTGCTCCATGCCTCGTACCGTCGCCGCGAGCGTACGGTGTCCCGCCTGCTCGGCGAGCATCACCCGCTGGTCCGGCAGGGCGCGCTGCCACCATTCGCCCGCCGCCGCGTCGTGGGCGGTGCGCAGGTCGACGAGGGCGGCGGTCAGGCCGCGGCGCGCCGGGCGCAGGGTGCCGGGGGTGGGCAGCGGGGCCGCCAGGGCCTGTTCGGCGCGGGCGCGGGCCCGGTCGGCTGCGTCGATGGCCAGCTCGATGTGGTCGGCGGCGCGCCGGTTGGTGACGGCGATCGCCGCGAGGATGCCGAGCAGCGCGCCCACGAACGTGTCCACGATCCGGTCGACGATGAGGCCTCCGGGCTGCTGGATCCGTGCGAACTCGGTGACGAGGAGGGCCATCGGCGTGACGCACACGCTGCCGAGCCAGTAGTTGCGGCCCATCAGCGCCTCCGCCCCGAAGGCGAGCGCCAGGCAGCAGATGACGAGCGCGGCCTGACTGAGGTGGGCAAGCGGGGCGATCGCGGCGAAGGCGAGCACTCCGACGAGGTTGCCGACCACGCGCTGGACTCCCCTGTTCCAGGTGAGCGTGACGTTGGCCTGGTAGAGCGAGGCCGCCGTGACAAGGGCCCAGTAGGGGCGGCCGACGCCGAGCGCCAGTGACGCGTACCCCGCGAGCGCGCAGCCGACGGCCGTCCGCAGCGCGATGGGCAGCAGCGGCGATCCGGGACCGAGGCGCCGCCACAGGGCACCCTTCGCGGCTCCGGCCGCCAACTCTGCTTCCACTCCGAGGAGTTCGTCGTCCGCTTCGGGGCGTACGTCGTGGGGGCGCGGCACCGCACCCGTGCCGCGCAGCCCCGCCGCCCAGGAGCGCAGCTGGGCGGGGTCCGCCGCCGACGGTGCCGCCAGGGCCTCCTCGGCGCGGATCACCAGGCGCTCCAGGGCGCGGCGGGCCGCCGTGCGGGCGCCGGTGGCGAGCAGCGACTGCCAGGCGGCGTGCACGGCCGCCGCGGCGCCAGGACGGGCCCGCTCGCGTCCTGGACCCGATGCCTCGGCGTACGCGGCTGCCGCGTGCAGGGCCCGCGCGGTGGCCCGGCGCTCGGGGCCGTGCGGCCGCACCAGGGCGGGGGCCATGCCGACCAGCCAGGCCACGGCGCCCGCGCCGAGCGTCAGGGCGAGGTGTCCTGGGACCTGTCCGATGGCCTGCGGCGCGAACAGGGTGGCGGAGCTGATGAACGTGAAGATGAGGTGGCCCGGCGGGCCGATGCGGGTCGCGTCGCAGAGCGTCTTCTGCGCCGCGGCGAGCAGGGCGCCGACCGCCACGAGCACGGCCGCCGATGTGGTGAGCGAGGCGGCGACCATGGCGACGCCGACGCTGGCCAGCATCCCGAGGACGACCCCGGCGAGGGCACGGGCCCGCGCCGCGTAGGGGAGGTTGTGGGCGTAGAGGGCGCAGAACGATCCGGCCATCGTGTACATGACGAGGTCGAGGCGGCCGATCGCGAGGAGCGTCAGATTCGGTATCGCGGTGGCGACGACGACGCTCGACGCGGGTTTGAACCAGATGTCGGACGGCTTGCCCGGACGCAGCACACCGGCGAGCGGGAGTCGGCGGACACGGAAGCGGTCCCGGAAGCGGACACGGGAGGAGTCACGCGAGGGGTCGGACGAGCGAGGTGAGGGTGGCGGTGTACTGCTCATACCTAGAACATTAGCAAGTGTTTTACTCGGAAACGATTCACTCCGTGAGTCACCTCCGTCACGGCCCGTCCGCTCCCTCCGCGCTCCCCGCGTACACCCGTGCGCTCGCATACGACGCCCCGTGCGAGGGCATCGACCCGACGACACCGTCGATCGGGGAGGTGTGCGGTGCACGGACCGGCGCAGGCCGGCTGGCTGCTCGTCGCGCTGTGCGCGGCGACCGGGTCCTACTGTCTGCTGCGGATGCGCAGCAGGATCGAGGAACAGCGCCGGGCGGCCGGCGGCGAGGCGCTCATGGGGTTCGGGATGGCACTGATGGCCCTGCCCGCGGCCGTGCTGACCCCACCGCGGTGGGCCTGGCTCGGGTACGCGGCCGTGTTCGGCGTGGCGGCGCTCAGGGCTCTGTGGGCGGCGCGACGCACTCGGCACCACCTGCATCACCTCGTCGGCGCCTGCGCCATGGTCTACATGGCGGTGGCCATGACCACGACCCCCACCGCGCACGCGGGACACGGCGGCGGGGGCGCACCGGCGCTCACCGGCGTCATGCTGCTGTACTTCGCCGGGTACGTGCTCTGGTCGGGGGTCCGCCTCCTGCCGGTAACGACGCCCGTACCGACATCCGTACCGACGCTCGCGGCCACGGAGGGAGGCGGCGGAGGTGCGGTCATGGGGTGGGGCGACCGTACGGAACTGGCGATGGCGTGCCGCCTCTCCATGGGCATCGCCATGATCGCGATGCTCCTCACGCTGTAGCCGGGGGGCCGTAAGGGGTGATATCCCGCGATCGGCCGTGGCGTGCGTCACCTTCGGCGATAGGTCGTACCCTCCGACAGCGCCACCCTCATAGTCTTGACGCATGTTGCTCCCCGTTGCGCTGTTGCTGCTGGGCGCCCTCACCGCCGTCGTCGCCCCGCGCCTCCTCGCACGCGCCGACTGGCCGGAGCGCGAACCGGTGGTCGCGCTGTGGGCATGGCAGTGCGTCGTGGCGGGTGTGCTGATGTGCTGCGCCCTGTCGATGACCCTGAGTGCCGCCGCCGCATGGCAGGCCGTCCGCGGCCATGTCTTCGCGCCCGCACCGCACGACGTGGTCGAGGCGTACGCGCTGGGGGCCGGCGGCTCCTGGGCGCCCGCGACAGCCGTGGCCCTGGCCCTGGGCGCCGTGTGGACCGCCGCGATGCTGACCCGGGAGATCGCCAGGGCACGCACAAGGCGTCGCAAGCGGCGCGGTGAACTCCTCCTGCGCGCGCCGCTGTTGCCCGGCGAGGAGCCCGGCGCCGACCGTCTCGTCGTCCTGGAGGGCGAGCGCCCCGACGCCTGGTGGCTGCCGGGGGCCGCACCCCAACTGGTCATCACCACCGCCGCGTTGCGCCGCCTCAAGGGCCGTCAGCTCGATGCCGTGCTCGCCCACGAGCAGGGGCACGCCCAGGCGCGGCACGACTGGCTCCTGCACTGTTCGGGCGCGCTGGCCACGGGGTTCCCGCAGGTGCCGGTGTTCGCCGCGTTCCGGGGCGAGATGCACCGCCTGGTCGAGCTGGCCGCCGACGACGTGGCCTCGCGGCGCTTCGGACGCCTGACGATCGCTCTCGCACTGGTCGAGCTCAACGAGGACCGGGGCGTGTTCGGCCCCTGCCCGACCCCGCACGCGCACGTGCCGCAGCGGGTGCACCGGCTCCTCTCCGCACGGCCGCGGCTCACCGCCGGGCGGCGGCTGCGCCTCACGGCGGCCGCGGCCCTTGTGCCGGTGATTCCGCTCCTCGTGACGTTCGTGCCGGGGCTGCGCGCGCTGGGATAGCGCCCCGGGATGGCCCTCGGCGCCGCCCGTCGGCGAGGATCTCCCCATGCACCCCGCCGCACCGCTCGACTCACCGCCCGGTACGACCCGCCCGCGAACATCCCGCGCCACGCTCACCGCCGCGCTCCTGTGCGTCCCATCGGCCCTGCTGATCCTCCTGGTCGAGCTGGAGTGGCGCCCGCTGCGCACCCTCGACGGTGACGTCGCGCGCACCACGCACCGCTGGGCCGTCGCGCACGACGGCCTCACCCACGCGAGCCGCGTCCTGACCGACTGGGTGTGGGACCCGTGGACGATGCGCGCGCTGATCGCCGTGGCCGTGGTGTGGCTCGCCTTCCGCGGCGCGTACTGGCTCGGGCTGTGGCTCGCTGTCACCTGCGCGGTGGGCACCGCGGTGCAGCAGGGGCTCAAAGCTGCGGTCGACAAACCGCGCCCGGTCTGGCCGGACCCGGTGGACTCCGCGCACTTCGCGGCCTTCCCCTCGGGGCACGCCCTGACGGCGACGGTCGTCTGCGGGCTGCTCCTGTGGCTGCTCCGCATGTACGGTGCCGGGCCCGCCCTGTGGCGCACGGGTGTGACGATCGCCGTGGTCAGTGTCGTCGGGGTCGGCGTGACCCGGATCTGGAACGGCGTGCACTGGCCGTCGGACGTCGTCGGCGGCTGGCTGCTCGGCGCGCTCATGGTGGCGCTCGCGATCGCCACGTACGCGTACCGGCCGGGAGCCCGTGCCGCGAGCCCCGCGTAACGGGCCTGCCTCGCAGCCCACTTGACCGCCCGACGACCGGTCACGGAGGATCCTTGCCATGGTGATCAAGGGTGCGCTCTTCGACTTCTCCGGAACCCTGTTCCGCATCGAGTCCACCGGTGCCTGGCTGCGCGCGGTGCTCCAGGAGGCCCGGCTTCCGCTCCCCGAAGCGGAGTTCGAGCGCCTGACGGCCGCCCTGGAGCGGGCGGGCGCGCTGCCCGGCGGGCCGCACCCCACGGCGGTGCCCGACCATCTCGCCGAGCTGTGGGCCCGGCGCGACCGCAGCGCCGCGGAGCACCGCGCCGCGTTCACCGGCCTGTCCCGCGAGGTCCCGCTGCCCGCACCGCAGCTGCACGACGCCCTGTACGACCGCCAAATGACGCCGGAGGCCTGGCGTCCCTACGCGGACGCCGCCGAGGTGCTCGCCGGGCTCCGGGAGCGGGGCGTCCCCGTCGCGGTGGTCAGCAACATCGGCTGGGATCTGCGCCCCGTCTTCCGCGCCCACGGTCTCGCCCCGTACGTCGACGCGTACGCCCTGTCGTACGAGCACGAGGTCCAGAAGCCCGACCCGCGCCTGTTCGCGCGCGCCTGTGAGGCCATCGGCGTGGATCCGGCGGACGCGCTGATGGTCGGTGACGACCGGCACGCGGACGCGGGCGCCGCCGCGCTCGGCTGCGCCGTGCACTTCGTGGACCATCTGCCCGTGGACCGGCGGCCGGACGGACTGCGTCCCGTCATCAGTCTCGTCGACGGGGGCTGAGGCGTCTCCGGTCGTCGCCGGACAGCGGTCCTACGACCAAGCGGGCCTACGACCAGTAGCCCTCGACCTCGGCGACGGGCCGCACCCGCGCCTCCTCCGGGTTCCCGCCGAACTCGGCCTTCGCGCGCCGCTGGCGCAGCAGGTCCCAGCACCGGTCCAGTTCCCGTTCGATGGCGCCGAGTCTCGCGCGCTCCGTCGACTCGTCGATCGCGCCCGACGCTAGGGAGTCCCGCAGCGTCCGCTCGTCGTCGACCATCGACGAGATCCGGGACAGAATCTGCTCTTGATCCATCTCAGTACGCCTCCTCGGCCCCCCCCGGCCCACTGTAAGGAGGGTTCGGCCGATCGGCACCCGTGAGCAGGCAACACTCCCCCGCGGTGTTGCCTGCCCCAGGTCGCACCGGACCGCGAAAGACCCGCTTTGGCGTCCTGGTCCGAGACGCTGAGTATACTGGCTGAGAGCCAGTCAACGCAGGAGTTACAGGATGTCCCCGCGTAGCGCATCGGTCAATGAAGAGTTGCGAAGGCGTTCCAGGGAACGGCTCCTCCAGGCCACGGTCGAGCTGGTGAGCGAGCGCGGCTATGAGGCGACGACGCTCGGGGACATCGCCGACCGCGCGGGCTCGGCCCGCGGCCTCGTGTCGTACTACTTCCCCGGCAAGCGGCAGCTCCTGCAGTCGGCGGTGCACCGCCTGATGCACCACACCCTTGAGGCCGCGCTCGAACGCGAGCCCCGGGCCACGGACGGGGACGAGCTCCTGGCCCGCGCCATCGACGCGATCCTGGGCCTTGCCAGGGACCGGCCCGTCCTCATGCGCACCCACATGGCGGGGATCCTGCAGGCCGACGGGTTCGTGCGCTGCCCGGAGCAGCAGCAACTCGCCGAACTGCTCCGCGACACCGTCGTACGCAATGGGTCGCTCGATGTGGACACCGACTATCCGCTGCTGCGCGCGCTGCTGATGGGCGCGGTCTTCGCGGTGCTGCTCCCGGGGGCGCCGATGCCGGAGGGCGCGCTGCGCTCCGAGCTGTTCCAGCGGTACGGGCTCGCGTGGGAACTGGGCGTCCCGCCGGGCGATGAACCACCCGGCGGGACGCATGCACGAGTCGACGATCAGTCCGCGCAGGAGACGCGGTCTGCTCAGCGGCCCGCTCAGTCGAAGTAGTCGACTGCGGAGAACTGGTCCGGTCAGTCGAAGTAGTCCGGCTGGGTCTGGACGTTGAGCTCACGGACGCGGACCCGCTCGGCGGGATCCGTCCGCTTGTCGTCGATCTTCAGGACGTCGAAGCCCTTGGCGATGTCGTTCGAGTAGATGTAGCCGTTGTAGTAGTACGCCGACCACGAGCCGCCCAGCTGGATCGCGTCGGTGGAGAGCGGACCGCGCTCGAAGTAGCCGATCTCCTTCGGCTTCGAGGAGTTCGTGAAGTCCCAGACGGAGACGCCGCCCTGGTACCACGCCTGGACCATCAGGTCCTTGCCCTTGACCGGGATCAGCGAGCCGT
Organism: Streptomyces sp. NPDC055239; assembly: GCF_053606205.1. Classification (NCBI taxonomy): domain Bacteria; kingdom Bacillati; phylum Actinomycetota; class Actinomycetes; order Kitasatosporales; family Streptomycetaceae; genus Streptomyces; species Streptomyces sp. NPDC055239. Next base: position 195,531 of record NZ_JBSGRD010000015.1, on the reverse strand, counting down.
TGTGGGCGACACAGTTCTCGGTCGCGGCCTGGTGGCGCGGGATCTTGTAGTAGCTCTTGAAGACGAGCTTGCGGTGATCGCCCTTGCCCTTGATGTCGTAGATGCCGTTGGCGCCGCGCTCCGGGCCTGTCGCCTCGTCGCAGGTGGCGCCGCCACCGCCGCCGAGCTCATCGGTGAAGACGACCTTGTTCGCCTTCTGGTTGAAGGTCGCCGAGTGCCAGAACGCGAAGTTCTTGTTGTCCTGGACCTGGTCGATGACCTCGGGCTTCTCCGGGTTCTTGATGGAGAAGAGGATTCCGTCGCCCATGCAGGCACCGGCGGCGAGGTCCTCGGAGGGCAGCACGGTGATGTCGTGGCAGCCGGTGGTCTTGGACACGCCCGGGTTGGTGGGCCCGCCGGGGTTGCCGCCGCCGTCGGGGCCTTCACCCGGGAAGAGCACGGGGAAGTCGACGACCGCCGCCTTCTGCGGGGCCTTGCGGGGCACCTTGATGATGGAGATGCCGTCGTGCGGCGGCTGGCAGTCCGGGAACGTCGCGCTCGGGGAGTACGAAGAGACGTACACGTAGACGTTCTTCTTCTCCGGCACCAGGGTGTGCGTGTGCGAGCCGCAGGCGGTCTCGACGGCCGAGACGTACTTCGGGTTCGACTTGTCGCTGATGTCGAAGACCTTCATGCCCTCCCACGAGGACTTCTCGGTCGCGGGCTGCGTGGTGCTGTTGCAGGAGTTGTCGCTGCGCGAGGAGTCGGTGGAGAGGAAGAGCAGGTTCCCCGAGACGGAGATGTCGTTCTGCGATCCGGGGCACAGGACCTGGGACACGGTCCGCGGCTTCTTCGGGTTGCTGATGTCGTAGATGCGGAAACCGTCGTAATTGCCCGCGAAGGCGTACTTCCCCTGGAAGGCGAGGTCGGTGTTGAACCCCGGCAGCGCGTCCTTGGGGATGTTCGCGAGATGTTTGATGTTGTCCGAGTGCACGATCTCGTCGGGCGCGGGTATCTCGCCGTCCTTGATGGCCGCCTTCGCGTCGGCGGCGTCGCTCTTCGACACGCCCTTGGGCGCGGCGGGCGAGTCACCCGGGTCGGGCGTCGCTCCGGCGGGCGCCGCGCTGAACAGCGCGGCAATCAGACCGAGCGCGGCCACGCCGACGCCCATGCGTCTGCGCCGTGTTCGGGGGTTGTTCAACAGCGTCACTGCGTCCTCCCTAGTCGCCCTGGTCGCCGTTCGCAGTCGAACGGTTCACGGACACCCCGCAGTATCGTTCTCCTCATGCACAGATCAACAGATGGCAACGCATCTGTAACGAAAGTTTTTGATCACTCACGCACGTAAGCGTGCTAGGACGGTCCTCAACTCCCCCGCGCGCCACAGGAGGCAGCCGTGCCCAACCGTCGTACGCCCGCCGTAGCCGTGTTCCTCACGGCCGCCGTTCTGACGCTCGGCGCCTGTGATTCAGGAGGTTCCGAAGGTTCCGACGCCGGTTCGAAGCCGACCGGGAAAGCCGCACCGGGTCCCTCGGTCATCGCTCCGGGCAAGCCGGGCGAGACTGCCGCGACCATGTCCGCCAAGGACGCGGCCAAGAAGAGAACCGACGACGACACCCCCAATTCGGCGGACTTCACCTACGTACAGATGATGATCACGCACCACGGCCAGGCCCTGACGATGACCGAACTCGCCCCCAAGCGTGCCGATTCCAAGAAGGTCAAGCGCCTCGCCGACCGCATCGCGGCAGCGCAGCGTCCGGAGATCGGCGCCATGAAGGGCTGGTTGAAGAGTCACGGCGGCGCGAAGAAGCACGCGGGGCACGACCACGGGACGATGCCGGGCATGGCCACGGAGGGGCAGCTGAAGCAGTTGCGCGCCGCGAAGGGGAAGACGTTCGACGAGCTCTTCCTGAAGCTGATGATCACTCACCACAACGGCGCGGTCACGATGGCGACGGATCTGCTCTCCGACGGGAACAACATCCAGGCCGAGGAGATGGCGAACGACGTGATCGCGCAGCAGACGGCGGAGATCGGCCGGATGCGCGAGATGTGAGGCCGTGGCGCCCGGCACGGGTGCGGTGCCTCTCATGTGCGGCTCTCTTCGGTCAACTCCCTCTCGTGCGGCGGCACGTGGTCGCGTCGCGGGAGGAGCAGCGGAGTGGCCAGGATGAGGATCCCGGCGATGCCGATCGCGGTGCGCGGCCCTGTGATGCCCGCAAGCAGACCCCACAGCCCGGTCAGGGCCGCGATGCTGAGCTTGCTGGTGACCGACCAGGCGGACAGGGTGCGGGCGACGCGGTCCTTCGGCGTGTGGTCGAGCCGGTAGGTGGCGAACACCGGGTTGAAGACGCCCGAGCACGTGATCAGGCCGAGCTCGACGACGATGACGAGCACGAGCCCGGCGGCACCGGGGCCGATGAAAGCAAGGCCGAGCAGCCAGCACGCCCGCAGCGCCCCTGCGGTGAGCAGGATCCGGTGCCTCCCGAACCGTTCGACGAGGGGCTGGGCGAGCCGCGAGCCGATCAGGCCGCCGACGCAGGGTACGGCGAAGGCCAGGCCGTACTGCCAGGGCGCGAAGCCCAGTTCGCCGACCATCAGGACGACGAGGAGCGGCGACGTCGCCATGATCAGACCGTTGTTGAGGATCATGTTGAAGAACAGCGGGCGCAGCATCGGGCCCGCGAGGATGTACCGCCATCCGTCGAGCAGATCGCCCGCCCGGAACCGGGACGGCTGCCCGGTGCGATCGGGGTGCGGCTCCTTGCCGTGATCGGGGTGCGGCTCCTTGCCGCCGATCGCGCGGATCCCCAGGGCCGAGAGCAGGAAGCTGACCGCGTCGGCCACCACGGTCATCACCGGGCCGAAGAGCCCGATCGCGGCTCCGCCCAGCGGCGGCCCGAGCATCAGTGCGGTCCAACTGGTGGACTCCAGGCGGCCGTTCGCGACGAGCAGGTCCTGCGGCCGTACGAGCGCCTTGAGGCTCGCACCGCTCGCCGCGCCGAAGGCGATGTCGGCCGCGCCGACGACGACCGCCACGAACAGGAGCTGCCCGAAGCCGAGCAGACCGAGCGCGAACGCGGCGGGGACGCTGAGCAGCGCCGCGCATCGGACCAGGTCCATCGCGATCATCACCGCCCGCTTGCGGCGGAACTCCACCCACGGTCCGAGCGGCACCGCGACCACCGCGCCCACCGCGAACCCGGCCGCCGCGAGGACCGACACCTGCGTCGGACCGGCGTCCAGGGCGAGGATCGCGATCAAAGGGAAGGCGTCGAACGCGAGCCGCGTGCCGAACGCGCTGACCGCGTAGGCCGCCCACAGCCATCCGAACTGCCGCCCCAAGGACCGTCTGCCTTCCTTAGTCACTGCCACCCCTGCCCCTTGGACAACCGCTCCTTGACCTGCGGTATCCAATCCGGCCGCGGGCGCACAGGGCAAACAACCGCATCGGCGGTCATCCACAACCATGGGTTGTGTGAGAGCGCTGCGGCTTGCCCGCGACTGTCGTAACGTTTACTGTTACGACAAGTGAGTGAGGAGAGGAGATGCCGTGAGCGCCAACAGCAGGTTGACCGTCGCCGTGCACGCTCTGGCGTGGGTGGGTCTCTATCAGAGCCGCGGATTCGAGGTCGCCACCTCGGAGCAGATCGCGGACAGCGCGAACACCAATCCCGTGGTGATCCGACGCCTGCTCGGTGAGCTCCGAACGGCAGGCCTGGTGCACGCCCAGCGCGGCGCGGGAGCGGGATGGATGCTCAGCCGCGAACTCGCCACGATCACCCTGCTGGACGTGTACGAGGCCATCGGGTCGGGCCCACTGTTCGGCATGCATCGCGCGGAGCCCAACAAGGAATGCGTCGTGGGCGCGGGTATCCAGCCGGCGCTGGGCGGCGTCTACGACCGGCTCGACCAGGCCGTTCGGGCGGAGTTGGCGCGGACGACGGTGGCCGACGTACTGAACGACACGCTTTCCCCTCACTGACCGTTGTGCGGCCGACATGGCCGCTTCTTTCAGGTCCTCAATGTAACTACAAAAGTTACGTCAATTAGTCAGGAGTGGAATTCCATGGAGAACAAGGGACAGATGACCGGCAGGACCGCCTTGGTGACCGGAGCCTCCAGCGGCATCGGGCGAGCCGTGGCCAGACGCTTCGCCGACGACGGAGCCACCGTGTATCTGGCCGGACGGCGGGCCGCGGAGCTTGAGGCCGTCGCGGCGGAAGCCGGGCCCACCGCGGTGGCCGTGCCGTGCGACGTGGCGCGGGCCGACGACCTGGACCGGCTCTTCGGCACCATCGAGCGGGACGGCCGCCGCCTGGACGTCGTGGTGGCCAACGCCGGAATCGGGGAGTACGCCCGCCTGGAGGACGCCACCGAGGATCAGTTCGCCCGGACCTTCGACGTCAACGTCAAGGGAAGCCTGCTGACCGTGCAGAAGTCGCTGCCTCTCCTTGCACCGGGGGCATCCGTCATTCTGCTGTCCTCCACCAGCGCGGGACAGGGCGGCGAGGGGCTCGGGGTCTACGCGGCGTCCAAGGCCGCCATCCGGAGCCTGACGCGCACTTGGGCCTCCGAGCTGGCGCCACGGGGAGTGCGGGTGAACGCGATCACGCCCGGCCCCATCGCGACGCCGGGCATCGACGGCATCGCGGCGGGGGCGGGACAGGACACCGCACAGTTCCACGCTGCGGCTGCCTCCCAACTTCCCCTGGGGCGTATGGGACGGCCTGAGGAAGTGGCCGCTCTGGCGGCCTTCCTGGCGAGCGAGCAGAGCTCTTTCAGCACCGGAGCCGAGTTCTTCGTCGACGGAGGACTGGTCCAGGTCTGACCTGGCCTGCCCGGCCCGACCGGCGCGCGGCACCGCCGCCAGGACTGCCCGCCCCCGACGCGCGGTCCTCTCACCAGCACGTACGTCACCGCACAAGGAGTCACCATGCCCGCACCCCAGCAGCCCCTCAGCGTTCAGGACACGATCAGCCGCTTCCTCCATCTGCTGGCGGCGGCGGACGCGGACGGCCTTGCCGATCTGTTCGCCGACGACATCGACTGGTTCGTCCCCGGCGACAGCAGCCTGCCGTGGACCGGCCGACGTACCCGCCGTGAGCAGGTGTCCGCCTACTTCCGCACGATGTGGCCCGTCTTCGTCGAGGGCGAGAGCGAGTCACAGGTCGATCAGATCCTGGTGGACGGCGACGAGGCGGCCCTGTTCGGCCGGTTCACCCACACCGTCAAGTCCACCGGCCGCCGGTTCACCACCCCCGTGGCCTTCCGCCTCACGGTCCGCGGCGGGCGCATCGAACGCCTCCACCTGTTCGAGGACACCCTGGCCGTCGCCCGGGCCATGCCCCGGACGGACAGCTGACCGGGGCGTACGTAGAACCGATCAGCAGCCGCTCACGGCGGCGGTGTCGCGCCGCTCGTGTGCCCGTGTACTGGTGCGCTCGTCTGTCTCAACGGCGGTTGTGGCGCGGGGGCAGGGCGCCCGCGTCCCGCGCCGAGGCGATGAGCTTGAGGGACCTGCGGCGACTGCGGCCCGTCGCGTGCATCACCGCCAGCACGGGGTCACGCCCCTCGGCCTGTGCCGTGCGGTACTCCTGAGCCACCATCAGCCGCCCCTCGCGCCCGCGCGGCCACGACGGGCGGGCGCGGTGTGCGTGTACGGCGGGCGGCTCCGGATGCAACTGCGGGAGCGGGAGCGGGTACGGGTACGACGGGGCGTCGGACGGACGCGGTGGCTGGGCGTACAGGCCCTCCAGGGTGATCCGCCCTTCCGAGACCACGGCCCGTGCGTCGATGGCGGCGCCGTCACCGAAGGTCAGTCGTACGTGAAATGAAGGCGAAGCGTCAGCATTCGGTCGATAGTGATCAGAAACACCAAGAAAGGGGCTCTCAAGCACAATCAAAAGGTAGCCGTGCGATCGCATTAGGTCACGAACGGCACGCCCTGGAGCGAGCGTCCGGATCCTGGAGCGGGTGCCCGGATCAACGCGCCCCGCACCACATCTCCCCCTCGACGCACCGGGGTGCGATGCTGAGTTCACCCCCCCCGAGGCCACCTCGCGGAAGGAGCACCGCCGTGCTGCAGGTCGCCGTCGTCGGATCAGGCCCGAGCGGGGTCTACGCCGCGCAGTCCCTCATCCAGCAGGATCGCGTGCCGGGGGTGCGTGTCGACGTCATCGACCGGCTCCCCTGCCCCTACGGCCTCGTCCGTTACGGCGTCGCACCCGACCACGAGAAGATCAAGTCCCTCCAGGGGAACCTGCGTACGGTCCTCGAACACGACCGTGTCCGCTTCCTCGGCGGCATCGAGATCGGCCCCGGCGGATTCCCCACCGCGCGGCTGCTCGACCTCTACCACGCGGTGGTCTACTGCGTGGGCGCGGCAGCCGACCGCAAGCTGGGCGTGCCGGGCGAGGATCTGCCGGGGAGCCACTCGGCCACGGAGTTCGTGTCCTGGTACAGCGCGCACCCTGACGCGGCGGCCGACGGCTTCGTACGGGGCGTGGAGTCCGCCGTGGTCATCGGCGTCGGGAACGTCGCGGTGGACGTCGCGCGGATGCTGGCGCGCGGCGCGGCCGAGCTGCGGCCCACCGACATTCCGCAGGCGGCGCTCGGGGTCCTCGCCGAGAGCCGGGTGCGCGAGGTCCACATGGTGGGGCGGCGCGGCCCCTCGCAGGCGCGCTTCACCACCAAGGAACTGCGCGAGCTCGGCTCGCTCCCGGACACCGACGTGATCGTGGATCCCGAGGAGCTGGCGCTCGATCCGGCGTACGTGGACCCCTCGGGGCTGCCCGCGGCGGGTCGCCGCAATGTCGAAGTGATGCGCGCCTGGGCCGAGCGCCCGGCGCGGCACCTTCCGCGCCGCATCCGGCTCCGGTTCTTCCTGCGCCCCGTGGCCGTGACGGAGGCGGCGGGGCGGGTCGGCGGGGTGCGGTTCGAGCGGACGCTGCCGGACGGGCTCGGCGGCGTGAGGGGTTCCGGGCGGTACGAGGACATCGCGGGGCAGCTGGTCCTGCGCTCGGTCGGCTACCGCGGGGTGCCCATCGACGGGCTGCCGTTCGATGCGGGGCTCGGCACTGTGCCGCATGCGGCGGGGCGGGTGCTGCGGGGTGGCGTCGCGTCCCCCGGGGAGTATGTGGCGGGCTGGATCAAGCGGGGGCCGACGGGCGTCATCGGGACCAACCGCCCGTGCGCCAAGGAGACGGTGCTCTCCCTGCTCGATGACGCCAGCGCCCTCTTACGAAGAGGGGTGGCCGAGGATCCTCTGCCCGCTCTCCGTGACGCGGGCCTTGACCCCGTCGAGTGGCAGGGCTGGCTGGCGATCGAGCGCGCGGAGGCGGCACTCGGCGTCTCGCTGGGACGCGGGCCCGTGAAGATCCCTGACTGGGCCGGGCTGCTGGGGGCGGCGGGCGCTGAGCGCTGAGCTGGGGCGGCGAGCGCTGAGCTGGGGCCGTGTGGATGTGCGGGTCGGTGGGGGGGGACGGGCGCGCAGTTCCTCGCGCCCCTTACGGGGCGCTCACCTACGGCGTACCCGTGCGCTCTGCCTGTGTCCTCGCCGCCGCCAGGACGCTGTCCAGGAGGCCGGGGAAGAGTGCGTCCAGGTCCTCTCGGCGCAAGCCGTTGAGCTTGGCCGTGCCTCGGTAGATCTGTTGGATCACGCCGCTCTCGCGCAACACCCTGAAGTGGTGGGTGCTCGTGGACTTCGTGACGGGGAGATCGATCTGCGAACAGGAGAGCCCGTCGAGCCCCGCCTCGTCCCTGGCCAGCTGCCGTACGACCCGTAGGCGCATGGGGTCCGACAGTGCGTGGAGCACGCCCTCGAGCCGGATCTCCGTACGCGCCGGATGGTCGAGCGCACGGCTGCTGATCGGTGCGGCGGTCGTCATGACGGCTCCACTTCGTCGGGGCTTCACGTCCGGGCTTCGCGTCTTCTCTGAGGCTCCATAGTACGAGAGTCATCGTAGTTTGACATCTGCCGTACTACGAGGTCTATCGTACGACCAGTTCCGAAGTCCGAAGTCCGTGACGAATGGAGTCCCGCCGTGAGCGCGCTGTTCGAGCCCTACACCCTGCGATCGCTGACCATCCCCAACCGCGTGTGGATGGCACCGATGTGCCAGTACTCGACCGAGGTGTTCGGGCCGAACGCGGGCGTCGCCAACGACTGGCACTTCGCCCACTACGCGGCGCGTGCCGCCGGCGGCACCGGACTGATCCTCGTCGAGGCGTCGGCCGTGAGCCCCGAGGGCCGCATCAGCCCCGCCGACCTCGGAATATGGAACGACACGCAGGTCGAGGCGTTCCGCCGTATCACCGGCTTCCTGAAGACCCACGGCACCACTCCGGGCATCCAGATCGCCCACGCGGGCCGCAAGGCCTCGACCGACCGCCCCTGGAAGGGCGGTGGACCCCTTGGCCAGGAGGAGCACGGCTGGCAGCCGGTGGCGCCCAGCCCGCTCCCCTTCGACGAGGGCGATCCCCTGCCGCACGAACTCACCACGGAAGAGATCCGCGACGTCGTCGGCCAGTTCGCGGACGCGGCCCGGCGCGCGCTCGACGCGGGCTTCGAGGTCGTCGAGATCCACGGCGCCCACGGCTACCTCATCGGCGAGTTCCTCTCGCCGTTCACCAATCACCGCACGGACGAGTACGGCGGCTCCTTCGAGAACCGCTCCCGGCTCGCCCTCGAAGTCGTCGACGCCGTCCGCGCGGTCTGGCCCGAGGAGCTGCCCCTCTTCTTCCGGATCTCCGCGACCGACTGGCTGACGGAGAACCCCGAGGACGAGCGTGAGGGCTGGACGGCCGACGACACGGTCCGCCTCGCGAAGGAACTGCACGCCCACGGCGTGGACCTCCTGGACGTCTCCAGCGGAGGCAACGCCCCCAAGGCCCGCATCAAGACCGGCCCCGGCTATCAGGTGCCCTTCGCGGCGCGGGTGAAGGCGGAGACTTCGCTCCCCGTGGCGGCCGTCGGCATGATCACCGATGCCGAGCAGGCGGAGAAGATCCTCGCCAACGGCGAGGCGGACGCCGTGCTCCTGGGCCGCGAGCTGCTGCGCAACCCCTCGTGGGCCCGGCACGCCGCGAACGAGCTCGGCGGCGAGGTCGCCGCCCCCCAGCAGTACCACCGGATGGTGTGAGTCCCGCCGCGGACACCCATGTGCCGCCGCGCAGGGCTACTTGCCGCCGCACGACGTCTTCTTGAGTTTCGTGAACTCGACGTCGGTGGGCTTGTAGTCCTGCTCGAAGGCGCTCGACCGGGCTGTGACCTTGGGGAAGTACGTCTGGAAGGCCAGGGACCAGTTGGTCTGGAGGAAGTCCTCGAGGACGTCGTTCAGCCGGTGGCAGTCCGCGGTCTGGCCCTCGCGCAGGCCGATCCCGTAGAACTGCCGGTTCTTGACCGTGATGTTCCGCGCCACCTCGACCTTGTCGGCGTACCGCGGGTCCTGGGCGAAGCCCTCAAGGATGATCTTGTCCGTCCAGACGGCTTCGAAGTTGCCGTTGATGAGCTCCTTGACGCACGTCTTGTAGCTGTTGCGGAGCTCGGCCACCACCTCCTGCCCCAGGGCGGCACGGATGGCCTTCTTCGCCTTGAGATCCTGCTCGCTGTCCGGGTCGCCGGTGGAGCCGCGCACGCTGCACACCCTCTTGCCGTCGACGTCCGCCAGCCTCGCGATGCCGTTGTAGCCCTTGCGGATGAGCACCCCCTGGTAGGTCTTGAAGTACGGAGCGGTGAAGTCGACCGTCTTGTCCCGCTGATCGGTGATGGAGTACGTGGCCACCACCAGGTCCATGCTCTTGTCGCTCAGGACGTTCTCGCGGTCGCGTGACTGGACGTCCCAGTCCGCGGCCTTGAAGTCGAGCTTCGAGCTGAGGAACTCCACCAACTGCGCCTCGAATCCGGCGAAGTCGTCCTCCTCCTCGCTGCGGGTGCTGAAGCCGGGCTGCCCCTTCTTCACCGCGATGTTCACCGTCTCCTTGAGGAAGATCGAGGACGGTGCGTCGCTCTTCTTGGTGTTGGCGCCCGGCGGCCGGGCATCGTCGGAGCCGTTCCCCGACCCGCCCTCGCTGCATGCGGCGGTCAGGCTGAGGGCGAGGAGACATGCGGCGGTGACGAGTCGCGGGCGCCGCGCTCTGAAGGATCTGGAGGTTCTGGAGGACCTGAAGGACATGGACTCTCCCTTGGGCTAGCGGCGGTACTCCGCCTTCTCGAGCGTGAGGCTGACCCGGCAGTCGTTGTTGTCGGCGCCGTCGGCGCTGTCGGCACTGTCGGCACTGTCGGCACTGTCGGCCAGTTGTATGTCGACCGAGACCTCCGGTCCCGTGTCGTTCACCAGGTCGAGCGTGGTGGTGAGGGTGCGTTCCAGGTCGACGGGGCCCTTCGCGTCGATGTCCGCACCCTGGAACCGGAGGCTGCTCAGGGCCAGGCAGGGGGAGCCCCCAGCCACCCCGTCCCGCGCCGCGAGGGTCACCCTCAGTTCGGTACTGTCGCCCGGATCGGTCTTCACGGTGAGCCTCGCCGTTCCGTCCGCGTCGAGAGTGGCGTCCGTCAGCTTCGCCTGGGGCGTCACGTCGACCGGCTGCCCCGCGAGCACCCACGAGCGGATGCCCCAGATGACGACGCCGACAAGCAGCGCGACGAACATCGCGCCGAGGAAGGCCCGCAGATGCTGCGCCGCCTCGGGCCGTTCGCTCTTGGCCGCGCGCCCCGTCATGGTCGAGGCGTACGCGATGAAGAGGGTGGCCGCGGTGACGGCGGCCGCCGTGCCGCCCCAGATCGCGACGGCCACGAGGACGAGCATCGCCACGAGATGAAGGGTGAACTGCTGCCCGAGGAAGCGTTTCTCCTTGGGGTCAGGTGTACGTGCCTCGCCGCCGCCCTCCGGGGCGCGCTCAGTCGGCGCAATCATGTGACACCCCCGCGTGCAACTGATGCGTGTGGAGGGCAAGGATGCCACAGAGAGTGACGTGAAACACCACAACCCGCGTTATTTCAGGAGGCGTTCGGGGTGTCACATTCTTGGCCAAGGGTCGGCGACTGGGGACATCCCTAGGTGACTCCCTGACGCGACGGGCGAACCGGGATTCGTACCGTGGATCCCCGTCGCGATGTGTCACGGTTCGGGGCCTTCACCGGCCCTCGGGAGGGCGTTGTGCGTTACGTCATCGAGGTGTTCCGCTCGCCTGGGGGCGTGCACGGGAACGTGGTGGATGAGGGAGACCAGCAAGGAGACACGGGCCACTGCACTCAGTTCCACGGCTGGCTCGAACTGCTCTCGCTGCTCGAACCGCCCCCGGACGCCGCCTCCGTCGAGAACGGAGAACCGGCCTCCGCGGCGGATGGTGACTCCTGTGACGCCTGATCCCGCGGCACGGCAATCAGCTCTCCGGGAGCCGGGAATCTGCTTGTACCGACACCGGTTTCGGCATCATCGTGGACGTTCAGGGCCATGCGCCCGGCACGGTTCGCCGTCACAGTCCCGGCGTCCGTACCGGGTGCCGACATGTGGGGGCGGTGATGACGTCCGGCGACATACTGAACGGCCATGCCCACGCACCGGCGACGCATGAGGCGTTCTCCGGACGCGGGCGCGAACTGGCCGCGCTACAGGACGAGTTCCGCAGTGTGTGCGAGGGGGTGCCGCGCCTCGTCCTGATCGACGGGCCCGGCGGCATCGGCAAGACCGCACTGGTGCGCAGGTTCCTGGACACGGCGGGCGAGGCCTGCGTACTGCAGGCGAGCGGCGAGGAGAACGAGAGCGCGCTGCCCTGCGGGGTGCTCGCCCAGTTCGTCGGGCAGAGCCCGATCCCGCTGCCGGACTGCCTGGGTTCTCTGGTCCGCACGCCCCGCTCGGCGCCCGGCACCCTGCCACCCCTCGCGGCCGGCTTCGGGCTGCTCGACCTGCTGAGCGAGCTGCAGGACAAGGGGCCCGTCATCCTGGTGCTCGACGACGCCCATTGGGCCGACTCCGCGTCCCTGAACGCGCTGACCTTCGCGCTGCGCCGGCTGCGCTTCGACAAGGTCCTGGCGATCGTGACGGCGCGCGACCCACAGGCACCTCAGCTGCCGGACGGAATCCGCAGGCTGCTCGCCGACGTCCGCACCCGCCGGATCCCGCTGCATGGACTCAGTCCGGACGAACTGGGTCACCTCAGCGCACAGTTGTGGACCGACCGGCTTCCGCACTCCGCCTCCGTACGCCTCCACGACCACACGCACGGCAATCCGCTGCACGCCCGCGCTCTGCTCGATCAGGTGCCCTCGCACGTCCTGCGGGACGTCACCACACCGCTGCCCGCGCCCCGTTCGTACGCCATGCTGGTGCTCGCCAACCTCGCGGAGTGCGGGTCCCAGGCGCTGCGGCTCGTCCAGGCGGTGAGTGTGCTCGGGCTCTCCTGCCCGCTGAGCCTGGCCGCCTCGCTCGCCCGCGTCACCGCCCCCCTGCCCGCGCTCGAACGCGCCGTCAAGGCAGGCCTGTTGAAGGAGACGCACCCGGGCGCCGCACCCGAGATCTCCTTCCCGCATCCGCTCGTCCATGCCGCCGTCTACCAGGACATCGGCCCCGCGCACCGGGCCGACCTGCACACGCGGGCCGCCACCCTGGTCGGCGACGACTACGCGAGTCTGCGGCACCGCGTGCTCGCCTCCACCGGACCCGACGAGCAGCTCGCCGCCGCGCTGGCCGCCTGCGCCCGGCGCGAGGCGGCCACCGGGCAGTGGGCGGTCGCGGGCACCCACCTGCGGCACGCGTCCCGCGTGGCGACGACCGACCCGGAACGCGACCGGCTCGCGGTCGAGGCCGTCGAGGCGCTGCTCCTCGACGGCCGTGTGCACGAGTCGGCCGAGCTCGCGGCCGGTCTCTCGGCCGACGCCGATCCGGCGCTGCGCGGCTACGTACGTGGATATGTGGCGCGCGTCCAGGGGCGCATGGAGCAGGCGCAGACGCTGCTCGTCGACGCCTGGAACCAGTGCGACCAGGAGAGCGATCCCTCACTGGCCGCGCGGGCGGCCGAGCAGCTGAGCTACGCCGCCGTGATGCGGGGGCGCTCCGCCGACGCCGCCCAGTGGGCCGAGCGCGCGCAGCGACTCTCCACCCTCCAGGGGCCGAGCCGGATGCTGCGCTTCAACCACCTTCTCGCGCTGGGCCTCAGCGGGTTCGCCAAGAAGGGGATCGAACTCGCCGGTGAACTTCCCGATCCGCTCCTCGTTCCGCCCGCGAAGATCGACCTGCTGCTCGCACGCGGGCAGTTGAGGCTCTGGTCGGACGATCTTTCCGGCGCACGAAGGGACTTGTCGGGGGCGGTGGCCAACTGCCGCAAGGGATCGGTGCCGTTGCGGCTGCTCTCGGCATCGGCGCTCGCGCAGACCCTGCACCGGCTCGGCGACTGGGACGAGGCGCTGATCCACGCCGAGGCCTCCGCGTCGATCGCCGACGACTCCGAGCAGTCGTGGCTCAAGCCCGTCACGCACGCCATCGCCAGCTGGATCCTCTCCGCGCGCGGCAGCTGGGACCGCGCGTCGGCGCACCTGCGGCTCGCCCTGGACGCGCCGGGCTGCGACGAGAGCGCCCTCGCCTACGCCTACGCGGCCTCGGCGCACGGGGCCTTCGCCGAGGCGCGCGCGGAGCCGGAGCGGGTCGTCGAGGCCCTTCGGCCGCTCCTCGACTTCGCCACGCACGACGGGGTGAACGAACCGGGCGTGGTGTCCTGGCGTGAGCTCCTGGTCGACGCGCTCATCCAGCTCGGCGAGTTCGACGAGGCGGAAGCGGTGCTTCTCCCCTACGAGGAGCGGGCGGCGGCGCGCGGGCAGCACGCGGCGCTGTCGGCGGCGGCCCGGGTGCGCGGGAATCTGCACGCTGCGCGCCGCGAGACGGACCGCGCCCAGGCGTCGTTCCTGCGCGCCCACGACCAGGCGGCGCAGGTCCCCTCGCCCTTCGGCCGCGCCCGCGTCGAGCTCGACCACGGGGCGTTCCTGCGCAGGATCGGCCGCCGCTCGGTGGCGGTGACCCAGCTGCAGGCGGCGTACACGACGATGAGTGACCTTGGCGCCGCGCCCTACCTGGCGCGGAGCGAACGGGAGCTCGACGCCTGCGGGCGTGCGGCGCCCCCACGGCCCGCGCACGACCCGGCGGACCTCGAATCGGCAGCCGAAGGGCTCACCCCGCAGGAGCTGGCCGTCGCGCGGCTCGCCTCCCAGGGTTTCACCAACCGGCAGATCGCCACCGCCCTCGCACTGAGCGTCAAGACCATCGAGTACCACTTGGGCCACACCTATACGAAGCTCGGAATCAATTCGCGTATCGGGCTCGTGCACCACTTCGCCCCCCAGGACCGGCGCACGTCCTCCTAGCCCGTCCCCTGGCCGGAGCCCTGGCACACCGGGGTTATCCCTGGGCGATTCCCTGAGGCAACCTGCCCCTGCCCGGCGTAGGTTCTTGGCTGGTCAGGGGACGGCACGCACAATCGGGGGTGCACAGATGGCTGTCACGGAATGTCCGGCGGTACGCGACGACGCGCCACCGGCCCTGCGTCTGCGGCTGCTCGGGGGATTCTGCCTCAGCCGTGGCGAGGGGGACGGCGGCGGGCAGGTCGAGGTGTCCGCCAGCGGGCAGCAGTTGCTCGCCCTGCTCGGTCTTCGTGGACCCGCGACGCGTTCGGCGCTCGCGGGGACGCTGTGGCCCGATGTCACGGAGGAGCGTGCGCGCGCCTGCCTCCGTACCGCCATCTGGCGCCTCAACGCGGCGAGTTCGGCCGTCACCGACCCAGGGCCAGGGGTGCTCGCGCTCAGCGGGCGGGTCCGGATGGACATCCAGGACTTCACCGTCACGGCCCACCGCATACTCGCGGCCTCGGCAGAGGGGACCGGGCCCGCGTGCGCCTCGCTGATGGGGATGGGCGAGCTGCTGCCCGGCTGGTACCAGGACTGGGTGGTGTTCGAGCGCGAGCGGCTGCACCAGCTGCGGCTGCACGCGCTCGAGGCCCTTTCGGCGCGGCTCGTCGTGCGGGAGCAGTACGCCCCCGCGCTTGAGGCCGCGTTGGAGTGCACCCGGATCGATCCCCTGCGCGAGAGCGCGCACCGGGCGGTCGTGACGGTGCACCTCGCCGAGAACAACCTCGCGGAGGCGGTGCGCCACTTCAAGATGTTCCGCGCCCTGCTCCGCTCGGAGCTCGGCATCGAACCCTCGGAGCAGTTCCGCACGATGGTGCGCCACGCACTCACCTGACGGAGGCAGCCATGGTGACCGGGAACGCGGCAGGGGTCCATCGAGAACGGGTGACGCGCCATCACGTCACCGTCGGCCTGTCTGTCCGTGCGCGCTCGGGGGCGCACGGGCCGCAGGTCGTCCCACCTGCCCCTGCCGGCCGTGTCGAGGGACGCGGCCGGCAGGCCACCGACGCTCCGCCACGCACGGACACGGGGGTGCCGCGCGCGGCGAAGGAGGCGTCGGGAGCGGCGACGGCCGGGGGCACAGCCTCCCGGCCGTCGCGGCCGCACTGCCTCTCTACGGGCCTCGCAGGCACTGCCTCTACGGGCCTCGCTGAGGCCCTCACGGGCGCCTGAGCTCCTCGACGGCCGAGTCGACCGTGCTGTGGGGCAGCCCGGTCCTGCGGCACAGTTCCTCCCGGTCCAGGCTGCTCAGGACTTCGTCGACGGTCTTGCCCTCGACGCTCACGATCTCCTGTACGTAGCGCTGGACGCGGTCGCCCGGATCGACCGCCGTCGGGCGCGCCGTCCCCGCGGTGCCACGCGGCGCGACACCCGCTCGCTGCTCCTGCTCCAGCCAGGTGGTCCAGACACCGCGCCCCACGAGATGCTCCGCCACGCTCTCCACCACCGAGCCGTCCGGCAGGATCCCGGGGGCGACCGCGTCCGCCCGGACGAGCAGACGGCAGGACGCGGCGAGCATGGGCGGCGACACGACGGGCGCCACCGGCTCACCGAGCAGGGTGCACAGGGCGGCGATGTCCGGCTGGTCGGGCGCGTAGTGGACGAGCCTCTCCACGACCGTGCCGATCTGCCGCAGATCGGGACGGGGGTGCAGCAGCAGGGCGTGGGCGCCGACGATGCCCAGGAAGGGGTTGACGTCCTCGGCCCTGGCCAGCTGCATGAGCTGCCGGTTCGACACGAGGTCGATGCCCTGTCGCAGTCCGGAGAGCGCGGCCTCCAGGGCGAGCCCGAGCGTGCGGTCCGCGGGCTGCCAGCCCGCGCCACGGCGCACCATCTGGATCGAGGCGAACTGCGGCTGCGGTCCCTGCGGGCCGTTGCTCACGAACACCAGGGTGGTCCATCCGTCGAGCACGTGCAGCGCCTGTGCGAGGGGCGGCCCGTCGGCGGGCTTCCTGCGGGGACGCAACCGGTAGCCGCCCGGCGGCAGTTCACAGCTCCAGGCCGACCATTCCTCGCCGCCCGAAGGCTCCCATCCACTGGCTCCGCCGTCGACGGGCCTGCCGTCAAGGCCGGCGATCTCCAGTGCGAACGGGTCCAGTTGCCAGCCTCGGCGCAGATTGCGGATCAGCACCATCAGGGTCGGCGAGCCTTCGCCGTACGTCGTCCGTGTGCTCCAGCGTGCAGCCGCCGCCCGGTGGTCCTCACGGGTCGTGGGAGTGCCCTCGACGGGTGTGGGCGTGGGCATGTCGGGCAGCGCGAGCCGCTCGGTGAACGGTTCGGGGCCGACCTCGACGAACCGGCTCTCCACCTCACCGCCGAACCGCTGCTCGATGCGGTAGATACCGGGCCGCAGCTCGGTGTCGACGGTCCCCATCGCGTGCGCCACCTCGCGGAACGCGGAGTCCGTGACGGTGACGAGTACCGATGGGGTGTCCGGTATGACGACGAACGGCACCCGGTCCTTCGCGTCCTGTTCTGTATGCCGCCGGTCCTCAGAGCTGGACACCATTGCCACCACCTGTCAGTACCTCGAAGAATCCACCGTTGCGGAAGTCGGGCGCGGTCCAGCTCTCCGGAGTGGCGCGGTAGTACCCGGGGGCGAGCTTCTCGACGCTCTCCTCCGCTTCGACGTGCAGCCGCAGCGGCGACTCGTCGAGGTCACCGCCGCGCAGCTGCACCCAGCCCCGGAATCCCGCCGGGAACCGCAGGGTCACAGGGGCCGGAGGACGCTCAAGACCTTCCGCGAAGATCATCGGCGTGCTGGTGCCCTTGATGAACTTGGCCTTCTGCGGGATCAGCGCGTCTTCTGTGCGGGCACGCACAGAAGGGCCGACGAAGTCGGCGAGGCTGTCCGATGTGACCGTGCCCTCGGGCGTGGGCTTCGCGCCGCGCAGCCCTTCCAGGAGGGCGGTCGTGAAGTGTCCCCGGGCCCGGTCGCGGTCGGGGTTCTGCTCCTCGTAGGCGGGGTCGCCGAGCGAGGTCGCGAACCCGACGAAGTAGTCGACGTCCTCCGGCGCCTCGGTGCTCCCGGT
The DNA here is from genome assembly GCF_053606205.1 of Streptomyces sp. NPDC055239. Classification (NCBI taxonomy): domain Bacteria; kingdom Bacillati; phylum Actinomycetota; class Actinomycetes; order Kitasatosporales; family Streptomycetaceae; genus Streptomyces; species Streptomyces sp. NPDC055239. The sequence continues at coordinate 178,125 of NZ_JBSGRD010000015.1, read as the reverse complement.
GAACGGCGGGGCGAAGACCTCGACGCCGCCGAAGCGGGTGCGGCAGCAGTCGGCCAGGAAGACCACCTCGTGGAACGGCGACGCCGACTCGTACCAGTTCAGGTACTGCCGTACCGCGACATGACTGCCCATGTAGTCCCTGGCGGCGTTGGCCATGAGCAGCGCCGCGTCGCTGTTGTTGGACGGCGAGAACCCGTGCCCCGCGAGGAAGACGTAGAGCCGGGTCGCCCGCCACGCGTCGGGCCGCTCCTCCTCGGGCCTCGCTCTGACGGCGTCCCCCGCCGCCGTGTGCGCCCGGTAGAGCGCCTTGTCGACGTACTCCTTGGTCGGCACGGCGTTGAGGAAGTCGTCGGTGAGCTCGTCCTCCTTGGTGGCGGTGACCAGGTGGACGTTGGCCTCGGGCAGGGCACCTGCCCCGGGTTCGACGAGCCAGTCGCGGAACCGGCACGCATCACCCCGCGCCCCCTGTAGGTCACCGATGGCCGGGTATCGGTTGATGCCGACGACCACGGCGTAGTGCAGGTCGTTCATCGGTCTCTCTCCCCCCGTCGGTCGCGATCGGTCGGTCGCGTCAGTCGGCGAGCATGGTGACCACGCTCGCGAGCACGTCCGGGTCGTGGTCGAAGGCCACGTGGCTGCGCGCCCCCGAGCGCAGGCCCGGCCCGCCGTCACCGGGCGACCACACGGTGCGTGCGGAATCGGCGCGCAGGAAGCCGCGCAGGTCGTCCGAGTCGGGTCCCACCGCGGCGGCGTCGAGGAACCAGTGCTGCATTCCCGCGATCGGCATGACGGCGGACTGCTGGGAGGGTCCGCGCTCAAGGACCCCGGAGATGAAGTAGAGGAGCGACCTCGGGTACAGGAACGGCACGAGTTGGTCGGCCCGTTCCGCAGGGTCGGTCATGGTGAACATCCGGAACCGGTCGAAGAGTTCGGCCTGGCGGCGGATCGCGGGCGCGAGCTGCGCCACCGTGCAGGCGGGCGCGAGGAGCACCACGTCCCGCAGCCGGAAGTCGGCGGGCACCGGGTCGTCGACCGCGGCGCGCCTGCGCGCGAGGTCGTCGAGCAGGTTGCCGATGAACACGGCGCCCGCGCTGTGGCCGACCACGGTCACCTGGGGGCGGGTGCCGGTCGCGAGCAGCTCGGCGAACCGGTCGAGGAAGTACCGCCCCGCGCGGACCTCGTCGCCCGCGGCGGCGAAGGTGTCCAGGGTCTGCCGCTTCATGGCGTCCCAGATCGCGGCGCCCACACTGGCGAGGTAGAACTCGCGGAGGATCTCCTCGACGACCGTCGGATAGAGCCCGTGGTCGTTGCGCTGCCGGAAGCGGTCGACGACGGCGGCCACCACCCGCACGGTCTTGCGCACCATCAACGCGGTGCTCACCAGGGCGCGTTCCCCCGTGCCGGCCCTGTCCGCGAGATCGGTCACGACATCCGGTGACATCAGGGTGACCGCCGCGGCACGCCCCCCGATTACCTCTCGCGCCGCGGCGGCCGGCTCGTTGGTCTGCGGAGTGTCCTGGGGCACAGCCGAGTTCACGATCTCCCGGGTGCGCTCGGCAAGTTCGGTGTCCGCCGAGAGCTCGGCGGCGATCTGCGTCTGCTCGGACTCGCTCAGCGACGGCACGTCCTTCGGCACCATCATCCGCGCATAGGGCTCCTGCCCCGTCCGCACCTGGGCGAGTTCGGCTGCTACCGACCTAGAGGTGGGGACGGTGACAAGACCTCGCTGTCCCGGCTCCTTGAACACGGTGCCGGTGGCGTACCGGGTGACCCTGTTGAGCAGCGTACGAAAGACGCTCTCGTTCAGGATCTGCGGCAGATTGCCCCGCAAGGTCTCGAGCAGCCCGCTGCTCCACACGAAGAAGACGGGATCGACGCCCGCCCCTTCGTACACGGGCGCGAGCCGCTCGGCCGTGGCGAAACCCAGGTGGTCGTCGATGAGTCCGCCGTGGAAGTGCAGCACGACGCGCGGCCGGTCCTTGAGCCCGGCGACGAGCCCGTCGATGTCGGCGGTGGTGGTCGAGGCGAGCCGACCACCCTGCCTGCTGTGGATGCACCGATCGCGGAAGGAAGCCATGCCCAGGAAGGTAGGGCGGCCCGGCCGTCCCGACATCGGGGACCGCCTCAGGGATATCCCCGGACCGGCGGGACCGGGACGACTAGGAACCCGAGGGGGCGCCCATCCACTCGGCCTCGTATCCCGCGTACGTCCCGTCGTGCGTCGCCAGATGCGTGAACTGGTCGACGTACTCCTTGAACTCCTCGTCCCCGCGCGGCAGGGCGTAGGCCTTCTCGGAGAAGGTGAAGGGCTTCTCGGGGTGCAGCGAGCAGAGCTCGGGGTGGATCTTGGCCTGGTAGCGGGTCTCGCTCGCGTCCGTCATCATCACGTCCGCACGGCCCTCGACGATCTCCTTGAAGATCGTGGTGTTCTCCGGGTGCAGCTTGATGGTGGCCTGCTTGATGCTCGCCCGCGCGAACTGCTCGTTCGTGCCACCGGGGTTCACGATGACGGTGGTGCCCGCCTTGTCGATGTCCTTGAGCGTGCCCTCGCCGAACTTCTCCTTGTCGGCGCAGCGCACGATCGGCGTCTTGCCGTCCTCGCGGGTCGGTTCGCTGAAGTAGACCTGGCGGGCGCGCGGCAGGGTGATGGAGACGCCGCCGACCGCGATGTCGCAGCGGCCCGCCGCGACGTCCTTGGTCAGGTTCGCCCAGGTCGTGGCCACGTACGAGGGCTTGGCATCGAGGCTCTTCGCCAGGTCCTCCGCCATCTTGATGTCCACGCCGCTGTACGTTCCCTCGACGGGGTCGAGGTGGGTGAACGGGCGGTAGTCGCCCGTCGTGCACACCTTCAGGACGCCCGACTTCGGCACGGAGTCCAGGAGGCTGCCGTGATGGCGGTCCTTGCCGCGCCCGGCGTCGGGCGACGCGGGCGCGGCAGCCGTGAGGGCGAGCAGACAGACCAGGGCGGACAGGGTGGCGGCGCGCTTCACGGGGGCTCCTCCGGACGGGTTTCAGCGGCTCGAAGGGATCACCTTCGCAGAAGCGTTACGGCAGGTGAAGCCCCTTCTCATCAGACGAGTCAGGCGAGCGGCACCAGCTGGATCGCGGTCAGACCGGGGCCCGCACCCGCGTCGTACGCGTCCTCGTCGAACGGGTACAGCGGGCGCTCCACACGGTGGTGACCGAGCCGCAGCAGGTCCTGGTCGACGCCGCCCGGGGTGAGGGCGAGGAGCCAGTCGGCGGCCATGTCGTAGAGCTCCGGCTCCAGGTAGCCGATCTTGACGACCACCAGGTCGAAGGTGCGCGGGTCGATGCCGAGGCCGCCGTCCGCCGGACCCATGAAGTCCGCGAGGGTGTGGAAGGGCTTGCGGCGCTCGACCAGGATCACCGTCACGCCGCCGGTCCGCACCGCCGCCATGTCGACACCACGGTCGTACGCACCGCCTTCCGCCCGGTCCTTCTGCTCGGCGGCTCGCTGCAACGCCACTACGGTGCCGGTGAGTTCATAGGGGCCGCCGTGGTTCGCGTCGACCTTGCCGCCCACGCTCAGGGTGACATCGGCGCCCACTCCGGCCTCGAAGCAGCGGGCGACGGCGACCGGGTCGGTGATGCCGGGGTGGACCGCGGTGACCTGCCCGGAGCGGATCGCGTCGTTCTCCAGGAGCTTGCCGAGCATGTACGCCAGGTCACCGGCGCCGCCCGCCGTGGGGTTGTCGCCGGAGTCGCTGATGAGGAAGGGCCGCTTGTCCGAGGCGACCGCCTTCTCGATGCATTCATCGGCGCCGCCCGTGGGCCCTACGAAGACGAAGTCGCGGCGCGCGTCCCAGTAGCGGCGGGCCAGCTTCTCGGCCTCAGCGGCGGCCAGTTCGGCGTCGTCCCCGGTGACGACGATCGCGGCCTTGCAGCGCGGCTCGTCCGCCCACGCGTAACCGACCCACATCGCGGCGTCGAGGATGCCGGGCAGCTTCTCGATGTCGGCGAGCGAGGCGTAGAGCGACTTGGCGGGCTCCAGGCGGGTGCTGGTCTTCTCGCCGGGCAGCAGCACCGGCACCTGCACCCAGGCGCGGTGCGGCCGGGTGCCCTCGCGCAGGCAGCGTACGAGGTTGCGCGCGGCGCGCTCGCGGGTCTCCCAGGCGTCCTCGTGCGGGGCGAGGCGGTGGGCGGTGAGCAGGTCGATGGGCTCGGCGAACCGGCGCGAGACGTTGCCGTGCAGGTCCATGGCGGTCGACATCATCGGGCGCCCGCCGTCGGGGGTGCCGACGGCGTCGAGGGCGGCGCGGACCGCTTCGGTCAGGTCGGCTTCGGCGTCGGTCAGGCCGATGACGCTCATCGCGCCGTGGATGTCGTAGACGAGGCCGTCCAGGGGGCCCGCCTCCCGTATGCGCGTGACCAGTTCGTCCTTGAGGATCAGATACGACTCCGCCTCCACCGGGCCGCCGGGCAGCGAGGTCGCGTGCAGGAGAGGCACCCACTCGACCGTGTAAGCGAGGTCCGATTCCGGGCGGGTCCAGGTGTAGCGGTCCAGGAGGTCCTGGCCGCGGGTCTGGCGGAAGTCGTCCGTGGTGGAGCGGTGCGGGCAGAAGGTGGAGGACTCGATGCCGATGCCGCCGATGCCGATACGGAGGCGACGCTGGTTCGTTGCAGGCGCAGTCATGCGGGGGCGCTCTCTTCCTGGGGAGCCGGTGTGGTCGGGAGGTTCTGGCGCAGGGCGGTGAGTCCGGCGCCGAGGAGGCCCGCGTCGCGGCCCGTCACGGTGGTGGTGATCTCCAGGTCCGCGGTGGCCAGGGGCAGGCAGCGCTCGTAGAGGACACCTCGTACGGCGGCGACGAGCGGTTCGGCGGTGGCGAGGACACCGCCGAGGGCGACGGCCTGGGGGTTGAAGAAGTTCACGACGACGGACAGGACCGTGCCGATGTGCCGTCCCGCCGTGCGGACCAGGGTGGTGGCCTGCGGGTCGCCGTCGGAGACGAGCCGCAGGAGTTCGGTGGTGTCCTCCACCTCCATGCCCTGCGCGGCGAGTTCGCGGATGAGGGCGGCGCCGCTCGCCACGGTCTCCAGGCAGCCGATGTTGCCGCAGCTGCACGGGCGGTCGCCCGCCGCCTCGATGCGTACGTGACTGATGTCGCCCGCCGAGCCGTTGGCGCCGTCGTGCGGGCGGCCCGCCACGATGACACCGCTGCCGATGCCGCGGCCCGCCTTGACGACGACCATGTGGTCGAGCCCGGGGCGTGCGGTGCGGTGCTCGCCGACGGCCATCATCGTGGCGTCGTTGTCGACGGTGACGGGCATGCCGAGGCGCTCCGCGAGGACGTCCCGCAGCGGGTAGCGGTGCCAGCCCGGCATGCGGGACGGGCTCAGGACGCGGCCCTCGGCGGGCTGTACGGGGCCGGGGAAGGCGACGCCGATGGCGCGGACGGTGCGGCCCGCGTCGCGCTGGCGTGCGCCGAGGTCGGCGACCTGGCCGCAGAGCCAGTCGACGGCGGACTCGGGCCCCGCGGTGATGTCGTGCGGCAGGTCGACGGCGTCAAGGACCGTGCCGCCGAGGTCGACGACACCGATGCGCGCGTGGTGGCTGCCGAGGTCGGCGGCGAGGGCGACGCCGCCCTGCGCGCGGACGCGGAGCAGCCGGGGGCGGCGGCCACCGCGCGATGCTCCCTCGCCGGACTCGGTGAGAACTCCGGCGCTGACGAGTTCCTGCACGCGCAGCGACACGGTGGAGGGGGCGAGCCCCAGTTCCCGTACGAGATCGGCACGGGAGGAGGCAGCGCCCGAGGAGACCAGCTGCAGTATGTGCTGCGCCGAACCCGGTTCGCCGTGCGGTGTTCCGGCCATGGCGCCCCCAGTTGCTTCGATCAGTTCGTTCGACATCAGGAGGAACACTAAGTCTCATCAAAGCAAGTTGGCCAGACCCTCCCGATTTTAAGACTTCTTGCCGAACGAAGCTCTTGACTTGATTTTGTCGCCAGATCTAGCGTTCAGGCGCCGCCCGTCGATCTCCGGCACGGTCCGGCTCCCGCATCCTTGGAGGCCCTTCGCCATGCGCTCAAGGCGATCACGTCCCCGCGCGCGGCGCCGCGCTCTGATAGCCGCGGCGGCTTCCGTCGCCGCGCTCGCCCTCACGGCAGTCACCGGCTGCACGCAGGAGGGCGGACGCGTCGACATGGGTCCCACCGGCGGTACTCCGGTCGAGGGCGGCACCGCCACGATGGCGCTCCCGCCCGCCGCGACACCGAACTGGATCTTCCCGATCGGCGCCCCCGGCTACGGCGCCTCGTACAACTACGGGATCCAGTCGCTGCTCTTCATGCCGGTGTACGACGCCGTGCAGGAGAAGGGCGAGCTGACCACGCACGGCCCGAGCACGCTCGGCCAGGAACCGAAGTTCAGCGACGGCAACAAGACCGTGACGGTGCCGCTGCGCGAGGGCGTGAAGTGGTCCGACGGAAAGCCGGTCACGGCACGCGACATCGAGTTCTGGTTCAACCTCGTCAAGGCCAACAAGGCGAGCTGGGGCAACTACTCGGTCGGCACGATGCCCGACAACGTCAAGCGTTTCGAGACCGTCGACGACCACACCGTGCGCCTGCACCTGAGCCGCGCGTACAACCCCGACTGGTTCACCGCCAACCAGCTCACCCTGATGCGGGCCCTGCCCCAGCACGCCTGGGACGCCAGGACGGACGGCGGCGAGGTCGGCGACTGGGACCGTACGAAGGGAGGCGCCAAGACCGTCTTCGCACGGCTCACGCGGCACGCCAAGAGCCTTGGCTCGTACGGCTCCGATCCGCTCTGGAAGACGGTCAACGGCCCGTGGAAGCTGGCGGGCTGGCGTGACAGCGGCCAGGTGACCATCGTGCCGAACGAGAAGTACACCGGTCCCAAATCGCAGCGCCCGCACCTCGACAAGGTCGTCTTCAAGCCCTTCACCACGGCCGACTCCGAGTACAACGTCCTGCGTTCGGGGGGCGTCGACTACGGCTACATCCCGCCGTCGGTGATGGCGCAGAAGGAGAAGTTCCAGGAGAAGGGCTACCGCGTCGATCCGTGGGAGGGCTGGGCGGCGACGTACATCGTCTACAACTTCAACTCCACGCACGCGGGCCCGATGATGGACCAGCTCTACATCAGGCAGGCGATGCAGCACCTCGTCGACCAGAAGGCGATGAGCGACGTCATCTGGCAGGGCAGCGCGACATCGACGCTGGGCCCGGTGCCGGTGACGCCGAAGAGCCAGTACCTGTCCGACGCCATGGAGAAGAACCAGTACCCCTTCGACGTGAAGAAGGCCCAGCGGCTCCTCACCGCGCACGGCTGGAAGACGGTCGACGGCACGGCACGCTGCGTACGCCCGGGAACGGGCGCCGACTCGTGCGGCAAGGGCATCGCGAAGAACACCCCGCTCGAACTCACCCTGCTCTCCCAGTCAGGATCCACCGAGACGACGAACATGATGCAGGAGCTCAAGTCCTCGCTCTCCAAGGCCGGGATCGACCTCTCCGTGCGCCAGCAGCCGCTGAACTCGGTGCTCGGCAACTCCGTGCCCTGCAAGGCGAAGGAACCCGGATGCGACTGGGACATGTCGTTCTTCGGTACGGCGGGCAGTTGGTACTACCCGCTCAACCCCAGCGGTGAGCAGCTCTTCTCCACCGGCGCCTCCGCCAACTTCGGCAACTACAGCGACAAGAAGGCCGACCGGATCATTCGCGCCGTGCAGTACTCGCCCGACATGAAGGCGATGCACGCGTACGGCGAATACCTCGCCGAGCAGCTGCCGGTGATGTGGATGCCCAACCCGGCCTACCAAGTCTCCGTGATCCGCAACGACTTGCGGGGCGTCGGTCAGAACCCGACCGTCACCTTCGCGCCGCAGGACTGGTACTACGTCAAGAAGAAGGGAGCCGACAAGTGACCGGCTTTCTGGTCAAGCGCTTCCTTCAGGCGCTCGTCGTGCTGTTCCTGGTCTCGCTCATCGTCTTCACGCTGCTCCACCTGCTGCCCGGCGGCCCCGCGCGCGCCATCCTCGGCCCGAAGGGCACACCGCAGCAGATCGAGCACTTCAACCACGAGCAGGGGTACGACCGTTCACTGCCCGCGCAGTACGTGATGTATCTGAAGCGGCTCTTCACCGGCGACCTGGGTGAGTCCTTCAAGCTCAACTCGCCGGTCTTCGACCTGCTCAAGCAGCGGCTGCCGAAGACGCTGCTCCTGACGGTGCTGTCCACCGCGCTCGCGGTCGTCATCGCCGTACCGCTCGGCCTGCTGCAGGCCGTACGGCGCGGCAAGGCCTCGGACTACGCGCTGACGGGCCTCGCCTTCCTGCTCTACGCGACGCCCGTGTTCTTCCTCGGCCTCATCATGATCATCCTGTTCGCGCAGGTGATGCCGATCCTCCCGGCGGAGGCGCCGCAGGGCGAGAGCGTCGGTGAACTCCTGAAGGACTTCACGGGGTTGGTGCTTCCTGTCGTCACCATGGCGTTCGGCATCGTGGCGATGTTCAGCCGCTACATGCGCTCGGCGGTCCTTGACAACCTCACCGAGGAATACGTCCGTACAGCGATGGCCAAGGGCCAGTCGAGCCGCCGGATCATGGTCCGGCACGTCCTGCGCAACGCGCTGATCCCCTTGGCGACCCTGCTCGGCCTGTATCTGCCGACGCTCTTCAGCGGCGCGCTCGTCGTCGAGTCGATGTTCAACTACCCCGGCATGGGGCTGCTGTTCTGGAACGCGGCGCAGGGCTCCGACTTCCCGGTGCTCCTCGGCGTGACGCTCGTCGTCGGCATCGCCACCGTCATCGGCTCGCTGCTCACCGACATCCTGTACGCCGTCCTCGACCCCCGGATCCGGAGCGTGGCATGAGTACCGCGACCGCAGACGTCACCCCCGAGGCCGCTCCGGGGAACGAGGCGGCGGCGCAGGCCACTCCCTCGCTCGCCCGCCGCACGCTCCAGGTCTTCACCGGCAACAAGCTCGCCCTGACGGGCGTGGTGGTCCTGGTCCTGCTCCTGGCCTTCAGCTACCTCGGCCCGCTGCTCCACTCGACCGAACAGGAGCACACCGACCTGTCGCAGGCCAACCTCGCGCCCGGCAGCTCCGGCCATCTCCTGGGCACCACCGACCTCGGCTACGACATGGTCGGCCGCCTGATGGTCGCCGGGCAGACATCGCTGGAGATCGGATTGGCGGCGGGCCTCCTCGCCACGCTCTTCGGGACCGTGTACGGCGCGGTCGCGGGGTACTTCGGCGGCTGGGTGGACGCGGCCATGATGCGGATCACGGACGCCGCGCTCGCGATCCCGGCGATGTTCCTGCTCGTCGTGGTCGCCGCGATCATCACGCCCAGCAAGGGCGTCCTCATCGTCATCATCGCGTCGGTCGCCTGGCTCTCCCCCGCCCGCCTGGTGCGCGGCGAGGCGCTCTCGCTGCGCGACCGCGAGTACGTACAGGCGATGCGGATGATGGGCGGCGGCGGCGCGCGTGCCGTGTTCAAGCACATCGTGCCGAACGCGATCGGCACGGTCATCGTCAACTGCACCTTCCAGATCGCCGACGCCATCCTCTACGTCAGCTATCTGGCCTTCCTGGGCCTGAGCATCCCGCCCCCGTCGGCCGACTGGGGCTCGATGCTCTCGGCCGGCATCACCTACACCCAGAACGGCTACTGGTGGCTGATCTTCCCGCCGGGCATCGCGATCGTCCTTGTCGTCGCCGCGTTCAACTTCATCGGTGACGGGCTGCGGGACGCGTTCGAAGTACGGCTGCGGAAGTAAGGGAGAACCGACGACATGACCGAGCCACTTCTCACACTTGAAGACCTGCGCGTCGACATCGCCTCGCGCGAGCGCACCGTCCACGCCCTCGACGGCGTCTGTCTCGAACTCGCCCCGGGTGAGGCCCTTGGCATCGTGGGCGAGTCGGGCTGCGGCAAGACGATGACCGCGCTCAGCGTCCTGGGGCTGCTTCCGCCCGGCGGCGACATCACCGGCGGACGTGTCCTGTTCGACGGCCGCGACCTGGCCACGGCCCCCGATCCGGTCCTTCAGGACGTACGGGGCAACACCATCGGCATGGTCTTCCAGGACCCGCTGACCTCCCTGAACCCGACGATGACGATCGGGGCGCAGGTGGCCGAGCCGCTCGTCCTGCACCGCCCCGAGCTGAGCAGGAAAGAGGCGTGGGCGCGGGCCGAGGAGATGCTGCGCCTGGTCGGCATGCCGCAGCCCGCGGAGCGCATGAAGGCCTATCCGCACCAGCTGTCGGGCGGCATGCGCCAGCGCGTGGCGATCGCCATGGCCCTGGTCTGCGAGCCGAAGCTGCTCATCGCGGACGAGCCGACCACCGCCCTCGACGTGACGACACAGCACCAGATCCTGGAGCTGATCGACGGCCTGCGCGAGCGCCTGGGCATGGCGATGATCCTGGTCACGCACGACTTGGGCGTCATCGCCAACCGGGTCGACCGGGTCGCGGTGATGTACGCGGGCAAGGTCGCCGAACAGTCGGACGTACGCGGCCTGTTCGCGAGACCCCGGCACCGCTACACCGAGGCACTGTTCGCCTCGCTCCCCGAACGGGCCGTGGACAGCGGCTCCGCGCTCCACACGATCCCGGGCCTTCCGCCGAACCTGGCGGTGCGGCCGACGGGGTGCAGGTTCGCACCGCGCTGCACCTTCGCCACGGACGAGTGCCGTACCGAGGAGCCGCAGCTCGCGGACGACGAACTGCGCGGCGGTGAGCACCGGTTCGCCTGTTTCCATCCTGTGCCGGACAACGCCACGGAGGCGGAGGTCGTGACTCCGGCGACCGTGCCCGCGCCGCGCGCACCCGGTGACGTTCTCGTCGAACTCGACGGCCTGGTCAAGGACTTCCCCCTCAAGGGCGGGGCCTTCTCACGCAGCCGGGGCACGGTGAGCGCGGTCGGCGGGGTGTCCCTGGAGATCCGCAAGGGCGAGACGTTCGGCATGGTCGGCGAGTCCGGGTGCGGCAAGACGACGCTCGGCCGGATCGTCGCAGGCCTGGAGGAGCCGACGGCCGGTCAGGTGCGCTTCGAGGGGCACGACCCGGCACAGATGTCGCGGGCCGAACGGCGTGCGCACCGGCGGCGCGTGCAGCTGATGTTCCAGGACTCCACGGCCGCCATGGACCCCCGGATGCGGGTCGGCGAGATCCTGCGGGAGCCGCTGGTCATCCAGGGCGTGGGCAGCCGCGCCGACCAGGAGAAGCTGATCGCCGAGCTCCTGGACGCGGTGGGCCTGCCGCGCGGCGCCGTGCACCGCTACCCGCACGAGTTCTCCGGCGGTCAGCGTCAACGCCTGGGTCTGGCAAGGGCATTGGCCCTCTCGCCCGATCTGGTGGTCGCGGACGAGCCGGTCTCCGCGCTCGACGTCTCCGTACAGGCGCAGATCCTGAACCTGATGCGGGAGCTCCAGCGGGAGCGCGGTCTGACGTATCTGTTCATCTCGCACGACCTGGCGGTGGTGCGCCATCTCGCGGACACCGTCGGCGTGATGTACCTGGGCAAGCTGGTCGAGTCGGGCCCTGCCGCGCAGGTGTACGCCCATCCGCTGCACCCGTACACGCGAGGGCTCCTCGACACGGTCAACCTGCCGGACCCCGAGGCCGCGGGCGGCCTGGACCGCACTCCCCTGGAGGGCGAGACTCCGTCGGCCGCGAAACCCCCGTCGGGCTGCCGCTTCCGCACCCGGTGCCCCATGGCCCAGGAGGTGTGCGCCACCACGGAGCCGCCGGTGTCCACACCGAACAGCGCGGGACACCAGGTCGCGTGCCACTTCCCTCTGTCCGCGCCTCGGCTAGCGTCAGCAGTGTGAAAGTCGGCAGTGTGAATCTCGCGGATGCCCTGACCCGCCGCCCGCTCGTGCTCGACGGCGGCCTCTCCAACCGGCTGGAGGCCGCCGGGCACGACCTGAGCGACGCCCTGTGGTCGGCGAGGCTGCTCGCCGACGAACCGGGGGCCCTCACGGCGGCGCACCGCGCGTACTACGAAGCGGGCGCGGACATCGCCATCACGGCGAGCTATCAGGCGACGTTCGAGGGCTTCGCCAAGCACGGCATCGACGCGGTGAGCACCGCTGAACTGTTGCGCCTGAGCGTCGAGTTGGCGCGCGAAGCGGGAGCCGATACGGGCCGCGAGGTGTGGGTGGCCGCTTCCGCGGGTCCGTACGGGGCGATGCTCGCGGACGGCTCCGAGTACCGGGGGCGGTACGGCCTGACGGTGGCCGAGCTCGAACGCTTCCACCGCCCGCGCCTTGAGGTGCTCGCCGACGCGCAGCCGGACGTCTTCGCCCTGGAGACGGTCCCGGACACGGACGAGGCGCGGGCCCTGCTGCGGGCGGTGCGGGGCCTCGGGGTCCCCGCCTGGCTCTCGTACTCCGTCTCCGGCGGCTACACGCGGGCGGGCCAGCCCCTGACGGAGGCCTTCGCCCTGGCCGCCGACGCCGAGGAGATCATCGCGGTCGGCGTCAACTGCTGCGACCCCAAGGACGCGGACGCGGCGGTGCGTCTTGCCGCGCGGATCACGGGAAAGCCGGTGGTGGTCTACCCCAACAGCGGCGAGACGTGGGACGCGGGTGCCAGGGCGTGGCGGGGTCCGGCCCACTTCAGCGCGGACCGGGTCGTGGGGTGGCGTGACGCGGGGGCGCGGCTGATCGGGGGGTGCTGCCGGGTGGGGCCGGAAACGATCACACGGGTGGCCGCGGAACTGTCCGGGAGCGACCGGCCCGAGTGAAGCCCTGAGGGCGCGCGCCACCTCCGCCACACCCGGCCCGAGCTGCGGAAACGTCCTGTCCAGGGGTGACTGTCAGTGCCGAGGTGCAGACTGAGCCATACCTGAGACAACGACGTCCCGGAGGTGGCCACGATGGCCGAGATCATTCTGACCGTAGGCACGCGCAAGGGCCTGTTCATCGGCCGCAGGCGCGGCGGTGCGAGCACCTGGCAGTTCGACGAAAGTCCGTACTTCAACGCCCAGGCCATCTACTCCGTGGCCATCGACACGCGGGGCAGCACGCCCCGGCTCCTGGCGGGCGGCGACAGCTCGCACTTCGGCCCCTCCGTCTTCCACTCCGACGACCTCGGCAGGACATGGACGGAACCGGCCAAGGCGGCCGTCAAGTTCCCCAAGGACACCGGGGCATCGCTTGAGCGGGTCTGGCAGCTGCATCCCTCGGCCGCCGAGCCCGATGTCGTCTACGCGGGCACGGAGCCCGCCGCGCTCTACCGCTCACAGGACCGCGGCGAGACCTTCGACCTCGTGCGCCCCCTCTGGGAGCACCCCACACGCGACAAGTGGGTGCCGGGCGGCGGCGGTGAGGGCCTGCACACCGTCCTGACCGACCCGCGCGACCCGGACGCGGTGACCGTAGCCGTCTCCACCGCCGGAGTCTTCCGCACCCTGGACGGCGGCAGGAGCTGGGCCCCGTCGAACAGCGGCGTCTCGGCGGTGTTCCTGCCGGACCCCGACCCCGAGTTCGGCCAGTGCGTGCACAAGGTCGCCAGGGACGCCGGTGACCCGGACCGTCTTTATCTGCAGAACCACTGGGGCGTGTTCCGCAGCGACGACGCGGGTGCACGCTGGACGGACATCGGCGAGGGCCTCCCCTCCGACTTCGGCTTCTCCGTCGTCGCCCACCCGCACCGCGCGGACACCGCCTACGTCTTCCCGATCAGCGCCGACATCGACCGCGTCCCCGCCGACCACCGATGTCGCGTCTACCGCACGACCGACGCGGGCAAGAGCTGGGAGCCGCTCAGCGCGGGCCTCCCGGCCGACGACCACTACGGCACGGTGCTGCGGGACGCGATGTGCAGCGACGACCAGGACCCCGCCGGCATCTACTTCGGCAATCGCAACGGCGAGGTGTACGCGTCGGCGGACGACGGGGACACCTGGCAGGAGTTGGCGTCCCATCTGCCCGACGTACTGTGCGTCAGGGCGGCGGCCATCGGTTGATCGGCGCCCCCGTTACGGCAGTAGGGTGACGCCGTGGCATCACGACCCTTGCATGAAATCGTCGAAGCGGGCTGGGCGAAGGCCCTCGAACCCGTCGCCGGGAAGATCACCGAGATGGGCGACTTCCTGCGCGCGGAGATCGCCGCGGGACGCACCTACCTCCCGTCCGGGCCGAACGTCCTGCGGGCGTTCCAGCAGCCCTTCGACGAGGTGCGGGTGCTGATCGTCGGTCAGGATCCCTACCCGACCCCCGGGCACGCGGTGGGTCTGTCGTTCTCGGTCGCGCCCGAGGTGCGTCCGCTGCCCGGCAGCCTCATCAACATCTACCGCGAGATGGGCTCCGACCTGGGCGTCCCGCAGCCGTCGAACGGCGACCTCACGCCCTGGACCCAGCAGGGCGTCCTGCTGCTCAACAAGGCGCTCACCACGGCTCCGGGGCGTCCCGCCGCGCACCGGGGCAAGGGCTGGGAGGAGGTCACCGAGCAGGCCATCAAGGCGCTCGCCGCACGCGGGCGGCCCCTCGTGTCCATCCTGTGGGGGCGCGACGCCCGCAACCTGCGCCCACTGCTCGGCCCGCTGCCTTCGGTCGAGTCGTCGCACCCCTCGCCCATGTCGGCGGACCGCGGATTCTTCGGCTCGCGCCCCTTCAGCCGGGCCAATGACCTCCTCGTCCAGCAGGGCGGTCAGCCGGTGGACTGGCGGCTTCCGTGACGGACGACGCCGCGTGTGTCATCGGGGTCGACTCGGGCGGCTCCGGGATGCGGGTCGCCCTGGACCGTCTTGACGGCCTCGCCCGCCCCGCCCCGGTGAGCTCCAAGGAGCCCGTGCGCACCGGCGCGTTCGGCATCGACGCCGAGCACTTCATGGAACAACTGGTTCCGCTGGCGCGGGAGTTGCTCGAACACGCGGGCGGCGGCCGGATCACCGCCGTGGCCATCGGGGCTTCGGGCATGGCGACCCTCGGCGACGACCTGCGCACGCAGCTGCCGTCCGAGCTCCAACAGGCTCTGGGTGTACGGCGCTCGGTGCTCGCCGCGGACGCCGTCACCGCGTACGCGGGCGCGCTCGGCGACCGTCCCGGCGCCGTCGTCGCCGCCGGTACGGGCATGATCGCGATCGGCACGGACCTGACCGCCTGGCACCGCGCCGACGGCTGGGGGCATCTGCTCGGCGACTGCGGCGGCGGCTCCTGGATCGGCCGCGCGGGCCTGGAGGCGGCGATGCGGGCTTCCGACGGCCGGCGCCACGGTTCGAAGGCGCTGCTCGCGAGGGCCGAGGAGCTCTTCGGCCCCGTGTCGGGACTGCCGGGCCGGCTCTATCCCCGTACGGACCGGCCCGCGATGCTCGCCTCGTTCGCGCCCGAAGTGGCGCGCTGCGCCCCTGACGACCCCGTGGCCGATGCGATCCTGCGGGACGCCGCCCGGCACATCGCCGATGCCGCGGCCGCCGTCTGCCCGGCGCCCGGCGCGGTGGGCCCGGGTGAGCGGCCCGAGGTCGCCCTGACCGGAGGCCTGTTCAAGATGGGCGACGCGCTGCTCCACCCGGTACGGGCGGAGCTTGAGGACCGCCTGCGGCACGTACGCCTTGTCCCCGCCGCGGGAGACCCGCTGGACGGCGCCGTGCGCATAGCCGCCGATGTCGCCATGAACCGGCTGCGCCTGCCGCTCGACCCGCGCATGCTCACCGTGCACACGGTGGACGCCCAGTAGGACAATTGACCACCTCGGATGACCACTCCGTCATGTGACAGGCGACCTCCACGTAACTCATAAGACAAAAGTGGACTTATACCGCCCACCTGTACCCTCCCCGAACAGTGAAGCCCCGAAGACCAGTAGCATGCGGGGCCATGAGCTCCCCCACCGGGCCCGCATCAGGCCTGCCCGTACGAATGCCGCGACCCCGCCAGCCAGGGCGGCACCGCCGCCCTGAGCCCGTGGCGGCTCCCGAGAACGCGCCCGCGCTCGTTCTCGCCGTACCGGGCGTACCCAGCACCGCCACGCGCAGTCTCGCCGAAGAGGTCGTGAGCATCGCCCGCTCCGAGCTGCCCGGCCTCGACGCCCGTATCGGATACCTCGACGGGACCGAGGACGCGACGGTCACCTCGTTCCCGGAGTTCCCCTCGCTGCAGTCCGTGCTCGCGCACGCCGCCACCGAGCGCACCGCGCGCTATGAGCAGGCGCGCGAGGCGGGATCGGACGTCACCGAGCCCGACGGCCCCGTCGCCGTCGTGGTGCCCCTCCTCGCGGGCCCCGACAGCGCGCTGATGCGGCGCGTGCGTCAGGCCGTGATGGACAGCCGCGCCCCGGCCGAGCTGACGGACGTCCTCGGCCCGCACCCGCTGCTCGCCGAGGGGCTGCACGTACGCCTGTCGGAGGCCGGGCTCGCCCGCGCCGACCGCGCCCGCCTGTTCACGGTGGCCACCGCGGCGGACGGCATCGTCCTCGCCACGGTCGGCGGCGAGGAGGCCGTGCAGGCCGCCGGGATCACCGGCATGCTGCTCGCGGCCCGCCTCGCGGTGCCGGTGATGGCTGCCGCGCTCGACCAGGAAGGTGCCATCGCGGACATGGCCGAGCAGCTGCGCGGCTCCGGCTCCACGCAGCTGGCGCTCGCCCCGTACCTGATCGGTCCCGAGATCGACGACAGCCTTCTCGAGGCCGCCGCCAAGGAGGCCGGCTGCTCCATCGCCGAGTCGCTCGGTGCCTACCCCGCGATCGGCAAGCTCGCCCTCGCCAAGTACGCGACGGCGCTCGGGATCGCCCCGCAGCAGCCGTCGGGCGCGCCGGTCCACTGACCGCACCGCGCCTGGCAGACCTGATGCCGTTACGCCGATGGGCCCGCCCCCTGATGCAGGGAGCGGGCCCATCGGCGTACGCGGGTGCCTCAGCCGAAGATCACGCAGGAGGCGGCCGGAGCCTCGATCGAGCCCTCGCGGCGCGGGATGCCCGTCTCCGGGTCGACGGAGAACCAGGTCACGTCGCCGGACCGCTCATTGGCCGCGTACAGGAACCGCCCCGACGGGTCGACGGCCAGGTCACGCGGCCAGTGGCCGCCACAGGGGACGGTGGCGGTGAGCCTCGGCCGCGCGCCCGCCTCCTCGAGGGCGAGCACCGAGATGACGTCCTGGCCCCGGGTCGCGGTCCACAGGAAGCGGCCGTCGGGCGCGACGACGACCTCGGAGGGGTAGGCCTCGCCGTCGCCGTCCGTGGGTCCCGGCAGGACGGCCGCCTCGCCGAGCGGCTTGAGGGCTCCTTCGGCGGCGTCCCAGGCGCAGATCGTGATGGTGGGCGCGAGCTCGTTCAGGACGTACGCGAGATCTCCGCGCGGGTGGAACGCGAGGTGCCTGGGCCCTGATCCCGGCCGCAGCGCGACCTCGCGGTGCAGGGTCGGCTCGCCCGCCGCCGTGAGCTCGCAGACGCGTACGGAGTCGGTGCCGAGGTCTACGCTCACCACCCAGCGTCCGCTCGGGTCGGGCAGGACCTGATGGGCGTGCGGCCCCTGCTGGCGCTGCGGGTGGGGACCCGCGCCGGTGTGCGCCAGGACGCCGGACGGGGTGGCGGCGAGGCTGCCGTCGGGGCGCACGGTCACGGCGCTGACGCTGCCGGAGCCGTAGTTGGCGGTGAGGACGTGCCCGGCGTGCAGGGCGAGATGGGTGGGAGCGGCCCCGCCGACCGCCACCGGCTTCCCTGCCTGCTCGGGCTTGTCGCCGTCGACGCGGTACGCGGCGACGGTGCCGTCCGAGATCTCGCTGACGGCGTAGAGCATGTCACCGGCGGCCGAGAGCGCGAGGTACGAGGGGTCGGCGAGCGTGTCCGTGGCGCCGAGGACGGTCAGCGCGCCGCTGTCCGCGTCGACGGCGGCGGTGAGGATCCCGGCCCCGCCCGCCGCGGTGAAGGACCCGATGTACGCCCGTCTGCTGTCGCCGTACGCCCGTTGACTGATCCCGTACCTGCCGACCACTGCGTTCCCCTCTCGACTCTCGACCGAGCACCGCGTCCAGGGGGCACTCGTGCGGCAGACGCTAGCAGCCGGTCTAGACCAAGGGGGCCCGGGTCGGGGCGTCCCGGACCAGGACGTCGCCGCTCTCGCCGCGCGCCCTGGCGAGGGCCTCGGGGTGGTGGACGTAGGCGGGGTGGCGCTCAACGGTGTCGTACGTGCGGTGGAAGACGGGGGTCGCGCTGCCGGAGAGCGGGGGCACGATCCAGGACCAGTCGGCACCCACGGTGCGGCCCCTGCTCTCCTCGCGGGCCAGGTGGGCCAGGAAGCGCCGGGACTCGGTGTGGTGGTCGGTCATGGTGACACCGGCCCGGTCGAAGGAGTGGAGCACCGCCCGGTTGAGCTCGACAAGGGCGCGGTCCTTCCAGAGCGAACGGTCGCTCGCCGTATCGAGCCCGAGCCGTTCGGCGACGCGCGGCAGCAGGTCGTAGCGGTCCCTGTCGGCGAGGTTGCGGGCACCGATCTCGGTGCACATGTACCAGCCGTTGAAGGGCGACGAAGGGTAGCAAATACCCCCGATCTCCAGGCACATGCAGGCCAGCGCGGGTACCGCGTGCCACCGCAGTTCGAGCCCCGCCCACCAGGGGTGATCAGGGTGTTCGATCGGGACTTCGAGGACGGCGTCGGGCGGCAGCCCGAACCAGCGGGGCCTCTCGCCCGGGCCCTGGACCACCAGGGGCAGGACGTCGAAGGGGGTGCCGGGGCCGCCCGGCCAGCCGAGGCCGCGCGCGAACTCGGTGATCCCGACGTTGCGCGGGTCGCCGACGACTCGTCCGCCGGGGCGCCGGTACCCGGCGTACCGGATGAGCTGCTCGTTCCAGATGCGGGGTCCCGGGCGGCCGGGCGCGTCGGGCGCGAAGACGGTGATGAGGGGCCTGATCCGCCGCCCGCCGCTGACGGCGGCGCGCAGATGGTCCGCCGACGCGGCGGCGATGTCCTCGGCGGCGGTCAGCTCCCTGCGGTCAAGGACGTGCAGGGAGCGCCAGTAGAGACGTCCGATGCAGCGGGCGGCGTTGCGCCAGGCGAGCCGGGCGCCGAAGACGAGCTCGTCGTGGGTGTGGCGGTACGTTCCCGTCCCCGCGATCTCGGCGAGCACCTGGGCGATCCGTGGCGCGGGGTCACCGCGATGGGTCTCGTCGTGGTGCAGGCGGACGAACTCGGCGGCGGCCCGGCGCAGGGCGGACCCTGTCGGCGCACCGTCCGCGGGGCACGGCACCGGCGGGGTGCCGTCGCCCTCGTGGCCCGCAAGACGCTCCGGGCAGGCCGTGTCGGCGGCACGCCGGTGCGCGCGCGGCAAGTTCCGCATGGTGCACCCCCAGGAGGCAGCTCCGGGGCACGAACCGCTCAACCGCTCCCGCGCGGTCCGCACGTCTGTTAGCCGCGGAGTTACCCCTCCGACGGAGTGATCCACCCTGTATGTGCCCGGTGAACATGCCTCAGACGCGGGCGAACTGTCCACGCCGTGTTCGCGGCCAGGGAGGTCTTCGCGACCAGGGAGATCAAGGAGAGGTTGCCGTGGCCGTGGGCCGCGCGGCGTCCTTGATGGCGGGCAGTGCGAGGGCGCCTGCCAGTTCCACCAGTTCCTCGTCGGTCGGGCGGACGGGCCCCTCGGTACCGTCCTCGGCGAAGGCCCGGATGCGTGGGGTGCGGATCCCGGTCTTGTCGGCGATCGCCTGCGGCGTCAGATGCCGGCGGCGCATGGTCTTCTGGAGCAGCTGAGACAGGTCATCCATTGACCTCTCCTGCCCCGCTCGCGTGCGCTCATGCCGTGCGTCTGCGCGCACGGTGTCCGGCGCACGGCGCCGCGGACCCGCTACCCGGGCACGACCGCTACCTGGGCATGACGGCCCGGATGGTCTTGCCCGTGGGTCCACTGGCCACGGAGACCGCCTTGGCCATGTGCTGCACCATGGGCCAGCCGAATCCGCCGGTACCACCGGCCAGATCGGGCGCCCGCTCCTGCGGCGGTCGCGGATCGGCGTCGCCGACCACCACCGTTATGGCGTCCGGCTGCGCCTCCAGGCGCAGGGAGCACGACGCCCCGCGTGCGTGCCGTACGACATTGGTGACGAGTTCGGAGACCGCGAGCTCGACGCTCGCGGCGTCCTGGGAATCCACGGCCGGGTGGAGCCCGCCGAGGAAGGAGCGGGTGAAGTCCCGCGCGTGGGCGACGGCTTCCGGCCTCTTGTCGAAGACCGCCTTGACCGACGGTCCGGCGTCCAGCTGCTCCGGCGGGCCGGTGTTCAGCTTGTCAGACGGTCCGGTTTCCAGTCGCGTCCCTTGCGTCCTCATGAGCCCTCCTCGTACTGGGGGTGGCCTCTGTCCGAATATGGGGTGGCCGCTGTCCGAGATGCACACTTGCCCGGCAATGCGGAACCTATAACCCGTCGACACATAACGGATCTTGTTGCCTCGCGGGGCGCATGAAGCACGCGCGCGGGGGTACGTGCGCCTCATCGGTCGGTCGGGGGACGACGGAGGGCCGGGTGACAGGGGAGGGAATCCATGACAGCGGCAACCGGGACATCCACGGACACCGGGATCGCGGACACCGGCATCGCGGAACTGCCGGACATCGCTTCCCCCCAGGGGATCGGGCCGAAGGACGCCCGCGACCTGTCGAAGCTGTTCTTCAGCAGGCTCGCCGTACTCGAAGAGGGCACGCCGGAGCACCAGTACGCCCGCAACACCCTCGTCGAGATGAACATGTCCCTCGTGCGGTACGCCGCCGGACGGTTCCGCCACCGCAGTGACGACATGGAGGACATCGTCCAGGTCGGCACGATCGGCCTGATCAAGGCCATCGACCGCTTCGAGCTCTCCCGCGAGGTCCAGTTCGCCACGTTCGCCGTGCCGTACATCGTCGGTGAGATCAAGCGGTTCTTCCGGGACACCTCCTGGGCCGTCCACGTTCCGCGCCGTCTCCAGGAGGCCCGCGTCGAACTGGCCAAGGCCACCGACGAGCTCAGCTCCCGCCTCGGCCGCGCCCCCAGGACCAGCGAACTCGCCGAGTTGATGGACCTCACCGAGGAGGAGGTCATCGAGGCCCGGCAGGCAGCCAACGGCTACAACTCCACCTCCCTCGACGCCACCCTCCACGGCGACCGTGACGACAGCGAGGCGGCCCTCGCCGACTTCATCGGCGCGGAGGACCCCGCCATGGAGCTCGTGGAGGACTTCCACGCCCTCGCCCCGCTGCTCGCCCAACTCGACGAGCGGGACCGGCAGATCCTGCGTCTGCGGTTCGTGGACGAACTCACCCAGTCGCAGATCGGCGAACGTCTCGGCGTCTCCCAGATGCACGTCTCACGCCTGCTGAGCCGCACGTTGGCCCGGCTGCGCGAGAAGATGCTCACCACCGGCTGACACCCCCGGTCGGGGGACGGCGGAGGAAGGCGGGAGTTCGGCCGCGCGCGGAGCGCTAGCATCAGTGCGCCGCTGACGTCCGATCGAGAAGGCGATTCCCCCCACGATGGCCGATGACGCTTACCTCTTCCTCCTCCCTGACCGCCACCCCAGGCTGGGGACGGCGCTGGCCGCCGTCGGCCCCCTGGAGTGCGCGGAGATCCCCGCCGTGCACGGCTGGCTGCAGGCGCACGACGTGTCGCCCTCGTCGGAACTGGTCCGGATCCTGCCCGCCGAAGCGGAGGCGTTCATCCCCGAGGAGGCCGAGCGCCTCCTCGTTCCGTTGCGCGAGGAGGAGGCACTGCGGGTCCAGCAGGAGTGCGCGCCCCAGTCCGTCACGGACGTGGAAGGCGAACTGCTGGCGTTCCGGGAGACGACCCAGGACTGGGAGGCCCTGGTGCACCGGGCGTTGGCCGCGGGCGTCCCCGCGCACCGTATCGCCCGGCTGACCGGCCTCGACCCGCAAGTCATCGGCCGCCTGACCGCTGCCCTTTGACCGCTGACCGCGAGGACTTGCCCCCCGGCCGTCGGCCGGCGGCGGTCGGTCGCTTCGTGAAGCGGTGCCACCAATGCCGGCGGCGAGGATGCACGGCGCGTCCCAGCCTGCGGCCGATCAGCAGGTAGCCGAGGACCGCGCCGGTCGTGTTGAGCAGGACGTCGTCGACGTCGAAGGCCCGCCCGGTGACGAGAAAGCCCTGGGCCAGCTCGACGAGCAGCATCACCAGTGCCGTGACGGCTATGACGCGCAGCAGGCCCCGGGCGCGGGGCACGAGCACCGGAAGCAGCATGCCGAACGGCAGGCCAAGGACGATGTTGCCGCCGAGCTGCTTGAGGGTGTCGCGGAACGCGGGCTGTGCGAGATAGTCGCGGATCGAGTCGCCGGGGCGCAGGTTGCTGTGCGTCAACGACTCGGAGGCGGCCGAGGGCTCAAGCGTCAGCCGGGCGAGCAGCACGGCGAAGACCACCGTCCCCGCGAAGGCCAGGAGCATCGCCATCGCACGCGCCCATCCGGAGAGCGGGGGCGCGCCGGGAGCGCGCTGGCTCCCTGCTTCCTTCACGGTCTTGCCCTGCGGAACGGTCTTGCCCTGCGGAACTGTCCGCGCCATCACGAGCCTCCAATTCAGGGGGTGTTCTGTCTGCGCCTTCCGGGCGTCATGTGGGGTCCGTCCGGCCGAACAGACCGGCGTGTCCGGGCGGGAGCTGCGTGAGTATCCGGCGCAGCAGCGCGTCGTCGACGACCTCCGCGACCGTGGCGAGCACCGCGGTGACGGCTCGGCGGGCCTGTCCCGCGTCGACGTCGACGCGGGCGCCCACCGCCGCGACGAACGCCGCGGGCGTCAGAGGTTCGCTGGCGGACGTGCCTTCGGTGAGCAGGGGTTCGTACTGGTGGGGCAGCAGGCGGGCGAGGTCCGTCCGGTCGTCCCCCACCAGATGCGCCCCCAGGACCTCTAGGACGCTCTGCACCGCCCCGGCGGCCTCGTGCCGGATCTCGTAGCCCCCGCGTTCCTGGACGCGGTCAAGCAACACTTCCACCGACTCGTTCACGGCCCATCCCCTCCTCGCTCTCGTCGGCATGGTGGGCGCGCGGCGGCTGCAGGACCGTATCGGCCACGTCGAGCAGCGAAAGCCCGTCACGCGCGCTGACCTCCTGGAGCCACGCGAGCCCCTCGGCGACGGCGCAGTCCTGGCGGGCGGCGACATGGTCGGCGGCCTGGTGGATACGTTCCCAGCGCGCCGCGCGTGTGCTGGTGGCCCACACCGGGCGCCGGTGGCCGGTGGTCTCGTGCACGGGCCGCCAGCGCATCAGCGCCTCAAGGGCCAGAGCTGCGGCGCGCTGCGCGTGGGTGATGTGAGTGGGGGTCACGTCGGTGCGCTCGGTGTAGTAGAGGCACAGCACGCCGACCGGTGTGTCACGGGCGTGCAGCGGGAGCGCGAGGACCCGCCGGGTGCCGGGCAGTTCGTCCGACAGGGGCGGTCCCGTGCGGCACGGGTAGTCGCGCAGGTCCGGCACGAACACGGGCCGCATCCCCAGCGCGGCGCTCACGGAGGGGCCGTCGGCGCGGGTGAACTGTGCGGCCTCGGCCTGCAGGGCGGGTTCGTCGGTGGCGTGCAGGAGCTGCCAGTGCTCGAGCCGGGGCAGCCAGGACAGGGCTGCCCGCTGTGCGCCGAGTGACTGCCTGAACGCCGTACAGAGCCGGTTGGGCAGCGCGCGTCGCCCGACAGCCGCCGCGACCGACACGTCATGCACGATCGACGGTGATTCCTCCGGCATGGTCAACATCCCTCTCCGTCGCGCGCCTCATGGTCCTCCGGCACCCTCCGGGCTGAGGCGCACGGCTTGGCCCGGCGCCCGAAGGAGCGGAAGTTCGTCTACCACGCGAGGGGCCACCTCATGTCTCCTGAGCCCTCATCGGCCGGGCGACATCAGGCAGTCGAGGGGAACGTGCCTGCTCAGGCCCCGATCAGAGGCGTACGAGTCGAAGTGCGCAGCGGCACTGCCAGTTCGACGAGTGCCTTCTCCAGGCCGTGCAGATGGGCCAGCACGGGCTCGGCGGCGGAGGGATGCGGCAGGGCGACGGTGTCGGTGGCCGGTCCGCCGGGCGCCTCGGGCGCGGTGAGTGCCTCCACCGCGGCTTCCACGCGCCAGCAGGCGGCGGCGAGCCGGTCGTCGTGCGAGGCCTCGGGGTCCGCGGCGATCGAGGCGAGCCCGCGCACCTCGCGGGCGCAGGCGTCGAGCAGCGCGAGCACTTGGCGGGCGCGTTCCTTGCGGGCCCGCAGCGGGCTGAACGGGTGCACCAGCGGAGCGAGCGAGAACCGCACCTTCCCCAGGAGCTGCTCCAACTCGGCGACGCGCGGCGCGGGATCGGCGTGCCGGGATCCGGCGAGCCGGGCCGCGGCCTCCTCCGTGCAGGCGTGCACACAGCGCAGGGCGCGCTCGATCCAGGCGTTCGTCGTGGCGTGCGTGGTGACGGGCAGCACGAGGAGCACGGCGAGTACGGCACCGAGCGCCCCTACGCCGGTCTCCGCGACCCGCAGGGCGAGCAGCCCCGGGTCAAGGACCCCCAGCAGCCCGTAGAGCACGCCCGCCATCACGGTGACCGCGAGCATCATCCACGTGTAGGAGACGGCGGCCGTGTAGAAGATCCCGAAGACGCTGACGGCGACGATGACCGCCGAAGGGACCGGCGCGCCGTGCAGCGGGACCGCGAGGACGAAACCGGCCCCGATGCCGATGACCGTGCCGAGCACCCGCCGGAAGCTGCGTACCAGCGTCTCCCCGCTCGACGCGGTGTTCACGAACACCCACCAGGTGGCGCCCACGGCCCAGTACCACCGCTCGTGGGAGAGCACCTGCCCCGCGGCAAGGGCGAAAGCGCCGCCGAGCGCCGCTTGGACCGCCTGCCGGGTGGTCGTCCTGGCAAGGCCCCTGCCGCCCGGCGCTGCGGGCACGGCAGCGGGCGGCAGGTGGCGCTCGTAGCACCACAGCCCGAACCGTACGGACGACGAGGCGCACAGGGACAGCAGGATCGCCGCGAACAGTTCGGGCAGCTGCTCCGGCACCGTGTGCAGGAACTGCGTCGCGAAGAACATCATGAACGCGAACACGCCGAGCGAGTGCCCGCGCGGCCCCCACCGCCGCGCGTACACGCCAAGGCCCATCACACCGAGGAAGGCGATGTCCCGGGCCACGGGTACGTCGTGCAGCAGCGCCGCGAGGGCGAGCACGGGGAACCCGGCCGCGGGCAGCAGAGCCGTGGTGACGGCCTGCCCCTTCACCGTCGCGTCGCCCACGGTGAAGAGAGCGAGCAGCGCCGCGAGCCCGCCTGTGATCGCCGCGGCGAGCGAGTGCCCGGCCAGACCGCACACGGTCACCGCGAGCGCGATGCCGATGACGGCCCGCGCGGCGAACCGCAACCGCACCCGCCCCGGATCCGGCGCCACGAACACGCTCCTCAGCACAGCTTCCCCGCCCCTTTCGCATCAAGATCGGCCTGCTCGCACGCGACCTGCCCGCATGCAAAAGGCGCCGCGGGAATCCGCAGCGCCATCGACAGCCACATCACACCATCAAGAGCCTCACTGGCTCAACAGGCATCAGTTCTACTGAGCCATTGGCCCACCCATGCGTCCATACGCCGCGCCACGGGAGGGCCAACGGACCACGTGTCGGAGAGCGCCCGGGCCGGGGCCATGGCGTAAGCGCCGCTGACCTGGGTAGCTCCCGAGCACCCCGTCGTAGGGCGGTGGTTCTCACGTCTCAGGAGTCGCCATGCCCGGAATGATCGACCGCATCAAGCAGTTCGTCCGCAGCCCTCAGGGGCAGCGGACGATCCGTCAGGTCCGCCAGGCCTCGGCCGACCCCAAGAAGCGGGCCCAGGCCAAGCGGATGCTCGGCAAGATCCGGGGACGCCACTGAGCCTCGCCGAGGGGCTACGGCGCCCTCGGCGGCCACTGCGGGCGCTCGTCCTCCGGCAGGGTGAGGAGGGCCTGGCCGACCGTGCGGTGGGCGGGGAGGAGTTCCGTGCTGCCGGTCAGCGCCAGCATTTCCGAGAGGCGCCGCCCCGCCCCGGCGAGGAGCAGCCTGCCCTCACGGCGGGCGAGCAGCCAGCGCACGGCGAGCAGGCAGTTCAGGCCGCGCGAGTCGCAGAACATCAGCGCCGTCACGTCAAGGACCAGATGCCGGTGCCCGGCCTCGACAGAGGCGCCGAGGGTACGCAGGAAGAACTCCTCGCAGGACTGGTCGAGCTCGCCGCTGACCCGCAGCACCGCGGAGTCGGAGCAACTCGCGAGCTCGGTGATGGTCAGGCGATGGGTCTCTGTGGACATCGCACCCCCATGAGCCATCGTACCGAGACCGGCACAGAAGCCTCTCCCGGCACAGCTCGGCGTGGTTCGCGCCCCGTCGCTACCTCTTGTCGAGGAGCTTGACCCGCAGCCGCCCGAGGATCCGGGTGAGGATGCGCGAGACGTGCATCTGGGAGATTCCGAGCTCCGCACCGATCTCGCTCTGCGTCATGTCTGCGGCGAAGCGCATCGCGAGGATCTTGCGCTCGCGCTCCGGGAGCGCGGCGATGAGCGGCTTCAGGGTGTGCAGGTCCTCGACCTTGTCCAGCTCCGGATCGCGGTAGCCCACGTGGTCGGCCAGCGTGTCGTCGGAGTCGACGCCGTCGGCCGGGAAGTCCAGGGAGGCCGTGGTGTAGCCGTTGGCGGCGGTCAGGCCTTCGCTGATCTCGGCCTCGTCCAGGTCCAGATGCTCGGCGAGTTCCGCCGTGGTGGGGGTGTGCCCGTTGGTCTGCTCGAGGTCGGTCGTGGCCTTCACCAGGTCGAGACGGAGCTCCTGAAGCCGACGGGGAACGCGTACGGCCCAGGTGGTGTCGCGGAAGAACCGTTTGATCTCGCCCATGATGGTCGGCAGCGCGAAGGTGGGAAACTCCACGCCCCGCTGGAGGTCGAAGCGGTTGATGGCCTTGATCAGGCCGATCGTGCCCACCTGGACGACGTCCTCGAACGATTCGTCGCGCGGGCGCATCCGATGCGCCGCGTACTGCACGAGGTTGAGGTTCAGCTCCACCAGCGAGTTGCGTACGTAGGAGTGCTCGGGCGTGCCTTCCTCCACCGCGTCGAGGCGGGCGAAGAGCGTCTTGGAGAGGGCCCTCAGATCGGCCGTGCGCTTGGTGACGGCGGGGGGCAGGGAGTACTCGGAGGCCGTCGGGTCGGCTGCGGCGATGTCGGGGCCGGCGGTATGTCGTTCGGCGAACGACATCGTGGGTCCTTGGCTGCTCGTCGTCGAGGCCACCATCGTCACTCCCGAAACACAAGGCGCCCCCGGGGTGAGAGCGCACCGTGCACGGGCTCTTACCCACCATCTGCCGTTACATTCCCGTGACTTGACTCTCCGTATAAGAACCCTGGAAGTCAGCGCCGGATGCCGGCCTGCCACCCCATCGGGTGAGTGTGCGCCCTGGAGAGCCGGGCAGCGGAAGCGCCATGCAACTCATCAACCGGATCGAACACACCATGGAGCGATGGACGACCAACCTGTGGACTCTGCTGCTTCCGCCCCGGCACAAGCGCGGGGAAGTGGTCGCCATACTGCGCCGACAGTGCGATGACAGCGCGCTGATCCTCGGCCGCGAGCGTGTTCTCGTGCCCAACTCGTTCGTCATCGAGCTGCCGCCGGAGAGCCACCGTCAGCTGAGCACCACCAGTACCGAACTGGGTCGCTACCTCGCCGCTCAGGTGCACCGCCACGCCGCCGAGCAGGGCTACACGTTCGCGGGACCCGTCGCGGTCAGCCTGCGCCCGGCCGGTGGCGACGCCGTCGGCAGGTTCCAGGTGCACGGCCGCATCACCCCCGCGGAACACGAGGTGATCCTCGGGATGATCCCCGGGCAGACCCCTGCGGCAGAAACGCTGTGTTTCGAGCCGACCAATATGTGTGCCGGCCGTGAGAGAAATCAGCGCGACGCGCTCTGAGGCTTTCTTGCGCGACGCCCGGAAGGCATTTTTTACCACACAGAGCCGATCGCACCGTGCTACTGTTGATCTCAGTTGCAGTTGTGGTTCCCAAAAAACTTCAAGTGCCCTCACCAGTCATTCCTTGGCCGGTGGGAGCACTTTTGTATTTCCGGTCATTTCCGGCGGGGCAATCATCGCGGCGACACGGAGTCCGCACAGTGCGGGCTCCGGGCACTGCCCCGAAGGAGATTAAAAATGGCTATTGGCACCGTGAAGTGGTTCAACTCGGAAAAGGGCTTCGGCTTCATCGAGCAGGACGGCGGCGGCCCCGACGTCTTCGCCCACTACTCGAACATCGCCGCCCAGGGCTTCCGTGAGCTCCAGGAAGGCCAGAAGGTGAACTTCGACATCGCCCAGGGCCAGAAGGGCCCGACGGCCGAGAACATCGTTCCCGCCTGACGCTCACGCGTACTTCGTAGCTGGGGCCCGCACCTTGGGTGCGGGCCCCAGCTCGTTCATTTACCGCCATCCAGGCCACGGATTTCCCGCGCATCCGCGCGCGCAGAAATTACCGTCTGCCGGATCGGCTTCACGAATTCGATCCAAGCATTCGCTTCACGAATTCGCTTTACGCATTCCCCCGGCCCGTTCTCGCGATTCTCCGCGCTGTGCTTTCGCTGCGGAAATTCCTTGGTACGTGCCGCATCAAGGAAGGTTCCGCATGAACCGCACTCGTACGAACGACCGCTCCTACCGCTCCAACTCCGGATCAGGCTCCGGCTCCGGCAGGAGCGGGAACCGCTACGGCGGCGCGCCGTCCGGCGGCCGCTCCGGCGGCCCGAACCGTTCGGGCGGATACGGGCGCCGACCGTCCGCGCCCCAGGGCGAGTTCGCCCTGCCGGTCACGGTCACCCCCGCACTCCCCGCCGTCGAGGCGTTCGCCGATCTCGCGATGCCGGCCCCGCTGCTCACCGCGCTCGACCGCGAAGGCATGACCGTGCCGTTCCCGATCCAGGGCGCGACGCTGCCCAACTCCCTGGCGGGCCGCGACGTACTCGGCCGTGGCCGCACCGGCTCGGGCAAGACCCTCGCCTTCGGGCTCGCGATGCTCGCCCGTACGGAAGGCCAGCGCGCCGAGCCGCGCCAGCCCCTCGCCCTGGTCCTCGTCCCCACCCGCGAACTGGCCCAGCAGGTCACCGACGCGCTCACGCCCTACGCCCGCGCCCTGCGGCTGAAGCTCGCCACGGTGGTCGGCGGCATGTCGATCGGCAGGCAGGCCGGTGCGCTGCGATCCGGCGCCGAAGTCGTCGTCGCCACGCCGGGTCGGCTCAAGGACCTCATCGACCGCGGCGACTGCAGGCTGAACCAGGTCGGCATCACCGTCCTTGACGAGGCCGACCAGATGGCCGACATGGGCTTCATGCCCCAGGTCACCGCGCTGCTCGACCAGGTGCGCCCCGAGGGCCAGCGGATGCTGTTCTCGGCCACGCTCGACCGCAACGTCGACCTGCTCGTCCGCCGCTACCTCTCCGACCCGGTGGTCCACTCCGTCGACCCGTCGGCGGGCGCGGTCACCACGATGGAACACCACGTGCTGCACGTGCACGGCGCGGACAAGCACCGCACGACGACCGAGATCGCGGCCCGCGACGGCCGGGTGATCATGTTCCTGGACACCAAGCACGCCGTCGACCGGCTCACCGAGCACCTCCTGAGCAGCGGCGTCCGCGCCGCCGCCCTGCACGGCGGGAAGTCACAGCCGCAGCGCACCCGGACCCTGTCCCACTTCAAGACCGGTCATGTGACGGTCCTCGTGGCGACCAATGTGGCCGCACGCGGCATCCACGTCGACAACCTCGACCTGGTCGTGAACGTCGACCCGCCCACCGACCACAAGGACTACCTCCACCGCGGCGGCCGTACGGCCCGCGCCGGTGAGTCCGGCAGCGTCGTCACGCTGGTCACACCCAACCAGCGGCGCGACATGAGCCGCCTGATGGCCGCCGCGGGCATCACCCCGCAGACCGCCCAGGTGCGCTCCGGCGACGAGGAGTTGAGCCGCATCACCGGCGCCCAGGCCCCTTCGGGCATCCCGGTCACGATCACCATGCCGGCCGCGGAGCGCCCCCGGCGCGGCAGCTCGTCCTCGTCCCGGGGCCGCCGCAGCCGCAGCGCCCAGGACCGGCGCACCGACCGTGCCCCGCGTCGCCCCGCTCAGGGTCCTTCCGCCTCCAGCTCGGCGGCCTAGAGCCTTCGCGCGTTGATCGCTCAACTCTGTCAGCCGTCCCCCTCCTCACCTGTGAGGCACCATGCGCTGCGTCATCGCCCGTTTCCCGTTCGACCTCACCAAGGGTGGCGTCCTCGAAACGATGAAGGGCATCAAGCCCGAGCCGATCACGGGTGACTCCGTGATCATCGGCCGCCGCCACTACCCCATCAAGCAGGTGGGCGCGGTCATCACCCGGCAGGACCGGCGTGACTTCAGCGCCGCGGAAGTCACCCGCGCCATGACGCTCCTCGGCTTCACCTGCCGCACCCCTTCCGA
Source organism: Streptomyces sp. NPDC055239 (assembly GCF_053606205.1). Taxonomy (NCBI): domain Bacteria; kingdom Bacillati; phylum Actinomycetota; class Actinomycetes; order Kitasatosporales; family Streptomycetaceae; genus Streptomyces; species Streptomyces sp. NPDC055239. The sequence continues at coordinate 147,754 of NZ_JBSGRD010000015.1, read as the reverse complement.
GGACGCGGCCCCGAGCGGCCTCACCCCGCTCCAGACCGCTTCGGCGCTGCTCGGCGCCTCCACTCCCGTGTAGCGGGAGACGCAGGACACGACAGCAGAGCAGCAAGGAGGGCCCCACCGGTACGCCGGTGGGGCCCTCCTTGCGTGCATGCCCCGCACGCATCCGAGTGACAGCACACAAAATCTATGCTCGCCAGCGTAGACATTGGGCTGCCACATGATTAGGGTTTCTCTCGTAGTTGTAGACCAAGAAGGAGGACGGAGGAGCAGACGCCATCAGGATCGCCCGGCCCGCGATCGATTCGGCCCGGGTGCCGCAAGACCCCGGATTGGAAGGTGGTCCTCGGTCACGCATCAGCGATCCCCGCATTCCCGCCTGTTAACGGGCCGGAGAGCGGAAACAAGAGGTCGGCGCAGCAACGAGGCCGACCGATGGTGTTGAATTTCCTTCGGGGCCTTGGTGCCGTACGGCATCAGGGCCCCTCGACGCGTGCCATAACGAGGTGACATGACTGCAGATACCCCGCTCGGTGGTCGTCTGGACGACGACGACTACCCCGCCTACACCATGGGGCGGGCCGCCGAGATGCTCGGCACCACACCCGGTTTCCTGCGGGCCATCGGCGAGGCCCGGCTGATCACACCGCTCCGCTCAGAGGGCGGACACCGGCGGTACTCCCGCTACCAACTGCGGATCGCCGCGCGCGCCCGCGAACTGGTGGACCAGGGCACCCCGGTCGAGGCGGCCTGCCGCATCGTCATCCTCGAGGACCAGCTCGAGGAGGCCAAGCGCATAAACAGCGAGTACCGCCGCGCCGCCGACGAGTCGAGCGGCACCCCGCACTGAGACCGCCCGCGCGCCGTCGTCAGGCCGTCGGAGGCCACACCCCCGGAGCGAGAACTCCCAGCGCATACGCCCGCGCCACCAGTTCCGTCCGGTTCGCCGCGCCCCAGCGCTCCGTCAGACGGCGCAGGTGGTAGGTGACGCCGTCCGGGGTGAGGCCCGTCTCGCGGGCCGCCCGCGCCGTCGTGGCGCCGCCGGCGAGCAGGGCCAGGATGCGCGCCTCCGCCGGCGTCGCGGCTTCCGCGGGGGCCGGATCGGGGGCACGGTCCTCGCCAAGGACGCGGAGCAGCACGAGCAGACCGGGAACCTCGTCGGCCGTGTCGCTCACCGGCTCCGCCGTCAGCTCGCCGTGGCGCCGCACACCGTCGGCCGCCGTCCAGTGCACCGCGACCGGATAGCGCGAGCGGTGCCGCAGCCGCAGCGCCTCGGCGATCCGCAGGACCTGCGTCTTCTCCTCGGGACGGAACAGTTCCAGTACGTTGCGGCCCCGCAGCGTGCCGGAGGTCTCACCCCACTCCGCCGCCATCGCCGAGTTGGCGATGATGATCGCCCCGCTCGCCTCGCAGACCGCGACCGGCATCGGGATGCGGTTGAAGAGGAGCATGGCGCGGTTGCGCCACAGCACGGAGTCCACGGAATTCGCGGGGTCCACAAAGCCCTCGGAGTCCACAGGGCGACTCCTTTCAGCGAGGAGCAGTCAAGAGGGGTGCGTGATTCGTCACTACACAATCATGTAGTGGCGCGGCGCGGGCCCGCGGGGGCCCGCGGTCAAGCTGGGTGTGCAGTGACTTCCGTACGGCGAAAGGCAGTTGTCACGCCATGCCCCCCACCACCATCGCACCGTTCCCTCAGGACGCCGGTCCCGACATCGACGGCGTACCGCTGATCGACATTTCCGCCACCGGGCAGGGGCCTGCCCCGCTGCAGCAGATCATGGAGATGCTCCGCCGTCACGGGCCCGTGGTGCGGCGGCGTCTGCACGGCCGCGAAGCGCTGTTCGTGGGCGATCTCGATCTCGTCACCGAGCTCGCCGACGAGACCCGCTTCGCCAAGCACGTCGGCCCCGCCCTGCAGAACGTGCGCGAGTTCACCGCCGACGGCCTTTTCACCGCGTACAACGACGAGCCCAACTGGGCCCGCGCGCACGACATCCTGATGCCCGCGTTCGCGCTGGGTTCGATGCGTACCTACCACCCGGTGATGCTGCGCGTCGCCAACCGCCTCATCGAGTCCTGGGACCGCGGCGCGCGGGACGGACTCCCCGTTGACGTACCGGGTGACATGACGCGGATGACGCTGGACACGATCGGGCTCGCCGGGTTCGGCTACGACTTCGGGTCGTTCGAGCGTGCCGAGCCGCACCCCTTCATCGACTCCATGGTCCGCTGCCTGGAGTGGAGCATGACGCGCCTGAGCCGTACGCCGGGCACCGACCAGTCGGCGGCGGACGCGGTCTTCCGCGCGGACGCCGACTATCTGGCGCAGGTGGTCGACGAGGTCATCTCCGCGCGAGCCGGTGGCGCCCCCGGCGCCGGACCCGCCGATGACCTGCTCGGTCTCATGCTCAGCGCCTCACATCCGGGCGACGGCACGAAGCTGGACACCGCCAACATCCGCAACCAGGTCATCACCTTCCTGATCGCGGGCCACGAGACGACGTCCGGCGCGATGTCGTTCGCGATGTACTACCTCGCCAAGCATCCCGCCGTCCTCGACCTCGTACGGCGCGAGGTGGACGCCGTGTGGGGCGACACGGCCGACCCCGAGCCGACGTTCGACGACATCGGGCGGCTCACGTACACGCGTCAGGTGCTCAACGAGGCGCTGCGTCTTTGGCCGACGGCTGCCGCGTTCGGACGGCACGCCCGCGAGGACACGCTCCTCGGCGGCCGCATCCCGCTCCGTGCCGGGCAGGGCGTCAGCGTCCTGGCGCCGATGCTGCACCGCCAGCCCGTGTGGGGCGACAACCCGGAGCTGTTCGACCCGTCGCGCTTCACCCCTGAGGCGGAGGCCGCGCGCTCCCCGCACGCGTTCAAGCCGTTCGGAACCGGTGAACGGGCCTGCATCGGGCGGCAGTTCGCTCTCCACGAGGCGACCATGCTCCTCGGCATGCTGGTGCACCGCTACCGCCTTCACGACCACGCCGACTACCGGCTCACCGTCAAGGAGACGCTCACCCTCAAGCCCGACGGCTTCACGCTCACGCTGACGCCGCGCACCGCCGCCGACCGCGTGCACGGCCCGCTGCCCGGCGCGGCATCCGGCCCTGCAGCGGCGGAGCCCGACGCCACCGTGCTTCCCGCACGCGTCGTTCCCGGCACCCGCGCGCTCTTCCTGCACGGCACCAACTACGGAACCTGCCGGGACTTCGCGGCCCGACTCGCCGACGAGGCCGCGTCAGTGGGCTGTGAGACCGAGGTCGCGCCCCTTGACGAGTACGCCGGGGCGCTGCCCGCCGACCGCCCGGTCGTCATCACCGCCGCCTCGTACAACGGGCGTCCCACCGACGACGCCACGGTGTTCGCATCCTGGCTCGACGGCGCCCCGGCCGGCACCGCCGAGAACGTCACGTACGCGGTCCTCGGTGTGGGCGACCGCAACTGGGCCGCCACCTATCAGCACGTCCCGACGCGCTTCGACGAACGCCTTGCGGAGCTGGGCGGCACCCGGCTCCTGGAGCGCACGGCGGCCGACGCTTCGGGCGATCTCGGCGGCACCGTACGCGCGTTCACGTCGCGGCTGCGTACGGCGCTTCTCGAGCGGTACGGCGACCCCGACGCGCTGGAAGCGTCCGATGCCGCCGCTTCCTCGGACGCGTACGAGGTCCGCGAGGTGACCGGTGGTCCGCTGGACGCGCTCGCCGCGCGGCACGGACTTGTTCCGATGACGGTCAGCGAGGCCTATGACCTCACCGCGCCCGGCCATCCCCGTAGGAAGCGCTTCGTACGGCTCGCCCTGCCGGATGGCGTGACCTACCGCACCGGCGACCATCTCAGCGTCCTTCCGGTCAACGACCCGGCGCTCGTCGACCGCGCCGCCGCCGCACTCGGCGTGGACCTGGACGCGGTCATCGACATCCGCGCGAGCCGCCCGCGCCGCGACGGCCTCGCCGTCGACCGCCCGCTGACGGTACGCCAACTGTTGTCACGGCACGTGGAGTTGCAGGACCGGCCCACCGATGTCCAGCTGGCCGTGCTCGCCGCCGCCAACCCCTGCCCGCCCGAGCGGGCCGCTCTCACCACCCTGGCCGACGACGCATCGGCCCGCGCTGCCGACGGGCGCACACTGCTCGAACTGGTCGAGGACTGCCCGGCCCTGCGCGGGGCCCTGGAATGGCCGCGGCTGCTCGACGTGCTCACACCTCTGCGGCCCCGCCACTACTCGGTGTCCTCATCGCCGGGGATGAGCCCCGGCCACGCCGACCTGATGGTGTCCCTTCTGGAGGCACCGGCCCGCTCGGGCAGCGGGCGGCTGTACCGCGGCACGGGCTCCGGCCATCTCAACGGGGTGCGTACGGGCGACACCGTCCTTGCCCGCGTCCAGCCGTGCCGTGAGGCCTTCCGCATCGACCACACGGACGCGGCGCCCGTCATCATGGTCGCCGCGGGTACCGGCCTCGCCCCGTTCCGCGGCACGATCGCGGACCGCGCGGAACTGAGGGCGAGGGGTGCTGAACTCCCTTCTGCTCTCTGCTACTTCGGGTGCGACGACCCGGATGCCGACTTTCTGCACGCCGAGGAGCTGCGGGCCGCGGAAGCCACCGGTGCGGTCTCGTTGCGCCCCGCCTTCAGCGCCTGTCCCGTCGACGGGGTGTCCTTCGTCCAGCACCGCATCGCGGCGGAGGCCGACGAGGTGTGGGACCTGCTGACCGCCGGAGCACGGGTGTACGTCTGCGGCGACGGGTCACGCATGGCACCGGGCGTGCGTGACGCCCTGCGCACGCTCCATCAGAGCCGTACGCCGGGGGCCACAGCCGCGGACTCCGAGCAGTGGCTCGGTGAGCTGACCGCGCAGGGGCGTTACGTCGAGGACGTGTACGCGGCTGGATAAGGGGGGCGGAACAAGCGGCTCACGCCGGGTCCGGGGCGCCGGGCCCGGCGCTCGGGGTGACGCCGCTGCCGAACAGCTCCCCCAGGGCGCGCGTCGTCTCGTCGCTGTTCAGATGGTGCAGGCCCCGGATGCCGAGCCGTGCCGCCCCGCGCAGGTTGTGCTCCAGGTCGTCGATCATGACGCAGGCGGAGGGTTCGACGCCGAGGCGGTCGCAGGCCGTTCGGTAGATGCGGCGGCCCGGCTTGCGCGAACCGATCTCGCTGGAGATGACGACGACGTCCGCGAGCGCGTCCAGGTCGTATCCCTGGTAGCAGTCGTCGCCGAGCGCGTTCGACACGATCGCCACCGGCACACCCTGGGCGCGCAGCCCCCTCAGGGCGGCGAGCATCGTCTCGTCCGGCCGCATTCCCGCCGCGATCGCGGCGACGAGGCCCGTCGGTTCCACGTCCACGTCCACGCCCTTCGCGCGCAGCCGCGCCGCGATGCCCTTCTCGAACTCGGCCTCGCTCATGCGCCCGCACTCGTGCTCCACGAGCAGCGCCGACGACTCCGCGTCCTCGCGGAACAGCCGCTCGATCAGCAGCGGATCGTCGCTCACCCGCGCGGAGTAGGAGCGGAACGAGTCGAGCACGCTGGTGGTCAGCACACCGCCGAAGTCGGTGAGCACCGCACTCGGGGGCGCGTCCGGCCGCTCCTCCGCCGCGTCGGGCACTTCTTTCAACTCTTCCACTTCTGCCTCCTCAGGTGCCGCCCTTGGTGGCGTAGTCGAATCGTCGGTCGATGATCTCAAGGACCTGCTCGCCCCAGCGCAGGTTCGACTCCTCCAACGAGCGGCCCGCCATCAGCGTGAGGTAGGGGCCGATGCGCTCGGCGTCGCGCAGGTACTCCGCCTCTTCGCGGCCGCCGAGGAGGTGGCGGCGCAGCCGTTCGTACCGGGCGAGCTTGCCGCGCGACCACTCCATGCGCTCCTCGATCAGCGCGCGGGTGGCGGCCGGATCGCCGCCGTCCATGGCCTGCACCTTGACCATGAGTTCGTCCCGGATGGCGATGGGCCGGGGCGGCTGTGCGGAGAAGGCGTGCAGATCCCGCAGACCGGCATCGGTGAGCGTGAACATCCGCTTGTTCGGCCTGCGTTCCTGCTGCACCACGCGGGCGCCGATCAGGCCGTCGCCCGCAAGGCGCTCCAGTTCGCGGTAGAGCTGCTGGGGGGTCGCGGACCAGAAGTTCGACACGGACACGTCGAAGATCTTGGCCAGGTCGTAGCCGGACGACTCGCCCTCCAGGAGCGCCGCGAGCACCGCGTACTTGAGAGACATCTGGACACCGTATACCGATGTGATTACTCTCCTTCACACCTATTCAACAAATTGACTATCAACGATTGATTGCGAGGTGTGCGGACATGCAGGCTTTCCGCAAGGCCGTCGAGGCCGACGATCACGCGGCGATGGAGGCCCTCCTGGCCGAGGACGTCGTCTTCTCCAGCCCGGTGGTGTTCCGGCCCTACCCGGGCAGGGCGACGACCGCCGCGATCCTGCGCGGCGTCACACGGGTCTTCGAGGACTTCCGGTACGTGCGCGAGATCAACGACGCCGGAGGGCGCGATTCCGCGCTCGTCTTCGAGGCCCGGGTAGGCGACAAGCAGATCACCGGGTGCGACTTCCTCCACCTCGACGAGAACGGACTGATCGACGAGTTCACGGTGATGGTCCGCCCCCTGTCGGCCGCCCAGGCGCTGGCCGCGGCCATGGGTGCCCAGTGGGAACAGATCATGGGGGATGCGGCGGACGCGTAGGCAGCGGACGCGTAGGCGGCACCCGCCGGGAGATTCCCGCCGCTACCAGGCGCGGGCCGACTCGACGAGACGGTCCCGCACCAGGGCGACATGCGGGTTGTCCGCGGAGCCGGGGCGCTGCACCAGAAAGCCCGTGTTGATCGGGGCGTCCTGCGGGTCGTGCAGGAGCACCAGGGTTCCGGCGGCCAGTGCGTCACGGCAGAGGTAGCGGGGCAGCACGGAGAATCCGGCGCCCGCGGTGACGGCCGAGAGCACACCGCGCAGGTCGGGGACGGTGACGGACGCCTCGCAGGTCAGCCGCTTGCCGAAGACGTGCCGCCAGTAGCGGCGGGCGATCGGCAGGTCCTCGGCGTAGGTCACCAGCGGGACGCCGAGCAGCACCCCAGGACCTTCGGCGGCGATGCGCGCGTCGCCGCCGATGCGCTCGGCCCACGCGGGCGCCGCGACCAGGACGAACTCCTCGTCCGCAAGCGGCACGGAACTCAGGGAGCGCCCACGGGGGCGGTCCGTGGCGATCACCAGGTCATGTCGCCCCGCACGCAGCTCGTCCAGGAGCCGATCGGTAAGGCCGGTGGTCACGCGCAGCCGGACCCCCTTCTCGACCAGCGGTGCGAGCGCGGGCAGCGCGCAGTGGCAGAGCATCTCCGCCGGGCCCGCCAGATGGACGGGCTCCGCCGGGGCGCCGTCGAGGGGGCCGCCGTGCCCGGTGACAGCGGCGAGGGCGTCGAGGGGGTCGACGACACGGGCGGCGAGCGCGTCGGCGTAGGGCGCGGGGGCGACACCGCGCGGCAGGCGCTCGAAAAGCTCCCGGTCGACCTGCCGCTCCAGGGCCCGGATCTGGGTGGTGACGGTCGGCTGCGAGAGGCCGAGCAGGCGGGCGGCGGCGGTGAAGGAACCCGACCGGTACACGGCAAGGAACGTACGCAGGAGGTTCAGGTCCAGCGGGCCCCCGGCTGCGGCTATTCCCGCCGATCCATCGGAATTTCTATCTCCCATATGGGTCAGCCTATTGGATTTCGTTGGGCATCCCCACCTACGTTCGAGGACAGCACCGCCTGACGTTCTGAGCACAGAACGTCAGAGGTTCCAGCCAGACCCCAGCCAGATCTCAGACAGACCCCAGACAGACCCCAGCAAGACCCCTGACAGATCCAGCCAGATTCCAGCCCCGGAGAGACACATGTCCAAGATTCTGTTCGTCGTGACCGGCGCCGACCACTGGACGCTGGCCGACGGCACCCAGCACCCCACCGGCTTCTGGGCCGAGGAGGCCGTCGCGCCGTACGAGGCGTTCAAGTCCGCCGGGCACGAGATCGTCGTCGCGACGCCGGGCGGCGTCGTGCCGACCGTCGACCAAGGGAGCCTGGCGCCCGAGTTCAACGGCGGCCAGGAAGGCGCCGACAAGGTCGCAGCGACCCTCGCGGGCATCAGCGAGTTCCTCCAGCCGCTCAAGCTGCAGGAGGTCGACCTCGCCGACTACGCCGCCGTCTTCTACCCCGGCGGCCACGGCCCCATGGAGGACCTCGCCGTCGACGCCGAGTCCGGCAGGCTCCTCACCGCAGCCCTCGAGTCCGGCAAGCCGCTGGGCGTCGTCTGCCACGGCCCGGCCGCACTGCTCGCCGCCACCAAGGAGGACGGCTCCAACGCGTTCGCCGGGTACGAGCTGACCGGCTTCACCAATGTCGAGGAGACGCAGGCCGGCTTCGCCGAGAAGGCCAAGTGGCTGCTCCAGGACCGGCTCGTCGCGGCGGGCGCCGACTTCAAGGAGGGCACGCCGTGGGCCCCCAAGGTGGTCGTCGACCGTAACCTGATCACCGGTCAGAACCCGGCTTCCGCAGCTCCGTTGGCGGACGAGCTCGTCAAGAAGCTGGCCTGACCCTCATGGGTACCGACCGGCTCGACGAGGTCCTCGACGCCACCTACGACTCCCTCACCCGGTATGGCGTACGGCGCACGACGATGGACGACATCGCCTCCACGATGGGCGTGTCCCGGTCAGCGGTCTACCAGTACGTACGCAACAAGGACGACGCCTTCCGCAAGCTCGCCGAGCGCCTGCACGCACAGGCGCTCGCGCGGGCCCGGCAGGCTGCGGCCGACGACACGTCGAGCGCCGAGCGCATCCGGGGCGTCCTCGAGGCCAAGCTCGACCTGGTCCTGCGGCTCGCCGGGGACTCGCCGCACTCCGCGGAACTCCTCGACGAGAAGGCGCGCCTCTTCGGCGACATCTGCCACGGCTTCACCGGCTCGCTGCGGGGGCTGCTCATCGAGCTGTTCACCGAGGCGGGGACCCCGGCCGCGGTGGAGCCCGCCGAGGCCGCCGACACCTGCATAGCCCTGGTCATCGGCCTGGAGTCCGTGTCCGAAGGGCGCCACCTCTTCGCCCCCGCCACGGACGCGCTCCTGACCGGCCTTCTCGGCTCGCCGGTGACCACTACGGCGACCGGCTGACCGACCTCACCTTCCCCCACTCCCCACATACAGCTCTCCCGAGGAGACCCCTCATGCACCACCCCGAAGCATCCGCGTCCGAAGCGCTCGACCCCGTGGCACTCGTCGCCAAGCTCCGCGCCACGTTCACCACCGGCCGCACCCGGCCCCTGGCCTGGCGCGAGCAGCAGCTCACCCAGCTGCGCTCCCTGTTCACGGAGCACCGTGAGGACATCGCGGACGCCCTCTACACCGACCTGCGCAAGCCGCACTCCGAGGCGTACACCGCCGAAGTCGACCTCCCCGTACGGGAGATCGACCACACGCTGGCCCATCTGGAGGAGTGGCTGAGCCCGCAGCAGCTCGCGCCCGGCGCGCTGGCGGGGCTGCCCGAGGGATCGACCGCCGGTACGCAGTACGAACCGCTGGGCACCGTCCTGATCATCGCGCCGTGGAACTACCCCGTCCAGCTCCTGCTCACCCCCCTCGTGGGCGCGCTCGCCGCGGGCAACACGGCGGTCCTGAAGCCGAGCGAAATCACCCCGTCCGTCTCAGAGTTGATCGCCCGGCTCGTCCCCGAGTACCTGGACACGGACGCCGTCGCCGTCGTCGAGGGCGGCGTGCCGGAGACCACCGCGCTGCTCGCCCAGCGGTACGACCACATCTTCTACACCGGCAACGGCGCCGTCGGCCGCATCGTGATGCGCGCCGCCGCCGAGCACCTCACCCCGGTCACCCTCGAACTCGGCGGCAAGTCCCCGGTGTTCGTGGACCGGGACGTCGACGTGGCCGCCGTGGCCACACGCCTGGCCGAGGCCAAGTTCCGCAACGCGGGCCAGACGTGCGTCGCCCCCGACTACGTACTCACCGACCCGGACACCGCCCCCGCGCTCGCCAAGGAGCTGCGCACGGCCGTGGAGCGGGTGTTCGGCGCGGACCCCAGGTCCTCGGAGACGTACGGACGCATCGTCAACGAGAGGCACTTCGACCGGGTGTCCGCCCTCCTCGGCTCCGGGACGACGGCGTTCGGCGGGCAGAGCGACCGGGACGACGTGTACATCGCACCGACCGTGCTCACCGACGTGAAGCCCGACGAGCCGGTGATGCGGGAGGAGATCTTCGGTCCCGTACTGCCGATCGTGAACGTCGAAGACCTCGACGAGGCCATCGCCTTCATCAACGACCGCGACAAGCCGCTCGCCCTCTACGGCTTCACCGAGAGCGAGACGACGCGGCAGCGTCTGGCCGCGGAGACGTCGTCGGGCGGCCTCGGTTTCGGCCTTCCGATGGCTCATCTCCGCGTCCCGGAGCTGCCGTTCGGCGGAGTCGGCGAGAGCGGCGTCGGCAACTACCACGGGCCGCACTCCATCGCCACGTTCAGCCACCGCAAGGCCCGGCTCGACGTGCCGCTGGGCTGACGGTCAGGAGCGGGGCGAGGCGGAGGTGAACTCGGGTGCCTCCGCAGTGAGTTCCGGCGCCTCCACGGCGTCGGAGCTCACTTCTCCCTCGCGCCGGGCGGGCAACCCGTGCCTGCGGGCGGCGATCACCACGACGAGGACCGGCCGCCCGCGTCGCCGACAGCGGTCTGCAGGAGTGTGGGCGCGGCGGCCACGGCCACCAGGAGGGTGGCGGCGATGGTGAGCGTACGCAGCCTGCGGTGGATGTGAGCGCCCACGATCCAGATGCTCACGAGCGACGCGGCGCCGAAGACCAGCAGGACGACGTCGGTCGAGCCGCCCATGCCGAGGTGGTCGAGGAACGTGGCGATGTACGTGTAGAGGATGGTGTGGGCGAGGACGAAGACCAGCGTGACCGTCAGGACCGGGGTCACGCCGGGCAGCCGCAGGGTGCTCAGGACAGGGGTGCGGCCTTCGCGCCGCTGCCCGGGGTGGTCGGGGACCGACGCGGTGATCCAGCCGAGCCGTTGCTCATGTCGCCCATGCTCGAACCCTCACATTGATGTGAAGGTCAAGCGAGAGGCCGCGAGGTGGTTCGGATGCTGCGGATCGGGGAGCTGTCGGAGCGCACAGGGCCGCCCCGGCGACTGCTGCGCTACTACGAGGAGCAGGGCCTCATCATGGCCGGGCGCGCGGCGAACGGCTACCGCGAGTGCGACGAGCGCTTCGTGGACCGGGTCGTGCAGATCAGAGGCCGCGTGGCATGCCTGACCCGCAACCGGGACGCCATCGCGGAGTACCTCGACGCGGTGCGGGACGGCAGCCCTCCGGACGTGACCGTCGCAACGGCGGCAGCACCCTGAGTGGTTGGCTCCCCAAGGTGCTGCACGCGTATCCGCAGCCGGTGGGTGGTACCCCGTGGCACCCCTACTTCGGCGCCTGGAAGCCGCCGATCTTCCGCTCGAGCAGTTCGGCAAGACGCAGCGGGGTGCGGTCCTCGAACATCGGGCCGATGAGCTGCACTCCCACCGGCAGCCCCTCGGGGGACCGGCCCGCTGGTACGGCGGTGGCGGGCAGGCCGGGCATGGTGGCAAGACCGGCCCAGACGAGCTGGTCGAAGTACGGGTACCCGACGCCGTCGATGTCGAGCCGGCGTCCCAGCACATCGGGGTTGTGGTCGTGCGGGAACGCGGGAGTGGGCGTGATCGGACACACCACGGCATCGAACTCGGCGAAGAGCTGCCGCCAGCCGTGGCGGTGGAGTTCGCGACGGTTGTTCGCCTCGATCCAGTCGCGGTGGCTGAACACCATGCCACGCAGCCGCGTCGCGTCGAGGCTCTGGTCGTCCGCGCTCAGTCCGGCGGCCCGGGTCCGCAGCTCTTCGTACGCGTCGACGGGAAAACGCGCGACGGAGCCCGAGAACAGGAACTGCATGTAGAGCGTCGCGGCTTCGGTCAGATCGGGCAGCAGCGGACTGTGCCGTTCGACGCGGGCGCCGCCGTCGGCAAGCGCGTCGGCCACCCGGTTCACGCCCGCCCGCACGGCGGACCCGGTCGCAATGAGCGGATGCTCCTCGAGCACCAGGACCCGGAAGTCGCCGAGCCGTTCGTGGCGCGCGGGCGGCAGCGTCACGTCGTACGCCTTGCCGTGCGTCATCGGGTCCGGTCCGGCCATGACGTCGAGCAGGAGCGAGAGGTCGCGGGCAGAGCGCGCCATCGGACCGGCGACGGCGAGGTCGAGGTCGACCGGCAACGGCTGCGACGGCGGCACGACCATGCCGCGGGTCGCCGCAAGGCCGACGGTCGGCTTGTGCGCGTAGATGCCGCAGAAATGCGCGGGGGTACGCAGCGAACCGGCGAGGTCGGAGCCGATGGACAGCGCGCCGAATCCGGACGTCAGGGCCGCCGCTGATCCGCCGGAGGATCCGCCCGACGTGCGGTCGTGATCCCACGGATTGTTGGTGGTGCCGTAGATCTCGTTGAAGCTCTGGATGTCTTGCAGCCCCAAGGGCACATTGGTCTTGCCCAGCACCACCGCGCCCGCATCCTTGAGCCGCGACACCTGCACCGCGTCCTCGGCCGGCACATAATCCCGGTGCTGCGGCATACCCCAAGTAGTGGGCAGTCCAGCCATGTTGTAGGACTCTTTGACCGTCACCGGAATACCGAGCAGCGGCCGGACCTCACCGCGGGCGCGCGCCTGGTCGGCGTCGCGCGCGGCGGCCCGCGCACGGTCGAAGTCCGGCACACAGATCGCGTTGAGCACCTTGTCGTCCCGCTCGATCCGGGCGATCGCCTCATCGGTCAGTTCCGCCGAGGTCACTTCACCGGCACGCAGGGCGGCCGACATCTCTTCGGCCGTCTGAAAGTTCGACTCCATGAATCCGACCGTATGGGCCTCCTGAGCAGGGCACCAAATACCAATTCGCGCAACGGAATGGGTGTCTTCATACGCATCGACTTCCCCTCCCACCGCCTCCGCCGTCAGGCCCCCGCTCCGGGCACCACGAGTCCCGACTCGTACGCCGCCACGACCGCCTGGGTGCGGTCCCGCAGCCCGAGTTTGCCGAGCACCCGGCTCACATGGGTCTTCACGGTCTCCTCGCTGACGTGCAACCGCCCGGCGATCTCGGGGTTGGAAAGGCCCTCCGCCATCAGCCGGAGCACCTCGGTCTCTCGCGGTGTGAGCGCGTCGAGGCGGGCCGCTGGTCCCGCGGGCGGTCCGGGTCTGAGGCGGGCGAACTCCGCGATGAGGCGGCGGGTCACGGTAGGAGCGAGCAGCCCCTCCCCCGCGGCCACCACACGCACCGCGTCGAAGAGGCGCTCCGCCGTGACGTCCTTGAGCAGGAACCCTGCGGCGCCCGCGCTCAGCGCGTCGTACACGTGCTCGTCCAGGTCGAAGGTGGTGAGGATGAGCACGCGCGTGCCGGTCCCCGCGAGGTGTCCTGTCGCCTCGATGCCGTCCATCACCGGCATGCGTATGTCCATCAGGACCAGGTCGGGCAGTAGTTCCCGGCAGAGTTCGACCGCCTGCGCCCCGTCGGCCGCCGTGCCGACGACCGTGAAGTCGGGCTGGGTGGCGAGGAGTCCGGCGTATCCGACGCGTACGACTTCGTGGTCGTCGGCGATGACGAGGCGCAGCGGAGCGGATGCGGAAGGGTGGCTCGGGATGCTCATGCGGCATGCTCCCAAGCGGTCGTACGGCGTGCTCCCTCAACGGTCATGCGACATGCTCCCTCACCGGTGCCGGGAACACCGGTGCCGGGAAACTCGCCTCGATGAGGAATCCGCCGCGCCGCGCGGGGCCCGCACGCAGCTCTCCGCCGACCATGGCGGCACGCTCCCGCATGCCGACCAGACCGTGCCCCACATCAAGGTCCGCCGAGGTGTGCGGACTTGGGCCGTTGTCGCGTACGCGCAGGCGCAACGTCGCGTGGGTGTAGAGGAGTTCGACGTCCACGGCGGCGCCCGGCGCGTGCCGCCGGGTGTTGGTGAGGGCCTCCTGCACGATGCGGTACGCGGTGAGTTCGAGGCCGGGATCCAGGGGGCGTACCGGGCCCTCGACGATGAGGCGCACGGCGGCGGCCGACGCGTCGCGGGCCTCGTCGACGAGCTCGCCGAGCTGTTCGAGCCCCGGTTGGGGGCGGCGGTCCGGCGCGGCGGAGCCCGCGTCCTCGCGCAGCACGCCGAGCAGCCTGCGCATCTCGGTGAGTGCCGTACGGGCGGTGTCGCCGATGGCCAGGAAGCGTTCGGCGCCGACTGGGGGCAGGCCGGGAGTGGTCAGCCTGGCGGTCTCCGCCTGCACCGCGATCATGGAGATGTGATGGGCGACGACGTCGTGCAACTCCCGGGCGATCCTGGCCCGTTCACCGCGCGCGGCGTGCTCCAGGAGAGTGTCCGCGATGGCCTGCTCGGCCGCACTGTTCACGAGGGCGGTGTCCCGCGCGCCGCGCGCGAGACCGGTACCGGCTGCGACGGCGGCGCCCACCGCGGTGAGGACGGTGAGGAAGCGGTCCCCCGCCCCGGCGCCCGTGGACGCGGTGGCCGCGTACGCGATGAAGGGCAGAGGGAGAAGGGCCGCCAGGTATTTCAGGCCCCGGCGCCCCGCCTGATGGAGCGAGACGAGCAGCGCGCAGAGACCGGCGCCCGTCAGCACGTGGAACGGCGCGAGGGAGAGCATGCCCGCCACCCCGGCGAGTACGGCCGCGGCGGCGAAGAAGCCGCGCGAGTGGCCCGGGGAGGCGTACGGGCGCGTCCGGTCAGCCTGGTTCAGGAGCGCGGACGCCTCCCGGACGGAACGGCTCCGGCGCACGGCACTCCACGGCGCACTGCCCCAACTCTCCCTCCGCCTCGCCCTCCCCCTCCTCCGCCGCACGCCGCTCCGTCGCCCGGCCGGGGCCGATGCGAAGTCGCCGCCCGCGAGCACCGCGACCGGCAGCGTCGTTCCCAGCGCGAGTGACAGGGCAAGCGGCAGGGGAACATCCCCGTCCGTGCGCAGCAACACCTCGCCCACGGCGCCGAGCGCCAGAAGCGCCGCGGCCACGGCCGGGGTCTCCGGGCGGTGCGCGAGGCGACCGCGCACCGCGCCCCGGTCCGCACCCGCTCCCCAAGTTCTCACCCTCACACGTGTCATTGTCACCGGCCCTGAGCCTGTCGGAGTCCCTCACGTGAGGGATACGAAGACGGCTCCACCGCGTGACGACCCGCGGGCACGGCGTCTCTAATCTCGCTTCCCATGGATGGCATCACAGCAACAAGCGATGGCGGCGAAGCGACCATCGAAGTGCGGGGACTGCGCAAGCGGTTCGGGTCGGTCACCGCGGTGGACGGCCTCTCCTTCACCGTCGTGCCGGGGCAGGTCACGGGGTTCGTCGGCCCCAACGGCGCGGGCAAGTCGACCACCATGCGCATCGTCCTCGGCCTCGACTCCGCGGACGAGGGCACCGCCCTCATCGGCGGCCGTCCCTACCGGGCGTTGCGTACGCCCCTGCTCGAAGTCGGGTCGCTGCTCGACGCGGCCGCCGTGCATCCCAGCCGCCGGGGGCGCGACCACCTCCTGTGGATGGCGCACTCGCACGGGCTTCCGGTGCGGCGCGTCGACGAAGTCCTCGACCTCGTCGGACTCGGCCAGGCCGCGCGGCGCAGGGCGGGCGGGTACTCGCTCGGCATGCGGCAGCGCCTCGGCATCGCGGCGGCCCTGCTCGGCGATCCGCCGGTGCTGCTCTTCGACGAGCCCGTCAACGGGCTCGACCCCGAAGGCATCCGGTGGATCCGCGGCTTCCTGAAGTCCCTGGCGGCCGAGGGCCGCGCCGTGCTCGTCTCCAGTCATCTGATGAGTGAACTGGAGGACACCGCCGACCACTTGGTGGTGGTCGGCCGCGGACGCGTCATCGCCGACACGAGCGTACGAGAGCTCCTCGCCGCCGCGTCCGGCGACCGCGTCGAGGTTCGGACAGCCGAACGGACGACGGCGATGACCGTCCTGTCGGGCGCCGGGGCGAGTGTCGCGGCCACCGGACGCGACACGCTCACCGTCTCCCGTCTTGAAGCGGAACGGGTCGTGGAACTGCTCGGCGGCGCCGGAGTCGCCTTCTCCGGGATCGCCGCGCACCGGGCCACTCTCGAGGAGGCGTACATGGAACTGACGAGGAACGACGTGGAGTTCGCCGCCGAGCACCCGGTCGAGGAGGGCACGCGATGACTGTCACCGAGACCCCTCCTCGCCGTCCGGGCACGGTCGTGGTCGGCCGCGACGGCTTCGCGCAGCTCCTTCGTGCCGAGTGGACCAAGCTGCGCACCGTACGCCGCTGGGGCCTCACCCTGCTTGCCGCTGTTCTGGTAACCGTTCTCATCTCCCTTTTCTCCGCGTCCAGTTCGGGAGTCGACGTCGAGGCAGGCGGCGGCTCGTCCGCGTCCGGCGGCCCCGGCAGACACGTCCGTGACGACTTCACCTTCGTGCACCGCACGCTCCCCGCCGACGGCAGCGTCACGGCGCGGGTGACGGGACCCAGCAGTGTGAACCCAGGCCGGGCGCCCGAGTGGGCCAAGGCCGGAGTGCTCGTCAAGGAGAACACCGAGAGCGGCTCCGACTACGCGGCCCTGATGGTCACCCCCGGGCACGGGGTGCGGTTCCAGGACGACTTCACCCACGACGTCGCGGGCGGCGCGGCGTCCCCGGACAAGCCGCACTGGCTGCGGCTGATCCGGGCGGGCGCCACGATCACGGCGTACACGTCGGCCGAAGGAAACGACTGGCAGAAGATCGGCACCTCCGAGCTCGACAAGTCGACGGGCGCGGTTCCGGTCGGGCTCTTCGTGGCGTCGCCCAACGTCCAGTCCATGAAACGCGAGTTCGGCAATGTCTCCATCAGCGACGATCCGTCGCACTCGACCGCGCGCTTCGACGAGGTAACGGTGAAGGGCGCGGCGAGCGGAGGCGACTGGCATCGCACCGACGTCGGTCAGGCCAACGGCGACCAGGGTGAACTCAGCCGTTCCGGCGGCACGTTCACGCTCACCGGCTCCGGCGACATCGCGCCGGGCGCCCCCATGCAGCCCGATCTCGTCGCGACCGCCCTGAACGGCTCCCAGCTCGGCCTCGTCCTGATCGCCGCGCTCGGTGTCCTGTTCATCACCGCCGAGTACCGGCGCGGCATGATCCGCACCACGTTCGTGGCCAGTCCGCGGCGCGGCCGGGTCCTGGTCGCCAAGGCAGTGGTGGTCGGCGCGGCCGCCTTCGCCGCCGGGCTCGTCGCGGCCCTCGCCTCGTTCCTGCTCAGCATGCCCGTACTGCGGGACAACGGTCACAAGCCGCCGCGGTTCCCCGAGATCAGCTTGAGCGACGGTCCCGCTCTGCGCGCGGTGCTCGGCACGGCGGCTCTGCTCGCCCTGGTCGCCGTACTCGCCATGGCGCTCGGATCGCTGCTGCGCAACACCGCCGCCGCGATCACCACCGTCATCGTGGTGATCGTCCTGCCCCTGATCCTGGTCAGCGTGCTGCCGCTCGGCCTCTCGCAGTGGCTGCAACGCCTCACGCCCGTCGCGGGGTTCGCGATCCAGGAGACGACGCCACGCTACGACCAGGTGGCGAGCCTGTGCCTCCCGGAGGACGGCTGCTATCCGCAGGGCCCGTGGGCCGGCTTGGCGACGCTGGCCGCGTACGCCGTCGTGGTGCTCGGCATCGCGGTGTGGCGCATCCGGAAGAGGGACGCGTGAAGAGCCTCGTGCGAAACGGCCTCGATGTCCGTGCGCGGGACGGCCGCGCGCTCGGGACCGTACACGCCGAGTGGACCAAACTCCGTACGCTGCACAGCACTTGGTGGCTCCTGTTCGCCGTGGTGGCGCTGACCGTGCTCGCGGGCGCGGCCACCGCCGCGTCACTGACCACCGGGGACTGCCCGGTGCCCGCCGAATGCCATGAGGACACCGTGAAGCTCAGCCTCACGGGGGTCTGGCTCGGTCAGGGCGCGGTCGTCGTCCTCGCGGTGCTCACGATGAGCGGCGAGTACGGCACGGGCACCATCCGTACGACGCTGACGACGGAGCCGGGCCGCATACGGCTGCTCGCCGCCAAGGCCCTGGTGCTGTGCACGCTGACGGCGGCGGCCAGTGCCGTCGGGGTGCTCGGCTCGCTCCTCGCGGGGCGCGTGCTGCTTTCCGCCGACGGCTTCGTGACGCCGGGCCTCACCGAGGGGCCGACCTTGCGCGCGGCCTTCGGCACGGTCCTCTACCTCACGCTGGCCGCCCTGATCGCCCTGGGCGCCGCCACCGCGCTGCGCGACACGGCGACTGCCGTCACCTCGGTCCTCGGCCTCTTCTACGCCTTTCCGCTGCTCGCGGGGCTGCTCGCCGACCCCGACTGGCAGGAGTACGCCCGGCGGGCGACCCCCGCGACGGCCGGACTCGCGATCCAGGCGACCGTCGATCTGGATCAGCTGCCGATCGGGCCGTGGGCGGGGATCGGGGTGCTCTCCGCGTACGCGGGCGCGGCGCTCGTCGCGGGTGGATCGGTGCTGCGGATGCGGGACGCCTGAGACGGCGGCGCGCCTGAGGGGGGGCGGGGTCCCGGCCTCTCGTACCCCATGGCCGCCCTCTCGTACCCCATGGACAGCGCCCGAGCTGCTGTGATCTCATCCGTCCGGGCGGATCGATCGACCTTCGGCGTGGATCGGTGGGCCTTCCACGCTGATCAGCAGGCGACCCTTGCGTGCAGCATGTGACCGGCCGCCGTCCAGACCCGCGCGCCCGTGGGGCCGGTCATCTCACTTGCACGCCTCCGCTCAGGCCCGAAAGACCCGCACACATGAAGAAGACCAAGTCCGCGCTCTGGGAATTCCTCCAGGGCCTCGGTAAGACGTTCATGCTCCCGGTGGCCCTGCTCGCGTTCTGCGGCATCATGCTGGGCATCGGCTCTTCGCTCTCCAGCGACGCCGTCACCGACAACCTGACCTTCCTCCAGGGCGAGGGCTTCCACCTCGTCTTCACGTGGATGGCGAGCACCGGCCTCGTCGCCTTCAAGTTCCTCCCCGTGATGTTCGCGATAGCCATCCCGCTGGGCCTGGCCCGCGAGGACAAGGGCGTCGCGGCGTTCTCCGGTTTCGTCGGCTTCGCCGCGATGAACCTGGCGGTGAACTTCTACCTCACCGCCAAGGACGTGGACCTCGAGGACGAGAAGGTCATCGCCCACTACGGCATCGCCGACGTCATCGGCATCCAGTCCATCGATACGGGACTGCTCGGCGCCGTCGCTGTTGGCATCGTTGTCAGCGTGCTCCACCAGCGCTTTCGTGCTCAGCGGATGCCGGACGCGCTCGCCTTCTTCGGCGGTCTGCGGTTCGTGCCGATCATCTCCACGCTCACGCTCAGCCTGCTCGGTCTGCTGATCCCGCTGGTGTGGCCGACGTTCAACGGCTGGATCACGGACCTCGGGCGCGCGATCGGTCACGCGGGTGTCTTCGGCCCCTTCTTCTTCGGCATGGGCGAGGTGCTCCTGCGCCCGATCGGCCTGCACCACATCCTCGTCGCCATGTTCCGTTTCACCGACGTCGGCGGCTCGGGCGCGGTCTGCGGCGACCAGCTCTCCGGCGCCCTCAACCTCTTCTACGCGCAGCTCAACTGCTCGAACCCGCCCGGCGACGCGGTCACCAACGCCACCCACTTCCTGTCCCAGGGCAAGATGGCGGTCTACCTCGGCGGCCTGCCGGGCGCGGCCCTGGCGATGTACCACTGCGCCAACAAGAAGATGCGCCCCGAGATCAAGGCGCTCCTGATCTCCGGCGTCGTCGCGTGCGTCGTCGGCGGCATCACCGAACCGCTCGAGTTCCTGTTCCTGTTCATCGCGCCGTGGCTGTACCTGATCCACGCCGTCCTGGTCGGACTCGGATTCCTGACGGCTGCCGTCCTCGGGGTGTTCATCGGCAACACCGACGGCAACGTCATCGACTGGCTGGTCTTCGGCGTACTGCAGGGCACGACCACGAAGTGGTACCTGATACCCGTCATCGCGGCGGTGTGGTTCGCGGCGTACTACTTCCTCTTCCGCTGGGCCATCGTCCGCTTCGACCTCAAGACGCCGGGGCGCGACGAGCCCGCGGAGGACGAGGCCACGGAGGAAGAGAAGAAGGCCGACCCCGACGGCACGGACGAGGCTCCGCGTGAGCTGATAGCCGGGAAGTACGACGCCGTGGCGATCCTGGCCGCGATCGGCGGCGCCGAGAACATCCAGACCCTGGACAACTGCATCACCCGCCTGCGCATGACGGTCGAGGACGCCGAAAAGGTCGACGAGCCCCGCCTGAAGAAGCTCGGCGCGGTCGGCGTCATCAAGCTCGACGCGCACAACGTGCAGGTCATCATCGGCCCGCAGGTGCAGTCGGTGAAGGACGCGATCGCGTCGATGGTCCGGGTGGGCTGACAGGTGCGACACCCCGGCCACGACCACAGCTACGACTTCGGCACACCCGTCGACCGGCACGGCACCTGGTGCACGCAGTGGGACTACGTGGAGGACCGCTTCGGCGTTCCGGACCTGCTGCCCTTCACCATCTCGGACATGGACTTCGAGACGGCACCCGAGGTCCTCTCCGCACTGCGCGGCCGTCTGGACCACGGCGTGCTCGGCTACTCCCGCTGGCGCCAGGCCGATTTCCTCTCCGCGATCGTCGACTGGTACGGCACACGCCACGCGACGGAGGTGGCTCCGGAGTCGATCGTCTACGGCCCGTCCGTGATCTACCAGATCGCCCAGCTCCTGCGGCTCTGGTCGCGACCCGGCGACGGCGTCGTCGTCCACACACCGGCGTACGACGCCTTCCCCAAGACCGTCGCCGCTCAGGAACGACGGCTGCTCGGCTGCCCGCTCGGTGACTGGGCCGAACTGGAACGGCTGCTCGCACTGCCGGACACGTCGGTCCTGCTCCTGTGCTCACCCCACAACCCCACGGGCCACGTGTGGACGGAGGCAGAGCTGGACCGCATCGCGGAGCTGTGCGGGCGCTACGGCGTCGCGGTGATCAGCGACGAGATCCACTCGGACCTGGCGCACCCGCCGTACGTACACCGCCCATGGGCCCTGCACGGCGCCCGCGGTGGGCGCTGGGCGATCGTCACATCGGCGTCCAAGTCCTTCAACATCCCGGCCCTCACCGGCAGTTACGGCATCATCGGCGACCCCGGGACACGCGACGCGTACCTGCGTCACCTCAAGGAGGCCGACGGACTCTCGTCCCCGGCGGTGCTCTCGCTGGTCGGGCACATCGCGGCCTACCGGGAGGGAGCCCCATGGCTGGACTCCCTGGGCACCTATCTGCGCGGCAACCTCCGACTTGTCGCCGACCGCCTGAACACGGCCTTCCCGGCCCTGCACTGGACGCCACCACAGGCGGGCTACCTCGCCTGGATCGACGTACGCCCCCTGGGAGTGGACGACGAGGCGCTGCAGCGTGAGCTGATCGAGACGCAGAAGGTGGCCATCATGCCCGGCACGGCATACGGCTCCCCCGGCCACCTGCGCCTGAACGTGGGATGCCCGCGTACCAAGGCCGAACGGGGAGTCACGGCGCTGATCGAGGCCGTACGGGCGATCCACATCCAGTGACGTGTGGCCTCAAGTGGCGCAAGAAGCACATGAGTTGTGCGTATGGTCAAGGGGAGGGTGATCGACGCAGGAAAGCGAGGAGGGGCTGCGTGGCAACAGCACCGTCGGCTCGCTGGCACAGGCTGGCCGTCCTCGCGGCCCTGATGCTGGCCGCGTTCACTTTCAACACCACGGAGAACCTGCCGATCGGGCTGCTCAAGCTCATCTCGGCCGACGTGCAGGTGTCCCTCTCGGCGGTGGGCTATCTGGTCACCGGCTACGGGCTGACCGTCGCCCTGGTCTCCCTGCCTCTCGCGCACGCCACCCGGTCCATGCCGCGCCGCCATGTGCTCACCGTGCTGCTGACCGCGCTCGTCCTGTCCAGCCTGATCTCGGCGCTTGGCTCCAGCTACTGGCTGCTGATGGTCGCCCGCCTTGTGACCGCGCTCGCCCAGGCGCTGTTCTGGGCGGTGATGGGTCCGGTGGCGGTCGGCCTGTTCCCACCGGCTGTCCGGGGGCGGGTGATCGGGGTGCTTTCGGTGGCCGGTTCGCTGGCCCTGGTCCTTGGTGTCCCGCTCGGCACGTGGCTCGGGCAGCAGAGCGCGTGGCAGGTCCCGCTCGTCGTGCTGGCCGGTCTTGGTCTCGTCTCCCTCGTCACGATCGCTGTTCTCCTGCCCACGTCCCGTCCGGAGGAGGGGCACGCGGCCTACGGTTCGGCGCCCGACAAGCGGCGGTTCAGGATCGTCCTTGCGACCACCGCCCTGTCCGTCACGGGCGCGTTCGCGGGCTATACGTACCTCGTGAAGTTCCTGGGTGACGTGAGCGGTTTCTCCGACACCTCCGTCAGCGCTCTGCTGATGGTCTCCGGCATCGCGGGCGTGGTCGGCGTGGCGATCGCGGGACCGCTCCTCGACCGCCATCCGCGCGGCACGCTGGTCGTTCCCGTGGCCACCCAGGCGGCCGGCATGCTGGGTCTTTACGCGTTCGGTACCGCCCCGGCCGGAGCCGTCGCGTGCCTGGCGCTCCTTGGCGGCTCGCTCGGCCCGGTGTTCATGGCCACCCAGAACCAGATGCTGCGCTTCGCTCCCGGCCGTACCGAAATCGCCCTTGCGGCCAACTCCGGTGCCTACAACGCCGGGGTCGCGGGCGGAGCGCTGCTCGGCGGCCTCGTCCTGCCCGCCTGGGACGTGCGGGCCACTTTCCTGGTGGGCGGGCTGCTGACCGTCACCGCGTTCGGGGCACTGCTCACCGAGCGGATGCTGCCTCCCGCGGAGCAGGGCCGTCCGGCCGATTCCGGCCGGACGGTGGACAGCAGCCACGCCGAGCGCCGCTGATACCGAAGGGCGAGATCTTCAGCGCCGCGAGGCCCTGGTCGAGTTGCTCGGCCGGGCATCGCGTCAGGGTGTTCCGCCTGGCCAGAAGGCCAAGGCCAGACGCGCCGGACCGTACCATTGGTACAGTCGCAAGGTTCGCCCCTCGCACCAGGGAGACCCCGCACCATGGCCGTCGACGAACTCGACACCCGCATCCTGCGTCTCCTCCTGGAGCAGCCCCGCACCAGCGTCCGTGAGTACGCGCGGGTGCTCGGTGTCGCCCGTGGCACCTTGCAGGCCCGGCTCGACCGCCTTGAGCGGGACGGGGTGATCACCGGGACGGGGCCGTCCCTCTCGCCTGCCGCGCTCGGGCACCCGGTGCTCGCCTTCGTGCACATCGAGGTCACCCAGGGGCATCTGGACGAGGTGGGCGACGCGCTCGCCGCCGTGCCGGAGATCATCGAGGCCTTCTCGATCACCGGTGGCGGCGATCTCCTGACCCGCGTCGTCGCCCGGGACAACGGTCACCTTGAGGACGTGGTCCAGCAGTTGATCCAGATGCCGGGCGTGGTCCGTACCCGTACGGAGATGGCGCTGCGCGAGCGCGTCCCGCACCGGCTCCTTCCCCTCGTCGAGTCGATCGGCCGGGTCTCCGCCGCGCAGCGGTGATCTGCGGCTTTGGCATGCTGGAGTGCATGAGCACCTTCGGCAGGACCTCGGTCATCTTCGATCTCGACGGCACACTCGTGGACAGCGAGCCGAATTATTACGAGGCTTCGCGCGAGCTGCTCGCCGAGCACGGCATCGAGTACACCTGGGCCGACAACGAGAGTTACGTCGGCATCGGCACCCAGGAGACCCTCGCCACGTGGCGGGACCGGTACGGCATCGGCGTACCGGTGGCCGAACTGCTCGCCGAACTCGACCGGCGCTATCTCGTGCTCGCCCGCGCCGAGACCCACGTCTTCCCGGAGATGCGCAAGCTCGTGGAGCAGTTGCACGGAGCAGGGGTGCCGATGGCCGTGGCCTCGGGGTCCTCGCGCGCGGCCATCGACGCGATCCTCTCGGGCACCGGCCTCGACGCGCTTGTGACCACGGTCGTCTCGGCCGACGAGGTCGCGCGGGGCAAGCCCGCGCCCGATGTCTTCCTCGCCGCGGCCGCGCTCATCGGCGCGGATCCGGCCGACTGCGTGGTCCTCGAGGACGCCGCCCCGGGCGCGACGGCGGCGCACGCGGCCGGCATGCGCTGCATCGCGATCCCGTACGTCACCGCCCACACGGACGCACCCGCGTTCGCGTCCGCCGATCTGCTGCTGCGGGGCGGGCAGGGCGAGTTCACGGCGCGGGCCGCGTGGGACTACCTGGCGTCGGTGTCGCGCCCGTAGGCGCGAGCCACGGCGAGCGGATCGGCGACCGGCCGCGCCTTGCCCTCGGCCGCGAGCCGCCGGATGTAGCGGGCCGACCGACCGGTGGACCGGGCGCACCCGGGTCTCCTCCCACAGGGCACGCAGGTCGTCGTCGGTCTGCGCCTGCTGCTCCAACAGCCGGTGAACGCCACGGCCGCGCAGCCGTGATCGCCCTCGGGCAGCCGGTCGGTACCGCCCTCAGGCGGCCCGTCAGTACATGATCCCCACGAGGCCGTCCCCCTGCTCGGCGCAGACGAGTCCGCCCGCGCAACAGGCGCCCCAGCTTCCGGATCCGGGCCCGAAGAGGGTCACCCGCTCCCAGTGCTCCACCGTGGGCCTTGCCCGCGAGAGGCGCAGGCCAAGATCGTCCACCGCCAATTCGGCCGGCGGCGGCTCGTCGGAGGCCGCGGCGAGTCCGGGCAGGACGGCCACGATCTCGGCAGCGGGATAACCGAACAGATCGATGTCGTCCCAGGCCACCGGAGTCGATTCCGCACCGCCCTTGCCGCCCCTGCCGTCCGCCTGGGCCCGCGCCTGGATCTCCACGCGGGCCAGCCGGTCCGTGGCACCCGGGCCGCCACCGCCGAATCCCAGGACGACGCCGTCGAACTCGGCGCCGAAGCTCCAGTCCGGTTCGAAGAGGAGGCCGCCGAGCCAGGCGTCGTGCGCGTGCCGGAGCTCCGCGTACTGGCCCAGGGTCAGCCCCATGCACTGCCGGTGGTGCGTGACTTTGTCGGGCGGCAGCAGTTCCAGGATCTCGCCGGGTGTCATCCCGAACTTCAACAGTCCCGCGCCGCCCGGCAGCTCCACGCCGACTTCTCGCAACAACTCCAACATTGCACCATTGTTCACCCGTCAGCCCAGGTGGCAAGGCTGTTGACGAGATCACACAGAAACCGGTTGCGAGGGCGGCGGTGGGTCGAGGGTCAGGACTGGGGTCGGCTCCCGTGGTTGGCCGCGTGCTTGCGGCGTGCCTTCTTCTTGCGGCGTCGCTTCGATGACATGAGATTCCCCTCTCGCCAGGTTCACCATGAGTGGCTTTTAGTGCGTTTTCTACCGTTCCACACCATGGCCCGACCGGCGACTGGATCTCTGCGCTGTCCCGCTCTCACCGAAGGCCCGCCGGTAGTCGCCGGGCGTGGTGCCCAGATGCGCCCGGAAACGGCGGCGCAGGGCGAGGAGGACGACTTCTAGAAGGTGGGCGCCCGGCCGGATCGCCCGCGCGCTCGTCGACTTCTTCACGGCGTAGAGGACCTGGTCCCCGCTTCTTCACGGCACAGCGGCCCTGGTCCCCGCGCCCGCCCCCGCACCCTCGTCCGCGCGACGGAGCCACACATAGCTGACCGGCTGCGGGTTGTTCCACTCCGCGGCCAGAGCGGGGTCGACGGGCAGGAACCCTGCCCCTCGGTAGCAGCGCAGGGCCGCGGCGTTCCCCGGATGCACGCGCATGAAGATCTCCGTGTATCCGACCCGCAGGGCCAGCTCGGCAAGGCCCCGCACCAGCAGGCGCCCGACGCCCCGCCCGCGGAATCCGGGGGCCACGATGATCCGGGCGAGTTCCGCCTCGTCCTCCTCCTCGTCGCACCACACCTCCCCGTAGGCGCGAAGGCGCTCCCCCTCGACCAGCACGTGACCCCGTACATCCCCGTCCCGCTGCCACTCGGCGACCACCCGCGCGGCGACCGGGAAGTCCCGGAGGCCGCACCACAGGGCCACCTCACCGACGGAGGCCGGCCAGGACGCGACCGTGGCCGCATCCGCCACGGCGAAGGGTCGAAGCTCCATGTACGATCGCTCCCGCCATGCAGATGAATGCCAACTACACCAGTCTCGTCGCCGTCGGCGACTCCTTCACCGAGGGCATGTCGGACCTGCTGCCCGACGGCAGCTACCGCGGCTGGGCCGATCTGCTCGCCGCCCGGATGGCTGCCGTGTCCCCCGGTTTCCGGTACGCGAACCTCGCGGTGCGCGGGAAACTCATCGCGCAGATCGTGGCCGAGCAGGTGGACGTCGCGGCCGCCATGAAGCCCGATGTGATCACCCTGGTGGGCGGCCTCAACGACACGCTGCGCCCCAAGTGCGACATGGTCCGCGTACGCGACCTCCTCGAGGAGGCGGTGGAACGGCTCGCCCCTGCGTGCGAGCAGCTGGTCCTGATGCACAGCCCCGGCCGGAACGGCCCCGTGTTCCAGCGGTTCCGCCCGCGCATGGAAGAACTCTTCGTCCACATCGACGAGTTGGCGACGCGCCACGGCGCCACGGTCGTGGACCTGTACGGATCGGCCGTGCTCGGCGACCAGCGCATGTGGGACGTCGACCGGCTGCACCTGACGCCCGAGGGCCACCGCAGGGTCGCGGAAGCGGTGTGGCAGTCTCTCGGTTACGCCCCCGAGGACGACTGGAATTCCGTGCTCCCGGCCACCGCCCCGCCGAACTGGGCGGCGCGCCGCGTCATAGACGTCCGCTTCGCACGCCAGCACCTCGTCCCGTGGATAGGCCGCCGCCTCACGGGCCGCTCCTCCGGTGACGGCCTCCCGGCCAAGCGGCCCGATCTGCTGCCGTACGGGGACGACCCGCGCGCGTAAGCCTGTACGCGGCGCCGCGTACCCGCCCTACTCCTCCACCTCGTCCTCGAAGTGCAGCGCGATGGACTGCAGCACGTCCGCCGACGTCACATCGGTGCGCCCCTCGTCGTGGGCTTCGGCGAGCTGCGCGAAGGAGAAGGCGAAGGCCGAGGTGATCTGTTCGATGACGGGGCTCAGTTCCCGGCCCACCACCTCGGCGACCTCGATGGGGGTGGCATCGGCGGGGATCTCGATGCGCGGCAGCATCTCCTCGAGCATCGTGCCGACCGCGCCGCTGGGTTCGACCTCGCCTTCCGGGTTCTCCCGTACCTGTCGGCGCATCTCGATCGCCTCGGTCAGGATGCCGACGACTCTTTGGATGATCTCGCGCTGCTCCATGCCGTGAAGCCTAGACGTACGTGGATCACGAGAAGCGGAAGCGATCACGGGAGCGGTCTGGAGGATGCTCCAACGGCCCGGATCTCCCTGACTGTACGGACGGTCAAAGGCCAGGTCGGACGGCAGGTAAACTCAGGACACGTGACTGCCGCGCCTGCAAAGCCCCGTATCCCGAACGTCCTCGCCGGGCGTTATGCCTCCGCCGAGCTCGCCACCCTCTGGTCGCCCGAGCAGAAGGTGAAGCTCGAGCGTCAGCTCTGGCTCGCCGTCCTGCGGGCGCAGAAGGACCTGGGGATCGAGGTGCCGGACGCCGCCATCGCCGACTACGAGCGCGTCATCGACGACGTCGACCTCGCGTCGATCGCCGAGCGCGAGAAGGTCACGCGCCACGACGTGAAGGCCCGCATCGAGGAGTTCAACGCGCTCGCCGGACACGAGCAGGTCCACAAGGGCATGACGTCGCGCGACCTGACCGAGAACGTGGAGCAGCTCCAGGTCCGGCTCTCGCTCGAGCTGGTGCGCGATCGCACCGTCGCGGTGCTCGCGCGGCTCGGGAAGCTGTCGGGCGAGTACGCCGAGCTGGTCATGGCGGGCCGTTCGCACAACGTCGCCGCGCAGGCGACGACCCTGGGCAAGCGTTTCGCGACGACCGCCGACGAGCTGCTCGTCGCGTACCGCCGCGTCGACGACCTCCTTCGCCGCTACCCGCTGCGCGGCATCAAGGGCCCCGTCGGCACCGCGCAGGACATGCTGGACCTGCTCGGCGGCGACGCCGAGAAGCTGACCGACCTGGAGCAGCGGATCGCCGGGCACCTCGGCTTCGACCGCGCCTTCACCTCGGTCGGCCAGGTCTACCCGCGCTCCCTGGACTACGAGGTCGTCACCGCCCTGGTGCAGCTCGCCTCCGGGCCCTCATCGATGGCCAAGACCATCCGTCTGATGGCCGGGCACGAGCTCGTGACCGAGGGCTTCAAGCCGGGCCAGGTCGGCTCGTCCGCGATGCCGCACAAGATGAACACCCGCTCCTGCGAGCGCGTGAACGGCCTCACCGTCATCCTGCGCGGCTACGCCTCGATGACCGGCGAGCTGGCGGGCGACCAGTGGAACGAGGGCGACGTCTCCTGCTCGGTCGTACGCCGTGTCGCCCTGCCCGACGCGTTCTTCGCGCTCGACGGGCTCCTTGAGACCTTCCTGACCGTGCTCGACGAGTTCGGCGCCTTCCCGGCCGTCGTCGCGCGTGAGCTGGACCGCTACCTCCCCTTCCTCGCCACGACCAAGGTCCTGATGGCCTCGGTGCGTGCGGGCGTCGGCCGCGAGGAGGCCCACGAGGCCATCAAGGAGAACGCCGTAGCCTCCGCGCTCGCCATGCGCGAGCAGGGCGCCGAGCGCAACGAACTCCTCGACAAGCTCGCCGCGGACTCGCGGATTCCGCTGGATCGCGCCGAGCTCGACGAGCTCATGGCCGACAAGCTGTCGTTCACGGGCGCGGCCGGTGACCAGGTCGCCGCCGTCGTCGCGCAGATCGAGGTGCTGCTCAAGGAGCACCCCGAGGCCGCTGCCTACGCCCCCGGCGCGATTCTCTAGAACCCTCGGTAGCCGTACCGACCGGTTGCAGCCTCCCGGCGGGGCCGTCGTCCTACAGGCCGACGTCCCTGCTGCGGAAGTCCTCCAGGGACTCGCGCCGCACCAGGAGCCGCGCGTGCCCGTCGGCCACGGCGACCACGGGAGGCCGCCCCACGAGGTTGTAGCCGGACGCCATCGAGAGGTGGTACGCGCCGGCCACCGGCACGCCCAGGATGTCTCCCGGCCTTACGTCGCCCGGCAGTTCGATGTCCGTGGCGAGCACGTCGCCCGCCTCGCAGTGCCGTCCGACGACGGTCGCGGGCGCGGACGGAACCGTGGAGTGCCTGCCGATGAGACGCGGCACGTACCGCACGCCGTACAGCGCGGGCCGCGGGTTGTCGCTCATTCCGCCGTCCACGGCGACGAAGGTGCGTCCGCCGGTGCGTTTGACGGCGAGCACGCGATAGAGGGCGACTCCGGCGGGGCCCGCGATGGCCCGCCCCGGTTCGATGAGCAGCTTGGGCACGGTGAGCCCCGCCGCCGCGCAGCTCTCGGCCAGTGCGGCGCGCACCTTGCGGGCGAGCGTGGTGATGTCGAGGGCTTCCTCGCCGGGGCGGTAGGCGATGCCGTGGCCGCCGCCGAGGTCGAGTTCGGGCAGTGTGACGCCGTGCTGGTCCTTGATGCGGGCCATCAGGCCGACCAGTCGGCGTACGGCTGCCAGGAACGGCTTGTCGGTGGTGATCTGCGAGCCCAAGTGGCAGTGCAGGCCGGTCAGTTCGAGTCCTGGCTGGCCGATGATGCGGGCGATGGCGTGCTGCGCGGAGCCGTCGGTGATCGACAGGCCGAACTTCTGGTCGTCGGTCCCGGTGCGAATCTTGGCGTGACCGCCCGCCGCGATGCCCGGCACCACCCGGACCATCACCTTCTGGCGGCTGCCCTGCGGCACGGCAGCGGCGAGCCGTGCGATCTCGGACGCGCTGTCGATGACGATGCGCCCGACGCCGAGCCGCAGCGCGGCCTCCAGGTCGTGCGGGCTCTTCGCGTTGCCGTGCAGCACGATGCGCTCGGCGGGGAAGCCCGTGGTCACGGCGAGCTCGAGCTCCCCCGCCGAACAGACGTCGAGGCCGAGCCCCTCCTCGGCGACCCAGTGGGCCATCGCGCGGCACAGGAACGCCTTGGCGGCGTAGTGCACTTCGGCGCCCGGAAAGGCGTGCAGGTAGGTGCGGCAGCGCGTGCGTACGTCGCCTTCGTCGATGAGGTAGGCCGGGGTGCCGAATCGCTCGGCGAGCTCGGTGAGCGGTACGCCGCCGACGGCGAGGTCGCCGTGGGCGAGACGCGCGGTGGACGCGGGCCAGACGGACAGGTCGTCGTCGGCGGTGGCGTCCGGGGTGACGGGTTCGTGCAGGGTGGTCATGGGCAGGTTCTCTCTTCGCCTCGTCCTCGTCCTCTTACGGTTCCGCTCGCGGTGCCGCGTCCTCAGCCGATCCAGGTGGTCAGGGCGCCGACCAGTGCGGCGGCCCCGGTGACACGCAGCGCGCCGACGGCCTGCGGGTCCCACTCGCGCCAGGCGGCTGTGCGCCTCTTGGGTGCGGTGACGGGTTGCGCGGCGAGCCGCGGGTCGACGGTGACCTCGTGGACGCCGAGCGGCTCGGTGAGCGCCCGGAGCGCCGGTTCCGAGAGCCTGATCCAGGCCTGACGGGCGCCGAGGGCCGCGCTGAGGCGCTGGGGGGTGGTGAAGGCGACGGCGGTACGGGCGCCGACGGGTGTGCGGAACAGGCGGGCGACGCAGCCCGCGGGTCCCGGCCGGACGGGGACGAAGAGCGGTCCGGCCGGGCCGGGTTCGAGGGGCTCGGGGTCCTCGCCGCACTGTTGCTCTGCCATGGGGTTCCTCCTTGAGGATCCTGTTCGGTGAACGGTGGCCCCCGGGCCCGGGCAGGAACCCGGGGGCGTCTCCTGAAGCTATGCCCGGCCCCGGGTGCCACCTGCCCCTCCATGACGGGACGTTGACGGTGACGGGGCACGTGTTGACGAGGACTTGACGAGGTCACGCCTCGTCCGGACGGCGGCCCGTCCGGACCCGCCCGCCAAGCCGCCCGTCAAGCCCCCGTAAAAGTGACCGCGCGCCGCGTCAGCACCGCATCAAGGTTCGGCGCGGCGGAAATCCCGCCCCTACGAGATACCTACCGTCTCCCTCATGGCCCGACGCATGACGCGCCCCGCACGGCGCACCTCCGGCACTTCCGGCCCCGGCATCTCCGGCACCCCCGGCATCCGTACGACGCCTCTGTGGACGCACGACCGCACCTGGGCCGGGGACGCACGCTCCGCCGCGGCCTGTGCCGCACTGCTGTTCGGGCTGCTGCTCGCGCTCGACGCGGTCACCGGCAGGCTCGTCCCCTGGCGGTCGCTGCTCTGGCTGGGACTCGGTGTGCTCCTGTTCGCCGCGCTCACGCCGCCGCGTGTGGCGGCGCACGACACGATCCTGGTCTCACGGGGTCCGATCCGCGTCCGGACGGTGCGTCTTGATCGTCTCGTGGCGGTGCGCCGGTCCGACGGCATCGCGCCGCGGCTCGTCCTGCGGGACGCGTGGGGCGGAGAGGTCGTACTCGACCCCGAGGTACTCGTCGTCAATCCGCCGCTCTGGCGCCTCGTGGCCCGGGGAGCCCGCACCTCGGCCGCCGACGGCTCGCTCCTGTGCGGGGCGACCGCGCTGCGCCGGCTGTCGGAACGCATCGACCGCGACACGGCCGAGGGAGTCTTCAAGGCCTCTGGCCTGGAGTGATTCCAGGTCGGGCCCCCGACAGGCACGGCGGGGCCCGGACTCCGCCCCGCCGTAGCCGCGCGTCCGTTCGAGATCAAGAGCGCACGGAAGAGGTCAAGGTCACAGCCGTACACGGCACCGAGTGCCAGGGGTTCCGCCCTAGCATCATGCCCATGACGGTCCTGCCTGACGACGGGCTTTCCCTGGCCGCCGAGTTCCCTGATGCGACCCATGAGCAGTGGCAGCGCCTGGTGGAAGGCGTGCTGCGCAAATCGGGTAAGGACGCATCGGGGCCGGCCGCGGAGGAAGCGCTGTCCACCGCGCTCGAAGACGGGCTCATCACCCGCCCCCTGTACACCTCCCGGGACGCCGCGCCTGACGCCGGTTACCCGGGTTTCGCCCCCTACGTCAGGGGCGGCACCGCCGCGGGCGGTGCCGCGGCGGGCTGGGACGTACGGCAGCGGCATGAGACCACCGACCCCGCGGGCACGAATGAGACCGTGCTCGCGGACCTGGAGAACGGCGTCACCTCGCTGTGGCTCGGCGTCGGCCCCGGCGCGCTCCCGGTCTCCGGCATCGAGCGCGCCCTTGACGGCGTCTTTCTCGACCTGGCGCCCATCGCCCTGGACGCGGGCGGCGAAGTCGGTCCCGCGGCACGGGAGTTGTTCCGGCTCTACGAGGAACGGGGCATCCCGAAGGACGCTGCGCACGGCACCCTCGGCGCGGACCACCTCGGCCACGAGGCCCGCACCGGCGAGCGGCTCGACGCCGCCGCCGCGATCGAACTGGCCCGGCTGTGCGGGCAGGAGTACCCCAACCTGCGCGCGCTGGCCGTCGACGCCCTGCCGTACCACGAGGCGGGTGGCTCGGCCGCGCAGGAGCTCGGCGCGTCGCTCGCCACGGCGGTCGCCTATCTGCGCGAGCTGACCGATGCCGGGCTCACGGTCGAAGCGGCCTGCGCCCAGCTGGAGTTCCGGTACGCGGCCACCGCCGACCAGTTCCTGACCATCGCCAAGTTCCGGGCGGCACGGCGGCTCTGGGCCCGCGTGGCCGAGGCCTGCGGCGCCCCGGACGCGGGGGCGCAGCGCCAGCACGCCGTGACCTCATCGGTGATGATGTCGCGCCGCGACCCGTGGGTGAACATGCTGCGGACGACGGTGGCCTGCCTCGGTGCGGGCGTCGGCGGCGCCGACTCCGTCACCGTCCTGCCCTTCGACCACTCGCTCGGCCTGCCGGACGCTTTCGCGCGCCGCATCGCCCGCAACACCTCGACGATCCTCCTCGAGGAGTCGCACCTCGCCCGCGTCATCGACCCGGCGGGCGGCTCCTGGTACGTGGAGCGGCTCACGGACGAACTCGCCCACGCGGGCTGGGAGTTCTTCCAGGAGATCGAGCGCGCGGGCGGCCAGGCGGCGGCCCTGCGCTCCGGTCTGATCGGTGAACGCCTCGCCGCCACCTGGGCCAAGCGCAGCGAGAAGCTGGCCAAGCGGCGCGAACCGATCACCGGTGTCAGCGAGTTCCCGAACCTGACGGAGCGTCCGGTCGAGCGCGTGGCCCCGCCCGCCGGACCGTCGGGCGGCCTTCCGCGCGTCCGCCGCGACGAGGCGTACGAGATCCTGCGCTCGCGCTCGGACGCCCACCTCGCATCGGCGGGTGCCCGCCCCCGGGTGTTCCTCGCCGCGCTCGGCCCCGCCGCCGCGCACACCGCACGGGCCTCCTTCGCGTCGAACCTCTTCCAGGCGGGCGGCATCGAAGCCGTCCACGACCCGGTGTCGGTGGACGCGACGACCGCCGCAGACGCGTTCAAGGCGAGCGGCGCCACGGTGGCGTGCCTCTGCTCGAGTGACGCGCTCTACGAGGAGCAGGCCGCGGAGGTCGCGGAGGCACTCAAGTCGGCAGGTGCGCAACGGGTGTTCCTCGCCGGACGGCCCGCCGAATTCGCTGATGTCGACGCGTACGTCTTCGCGGGCTGCGATGCCGTGTCCGTGCTCTCCTCCACCCTCGACCACATGGGAGTGGCGTAATGGCGATCCCCGACTTCTCCGGCATCGGCCTGACGCCGGACGCCCCGTCCGAGGTCACCAAGGACCAGTGGCGCAGCGCCGTCAAGGAGTCCACCGGCAAGGCCGACGACGACCTCCTGTGGGAGACCCCGGAGGGCATCGCGGTCAAGCCGCTGTACACCGGCGCCGATCTCGAAGGCCTCGACTTCCTCCAGACGTATCCGGGCGTGGCGCCGTATCTGCGCGGCCCCTACCCCACGATGTACGTCAACCAGCCCTGGACGATCCGGCAGTACGCGGGGTTCTCCACCGCCGAGGAGTCCAACGCCTTCTACCGCCGCAACCTCGCGGCGGGCCAGAAGGGCCTCTCGATCGCCTTCGACCTGCCGACCCACCGCGGCTACGACAGTGACCACCCGCGTGTGACCGGCGACGTCGGCATGGCGGGCGTCGCGATCGACTCGATCTACGACATGCGTCAGCTCTTCGACGGCATTCCGCTGGACAAGATGACGGTGTCGATGACGATGAACGGCGCCGTGCTCCCCGTTCTCGCGCTGTACATCGTGGCCGCCGAGGAACAGGGCGTGGCGCCCGAGAAGCTGGCCGGGACCATCCAGAACGACATTCTCAAAGAGTTCATGGTCCGCAACACCTACATCTATCCGCCCAAGCCCTCGATGCGGATCATCTCCGACATCTTCGCGTACACCTCGCAGAAGATGCCGCGCTACAACTCCATCTCGATCTCCGGCTATCACATCCAAGAGGCGGGTGCCACAGCCGACTTGGAGCTGGCGTACACCCTTGCCGACGGCGTGGAGTACCTGCGGGCCGGTCAGGAAGCGGGCCTGGACGTCGACGCGTTCGCGCCGCGGCTCTCCTTCTTCTGGGCGATCGGCATGAACTTCTTCATGGAGGTCGCCAAGCTCCGTGCGGCGCGCCTCCTCTGGGCGAAGCTGGTCAAGCAGTTCGACCCGAAGAACGCCAAGTCGCTCTCCCTGCGCACCCATTCGCAGACATCGGGCTGGTCGCTCACCGCGCAGGACGTGTTCAACAACGTCACGCGTACGTGCGTCGAGGCGATGGCGGCGACGCAGGGACACACCCAGTCGCTGCACACGAACGCACTCGACGAGGCGCTCGCCCTGCCGACCGACTTCTCCGCGCGCATCGCCCGCAACACCCAGCTGCTCATCCAGCAGGAGTCGGGCACGACGCGGTCGATCGACCCGTGGGGCGGCAGCGCGTACGTCGAGAAGCTGACGCACGATCTGGCGCGGCGCGCCTGGCAGCACATCGAGGAGGTCGAGGCGGCGGGCGGCATGGCGCAGGCCATCGAAGCGGGCATCCCGAAGCTGCGCGTCGAGGAGGCCGCGGCCCGTACGCAGGCGAGGATCGACTCGGGGCGCCAGCCCGTCATCGGCGTCAACAAGTACCGCGTGGAGAGCGACGAGCAGATCGACGTCCGCGCGGTCGACAACTCCTCCGTACGCAACCAGCAGATCGCCAAGCTGAAGCGCCTTCGCGAGGAGCGCGACGAGGCGGTCTGCCAGGACGCGCTGCGGGCGCTGACGGCGGCGGCCGGGCGGGACCCCGGTCCTGGCCTGGAGGGCAATCTCCTCGCGCTCGCGGTCGACGCGGCCCGCGCGAAGGCGACGGTCGGCGAGATCTCCGACGCCCTGGAGTCCTCCTACGGGCGGCACGCGGGGCAGATCCGTACGATCTCCGGTGTGTACCGCACCGAAGCAGGCTCGTCCCCGTCCGTGGAACGCACCCGCACGCTCGTCGGGTCCTTCGAGGAGGCCGAGGGGCGCCGTCCGCGCATCCTGGTCGCCAAGATGGGTCAGGACGGCCACGACCGCGGCCAGAAGGTCATCGCCACCGCCTTCGCCGACCTCGGCTTCGACGTGGACGTCGGCCCGCTCTTCCAGACCCCGGCGGAGGTCGCGCGCCAGGCGGTCGAGGCGGACGTGCACATCGTCGGCGTCTCGTCGCTCGCCGCCGGGCACCTCACCCTCGTACCGGCGCTGCGTGCGGAGCTCGCCGCCGAGGGCCGCGAGGACATCATGGTCGTCGTGGGCGGCGTCATCCCGCCACAGGACGTGTCGACCCTCCTGGAGATGGGCGCGGCGGCCGTCTTCCCGCCCGGCACGGTGATCCCGGACGCCGCGTACGACCTGGTGAAACGGCTGGCGGCCGACCTCGGTCACGAGCTGTGAGCATGGCGGCGCCGAGGATCGACATCGACGCGTACGTCAAGGGCGTACTCGACGGGAAGCGGGCGCAGATCGCCCGCGCCATCACGCTCGTCGAGTCGACCCGCCCCCAACACCGCGTGCTCGCGCAGGAGTTGCTGACCCAGCTGCTTCCGCACAGCGGGCGGGCGCGGCGGATCGGCATCAGCGGGGTGCCCGGCGTGGGCAAGTCCACGTTCATCGACGCGCTCGGCACGATGCTGACCGGGCTCGGGCACCGGGTCGCGGTGCTCGCCGTCGACCCGTCGTCGACCCGGACGGGCGGCTCGATCCTCGGCGACAAGACGCGGATGGAACGCCTGGCGGTGGACCCGGCGGCGTTCGTGCGTCCCTCGCCCACCGCGGGGACGCTCGGCGGGGTCGCGAAGGCGACGCGCGAGTCGATCGTGGTGATGGAGGCGGCGGGCTACGACGTCGTACTCGTGGAGACCGTGGGCGTGGGCCAGTCGGAGACGGCGGTCGCGAACATGGTCGACTCGTTCCTGCTGCTCAGCCTGGCCCGCACGGGCGACCAGCTCCAGGGCATCAAGAAGGGCGTCCTGGAACTGGCGGACGTCCTAGCGATCAACAAGGCGGACGGCCCGCACGAGCGTGACGCGCGCTCGGCGGCACGTGAACTGGCGGGCGCCCTGCGCCTGATGCACCCGGCGGACGCGGCATGGACTCCCCCGGTACTGAGCTGCAGCGCGCGGGAGTCCAGCGGCCTCGACGAGGTCTGGGACCGCCTGGAACAGCACCGCTCGCTCCTCGACTCAACGGGCCGCCTCGCCGCCAAGCGACGCGATCAGCAGGTCGACTGGACGTGGACGATGGTGCGGGACGAACTCCTCGACCGGCTGCGGGGGCACGAGGCGGTACGGGAGCTGGCCCCTGGCCTTGAGCAGCAGGTACGGCAGGGCACGTTGACGGCGACGCTGGCGGCGGAGCGGATTCTGGGGGCGTTTCAGGGGGACGGTTAGGGGGTCCTACGTCAAGGATGCGACGCGGGGTATTCGGGCGGGTGGGCGAGCAACATCCGCCGCGAAGCGGCGGTCTAGGTTTGCCCCATGACACCAGCAGGCAACGACGACGCCCCCGTCCTCCTCCACATCGAGGGCCGCACAGGACACATCACGCTCAACCGCCCCCGCGCCATCAACGCCCTCAACCACACCATGGTCCGCCTGATGGACGACGCCCTCTCCGCATACGAGCGGGACGACGCCATCTCCACGGTCGTCCTCACCGGCAAAGGTGCCCGCGGGCTCTGCGCCGGGGGCGATATCCGGTCGATCCACGACGACATCCGCGCGGGCGGCGGCTCCGCGTCCGTAGCCTTCTGGCGTGACGAGTACCGGCTCAACGCCCGCATCGCCCGTTTCCCGAAGCCGTACGTCGCCGTCATGGACGGCATCGTGATGGGCGGCGGGGTCGGCGTCTCGGCGCACGGCAGCGTGCGGATCGTCACCGAGCGCTCCCGCATCGCCATGCCGGAAACCGGGATCGGCTTCGTGCCGGACGTCGGCGGCACGTATCTGCTGACGCGCACGCCCGGCGAACTGGGCACCCACCTCGCACTGACCGGCTCGGCGGTGGGCGCGGGCGACGCGCTGCTCTGCGGCCTCGCCGACCACTACGTGCCCTCGGACCGCCTTCCGGAGTTCACCGCCGCCCTTGCCGACACCGCGGTGAGCGACGCGGTCGCGGAGTACGCCACCGCCGCGCCCGATGGTGAACTCGCCGCCCACCGCGAGTGGATCGACGCCTGCTACGCCGCCGACACCGTGGAGGAGATCGTCGACCGCCTCTACGCCTTCGGCGACCGGGCCGCGAAGGAGACGGCCGAGACCATCATCGGCAAGTCGCCGACCTCCCTGAAGGTCACCCTCGCCTCCCTGCGCCGGGCCCGCGCCCTCTCCTCGCTCGAGCAGGTGCTCGACCAGGAGTACCGCGTATCGGCCACCGCGATCGGCGCACCGGACCTGGTCGAGGGGATCCGCGCCCAGGTGGTCGACAAGGACCGTGACCCGCACTGGTCCCCCGCCGAACTCGCGCAGGTGTCCGACGCGGACGTGTCCCGCCACTTCGCGCCGCGCGACGGCGACGAACTCGGTCTCGAACGCGGACTCGCCCCCGAGGCGGACCCGCGATGCCCCTGATCCAGACGCCCCGCCTCGTCCTGCGGCGCTGGCGAGAAGCCGATGTCGCCCCCATGACCGTCATCAACTCCGACCCCGAGGTGATGCGGTGGATCGGCGACGGCTCCGTCCATGACGGGCAGAAGCAGACCCGGTCCACCATGGAGAGGTGGGAGGAAGGGTGGGAGACCCAAGGCTTCGGGCTTTTCGCGGTGGAGGTCCGCGCCACCGGTGAACTCGCCGGGTTCACCGGGCTCTCCGTCCCGCACTACCTCCCTGAAGTGATGCCCTCGGTGGAGATCGGCTGGCGGCTCGGCCGCTCCTTCTGGGGGCAGGGCCTGGCCACCGAGGCGGCGCGTGCCGCCCTCGACTTCGGCCTCACCGAACGGGGTCTTGATCGGATCGTCAGCATCGTCCAGGTGGGCAACGACGCTTCGGAACGCATCATGAACAAGCTCGGCATGCGCGTGGAGCGGGGAACGTTCGACCCCCACTGCGGGCGCGCCATCCGTGTCCACGCCTTCAACGCGCCCGCTACGGCGGATCTGTCTCCGTGATGACGGCGAGCAGTTGGAAGGGCAGCTCCCTGTCCGACTGGGAGACCCCGAGAGCGATCCACCGCCCGTCGGTCCGCCACAGATGCAGGTCCGGCACGGAGGCACTCAGCGAGCCCCACGGCTCCGGTATGTCCTCGCCCGAATCGCCATCGCCCTCGTCCTCGTCCTCGTAGCTCTCGGCGTCGTAACCGTCGCCCATGGACCGCTCGAAGAGGCTCGCCAGGCTGAATATCCGGGGCGGCCCCCAGCGCTCGGCGAGGAGGACCGTCAGGCCGTCGCGCTCGGCCTCGTACTGCTCCTCGGTCGCCTCCCACTCCGTGCCGTCGTCCTCCCAGAAGTCGTCGCTCGTCAGCAACTCGGCGACGTGATAGCCCGGACCGCCGAAGCCGCCGTGCGACCTGCCGTGCTCCGCGGGGAACTCCCGTGAGCGCAGCAGGTCGATCGCGGCGAGATGCTGTGCGGTACTCATGCCATCCAGTAAAGCGGTCGCCACTGACAACTGTCCCGCCGTCAGGCCCCTGGCGTCACCATCCGGACATCTGCCTCACGCGTCGCGCCGCCGGACCGCCCACCAGCCCGCGAGCAGCGCGACAGCCGCCCATGCCGCCAGGACGGCAAGTCCCGTCCAGGGTCCGAGAGTTCCCGACGGATTCTCGTGGAGCACCAGCTGCCCCGCCCTGTCCGGCAGGAACTCCGCGGCGCCGCTCGCGACGTCCCCGACCACGAAGGACACGATGAGCGTGAACGGGATGAGGATGCTCAGTACGGCGATCCCGCTGCGCAGCACCATGGTCAGGCCCGCGGCGAGCAGCGCCATGAGCGCGAGGTAGACACCGCCGCCGACGCACGCCCGTACGGCACCGTCATGGCCGAGGCCGATGGCGTAGTCCCCCATGAAGGCCTGTCCCGCCAGGAAGCCCACGAAGCTGGTGAGGATCCCCACGCCGAGCGCCAGGGCGCCCACCACCGCGACCTTGGCCCCGAAGAAGAGCCCCCTGCGCGGCACCGCGGAGAGCGAGATCCGCAGGGCGCCGTTCAGGTACTCGGACGACATCGCCGTCGTACCGAAACTGATGGCGGCGATCTGGGCGAAGTTGAGGGCGTAGAAGGCGCCGAAGAGCGGCTCGTAGTCGGCGTTGTCCGCCTCCGCCGTGCCGACCGTGGCGAACACGAGCACGGTGATGGCCACGGTGGCCACGAAGACGGCGATGAGCGAACCGAGGCTGGCGCGCACCGACTTGATCTTGATCCACTCCGAGCGGAGCACGGCGGATGTCGACATGGTCAGGCCTCCTTGCGGGACGTCGGGGTGGCGGCGGCGAACTCGGTGTCGTCGGCCGTGAGGGCGAGGTATGCCTGCTCCAAGGAGGCCTGCTCGTCGGAGAGTTCAAGGAGAGGGATCCCGTGACCTGCGGCGATGGAGCCGATCTCGCCGGCCTGCGCGCCCTCCACCGTCCAGCGGCCGTCGTCCCGCGCGGCCATCACGTACCCCTTGTCCGTCAGGAGGCCCCGCAGCCGGTCGATCGAAGGGGTGCGCAGTAGGACCCGCGGGCTGCTGTGCGCCGCGATGAAGTCCGGCATCGAGGTGTCCGCGAGCAGCCTGCCCCGGCCAAGGACCACCAGGTGGTCGGCGAAGGTGGCCGTCTCGTTCATGAGGTGGCTGGACACGAGGACCGTCCGGCCCTCACGGGCGAGGCGCCGAAGGAGTTCGCGGATCCAGATGATGCCTTCGGGATCGAGGCCGTTGGACGGCTCGTCCAGCATGACGACACGCGGGTCACCGAGCAGCGCCGCCGCTATGCCCAGGCGCTGCCGCATGCCGAGCGAGAACGTCTTGATCCGGCGCCCCGCGATACCGGAGAGACCGGCCTCTTCGAGGACCTCGTCCACGCGGCGCGCGGGGATGCGGTTGCTGACGGCGAGGGCGAGGAGGTGGTTGCGTGCGGTGCGCGATCCGTGCGCGGCCTGGGCGTCGAGCAGGGCTCCCACGTGGCGCAGGGGTTCGTCGATGGCCGCGTAGGGCCTGCCGCCCACCGTCGCGGTGCCCGAAGTGGGCCGGTCGAGGCCGAGGACGAGCCGCATGGTGGTGGACTTGCCCGCGCCGTTGGGGCCGAGGAACCCGGTGACCTTCCCCGGGCGGACGGTGAAGGTCAGTCCGTCCACCGCGCGGGTGGTGCCGTACTCCTTGGTGAGGTCTTGGACGTCGATGCTGGTCATGGGCATAGCCTCGCGGCCGCGGGCGGGGTGGGTCTTCCCCCGCCCGGGGAGTCCGTCTCCCCCTCACGGGGGAGCCGTGCGGGCCTGCCCTGCTGGCACGATGACGTGATGCCCCGCTTCCTCCGGCCGCTGACGCACGCGGTGACCTATACGCGTTGGATGCATCTGCTCATCGGCTCGGGCATCGCCTTGACGAGCGCGTTCATCACGCCGGGTCTCAGCAGCCCGTCGGCCGGAGACTGGGTCCTGATCGCGGTCCAGCCGATCCCGCTCGTGGTGGCGGCCGCGCTGCTGGTGCCGTCGATGCGTCGGGCAGAGGGGCTTCAGGCCCGACTGATGCTGTTCCCGGGGCAGCACGCGCGCGTGCCGGGTGACGACGAGGATCCCGGCATCTCCGTGGCTCCCTCGGCGTCGTGGCGCGACCGGAGCAGGACCGCGCTGTGGGCCGTGCTGCGCCTGGAGGCCGGTTGCGCGGCGGTCTTCGTCACGGTGCAGCTCCTCGGCATCTCACTTGCCCTGATGGGGTCCACGTCCGAGCCCGGTGACGCGTCCGGTCTGCTCGTTCCGCTGCCTGGCCAGAACCCGCTGAACGCGCTGCTCGTGCCCGTCCCGCTCGTGGTGTTCCTGACGGTGATGGTGGCCGCCGGCAGGCTGGCGGCGTGGACCGCGCGCCGACTGCTCGGGCCCTCCCCGGTGGAGCGCCTGGCCGCCCTGGAGGAGCGCACCGAGCAGCTCCTCGAACGCACCCGCATCGCACGGGAACTGCACGACTCCATCGGGCACGCCCTGACCGTGGCCGTCGTCCAGGCGGGCGCCGCCCGAGCCGTGGCCGACCCGGAGTTCACCGACCGCGCCCTGGGCGCCATCGAGGAGACAGGCAGGGCCGCCCTCGAAGACCTGGAGCGTGTCCTGCGGGTGCTGCGCGAGGACGAGCGGCCCGCGAGCCGACGGCCCACGCTCGCCGATGCCGACCGCCTCCTGGAGTCCGCGCGCGCGTCGGGAGCGAAGGTCGACACCGAGGTGACGGGCCCTCTGGAAAGTGTCCCCGGACCGGTGTCCCGCGAGGGATACCGGATGCTCCAGGAGTCGCTCACCAATGTGCTGCGCCACTCCGGACCGGTCCCGGTGCGGGTGCGGATCACGGTCGGTGACGGCTTGCTCGGCATGGAGGTGCGCAACCCCCTGCCCCAGGGGACGCAGCCGACCAGCCGTGGCGGCAGCGGCCTGCGCGGCATCCGGGAACGGGCCACGCTGCTCGGCGGCCGGGCCACCACGGGCCCGCGCGCTGGCGAGTGGCGGGTGCACGTCGAGCTGCCCCTGGGATGACCCCTGGGGTGATCCCCTGAGGTGATCTACGCTGACCGGATGCCGGTCACTGTCCTGCTCGTCGACGACGAACCCCTCGTACGCGCCGGTCTGCGTGCCGTCCTCGAGGCGCAGCCCGACATCGAGGTGGTCGGCGAGGCCGCCGACGGCGCCGCCGTCATTCCGCTCGTGCGCCAACTGCGGCCCGACGTGGTCGCCATGGACGTACGCATGCCCCTCCTCGACGGCATCGAGGCCACGCGTGCCGTCCTGCGCACCGTGCAGGACCCGCCGAAGATCCTGGTCGTGACGACCTTCGAGAACGACGAGTACGTGTACGAGGCGCTGCGCGCGGGTGCCGACGGTTTCCTGCTGAAGCGCGCCCGTCCCGCGGAGATCGTGAACGCCGTGCGCCTTGTCGCGGAGGGCGAGTCGCTGCTGTTCCCTGCGGCGGTACGGCAGCTGGCGGGCGCGTACGGGCGGCAGCCGGGCAACGCGGAGGCCAGGGCCGCCCTCGACCGGGCCGCGCTCACCGAGCGCGAGGCGGACGTGCTGCGCCTCATGACGCGCGGTCTGTCGAACGCGGAGATCGCGGCAGAGCTGATCGTCGGCGCCGAGACCGTCA
This sequence comes from Streptomyces sp. NPDC055239, assembly GCF_053606205.1. Classification (NCBI taxonomy): domain Bacteria; kingdom Bacillati; phylum Actinomycetota; class Actinomycetes; order Kitasatosporales; family Streptomycetaceae; genus Streptomyces; species Streptomyces sp. NPDC055239. The sequence continues at coordinate 105,077 of NZ_JBSGRD010000015.1, read as the reverse complement.
AATCCCATGTGAGTGCCGTGCTCGCGAAGCTGGGGGCCCGCGACCGGACGCAGGCGGTGATCGCCGCGTACGAATCCGGTTTCGTCGCTCCGGGATGAGCACCGGGGTGAGCACCGGGGTGAGCACCGGGGTGAGCACCGCCGATGGGCACTCTGCGTCACAGGTGGGCCCGGCACTCGCAGCGATCGGCCGCTGCGAGTACGATCCGCCCATCATGCGCACGAGCTGGGAGGACGGACGTTGGGGCGGCTGACCGGCGGGGATCCCTCTCTGCTGCGGCGGATCAACTCCGCTGTGGTGCTGCACGCGCTGCGTGGGGCGGACTTCGCGACACTCACCGAGGTCACCCGGGTGACCGGGCTCTCCAGGCCGACCGTCGAAGGCGTGGTCGAGGGGCTCATCGATGCCGGGCTCGTGGTGGAGACCGCCGCCGAGGAGGGCGCGGCCAGACGCCAGGGACGGCCCGCCCGGAGGTTCCGCTTCCGGGCCGAGGCGGGGCATCTGCTCGGCCTGGAGATCGGCCCGCACCGGGTGGCGGCGGTCCTCTCCGACCTGGACGGCCGGGTGCTCGGCACGGCGGCCAGGGACGTGTCCGAAACGGCCCCTGCCGACGAACGCATCGAGCGCCTTCGCACGGCGGTGGCCGATCTGCTGCGCCGTGGCGGGATCGCCCGCAGCTCACTGCGCGCGGTCGGTGTCGGCAGCCCCGGCATCGTGGAGGCGGACGGCACGGTCCGCCTCGGGACCGCGCTGCCGGAGTGGACTGGGCTGCCGCTCGGCGAGCGTCTGCGCAGATCCTTCAAGTGCCCGGTCCTGGTGGAGAACGACGCGAACACGGCGGCCGTGGCCGAGCACTGGAAGGGCGCCGCGACCGACTCCGACGACGTGGTGATGGTCCTCGCGGGGCTCAGCCCGGGGGCCGGGGCACTGATCGGTGGGCGGCTGCACCGTGGCTACGGCGGCGCCGCCGGAGAGATCGGCGCCCTGCATCTGCTCGGCCGTGACGTGACCCCCGAGACGCTCCTCTCGACCACGGACGAGCCGCTGCACCCGCTGGACGAGCAGGCGGTGGCGGAGGTGTTCGCCCACGCGCGTGAGGGCGACGAGCGGGCGCGGCAGGCCGTCGAGCGGTTCATTCAGCGCCTGGTGCACGACGTGGCGGCCCTTGTCCTCGCCCTGGACCCCGAGCTGGTCGTCGTGGGCGGCTGGGCGGCCGGTCTGGACGGCGTCCTTGAGCCGCTGCGCCGCGAGTTGGCCCGTTACTGCCTGCGGCCGCCCCGGGTGGCCCTGTCGATGCTCGGCGAGGCGGCCATCGCGACGGGCGCGCTGCGCCTTGCCCTCGACCATGTCGAGGAGCAGTTGTTCGCGGTCGAGGGAACGGTGACGGCCCGGCGCTGAGGCGCCGGGCCGGACACGGGTACCAGAAAAGCAGGTATCAGGAAGCGAGGTTCAGGAAGCGAGGTTCAGGAGGCCTGGCGCTCCGCGCCGTGGTGGATCTCGACGCCGCCCGCGTCACCGAACGTGAGGCGGCAGGTGTCGGCGCGATACGTCGCCACGGACACCGCGACGGTGCGTCCCTCGGCGAAGAAGCGGGTCGTCACGACGAGGACCGGGGCTCCGGGCAGCCGGTCGAGCGCCTTGGCGTCGTCCGCGCGGGCCGAGCCGAGTTCGACGGCGCGGTCCTGTCCTTCGAGGCCGAGCCGGTGCAGCTCGCGCAGCACGCCACGCGCGCGTGAGGCTCCGGAGGGGGCGTCGATCGCGGAGAGTTCACTGACGGCCGACATCGCCACGTACAGCAGCTCGGCGGCCACGGGCTGGCCGTGCGAGACGCGTGTGCGGCGCACCACGTGCACCTGCTCGTCGGGGTCGGCCGCCAGCATGCGGGCCACCTCGGCGGGCGGTTGCGCCGGTGCGCAGTCGACGGGCTGCCATGCGTCGCCGACCTCACCGGGCCAGGTGCCCTGTGCGGATCCGACGGCCACGCCCATCCGCGGCGGGGCGACGGTCGTGCCGACACCGCGGCGGCGCTGCAGCCTGCCTTCCAGCTCCAGTTGCTCCAGTGCCTGACGGAGCGTGGCGCGGGCCACGCCGAAGCGGGCCGCGAGATCACGCTCGTTGGGCAGGATCTCGCCGACGGCGAACTCTGAATCGAGTGCCTCGCTGAGCACGGTCTTGAGGTGCCAGTACTTCGGCTCCGGTGCCGCTTCCAGCTGCGTGGTCCCCACCCTGTCCTCCGCAATCCCCGTGTGCCGGCGGCTTTTCAGCGCCTTGTTTATTAAAGGTCCTTGCACTATCTCTGCGACGATAGAGCGGCACCCAACCTTGGTCAAGACCAATCCTCGATCCGTTACAGCCCGCACAGGGACGATGCCACAGAGCATTCACGTGTTGTTGGCGTCGGTCCACGCGCACGTAGCGAACAAGACAGAACCCCCGCCCTGTGTGGACGGGGGTCTGCCGGCTGCGGTCTAGGAGGCGAACGCGACCAGCTTGTCCGGGTTGCGGATGATGTAGACGTCGGTGATCCGCCCGTCGGCGACGTCCAGTTGGAAGAGGGAGTCCGGCTTGCCGTCGACCAGGACAAGGACGGAGTCGGCGCCGTTGGTCTCCAGGAACCGGACCCCGAGCTCCGCCCCCTCCGGTACGCCGCCACGGGCCGCGCCGATGAGGAAGCGGCCCACCTTGTCGGCCGCCTCGATGACGCGCAGCGGCGCCTTGGCCTTGCCGCCGCTGTCGCCGACGAGACGTACGTCCGGGGCGAGCAGGGTCATCAGACCGTCCAGGTCACCGCTGGTGGCCGCGGCGAGGAACCGCTCGGTCAGGTCGCGGCGCTCGCCCGGATCCACCGCGTAGCGCGGCCTCCCCTCGTCGACGTGCTTGCGGGCCCGCGCCGCGAGCTGCCGCACGGCCGATTCGCCGCGGTCCAGCGTGAGGGCGATGTCCGAGTACGGGAACCCGAAGGCTTCCCGCAGCACGAACACCGCGCGCTCCAGGGGCGAAAGAGACTCCAGGACGACCAGGACCGCGAAGGACACGGAGTCGGCGAGAACGGCCCGCTCGGCGGTGTCGGGGACGGTCGGCCCGTAGTCGGTGACGAGTGGTTCGGGCAACCACGGGCCTACGTAGGACTCGCGGCGTGACTGCACGTGGCGCAGCCGGTCGATGGCGAGGCGCGTGGTGACGCGCACCAAGTAGGCACGTGGTTCACGCACTCGCTCCTGGTCGGCCGCCGACCAGCGCAGCCAGGACTCCTGCACGACGTCCTCCGCGTCGGCCACCCGGCCGAGCATGCGGTAGGCCACGCCCATCAGGACGGTCCTGTGCTCTTCGAAGACGTCGGTCACGGAGTCGTCGGTCACGGAGTCGTTCGCCACTCCTCCATCCCAGCCGACGGATCACCCGCTGTCCAGGCGAAGCAGGTGCGTCCCGCCCCACACCGGCCCGCAGGCCGTCCCGCCCACCCTCTTGAACTGGAGGCTACTGAGCGGTAATTGTTGCTGACAAGGTGTCTAAGGTGTCTGAGGACCGTCGCCAGGCGGCGGGGACTGGAGCAGCAATGGCCGCAGAGGTGTCCTTCAGCGTCGAATCGCCCGGCGGTCCGCGAACGATGTCGCTCGCGTACGAACGCGCGGGCGAGGGTGAGCCGCTGCTCCTCCTGCACGGCATCGGCCACCACCGCCAGGCGTGGGACCCGGTGTTCGACATCCTCGCCGCCGAGTACGACGTGACAGCCGTGGACCTGCCGGGCTTCGGAGAGTCCCCCGCGCTCCCCGAAGGGCTCGCCTACGACATCTCCACGGTCGTCTCCGTGCTCGGCGCGCTGTGCGAGGCCCTTGGGATCGAGCGTCCGCACGTGGCGGGCAACTCCCTGGGCGGTCTGCTCGCCCTTGAGCTCGGCCGGGAGAAGCTCGTGCGCTCGGTCACCGCCCTGTCCCCGGCGGGCTTCTGGACGCCCGGGGAGCGGCGGTACGCGTTCAACACGCTGCTCGCGATGCGGCACGGGGCGCGGCTCCTTCCGCTGCCGTTGATCGAGCGGCTCTCGCGGACCGCCGCCGGGCGTGCGGCGCTCACCAGCACCATCTACGCCCACCCCGGGCGGCGCTCACCCGATGCCGTCGTCGCCGAGACGCTCGCGCTGCGCGACGCGACGGGGTTCGAGCAGACCCTCGCCGCCGGGCGCGACGTGCTCTTCAGCGACGACGTGCCCGGCCTCGCGGTCACCGTCGCGTGGGGCGCACGTGACCGGATCCTGCTGCGCCGCCAGGGCGTCCGCGCGAAGCACGCCGTCCCCGAGGCCCGTCTGGTGCGCCTTCCCGGTTGCGGACACGTCCCGATGAACGACGACCCGGCGCTCGTCTCGCGCGTCGTCCTCGACACGTGCCGCCGAGCGCCCGCCGCCCAGCACGCCTGAGCCCAGGGCCACCCCGGCGCCGACGAGCGCACTGCCCACGGCCTGCGGGGCTCCGTAGGCGCCGGTGCCGACCAAGGGAGCGGTGAAGGCCGCAGCGACGGGAATGAGGCCGGAGAAGAGGGTGGCACGCTCGGCGCCGATGCGCTGGATGCCCGAGTACCAGCAGACGAAGCCGATGACGGTGACGATCGCCGCCTGCCACAGCAGGGCCGCCGCCTCGGTGGTGCCGGGCACCCGCAGCCAGTCCCCGCCGTCGGCCACCGCGCCGATGGCGGCGGACTCGACGGCGGCGATCCCGCACACCGTGGCGGAGAGCAGCTTCGGACCGAGCGGCCGCAGCACGGGAACGGCGATGACCGCGAACCCGACCTCACCCGCGAGCGCGCACACGGAGAAGAGGATGCCGACCGCGTCCGTACGCCCCCACCCCTGCACGGTGAAGGCTCCGGCGGCGACGATCAACGCCCCGTACATGACGACTCGCTGCGGCTGCCGCCCCGCAAGGAGCGGCACGACGACCGCCACGACCACCGGGGCGCATCCTACGAAGACACCCGGTACGGCAGGTTCCGCCGTACGTTCGGCGGCGAGGATCGCCAGGTTGAAGCCGACCATCCCGACTGCGGCGAGGAGCGCAAGGCGCCCCCACTGGCGGCGTGTCAGGCGACGGAGCGGCGCCGTGCCGCCCCGCCCGAGCAGCGGCAGGAGCAGCAGGCAGGCAAGGCCGTAGCGCAGGAACTGGCCGCCCGCGTACGGGTAGTCGCCGAGGAGGCTGTTGGCGGTGAAGGAGCCGCCGACGAGGAGGCAGGCGAGGGCCGCGAGCAGGGACCCGCGCGTGAGGTTCGCGTTCATGCCCCTGACGCTATGAACGTAGGCGGACCGGTTTAAGGTCCACTTCCAGGGCTGGTTCGGGGACCACTTCTTCCCTTCTTCCGTTCTTCTTCCCTTCTCAGGAGGCGCGTCCGGTGACATCAGGACCGGGGCAGGCACCTGGCACCGCCGCCTGGGAGCTGCTGCTCCCCGCCGCGTCCGCCCCCGCCCGCAGCCGTGGCCGCAGCCTCAGGTCGGCGCTGCGCGACGCGGTCAGGTCGGGGCGCCTCGCGCCGGGGACGCGGCTGCCGTCGAGCCGGGAGCTCGCCGCCGACCTCGGTGTCTCACGGGGACTCGTCACGGAGGCGTACGAGCAGTTGACCGCCGAGGGCTATCTGCGCAGCGACCGGGGCGCGGGGACCTGGGTGGGCGGCGCGGTGCGGACGGCCGCACGAGGAGCACGCGATCGTGCGCCGCGTCCCGTGCACGCGCGCGTGGACTTCATCGCGGGAACGCCCGACCTCTCCCTGTTCCCGCGCGCCGCGTGGGCGGCGGCGCACCGCGGCGTCCTGGCCGAACTGCCCCACCACGTACTTGGCTACCCGGACCCGCGGGGTCTGCCCCGGCTGCGTACGGCCCTCGCCGAACTGCTCGTACGCCGCCGGGGCGTGGTCGCGGACCCGGAGGGCATCGTCGTCTGCTCCGGAGTGGCGCAGGCCATGGCACTCGTCGGCTTCGTGCTCCACGCGCGCGGGGTGCGTGCCGTCGGCGTCGAGGACCCCGGAAGCCCCCAGCACAGCGAGTTGTTCGCCTCGGCCGGTGTCGCCACGGTGCCGGTCCCCCTCGACGACGAGGGCGTCGTCACCGGCGACTTGAGGGAGCGGGATCTGCGTGCGGTCGTCACCACGCCCGCCCATCAGTTCCCCCTGGGCATCGGCTACTCACCACGAAGGCGCACCGAACTCCTCGACTGGGCGCGGTCCGTGGACGGTCTGATCATCGAGGACGACTACGACGGGGACTTCCGCTACGACCGGGCACCCGTGGGCGCGCTGCAAGGACTCGACCCCGAACACGTCGCGTACACGGGGTCGGTCAGCAAGTCGCTCGCTCCGGGGCTTCGCCTGGGCTGGCTGCTCGTGCCGGAGTCGATGACCGATGAGGTCGTCGCCCGCAAACGGATGATGGACCTGGGCAATCCGGCACTAGACCAGGCGCTGCTCGCGCGCTTCGTCGAACGCGGCGACTACGACCGTCAGTTGCGCCGCTGCCAGCGCGCCTACCGTGAGCGCAGGGACGCGCTCGTCGCGGCGCTCGACGAGCACTTTCCCGGTACGGAGGTGACCGGTATCGCGGCCGGGCTGCATGTCATCGCCCGGCTGCCCGGGAGGTGGGGGCCTCAGGAGTCCTTTCTGCGGCGGGCGTCGGCGGCCGGGGTGGCGCTCCGGCCGCTGAGCGACTACAGACTGAGCGACCAGGGCTCCGCCGTCGGCTCCGGAGTGCGGTTGGTGCTCGGTTACGCACACCTGACGCCCACTCAAATCACTGAGGGAGTACGACTTCTAGCCGACGGGGCTCAGGAGTTGGACCACGCGCGCGTGCAGAGCACCAGGCGGTAGCCGTCGGGGTCCTCGACGGTGACGCCCCACTCGTTCCAGTACGGGTTGGGCGACTGGACGCGGGTGCCGCCGTGCGCTTCGAGGCGGGCCACCAGGTCGTCGGGGACGGGCTCGTCGAGATAGATGACGAGCAGGTCCTCCTCCGTGGGCCGGGGCAGGACCGGCTTGTCCGCCTCGTGGACCAGTTCCAGGTGCCAGGAGGCGTCCGGCCATCCGGCCATGAGCAGGTCGTGCTCACCAGGAGCGGTGCCGCCCTGCGACCTCCATACGACGTCCAGACCGAGGCCGCTCACCCAGAAGCGCTCCGCCGCCGCGAGGTCGCGGGACGGGCGGGCGATGCGGATGTGGCTCTGACCGTTGACAGGCATGGGCTCCCCCTTGTGACGCGGCGCGCTCGACCGTGCGCCTCTGCCGCCGAGCCTAGGCAGCGGGCGATCTTCGCGCATCGGCCGTCCGGCCTCGGGCGCGCGGCGGGGCCCTACGCCTGCGGACCTGCGTCCCGAGACGTACATCAGACGTACATCTCGGGGCCGGTGACCGGGCATCCAGGGGCCGGTGACCGGGGATGTAGACGACATACCGTTCGCACACCGGTTCCCCTGAAGCCGTGGGCAGTTGTTCACTTGTGGTTTGTGTGTGCGCCGCCGCACACCACTAGTTGTAGCCCTGCACACTGGTCTGACCTGTCACTGGAGGCGCATTCATGTCACACCCTCAGCCGAGCCCGTCCCCTCGCCGCCGCAGTGTGCTGCGCGGCTCGCTCGCCGTCCCGGCGGCGCTTGCCGTGCCGGCTCTCGCCGGGGCCGCTCCGGCGCTCGCCCGTTCGGGACGCCCGCGGGCCGAGTGGGGCGCGCAGGCCGGTGACGTGACGGCGCACGCGGGCCTGGTGTGGGTGCGCTCGGACCGTCCGGCCCGCATGATCGTGGAGACGTCCGCCACGGAGTCGTTCCGCAACCCCACCCGCTGGAAAGGCCCGCTGCTCGGCCCGGACACCGACTTCACGGGGACGACGCGGCTGCGCGGGCTGCCCGCGGGCGAGCAGATCCACTACCGCGTACGCCTGGCCGACCCCGACGACCCCAGACGCGCGGGTGAGCCGGTCACCGGCACGTTCCGCACGACACCGAAGGGACGCAAGGAAGGCGTACGTTTCCTGTGGTCGGGCGATATCGCGGGCCAGGGGTGGGGCATCAACCCGGACCGCGGCGGCTGGCGGATCTTCGAGGAGATGCGCCGCAGGGACCCGGACTTCTTCCTGTGCAGCGGCGACAACATCTACGCCGACGGGCCCATCCTGCCGAGCGTCACCCTGCCCGACGGCAGCACGTGGCGGAACGTGACCACGGAGGAGAAGTCGAAGGTCGCCGAGACGCTCGCGGAGTTCCGTGGCGCCTTCCGCTACAACCTCCTCGACGAGAACCTGCGGCGCTTCAACGCGCAGGTGCCCTCCATCGTCCAGTGGGACGACCACGAGGTGAAGAACAACTGGTATCCGGGGCAGATCCTGACCGACGCCCGCTACACGGAGAAGAACGTGGACGTCCTCGCCGGGCGCTCACTGCGGGCGTTCAGCGAGTACTTCCCGATCTCCACGCTCCCGCCGGGCGACGAGGACGGGCGGGTGTACCGCGTACTGCGGCACGGACCGCTCCTCGACGTGTTCGTCCTGGACATGCGCTCCTACCGCAACGCCAACTCCCCCGGCAAGCAGCCCGACGACACCACCGGCATCCTGGGCGCCCGGCAGCTGAGCTGGCTCAAGCGTGAACTGTCGCGTTCGCGGGCCACCTGGAAGGTCATCGCGTCCGACATGCCGCTCGGCCTCGTCGTACCCGACGGTTCGGCGAACTTCGAGGCCGTCGCGCAGGGCGATCCCGGCGCGCCGCTGGGCCGCGAGCTGCAGATCGCCGAACTGCTGCGGCACATCAAGCACCGCAAGGTCACCGGAACGGTCTGGCTGACCACCGACGTGCACTACACATCGGCGCAGCACTACGACCCCTCGCGTGCGGCGTTCAAGGACTTCGCGCCGTTCTACGAGTTCATCTCGGGGCCACTGGCCGCCGGCGGCTTCCAGGCCCTCAAGCTCGACGGGACGTTCGGCCCCGAGCAGCGCTTCATCAAGGCGCCGAACCGCGCCAACACCTCACCGGCCGAGACCCCGCAGTACTTCGGAGAGGTCGACATCGACGGTGACAGCGGCGAGCTGACCGTGCGGCTGCGGCAGGAGGGCGGCGGGGTGCTGTTCACGCAGGTCCTGCAGCCGGGCCGGGTGGGACAGCAGTGATTCGGCCACCGAACGCTCAGTGAGCTGTCATGTCCGAATACCAAGAGCGAGCAAAGAGGAATTAAACGGGCAGAAGGTATCTTAACTCGTCAGTCACAGAACGTTCGTGATCACGCAACACCCTTCCTCCACAGTGGCTGTATGAGTGCTGACATGTCTGATGTGACGCGAACCAAACATGGCCGTCCCGTTCACCACTGGCGGCGGGATCTGGTGGAGCTCGCCGCCCTCTTCACGGCCGTGGCCGTGGCGGACGCGGTGGCGAACATGATCGGGCACGGCCCCGACGGTCCGGCCCTCCTGGTGATCTCGGCCGTGGCGCTGCTCGCCACGGTCGGGTTCCACACATGGTGGGCACGCCGCCACAACCACGCACCGCCGACGGTGGACGATACCGACGCCCGGCCACTCGCCGCCGGGCAGCAGACCGGCTCCATGACGGCCATGGAGCAGGTCGGGGCCACCGCCACGGAGTCGTCCGCAGGGGCGACGACGCTGTGGCGGATGCGCACCACGGTGCGGGACGAGCCGGGCTCGCTCGCCGCCCTGTGCACGACGCTCGCCCACGGCAAGGTCGACATCCTGAGCCTCCAGGCGCACCCGCTGGCCGAAGGCACCGTCGACGAGTTCCTGCTGCGCGCCCCCGCCGATCTGCCCGCGGCGGAGATCACCCGTGGCGTCTCGCACGCGGGCGGCTCGGGCACCTGGATCGAGCGGGCCGACGCCCACGACCTGGTGGACGCCCCCACCCGCATCCTGGGCCTTGCCACCCGCACCGCCCTCGACGCCGCCGAACTGCCGCTCGCGCTGCGCCAGTTGCTGGGCCGCTGCACCATCCGGTCGCTGCCCGCGAAGACGCAGACCGCGTCCGGGCCCCTGGCGGACAAGCCCGTCGAGGGCGCGCTGGAAGGGACGGTGCTGCGGCTGCAGGCGCCGGAGGGTGAAGTGATCACCGTGGAGCGGCCGTATCTGCCGTTCACGCCCACCGAGTTCGCCCGCGCGCGTGCCCTGGTCGAACTCGACACCCGGCTCGGCCCGCGCATCCCGCGCAGCAAGGACGTACTGACGCTCGCCGAGGGCAGCTCCATCACCGTGCGCCGGGCCGACACCACCGATGTGGACGCGGCCAAGGCCATGCACGAGCGCTGCTCACAGCGCACCCTGGGCATGCGCTACCACGGCCCGGTGCGGGACGCCGACCGCTATCTGAACCACCTGCTCAGCCCGCGGTTCGGCCGGACCCTCGCGGTGCAGACCGCGTCGGGGCGCATCGTCGGCATCGGCCATCTGCTCTGGGACGGCGACGAGACCGAGATCGCGCTGCTCGTCGAGGACGACTGGCAGCGTCGCGGCATCGGCAGCGAACTCCTCGGCCGCCTGGTGACGATGGCGGTCGAAGCGGGCTGCGAGAGCGTGTACGCGGTGACGCAGGCGTCCAACACGGGCATGGTCGCGGCGATGCGCGGCCTGGGGCTCCCCCTCGATTACCAGATCGAGGAGGGCACGCTGGTCATCACCGCCCGGCTCGAAGCTACGCCGGTGAGCTCACAGCTGCCGTACGACCAGCCGTCGCAGGAGCAGGCCGAACGGCACTGAGGTCCTGTACCTCTACGTCGTCCGGGCCGAGGGCGCGGTCGAGGTCCTGCCACAGGTCCTCGACGTCCTCGAGCCCGGCCGAAAGCCGCAGCAGGCTTTCGCTCACGCCGGACGAGCGCCGGTCCGCCGCGTCCACGACGCGGTGGCTGATGGACGCCGGATGCTGGATGAGCGTGTCGACGCTGCCGAGGCTGACCGCCGGGGTGATCAACCGCACCCCGGCGGTCACCGCGTGCGGATCGCCCCTGACCTCGAAGGCGACCATCGCGCCGCCGAGCCGCGGATAGTGCACGCGGCGCACGCGCGGGTCGGCCTCCAGGCGCCGCGCAAGTTCCGCCGCGTTCGCGGAGGCAGCCCGTACCCGCACCGGCAGGGTGGAGAGACCCCGCAGGAGCAGATATCCGGCCAGCGGATGCAGCACCCCGCCGGTGGCGAAGCGGACCTGCCGCAGCTGCCGTGCGAACTCCTCGTCACATGCGACGACTCCGCCCAGTACATCCCCGTGCCCGCCCAGGTACTTGGTGGCGCTGTGCAGCACCAGCCGCGCCCCGCTCTCGACCGGCCGTTGCAGGACAGGCGTCGCGAAGGTGTTGTCGGCGAGGAGCGGCACCGTGCCACAGGCGTGGGCCACCGCACGCAGATCGAGTTCGGCCAGGGTCGGATTGGCGGGCGACTCGACGAGGACCAGACCCGTGTCGGGGCGGATGGCATCCGCGATCCCGGCCGGGTCGACCCAGGTGACCTCGGAGCCGAGGAGCCCCGCCGTAAGGAGGTGGTCGCTGCACCCGTACAGCGGGCGCACCGCCACGACATGGCGCAGACCGGCCGCTCCTCGTACGAGAAGGACGGCGGTCAGCGCCGCCATGCCGCTCGCGAACGCGACCGCGCTCTCCGCTCCTTCGAGCCGGGCCAGGGCGGTCTCGAAACGGGCGACGGTCGGGTTCGCGAGGCGGGCGTAGACGGGCGGTCCGTCATCGAGGGCGCCGTCGGCGGCGAAGGCGTCGATGCGCGCCGCCTCGCCGCGTGTGTCGTAGGAGGGGTAGGTGGTGGACAGGTCGATCGGCGCGGCGTGCAGGCCGAGCCCGGCGAGGTCGTCGCGTCCGGCGTGCACGGCTTCCGTGGCGAGGGCGCGTGGTGCGGGCGGTACTTGCAGTCTCGACGTCGCGGCCGGGTGGCCGGATCCGGTGCGGGATTCCGTGTTCGTGTCCATGCCCGACAGCCTGAACAAAGGCCGGTGCCCGATGGTTGAAGCCCGTGCTACGTTCGGCGGGTGGCTGAATCTGTCGTACTGGACCCGGTAGATCTCCGCATACTGCGGCTGCTGCAGAACGATGCCCGGATCACCTACCGCGATCTCGCGGCCCAGGTGGGCGTCGCGCCCTCGACCTGTCTGGACCGGATCACCCGCCTCCGCCGCTCCGGTGTGATCCTCGGGCACCAGCTGCGGCTCGATCCGGCGAAGCTCGGGCGTGGCCTGGAGGCGCTGCTCTCCGTGCAGGTGCGGCCGCACAGGCGGGAGCTCGTCGGGCCGTTCGTGGACCGGATCAGGGCGCTGCCGGAGTCGCGCTCGGTGTTCCATCTGGCGGGGCCCGACGACTATCTGGTGCATGTGGCGGTGGCCGACACGGCGGACCTCCAGCGGCTCGTCCTGGACGAGTTCACGTCGCGGCGCGAAGTGGCACGCGTGGAGACCCGTTTGATCTTCCAGCAGTGGGAGTGCGGACCACTCCTGCCGCCGGGCCCCAGGGCCGATGACCAAGGGGAAAGCTCCGGCCAATCCTGATGACGCGGGTGTGTCCCGCGTACGAGGATGTGCGCATGCCAGACACGAAGATCCCGAGCCCGAACACGAGCGGGAGCAGCAGCCCACTGCCCCGCCAGGTCGCCGACACCTACGTCGACGAGCTCATCGCCCTCGACCCCATCAACGGCACATATCTCGGCGTCAAGGCGAGCCACAGCAAGCTCCCCGACACCTCACCGGCGGGCCAGGACGCCGTCGCTGAGCTCGCTCGCACGACGCTCGCCCGGCTCGACGACGCGGAGCGTCTGCCCGGCGCCGACAGTGACGCCGAGCGCCGGTGCGCGCGGCTCCTGCGGGAGCGGCTCACCGCCGAACTCGCCGTGCACGAGGCCGACGAGGGGCTGCGCGCGGTCGGCAATCTGCACACGATCCCGCACGCGGTGCGCGAGATCTTCACCGTGACACCGATGGAGACGGCCGAGGACTGGTCGGCGATCGCCGAACGCCTGCGGGCCGTGCCCGCCGCGTACGAGGGATATCGCGCCTCGCTCGAACTCGGCCTGGAACGCAAGCTGTTCGCGCCTCCGCGCCCGACGGCCACCTTCATCGAGCAGCTCGGCGAGTGGGCGGGCCCCGGCGGCGACGAGGGCCGCGGCTGGTTCGAGGAGTTCGCATCGGAAGGGCCTGAATCACTCCGCGCCGAACTGGACGCCGCGGCACGCGCCGCCACCGCGTCGGTCGTGGCGCTGCGCGACTGGATGCGGGACGTGTACGCGCCCGCGATCGAGGGTGCCCCCGACACGGTGGGCCGCGAGCGCTACGCCCGCTGGTCCCGCTACTTCAACGGCGCCGACCTGGACCTCGACGAGGCGTACACGTACGGCTGGTCCGAGTTCCACCGGCTGCTCGGCGAGATGCGCACCGAGGCCGAGAAGATCCTGCCCGGCGCGGCCACGCCATGGGTGGCGCTCGCCCACCTCGACGAGCACGGCACGCACATCGAGGGCGTGGAGGAGGTGCGGGTCTGGCTGCAGGAGCTGATGGACGAGGCGATCGAGGCCCTTGACGGCACGCACTTCGAACTCGCCGAGCGGGTACGCAAGGTGGAGTCCCGCATCGCCCCGCCGGGCGGCGCCGCCGCCCCGTACTACACGGGCCCGTCGGAGGACTTCTCGCGTCCGGGGCGGACCTGGCTGCCGACGATGGGCGACACCCGTTTCCCCGTGTACGACCTGGTCTCGACCTGGTACCACGAGGGCGTGCCCGGTCATCACCTCCAGCTGGCGCAGTGGGCGCACGTCGCGGAGAACCTCTCCCGCTACCAGGCGACGATCGGCATCGTCAGCGCCAACGCGGAGGGCTGGGCGCTGTACGCGGAGCGGCTCATGGACGAGCTCGGCTTCCTCAACGACGCGGAGCGCAGGCTCGGCTATCTGGACGCCCAGATGATGCGGGCGCTGCGGGTCATCGTCGACATCGGCATGCACCTGGAACTGGAGATCCCGGCGGACGCTCCCTTCCACCCGGGCGAGCGCTGGACCTCTGACCTCGCGCAGGAGTTCTACGACGCGCACTGCAGCCGCCCCACGGAGTACGTGGCGAGCGAGATGACCCGCTACCTCTCCATCCCCGGCCAGGCCATCGGCTACAAGCTGGGCGAGCGGGCCTGGCTGCTCGGGCGCGAGAACGCACAGCGGCGCCTCGGTGAGGCCTTCGACGCGAAGGCGTGGCACATGGCCGCGCTGTCGCAGGGGTCGCTGGGGCTCGACGACCTGGTGGACGAGTTGTCGGCACTCTGAGGGCCGGGGCGGGCCCGCATCGCTTACGGGACCCGCCCGCCGTCCCTTCTCAGCAGCCGCAGTCCTCCGCGTCCAGCGGAGCCACCAGGGGGTCGGGAGTGCGGCGCTCGCTGCCCTCCCAGGTCTCGAAGGCGAGACCCTCACGGGCCCAGTACTCGAAACCGCCCAGCATCTCCTTGACCTGGAAGCCCAGTTGGGCAAGGGCGAGCGCGGCGCGGGTTCCGCCGTTGCAGGCGGGGCCCCAGCAGTAGGTGACGACGGGGACGGACTTGTCGAGGAGTCGCTCGGCCTGCTCGGGGATGAGCGCGGTGGGCAGGTGTATCGCTCCGGGGATGTGTCCCTGGTCCCAGCACTCGGTCGAGCGGGAGTCGATGACGACGAAGCCGGGGTCGCCGTCGGCGGCGAGCGCCGATGCGACGTCGGACACGTCGGTGTGGAAGGCGAGGCTCGCGCCGAAGTACGCGGCGGCGGCAGCCGGGCCCGTGACGGTCATCGCTTCGGTGTTCATCACTGTGCTCATGGCCAGAAATCTACGGGCGGAGCCGCGCGCCCTGAAGAGCCGATCACCGGCGTACCCCTTGATCAGCCGGGGATTCCCCTGTTACCTCTCAGGCATGACCGGTTATTCCACGGACGCCACCGACTGGCGCATCCTCGATGTCCTCCAGCGTGAGGGCCGCGCCAGCTATGCCGAGCTGGCGCGCGCCGTCGCCATGTCCCCGAGCGCCGTCACCGAACGGGTCCGCCGCCTGGAGGAGGCGGGCGTGATCCAGGGGTACGCGGCCGTGGTGGACCCGGATCGGCTCGGTCTGCCCATCCTGGCGTTCGTGCGTCTGCGCTACCCGAACGGCAATTACAAGCCGTTCCACGATCTGGTCGAGACGACCCCCGAGATACTCGAAGCGCATCACGTCACCGGCGACGACTGCTTCGTGATCAAGGTCGCGGCGCGCTCGATGAGTCACCTGGAGGAGGTCGCGGGGAAGATCGGCGCCCTTGGGTCCGTGACGACGAGCATCGTCTACTCCTCTCCCCTGCCGAGGCGCCCGTTGGGCCGCTGACCCCCGCTGACCCCCGCTGCCCCTCAGACCCCGCCCCGCTGCCGTACGACCGACCCCGCACGGCCCTTCTCGACCTCCAGCTGCGCGTGGACGCGGCGGCGCAGGTCCGCGACGTGGCTCACGATGCCGACGCTGCGGTCCCGCTCCCGCAGTGAGTCCAACACGTCGAGGACCTCGTCGAGCGTCTGGTCGTCGAGACTGCCGAAGCCCTCGTCGATGAAGAGCGTGTCGAGCCGTACGCCGCCGGCCTCGTCGGTGACGACGTCCGCGAGGCCGAGCGCGAGGGCGAGCGAGGCGAAGAAGGTCTCGCCGCCCGAGAGCGTGGACGTGTCGCGCTCGCGGCCCGTCCACGCGTCGACCACGTGCAGGCCGAGGCCCGAACGGCCGCGCCCCGTGCGGTCGTCGGAGTGGACCAGGGTGTAGCGGCCCGACGACATGCGCCGCAGCCGCGCCGTCGCGGCGGCCGCGACCTGTTCGAGCCGGGCGGCGAGGACGTAGGACTCCAGGCGCATCCTGCGTTCGTTGTCCGCCGATGTGCCCGCGGCGAGTCCCGCGAGGCGCGCCACACGGTCGTACTCGTCGCGCAGCGGCGCGAGCCGCCTGGCTCCGGCGGCCGACCGGTCGGAGAGCCGGTCGAGTTCGGCGCAGCGCCGCGTGGCCGCGTCGAGTGCGGAGGCGCTCGCGCGGGCCTGCCTGTCGGCGTCTTCGGCGGCTTCCTGGGCTGCGCGCAGGTCGGCACGCGGTTGCTCGGCGGCGGCTGCCGCGTCCGGCTCGGCGAGGAGGGAACGCACTGCCGCCTGCTCGTTCTGCCACTCGTCGATACGGTGCTGCAGCTCGCGGTGGCGGGCGTCGTCGAGCAGGGCTTCGGCCGCGTCCCCCGGCGTGTCGAACCCCGCACGGAAGGCGGCGTCGGCGAGTCGTGCGTCGGCGTCCTTGAGCCGCTGGGCGGTGTCGGCGGCGACGCGTGCGGCCTCCGCCGCCTCGGTCAGGAGCGCGGCCTGCCGCTCCAGTTGGGCGGCTCGCGCCGCGACGCTTTCGCTCGCACCCCGCGCGCGGGCCAACTCGACGTCCAGGCCTGCCTGTTCGCGGTCGAGAGTGTCCCGCAGAGTCGTACGCGACGCGGCCCGCACGGCGGCTCCCTGCCGGACAGCGACCCTGCGGTCGTGCTCGCGCTCGGCCTGGGCGAGGGCTTCCCTGGCAGCGTGAAGTCCGGAGGCACGACTGCGCGCCTCGGCGTGTTCACCTCGCAGATTCTCCACAAATGCGGCGAGTCGCTCGACGGACGGTACCTCCGGGACCGTCTCCAGGTCTTCGGAAGCGGTGTCCCCGGCGGACGACCCGAGCGCCGCCGCCCCGGCCGCCGCCAACGACTCGCGCACCTCGCCGAGGTGCCGCTCCTGCTCGGTGCTCCGCTCCTGTGCCTGCCGGTACGCGGCGAGCGCCGACTCCTCCGTGGCCCGGTCGACGTGACCGGCACCCTTCGGGGCGAGTGCGGGGTGTTCGGTGGCTCCGCAGACCGCGCAGGGGGCTCCGTCGGTCAGGCCCGCCGCCAGTTCCGCCGCGATGCCGGTGAGGCGCTGCTCCTTGAGGACCAGCCAATGCTCGTGGGCAGCGGTGGCACGCTCACGGGCAGCGAGGGCGCGTTCGTGCGCGGTGGACACTTCCCGGGCGAGGCGGTCGCGACGGCGCGCCGCGTCCAACCTGCCCTGCGCGGGCTCCAGTTGGCCCGCGAGGTGCTCCGCGCGCGTGGCCGCGTCCTGGGCGGATTCAATACGCTCCTGGAGTGCGGACCGGGTCGTCTCCCAGCCGTCGAGCCACCCCGCGGCCTCGCGCGAAAGATCGTCGTCGGCTCGCTCCTCGCGCTCCAACGACGCGCGCTCCGTGCCGAGTTCGGCAAGGCGGTGCTCGGCGCGCCGGGCGGATTCGAGGCCGCCGAGTTCCTCGGAGACCTTGCGCGCGGCGGCGGCGAGCCCCGACGCGCCGGAGTCCGCGAACGTGGCGGGCAGCCGTCCACGCGTGTGCGCCTCGTCGGCGCTCGCACGACGGTGCTCCTCCTCGGTGGCCCGGCGAAGCCCGAGCGCGGGCGCGACCGTCTCGGCCTTGCGGGCCCGCTCCATCCGGGTCTGCCGCTGCCGGTGCTCGTCCGCACGCTCCTGAAGGCGCCGGGACCGCTCCCACGCCTGGTCGAACCGCCCCTGCAGCCGGTCGAGTTCGCGTACGTCGTCGAGAGCGCGCCCCGCTGCGGCCTGCACGGACTCGGCGGCAGTGAGAGCGCACCGGGCGATCGTGTGCCGCTCGCGGGCGCCGGTGCGGGCGACGGCGGCCCAGGTCAGGACGGACTCGGCGAGCCCGGGATCGCCGGGCGACAGCTCGGCCAGCGGCGACGGTGCGTCCCCGACGATGTCCCCGGCGGCCTGCTCCATGCGGTGCGCGTCGGCGAGGAGCTCCCCGTCGCCTCCCCGCACCGCGCCCTCGGCATCGCGCCGCTGCTCGGCGAGCCGCTGCTCGACCGCGGCGAACCTGCGCGTGTCGAAGAGCCGCCCGAGCAGCTTGCCGCGGGCCTCGGCGTCGGCCCGCAGGAAGCGCGCGAAATCACCCTGGGGCAGAAGGACCACCTGGCAGAACTGCTCCTTGCTCATGCCGAGCAGCTGCGTGACCTCCTCGCCGATCTCCTGGTGGGAGCGGCTGAGGTCCTTCCAGGCCCCCTCGCGCCCGGCGCCCCCGGCCTCGTACTCCCGCAGCCAGCTCTGCGCCTTCTCCATGGTCGTGCCGGTGCCGCGCTTCTTCGGGCGCTCCCAAGGCGGCTGCCGGGTGACCTCCAACCGGCGTCCGGCGACGGTGAGTTCAAGGCACACCTCCGTCCGCGTACCGACCTTCGCGTGGTCGCTGCGCAGCGTCACTCCCTGACCGCTGCCCTGCCTGGGGCCAGGCACAGAGCCGTACAGGCCGTAGCAGACGGCGTCCAGGACGGACGTCTTGCCCGCGCCGGTCGGTCCGTGCAGCAGGAAGAGCCCGGCGGCGGAGAGGTCGTCGAAGTCGATGTCCTGGGTGGTGCCGAAGGGGCCGAACGCGGTGATCCGGAGCCGGTGCAGCCTCATCGGGCCACCTCGCCCAGCGCGTCGTCGGCGCGGACGGTGTCGAACGCCGCCCGCAGCACCGCCTGCTCGCGCCCGTCGGGCCCCGTGCCCCGCACATGGGTCACGAAGTCCTCCGCGATCTGCTGGTCGCTGCGGCCCTTGAGGCGCTGGGCGTACGAGACGTCCGGGTCCTCGGGT
Organism: Streptomyces sp. NPDC055239; assembly: GCF_053606205.1. Lineage (NCBI taxonomy): Bacteria > Bacillati > Actinomycetota > Actinomycetes > Kitasatosporales > Streptomycetaceae > Streptomyces > Streptomyces sp. NPDC055239. Next base: position 86,475 of record NZ_JBSGRD010000015.1, on the reverse strand, counting down.
GCGCGCTCCGGGTCGAAGACGAGGCTCAGAGTGTGCGGGAAGCGCTCACAGAGGCGGGCCATGGGGTCGTCGGGGCGCACCGGGTCGGTGAGCGTCGCCTCGACCCAGGCGTCCTCGTGGCGGGCGAGCTCCGGGTCTGCGAGCAGCGTCTCGATGTCTCCCCGGATGCGGGCGAGCGCTCGCGGCACCGGGCAGTCGATCCGCTCGGCCTCGATCTCCCCCGTCGCGCCGAGGTCGATGAGCCACATGCTCTTGCGGTGCGCGGACTCCGAGAAGGAGTACGGCAGCGGGGAGCCCGAGTAGCGCACGCGCCCGCTGATGGCCTGGCTGCCGTGCAGGTGACCGAGCGCGACATAGTCGACGCCGTCGAAGACCCCGGAGGGCACGGCGGCCACCCCGCCGATCGTGATGTCCCGCTCGCTGTCGCTGACCTCGCCGCCGGTGACGAAGGCGTGGGCGAGGACGACGGAACGGGTGCCCGGCGTCCGCGTTGCCAGGTCGGCGCGCACCCGCTCCATGGCGGCGCCGAGCACCGCCTCATGACCTGCTCGCGCCACCCCGAGCTCGTCCTTGACCAGAGCCGGTTCGAGATAGGGCAGGCCGTAGAACGCCACGTCCCCGTGGCCGTCGGCCAGGACCACGGGCTCCCCGCAGGCGGCCGGCGCGGTGCGCAGGTGGATGCCCGCGCGGCCGATGAGGCCCGCGCCCACACCGAGGCGGCGCGCCGAGTCGTGGTTGCCGGAGATCATCACCGTCGGGACGCCGAGATCCGCGAGCCGGTGCAGCGCGTCGTCGAAGAGCTCGACGGCGGCTAGCGGCGGCACCGCCCTGTCGTACACGTCACCGGACACGACGACGGCGTCCACCTCGCGCTCACGCACCGTGGCGACGAGGTGACCGATGAAATCGGCCTGGGCGCCGAGCATGTTCACGCGGTGGAAGGACCGGCCCAGATGCCAGTCGGACGTGTGCAGAATTCTCAAGACGCCGCTCCGGCCCGCATGCTCACTCAACCCCTCCTGTGCCCGGATCGAGGACCGCCCCGGCACGGGCCCCGCCGACAGCACCCACCACGCTAGCGCCTGTCGGCACCTGCTCGATCACGAACCCCGATCTGCCCCCTGCGAACATCCCGTCCGTCGCCGCCCGCGCGTCAGGCGTCCCCGTACGCCTCTCCCCCGAGCTCGAAGACCGCGCTGCCCGCCGTCGCGTCCGCGAGCCAGGCCGTGAAGGCCTCCACGTCGGTGTCGGGAAGACCGATCTCGATGGTCACTTCGTCCCCGTAGCGAACGTCACGCACCTCGCGCCCCGCCGACCGCAGATCGTTCTGGATCTTGCCCGCGCGCTGGTGGTCGACCGTGACGGTGGCGAGCCTGAAGCGCCTGCGGGTCAGAGTGCCGACCGCGTCGAGGGCCTCGCCGACGGCTCCTCCGTAGGCCCTGATCAGTCCGCCCGCGCCGAGCTTGACCCCTCCGTAGTAGCGGGTCACGACGGCGACGACGTAGCGCATGTCACGCCGCAGGAGCATCTGGAGCATCGGCACACCCGCGGTGCCCCCGGGCTCCCCGTCGTCGCTCGCCTTCTGCACCCCGGCGTCGGCCCCGATGACGTACGCGAAGCAGTTGTGCGAGGCGGACGGGTGCTCCTTGCGGATGCGCGCGACGAAGTCCTGGGCCTCCCGCTCGGTGGCCGCGGGGGCGAGGGCGCACAGGAAGCGCGAGCGGTTGATCTCGGTCTCGTGCACGGCCTCACGGGCCACTGTGCGGTACTCGTCGTGCATCACGCCAGAGTAGGCCCCCGCGCACGCCACGGCCCCGGTACGGTGATCCATTGTGACGTCACCTACGAATCGCGCACGCCAGGCCCAAAGCGGTACGGACGCGCAAGTCCCCGCCGACATCGACGTGTTGCGGTCGCTGCTCGCCGCCGCGCCCGTCACCGTCGTGGAGACCACCCGGGACGAACCGGCCGATCCCTTCCTGTTCCCCGAGGAGGCTGACGTCGTGGCGCGGGCCGTGGACAAGCGGCGCATCGAGTTCGCCACGGTCCGCCGGTGCGCCCGCGCCGCCCTCGCCGAGCTCGGCGTGCCGCCCGTGCCGATCCTGCCCGGGCCCAAGGGAGCGCCGCGCTGGCCCGACGGGATCGTCGGCAGCATGACGCACTGCGCGGGCTACCGCGCCGCCGTCGTGGCCCGCGACTCGGCGATCCTGTCCGTCGGCGTCGACGCGGAGCCGGCCGACCCCCTCCCCGACCCCGGCGTCCTGGAACTGGTCGCGGACGAGGCGGAGCGCACGGCCCTGACCCAGCTCGGCGTCCGGCATCCGGACGTCCCCTGGGACCGGCTTCTCTTCAGCGCCAAGGAGTCCGTCTACAAGACGTGGTTCCCGCTCACCGGACGCTGGCTCGGCTTCGAGGAGGCGCGGATGGACCTGAGGCCGGACGGCACGTTCGCCGCGACTCTCCTCGTCCCCGGGCCGAAGGTGGCGGGGCGCGAGCTGACGGGCTTCCGGGGCACCTGGCTGATACGTGACGGCATAGCCGTCACCGCCATCGTCCTGCCGCTCACTCCTCCCGTTCCTCCCGTTCCCGGTACGTAGGGGCTCCGCCGAGCCACGTGCCGAGCACCCTCACGTGCCGGATGGCCATCGGGTCCACGGTGCGCGGGTCGGCGGAGAGCCGGACCAGGTCCGCGGGCGCACCGGGCACGAGCGCGGTGCGGTCGTCCGCGCCCGCCTGGTGGGCGACGCCGCTGGTGGCCGCCGCGAGCGCCTGCTCCACCGTGAGGCGCTGGTGCGGGGTCCAGCCGCCCTCCGGAAGGCCGTCGAACGTACGCCTGGTGACCGCGACCTGGATGCCCTCAAGCGGTTCGTACGAGCTGACGGGCCAGTCGCTGCCGAAGGAGATCCGCGCCCCGTCGCGCGCCAACTCCCCCATCGGGTACTGCAGGTCGGATCTTTCGGCGCCGATCCGGGGCATCGACAGATCGGTCTGGACCGGGTCGGGCTGTGCCCACAGGGGCTCGAAGTTGGCGATGACGCCGAGCGCCGCGAAGCGCGGCAGGTCGGCCGGGTCGACGAGCTGGACGTGGGTGATCACGGGCCGCCTGTCCCAGGCCGGATTGGCGTGGACGGCGGCCTCCACCGCGTCGAGCGCCGCCCGTACGCCCGCGTCACCGATGGCGTGGATGTGCGTCCTGAAGCCGTCGGCGTCGAACGCGCACACCGCTTCGGCGAGCGCGCGCGGCTCCCACACGGGCATGCCGCAGCTGTGCGGCGCGTCCAGATAGGGGGCGAGCAGCGCGGCCGTACCGCCCTCGATCACGCCGTCGCTGAAGAACTTGACCGTGCGCGCCGAAAGGAGCGGGCCGCCATCGGCTGCCACGCGCCCGCGCGTCGCGTCGAACTGTTTACGCTGCTCGCGCCAGCGGTCGGGGTCGGCGCGCTGGGCCAGGTCGACGCGGACGCTCAGCGCGTCGTGCCGGGCCGCCGCGAGATAGGCCTCCACCATCTCCGGCTCGACCCAGGCGTCCTGCACCCAGGTGATGCCCGCCCGCGCGTACGCCTGCCCCGCGCGGCGCACGGCTTCGACGAGTTCGGCCTCTTCGCGGGCAGGCACCTGGTCGAGCACCAGGTCACAGGCGTGCCACTCGCGCAGGGTGCCGAGGGCCGAGCCGTCGGGGCGCCGGACGATCCAGCCGAGGCGCGGGTCCGGCGTCGTGTCCCGCACGCCTGCTCGCCGCAGCGCTTCCGTGTTGCACCACACCGTGTGGTAGTCGTAAGCGCGCAGGACGACGGGCCGGTCCGGCACCTCGGCGTCCAGCCACCGGGCGTCGAACTCGCCGTCGGGCGCGAGCGCGGGGTCGTAGGAGGCGCCGACGATCCACTCCGCGTCCGGGTGCGCGGCGGCCCACCGTCCGACCTCCGCGACGATCGCGTCGACCGAGGTGAGGTCCTTGATCTGCGGGCCGAAGCTCTCCAGGCCCCCGAAGAGCGGGTGCGCGTGACCGTCACCGAAAGCGGGGATGAGCAGCCCGTCCCCCAACTCGACGATGTCCTCGGCCACTTCGGCGAGCGCACGGGCCTCGTCCCCGAGAGCGACGACGCGTCCGCCTCGTACGGCCAGTGCCGTGGTGTCTCCGTGGATGTCGCTTCCGGTGCGGACCGCCCCCAGGAAGACCCGCGTCACCACCGTCTCGTCCGCCATGCTGTTCGGCCCCTCCATCACACGCTCTCCGCGTCCACTGTCGTCAGCTGTTCGTACGCCCTCGGTGCGCGCCGCCGGATCCGCAGGGCAAGCGCCGCTCCCGCCACGAACAGCACGGGCAGCGGGGCGATGAGGGCCGCGTTGACGCCACCCGAAGCACCCGTCAGGAGATCGAGGTTGGCACACACCAGGGCGATCAGTACCGCGAGGCCCGCGCAGGCGGTCAGCGGCGCCGCGACCACCCGCCAGGCGGGCATGCCCCTGCGCTCGCGCCGGAAGAATCCGTACACCGCGAGCGCGGCGAGCGCCTGCATCAGCATCACGCCGAGGATGCCGGAGCCGTTGCTCCACAGGAAGGTGACGCTGTACGGATCCGCGCCGCTGACGAGGGTCACGCCGACCACGGCGAGCGCGAGGGCCGACTGCGTCACGACCGCCGAGGCGGGTGCCCGCGTTCTGGGGGAAACGGTGCCGAGGCGGCGCGGCAGCAGTCCTTCGCGGCCCAGGGCGTAGAAGTAGCGGGCGGCGCCGTTGTGGAAGGCGAGCGTCGCCGCGAAGGCGCTGGTGATGATCAGCACGTGCATGGAGTCGGCCGCCCAGGCGCCCGCGAACCGCTCGGTGGCCGTGAAGACCATGTCGGCGCCGCCCTCGCCCTTCGCGACGGCCTGGGCGCGGTCGGACCCGTACGCGTTGATGATCGTCCACACCGTGAAGGTGTAGAAGAGCGCGAGGAACGCGACGGCGATGTAGGTGGCGCGCGGCACCGTACGTTCCGGCTCGCGCGCCTCCTCCGCGTAGATGGCCGTCGCCTCGAACCCGACGAAGGCGCCGACAGCGAGCACGAACATGCCGCCCACTCCCGCACCGCCCAGGTGTTCCGGCGAGAGCGTGCCCAGGTCGAGGCCCTGCGGCCCGCCGCCGTGCGCGAGCAGACCGGCCTCGAAGACCAGGAGCACGAGGACTTCGAGGACCAGCGCGACACCGAGGACCTTGGCGCTGAACGTGACCTTCAGATAGCCGAGCACACCGATGGCGACGAGCCCGGCCAGCGCCCAGATCCACCAGGCCACGCGGACCCCGGTCAGATCCTCGAACCCGGACTCGGTGAACCACCCGAAGGCGACGAGCAGTCCGACCTCGATGGCGTTGTACGAGAAGAGCGCGACGTACGCGGATCCCGCTCCGGCCGGGCGTCCGAGCCCTCGGCCGATGTAGGCGTAGAAGGCGCCCGCGTTGCGGACGAAGCGGCTCATCGCGGTGAACCCGGCCGCGAAGACGATGAGCAGCAGCCCCGATATCAGATAGCCGAGCGGCGCGGCCCGGCCCGCCATGCCGATGGAGAGGGGGGCCACTCCGGCCATCACGGTCAGCGGGGCGGCGGCGGCCACGACGAAGAAGACGAGGTCGCCGGTGCCGACGGCGCCGCCGCTCAGGCCCTTGACGTTGGGGGAGGCAGGGGAGGTGGGTGCGGTCACGCGGGTACTCCCGAGAGCAGGTTCCGGGTGGGGCGCAGAACGGTGACTCGTCAACTAAAGCCTTTAGTCCGGGCTGCGCAGGACCGTACTCTGCACAAGGGCAGCTGTGAAGACCGCATCAGGGGAAGGGAGTTGCCGGGCCATGGGCAGAGGGAGACCGCGCACACCGGCGCTCAGCGCGGATCTGATAGCGCGGGAGGCACTCGCGCTGATCGACGCCGAGGGGGCCGACGCGTTCAGCCTGCCCCGCCTGGCCGCGCGGCTCGGGGTGAGGGCCGCCTCGCTCTACAACCATCTGGACGGCCGCGCCGAGGTCGTCGAGGGCGTACGCCGCCTGATCGTCGAGGAGATGGACGTCTCCGCGTTCGAGACGCTGCCGTGGCCCGACGCCCTTGCCGCGTGGGCCCGTTCGTACCGCGACGCCTTCGCCCGGCACCCGCACTCCATCGGCCTGCTCGCCACCACGACCATCAGCTCACCGGCCACACTCAGCATGTACGAGGCTGTCGTCACCGCCCTTTCGCGCGGCGGCTGGCCGCAGGAACGCCTTGTCGCGGCGGTGACCAGCGTCGAGTCCTTCCTCCTCGGCTCGGCGCTCGACCTCGTGGCACCGCCACTGATGATCAACCCTGCCGGGCACGCGCCACGGGTGCCCGTCCTCGCGGCCGCGCTGGAGAGCGCCGGCGGCGGCACCAAGGCGGGGCGGGCCGATGAGGCGTTCGCGTCGGGGCTAGACGCGCTGATACGCGGCCTCGTGGCTCAACTGGCGGAGTTTCGCGGGGGTTAGCCATACGGGGGGGCGCAGACCCCGGGCGGTCAGAGACCGCGTGCGGGGTCGGCGAGCGTCTCCCAGAACATCGCCTCGTAGCGCTGCAACAGCTTCCCGAAGCGCAGAGCCGAGCCTGCCGGGTCCATGCCCCGGTCCATGCCCGCGTGCACCGCGGCGAGCGCCTGCCGTTCGAGGTCGGGCGCGGGCTCGGCGAAGAACGCGAAGAACCCGCAGGCCTCCTCGCTGAAGCCGTAGTGGGCCGGGAGCGCGTGGACGAGCGTCGCGCAGCAGGCGCCCCAGGCCGCGAAGTTGGCGGTCAGGGCGAGGACCACGTCGGCGGGAGTTCCGTTCAGGGCGAGCCAGGCCACGTACGCCGGATAGGCCTGACAGCCCGCGCGCGGCTCGTACGCGTCGGCGTCGGTCTTGGCCACGCCGCACGCCGCGACCAGGGCGTCGAGCCTGCCGAAGGCGAGCGCCTCCCCTTCGGCGAGGGTGCGGAAGAAGGCCGCGCACTCGGCTTCTCCGGCGTCGGCCGAGCGTGCGGCCAGGTGCAGGAAGGAGCGGCGGTCGGCGGGGATCACGGAGCGCTGCTCCAGGGCGAGAGCGGTGATCGCGGAACGGTTCGCGGTGCCGTCCGCAATGAGCGGGACGAGCGGGTTGGCCGCGGGGTCCGGTGCGAGCTCCCGCGTCACGGCGTCGAGCAGTTCCTGTGCGGTACGTGTCATCGTCCGTCCTCTCTGCCTTGTGCATCTGCCTTGCGCGTCTGCCTTGCGCGTTTGCCTTAGGCGTCTGCCTCACGCGGACCGCTCGGCTCGATCCGCCTGCTAGTTTCTACAGTGCTGTAGAAACAAGAAACCGACATACGGAGCTCTCATGGCCCTGTGGGACCGCGTCAAGGAATCCGCATCGACGATGCAGACCCAGCTCATGGCGAAGAAGAACGACCTCAAGAGCGGCGCCTTCCGCGACTCCAGTATGGCGATGTGCGCCCTCGTGGCGGCGGCGGACGGCACGATCGACCCGTCCGAACGCCAGCGCGTGGCCCAGCTCATCGCCTCCAACGAGGTGCTGCAGAACTTCCCCGCCGACGAGTTGCGGCGTCGCTTCGACGAGTACGTCGACAAGCTGACCGCCGACTTCGCGTTCGGCAAGGTCAGCGTGTTGCAGGAGGTCGCCAAGGCGAAGAAGAAGCCCGCCGAGGCGCGTGCCGTGATCCAGATCGGCATCGTCATCGGCGGCGCGGACGGCGACTTCGACCAGACGGAGCGGGCCGTCGTGCGGGAGGCGTGCTTCGCGCTCGACCTGCCGCCGCACGAGTTCGACCTCTGAGGCTCTGAGGCTCTGAGGTCTTCATACCTTTGTGACGCCGGTTGACCGGTGAACTCGTAGGGGGCGTGCGGCCGTTCGCCGCGGGCCCCCTACTCCGCGCCCCCTCTACTCCGCGTCCCCCTACGCCGTGTCGGCCGACGCCAGGAGCCCCCGGAGCATCCGCTCGTCGTCGGGCGACAGCGTGGTGACGAAACTGGCGAGCACCGCGCTGCGGTCGCTCTCGCCGTCGAGCACCTTGCGCATCCGCAGCGCGGCGAGCCCCGCCTCCCCCACCGTCGAGCGCCACACGAACGACCGGCCCGCACGCTCGCGCGTGACGGTGTTCTTGGCGAGCAGCCGGGTCAGGATCGTCATCACCGTGGTGTACGCGAGGTCTCCGCCGATACGTTCCTGCACCCAGGCCGCGTTCACGGGGCCCGGCGCGCCGTGCAGTGTCGCGAACACCTGCGCCTCCAGCTCGCCCTGCCCGCGCCGCCCTGGGCGGGGCTGCCGCGCTTCGCGTTCATGCCGCTCCATGCCCGTGTCCCTCCTGGATGCCTGCTGACAGTCGTCCCGGCCGCTGTCCTGCCGGCTCTCTTGACGGCCCCTTGAGGAGCCCCACATCGTAACGGGACGTGGTGTCGGCCCACGGCACCTCACCTACTTCTACAGTGTTGTAGTTTTTAAGTCCGGCCCTGACCAAGGCCGGTACGCACATCACCTCAGGACTTCAGGAGGACATCGTGGGAGTTTCCCTGGCCAAGGGCGGCAACGTCTCGCTCAGCAAGGAGGCCCCCGGCCTCACCGCCGTCCTGGTCGGCCTGGGCTGGGACGTCCGCACGACCACCGGCACGGACTACGACCTGGACGCCAGCGCGCTGCTCTGCGACGACTCGGGGAAGGTCGTCTCCGACCAGCACTTCATCTTCTACAACCAGCTCAAGAGCCCCGACGGCTCGGTCGAGCACACCGGCGACAACCTCACCGGCGAGGGCGAGGGCGACGACGAGGCCGTCAAGGTGAACCTCGCCGCCGTGCCCGCCACGATCACGAAGATCGTCTTCCCGGTCTCCATCCACGACGCCGAGAACCGCGGCCAGAGCTTCGGCCAGGTCCGCAACGCCTTCATCCGCGTGGTCAACCAGGCCGACAACGCGGAGATCGCCCGCTACGACCTCTCCGAGGACGCGTCGACCGAGACCGCCATGGTCTTCGGCGAGCTCTACCGCCACGGCACGGAGTGGAAATTCCGCGCGGTCGGCCAGGGTTACGCCAGTGGGCTGCGCGGAATCGCGTCGGACTTCGGCGTGAATGTCTGACGTACGCGTCTGACGTGTATGTATGACGCGACGCGAGGACTTCGGTCGTCGCGCAGTCATCCGACCATCGGCGGCAGAAGGAGCGGGACGTGTACGGCGATCCGGCAACAGTGCGCAAGATCCTGACGGAGCTCGGAGACACCTGGGCGGTCGTGGGCCTGTCCACGAACGAGGGGCGGGCCGCGTACGGGGTCGCGGGTGTCCTGCAGCGCCACGGAAAGCGCATCGTCCCGATCCACCCGAAGGCCGAGACGGTGCACGGCGAGCAGGGCTATCCGTCCCTCTCCGCCGTGCCCTTCAAGATCGATGTCGTCGATGTCTTCCTCAACAGCGACCTGGCGGGCCGGGCCGCCGATGAAGCCGTCGCGATCGGCGCGCAGGCGGTCTGGTTCCAGCTGGGCGTCATCGACGAGGCGGCGTACGAGCGGACGCGGGCAGCGGGCCTGGAGATGGTGATGGACCGCTGCCCGGCGATCGAACTGCCGATGCTGCGCTAGTCGATCGGCTCTCCGGGATCTCCGGGATCTCGAGGATCTCCGAGATCTCCGAGTGGGCGCCGAGCAGGCCGAGCACGGCCCGCCGGACAGTGCAGAGGGAGGCGTACGGCCGCCCGGCGTCGGGGCCGGGCGGCCGTACGCCGTGTCAGGCCGCGGCGCCCGCGAGCGCGGGGTGCTCGGCGTCCCGCAGCCGCTCCATCAGCGCGATGCGGGCCCGCGCCACACGCGAGCGGACCGTGCCCACCGGACAGCCGGTGAGCAGCGCGGCCTCCGCGTAGGGCAGCCCCAGGAGCTGGGTGAGGACGAAGGCCTCGCGCCGCTCGTCGGGCAGCGTCGCGAGCAGGTCCGCGAGGACCACGCCGTCGTCGAAGCCCGGCAGGCCCCTCGGCTGGGCCCGCTCGGCGGCGGACTGCCAGTCGTCGGTGTCGCAGAGGCGGGGCCGGGCGGCGGCGTACCGCAGGCTGTCGATCACCGCGCGCCGGGCGATGGAGAGCAGCCACGCACGGGCGGACGAGCGCCCCTCGAAACGGTGCAGGCTGCCGAGGGCCCGCAGGAACGTGTCCTGTGTCAGGTCGTCGGCGGCCTGCGGGTCGCCGCCGAGGTACGTCACGTACCGGCGGACGTCCCGGTGCAGGGCTCGTACGAAGTGCTCGACCGCTTCGGGGTCACCGGCGCGGGCGGCGAGCGCCCAGGCCGTTATCGACTCGTCGGGTGAGCTGGGCAGGGCAGGAATGATCACCTGGTGTCCTTCTCGGGATTCCGGGATTCCGGGACCCGGACGCGCCGTTCGTACGTATATGCGTGCGTGCGTCGGCGGGTCCGGTGAGGGGGTACGGCCGCGCGGGAGTGCGTACGACCGATGCCCGAGCCGTCAGGACGCGCGGCGTGGCGCGGCGGGAACGGCGTCGGGGAACCAGCTGTCAGGCGACAGCGGTCCCGGCGGGCGGACCCCGAGAAGTGATGGCGTGCACGAGGAGCAACTGCCGTGGCCGGCCCGCCGAACGTTGGCGTTGGGCCCTTATGCGGGGACGGTGTGCGGGCGCGGGCAGCGCGAGAGGCACGCGCAGCGGGGCGATGATCCACCCGGCGAAGGCGCGCGCGATACGGAAGGCCGCGCGTTCGCCGTGCGCGAGCCAGAGGCCGCAGAGGAGCGCGGCGAGAAGGTGGGCGGCGAGCATGCCGGTCGGCGACATGCCGCCCATGTCGTGGCCGCCGCCCATGTGGTCCATGTGCTCCATGCGTTCCATGGGGGACCCTGGCGAGGGCATGGCGGGCATGGCCGCCCCTCCCGCCGTCGCTCCCGACCCGGGCATCGGCGCCGCGCAGAGCATGTGCTGCACCCACCGCCGTACGAGCGGCTCTCCACCCGAGGGCTGCGCGGCGGCCTGCGCCAGGGAGAACCCCGAGTGCAGGGCGGCCTGGACCACCAACGTCACGGAGACGACAAGGGGCAGTCCACGCTCGCGCCCGGCGAGCGCCCACCCCGTGCCGCCGACTGCGACGGCCGCGGCGCCAAGCGTCCACCAGGGCACCGACGTGCCCGACATCAGCACGTGCCCCAGGGCAGCGAGCAGCACACAGGCTGCCGCGAACACCGCAGCCCGCACCGCGCGAGAACACCACCCAGCAGTCATGGCGGGGTCATCTTTGCATTCGCGCTCCGCCCCGCATAGGTGAGGAGGAGCCTTGCCCTAGCGCGCCGAGTCCTCGAGCAGCTTCAGGGCAAGGGCCTGCGTCCGCGCGTCGGCCTTCTCGGGGCTTCCGGTGTCGTACGGCGGGTCCGGGTCGTACTCGACGGCGAGCTGCATCGCCTGCGCGACCTTCTCGTCGGAGAGGCGGGATGCGAGGTGCAGGCCCATGTCGATGCCCGCGGAGACGCCCGCCGCCGTGATGATCTTCCCGGTCTCGACGAAGCGGCCGGGGGTGTAGACGGCGCCGACCTTCTCCAAGTAGGGGCGCGATGCCCAGTAGGTGGTGGCGGGGAGTCCGCGCAGCAGGCCCGCCGAGCCGAGGATGAGGGAGCCTGTGCAGACCGAGGTGGTCCATGTGGAGCGGCGGTGGATGCGGCGGATCCACCGGTGGACGTCGGCGTCCTCCATCATCGCGACGACTCCGCGATTGCCGCCGCCGGGCACCAGCAGCACGTCGGCTCCGCTGACCTCGCTCATGGCCCGCTCGGCCACCAGCGTCAGTTCACCGGTGTCGGTGCGGACCGGGCCCGCCCTCCGGGCGACCGTCGTCACGCGCACGCCCGGTACGCGGCAGAGCACTTCGTACGGGCCGACGGCGTCCAGGGCGGTGAACCCGTCGTAGAGGAGAACGGCGACGTTCAGCGCCTTCTCGTCGTCCTGGCCGGGTGCGTCGGGTGCGTCGGGTGCGTGACCACCGGCCGCGCGCGCCGGGTGGTCCGACGCGGCGGCGAGGCCGACCGCGCCAAGCGTCCCGGCCACCGCGCCCCGCAGCAGCCGACGACGGCCCGTACCGGCCTCGAGCTCAGCCGCGCTCATCTCGTCTCTCAACTCTCCTCCTGGTCATACCTGTTGGCCGGTCGGCCGGTCGGCCGCCCGTGCGACACAACTCAGGAGTCGGTCGCGGCGGGACCCGAGTTCCCGTAACTCGCGAGTTCCCGTAACTCGCGCCACAGTTGACCTCAACCAGGCTTCAGGAACGACTCTGACCCCATGAACCACACTCCAGGAGCAACAACAACCGAAGCGGCAGTCGACTGGCTGAACCAGCACGCCCACCCCATCAACACCTCCGCAACGCAGGCTGAGTTGACCGACCTGCGCCCATTGGCCGATGCGGCGGCGGGCGCCGAGATCGTCGCGCTCGGCGTGGGATCCCGTGCGACGCACGAGCTGTCCGTCCTCCAGCACCGGATGCTGCGCTTCCTGGTCGAGGACCAGGGATTCCGTTCTCTCGTCCTCGAAGGGGACGATCCCGCACGGCTCGGGCTCGACGCGTACGTCCTGACCGGGGCGGGCGATCCGGAAGCGATGCTCTCCGAAGCCCGTTCCTTCTGGCGCACGGGGGAGATCCTCGACGTACTGCGCTGGATGCGCGCCCACAACGAAAGCAACCCGCACGACCCCGTTCAACTGGCCGCGCTCCCCACGCAGTCGGCGCCGCCCGGTGTCGGTCTCGCGGAGATCGAGCGGGCCCTGGCCGACGACGCGGTCCGGTGGCACGAGCGCACCCGGCAGAAGACCGTCTACTGGGGCGGCCTCACCCACACGGCCGTCGGCGACCCCCGTACGGTGTCATCGCCCGTGCCCCAGACCCACCGCAACGCGGGCGGCCACCTGCGCGAGCACTTCGGCAACGGTTACGTGTCCGTCGCGCTGACCTTCCACCACGGAACGGAGTACCCGGTGCCGCCGGCGGAGTTCGCCGAGGCGGTGCTCGGCGCGGCCGACCTGCCCGCGTACTTCCTCGACCTGCGCGCACAGCACCCCGCGCCCGTGGACGCCTACTTCAGCGCCCCCGCGAGGACCCGCATCGTCGGCCCCTTCTACGACGCGCGCGAGGACGCCGCCCATCACCTGTCCGGCAGTTCCCTCACGGAGTGGTTCGACGCGGTGGCGCATGTCCGCGAGGTGACGCCGGCCAAGTCCTTGACGGCTAGGGTGCGGTGACGTGACGCCCCCGCAGTCTGCGCAACCTGCGTACCGCCTCGACCCCGGCGGCGGCCGAAAGGGCCAGGCCGAAGGCGAGCAAGAGGCCCTTCACCGGCTCGTCGCCGAAGCTCGCCCCGCCGATGAGCCCGATGGCCGTACTGCTGACCGCCCAGAGCCCCGCCCCCGCGGCGTCCAGGGCGGCGAAGCGGTGGAAGGGGAAGCCCATGCTGCCGGTGGACAGGCCGGAGGCGACCCGCCCTCCGGGCAGGAAGCGCGCCGCGACCACAAGGGCCGCGGCATGCCGTTCGACCATTGCGCGCCCCCACGCGTAGCGGCGTCTGCCGTGTTCGCCCCGCATCAGGCGTGCCACCGCCCGTGGCCCGAGCCACCGCCCCACGCCGAAACTGAGGCAGTCGCCGCACAGCGCGCCCACCGCGGCGACGGCGCCGAGCAGGGCGAGGCGCGGGAGTTCCGGGCCGATGAGCACCGCCGTCATCACGACGGTCGTCTCGCTCGGCATCAGGGGCACCAGTGCGTCGAGGCCGGCCACGAGGAAGACGATCAGCCAGATCCAGGGCGAGTCGAGCCTGGCCTGGAGCGCGTCGGCCAGACGGCCGAGCAGCTCAGACATGAGCGGGCATCTCATGCTCGCCGACGGCCGCTTGGGCCGCTGCGGCCAGTTCACGCCGGTCGGAGCCGTGCAGCGGTGCGTGCGCGGTGACCCGCACGGTCAGTGCCCGGGCGCGGGCGACGCGGTGCAGTGAGGCCCCGAAGGTCTCGTCGCCCAGGAAGGCGGCCGTGGTGCTGCGGGTGCCGTGCTGGTAGTAGCGGATGGTCACAGGACGCACGGGTGCGCCCGCGTCGGCCGCCGCCTGGAAGGTGGCCCGGCGGAACCGGCCGCCGGGGACGGAACACCAGGTCGTCGCCTGGGGAAAGACGAGGACGGAGCGTCCCGAGCGCAAGGTCGACGCCAACTCTGCCACCACGTGCGGGAGTTGGCGTAGCCCGTCGCGGTCGATGAACTGCGTACCGGCTCGACGGGCGAGCGCACCGATGACCGGCCACCCGCCCACCTCCCGCTTGGCGAGGACCGTCACCGGCTCGACGGCGAGCAGGCTGACGACGTCGAGCCAGGAGATGTGATTGGCGACGATCAGGGTGCCGGTGCTGGTCCGGCGGGTCCTGTGGGTCCCGTCCGCCGTCAGCCGCTGCGGCCCTCCCTCGAGGCGTACACCAAGGGCGCCAAGGATGCCCCAGGCCCGCGCCCGCAGCGCGCGGGGCTCGGCGAGGCGCTCGCCCTGAGCCACGCCCAGGCCGATCTCGTACGCCAACGCCGCGTACCGGCGGGCGATTTCGGCCGACGGTACGCGTGGCGCCGAGCCGGTGACGCAGGCCGGGGTGCAGGCCAGGGTGCCGAGCGCGGCCGTGGCTCCCCCGGGGCTCATTGCGTCTCGCCCAGGAAATAGCGGCGGTAGCGGTCACCGAGCCGGTCCATGTCGAGGAGGACGAAGAAGTCGGCGACGCCGAATTCGGGGTCGTGCGCGGGCGCCCCGCACATCCACGCGCCGAGGCGGAGGTAGCCCCTCAGGAGCGGCGGCAGGTCGGCGTAGGCGGGCCGCTCCACCGTGGGCACGGTGGGCGCCCAGGGGCGCCGGGGGTGCACGCGCAGGTCGGGCGGCGACGCGTGCTTGGACGTGCCGAGCAGCCAGGCGTTGGAGGCCGCCTTGCCGCCGTCGGAGAGCGGCACCGAGGCGCAGCCCGCCAGATAGCGGTGGCCGGAGAGCAGGACGTAGCGGGCGAGCGCCGACCACATCAGGTTGATCACGGCACCGGAGCGGTGGTCGGGGTGCACGCAGGAGCGGCCCGCCTCGATCGTGGAGGACCGCAGCTCCTCCAGTGCGCACAGGTCGAACTCGGCGTCGGAGTAGGACCGCTGGGACCTGCCGGGCGGCAGGAGCCGGTAGGTGCCGACGACCTCGCCGGTGGTGGTGTCGGTGACGATCAGGTGGTCCGCGAGGTCGTCGTAGGCGTCCACGTCGTGGCCGGGCAGGGAGGTGTGGAGCGTGGCGCCCATCTCCTCGCCGAAGACGCGGTACCGCAGTCGCTGCGCGGCCCGTATCTGTTCCTCGGAGTCGGCGATGGAAGTGACGTACGAGCCGGGAGCGGCGGGGGTGGTAGCGGAAGGGGCGGGAGCGGGGGCGGCGGGTGTCCGGGCAGCTGATGTCGAGGGCATGACAGTTCCGGTCTCCGTTCGGGGAGGGGTGGTCGTGGCCGGAGGGTGGCTCAGGCGTCGCGGCGCCGGAGGATCGCCATGGCCAGGGTCAGGGAGGCGGCCGTCCAGGCGGCGAGGAGCAGCAGCCCCGTGGCGGGGCCGTAGAGATCCGCGTCGCCCGTGAGGAACTGCGTGCCCGCCGCCTGGGGCAGGAACTGCGCCAGGTTCGTGAGGAAGTCGAGGGGAATCGATTGGAGGATCGTCGGCACGATGAGCAGCAGCACGAACAGCACGGTGATGGTCCCGGCTGAACTGCGCACGATGGCCGCGAGGCCGATGGTCAGGACACTCATGAGCATCAGGTGAACGGCGACGGCAAACACCCGGCCCGCCACGTGTGCGAAGTCGAACGTCGACTCGTCCATGGCCGCCGCGCCCGCCACCACTCCGAGCACCGCGAGCACGATCCCGGCGCCGAACGCCACGACCCCGACGGTGAGGCTCTTGGCGGTCAGCAGGCGTGAGCGGTCCGGCACACACTGGAAGGTGTTGGTGATGCTCCCGGTGGCGTACTCGCCGGTGACGCAGAGCATGGCGAGCCCGGCGACGATGAATTCGACGCCGTAGACGGTGGCGAGCGTCGCGGGGTCGGCGGGCGAGGCTCCCGCGTCATGGGTGACCGCACCGACGCACGCGGCCGTCACCCCCATCACGGCGGTCGCCGTGAGGAGGAAGTACCAGGTCGAGCGGAGCGAGAACAGCTTGGTCCACTCGGCGGCCACGGCCCCGCGAAGACCACCGCCGCCGCCCGTCCGCGACGGTGTGCGACGCCGCTCGGAGATCTGTGGGCTCACAGCCGGGCCTCCGGAAGTCTTGGTGCTCACAGCCGGGCCTCCCCGAACTCGACGCTGCCTGCGGTCAGTTCCATGTATGCCTCTTCCAGTGACGCCTCGACGGCGCGCAGCTCATGCAGTCGTACGTGTGCTTCGTGGGCCAGATCGCCGACGCGCTCCGGCGTCAGGCCGGTCACCACCAGCTCGTGCGCCGACACCCGCCGGACGTCGTGCGCCTCCGGCGCGAGCCGTCCCGCCAGGGCGTGCAGACCGTCCGGTTCGGGCCCGCGCACGCGGACCGCGTTGCGAGAGCCGCGCGCGAGGATGTCCCGCATCGGCGCGTCCGCGATGAGCCGTCCCTTGCCGATCACGACGAGGCGGTCCGCGGTGACCTCCATCTCGCTCATCAGGTGGCTGGAGACGAACACCGTCCTGCCCTGCTCGGCGAGCGACCGCAGGAAGCGGCGGATCCAGAGCACGCCGTCCGGGTCGAGGCCGTTGACCGGCTCGTCGAGCATCAGCACCTCCGGATCGCCGAGCAGCGCCCCCGCGATGCCGAGGCGCTGCCCCATGCCCAGCGAGAAGGAGCCCGCCTGCTTGCCCGCCACGTCGCCGAGCCCCGTGGCGTCGAGCACCTCGTCGACACGGCGTGCGGGGATGCCGTGGCTGCGCGCCATCGCCAGGAGGTGCTTGTGCGCGCTGCGACGGGGGTGCACGGCCTTGGCGTCCAGGAGCGCGCCGACCTCCCGCAGGGGGTGCGCGTGGTCGGCGTACCGCTTGCCCTTGATGAGAGCGGTGCCGGATGTGGGGTGGTCCAGGCCCAGGATCATGCGCATCGTGGTGGACTTGCCCGCGCCGTTCGGCCCGAGGAACCCGGTGATCTTCCCGGGCGCCACATCGAGGGACAGCGCGTCGACGGCGGTCTTCTCGCCGTATCTCTTGGTCAGGTTCCGCAGTGTGAGCATTCGTTCCCCAAGTCCCTCTCGGTGCCTGCGCCTTCGGTGGTCGCACCGGCTGCGACGACAGGAACGCTATGAAGCGACGGGACACGGAACAGGGGACCTTGGTCAGCACCTGCCCTGCACTTTCGTAAGGTCTCCGGCGGCCGGGTAGCGTGCTCGCATGATCCGAGTGCTGCTTGCCGACGACGAGGCGATGATCCGGGCCGGAGTGCGGGCGATCCTCGGCACCGCCGAGGGCATCGAGGTCGTCGCCGAGGCGGCCGACGGGCGCGAGGCGGTCGACCTCGCCCTCAAGCACCGCCCGGACGTCGCACTCCTCGACATCCGGATGCCCCGGCTCGACGGCCTCCAGGCGGCGGCCGAACTGAGCCGGGTCTCGCCCGGCACGGCCGTCGCGATGCTCACCACGTTCTCCGAGGACGAGTACATCGCGAGCGCGCTCGGCTCCGGCGCGGCCGGTTTCCTCCTCAAGTCCGGCAATCCGCGCGAGCTGATCGCCGGGGTGCAGGCCGTCGCCGAGGGCGGCGCGTACCTCTCCCCGTCGATCGCGCGGCGGGTCATCTCCCACCTCGGCGCGGGGCAGCTCGGCAAGCAGGCCACCGCAAGGACCCGCATCGAAGGCCTTACGGCACGCGAGCGCGAGGTGCTCGCCCTGGTCGGGGCGGGTCTCTCGAACGCGGAGATCGCCCAGCGGCTGCACGTCGTCGAGGGCACGGTGAAGGCGTACGTCAGCCAGGTCCTCGCCCGTCTCGGCTTCAAGAACCGGGTGCAGGCCGCGATCCTCGCGTACGAGGCGGGACTCGTCGGCGAGGAGTGAGCGCCCGCGCCCCGGGAAGACCCCTTACTTTCGTCGGGGGCGCGGGCAGGGGGTGATCGGCGATCCTTGGCGGATGCGCGGCAGACACGGCTGGCTTTCCCGGCTCTTCGACATCGGTCTTTGGCTCGTGGTGTGCGCGCCGCCGGTCTCGGCCGCCGTCGGTCTCGACGGACGTGACGCGGTCGTGGCGGCCGTGGGCGTTCCGCTGCTCGGGGGTGCCGTGGCGTTCAGCAGGCGGTGGCCGCTCGTGGCCCTTGCCGTGCCGGTCGCGCTGAGTCTGCTGACGGACGCGGAGATGCTGACGCCCGTGTACTGGGCGGCGCTCGCCCTCTTCGGATATCTCGCGGGCAGCCGCAGCGTCGCGGTGCGTCCCGCTCTGTGGTTCTTCGGGGCGGCGTCCGCTGCCGGGCTCGTGCTGTGCGCGGTCGTGTCGAGCGATCTGTGGGGCTGGCCCACGATGCTCCTGACGCTGCTGATCGGCGTGGTGCTGCCCTGGCTGCTCGGCCGCTACCGCCGCCAGTACGCCGACCTGATGGCCACCGGATGGCGGCTCGCCGAGCGCATGGAACACGAGCAGCAGGCCGTCGCCGACCGCACCCGCATCCGCGAACGGGCCAGGATCGCGGGCGACATGCACGACTCGCTCGGCCACGACCTGACGCTCATCGCGGTCCAGGCGGGCGTCCTGGAGGTCGACCCCACGCTCGACGCCCGCCAGCAGGCGGCCGTCGGCGAGCTGCGCGAGGCGGCGGGCGCGGCGACCGAACGGCTGCGGGAGATCATCGGCGTCCTGCGGGCCGACGACGAAGTGCCGCCGCGTGCGCCGTCGGAGGAGAGCGCGGACGCCGTGGTCGAGCGCGCGCGGGCCTCCGGGGTCGAGGTCACGCTCGAACGGTCGGGCCGTACGGAGGAGCTGCCGCCGATGGTCGCTCTCGCCGTCCACCGCGTACTCCAGGAGTCCCTGACGAACGCCGCCAAGCACGCCCCCGGCGCGGCCGTCCGGGTCCGCCTCGTGCGAGAGCTGGTGCAAGAGGGCGTGCGAGAGGGCGTGCGAGAGGACGACACGCTGCGCCTGACGGTGGTGAACGGCCCGGCGCCGGCGGGGCGTCTGCCGGGCGTCGCCTCGGGCGGCAGCGGCCTCGTCGGCCTCGACGAGCGGGTGCGCCTTGCGGGCGGGACGCTGCGGGCGGAGCCCACGGACGACGGCGGCTTCGCGGTGACCGCCGAGCTGCCCGCGGCGGGAGCGGCGCCGCGCGCCGCCGACGTGCCCCGGCCGACCACGTCCGCCCGTGAACTGGAGCTGGCCAGAGTGCAGATCAGGCGGCGGCTCACACAGGCGGTCCTCGCGCCGCTCGCCGTGCTCGCCGGGATCCTGCTGCTCATGATCCCCCTCAGCCTGATCAGCTCGGTCTGGTCGGTCCTCGACCGGGACGTGTACGAGGGCCTGACGACCGGGGAGCCGCGCGGCGAGGTGGAATCCCGGCTGCCGCAGTTCACCAGGGACGGCCCACCGGACGGCACACCCGCGACGCCGCGCGGCCAGGACTGCACGTACTACAACACGCGCTTCATGTCGTCCGACGGCTACCGCCTCTGTTTCGCCGACGGGCGGCTCGTGTCCAAGGCGGTCGTGGGCGACGACGAATGACGGGGACGAATGACGGGGCGTCCTGTGTGACGGTACAGACTCAAGGTGGTCGTACAGACTCAGGCAGCACCCGCGAACGAGAGGCAGTCATGGCGACGACGCACCACGATCCGGCCGGGCGGCTCCCCCTGGAGGGCATCACTGTCGTCAGCCTCGAACAGGCCGTCGCCGCGCCCTTCGCCACCCGTCAGCTGGCCGACCTCGGCGCCCGCGTGATCAAGGTCGAGCGCCCCGGCGGCGGTGACTTCGCCCGCCGCTACGACACCACGGTGCACGGCCAGGCCAGCTACTTCGTCTGGCTCAACCGCTCCAAGGAGTCCCTCACCCTGGACCTCAAGTCCGATGAGGGCAAGGAGATCCTGCACGAACTCCTCGCGGGCGCCGACGTGTTCGTGCAGAACCTCGCCCCCGGCGCGGCCGACCGCCTCGGCCTCGGCTCGGAGGAACTCCAGGACCGCTACCCCTCGTTGATCCCCTGCGCCCTCACCGGGTACGGCACCAGCGGCACTTGGGCGGGCCGGAAGGCGTACGACCTGCTTGTGCAGTGCCAGACCGGGCTGCTCTCGCTGACCGGCACCCCGGACGAGGCGGTGCGGGCGGGCATCTCCGTCGCGGACATCGCGGGCGGGATGTACGCCTACACCGGCATCCTCACCGCGCTCTTCACTCGGGCGACCACCGGGCGCGCACCAGCCGTCGACGTGTCCCTCTTCGACGCGCTCGCCGAGTGGATGAGCCAGCCCGCGTACTACACGCGCTACGGCGGTACGCAGCCGCCACGCGTGGGCGCCCGGCATGCCACGGTCGCGCCCTACGGCCCTTTCACCGCCTCCGACGGCAAGGACGTACTGCTGTCCGTGCAGAACGAACGCGAGTGGGCCGCCCTGTGCGAGCAGGTCATCGGGCGGCCCGAGCTGACCGACGATCCGCGGTTCGCCACCGGCTCCGACCGCGTCGCGCACCGCGACGAACTCGACGCGATCATCTCCGCGCGCTTCGCCGGACTCGACAGCGAGGAGGCGATGGAACTGCTCGACCGCGCCAACATCGCCAACGCGGGCGTCAATTCGGTCGCCGAGTTCCTCGACCACCCCGCGCTCACCGAGCGCGAGCGCTGGCGGGAGGTCGCGGTCCCGGGCAGCTCGTCCCCCGTACAGGCGCTGCTGCCGCCCGCGAATCTGAGCGGCGTCGACCCGCGCATGGAGCCCGTACCGGCCGCGGGCGAACACACCGAGCGGATCCTCGGGGAACTGGGGCGCGCCCCTGACGACATCGCCCGGCTGCGCGAGGAAGGTGTGTGCGGGGCCTGAGCCCCGCCCGCATCAGGCGACGCCGAGCCCCTCGAGCACCACGGCGTTCGGCAGCTCGGCGAACACCTTGCCCGGCACGATGAGCTTGCCCCGGCGCCCTCCGCTGCCGACCAGGACGTAGGGCAGGTCGACGACGGCGGCGTCCACGAGCAGCGGCCAGTCGGCGGGCAGGCCGATCGGGGTGATGCCGCCGTACTCCATGCCGGTCTCGCCGGTAGCCGTGTCCATCGGGGCGAACGAGGCCTTACGGGCGCCGAGTTGGCGGCGCACGACGCCGTTCACGTCGACGCGGGTCGTGGAGAGGACCAGGCACGCGGCGAGCGAGGCCTCGCCACCGCGCTTGCCCGCGACGACGACGCAGTTCGCGGACTGCTCCAGGATGTCCTGGCCGTAGTGCTCCACGAAGGTGGCGGTGTCGG
Organism: Streptomyces sp. NPDC055239; assembly: GCF_053606205.1. Taxonomy (NCBI): domain Bacteria; kingdom Bacillati; phylum Actinomycetota; class Actinomycetes; order Kitasatosporales; family Streptomycetaceae; genus Streptomyces; species Streptomyces sp. NPDC055239. The sequence goes on along the minus strand of NZ_JBSGRD010000015.1, from coordinate 65,083 downwards.
CCCACTGCGGGTCGGTGTCGACGTGGAGCACCTGCTCGGCGGGGACGCTGCCGCTCCACCCGCGCACGGCCTCGGCGACGGGCGCCACCAGGAGGTCGAGGGCCTCGGGCGCGGGGCGGACGTCGTCGAAATTTCCCATGGGTGCACGCATGGCCGCACGCTAACAAACCCGGCGGGACCCAGGACTCGGGGTTCAGTACGAGGAGGCGTGTGCCGGCGGCACCGACACCGACATGGTCATCTCCACCGGGTCGGCACCCTTGTTGTGGTACCCGTGCGGAAGGTTCGCCTCGAACGACGCGGCCGATCCGGCGGGCACGAGGTGCTCCACGCCGTCCACGAGGAGCGTCAGCTCGCCCGCCGAGACGTGCAGCAGCTCCATGGTCCCCGGCGGGTGCGCGTCGGAGTCGCTGCCTTCACCGGGCATCAGCTTCCACGCCCACAGCTCGAAGGGCCCGCGCGCCTCGGTCCCGACAAGGAGGGTCGTGCTGCTGCCCGCTTCCGTCGACCACATCCGCACCGCCTGTTCCGGTGGCACGAGTCGGACGTGGGAGCCCTGTTCGTAGTCGAGGAGGGTGGTGATGCTGACGCCCAGGGCGTCGGCGAGCTTCACCGTGATGCCCACGCTGGGGTTGGTCCTGGCCTGCTCGATCTGGATGATCATGCCGCGACTGACGCCCGCGCGGGCCGCGAGCGCGTCGAGCGTGAAGCCCCGTTCCGAGCGCCAGCGCTTGAGGTTGCGCGCGAGCGACTGAGTGAGCTGGTCGAGGTCCGACACATTCCGTCCAATATTATGGATGACAGAGTTCAAGATACTGAACTACGGTGTGGTGCACCTAAAGGTTCACCACACTGTACTGCGAGGATCCCCGATGACCGCACTGTTCGCCTTGGCCACCAGCCTGCTGTACGGCCTCGCCGACTTCGGCGGCGGGCTGCTGACCCGGCGGATCCCCGCGCTCACCGTGGTCGTCGCCTCGCAGACCGTCGCCGTGATCGTCCTCGGCGTGATCGTGGTCGCCACGGGCGGCTGGACGGAGTGGGGCCCGCAGCTGTGGTTCGCGGTGGCCGCCGGGCTCCTCGGCCCGGTGGCGATGCTCGCCTTCTACAAGGCCTTGGCCATCGGCCCGATGAGCGTGGTCTCACCGCTCGCCTCCGTGGGCGTCGTCGTACCGGTGGCGGTGGGTCTCTTCCTGGGCGAGCGGCCAGGGGTCCCGCAGTTCGCCGGGCTCGCCGTCGCCATCGTGGGCATCGTGCTCGCGGGCGGCCCCGAGCTGCGCGGCGCCCCCGTGCAGCGGCAGGCCGTCCTGCTCACCCTGCTCGCGGCCTTCGGCTTCGGCGCGGTCCTCGCCCTCATCTCCGAGGCGTCGAGCAACCTCACCGGCCTGTTCCTCGCCCTGTTCGTGCAGCGCGTGACGAACGTGGCCGCGGGCGGGACCGCGTTGTTCGTCTCGGTGAAGCGCGGCGGCGTCGCGCTCCCCGAGGGCACGGGCATGGGGTTGATCTGGGCAACGCTCCCGGCACTCGCCTTCGTGGGCCTTGCCGACGTCGCGGCCAACGGAACGTACTCACTGGCCGCCCAGAACGGCCCGATCACCCTGGCCGCGGTGCTCTCCTCGACGTACCCGGTGATCACGGCGCTGGCAGCACGGGCGGTACTGAAGGAACGACTGCGGGGCGTGCAGGCGGCGGGGGCGGGGTTGGCACTGGTGGGAACGGTATTGCTGGCCAGCTAGCAGCGCCCCGAGGGGAGAGCCCCGTACTCACCCCTCCCCCAACTCCCCCAGGGCAAGAAGCTGTTCCGGCGTGACCCCGTCAGGAATAGGCACAGGCGCAGGCGTCCGAAGCGGCGGCTGCCACCCCGCATCCGCGTCCCACGTGCGCACGACACGGGCAGGCGCCCCGGCCACCACGGCGTGGTCGGGGACATCGCCCCGCACAACGGCACCTGCGGCCACCACGACATTGCGCCCGATCCGCGCCCCGGGGAGGATCACCGCGTTCGTACCGATCCAGCAGCCGGGTCCGATCTCGACGGGCTCCATGCGCGGCCACTGCTTACCGATGGGCGTGTGCGGATCGTCGTACGAGTGGTTCGTGGAGGTCACGTACACCGTGGGCCCGAAGTAGCAGTCGTCGCCGATCGTCACCGTCGTGTCGGCGATGACATGGCTGCCCCGGCCGAGCACGACGCCGTTGCCGATGCGCAGGATCGGGTCGGGGCCGAGGTCAAGGTCGGGCATCATCCCGGCGGTGAGAGTGACCTGCTCGCCGATGATGCAGTGGTCGCCGATGCGGATCCACGGCTCACCGAAGACGGTCCCCTGCGGGAAGGCGAGCCTCGTGCCCTCGCCAAGGGCGCCGAACCGCAGCCGCCCGGGCCGCCGCGCGGTCACGGCCCCCGTCTCCCGCACCCACGCCCAGCCCGCGTGGACGGCGCGCTGGGTCGCGCGGCGCCGCCAGTCGGCGACCGCGGATGAGAACGTGTTCCTGTTCTTCGGCACGCGCTCACGTTACTCAGCCGCACGGGCCCCGGTGAGCCCGGACCCCTGTGATCTTCACCCCACACGGCTGCGCGCACGCCCGCGTCCCGTACCGTTCCGCCAGGCGCGAGACACGTACGACGTACGAATGGAGAGTTCCGATGAGCCACGAGGCACTCATCACCGGGATCGGCGGCAAGCACCCGAAGATCGATCAGGACGCCTTCACCGCGCCCACCTCGGTCGTCATCGGCGAGGTGACGCTGCACGCCGGTGCGAGCGCCTGGTACGGGGCGGTGCTCCGCGCCGACGGCGGGCCGATCGTCGTCGGCTCCGACAGCAACATCCAGGACAACTGCAGCCTCCACGTCGACCTGGGCTTCCCGATGATGATCGGCGAGCGGGTCTCGGTCGGCCACAACGCCGTTCTGCACGGCTGCACCGTCGAGGACGACTGCCTGATCGGCATGGGCGCGACGGTGCTCAACGGCGCGGTGATCGGCGCCGGTTCGCTGGTCGCGGCGCAGGCTCTGGTGCCGCAGGGGATGATCGTGCCGCCCGGCTCACTCGTCGCGGGCGTACCGGCCAAGGTGCGCCGCCCGCTCACCGACGAGGAGCGCGCGGGCATCACCCTCAACGGCACGATGTACGTCGAGCTGGCCAAGGCCCACCGGGACGCCCACGCCGAGTGAGGCCGGCGAGGCGCGTGAGGTCAGTGAGAGGGGTCGGCGGCCGGAACGGACACCGCATCGGCCGCCGCCTTCGGCTCCGACTCCCCGCCGCTCCCGGCCTCGCGCACCGCCGCTGACTTCTTGGCGCGGCGCTTGACGAGCAGCATGGAGCCGACGCCGATCAGCACGGCGATGGCCAGACCGAAGTACGAGAACCGCTTGAGCCAGTCCTCGGCGACGACGCCGATGTAGTAGATGACGGCGGTGGTGCCGCCCGCCCAGATGATGCCGCCCAGGACGTTGGCGATGAGGAACTTCCAGTACGGCATGCGAAGGACGCCCGCGAGCGGTCCCGCGAAGATCCGCAGCAGGGCGACGAAGCGGCCGAAGAAGACCGCCCACATGCCCCACTTCTGGAAGGACTGCTCGGCGCTGCCGACGTTCGCGGCGCTGAAATGCTTGGGGAACTTCCGTTCCAGCCAGGCCAGGAGTGGCCGGCCGCCCTTGCGTCCGATCGCGTATCCGATGGAGTCGCCGATGATGGCGCCCGCGGTGGCGCAGATCCCGAGGACGACGGGGTTGAGCTCGCCGTGCTGCGAGGAGAGCAGCGCCGCGGAGACGAGGACGATCTCACCCGGCAGCGGAATGCCCAGGCTCTCCAGACCGATGACCACGCCCACCAGCGCGTAGATACTGACGGCCGGTACGGTCTCCAGCCATTCCTGGACGTGCAACGCCGGTTCCTCCTGTGCTGGTGTGCCTGTACCCGGCGTGCGCGATCCCCCCGGAGCGCGCACGCCGGGCAGCCTACCCGCTCACCCGGCGTCGTCGGCCGGGGCGGAGCCCTCTCGGTCCCAGAGGTCGCAGCGGTGCTCACGGGCAACCGCGGTGCTCAGTTCGTTCCCGCCCGCGGACGCGGTGCGCAGCGAGAGCACCTGGCCCGGCCGCGTGCGCTGGTCGGGCGCGGTGGGCTGGCCGTGGGCGCGGGGCGGACCGCCGTGGATGAAGGAACCCCAGTACTGGACCATCTGCCGCGCCAGGTCCCGCTGTTCCGCGTTGAGCGGCGTCGGGAGCCCGAAGTGCTTGAAGAGGTACTGCACTTCATTGACGTGGGTGGCCCCGAAGTCGAACGTCCTGCCCGCATCGCGGATCGAGGCGAAGGGCGGGGATGTGCGGTCGGCGAACTCGTAGGCGTAGACGGGGCCGCGGCCCGCGAGCGTCCTGTCCATGCGCAGCGCCGTGCAGGCGAACGTCCGGTCGCCCTGAGCGGCGGCGTACGCGTGCGTCGGCGAGGCGTGTTCGGCCACCGGATAGCGCTCCAGGACCTTGGCGCCAAGGTCGGCGCCGTACGCCTGGGCGAGCGCGCCTGGATACTGCTCCTCGGTGAGCGGCTTGCCCTGCCCGTCGAACTGCCCGTAGGCGAAGAGCCGCCCTTCGTCGCTGTTCGCGCCGTTCAGGACGGGCACGCGTGAGGCGCTCCCGTTCTTGTACGCCTGCTCCGGCTGGACCGGCAGGAATTCGCCGCCCGCCACCGGACCCCAGTCGAACCCGGCCTGCGCCGCGAGGATCTCCTCGGCGGGCTTCTCGCGCAGACAGGCGGGGGCGGTCGCCGGGTCGGGGCAGCCCGCCTTCTTCGCGAAGGCCGCGCCCTGCGTGAGCGCCTCCTTGCGCTCGCGGGCCGCGCAGTCCCCGTACGCGCCGCTCTCCACGATGGCCGCGCGGTAGAGGCCCTTGGCGGCGGGCGAGGCGAGCTGGGTACAGACGGAACGGCCGCCCGCGGACTCGCCCGCGACGGTGACGCGCTGCCGGTCGCCGCCGAACGAGCCGATGTTGGCGCGCACCCAGCGCAGGGCGGCCTGCTGGTCGAGCATGCCGTAGTTGCCCGAGACGCCGTCGGACGCCTCACCGTCGAGCCCGTCCCCGGCGAGGAACCCCATGGCGCCGAGGCGGTAGTTGACGGTCACGACCACGGTGCCGGTGTCGCGGGCGAAGGCGTCGGGCACGATGTCCTCGCCCGCGCCCGCGGTGAGCCCGCCGCCGTGCAGCCAGACCAGGACGGGACGCTGCTTGTACTGTCCCTCGGGCGTGTAGACGTTGAGGTCGAGGCAGTCCTCAGTGTGGCTGGGATTCTCGTAGCCGGGATCCCAACTGGAGCTCTGCACACAGCGGTTGCCGAACGCGTCCGCATCGCGCACGCCCTTCCAGGACTTGGCAGGCCGGGGCTCCTTCCACCGGAGGTCGCCGACGGGTTGCCGTGCGTACGGGATTCCGAGGAACTGCCGCCCCTCGGCGGTGGCTTGGCCGCGCAGCCAGCCCCCGTCCGTACGGACGAGCGCGCCGCCGCCCGTGCGGGGCCCGTCCTGCGGTGCGGTCTGCGGTGCGGCCTGCGCGGCGTGCGGTGTGAGCAGGGCCGCGGCGGCGGCCATGACGACGAAGGCGGACGTGTTTCGTCCCGTTCTTCTCCTGCGGCTCATGCGGCGACTCCCCTGGCTGACGTCGACCCACTGGCGGCGGGAAAACTATGACGGTCGTTGACTCGTGTCAATGAGTTGAACGGAAGACCAGGGAATCGGAGGAGAAGAAGTCACAAGAGAGAGCCCGAAGCACGCGGAAAGAACGGCGTCACGCCGGCCGGTACCCCCGTAGCCCGGCCGGCGTGACGCCGCTGTGTTCAACGAACGTACGGAAGCCAACGCCCGTACGCGACTCAGTTATTGGGACGCAGCGTCCAGACGACGGTCATCTCGCCGGTCACGGCCCCGTCCTCGCGCTGGATCGCGATCGACACCGGGAACTCGGGACGCTGCCCCGCGTCCAGCTCGGCGACGACCTCGGCGGCCGGGCGCCCGAGGGTCGCGGTGGCGGTCACCGGCCCCATGGCGAGCTTCTTGTACGCGATGTCGGCGCGGACGGCGAGGGGCACGGCCCGCGAGAGCTGCTCCCCGAACGCGGCGAGCACGATCGCACCGCTCGCCGACTCCCCCAGCGTGAACATGGCTCCGGCGTGCGGCCCGCCGACATGGTTGTGGAAGTCGCCCTGATCGGGCAGGGCGACCACGGCCTTCTCGGGCGTGGTCTCGCGGAACTCGAGGTTCAGGGTCCGGGCCATCGGCACGGTGGCGGCGAGCATCTCGCCTATCGACATCTGGTCAGCGCTCATGGGGCGATGTTACCCACGGGTAGCGTTCTTTGGCCACCACCGCGGAGCGGTAACAGTTCGCGGGAAGAAAGAAGGACATCGGGACCCTTCGCCATTTGAACCGATTCGCCCTTCAGGGTCCCAATTGACAGCGCTCGAACCAGCCCACTAACTTATCGCGGGCCACGCACTCAACCGGTCTAATTCCGGGGAGAGTTGCCCGAATGAGAAACACCTTCAGAGAAGGGTCTACTTTGAGCAAGAAATCGTCGTCCTGGGCGATTGCCGCGGCGCTCGTCGCGGCCAGCCTCTCCTTCGTCAGTCCGGCCTCAGCCACCTCGGCGCCGGACTACTCCGCATCCAGCGCGACAGGTATCACCGGCTGCGGCAAGTACTCCCATAGTTACAAGACGAAGAAAAGGGCGGCCGTCCACTCCGGTCCGTCAGCGGGCACCAGGGTCACAGGCCACCTCTCCAAAGGGACAAAGGTCAAAAGCAAGTGGCGCTGCACGAATTCGGGGCATTACTGGATCTGCTACAAGAGCTGTGTCATCGATGCAGACACCCCGGTAATCAAGGGCAAGTTCGTCTACGCCGGCCACCTGCGCAGGGTCTAAAAGGGCAGATGCCCTAGGGTTGCCCCCCATGTGGCCAGGACAGCAGCCGCCCGGGGGCGAGCAGAACCCGCAGGACCAGAATCCCAATCCGTACCAGCAGCCGGGGTACCAAGCACCCAACCCCTACCAGCAGTCGGGTTACCAGCAGCCCAACGCGTACCAGCAGCAAGGGCAGTGGGGCACTCCTCCGACCGCGCCGGGAGCACCTCAGCAGCAAGGCGGAGGCGGCGGGAACAGAACCAAGGTGATCGCCCTCGTGGCGGCCGCCGCTGTCGTGGTGGCCGCAGGCGTCACCGGATTCCTCGTCCTGGGGGGCGACAAGGAGGAAAAGGACTCCGCCGCCCCCCAGAAGTCCTCCGCCGGAAAGCCCGGCCCAGCCGACTCCCCGACGGAGAAGGGCGACGAGCGCGGCACCGACAACAGCCCCGAGCCAACCGTGAAGGGCTGGCAGGCCGTGGTGAATCCCAAGCGCGGAACGGTATTCGACGTACCGCCCGGCTGGGAGGTCAGGTCTGCGAAATCCTCCGTCGCGTTCGAGGACGTCAAGACAGGTGATCCGCTCATCACCATGTCCGCTCCCGCGTACTACAAGTCGAAGTGGTGCAGCTCCGACGACGACAAGGACGGCCGGAGCGAGGACAAGGCCCTCTCGGCTGCTGGCACCAAGGGGGCGAACGGCGCGAAGAACACCGACGAGGTCGCGGTGAACACGGTCTGGTGGTGGGTGTTCGGCGCTTACACACAGCCCGACAAGAAGAGCATCTCGGCGGACGAGAAAGCCAAGCCGTACACCACCACGTCGGGCATCAAGGGCAGCATCGCCTGGGCACGGTCCAAGAACACGCCACAGCCCACCAAGTGCGACTCGGACGGCAAAGCGATCACCTTCGGCTTCAAGAACTCCGAGGGTGAGTACGTCGCCTGGAGCCTCTACAGCGCCCAGGACGTCAAGGACGAGGTCCCGGACGAGACCATCATGAAGATCCTCAGCACGGTGCGTCTGTACGAAGACCCGTCTGAGTCCTGAGCCGACTCGTACACCGGTGGGGCTTGTGACCCGATGTGCCGACGCCCCGGCGGGGGCAGCGATGACATCAGGCCACAGGCCCCTCTATGGTTACTGCTCATGTGGCCAGGACAGCAGCCGCCCGGGGGCGAGCAGAACCCGCAGGACCAGAATCCCAATCCGTACCAGCAGCCGGGGTACCAGCAGCCGAACCCGTATCAGCAGCCGGGATACCAGCAGCAGCCTCACTCGGGCTCCTTCTCGCAGCCCGAGCAGCCGCAGTGGGCGGCGCCCACACCACCGCCCATGCCGCCCCAGCCGGGCGGCGGCGGTCAGGGCGGGGGCGGAAACAAGACGAAGGTCACCGCGATCGCCGCGGCGCTCGCCGTCCTGGTGGCCGCCGGAGTGACCGGCTTCCTCGTCCTCGGTGGTGACAAGGACGACGAGGCGAACGGAAAGGCGGGGAATGCTCCCGCCAAGTCCACTTCCCCGAAGCCGAAGCCGAAGCCGAGCCCGAGCGACGAAGGCGGCGGCACCGAGCGCGGCACGGGCGGCGGCCCGAAGCCGACGATCAAGGGCTGGCAGGTCGTCGTGAACCCCAAGTGGGGCACCGCCTTCGACGTCCCCGCCGACTGGGAGGTGCAGACCGGCGACACCTTCATCGGCTTCGAGGACAACGAGAAGGGTGACGGCAGCGTGCTCATCGGCATGTCCGCGCCCGCGTACTACAAGTCGAAGTGGTGCTCCTCCGACGACGACAAGGACGGCACGGCCAGCGACGCCGCCCTGGGCGCCGTCGGCACCAAGGGCCAGAACGGCGCCAAGAACACCAAGGACGTCGCGCGCAACGACTCCGCGTGGTGGGTCTTCGCCGGCTACACGGGCCAGAAGAAGGCCGACAAGAAGAAGATCAAGATCGGCAAGCCGGAGTCGTTCACCACCACGTCGGGCGTCAAGGGCACCGTCGTGACCTCCACCACGTCCGGTGTCGTCAAGGAAGACAAGTGCGACACGAACGGCAAGGCCACCACGTTCGCCTTCATGAACTCCGAGGGTGAGTACGTCGCGTGGTCGATGTACGGCGCCAAGGACGTCAAGGACGAGATCCCGGACGCGACGATGCGGAAGATCCTGAAGACGGTACGGCTGAACGGCGACGGCGACGACTCCTGAGCAGCCGCCACCTTAGGCGGCCCGTAGTCCTATAGGCCCGTAGAGAAACGGTTTGGCAAGTCGGTGTTCCGGCGGCGATAGTCCCCTGGTGACCCATCCCGCCGCCGTGCGCCGCCCCTCCTGGGCCGGGCGCAACTACAGCCTGCTGACCGCCGCCGCGATCGTGACCAACCTGGGCAGCCACGGCGCCCTGATCGCGGCGGCGTTCGCTGTGCTCGACTCCGGCGGCGACGGCGGGGACGTCGGTCTGGTGGCGGCGGCGCGCACGCTGCCGCTCGTGCTGTTCCTGCTCATCGGCGGCGCCGTCGCCGACCGGCTGCCGCGCCACCACGTGATGGTCGCGGCCAACGCGCTCAACTGCGTCTCGCAGGCGGTCTTCGCGGTACTCGTCATCTCCGGCACGCCTCCGCTGTGGTCGATGATGCTGCTCACCGCGCTCGGCGGCACCGGCCAGGCGTTCTTCGGCCCGGCCGCCGAGGGCATGCTGATGTCGACCGTCAGCGGCGAGCAGGCGAGCCGCGCCTTCGCGCTGTACCGCATGGCGATGCAGGGCGCCGGGCTCGGTGGCGCGGCGCTCGGCGGTCTGATGGTCGCCGCGATCGGCCCCGGCTGGGTGCTCGCCGTGGACGCGGCGGCGTTCGCGGTGGCCGCGGCCCTGCGCTCGTTCCTTGACGTGAGCCACATACCGGCGCGGGCGCCCGGCGGCGGGCTGCTCTCCGATCTGCGGGAGGGCTGGCGGGAATTCATCGGCCGCCCCTGGCTGTGGGCGATCGTCGCGCAGTTCTCCGTGGTGGTGGCGGTGGTCGGCGCGGCCGAAGCCGTCTTCGGGCCGCTGGTCGCCCGGGACGAGCTCGGCGGCGCGGGGCCCTGGGGCCTTGCACTCGGCGCGTTCGGCGCGGGCACGGTCGGCGGCGCGTTCCTGATGATGCGGTGGAAACCGCGGCGCCTGCTGCTCGCGGGCACCCTCTGCGTCTTCCCGCTCGCCATGCCTTCGGCGGCGCTCGCGGTGCCGTTGTCGGTGTGGGGTCTTGCAGCGGTGATGTTCGTCAGCGGCGTCGCGATCGAGGTGTTCGGCGTCTCCTGGATGACGGCCATGCACCAGGAGATCCCCGAGGAGAAGCTTTCGCGGGTCGCCGCGTACGACTGGTTCGGCTCGGTCGCGATGGTCCCGCTCGCCACGGCGCTCGCGGGCCCCACGGAGCTCGCCTTCGGCCGTTCGGCCTCGCTGTGGGGCTGCGCGGCGCTCGTGGTCGTGGTGACGGCGCTCGTGCTGTTCGTCCCTGACGTACGCAATCTGACGCGGCGCACGGCGTCGACGGAGATCGCCAAGGCGACCGCTTCTCCCCCCGCTACTTCCCCCGCTACTTCCCCCGCTTCTTCCCCCGCTTCTTCCCCCGCTTCTTCCCCCGCTCCCCCGGTCGAGCCGTCAGCCGATACTGAAGGCCCCGTCGGGCGGCTCGGGTGACGCGACCGCGTCCTCGTCGCGCACCGGCTTCGCGTCACCTATGAACAGGCGCAGCGCCGCCCCGTGCTCGACACGCGCCGGAAAGACGTCGGCCGCCGCCCGCCGGGCAAGGGCCTCGATCTCGATCTCCTCGCGCGAGGCGACGAGCACCGCGTTGCCGAAGCGGCGTCCGCGCAGCACGGTCGGTTCGGCGATCAGCACGACCTGCCCGAACACCTCGGCGAAGGTGGCGAGCTGGGAGCGCAGGAAGCCGAACGGCGCCCCGTCCGCGAGGTTCGCCGCGTAGATGCCGCCTGCGCGCAGGACCCGGTCGGCGGCGCGCGCGTAGGCGAGCGACGTCAGATGGGCGGGCACCCGTGAGCCGCCGAACACGTCGGCGACGAGTACGTCGGTGCTGTCGGGCGCCGCGGCTTCCAGCCACTGCCGGGCGTCCGCGCCGTGCACGGTGATCCCGGAGCCCGTCGGCAGCGGCAGGCGCTCGGCGACCAGTTCGAGCAGCCCCCGGTCCGCCTCCACCACGTCCTGGCGCGAGCCCGGCCGGGTCGCGGCGACATAGCGGGGCAGGGTGAGCGCGCCACCGCCGAGGTGGATCACGTCCAGCGGACGGTCGGGATCGTCGGCGGTGTCAAGGACGTGGGCGAGCCGCTGCGCGTACTCGAACTCCAGATGCTTGGGCGCGTCCAGATCGACGTAAGACTGCGGCGCCCCATCGACCGTGAGCAGCCAGGCGCGAGGCCGGTCCACGTCCGGCATCAGCTTGGCTGTGCCATGGTCCACGTCCTTGATGACGGCCATGGTCTCGTCCGCGCGTTCGTCGTCGGTCACCGCTCCATTGTGCCCGCCTCCCCCGGGGCTGGATCCCCCGAGGGAGGCGGGCATCGGGCGTCAGCCGACCTCGGTCACCGTGCCCGCGCCGACGGTGCGGCCGCCCTCGCGGATCGCGAAGCCGAGCCCCGTCTCCAAGGGCATGTCACGGCCGAGCTCGACCGTCATGGTGACGGTGTCGCCGGGCCGGGCCACGGCGGTGTCGCCGAGGTCGACGTCGCCGACCACGTCCGCGGTGCGGAGGTAGAACTGTGGCCGGTAGCCGGTGGCGATCGGCGTCGACCTGCCGCCCTCCTTGGTCGAGAGGACGTACACCTGAGCGGTGAAGCGGCGGCTCGGACTGACGCTCCCCGGCTCGGCGACGACATGCCCGCGGCGCACGGCGTCGCGTGGCACACCGCGCAGGAGCAGCGCCACGTTGTCGCCCGCCTGCGCGGACTCCATGGGCTTGCCGAAGGTCTCGAGCCCGGTGACGACGGTCTCCGTCTCCGCGCCGAGGACCTCCACCCGGTCGCCGATCCGTACCGTGCCGCGCTCGACGGCTCCGGTGACGACGGTTCCGCGCCCGGTGATGGTGAGCACGTTCTCCACCGACAGGAGAAAGGGCGCGTCGACGTACCGCTCGGGCATGGGCACATAGGTGTCCACCGCGTCGAGCAGCGCCTCGATGGCGGCGGCCCACCGCGGGTCGCCCTCAAGCGCCTTGAGACCCGAGACCCGTACGACGGGGACGGAGTCGCCCCCGTACCCGTGCGCGGAGAGCAGCTCACGCACTTCGAGCTCGACGAGGTCGGTGAGCTCCTCGTCGCCCGCGTCGGCCTTGTTGAGGGCCACCACGATGTGGTCGACGCCGACCTGCCGGGCGAGCAGGACGTGCTCGGCGGTCTGCGGCATGATCCCGTCGAGCGCGGAGACGACGAGGATCGCCCCGTCCAGCTGCGCGGCGCCGGTGACCATGTTCTTGATGTAGTCGGCGTGGCCCGGCATGTCCACGTGCGCGTAGTGCCGGGTGTCCGTCTCGTACTCGACGTGCGAGATGTTGATGGTGATGCCGCGCTGCGCCTCCTCGGGGGCGCGGTCGATACGGTCGAAGGGAACGTACTGGGTACTGCTGCCGGTGCCGCGCTCGCTGAGGACCTTGGTGATGGCGGCGGTCAGGGTGGTCTTGCCGTGGTCGACATGGCCCATCGTGCCGATGTTGAGGTGCGGCTTCGTGCGGATGTATGCCGTCTTGGACATGGCGGTTCCTTCTGGGGAACTCGAAGCTGAAGTCCTGGGCGTACGTCGTCGCGTGCGCGCTCGGGACGGGGACCCCGGGGCCGAACCGACCCTCCCCCTATGGGGTCCGCCGGAGTGTCCGGGGAGGGTCAGCGTCGGGCGCCGTCGACAGAAAGTGCGGCGCAGAGGAGGACGGCAGCCTTCGCAGCGCCCGCGACCGCGGGCGGAGCTGTGTGGAAGGCGTACCGGAACATGTGGCAGATCTTCGCCGACGGGCGGGGGTACGTCGAATGGTTTTCGCCGGGTGGTCCGTGAAGTCCGGTTCGGCGTGCAGTGCAGTGCGGTGCGGTGCAATGTAAGGCGGTGCGGTGCGCCCAGTGGTCGTGAAGTCCAGTGGACTCAGAGGTTCTTCGTGGCCTCGCGCGCCGAGAGCGGTGCGAGCCGCCCGCGTTCCCGCTCGACGAAGTCGCGTACCGCGTCCGGATCGGTCTTGGCGTACTCCCGCAGACACCAGCCGATGGCCTTGCGGATGAAGAAGTCGGGGTGTCCCGACTGGCGCAGGCAGTAGGCGAAGAGGCGTTCGATGTCGGTGGCGTCCTTGTACCGGAGCTGGTGGAGGAGGGCGGTGCGGGCCACCCACAGGTCCTCGTCCCCGATCCAGGCGTCCATCTCGGCCTTGAGTCTCGGGTCGGCGGCGACCAGGCCACCGACGACGTGCGCGGCGAGCGCGTCGACCGTGTCCCACCAGGGGACCGTCGTCACGAGGTGGCGGACGACCGGCAGGAAGCCGGAGGAGCAGCGCTTCACGTGACGGCGCAGATAGTCGACGGCGAAGTAGGCGTACTCGCGCTCCGGCAGCTCCCAGCAGCGCAGCGCGATCGCCGTGCAGTCGCTCTCGTCGGGGCGAGGGAGCCCGGCGAGGACCGTGCGGGACAGTTCGCGGCGCAGCGGTGTGGGAACGCCGAGGAAGGGAGCGACGTTCTTCATGTACGCCCGCGCCCCCACGGCCCGCTCCGGATCGGCCGCCGTGGGGTAGGTCGTGGTGAGCCGTTCCATGACGCTGTCCGCCAAGTCGCTGCGCGGGACTGTGACGTTCATGAGACGCACCATACGGCGATCACACACATATGTCGGTTAGTCTCCCCGGATGCTCGACACCGCCGCCGCCCGCCCGCAGGGCTTCGCCGTGCGCTGCTCCAGGGTGCTGCTCTCGCCCTGGTCGCGGCTGTCTCTGCTGGTCATGCTGCTCGCGGCCGCCGGTACGTGCGTGCTGCTCTTCGAGCCGCAGCGGCTCCTTTCCGACGGGGGCCTTCGCCAGCTCGGCGGCGCCGCCGCCGTGATGGTGTTCGCCGCCGCGTACGGCCTGTGCACCGCCGCGTTCGTACCGCGTCCGCTGCTCAATCTGGCGGCGGGCGCCCTGTTCGGATCGCAGGCGGGGACGGTCGCGGCGCTCGCGGGCACGGTCCTGGGCGCCGGGATCGCCTTCGGGCTCGGCCGGATGCTGGGGCAGGACGCGTTGCGCCCGCTGCTCCGCGGGCGCTGGCTGAAGGCGGCCGACGGGCAGCTGAGCAAACACGGCTTTCGGTCGATGCTGGCGGCGCGGCTGTTTCCCGGGGTGCCGTTCGCGGCCGCCAACTACTGCGCGGCGGTCTCCCGCATGGGCTGGCTGCCGTTCCTGCTCGCCACCGGCCTCGGCTCGATCCCGAACACCGCCGCGTACGTCATAGCGGGCGCCCGCGCCTCGACGCCGACGTCTCCCGCCTTCCTCGTCGCGATGGGCTTCATCGCGGTGACGGGTCTGGCGGGGGCGGTGGTGGCGTGGTGCAAGCGCCACCACCTGCGCGGTCACTGAGGACTCGCCCTCGGCACCGCCGCTTCTTGTCCTGTCCGCCGCTCGCGGACAGCGGCCCTGCCACTGTCTCGTAACCAAGTGGCGCTACGCTGCCCCACGGCAGGGGAGTGATCACCCCTCGCGCTCACTTTCCCTATCCCCATCACATGACCGCACCCGCAGCCCATGATCCGTACTTGGACGGCGCAGTTTCCATGTCTTGGCTTGAATCCTTCATCCTCGGGCTCGTCCAGGGACTGACCGAGTTCCTCCCGATCTCCTCCAGCGCGCATCTTCGGCTGACCGCGGCGTTCGCGGGCTGGCACGATCCGGGGGCCGCGTTCACCGCGATCACCCAGATCGGTACCGAGGCCGCCGTGCTGATCTACTTCCGCAAGGACATCGCGAGGATCCTCTCCGCGTGGTTCGGCTCGCTCTTCGGCAAGGTCCCGCGCTCGGACCACGACGCGCAGATGGGCTGGCTCGTCATCGTCGGGTCGATCCCGATCGGCGTGCTCGGTGTCACGTTCAAGGACCAGATCGAAGGCCCGTTCCGCGATCTGCGGCTCATCGCCACGACGCTGATCGTCATGGGCATCGTCCTCGGCATCGCGGACCGCCTCGCGGCCCGCGACGAGACGGGCGGCAAGCACCGCGCCATCAAGGAGCGCAAGAGCCTGAAGGAACTGGGCGTCCGCGACGGCCTGATCTTCGGCATCTGCCAGGCGATGGCCCTGATCCCCGGCGTCTCCCGCTCCGGCGCCACGATCAGCGGCGGCCTGCTCATGGGCTACACCCGCGAGGCAGCGGCCCGCTACTCGTTCCTGCTCGCCATCCCGGCGGTCCTCGCCTCCGGCGCCTTCGAGCTCAAGGACGCGGGCGAGGGCGGGCATGTGTCCTGGGGCCCGACGATCTTCGCGACGATCATCGCCTTCATTGTCGGATATGCCGTAATTGCGTGGTTCATGAAGTTCATCACGACCAAGAGCTTCATGCCGTTCGTGTACTACCGGATCCTGCTCGGCATCGTTCTGTTCGTGCTGGTCAGCATGGGTGTACTGAGTCCGCATGCGGGTGAATCAGCCGGGTGAGACGGCCGCGGAGAGGGTGCTCCGGCACAGCGCACCTTGAGTGGATCCTCCTGGATCACCGAGGTGGCGAGGTCGGTGGACCATGCCCTGGACCGGTTCGCACCTCCCGAATGGCGAACTTGTTGAGGGGAAGCAGCTCCACCCTGAGTCCGACGGCGTTGGCGTGCGGGGAGACTGCGTTGACACTGGCCGCGACCGCGTTGACGAACTCGACGTAGGAGCAGGCGGCTTGGAGGGCGTACTGCGCTTCCAGGATCTTGCCCACCTTCCGGCGGGCGACCACTGCCATGCCGACCGGGGGGAACGTGAGCGCGGTCGCCGCTATGCCCCACTTCCTCCATGGAGCGCTTCCCTCGTCGGGGGCTGCTGCAAGGACCTCGATGGCTTCGCGGGCGCAGCGGTAGCTTTCCGTCAGCCAGTGGGCGGCGTCCTCGCGCCGGTCGAGCAGCAGGCTCATCTGACCCAAGTGCATCTGGACGACCGCTCGGCTCTGTGGCGAGTCCGCCAGGCCGTACGCATCGAAGAATCGATCCCATGCCTGCTGAAGCGTGGTGACATACCGCGGATCGGACAAGCCGATACGTTCCGCCTCGTGTACCAGTAGCTGGGCCGTGCGCAGTGGACCGTCCAGGAGGAGCGAGGCCTTCTTGTCGAGCGACTCAAGCATGGCCGCTTGGGCATCTTCGACATCAGCCAGGGCGGCATACAGGCTCATGATCCCTTCAGCAGGCAGGCCGGTCTGGGAGAGGCCCAGCACGATGGTGGCGCGCCCGACCGCGCCCCACTTTCCTGCTTCCGGACCCGCGTCGCGACCGGCGCCTTCGTCGCCAGGCGCCCCGCGGGAGCGAATTTGATACCAGCGGACGAACTCCACCAGGCGCGCGTCGACTCGCTCTCCGGCCTGAGCCAGACTGTCCCTGATGCGACGGTCCGAAGGATCTGGTCGTGTCATGACTACCACCCCGTGTGGTGCGGAGCGTAGTGCTGACCGGCCGTGTCGTCACGGCCGAGTGTGGCCCTCTCTCGCGGAAAGCGTCGGCGGGCTGCGGCCCGGCCACTGCCTGGTCTCGGTCGGGCCGCGGGGGTGGACCTCAGCCGGGCCGCTGTGACCAAGGGCATGCCGAAAGGCCCTGTTCAGGGCATTTTGCCCGCCTAGGCTGAAGAGATGTCGCCCCTCGCCCGCATCAGCGCCTCGTACGCGCCGCGCTTCGCCGAGTTCGCCTTCGAGCCCGGCTTCACGGCCGCCGTGGACCAGCATGTCGCGGAAGTGCGGGAGCGTCTGGAGATGTGCGGGGCCGGGCTCGTGCCGCCGGCGCCGGACCCGGAGCTCCTCTCCGACTACGCCCTGGGGTTCCTGGACGGTCTTTCCGAGAACGGGTGGCGGGAGCCTGTGGGCCATGACTACGCGGTGTGCCGCCTCACCGCCATCTCCTGGCTGGTGAAGCGGCACGACTTGGTGCCGGAGTCCGCCGGGTCCTGAGACCCGGCCCGGTCACATGTCGTTGCGCATGTCGCGCATGTCGTTGCCCGTGTCGTCGTCGCGCATGTGGCTGCCCGAGCCGCCCGTCCCGCCACGCGTGCGCTCTCGCACGGGCTGGTTGGTCATCGCGTCCTCGCGGCCCGCCTGGTAGGCGCCGACACTGCTGCGGGCCTTGGCCGTCTCCTGCTCGGCCGTGTTCAGCCAGCGCTCCCAGCGCTCCCGCATCGGGCCGATGAGGCCACCGCCCACACCGACGATCAGGATGCCTGCACCGGCCGCGAGGGCCGCGTAGAGGACGGGCTGGGTGACCGTGGTGGCGATGCCCGCCTGACCGAGGGCCGCGATCACGCCGAGCGCGACGATGCAGGCCCAGACGATCGTGCCGATGGTCTTCCCGTACGACATCGAGGACAGGGCGCTGGTGACGATGTCGCGCACGATGTTGGCCACCGCCATGGCGACGACCATCAGGATGATGGCGACGACACCGCGCGGGATCCAGGAGACGATCCCGTTGAGCATGTCGGAGACCGGGTTGCTGCCGAAGACACCGAAGCCGATCTGCAAGGTGATCAGGAGCAGGGCGAAGTACACGACCTTGCAGACGATCCCCGTCGTGTCGTACTTGGAGTTCGCCAGCATGCGGTCCGCGCCCGCCCGCTCGGCGAGCTTCTCGGAGCCGACCTTGCGCAGGACCCGGTCGAGGACCTTGGCGATCATCTTCGACACGAACCAGCCGATGGCCAGGACGACCAGGAAGCCGATGAGTTTCGGCACGAACGTCGCGATCTTCGACCAGGCGTCGTTGAGACCTTGGGTGAAGTCCACGGAGAGGCTTATGTACTGGGACATGAGTGGTCCTCCACTCGATGGGCCCCGGGCGCCACTGCGGCGTCAGGGCGATGAATCCCCCACGACGCACGGCTTCCGGCGCGTCCCTCCTCCCTGGATACCAGGAGTCACCACCTGAGACTCCGCGGTGATGCGCCGTACGGGTGACGCACGGGTGACGGGCGCGGGAGGCGGCCTGCCGCTGTGCGAATGCTCACTTGGGGGATCTGCCCAGTAGCGGACAGTTCCGATTGTCGTAGCCATCCCCTAGGCTTGACCACATGCCCTTAAGCCCTCAGCCCCGTGGTTCCGCACGGTCTGCCGCGGAATTGAACGAGCGGATCCGCGGCTTGTGGATGCGCACCGGAGGCCGCCTCTCGGCCGAACAGCGCAGCGAATATGAACAGTTGGTGACGGAGTGGGCGGCCGCCGTCCGCGAAGAGGTCGTGAAGGCGGCCTAGTCGGTGGCCCGGCGTTTCTGTACGCCGAGCCACCCACCAGGCCGTCGACGACTACCGCGTCAGCCCTTGCCCTGACGCTCCTTCTTCGCGATGCGCCGCTTCTGGCGCCCCGTCAGCTCCTGGCGATTGCCCTGGCGTTTGTACGCTTCGATGCGCTGCTCGTTCTTCACCGGGCCTCCCGTCTCGGGGGTTCCTGTCCCCTGCGGACCGTCAACTGAGCCGTATCGTAAGGCAGTTCATCCGTACGTGACCCGTACTCGAACCGGGTGCGAACCGGGTCTTTTGTGCACGCCTCTTGGCTCGGTACTCCCCGTGCCCAACACTGACCCGATGACGCAGCGCGTGGAACTCGCCGCCGTGATGGACCGGTTGGCCATCGACTCCCTCATCACCGAGTACGCAGTGACCGTCGACGACGGCGACTGGGACGCCTACCAGCACCTCTTCACTCCGGACGGACGCGCCGACTACAGCTCGGCGGGCGGCATCGACGCGAGCGCCGCCGAGGTGGCCGGATGGCTGGCCGGGACGATGGAGCTCTTCCCGATGCGCCAGCATCTGATCGTCAACAGGAGGCTCCGGTTCGGGACGCTCGACCAGGACATCGGCGACATCGCACACGTACAGGCCGACTACGTGAATCCGATGCGCTTCGCGTCCAGCGGTGGCGAGGCGGGAAGGGGGGACGGCGAAGGCGGCACGGAACCCTCGGCTCCGGACTTCATATGCGGTGGCCGCTACGCCTTCACGGCGCTGCGTACGCATGAGGGCTGGCTGCTGCGTCAGGTGACCGTGCAGGAGAAGTGGCGCCAACTCCAGCAGCGCTCCCCCAACCACACGCCCCATCACACGCCCGATCGCACACCCAACTGAGAACCCACTGAGAACCGGCCGGGAGCCGATCGGGAGCCTGCCGGGAAACGGCTCGGCAGGCACACTGTCGTAGATCGTCCGGGGCGCGCACACTGGGGGAACGACCGGGCGTCGAGGCCGAGGGAGGCGCTGCATGGATCAACTCAGCGACGACCGGGACCGGCGGCGGCCACGCCTTTCGGCCGCCTCGACGGCGGGGCTGCTCGTTTCGGCCCGATGGCGCGGCGCACTGGCCGTCCTCGCCGGCGCCCTGCCCGCCCTCGCCTTCCCCGCCCCGTCGCTGTGGTGGTTCGCGTACGTGGCGCTCGTGCCCTGGATGCTGCTCGCGCGCTCGGCACGGACCGGGCGCAGGGCGGCGCTCGACGGCTGGCTCGGCGGCCTCGGGTTCATGGTGGCGGTGCATCACTGGCTGCTGCCGAGCCTGCATGTGTTCACCGTCCTGATCGCCGCGCTGCTCGGTCTGCTGTGGGCGCCGTGGGGCTGGCTGGTGCGGCGGCTCCTTGGCGGGGTGGCGTCACCCTGGCGGACCGCGGCCGCCCTTGTCGTGCTGCCGTCCGGCTGGCTGATGGTCGAACTGGTCAGATCCTGGGAGGGGTTGGGCGGGCCCTGGGGGCTGCTCGGCTCCAGTCAGTGGCAGGTCGGGCCCGCCCTGCGCCTCGCGTCGGTCGGCGGGGTGTGGCTGGTCAGCGCCCTGATCGTCATCCTGAACACGGGCATCACGGTGCTCGTGGTGGCTTTGGCCGTACACCGGTCCGGGACGTCAGGAACATCAAACACATCAGGAACATCAGGGACATCCCGTACGGCCGTCGCCCTGGCCGTCCCCGCCACCGCCGGGCTCGTGGCCGTGGCCGCCGTGACCACCTCCGCCTGGGCCTGGGCGCCGCGCCCCGAGCCCGCGGGCCGCATGCGCGTGGCCGTCGTCCAGCCCGGTGTCATCGACGGGGTGGGCGGCGCGGACAAGCGGTTCGCGCGCGAGGAGGCGCTGACGCGCGGCCTGGCCGGGCGGGATCTGGACCTCGTCGTCTGGGGCGAGAGCAGCGTCGGGTACGACCTCGCGGATCGCCCCGACGTCGCGCGCCGGATAGCCGCGCTGTCCAGGGAGGTCGGGGCCGACATCCTGGTGAATGTGGACGCCCGCCGCTCCGACGAGGCGGGCATATTCAAGAGCTCCGTCCTCGTGGGCCCCAACGGCCCGACCGGCGATCGCTACGACAAGATGCGGCTCGTCCCTTTCGGCGAGTACGTCCCCGCCCGCTCGCTCCTCGGCTGGGCGACGTCCGTGGGCAAGGCGGCGGGCGAGGACCGCAGGCGCGGTGAGCGTCCGGTCCTGATGAACGTCGGGAACGGCCTGAAGGTCGGGCCGCTGGTGTGCTTCGAATCGGCGTTCCCCGACATGAGCCGCCATCTGACGCGTGAGGGTGCCCAGTTGCTGCTCGCGCAGTCGTCGACCTCGACGTTCCAGTCCAGCTGGGCGCCCGAGCAGCATGCCTCGCTCGCTGCGCTGCGGGCCGCCGAAACGGGCCGCCCCATGGTGCACGCCACACTCACCGGCGTCTCGGCGGTGTACGGCGCGGACGGCGAGCGGGTCGGGGCGCCGCTCGGCACATCGGCGAGCTCGACGGCGACGTACGACATTCCGCTGGCCAAGGGCGTCACGCCGTACGTCAGGTTCGGCGACTGGCCCGTGCACGCGGCCCTCGGCGTGCTCGCGGTGCTGTGCGCGGCCCTGGGCGTGCGTTCCCTGCGAGGACCTGCGAAGGGACGGTTCAGGCGGCCTGCTCCTGAACCGCACGGACCACGCGCTCGCACAGCTCATGGGTCGCCAGCGCATCCTTGGCGCTGAGCACCTTGCCCGCGCGCACGGCGTCGAGGAAGGCGAGCACGACCTGTTCGATGCCGCGCTGCCTGGCCACCGGCACCCAGTCGCCGCGCCGCCGCACGCTGGGCTGGCCCTTGTGGTCGACGACCTCGGCGAGGTTGAGCACCTGCCGCTTGGTGTCCTGACCCGAGACTTCGAGGACCTCCTCGGTGGAGCCGCTCATCCGGTTCATCATGCCGATCGCGGTGAACCCGTCCCCGGCGAGCTGCAGCACGATGTGCTCCAGGAGGCCGTCCTGGACGCGGGCGCGCACGCCGACGTGGTCGATCGGCCCCGGCGCCAGGAAGCGCAGGGTGTCCACGACGTGGATGAAGTCGTCGAGTACCAGCGTGCGTACGTCCTCGGGCAGGCCGACGCGGTTCTTCTGCATGAGGATCAGCTCGCGCGGGTGCTCGGCGCACTGCGCGTAGCCAGGTGCGAAGCGGCGGTTGAAGCCGACGGCGAGGCTCGTCGCGCGCTCCTCGGCGAGGCGCACGAGCCGCTCCGAGTCCCCGAGTTCGTACGCGAGGGGCTTGTCGACGTAAGTGGCCACACCCGCTTCGAGCAGCCGCGTCACGATCTCCGGGTGGGCGGCGGTCGACGCGTGCACGAAGGCGGCGTCGATGCCCCGGGCGAGCAGCGCGTCCAGGTCGGTGTGGCAGCGCTCGTCGGGGATGTGGTGGACGGCCGCGACGCGCGCGAGGGTCGCGGGCGTGCGCGTCTGCAGGTGCAGCTCGACCCCCGGCAGAGTGGTGAGCACAGGCAGGTACGCCTTCTGCGCGATGTCACCGAGTCCGATACAGCCGACCTTCACCACTGTCCCCTGTCTCCTCTACCACTGTGCTTCTCTGCTGCGCGCTTCTCGACTGCGCGCTTCTCGACAGCTGTGTTCTACCGCTGTGCGAGTTCTGTTCCCGCAGCATACGGCTGCTGCGGCGGTCGCCAGTCGGCGATCGAGGCGAAGCTCCGCAGGATCAGGTCCGGGCCGAGGCGTGCCGCCGCGGCGATCAGTTCGTTGCGTACGGCGATGAGCGGGGCGCTCGTCAGATGGTTCATGCGGGCGGCGCGCGCCGCCTGCCGGACGATCGCCGTGGTGCGCGGCACCCGCACCGCGCTGTAACCGGCGAGCCCCGCGGCCAGGTCGCCGCCCGGGGCCACGTGGTGGGCGAGGACGACGCCGTCCTCGATGGCCTGGTTGCCGCCCTGGCCGAGGGTGGGCGCCATGGCGTGCGCGGCGTCGCCGATGAGGGCGACGCGGCCCCGGTGATAGTGGGTCAGCGGCGTACTCATGTGGCGCACGTCGTTGCGCAGGATGTCCTCGGGGCGTGCGGAGGCGATGATCGCGGGGATCGGGTCGTGCCAGTCGGCGAAGCGGCGCGCCAGCTCGGCCCTCTCGCCGTCGGGGCTGTGGCCGCCTTCGGGGACGGTGGCGGTGGCGTACGCGTAGATCCTGCCGTCCTTGAGCGGATGGGTGCCCCAGACTCCGCCGCGCCCCCAGGTCTCGTGGGGTTCGAAGTGGCGGCCGGGTGCGGGGACGATGAGGCGCCAGGCCGTGAATCCCGTGTACGTCGGCTGCGGATGGGCCGGGAACAGGGCCGAGCGCACGGCCGAGTTGATGCCGTCGGCGCCGACCACGAGGTCCGCGTCGATGTCACCGTCGTCGGTACGGACGACGGCCCTGCGGCTCTCCGTTCCCCGATCGGCGAGCTCGGCATGCGCTCCGGTGCGCAGGGCGTCGGCGGGCAGCGCGGAGACGAGCAGGTCGACGAGGGTCGCGCGGTGCACGAGGACGAGCGCGCCGCCGAACTCCTCCGAAGTCGCCGAGGCGCTGGTCCGCACGAGCCAGCGCCCTCCCTGTGCGCGCATCCCGCCTCCGCCCTCCCAGGCTGCGAGCTCGCGGACCCGATCGCCGAGGCCGAGGACGTCGAGGGCGCGCTGGGAGTTGGGGGCGAGTCCGATGCCGGAGCCGACGGGCTCCAGGGTGGCGGCCCGCTCCAGGACGGTGACCCGCCAGCCCGACTGGTGCAGGGCGATGGCGGAGGTGAGGCCGCCGATGCCGCCGCCGATGACGACTGCGTGGGGCGTGGGGTCCTGCTGGGGCTTTGGTGCCATGACTCCTCCTGGAGGCGAGAGGTCCGTCCGCGGGCCTTTCCGCGAGCCCTTCACTACACCTGTAGTGCGCGATACGTCGACCGTACTACACCTGTAGTGAACGGCGGTAGGCTGGACCGCATGTCCGTACGCAGCGCGGGGCCGCCCCGCACCGAACTGATCGCCGACACGGCGCTCGCCCTGCTCGCCGAGCG
The DNA here is from genome assembly GCF_053606205.1 of Streptomyces sp. NPDC055239. Lineage (NCBI taxonomy): Bacteria > Bacillati > Actinomycetota > Actinomycetes > Kitasatosporales > Streptomycetaceae > Streptomyces > Streptomyces sp. NPDC055239. The sequence goes on along the minus strand of NZ_JBSGRD010000015.1, from coordinate 41,752 downwards.
CGGCATGCGGGGCCTCACGCACCGGGCCGTGGACGACGCCGCGGGGCTCCCGCAGGGTTCGACGTCGAACTACGCCCGCACCCGGCTCGCGCTCCTGGAGGCAGTGGTGCGCAGACAGGCCGAGCGTGAGGCGGTGGTGCTCGATCCGGGCGAGCTGCCGGACGCCGCGGGCGGCCGCGAGCCCCTCGTCGCCTCGCTCGCCCTCGCCCTGCACCGCTACCTCGCCGAAGGCTCCCGCCACCTGCTCGTCTCCCGTTACGAGCTGGCCCTGGAGGCGACCCGCAGGCCGGAGCTGCGCGCCTACTACGACGCGGCGGGGGCGCAGTTCAGGGAGCCCTTGACGGCCATGCTGCGGGCCGCGGGGTCGACGGATCCCGATCGGCACACCCTGGCCCTGGTGGCGTGGTGCGACGGGCTGCTCTTCTCGTGCGTCGCCGGTTCGTACCACGCCGCCGTACCGAGCGAGGAGGAGCTGCGGGCCGGCTTCCGGGAGTTGCTGCGCGGGATGCTGGGGGATCCGGGGGATCTGCGCGATCTGGGGAATCAGGCCTGACGCGCTCCGGGAATCTCGCTGGCGCGGTGCCGCGCGCCGGGCGAGGATGCCCCGCATGACAACGATGCAGACACCCGAGCCGAGGCAGGGCGCGACGCTGCCCATCGACCCCGCCCACCGCGCCGAGCCGTCCCTCACCTCCGACGAACGCGCGTCGATCGAGGGCTGGCTCGACTACCACCGCGCGACGCTCCTGTCGAAGTGCGCCGGCCTCGACGACGAGCAGCTGCGGCGCGCCCCCGTCGCGTCTTCGAGCCTCTCCCTGATGGGTCTCGTGCGGCACCTGTCCGAGAACGAGCGGTACTGGTTCCGCGTCATCGCGTCCGGCGAGAACCTGTCGGAGATCTACTGCACCGAGGAGGAGCCGGAGCGCGACTTCAACCCCGCCGAGGAGGACACCTGGGCGGAGGCCGAAGCGACCTGGCAGGCGGAGATCGCCGCGGCCCGTGAGGCGACGGCGAGGTTCGGCCTCGACGACCTGTCCGTCGGCAAGAGCCTCCACCGGGGCAAACACTTCAACCTGCGCTGGATCTACACCCACATGATCGAGGAGTACGCCCGCCACAACGGCCACGCGGACATCGTCCGTGAGCTGGTGGACGGTGCGACGGGCGACTGACGCGAAGGGGCGTGGACGGCAGGACGGACGAGCCCTTCACCCATGCGGGGCATCCTGGGCCCATTCCCTTCCCGAAGGGCGATGTGACGCACCAGAGTTGCGCGAATGCACAGAACCACGACCACCGCGACGCTCCTGGTATCCGTGGCGGTCACCGCCGTTTCCGGGTGTGTCAGCGTCGAGCGGCATCCCGCACAGGGACCCACCGCCGCGCATGCCCGGCCCCCGGCGCCGCGCCCGGACGGCAGCGCGCACCCACGGGTCGTGGAGGCCCCGGCGCGGGAGGCGCTCGAGCTCATCGGGCCGCCCCGCGGTCCGGCGCCGAGCACCACGGGCAGCGCGTCGCCGGTGCCCGCGGCGCCGCCCCGCTCCCCCCGTCCCGAGCGGCCCGAGCGCGCCGACGCTCCCCCGCACCGCCACGGCGACCGCCCCGAGGCCGCCGCTCTGCCCGCGCTTCCTTCCGCGGCACCCACGGTCCTTGACGTCTGCGCCATGGGTGAGGAGTACGGCAGGTGGAAGCCGGGCAGCCCCGAGGCCACCATCTGCGAGGGAACCTACGGGCGTTGACGCGGCGCTCCCCGGCCTCCGGATCCGCCCCCGCCCTCGGTTCCGCCCCGGCTCACTCCACCTCGCTCCCCTCACCCAGCCGCAGCTCAAGCCTCCCGATGGCCGCCCGGATCCCGTCCCCGTACCCGTCGTCGCCCAGCGCCCCGATTGCCCCACGCGCCCGCCGGATGTGATTGCGTGCCGCCTCGGGGCGCCCCAGCTTCGCGTAGTCCGCGGCGAGGTTGAGGTGCAGGGAGGGGTAGAAACCGCGGACCGCGATCGAGTCGTGGTGTTCGTGCAGCCGCTCGTCCGTGAGCTCGTCCGCCGCCGACAACGCCCGCAGGTCCCACGCCAGTTCGTCCGAGGCGTCCTCCTGCGTGTCGGCCATGTAGTGCGCGAGTGTGCAGCGGTGCAGGGGGTCGCCCTCCTCGCCGATCTCCGACCACAGACCGAGGAAGCGGCCCTGAGCTTCCTCACGGTCGCCCCCGTGGTGCAGCATGACCGCCTGCCCGATCCGGGTCATCATGGCGTCTTCCGCCGACTGCTCCTGCTGCTCCGCCACCGGGTCCTCCACACTCGTACGCCCATCGTGCCCACCGCTCTCGACGCTATCGGCCCCCACTGACAATCGCGGTCAGGCGCGATGGGCCGCGAGGCGCTCACGCGTACCGCTGGGCCAGGCCGGTGACGGTCCTTGCCAGCTCGGCGTGGAGTTCGGGCGGGCCGGGCACCTCGGCCTCGAGCCCGAGCCTGAGGCGCCCCCGCCGACGAGCCCCGCACCCGCGCCGTGCCGTACACCGTCACGTACACGATCGGCTGAGGTCGGCCGAGGTCAGTCGGCCGAGGTCAGTCCGCTCAGGCCAGTCAGCCCAGGTCCGGGATGCGCCAGTCGATCGGCTCGTGCCCCTGTGCCGCCACCGCTTCGTCGATCTGCGTGAAGGGGTGCGAGCCGAAGAACTTCTTCGCGGAGAGCGGCGAGGGGTGCGCGCCCTTCACGACCACGTGCCGCTCCTCGTCGATGAGCGGCAGCTTCTTCTGGGCGTAATTGCCCCAGAGGACGAAGACGGCGGGGTCGGGGCGGTCGGCCACGGCGCGGATCACCGCGTCCGTGAACTTCTCCCAGCCCTTGCCCTTGTGGGAGTTGGCCTCTGCCGCGCGGACCGTGAGCACCGCGTTCAGGAGCAGCACACCCTGCTGGGCCCACGGCATCAGATAGCCGTTGTCCGGCACGGGGTGGCCGAGCTCCTCCTTCATCTCCTTGTAGATGTTCCGCAGCGAGGGCGGGGTCTTCACGCCGGGCCGCACGGAGAAGCAGAGGCCGTGCCCCTGGCCCTCGCCGTGATACGGGTCCTGGCCGAGGACGAGGACCTTCACCTGGTCGTACGGAGTCGCGTCGAGTGCGGCGAACACCTCGTCACGCGGAGGATAGACAGGGCCCTTCTCACGCTCTTCCTCGACGAACTCGGTGAGCTCCTTGAAGTAGGGCTTCTGCAGCTCCTCGCCGAGGACTCCGCGCCAGGACGCGGGCAGCATGGCGATGTCGGTCACGTCAACAACCTCCGGTGTGCGGTCACTTCTCACCACAGAACCTACCGGCGGCCACTGACAATCGGCTCGATCCCCGCTGCCCACGATCCCCCCGCTGTCAGCTGGTCCTGCACTACCAGCCGGTCCTGCCTACCAGCTGGTCTTGCGCTCCAGCTCCCACATCATCATGATCGCCGAGGGGTCGAGCGCACGTTCGCCGCCCGCGATCTCCTCGCTCGCCATGATGTACTGCTTCCCCTGCCACAGCGGGAGCAGCCGCGCGTCGTCGACGAGGACCTTCTGGGCCTGCTCGAAGTCGTCGGCCAGCGCCCCCCGGTCGGCCTCACGGCGTGAGCGCGGCAGCACCTCATCGGTGATCTCCCGCGACGGATACGGCGTGTTGAGCACGTTCTTCTCGCCGACGAACGGCGCGATGAAGTTCTCCGCGTCGGGGAAGTCGGGGAACCAGCCACGGCCGAAGACCGGGTACTCGCCCTTCTTGGTGCCCGCGTCGAACTCCGTCCAGGGGCGGCCCTTGAGCGTGATCTCGAAGAGGCCGGATGCCTCGAGCTGCCGCTTGATCTCCTGGAACTCCGCCTCGGTCGCCGAACCGTAGCGGTCCGTCGTGTACCAGAGCGTGAGCGGCACCGGCTTGTTGATGCCCGCGCCCTTGAGGATGCTCGCGGCCTTGGATTCGCTGGGGTCTCCGTAGTCGTCGAAGAAACCGGTGCCGTGCCCGATGAGCCCCTGGGGGACCATCGAGTACAGCGGCTCGACCGTGTCCTGGTAGATCTTGTGGGCGATGGCCGGGCGGTCGATGACCTGGGCGAAGGCCTGCCGGACCGCCTTCTTCCTGGCCCAGGGGTCATCGGGGTTGAACACAAGGTAGCGGATCTCGGTGCCCGAGCCCTCGACGAGCTGGATGCCCTCCTGCTCGTGCTTGTTCGCCTGCATGTCGACGATGTCCTGGGCCGCGAGCCCACGGAAGGTGACGTCGATCTGCTTGTTCCGCAGCGCCTCGACCATGGTCGAGGACTTCTTGAAGTAGCGGATCGTGACGGCGTCGTTCTTGCGGTCGGCCGCACCCTTGTACTGGGTGTTCTTGACCAGCTCCGCCTTCTCACCGGCTCTGTACGACTGCAGGGCGTAGGGCCCGGAACCCGCGATCGAGGTGCCGTCGCGGAGCTTGTCCGCCGGGTACTCGCGGGGGTCGACGATCGACATGGCGGGCGTGGAGAGCACGAACGGGAAGGTGGCGTCCGGCTTCTTGAGCCGGAACGTGACCGTCCGGTCGCCCTTCGCCTCGACCGAGTCGAGCGATCCGAGCAGTCCCGTCGGGCCGCCCTTCACATCGATGCGCCGCATCCGGTCGAAGGTGTACTTGACCGCATCGGCGTCGAGCTCGTGGCCGTCGGAGAACTTGAGATCATCCCGCAGCTGACAGGTATAGACTTGGTTCGCCGCGTCGGTGAACTTGCAGGACTCGGCCGCGTCCGGTTCGGGCTCGGCCGCCCCGCTGGGGAAACTCAGGAGCGTCTGGAAAACGTTGCGGTAAAGCTCCCAGGAGCTGTCCCATGCGGCCGCGGGATCGAGAGTGCTGGGAGCACTCATCGTGCCGACGGTGATCTGCTTGTCCTCGTCGGAATCGTCCGACGAGATGGCTCCGCACCCCGCGAGCAGGGATACGGACACCAGCGCCGCCGCCGGTCTCAGGCCACGGCGGGGCAGCCCGGCCAGGCCACGGGCACCCGCCGACATCACCAGGCGAACATCACTGAACACGCGCACGCTCCTCGCTCGTCCATGCCATGGGTCGGCAGACCCTACCGCAATGCCCCGCCAGGCCAACTTGCGGCGCCGACGGGGCACTTGATGCGTATGTACGTCCCTCTAGATGGTCGTACCTGGCGATTGCGCGGCCTTCGTCAGCTCACGCCCGCATTGAGGAAGATGCCGCCATCGACCACGAGTGTCTGGCCCGTGATCCAGTCGGACTGGCCGGACGTGAGGAACGCGGCGGCGCCCCCGATGTCCTCGGGCACACCGAGCCGCCCCAGGGGGTACGCGGCGGCGGCCTCCTCCTCACGGCCCTCGTACAGCGCCTTGGCGAACTGGGTCTTGACCACGGCCGGCGCGATCGAGTTGACCCGCACCTTCGGCGCGAACTCGTGCGCGAGCTGCAGCGTGAGGTTGACCATGGCGGCCTTGCTCATCCCGTACGCGCCGATGAACGGCGAGGGAGCGACACCCGCGACGGAGGCGATGTTCACGATCGCACCGCCGTTCTGACTCTGCCAGGCCTTCCAGGTCTGCTGGGCGAAGCCGAGCGCCGAGATCACGTTGGTCTCGAAGACCTTGCGCGCCACATTGAGGTCGAGCTCCGCCATCGGCCCGAACACCGGATTCGTACCGGCGTTGTTGATGAGGAAGTCGACCCGCCCGAAGGCCTCCATGGCGCGCTCGACGGCGACCGCCTGGTGGGCCTCGTCGTGTGCCTTGCCCGCCACGCCGATGACGCGGTCGGCGCCGAGCTTCTCGACGGCCTCCTTGAGCGCGTCCTCGTTGCGGCCGGTGATGCACACACGGTCACCGCGGGCGACGAGCGCCTCCGCGACGCCGTACCCGATGCCGCGGCTCGCGCCCGTGATGAGCGCGGCCTTTCCACTGTCCTGCACTGCCATCTCCGCAACCCTCCGGAACAGAACTACCGGGCCGGAACTACCGGACCGGAACTCGTCGAGAACTAGTCGAGCGGAACTAGTTGAGCGGCCCGCCGGCCACGTACATGACCTGACCCGACACGAAGCCCGCGGCGTCGCCCGTGAAGAAGGCGATGGCGTTGGCGATGTCCTCGGGGCGACCGACGCGCTGCACCGGGATCTGCGTGGCGGCAGCGGCCTGGAAGTCCTCGAAGCCCATGCCGACGCGGTCGGCGGTGGACTTGGTCATCTCGGTGACGATGAAGCCGGGGGCCACGGAGTTGGCGGTGACGCCGAACTTGCCGAGCTCCTTGGCCAGGGTCTTGGTGAAGCCCTGCAGGCCGGCCTTGGCCGCCGCGTAGTTGACCTGGCCGCGGTTGCCGAGCGCGGAGGACGAGGAGAGGTTCACGATCCGGCCGAACTTGGCGTCCACCATGTGCTTCTGGATCGCGCGGGACATCAGGAACGCACCGCGCAGGTGCACGTTCATGACCGTGTCCCAGTCGGTCGCGCTCATCTTGAAGAGGAGGTTGTCGCGGAGCACACCGGCGTTGTTCACGAGGATCGTGGGCGCGCCGAGCTCGTCGGCGATCCGGGCGATGGCCGCCTCGACCTGAGCCTCGTCGGACACGTCGCAGCCGACGGCGATCGCCTTGCCACCGGCAGAGGTGATCTGCGCGACGGTGTCCTTGCAGGCGGCCTCGTCGAGGTCGATCACCGCGACGGCGCGGCCTTCGGCGGCCAGACGCACGGCGGTCGCCGCGCCGATGCCTCGCGCTGCTCCGGTCACGACCGCGACGCGCTGCTCAGTGGTGGACATGCTGGTTCTCCTCGCCCTTGGGATGCGGCTCTACGGTACGCCCCGATGGTGAGCGACCGCTTAGTACCTTCAGCTGAACGAGACGCTAGAAGCCCTGGCACCCGGTGTCAACGGCGCACAGGGGGCTGTGATTCTTTACCTCACCAGGAGGTCGAGGAGCCGGTCCACCTCTGCGACAGGATCCGCCGTGAGACCCGTGTGCACAGGCCCCGGCTGCACCACGGTCGAGCGCGGCGCGATCAGCCACCGAAAGCGCCGCCCCGCATCGTCCCGCTCGGCCTGACCTGCGCCTTCGCCACCCGCGCAGATCCGCTCGACGGCGCCTAGCGCGGCCCTGATGCCGGGCAGGTCGGCCGCCGGGTCCAGGGCCCGCAGCTTGTTCTCGTCGAGATGCGTACGGGCGGATACGAAGGACTTGGCCCGGCAGTAGACCACCACGCCCGCGTTGAACTGCTCACCGCGCTCCACACGCGGCACGACACGCACCAGGGCGTACTCGAAGACGTCCCGCTCTATGACGTCGTGCTCGATGACGTCGTGCTCGATCGGCTGCTCGGTCACTGTCCTGCGCCCTTCCGCTGCGGCTCGGGCAGCTGGATGCGTTCGTGGATGGTCTTGGCCCTCGGAAGGAGTGCCGCCACATAGGCGCGGCGCACGGCGTCGGGGCTCTCGAAGCCCGGCTCGTCCACCAGCCATACGTCGGGCACGTCGGCCGCGGCGGCGGCGAGGAGCTCCTCGGTGACGAGCGGTGCGAGCTCGGCGGCGGCCGTGGCGACATCGGGGCCGAACGGGGCGAGGGCGTGGTCGGAGGCGTCGTACGGCTTGGTGGCCGCGGTCTCGGCGGTGCGCCAGTTGTGGTGCCAGATCATGCTCGCGCCGTGGTCGATGAGCCACAGGTCGCCGCCGACCACGAGCATGTTCGGGTTGCGCCAGGAGCGGTCCACGTTGTTGATGAGCGCGTCGAACCACACGACACGGCCCGCCTCGGCCGGATCGACGTCGAACGCGAGCGAGTCGAAGCCGAGCGCCCCCGAGAGGTACTCCATCCCGAGGTTCAGCCCGCCGCTCGACTTGAGCAGCCCCTGCACCTGCTGGTCGGGCTCGCCGAGGCCGAGCACCGGATCGAGCAGGACCTGCGTGAGCCCCGGCACCCGCAGCCCCAGGCCACGCGCGAGCTGCCCGCAGATCACCTCGGCGACGAGCGTCTTGCGGCCCTGTCCGGCCCCGGTGAACTTCATGACGTACGGCGCGTACGTTCCCCGGCCGTCGGCGGCCTCGACGAGGCCGGGGAGCGATCCGCCCTCCCGCAGGGGCGTGACGTAGCGGACCGCGGTGACTTCGGTGAGCATTGCCCCAGGTTAATGCCGGTCCGAACGCGGCTCGCGCAAGAAGTGCTTGAGCGTTTGAACATATCGGCGCGCGGCCTCGTACCACCGGTCATGACCATCTCGAAGGAACCCTCGAAGGAACTTCTGCCCGTCTCCAGGGAACCGCTGCCCGCGCTCTCCCGCCGTTCGGTCGTCGCGGCCGCAGGCGTCGTCAGCCTGGCCGCCGCCCTCGTGGCCTGCGGTGAGAGCGGCGACAGCGGCGGCGACAACTACGGCTCCGCTCCGGACGCGAAGAAGACTCCCGACGACTCCAAAGCATCCGGTGGCGGGGGCGCCGCCGGGGCCGTGCTCGCCAAGACATCGGAGATCCCGGTGGGCGGCGGCAAGATCTTCAAGGAGGAGGGGGTGGTGGTGACCCAGCCGACCAAGGGCGAGTTCAAGGCCTTCTCGAACCGCTGCACCCATAAACAGTGTCCGGTGACGAGCGTCGAGGGCGGCACCATCAACTGCCCCTGCCACGGCAGCAAGTTCGCCATCACCGACGGGAGCGTGAAGGCCTCTCCGGCGCCGAAGCCACTGCCCGCCGCACAGATCAGTGTGGACGGGGACTCGATCAAGCTGGCCTAGGGGGCTGCCGCTTCCAGCTGCCGAGGACGTCCTCGGTGGTGGCGATGGTGGCCACCAGGGCGAGCGTGTTGCGGATCATCGCGGGGGCGTAGTCGGAGGGGACTCCCGCGATGGCGTCCGACGGCACGACGGCGGTGTAGCCCAGGTTCACGGCGTCGAAGACGGCGTTCGGTATCGCCACGTTCGCCGAAACGCCGGCCACCAGAAGGGTGCGGCACCCCAGGTTGCGAAGGAGCGGGTCGACGTCCGTGCCCGCGAGCGGCGAGAGCCCGTGCAGCCGCCGTACGACGAAGTCCTCCTCGGCCACCTCGATGGGCGGCGCGATCCGCACGGCCTTCGTCCCGGAGAGCTGCTGCACGGGCAGCCGTCCCGCGGCACGGAAGAGGCGGGCGTTGTGGTTGGCCCCGCGCCCGTCGGGCCGCCGTTCGGCGACGGCGTGCAGAACCTGGACCCCGGCCTGGTGGGCGGCGGAGACGAGCCGCGCGACATTGGCGAGCGCGCCCGACGAGCGGGCCTCGGCGGCGAGTTCGGGCAGCGCGCTCTCCGTCCCCACCACACCCTGCTGGCACTCGACGGTCATCAGTACGGTGGTGGCGGGATCGAGGAGTTCCCTGAGCTGTTCGTACGACGGCATCGCTCCCCCTGTCCGATTCATTCGGGTCGGCGGGGTCGTCCGGGACAGCGAAGGCGACCGGCGACGACCGGGATGCGCGGAGGTTAGCGGCCATTGCGCCACGGCGGAAGAGACCGCATGCTTTCCTGACGGACAGATCTGACGGCTTGTCAGTTCTGGCCGTGCGCCCACTGTTTCCACTTGTCGCGGGAGGACCGATGGCCGTCACACAGCGCCGGGGCCGCAGGATCATGATGTCGCCGGACGAGCTCGACGCGTTCCTCGGCGCCGAACGCACCTGCCGGGTCGCGACCGTGTCCGGGGACGGCGCCCCGCACGTCAGCGCGCTCTGGTTCGCCTGGGACGGCACGTCCTTGTGGCTGTTCTCGATCACTCGCAGCAAGCGCTGGGCGGACCTTCGGAGCGACCAGCGGATCGCCGTGGTGATCGACTCGGGCGTCGAGTACGGGGAGCTGCGGGGCGTGGAGCTCTCCGGGACGGCGGTCTTCGTGGCCGAGTCGCCGCGCGTGGGCGAGCCCTGCCCCGAACTCGACGTACCCGAGAGGCTGTTCACCCAGAAGTACTTCGGGATGGACACGATGCCGTACGACGGGAAGCACGCGTGGATCCGGCTCACGCCCGACGCGATCGCGTCCTGGGACTTCCGGAAGCTGGCGGAGCTGCAGGCCCGCCCCTGAGCGGGGCGGATGCGCACCCCTTCTCCGAGCGCTAGCCCAGCCCGGCCCCCGCCCCCTGGAGCGCCTCGACCGCCGCCCTGATCGAGGGCCGGCGGTCGGCGTCCGCGCGCCACACCGCGTACACATGACGGTGCACCCGATGCCGCACCGGAACCGTCCTGACCCCGGCAGGCATCGGATCGCGCCCCAACTGGGGCGCCACGCACACGCCGAGACCCGCTGCCACCAGGGCGAGCTGCGTGTGATGCTCCTCCGCGCGGTGCGCGATCCGCGGCTCGATGCCCTTGGCGCGCAGCGTGAACATCAGCCACTCGTGGCAGAACTCCCCCTCCGCCCAGGCGATCCACTCGTCGTCCGCGAACTCCTCCAGGTCCACTTCGACGCGGTCGGCGAGGGGGTGGGCCGCGGGCATGGCGACATCGGCGGGGTCGTCCAGGAGGGGCGCCCTGACCAGGCCTTCTGGCATCGGCAGCGGCTTGTTGTACCAGTCGAGGACGACCGCCATGTCGATGTCGCCGCGCACCACGGCGGCCACCCCGGGCTGGGCCTCCATCTCCTGGGATCGGACGCGCAGGCCGGGATGGTCGCCGCGCAATGCGCTGAGCGTGGCGGGCAGCAGGCCGCGCATCGCCGTGGGGAAGGCTGCGATACGCAGCTCCCCGACGGCCTTGCCGCGCTGCTCCTCCAGGTCGGACTGCGCGAGCTCCACCTGGGAGAGGATGCGCCCGGCATGCTCGGCGAGCAGCCGTCCGGCATCGGTGAGGCGCACGCCCCGGCCGTTCTTGGCGAGGAGCTGCTGGCCCACCTCGCGCTCCAACTTGGTCATCTGCTGCGAGACGGCCGACGTCGTGACATGCAGGCCCGCCGCGGCGCCGCTGACCGAGCCGTGCCGGGCCAGTGCGTCGAGCGTGCGCAGGCGTTCCAGGTTCAACACATAAGCAATGCTACGCGATACCAGGCAGTTTATTTCGCTTGTTCTACGACGTCTGCGGCCTCAAGGTGACGTACATGAGCGTCACCTCCACCCCTCAGGGCTCCCTCGCCGCTGCTTCTCCCCCGCCCGCCCCCGTCGATCCGAAGCCCCGCCGCGCCCTCGGCTGGCGCCTCCGCTTCGGCCTCCTCTCGCTGATCTGGGGCTTCAGCTTCCTCCTCATCAAGGTCGGCACGGAGAGCTACGCGCCGTTCCAGGTCACCTTGGGGCGCCTGTTCTTCGGCACCGCGGTCGTCGCGGTCGTCCTCGTGGTCAAGCGCGAGCGGCTGCCGCGCGGGGCGCGGACGTGGGCGCATCTCGCGGTCGCGGCGCTCCTGCTCAACGCCCTGCCGTTCTCGCTGTTCGCGTACGCGGAGCTGACGATTCCGTCCACGCTCGCCGGTATCTGCAACGCGACCTCGCCCCTGTGGGGCATGGCGCTCTCCCTGGTCGCGCTCTCCGAGGACCGCCCGACGCGGCGCAGGGTCGCGGGACTCGGCATCGGGTTCCTCGGGGTGCTCACGGTCCTCGGCGCCTGGCAGGGCTTCAGCGGCCTCGACTTCCGCGGCACGTCGATGGCACTGCTCGCCGCGCTGTGCTACCCGATCGGCTGGATCTACGTGCGCCGCACTCTGGCCGGCTCCGGTCACTCCAACCTCTCGCTGACCGGCGCCCAACTGCTGATCGCGACCGTCGAACTGGCCGTGGTGACGCCGCTGTTCACGTCGCTCCCCACGCACTTCCCCGTCGTGCCGCTCCTCGCGATCGTGGCACTGGGTGCCGTCGGCACCGGGCTCGCCTTCCTCATGCAGTACGACCTCGTCTCCGAGGTCGGGCCGACGACGGCCCAGATGGTCACGTACTTCGTCCCGGTCATCGCCACCACGGCGGGCGTCGCCGTGCTCGGCGAGTCCCTGAGCTGGTCGACGCCGGTCGGCGCGGTGATCGTCCTGGCAGGCGCCGCACTCACGCAGTCCAAGCCGCGCGAACGCGCGCGAAACCGCCCCGGTCACCCATAGCGCCGCGCGAAGCCGGCCCGATCACTCATAGCGCCGCGCGGGAGCGGGCCCGGTGGCGGAGGCGACGGCGTCCGCCACCGCCTCGATGTCACCGTCCCCGAGCGTCGACACCGTGATCCGCACCCCGGGCCGCGCACCCATCCGGAAGCGCGCCCCCGGCGCTACGGCCCACCCCGCGTGCAGCAGCCTGGCGACCGCGCCGGTCTCGTCCGGCACGGGCACCCATACGTTCATGCCGCTGCGCCCGTGCGCCGCGACACCCCGCTCGGCGAGTGCGGCGATCAGCGCGTCACGTCGCTTCCCGTACGACGCCGACACCTCGGCGGTGTTCACCGCCCCTTCCGTCCACAGCCGCACCACGGCGCGCTGCGACAGGTGGCTCACCCAGCCGGGGCCGAGCCGCTGCCGCCCCTGTACGCGATCGACGGTGACGGAGTCCCCGGTGAGGAGGGCCAGTCGCAGGTCAGGGCCGTATGCCTTGGCCGTCGAGCGGATGAAGGCCCAGCTGCGGGTCACGCCCGCAAGCGGGTGCAGCGGCAGGTCGACGATGGCGTGGCCGTGGTCGTCCTCCACGAGAAGCACATCCTTGTGCGCGGAGAGCACTTTTCGCAGCGCACGCGCGCGTGGAGCACTGATCGCGGCGCCCGTCGGGTTCTGGGCGCGGTCGGTGACGATGAGCGCCCTGGCTCCGCCGCGCAGCGCCACCTCCACGTCGGCGGGCAGCGGCCCGTCGTCGTCGACGCCCACCGCGACCGTGCGCAGCCCGAGCACCGGCATCAGATCGAGCAGGCTGCCCCAGCCGGGGTCCTCGACCGCCACCGCGTCGCCGGGCTTGAGATGCGCGGCGAGCACACGCTCGATGGCGTCGAGAGACCCGGAGGTGACGGCGACAGGGCCGTCCGGCACGCCGTCCTCGTCGAGGGCCACGCGCGCGTGGCGGGTCATTCCGGGGTCCACGGCCTCCTCCCCGTACAGCACAGGGCGCAGGTCGCCCTCCGCGGCTGCGGCCGCGAACACCCCGGCGAGCGGCGGAAGCAGCGCCGTGTCCGGATTGCCGTTCGACACGTCACGCACACCGGCCGGCACGTCCACGCGGATCAGCTCGCGCACGGTCGTCGCGGGCTTGGGGCGCACGCGACTGCCGCGCCGCCCCGCCGTCTCGATGACGCCGCGTTCACGCAGCGTGCGGTAGGCGGCGGCCACCGTATTGGGATTCACCCCGAGCTGCTCCGCCAACTCACGCATCGGCGGGAGCAGTTGACCCGGCTCCAGGTCTCCGCCACCCACCGCGCGCTCCACGCTGGCAGCGATCTCAGCTGCACGTCGGCCTTCGATCCGATACTCTCCTAGCACAAAGCAGATTATGCACTAGTGCAATGGAGAAGGCAATGAGCGTCGCATCCGAGTCCGGCATCGAGACCGGCGTCGAGACCGCCACCGACACCGCCTCGTACGCGCCGACCGACCTGACCGTGCCCACCCGCGGGCGGGACCGTGCCGCGTACGACCAGGAGTTGGTGCACGCGATACTCGACGAGGCCTACGTCTGCCACCTCGGTTTCCTGCGGGACGGAGCTCCGATCGTCCTGCCGACGCTGTACGGCCGGGTGGGCGAGCGCCTCTACGTGCACGGCTCGACGGGGTCCCGGCCACTGCGGATGGCCGCCGACGCCCGGAAGCAAGAGGAGGACCCGGGCCTGGCGGTCTGCCTGACCGTCACCCACGTCGACGGCCTCGTCCTCGCCCGGTCGGCCTTCCACCACTCGATCAACTACCGCTCCGTGGTGATCCACGGCACCGCACACCAGGTCACCGACCTCGAGGAGAAGCGCGCCGCCCTCGACGCACTCGTCGACCACGTCGTGCCTGGCCGCTCCGCCGACTCGCGCCCCGCGAACGCCAAGGAACTCGCGGCGACCGCCGTGCTCAGCCTCGACCTCGCCGCGGTGTCCGCCAAGGTGCGCACCGGCGGCCCGAACGACGACCCCGAGGACCTCGACCTGCCCCACTGGGCCGGCGTCGTCCCCCTGCGCAAGGGCCACGACCCGCTCGTCCCTTCGGCCGACCTGGCCCCCGGCATCGAGACCCCCGACTACCTGATCGAGCTGTGATGCTGATCCATCCCTGGGACGCGCCCCGCTCCGACGCCGAGTGGCAGCAGTGGCTCGCCGCCCACGACTTCGGGCAGCTCGCTGTGAACGGCCTGCCCGGAGAGCCCCCACACGTACAGCCAGCACACTTCGCCTACGAGACCGGCCACGGCCCGTACGGCCGGGTGATCACCCACCTGGCGCGCCCCAACCCGCTGTGGCCCGCGCTGGAAGCCGACCCCGAAGTACTGCTGAGCGTGGTGGACGACTACGTCTACGTGCCGGGCCCCTGGCAGGCGCCGCCGGACACGTTGCCCGAGCACGGCGTGCCGACCAGCTTCTACGCCGCCGTACAGCTGCGCTGCACCGCCCGCGTCGTGGACGACCCGGCGGAGAAGGCCGAGCTCCTCAACCGCCAGGTCGCCCACTTCCAGCCGGAGGGCGGCTCGGTCCCCGCCACGGTGGGCGAGGCCCCGTTCGGCCGCATGCTCTCCGGCATCCGCGCCCTGTGCCTCGAAGTGACGGACGTACGGGCAAAGTTCAAGTACGCGAGCCACAAGCCGCAGGAGGTCCAGGACCGGATCGTGGCAGGTCTGGCGGAACGCGACGGCCCACGCGACGAGGCGGCGCAATCTCATCAACTGCGCCGACGCTGAGCGCCCCTTAAGGGGCGCGGGGCGCGACCACACAGGCCGCGCCGCACAAGCCGCCCCTCACACCAGCACCGCCCCCCGCCGCGCAGCGACCGTCTCGGCGACCGCGAGCCCCGTCACCGCGGCCAGCATCATCAGCGTGCCGAGGACCGTCGACACGGTCAGCTCCTCGTCAAGGAGCACGACGGCGATGACCGCAGCGCTGAGCGGCTCCAGGAGCGTGATCACGGAGACGGTCGCGGACCGGATGACGGCGGCGCCCGCGAAGTACAGGGCGTAGGCGACCGCCGTCGGTATCACGACGATGTACAGCACGTAGAGGCTCATCCGCGCCGGGTCGGCGGTATGCGGCACGAGGCCCTCCACCGCGGCGAGCGGCAGCAGGCAGACGGAGACCACGGCGAACGACCAGACCGTCGTGTCGGCCGAGTCGGCACCGCCGTCCCGCCCCCACCACCGCGTGAGCAGCGTCATCGTGGCGTACGCGGCCGCCGAGAGCAGCCCCCACCCGACGCCCTCCGGACGCACGCTCGCACCGCCGCCGCCCAGGACGAGCACCACGAGCCCGGCAAGCGCCCCCGCCACGGCGACGACCCCGCCGCGCCCGAGCCGCTCGGCCATGGTGAACCGCGCCCCGAGGGCGATGAGCACGGGCCCGGCGCCCATCGTGACCACCGTGCCGACGGCGAGGCCGGTCGACTCGACGGCCGCGAAGTAGGCGGTCTGGAACACGGCGAGGGCCACGCCGGTCACCACGATCCGCGGCAGCCGCTGCCGCAGCGGCGCACTGACGGCGGCGTACGCGGACCGTCGGCGCGCCCGCATCAGACGGACGGCGAACAGCAGCACGAAGCCGCCCGCGCAGCGCCAGAAGGACAGGCTGACCGGCCCCATGTCACTGGCGTTGAAGACCAGCGCGGCGGCGGCACCGGCGGTGCCCCAGGCCGTACCGGCGACGATCAGATAGAAGAGGCCACGTCCGACGGACAGACCGGAGGCAGCCGTCGACACAGTGGACACAGTCGACACATTCGACACGTGAGTTCTCCGCAGAAAGAAAGAAGAAGGAAGGTCCCAGGAAGGTCCCTGGCTCCGTCTGCGGGCAGCGCCGTTCCACCCGGCCACCGGCCGGGTGTGATCCAGAAGGTGCCCGCGCCTAAGCGGCGGGGGGCGGAAGAACGAGCGCGCGTGAATGCATGATCAACACCCTAGACGGCGGTGCCGGTTGACGACAACCGCTGCTCCGGCTCCGGAAGGCCGCCCGCGGCAGGCCCCTCGTGGGGCTTCGCGGGCGTGGACGACTGCGCGATGAACGCCCCCGCGAGCACCACCGCACCCCCGATGATCTGCGGCGCCGACAGGTGTTCGCCCAGCATGACCCAGGCGAGCACGGTCGCTATGACCGCTTCCAGACAGGCGACGACCCCCGCCACCTGCGGCGAGAGCCGACGCACAGAGAGCACCCCGGTGACGTACGCCACGACGGTCGCGAGGAGCACGATCCAGCCGATGAGCAGCCACGCGGGAACGGCCGAGCCGTCCATGTCCGCGCTGCCCGCGAGCACCGAGAAGTCCATGCCCCAGGGACGCGCCACGACGGTAAGCACCGCGGCACCGATCAGCAGCCCGTACGCGATGACGCCGAGCGGGTCGGGAGCGTCGTCCCCCGCGTCGCTGCCCTGGTCGGACAGGACGAAGTAGCCGACCTGGCAGCACGCGGCACCCAGCGCGAGCAGCAGCCCCACGGCATCGAAGCTCAGCCCGGCCCACACCTCGACGACACAGGCGAGCCCGCCGACCGCGAGCACCACGCCCACCGCGGCCGACCGCGTCACGGGCCGCCGCTGCACGAAGCGCACCCAGCCGAGGACGAGCGCGGGCGCGAGGTACTCGACCAGGAGCGCGACGCCGACGGGGATGCGGGAGATCGCCGCGAAGTAACAGGCCTGGACACCGGCCACGGCGAGCAGGCCGAAGCCGAGCAGCAGGGCGGGCCTGCGGAGCAGCAGGGCGCGGTGGCGCCAGGCGACCGGCAGCATCACCAGGGCTGCGCCCGTCACCCGCAGCCACACCACGTGCAGCGGGTCGAGACCGGCCTCGATCAGCGGTTTGGCCGCGACTCCCGAACCGCCGAAGGCGATCGCAGAGCCCAGGGCGAGCCCCAGGCCCATGCCTCTCCCGCGGCTCAGCCGTGAGCCTGCCCGATTCCCCTCAGACGCTTGCACCGGCACAGCATGCCAGGGCGCGTCATGAGCGTCACCTTCGATAGCCCCTGTCTCAATCGGCGGACGTCTCGGCGGGCATCTCGGTGTACGGGTCCGCGTAGGGGTCCGCGTGCGGATCCGCGAACGAGGCGCCGGTCGACGGATCCTTCTCGATGCGCCGGACGATCACCTTCGGGTCGGCCCCGGCCCGCCCGAGGACCTCGACCGCGCGATAGTCCGGATCCGAGATGAGCGCCACCAGGAGGTCGATACCAAGGGCGCGCGGTTCGCCGCGCCCGTCGGCCCGCTCGATGGCCGTCTCCATGGCCGCCGTCGCGGACGGCGACCAGCGCTTCTCCTTGGCGGGACCGAAGTCGCCCACCTTCACCAGCGGCACCGATCCGGAGTCCTCGACCGTCCCCTGCCACTGCAGGCCGTACCCGATGCTGCGCTGGACGAGATAGCCGAGCAGCCGCACCACTTGCGCCCCGTCGTCGAAGGCCGCCCGCACATCGGGGTCGGTCTCCAGGAGGGAGTGCAGCAGATGCGCGGTGTCGATCTGCCGGTCCCCGTCCCGTACCGCACGTCGGCGCGCACCGGCCACCACCGATGCCAGCACTGCGCTCAGTCGGGAGTCGGTCTCTGTTCGGGTGAGGCCGGGCTCGGCGCCCGGCGGGGTACGGCTTTGCACACCTCCCACCCCATCAGTCCCCTGTGGGTGGTGTCATCGGCGGAGGGAAGCATCTTCGCGTCCGACACAGGTTGGGTACGCATGTGTGGCTTCTCCTCCTTACGGATGAGATCCGACTTTTCTTCCCCCAGGGGCGCGCGGCGCCTTGATTCACGCCCGGAACGCAACCACGGCACACACGTCACTCGTCTTTCAGGCATGGGGCGCGGGTGATGGGGTGCAGGTCATGGAGTGCAGGTGCTGGATGGTCTCGCTGTCGGCGAGCGACGGCAGGCAGTACGTGTACCGGGTGTACGCACCCGATGACGCACTGCCCGCCGACCTGTTCTGGGAAGCCTGGCACTGCCACGACGAAGGCCCCTTCCCCAGGGCGTGCGACCTGTTCGACGCGGCGGTGATACGCAGGGTCGGCTGATCCCCGGCCGCACGGGACCCGCTCGGCTCACGTACACGACTCAGACGGGCCGCGTCCCGATGACCACGGTCGCGTACATCTCCTCGTCGCTCACCGACCGCGGCACAAGACCGCCGTCGGCGACCGCCGCGAGCGCGTACGGCACCTGCCGCTCGCTCGTCTCGAACAGCAGTCGGCCGCCGGGAGCCAGCCAGCGCGCCGCATCCCCGGTCACCCGCCGCAGGACGTCGAGGCCGTCAGCGCCGCCGTCGAGCGCCACACGCGCCTCGTGGATACGGGCTTCCGGCGGCAGGAGACCGACCTCCTCGGTGGGTACGTAGGGGACGTTCGCCAGCAGTACGTCGACACGGCCCCGGAGCGCGCCGGGCAGCGGCGCGTAGAGATCGCCCTCGTAGACCCTTCCCCCCACGTCGGCGACATTGCGCCGCGCGCACCGCACGGCGGCGGGGTCGATGTCGGCGGCGTGCAGCTCGATCCGGCCGACTGCGGCGCCGAGCGCGGCCCCGAGCGCGCCGGAGCCGCAGCACAGGTCGACCACGACCGCCCCGGGTCGGGCGAGGGCGGCGGCCTCCTGCACGAGGAACTCGGTGCGCCGCCGTGGCACGAAGACCCCGGTGTCCACGGCTATCCGCAGACCGCGGAACTCCGCCCAGCCCAGAACGTGTTCGAGCGGCCGGCCGGTGGCGCGCAGCTCCACCATGGAGGCGAGTTCGGTGCGGTCACGCGCGGTGGCGACGAGCAGCCGCGCCTCGTCCTCGGCGAAGACACAGCCGGCGGCGCGCAGCCTGATGACGATGGCGGAAGGGGTGAGGGACGTCATCGGTGACGACGCGGGTGACGAAGGTGAGGCCGACATGAGAAGAGGAACCTTTCGGGACGCCTGTGGGGCTCCCTCGGTCACCTATGCCGGGTGAACCGCGCGGTCGTGAAGGGGGAGCACCCGACCTGCTGCAGCGGTAATGGGTCTCACCTCCCGGGTCCGTCTGCCCGCGTCCGTCGCGGGGGAGGGCAACAGTACCCGACCGGGTTTCGGGCGGCGCCGCCGGAGCGCCGTCAATACCTGACGGTTCATCAGTATTGAATGTTCCGGGCCCTGCGGCTACGTTCCGCGACACCACAGCTGCGCCCCGCCGCAGCACCCAACGAAAAGGGGTCGTCGCATGGCCGAAGTCAGCGCGGAAGCACGGATCGAGGCTCCCGTCGAGAAGGTCTGGGCCCAACTCACCGACTTCTCCTCGTACGGCGAGTGGAACGCCACGCACACGAGCTTCCCCAAGGGCGGCCCCACCACGCTGGAGGTGGGCGGCACGTTCCTGGAGAACATGAAGCTGATGGGCTTCCCCGCCGAGGTCAACTGGACGATCGAGGAGCTTCAGAGCGAGCGCACCCTGGCGATCAGGGGCAAGGGCCCGATGGGCGTCACGGTCGGCACCCGCTACTCGCTCTCCCCCGACGGGGACGCGACGACCGTACGCATAGAGGGCGAGTTCACGGGCGCGGCGGTCTCCTTGATGGCGGGCAAACTGAAGGACTCGGCGACGGCCGCGCTGAACGAGTCGCTGCGGAAGCTGGCGGGCCTTGTGGCCTGACCCTCCCCCACGCCCAGGCAGGCACCCCGACGCAAAGAGGCGCCCCACACGTGAAGTGCGGGGCGCCTCAGTGGCACTGGGGGCTGTCGCCCCCTGCTGCCTCAGTCCTCATCGGCGAGGATCAGGTACAGCTTCTTGCGGGCGTCGTTGATGACCGTGACAGCCTTCTCGCGCTGCTCCTTGCTGCCGGTCTTCCAGACCTGGCCGAACGCCTCCATCAGCCCGAAACCGGCCTGGCGGATCTCGTTCAGCGTGTCCCAGTCGACCCCGCGCCCGGCCTCTTCCCAAGGTGCGTCGGGACCTTCGTCGGCCGCGGTGGCGCCGGCCTCGGTGAGCGAGAAGAGCTTCTTGCCGCCCTCGCTCGCGCTGCTGATCAGGCCCTCGTCCTCCAGGAGCTGGAGGGTCGGGTAGACCGAACCGGGGCTGGGCTTCCACGCCCCGCCACTGCGCTCGGCGATCTCCTGAATCATCTCGTAGCCGTGCATCGGCCGGTCCTTCAGAAGGGCCAGGATCGACGCGCGTACGTCGCCGCGCCGGGCCCTGCCTCGCGGACCGCCGCCCCGGCCGCCGCGTCCGCCGCCGCCCCAGGGGCCGCCGGGTCCACCGGGACCGCCGAAGCCGGGGCCGAAGGGGCCGAACGCGCCGCGCCGCCCGTCGAAGCCGCCCCGACCCTCGTGGCCGTGGCCGCGCTTTCCATGTCCGTGCTCGTGTTCATGTCCGTGGGAACGCATAGCAATCACTCCTTTGGTGATCTTGATTTCGTAGGTGATCTATCGCGCCATCGTTGATCTGTCGCGATGCGTCAACGATATATCGGAACCGTTCGCATGGCAAGCCTCTCCGGAGATGAGAGAGGCATGGACATCGCGGATCAACTGGTGCGGTCTGCGATGCTGGTGCCAGCATCGGCGCCCAGGGCCGGATCGGCGCTGCCTTCTGATGCTCCACGTCCGCAACGGAGTGATCACGCGGGTCCGCGACTACATGGACGGCTTGGGAGTCCCCCAGCGCCCGAGCGTGAGGCCTGGAGGGGGCCAACCATCGACACAGCACCCCTGATCGGGCCACTCACCCCCGATTGGCCTTGTTACAGCCCCGCATTGGCCCACTAGCGTCATCGGTATGCCGACTTCTCACCGCATCCGCATCGTCGACGCCTTCGCCGACCGCCCCTTCACGGGCAACCCCGCTGGCGTCCTGCTCCTCGACGCCTTCCCTGATGACGCCTGGCTCCAGAACGTGGCCGCAGAGGTCAACCACGCCGAGACCGCGTTCGCCCACCGCCTCCCCGCGGACAGCGAGGCCGACTGGGCGCTGCGCTGGTTCACGCCCGCCACCGAGGTCGACCTCTGCGGCCACGCCACGCTCGCCACCGCCCACGTCCTGCAGGTCACCGGCTCCGCCGAAGGGCCCGTACGGTTCGCCACCCGCAGCGGCGTCCTGACCACGACCGCGCACGCCGACTCCACCGTCACCATGGACTTCCCGACCGCCCCGCTCACCCCGGCCGACGTCCCCGACGGCGCGGCCGAGGCACTCGGCGCCGAGCCGCTCGCGGCGTACGACACCGGGGCGCACCTCGGCGACCTCCTGGTCGAGCTCGCGGACGAGAAGACGGTGCGCGCGCTCACCCCGGACCACAAGGCCCTGGCCCAGCACTCCAAGCGCGGCATCATCGCCACCGCACGCGCCGAAGACCCCGCCCGTGGCTACGACTTCGTCTCCCGCGGCTTCTTCCCGCGCGTCGGCATCGACGAGGACCCGGTGACCGGCAGCGCCCACACGGCCCTGGCCCCCTTCTGGTCCCAGCGCCTGGGCCGCGCGGAGCTCACCGGATTGCAGGCCTCGGCCCGCAGCGGCCTGGTCCGCACGGAACTGCGCGGCGACCGCACCCTCCTGACGGGCCGCGCGGTCACCGTCATCGAGGGCGATCTGTACGCCTGACATCACTGTGGGGACGTACGACCAGGTCATGGCCGTACGTCCCCACCGCCACGCCCGCACCCGCCTGCCCGCCGCCTAAGGCGTGGGCAGCCACCCCACCTTCCCCGCGAGCAGCGCGTACCCGACGAACGCGCCGATATCGAGCAGCGAATGGGCCACCACCAGCGGACCGACCCGCCCCCACCGCCGGTACAGGAGCACGAAGACCACCCCCATCGCCATGTTCCCGATGAACCCGCCGATGCCCTGGTAGAGGTGGTACGAGCCGCGCAGCACCGAGCTGCCGACGAGCGCGGCCATCGGCGTCCACCCCAACTGCCCGAACCTGCGCAGCAGATAGCCGACGACGATCACTTCCTCGAGCACCGCGTTCTGCACCGCGGACAGCACGAGCACCGGGAACTTCCACCACACGTCGGGCAGGTCCTCCGGCACCACCGTCAGGTTGAACCCGAGCCCGCGCGCGGCCAAGTAGAAGGCGATCCCGGTACTGCCGATCACCGCCGCGATCGCCGCCCCGCGCCCAAGATCCGGCCATGGGCGGGTCCGGTCGAAGCCGATCGTGCGCAGCCCGGCGCCCTCCCTGATCAAGAAGTGCGCGACCAGCGCCACCGGCACCAACGCGGTGCTGATGGAGAACAATTGCCACGCCAGATCAAGCCATGGTCGCCCCGGAGCGGCCGACGCGTTCATGGTCGCCGCCTGGTCCTTCAGACCGCCAGGTTTGGTGACCGACCCGACAAAGCTGATCAGCGCGGACACACCGCTCGCACCCAGTGAGACCGCGAGGACGAGCAGCGTCTCGTCCCTCAGGATCCGTCGCGATGGCCCCTCACCCCGAAAAGAACCGGCCAACGGCCCGGACTCCGCTTGCACTGCGCCTCCAGTTGAGTAATCCCGCCTCATCCCCATCCTCGTCCCACTAGGGTCTCGAAAGAAGTTACGAAGATCGTGCGCGACAGGCCGAGGGGGACGGACGCCGATTGCGGTCATGCCACCCCCTCTTCCCTTGCTTCATCGCTCAAGGAGGGGCACCACCGCCATGGGACGTCACAGCTTGCCCGATGAGTACGGGACGGGCGCACCCGACCCACGACCGCGCACCCGTGGCCGCACCGTGGCCATCGCGACGGCGCTCGTCCTGACGGTCGCGGCGGGCACGGCGTTCGCCGTCCGCAGTGACCTCCTCGACTTCGGCGGCTCGTGCCGCGACGACGCGGTGCGCCTTGACGTCGCCGCCGCCCCCGACATCGCCCCCGCACTGCGCGCGGCAGCCGACGACGCGCGCGAGAGGGAGGTCACGTCCGACGGGTCCTGCATCGACGTACGGGTCACCGCCCGCGATTCGTACAAGGTCGCCGACGAGCTGCGGACGGGCAAGGGCGCCCCGGACTACGACGTATGGGTGCCGGACTCCGAACTGTGGCTGCAACGCGTCGGCCTGGGCGACAAGCGGGACAAGGTGACGCCCGCGGGGAACATAGCCTCCTCACCGGTTGGCATGGCCATGATTCCCTCAGCCGCCGAGACCCTGGGCTGGCCCGAGAAGACGTACAGCTGGCCGAAGTTGACAGGCGCGGCGGTGAAGGGCGACAAGCTGCGGCTCGGCGCCGCCGATCCCGCGCGCAGCGCGACCGGCCTGCTCGCGCTCGCCAAGCTGAGCGCGTCGGCGAAGGAATCGGGCGGCAAGGACGGCGACACCCAGGCCGCCGCGATGGCCAAGGCCCTTTCCGCGCGCACGTCCGACAGCGACAGACAGCTCCTCGACACCCTCGCCCGCGACTCCTCCGGAACCGAGCAGGGCAACCCGCGCCGCAACCAGGCGCTGATCCTCTCCGAGCAGGCCGCGTTCAGGCACAACGCGTCGGCGGGCGAGGAGAACAGCCTCGCCATGTTCTATCCGAAGGACGGCTCTCCGCGCCTCGACTATCCGTACACGCTGGTCCAGGAGGACAAGCTGTCCACGGACCAGAGCCGGGCCGCCCTGCGCTTCATGACGCTGTTCAGCGACGACGGGGGGCGCGCGATCCTGGAGAAGCACGGCTTCAGGACCGGCACCGACGCCCCATCGGCGAAGCTCGTCACGGCGGCCGGCGGCCGCACCCCCCAGCCGTACGCCGACGAGGCGAGCGAGCCTCCCACCGAGAAGGAGCTACAGGAGACGCTCGGCATGTGGACGATCACCGTCCAGAGCGCCAGGATCAGCACGGTCGTCGACGTCTCGGCCTCCATGGGCGAGTACGTGCCGGGCCGCGACCGGTCCCGGATGGAGGTCACCAAGTCCTCGCTGCTCCAGGCGCTCGCCGGGTTCACCGACGAGGACGAGATCGGCCTCTGGGAGTTCGCCACGCTCCTGGACGGCGAGCGCGACTACCGCAAGCTCGTGCCGACCCAGCGGCTCGGCGACCACAAGGGCGAAGGCACCCAGCGGGACAAGGTCTCCAAGGCCTTCAGCGACCTGGCGCCCATCCCGGGCGGGGCGACCGGCCTGTACGACACCACGCTCGCGGCGTACAAGGAGGCCACGGCCGGCTACGCGAGCGGAAAGTTCAACGCGCTCGTGGTGCTCACGGACGGCGCGAACGAGGATCCCGGATCCATCTCGCGCAGCAACCTCGTCTCACAGCTCGAGAACCTCTCCGACCCCAAGCGCCCGGTGCCGCTCATCGCGATCGCGGTCGGCCCGAACGCGGACAAGGAGGAGGTCGTGCAGATCGCTCAGGCGACCGGCGGATCGGGCCACCAGGTCGACGACCCGGCGCAGATCCACGCGGTCATCCTCAAGGCCATCATGGAGGCGGGAAGCCACGGCTGAGACCGTCGCGGCGGGTCGTGGAGCAGGACGTCTGGGATCAGGACGGTTCAGCTCAGGACGGCAGGTTCGGGCAGCCCCACCGGCCACGTGTGCACCGGCGCCCCCGCGTGCATCAGCTCGGCATAGCGCCGGGTGGTCGCGGCGAGCGCGTCCTCGCGTTCGAGCCCGGTCTCCAGGGCCTGGTGGTACGTCGCCGCCTGCCAGGAAGCCCCGTTCACCCGCCGCCTGCACCGCTCCTCGATGACGCCGAGATAGAAGTCCCGGTCGGCGGGCTCGACACCCCACGCGTCGAGCCCCGCCGCGGCGAGCGGCAACAGCTCGTCGCGTACGAGGGCTACCGCGGGCACCTCCACGAGCCCTCCGTACCGGCCGCGCCGCGGCCACCGCAGCCGGGCCTCGATGCCGTCGCGGCACGCGGTGTCGAAGTTGCGGGCCGCTTCCTCGAAGGGCAGCCGGGTCCACACGGGCCGGGACTCCTCGGCCAGGGCGCGTACGACGCCGTAGTAGAAGGCGGCGTTCGCGATGACGTCGGTGACGGTGGGGCCCGCGGGCAGGACGCGGTTCTCCACGCGCAGGTGCGGGACGCCGCCCGCGATGCCGTACACGGGGCGGTTCCAGCGGTACACGGTGCCGTTGTGCAAAACGAGTTCGCCCAGCTGCGGCACCCGGCCGTCGTCGAGCACCTCCAGCGGGTTCTCGTCGTCGACGAGTGGGAGCAGCGCGGGGAAGTAGCGCAGGTTCTCCTCGAAGAGCTCGTACACGTCACTGATCCAGCGCTCCCCGAACCAGGTCCGCGGACGGACGCCCTGCGCCTGGAGCTCGGGCGGGCGGGTGTCGGTGGACTGCAGGAACAGCGGTGGGCGGGACTCGCGCCACAGCTCACGCCCGAACAGGAACGGCGCGTTGGCGCCGACGGCGATCTGCGCCGCGGCGACGGCCTGCGCCGCGTTCCACACGTCGGCGAACCTGCCCGGCGTGACCTGGAGGTGCAACTGCACCGATGTGCAGGCCGCTTCGGGCGCAATCGACGCGGAGGTGCAGGTCAGCCGCTCGACGCCCTCGATGTCCAGGACGAATTCCTCGCCGCGGGCCGCCACGATCTGGTCGTTGAGCAGTGCGTAGCGGTCGACGTCGGAGAGGTTTCCCGAGACCAGGTCGTGGTGCGCGAGTGTCGGCAGAATGCCGATCATCACGATGCCCGCGTTCACCTCGTTCGCTTTTCGGTGGGCATAGGCGAGGCCAGTGCGCAGCTCCTCGGCGAGACGGTCGAGAACGCGACCGCCCAATCGGTGCGGAGCGATATTGACTTCAAGATTGAACATTCCGAGTTCCGTCTGGAAGTCTCGGCTCGCGATGCGTTCGAGAACTTCAGCATTCAGCATTCTCGGCATCCCGTCGGGCCCCGCGAGATTCAGTTCGATCTCCACACCCATCAGATTCTTGGGCCGATCGAACCGCTCCTCTTCCAACAGCCTCCGCAGTCCCGTCAGACACTCCCTGAGCTTGCTCCGGTACCGGCGCCGCTCGGCCAGGTCAAACGTTCCTGCTACGACCTTCTCGCCCATTCGAAGCGTCCCCTCCTCTGATGGGCAGCCAATGATCCGGCCGCTGCGTCTCGGTGGATGATGCCCTGCAATGTGATCGATAACGCCCCGCGCAGGCCGCCGGACCAGTAGGCTCTTCGCCGTGTCCGCACGCGTCATTCACCAATAATGATGTTCGCCGGGAGAATCCACTCCCCGAACCATGGTGAAAAACGCCGATGAGATTCGGCCGTCCGCTCCTCCGAAGGGAGCCGAGGTCAAACGTCCGGGCTCATCCGGAATCGGGTTAAAGCCCGCAAAATAGCGACCGGATAACGTCTTGCGGCCAATATCGAGTGCGGTTAGCCGAAACACGGCCTGAACACGTGTCGTATAAACTCCGCGAACGAGGCAGAGAGTTGGCGCTCGCGGTCCCCTGCCCCCGCCCCCTCTGTCCCCGGAGCAGACAGCGACGTCCGCACCTGTCCTCGTTCCACCGTGCCTGTCGAATGAGAGAGGCGACCCATCATGCCGCTGCAAGTCCCCCCGGCTCCCGCGCCCGCCCTGCGCAGCGTCCTCGCGGCACTCGGTTCACCCACCGCCGTACACGAAGCCCGCACCCCGTCCCTGCGCGCCGCCCAGGGACCGGCGAGCCCCGAACTCCCTTTGCCCGTACACGTCCTGGACCGGATCACCCCGTCGAGCCCATCGCCCACCCGGCTCGCGGGGTGGCGTTTCCTGATCCGCTGCGGCGAGCGCGCCGTCGCCGCGGCGGACACGATGCTGACGCCTGACGGGTGGACCTTCTCCCACTTCTTCGAGGGCCCGTACATCGCGGCCACCGAACGCGCCCTGCGTCATGCCGAGGCGATGCAGCTGCCCTACCAACCACGACTGTTGTCCATACCCGAGCTCTACATGCTCACACTCTGGCTGCACGGCGACTGCACGGCGGACGGCGCGAGCGGCGACCTCGCGCCGTCCGACATCCTCGTACCGCTCGCACCCGCGCCTCCCGGCATCGCGGCGCACCGCCCACACCGCGCCGCGGAGCTGCTCAAGGTCCTCACCCACCGCATGACCCCGGCACCGCTGCTCACCTCGCCCGCCTGACCTCGCCGTACGTCCCGTGCCCCGCCGCCGATTCCGGCCGCGGGGCTCGGCGCGTCCTGTGCCCATACGGACTAGCCCGGTATGACCACCCCGAACCACCCGAGAAGACAGTCGAGTTGGGCTGAACCGTCCGGGCGGGTGATACGTCATTAAGCAGTAGGAAGCGCTGCCGCTAAATCCCTGCGGATTGACGTCCGTAGGGCAACACTGGGATCGGACCGACTTAACGGGGGGCGGCATGAACACCGCATCGAGCCGCAAGGCAGACGTCACAGCCATCACACCGCAGCGAAAGAACCCTTCCATGTGCCAGCATCAACCACCGTGCCCGACAGCCGACTCCGCAGACCGGGAAGCCGCGCTCCTCACGGCGAGCCACCCGGAGCAGGGCTGGAGCCTGCTGTGCAACGGCGTCCTCCTCTTCGAGGACACCGGTGAGCTGCTGCCGGACGGCCAGATCATCGCCCCGCACCGACCGCTGGGCACGGACGAGATCATGACCGCCGCCTGACGCCGCAGCGCCGCGGCAACACGCGGCAGCACCACGGCACGGACAACAAAGGGGCCGACCCGGAGCAACAACCTCCGGACCGGCCCCCACGCATGTTCTGGACGCGATATCAGTCCTCGTACGCATCCAGCGGCGGGCAGGAGCAGACCAGATTCCGGTCGCCGTACGCCTGGTCGACGCGGCGGACCGGCGGCCAGTACTTGTCAGCGGCCACGACGCCGGGCGGGAAGACGGCCTCCTCGCGGCTGTAGGCGTGCTCCCACTCACCGCCGAGCGCGGCAGCGGTGTGCGGCGCGTTGCGCAGCGGGTTGTCCTCGGCGGTCCACTCGCCGCCGACCTTCTCGATCTCCGCGCGAATGTTGATCATCGCCTCGCAGAACCGGTCGATCTCGACCAGGTCCTCGCTCTCGGTCGGCTCGATCATCAGCGTCCCCGCGACCGGGAACGACATGGTCGGCGCGTGGAAGCCGTAGTCGATGAGCCGCTTGGCGATGTCGTCGACGCTGACACCGGTCGCCTTGCTCAGCGGGCGCAGATCGATGATGCACTCGTGCGCGACGAGGCCGCCGGGACCGGTGTAGAGCACCGGGTAGTGCGGCTCGAGGCGCTTGGCGATGTAGTTCGCGGAGAGCACGGCGACCTGCGTGGCGCGCTTGAGGCCCTCGCCGCCCATGAGGCGTACGTACGCCCAGGAGATCGGCAGGATTCCGGCGGAGCCCCACGGCGCGGCGGAGATCGGTCCGACGCCGGTCTCGGGACCCGCGGCGGGCTGCAGCGGGTGGTTGGGCAGGTACGGCGCGAGGTGCTCGCGCACTCCGACCGGGCCGACGCCGGGGCCACCGCCGCCGTGCGGGATGCAGAAGGTCTTGTGCAGGTTCAGGTGCGAGACGTCGCCGCCGAACTTGCCGGGCTGGGCGAGGCCCACCAGGGCGTTGAGGTTCGCCCCGTCGACGTACACCTGGCCGCCCGCCTCGTGCACGGAGGCGCAGATGTCGGCGACGTGCTCCTCGAACACTCCGTGCGTCGACGGGTAGGTGATCATGAGCACGGAGAGCTCGTCACGGTGCTTCTCGATCTTGGCGCGCAGATCCTCGACGTCGATCTCGCCGTCGTCGCTGGTCTTGACGACGACGACCTTCATGCCGGCCATCACGGCGCTCGCGGCGTTGGTGCCGTGCGCGGAGGACGGGATGAGGCAGACGGTGCGCTGGTCGTCACCGTTGGCACGGTGGTAGCCCCGTACGGCGAGCAGTCCGGCGAGCTCGCCCTGCGAACCGGCGTTGGGCTGCAGCGAGACCTTGTCGTACCCGGTGACCTCGGCGAGCCGCTCCTCCAGCTCACGGATGAGCGTCAGGTAACCCTGTGCCTGCTGGGCGGGCGCGAAGGGGTGCAGCTGTCCGAACTCGGGCCAGGTGACCGGCTCCATCTCCGTGGTCGCGTTGAGCTTCATGGTGCAGGAGCCCAGCGGGATCATGCCGCGGTCGAGCGCGTAGTCGCGGTCGGCCAGCTTGCGCAGGTAGCGCAGCATGGCGGTCTCGGAGCGGTACTGGTGGAAGACGGGGTGCGTGAGGTACTCGTCCTCGCGCAGCAGACCGGCCGGGAGCGTGTCCCCGGTCTCCGCGTCGAGCGCCTCGACGTCCGCCTCGACCTTGAACGCGGTCCAGATCGCGGTGAGCTGCTTGCGCGTGGTCGTCTCGTCGCAGGCCAGGGAGACGTGGTCGGCGTCGATCTGGTGGATGTTGACGCCGCCCTCGCGGGCCGCGGCGACGAGCTCCTCGGCCTTGCCGGGCACGCGCACGGTCAGGGTGTCGAAGTACGCGCCGTGCACGACCTCGACGCCGCCCGCGGTGAGACCCGCGGCGAGCACGGTCGCGTAGCGGTGGGTACGGCGCGCGATGGCCTTGAGGCCCTCGGGCCCGTGGTAGACCGCGTACATTCCGGCCATCACGGCGAGCAGCACCTGAGCGGTACAGATGTTGCTGGTGGCCTTCTCACGGCGGATGTGCTGCTCACGGGTCTGCAGCGCGAGCCGGTAGGCCTTGTTGCCGTCGGCGTCGACGGAGACACCCACGAGCCGCCCCGGCAGGCTGCGTGCGAACTTCTCGCGCACCGCCATGTAACCGGCGTGCGGTCCGCCGAAGCCCATCGGCACACCGAAGCGCTGCGTGGTGCCGACGGCGATGTCGGCGCCGAGCTCACCGGGCGAGGTGAGCAGCGTCAGGGCAAGGAGGTCGGCGGCGACGGAGACGATGGCACCGATCTCGTG
Organism: Streptomyces sp. NPDC055239; assembly: GCF_053606205.1. NCBI lineage: Bacteria > Bacillati > Actinomycetota > Actinomycetes > Kitasatosporales > Streptomycetaceae > Streptomyces > Streptomyces sp. NPDC055239. The sequence goes on along the minus strand of NZ_JBSGRD010000015.1, from coordinate 11,919 downwards.
CGCCTGCTCGATGAGCGGCTTTATGTCGCGTACGGCACCGGAGGCGCCCGGGTACTGGATCAGTACGCCGACGACACCGCGCTCGGCGACCTCGGCCGGGATGCCCTCGCTCAGATCGGCGACGACGATCTCGACACCGGTCGGCTCCGCACGGGTCTGGATGACGGCGATGGTCTGCGGCAGCGTGTCGGCGTCGACAAGGAAGACGCCGTTCTTGACCTTGCCCATGCGCCGCGACAGGGCCATGGCCTCGGCGGCGGCGGTCCCCTCGTCGAGCAGCGAGGCACCGGAGGTGGGAAGGCCGGTCAGCTCGGCGACGACGGTCTGGAAGTTGAGCAGGGCCTCGAGGCGACCCTGGGAGATCTCCGGCTGGTAGGGCGTGTACGCGGTGTACCAGGCCGGGTTCTCCATGACGTTCCGCAGGATCACGGGCGGCGTGAAGGTGCCGTAGTAGCCAAGGCCGATCATGGAATCGAGAACCTGGTTACGGTCCGCGAGGGAGCGCAGCTCGGCCAGGACCTCGGCCTCGGTGCGCGCCCCGGGCAGGTTCAGCGCCTCGGCGTTCTTGATCACATCCGGTACGGCGGCGGCGGTCAGCTCGTCGAGCGAGCCGTACCCGACCTGCGCGAGCATCTTGGCCCGTGCTTCCACATCAGGGCCGATGTGCCGCTGCTCGAAGGGGATGCCCTGTTCGAGCTGGGAAAGCGGGATGCGAGGGGTGGCGGTCATTGCGGAGGCCTCCTGGTCTGACGCGACCTGCGAGGGGCACCACGGCGCGGGTACCCGGACGGCCTCCCCCTCTGTCATCTCAACCTGAGAGTTTCACCGGTCCACGCCCCACGAGGGAGCCGTCCCGGCTTTCACCGTCGGTGAGGAAGGGTTTCGAACGTGCCCGCCCGACGCCCGCCCTACTTTCCAGAGTGACCTCGTCCGTGCGGTACAGGGGCCTGAGAGATTCCGGGGAGGAGTTGCTCCTTCGGCGCCCCCGGTGTGTCCACCGGAGAGCTCTCCCGCACGGGGTCAGCAGCCATGCGCCAGCCTACCAGCGAGGTCTGCGGCCGATCCCTCGAGTGGCCGCCTGCCCCGAAGTGCTCTTTCGTAGTGATTACGAACGAACAAGGATGAGTTGTGCCCCACTTCGACAAGTCTCGACCAGTTGGAGGGCCCGTGCAGACCGATATCGATCCGCGCAACCTGATCGGCCGGAAGGCGTTCGACCGGAACGGGGCCAAGATCGGCACGATCGACGAGGTCTATCTCGACGACGCCACCGGCGCCCCGGAGTGGGCGGCCATACGCACGGGTCTTTTCAGCAGGGACGCGTTCGTGCCCCTGGAACCCAGCGAGCTCACGAGCGACGGCACCCTGCGCATCCCCTTCGAGCGCTCCCTGATCAAGGACGCTCCCGATTTCGGCGTGGGCCGCCATCTCTCCCCCGAGCAGGAACTGCAGCTCTACCACCACTACGGCCTGGACATCGCGCCCCCACCACAGGCACCGCCACCACCGGACCAGGACTTCGGCACCATCGCGGGCCAGGAGGCGCCCTGACCCTCGCCGGTCACCCCGGCGACTCCACAGGTATTGGCATCACTGCGGCTCCGGTTCCGGCTCCGGCTCCTCTGGAGCGGCCACCAATGGCAAGGGCTCCGCGGGCTCGAGCTCCGGATCATCGGTCCTGAACGTCCGCACCCGCCCCGGCACCGACGACTCCGGCGTCTCGAAGCGGACCGTCACCCGCCCCAGGCCACTCCCCTGCACCCACCCGTGCCCGAACGCGGCATGCCGCACATCGTGCCCGGCAGCCCACCGCCGCTCGGTCGGCACCACGGGCACGACGGCCACGACGGGCGTCACGACCGGCACCTCCACCGCGTCACCCACGGCCTGCGCCGCGATCTCCCCGGCCGGCTCCCTCTCCGCTTCGGCCTCAGCGGCCTCGGCGGCCTCAGCCGCCTGCGCCTGCGCGAAGAGGTCCTCCTGCGTGTAGTCGGCGAGCCCCGTGACGCCCACGCCGAGGAGCCGCACGCCTCCGGTGGTGTCCACGGCCTCGAGGAGCCGCGCGGCGGCCTCCCGCACCACCCCGGCGTCGTCCGTCGGCCCGCGCAGCGTCTCGGAGCGCGTCAGCGTCGAGAAGTCGAACCGCCGCACCTTCAACACGATGGTCCGCCCCGAGTGCCCCGCCGCCCGCAGCCGCTCCACACACCGGTCGGCGAGCCGCGCCACCTCGCCCCTGACCCGAACCCGGTCATGGATGTCCACGTCGTACGTGTCCTCGACGCTGACCGACTTGGATTCCCGCTCCGCCACCACGGGCCGCTCGTCCCGGGCAAGGGCCATCGCGTACAGCGCGCTCCCGTGCGACTTCCCGAGGAGTCGTACGAGCTCGTCCTCGCCCGCCTCGGCGATCTCCCCCACCGTGGTGATCCCGCCGCGCCGCAGGTGGTCCCCGGTGGCAGGACCGACACCGGGCAGGGTCCGCACCGACATCGGCGCGAGCAGCTCCCGCTCGGTGCCCGGCACTATCAGCCGCAGACCGTCCGGCTTGGCCTCCTCCGAGGCGATCTTCGCCAGCATCTTGGACGCGGCGAGCCCGACCGAGCCCGCGAGGCCGGTCACCGCCTTGATGTCCGTACGCAGCCGCTCGCCCACGGCAAGGGCCGACTCCTGGTCGTCGGCCACGCCGCCCGCCTCCAGGTCGACGAACGCCTCATCCAGACTGAGCGGCTCCACCAGCGGTGACAGCTCCCGAAGGAGCGACATCACCTGGTCGCTGATCCCGCGGTAGAGCCCGAAGCGCGGCACCAGATAGGCGGCATTGGGCGCGAGACGCCGCGCCTGGCCCATGGGCATCGCCGAGTGCACGCCGAACTTGCGCGCTTCGTACGAGGCGGTGGCCACCACACCCCGTGGTCCGAGGCCGCCCACCACCACGGCTTTCCCGCGCAGACTCGGCTTCGCGGCCTGCTCGGCAGACGCGTAGAAGGCATCCATGTCGAGATGCAGGATCGTGGGCGCGGTTCTCACACCCCTGATGCTGCCCTACGCCACTGACAACGCCCCGAGAACGCCACCCCGTCTCCCGAACCGGCCCCGGCGGTCACGGCCGCCTCACACGGCCCTGTTGCGCCGCCTCGCGAGCTCGTCGGCGGGGTTCTGCCGCAGCAGCGTCTCCCCGGTGTCGATCCGCTCGCCGTGCAGCTGCGAGAGCGCCGCGTCCACGTCCCGCCACACGACACCCACGGCGATCCCGAAGACTCCCTGGCCGCCCTGGAGCAGATCGTGGACCTCGTCGGGCGACGTGCACTCGTACACCGTCGCGCCGTCGCTCATGAGCGTCATCCGCTCGAGGTCCTCGAACCCGCGGTCGCACAGATGCTGGACCGTGGTCCGGATGTTCTGCAGGGACACGCCTGTGTCGAGGAACCGCTTCACGATCTTCAGGACGACGACGTCCCGGAAGCTGTAGAGCCGCTGGGTCCCCGACCCGCCCGCGGCCCGCACAGTGGGCTCGACGAGGCCCGTACGGGCCCAGTAGTCGAGCTGTCGGTACGTGATACCAGCAGCCGCACACGCGGTCGGCCCCCGGTAACCGATCTGTTCCTGTTCGGACTGTCCGGACGTGGCGTCCCCGCTCCCCTGAACGCTCCCCTGAACGGCCATCGGCCTCTTCGGAGAGTGACTGGCCGCGCTGCTGTGAAGCGGATACGGACTGCCCATCGCCGTATCGTCGCCGCTGCTTCTCACGCCGACCTCCGTCCTTGACCTGCCTTCTCGACGGTAGGCAGTCACCAGGGGCTCGTCAACGATCGCCACACTCGGCACGCCGAGTGATAATCACCCTAAGAGTGGTTTGCCGTACCGCACCGCCGGGAAAGGCTAGCCGAATGGCCCGCCGGGACCATTCGGAAGCGACTCGGAAGCGACGGACTACTGGCTGTTGGTACCGAAATCCTCGGGCGAGATCTGGTCGAGGAACTCGCGGAACTTCTCCACTTCGTCCTCCTGCTCGTCCGGAATGGCGATACCCGCGTCGTCGAGGACACCGTCGCTGCCGTAGATCGGCGTTCCGGTGCGCAGTGCGAGCGCTATGGCGTCGGACGGCCGGGCGCTCACCTCGACTCCGCTGGCGAAGACCAGCTCCGCGTAGAAGACCCCTTCTCGGAGGTCTGTGATGCGCACTTCGGTGAGCTCCTGTCCCACCGCCTCCAGCACGTCCTTGAACAGGTCGTGGGTCAGCGGCCGTGCGGGCGCCATCCCCTGCTGTGCGAAGGCGATCGCGGTCGCCTCCCCTGGTCCGATCCAGATGGGGAGGTAGCGATCGCCTCCCACTTCACGCAGGAGCACGATCGGTTGGTTGGAGGGCATTTCCACCCGGACACCTACGACGTCGAGCTCGTTCACACAGCAACCCTAGGACGTGCCCGGCCGGTTTGGGTAGTCGGGCACCTCTCGAGTCAGGGCAACCGCACCCCGAGCGCCGTCTGTACCAGTGCAGAATGCAGCTTTCCGGTCAGCCCCGCGAGCTCTTTCGTACGGGCTTCCGCATGGGCTCTGGTCTGCGGGTTACGGTGCCGGCGCAGCGGCGCCACGACCTGATCGACGAGACCGGCCTCGCGCTCGGCCGCCGACTTCATGGCGCGCAGATGTCGCGGTTCGATACCGAACCGCCCGAGTTCGACGACGAGCGCGGCGACCGTCACGGCCTCCGCGTCATACCCGCCGTCCGGCAAGGGTGCGATGAGCCCGTACGTCTCCCACTCGGCGAGCTGCTCCGCCTCGATCTCCGCGGCGGCAAGCAGCTCGGCACGGCCCACACGGGCCGCTGTGGGCCCCTCGGCGTCGCTCACGCCCCAGGCGTCACCCGGTTCGCGTGGTTGCCCCGGAGAGGGCAGTGGAGCCCGCTCTCCGCGCTCCAGGGCCTCCAGGTGCTCCCGGATGACCTTGAGCGGCAGATAGTGGTCCCGCTGCATCCTCAGGACGTTTCCGAGCCGCTCGACGTCCTCGGGACTGAACTTCCGGTAACCGGACGGCGTGCGCTCCGGCTCGATGAGCCCTTCCGACTCCAGGAAACGGATCTTGGAGATCGTGACCTCGGGAAACTCGTCACGCAGCGCGTTCAGCACGGCGCCGATGCTCATCAGCCGACGGTCCTCGGCGGCGGTGCCGTTCCCGGCACCGCCCCTCGGTGTTTGAAGCATGGACCTTCCCTACGGGTCAGATACCGATGCCCCGCTGGCTCGCGTAGAAGACCAGTCGGTACTTGCCGATCTGCACCTCGTCGCCGTTCGACAGCGCGACCGAGTCGATGCGCTCCCGATTGACGTACGTGCCGTTGAGGCTGCCCACGTCGGCGACGGTGAAGGAACCGTCCCCGAGGCGACGGAACTCCACGTGGCGGCGCGAGACGGTCACGTCGTCCAGGAAGATGTCGCTCTGCGGGTGACGCCCCGCCGTGGTCAGCTCGCCGTCCAGGAGGAAGCGGCTGCCCGAGTTCGGCCCCCTGCGCACCACGAGGAGCGCGGAGCCGAGCGGCAGTGCGTCAACGGCGGCCTGGGCCTCCGGCGAGAGGGCGGGCGAGGCGGTCTGCCCCGTCACCTCCGCGTCGTAGGCCTCCAGGCCCGAGATGGAGATGGTGGAGGTCGTCTCGGAGGGACGCTCCGGCGCGGCCCCGGCCCGCAGCGGCGCGCCGCAGTTGGAGCAGAACCGGCTCGCCTCCGCGTTGCGGTTCCCGCACCTCGTACACACCAGGGCCATGGACGGATCCTCCTGCCGCGGCTGCCCCGCGGGGGCATTCGATGCGTACGGATCGGGGGTAAACCCTCCACCCGTACTTGAGGTTGACGGTTCTCCGAAACCTATGCGGCCCGCACCGGCGGGGTCAACAGACGACGCGCCCTGCGCGCCCGAATTGTCACCGCCTGGCCCACCGACCTGGTCGCGGAACATCGGGCGCTCTCCGCCCTGCTCCTCGGCATCTCCATGGCGCGTGGCACGGTGCCGGGCAGTGGCGGGGTTGCCGCTGTCCTCACGTGCACTCTTGCCGAACAACTTCGCAAACAACTTCACGGGCGATTCCCCTTGACCGAAACAGACCCGCCCGTGGGGCAGGACGAACCCTGATTGCACACACCGGCGTACATCGGCAACACAGACATCCTCACAACGTCCGCATCCACCAAACAGTTTCCACCACGCACCACGCTTACAGTGCGCCGACCCCCCGCAACCTCATGCCCTCGACCGGCGGCCCCCATGCGCCCCCGCCTCACTGGGACGACGACCGAGCGTAGTCAGGCCGCTTCGCCGCTCGCAAGGCGTCCACCACGATCTTCTCCGCTCGCGTCACGGTGACGGTGGCCTGCTCCTTCTCCAGAGTCTGCACCACACCACCTGGGATGTTCAGCGCCGGCTCCAGGTCCTGCGGCTTGCCGATCACCTTGAACCGGTAGGGCTTGCCGACCTTGCGGCCGTCCACCCGGACACCACCACTGTCCGTATCCGACAGATAGGTGTTGGCCACTACGCGTACGTCATTGATCTGGATGGCCTCGGCCCCCGCGGCGCGCAGCTCCTGAATGGCGTCGAGCAGCATGTCCGCCTCAACCGAACCCTTCTTGTCATCGATGGTCAGCGTGATGCCAGGACCCTGCGCTGCCACGGTGCCCGCCAGAATGCCGAGTTGACGTTCCTTCTCGACAGTCTGCTTGCGGGCCTCCTCGGCCTGGTCCGAGCTGTTCTCGAGCCCGGTGCGCTGATCCTCCAGACGCTGCTTCTCACCTTCCAGACGCTGTGTACGGTCATCCAGTTCATCGAGAATGCGTACGAGATCTTCCTGACGTGCGCCACGGAGCGCGCTGCTGTCGTTGTTGGAGCGCACCTGGATGGCAAGGCCGAGACCCAGCACGAACAGAAGCAGGGCGACGATGAGTTGGGGACGCGTGACGCGAGGCGGCCACAGCCCCTCCTTCAGCCGCTGACGGCCGCGCGGTGAAGGCGCCTGCTCGCCGTCCTGCTGCTTGCCCTGCGGTTCGCCCTCCACGGGCTCCACCGGCGCGCTGTGCACCTCGGCGGGAAGCTCCCTGCCCCGGTGGTCGCCCCCGGGCGTCTCGTCCGTACCCATGCGCGTCACGCCCTGAAGATGTGTCGGCGGATGGCGGCGGCGTTGGAGAAGATCCGGATTCCGAGGACCACCACGACACCGGTGGAGAGCTGGGCGCCCACGCCCAACTTGTCGCCGAGGAAGACGATCAGGGCGGCCACGACCACGTTCGAGAGGAACGAGACCACGAAGACCTTGTCGTCGAAGATCCCGTCGAGCATCGCGCGCAAGCCTCCGAACACCGCGTCGAGTGCCGCCACCACGGCGATCGGAAGGTACGGCTCGACCATCGCCGGAACCTCGGGCCGAACCAACAATCCAGCCACGACTCCCACGACGAGGCCCAGTACGGCGATCACGATGTGCCCTTTCCTGCCTTCGGCTCTGCTGTACGTACGGTCACACTCGGCGCTGCCGGCAGCCGGACGTCTTCATGGACGGAAATGCTGGTCCGGACATCGAAGTTCTCCTGCAGAGCATGCAGATACTGACCGTCGCGACTGTTCTGGAATCGCGTGCTCAAGCGCTGACCGTCACCCACGGCAAGCACCGTGTACGGCGGCACCAGCGGCTTGTTGTCGACCAGTATCGCGTCTCCCGCGGCCCTGATCGCCGACAACGCCGTCAGACGCTGGTCATTGATGGCGATCGCCTCGGCGCCCGACTGCCACAGGCCGTTGACGACCCGCTGCATGTCGCGGTCCCGCACCCGTCCGGTGTCGGAGAATCCCGCACTCTCGCGGGGCCCGCCCCCGCCCGATTCGGCTTCCTTGGCATCGTCCACCACGAGCTTCACACCGCGCCCGTGGACCTTGGTGGCACCGGAGAGCAGGGACACCAACTCGCCCTGGCTGCCACCGTGTTTCTTCAGTGCCTCGCGCTGCCGTTCGCCCACGTCGTCGCGGAGCGTCTCGACGTCCTCCTCGAGCTCGTCGGCGTCCGAGGTCGCCGACTCGATCCGGTCGATGAGCTCCGCGCGCTCCTTGGCGACCACCGGAGCAGCTATCCGCGCCTGCGCGGCACCCACGGTCACCACCAGGGCCGCGAGCACGAGTCCGAGGGCCAGGCCGAGCTTCGCGCGCAGCGGACGCGGCACTCCACCAGCGCCTTCCGCCTTCTTGCGCGCCGCCGCCTCCGCATAGCCCTCGTCGAGGCTGTGGTCCATCACGGTGTTCAGCAGCGACATGGAAGCGTCCGGGCGCCGGGGGCGCGAGGGGGTGCTCCGGGTGGGGGGCTGCTGCGGCATGCCGCACATCGTCGCACGTCGTGTGCCCTACCTCCGAATGGCCCCACCGGCGTGCCGGACGGCACCTCTGAGAGGTGCCGTCCGGTCCTGCGACCGGTCAGCGACCGGCGCTGTCCACCACGGCGGACCACTCGTCGAGCAACGCCTGAGCGGACGCGTCGTCGGGACCTTCGGCCCACAGATGAGTGACGGCCTCCGCGGGGTCGGGCAGCACCAGCACCCACCGCCCATCGCTCTCGACGACGCGAACCCCGTCGGTCGTGTCCACCGACCGCTCCCCCGCCGCCTCCACGACGGTGCGCATCACGAGCCCCTTGACCGCCCAGGGCGTCGCGAGGTCACGCTTGAGCACATGGGCGCGCGGGATGCGTGCGTCGATCTGGCTCAGCGTGAGCTGCGTCCGCGCGACGAGACCGATGAGCCGCACGAAGGCGGCCGCTCCGTCGAAGACACTGCTGAACTCGGGGACGATGAATCCACCGCGGCCGTCTCCACCGAAAATGGTCGACTCATCGCGCCCCACACGCGTCAGATCGTCGGGCGACGTGGTCGTCCAGTCGACCTGCGTGCCGTGGTACGCCGCCACCTGCTCGCCGATGCGCGTCGTCGTCACCGGCAGCGCCACCCGCCCGCTGCGGCGTTCCGCGGCGACCAGATCGAGCATGACGAGAAGCGCGCGGTCGTCCTCGATGATCCGCCCCTTCTCGTCGACGAGCGAAAGCCGCTCACCCACAGGGTCGAACCGCACACCGAAGTCGGCACGCGAAGAAGCCACGATCTCGCCCAACCGCACCAGACCCGACCTGCGCGCTTCACGGGTCTCGGTCGGACGCGACTCGTCCAGGCCGGGGTTGATGGTCAGCGCGTCGACGCCGAGGCGGCCGAGCAGGCTCGGCAGCACGAGGCCCGCACTGCCGTTGGACGCGTCGACGACCACCTTCAGGTCCGACTCGGCCACACCTGTGGTGTCGACGTTGCGCAGCAGCGAACCCGTGTAGGAGTCGAAGACGCTGGACGGGAAGTGCAGATCCCCGATCTCCCCGGGGAAAGCCCGCCGGTACTCCTGGCGCGCGTAAACCCGGTCCAGCTTCCGCTGGCTCCCCTGCGACAGGTCGGCCCCGCGCGCGTCGAAGAACATGATGTCGACGGAGTCGGGCGCCCCCGCCGTCGTCCGGATCATGATCCCGCCGGCACTGCCCCTGGCAGTCTGCTGCCGCGCCACAGGCAGCGGTACGTTCTCCAGGTCGCGTACGTCGATGGCGCTGGCCTGCAAGGCCGAGATGACCGCTCGCTTCAGCGCACGCGCGCCTCGCGAATGGTCACGGGCCGTGGTGACGGTCGAGCCCTTCTTGAGGGTCGTGGCGTACGCCCCCGCGAGCCGTACCGCCAGCTCCGGCGTGATCTCCACGTTCAGGATCCCGGAGACCCCACGCGCACCGAAGAGATGGGCCTGGCCCCGGGATTCCCAGATGACGGACGTGTTGACGAATGCGCCGGCCTCGATCGTCTTGAACGGGTAGACCCGGACGTTGCCCTGAATAATCGATTCCTCACCGACGAGGCACTCGTCGCCGATGACGGCGCCGTCCTCGATGCGGGAGGCCCGCATGATGTCGGTGTTCCTGCCGATCACGCAGCCGCGCAGGTTGCTGTGCTGGCCGATGTACACGTTGTCGTGCACGACGGCCTTGTGCAGGAACGCCCCGGTCTTGACCACCACGTTCGAGCCCACGACCGTGTGCTCACGAATCTCGGCGTCGGCCTCGACCTTCGCGTAGTCGCCGATGTAGAGCGGCCCGCGCAGCGTGGCGTCGGGGTGCACCTCGGCGCCTTCGGCGACCCACACGCCCGGTGAGATCTCAAAGCCGTCGAGTTCGACGTCGACCTTGCGCTCAAGCACGTCGGCCTGGGCCTTGACGTAGCTCTCGTGCGTGCCGACGTCCTCCCAGTAGCCCTCGGCGATGTACCCGTAGACGGGCTTGCCTTCCTTCATGAGCTGGGGGAAGACATCGCCGGACCAGTCGACCGACACATCGGCGTCGACATAGTCGAAGACTTCGGGCTCCATGACGTAGATGCCCGTGTTCACCGTGTCGGAGAAGACCTGCCCCCAGGTCGGCTTCTCCAGGAAGCGTTCGACCTTTCCTTCTTCGTCCACGATGGTGATGCCGAATTCCAGCGGATTGGGGACGCGCGTCAGACAGACGGTGACAAGCGCACCCTTTTCCTTGTGGAAATTGATCAGCTCGGTGAGATCGAAATCAGTCAGAGCATCACCGGAGATCACGAGGAACGCATCGTCCTTCAATGCTTCCTCGGCGTTCTTCACACTCCCGGCAGTGCCGAGTGGCTTCTCCTCATTGGCATAGGTGAGCTCCATCCCGAGCTCTTCACCATCGCCGAAGTAATTCTTGACCAGGGAAGCCAAGAACTGGACTGTTACTACGGTCTCGGTGAGCCCATGCCTCTTGAGCAGCCGCAGCACATGCTCCATGATGGGCCTGTTGGCCACAGGCAGGAGCGGCTTGGGCATGCTCGAGGTCATAGGGCGAAGGCGCGTGCCTTCGCCTCCGGCCATTACGACGGCCTTCATGTCGGAAGCGTCCTCCTCAATAGACGACGATCGAGCCGACTTAGCCCGCCAAGATAGACCCGTTATATGTCGCTCACGGGACTACAAGCCTCTACAGCTGCCTAATCGGCAAGCTCAATCGGCCGTGGCGTCCGCACGGACAAGCCGGCGAACCTGAACCACGTAGAGGATCCCTGCCCACCAGTACAGAGTTGTACCCCATCCGGCGAACGCCCATCCGAAAATAGCAGCGAGTGTGCTGATCCAGCCACTTCCGTCACTGAGGAGCAGCAGCGGAAAGGCGTACATCAGGTTGAAGGTGGCGGCCTTGCCGAGGAAGTTCACCTGCGGCGGCGGATACCCGTGACGTCTGAGGATGCCGACCATCACCAGCAGAACCAGCTCGCGCAGGAGCAGCAGCGAGGTCAGCCAGAGCGGGAGAATCTCCCGCCACGTGAGTCCGACCAAGGTCGACAGAATATAGAGCCGGTCAGCGGCCGGGTCGAGCAGCCGCCCGAGGTTGCTGATCTGGTTCCAGCGGCGGGCAAGTTTGCCGTCGAGATAGTCGCTGATGCCGCTCAGCATCAGCACGAGCAGCGCCCATCCGTCGCTCTTGGGCCCGCCGAACTCCGGCCTCAGGATCAACCACAGGAAGAGGGGTACGCCGAGGAGACGCGCCATGCTGAGGATGTTCGGGATGGTGAGGACCCGGTCCGTCTGGACGCGAGTCTCCTGGACCTCCACCCGGGGGCCTCCTGTGGGAAACGAGCCAATGATGCCTCCTGACCTTACCCTCAGTTGTCAGTCGGCGGTGCAGAGGGGTGGTCAAGGGCCGGAAGGGGTCCAGAAACACAAAAAGCCGTGGTCCCTGGACAATAAGTCCAGGGACCACGGCTATAAATTGAGTTCGGCGGCGTCCTACTCTCCCACAGGGTCCCCCCTGCAGTACCATCGGCGCTGTGAGGCTTAGCTTCCGGGTTCGGAATGTAACCGGGCGTT
>NZ_JBSGRD010000014.1:0-295999 GCF_053606205.1 Streptomyces sp. NPDC055239 | reverse complement strand
TCTTTTTTGTCTTGCTGTGTTTCGTTCTTGCGTTTCCGACTCTATCAGACTCTTTCGTGTCCGATTTTCCTCGGTGCCTTTCAGGTTTCCGCTCCTGCCTTTCGGCTTTCGCGTTTCCCTTTCCGGCGAGTCCGACTCTACCAGATCCTTTCGGGCCTGATTCCCAGTCAGCGGGGCTTGTCTTCCCGGCTGTTGGGCCGTTCCGACGTCTCAAACTCTAGCGGGTTTTCCCGGTGACTCATAATCGAGCCGTGGAATTGAAATCGGGCATGCCGAAGTCGTTCCCAGTGGGATGTCGTGCAGAGTTTGTTTTGCCGCGTTTCAGCGGCGGGAGTGGCTGTCGCAGAACCGTTACGGCCCCGTGGCAACCCGAAGAACTCTACGGATCGGGTGGGTGGCTGTCAAACGCCCGAGGTCGAGCCCTCAGTCCAGGTCGGTGAGGCGTCCGCCCGCGTCCGGCTGGGCGTGCTCCACCCTGCGCAGAAGACGAGTCAGTACTTCCCCGAGGGCGCCGCGCTCCTCCTGGGACAGGTCCTGGAGGAGGTCCTCCTCGAAGACCGTGGCCAGGCGCATCGCCTCCAGCCACTTCTCGCGGCCCTCCGCGGTGAGCTCGACGATCACGCGTACGCGGTTGGTCTCGTCGCGGTCCCGCGTCACCAGGCCCTCCGTCACCATGCGGTCGATGCGGTGGGTCATGGCCGCCGGTGTGAGGCCGAGGCCTTTGGCGAGCTCGCCGGGGCCCATTTGGTACGGGGCGCCGTTGAGGACGAGGGCCTTGAGGACCTCCCACTCGGCGTTGCTGATGCCGAGGGTCGCGGTCTGTCGTCCGTAGGCGACGCTCATCCGCCGGTTGAGGCGGCCGAGGGCCGAGACGATCTCCTCGACCTGGGGGTCGAGGTCCTGAAACTCCCGCTGGTAGGCGGCGATCTGCTCTTCGAGAGTCGGCTCACTGGGGCCGGGAGTGTCACCCATGGCCGCAGTATGGCACGGCCTCGCTTGGCGTTGAAGTCCTTCTGTGTGTATTGTTTAGCTTCTAACTTTAGCTTCGAAGTCTTCACTCCTAAGGCAGGTGAAAGTGACCAGGGCGATGGGCGCAGCGATGCGTCGTATTCAGGTGGGCAGCGCGCTGAGCGCGTTCGGCGTGGGGTTCACGGTTCCGTTCCTCTACGTCTACGTGGCGCAGGTACGGGATCTGGGGGCCGGCACGGCGGGCATCGTGCTCGCCGCCTTTGCCATGGCCGCGCTGATCGTGCTGCCCGTCACCGGGCGCGTCATCGACCGGCGCGGCCCGCTCCCCGTCCTTATGGGAGCGGCGCTGACCGCCTCGGTGGGTGCCCTCGCCCTGGGCTTCGCGAACAGTGAGCCGACCGCGATCGTCTCGGCTGCTCTTCTCGGCGCCGGTACCGCGGTGATGCAGCCCGCGCTCGCCACGATGATCGTCTGGTGCTCGACGCCCACCACGCGCACGCGTGCCTTCGCCATGCAGTTCTTCCTGCAGAACCTGGGCCTCGGCATCGGCGGGCTCATCGGCGGCCAGATCGTCGACGAGCACGACCCGGGCAGCTTCATCACGCTGTTCTCCATCGAGGCCGTGATGTTCCTGGTGCTCGCCGCGATCGTCGTCACCGTGCGGCTTCCGCACGCGCCGTCCATCCAGGACGCCGTGCCCACGGACGGGTCCGCCCCGCAGAGCGGTCTGCGGGCGCTCCTGCGCCACAAGGCGATGGTGCAGCTGTGCGTGCTCGGCTTCGTGCTGTTCTTCGCCTGCTACGGCCAGTTCGAGTCGGGGCTCTCCGCGTACGGCGTGGAGGCGGCCGGGATCTCGCCGTCGACGCTCGGTATCGCGCTCGCCGCCAACACGGCCGTGATCGTCGTCGCGCAGTTCGCCGTCCTGAAGTTCGTCGAGCGGCGCAAGCGGTCCCGGGTGATCGCGGCCGTCGGTCTCATCTGGGCCGTCGCGTGGCTCGCGGCCGGTTACGCCGGGCTCGGGCACGGCAGCCAGGCCATGGCGACCGCCGCGTTCATCTCGACGTACGCGCTCTTCGGGCTCGGTGAGTCGATGTTGTCGCCGACCGTCGCGCCGCTGGTCGCCGATCTGGCTCCGGCCGGGATGGTCGGTCAGTACAACTCGGCGTTCGCCCTGGTGAAGCAGTTGGCGCTCGCGGTCGGTCCTGCGGTCGGCGGCCCGATGGGGGCCGCGCTGCACGGGCCGTACATCGTGACGTTCCTGCTGTTCTCGCTGGGCATCACGGTGCTCGCGGTACGGCTTGGCAAGCAGCTCACTCCGCTGCAGAACCAGCCGTACGTGGCCAAGAGCCGGGTGGTCGCTCAGGGCACCCCGGACTCCGTGGAGCCTGTGCCCACCGGCTCCTGAGGGACTACGCGCCCGCGCGCGGGAGTGCGAATTCGCACCAGACCGCCTTGCCGCCCCCCGGCGTGCGCCGTGAGCCCCAGTTCGAGGCGATCGTGGCGATGATGGCGATGCCACGGCCCGCCTCGTCCCCGGGCTCGGCGCGGCGGCGGCGCGGCAGGTGGTCGTCGCCGTCCGTGACCTCGATGATCAGCCGGCGGTCCGTGCGGCGCAGCCGCAGACGCATCGGCGGGGTGCCGTGCTGGAGGGAGTTGGCGACCAGTTCGCTGGCCGCGAGGACTCCCAGGTCGTGCAGTTCCGGCGGGAAGCGCCAGCTGGCGAGGACGCCGGTCGCGAAGGCACGCGCGCGTGGCGCCGCTTCCACGCCGCCGAGCAGCTCCAGGGCCGCGTTCCGGAACAGTTCGGCGTCCAGGCCGGTGCGCGCCGGGTGCTGGATGACCAGTACCGCCACGTCGTCGTCGTGGTCGGCCGTCACCCCCAGGGCGCGGATCAGCCGGTCGCAGACCACCTGGGGTGTGCCGGTGGCGCCCGCGAGGGCGCGCTCCAGGGAGGCGACGCCTTCGTCGATGTCCTCGCTGCGCCGCTCGACCAGGCCGTCCGTGTAGAGGACCGCGGTCGAGCCGGGGCCCAGCGGGACCGAGCCCGAGGTGTGCTGCCAGCCGCCGGTGCCGAGCGGCGGGCCCGTGGGCTCCTCCGCGCGGTGGATCACGCCGCCCTCGTCCCGTACGAGGATCGGCAGGTGCCCGGCGGAGGCGTAGACGAGATTGCCTTCGTTCGGGTCGTGCACGGCGTAGACCATGGTGGCGATCTGCATGGCGTCGATCTCGGTGGCGAGGCCGTCCAGGAGCTGCAGGACCTCGTGCGGGGGCAGGTCCAGGCGGGCGTAGGCGCGCACTGCCGTGCGGAGCTGGCCCATGACGGCCGCCGCGCGGACGCCGCGGCCCATGACGTCGCCGATGACCAGGGCGGTGCGGCCACCGCCGAGGGTGATCACGTCGTACCAGTCGCCGCCGACCGCGGCTTCCGTGCCGCCCGGTTGGTACGTGGCGGCGATGCGCAGGTCGTCCGGCTGCTCCAACTCCTGCGGAAGGAGCGAGCGTTGCAGGGTGACGGCCGTCTCGCGCTGGGTGCGCTCGCTGGCCCGCAGCCGCTCGGCGGCCTCCGCGTGGTCGGTGACGTCGGCGGCGAAGACGAGGATGCCGTCGTCCTTGAGCCCCGCCAGGGTTCCGCTCGCGGGGAGCGTCACGGGGGTGCAGGTGAACGTGTACGAACGGCCGCTCGGCGCCTTGCGGGACTTGACCGTGCGCGGCTTGGAGCTGCGCAGGACCTGGTCCATGAGGGGCAGCAGGCCCAGTTCGTCGAGCTCGGGCAGCGCGTCGCGGGCGGGTTCGCCCACGGGGCGCTCGCCGAAGGCGGTGGCGTACGCGTCGTTCACGTACGCGATGCGGTGCTCGGGGCCGTGCACCAGGGCGACGAGGGCCGGGATGCGGTCGAGCACCTCGCGGGTGGGCAGTTCGTCGACGCCGGCGGCGGGGGTGAGGATCGTGCCCTCCTTGCCCCCTTCGGCGCGGGCCGCAGGGACGGAGCTTTCGGCTCGCTGCGGCGGGGAGATCCCCAGGTCGGTGCGCGCCGCGGCGCGGCGCTGCGTTCCGGGGAGCCGGGCGCTCCAGCGCGTGAAGTTCACTGCGGTAGGCCTCGTGATGTCGCTTCTGGATCGGGCGGGGATTTCCGGCGGTCCTGGCCCGCCCATGGTCACACGAACAGTCTGGCCGACCGGACTGACATCCGTCAGACGCCGGTGTCCGGAGTTGAGTTCCTGCCTCCGTTCAGGAGGACTCCTTCGGGCTTCTGCCCCCGGCAGCGAGTTCGAACTCCGCACGCGGGTGCTCGAGCGAGCCCAGGGAGACGATCTCGCGTTTGAACAGGCCCGACAGGGTCCATTCGGCGAGCACCCGGGACTTGCGGTTGACGGTGGGCACACGGCTCAGGTGGTAGACGCGGTGCATGAACCAGGCAGGGTAGCCCTTCAACTTCCGTCCGTAGACATGTGCGACGCCTTTATGCAGTCCCAGGGACGCGACTGAGCCAACGTATTTGTGTGTGTACTCCTTGAGGGGCTGTTCGCGCAGGGATGCGGCGATGTTGTCGCCGAGGGTCCTGGCCTGGCGTACCGCGTGCTGGGCGTTGGGGGCGCACTCCTTGCCGGGCTCGTCCGCCGTGACGTCGGGGACGGACGCGGCGTCTCCCGCGCCCCACGCGTGCGTGACGCCGTCAACCGATAGCTTGGCCGTGCAGTCGAGGCGGCCGCGTGCGTTCAGCGGCAGGTCGGTGGCGGCGAGCACCGGGTGCGGTTTGACGCCCGCGGTCCACACGACGGTGCGCGTGGGGAAGCGCGCGCCGTCGCTCAGGACGGCGACCCGGTCCTCGCACGAGTCCAGACGGGTCTCCAGACGTACGTCGATGTTGCGGCGCCGCAGCTCACGGACGGTGTACTTGCCCATCTCCTCGCCGACCTCGGGCAGGATCCGCCCGCTGGCCTCGACGAGGATCCACTTCATGTCCTCGGCCTTGACGTTGTGGTAGTACCGCGAGGCGTAGCGGGCCATGTCCTCGAGCTCGCCGAGCGCCTCGACGCCCGCGTATCCGCCGCCCACGAAGACGAAGGTGAGGGCCGCGTCGCGGATCGCCGGGTCGCGCGTCGACGAGGCGATGTCCATCTGCTCGATGACGTGGTTGCGCAGGCCGATGGCCTCTTCGACTGTCTTGAAGCCGACCCCGTGCTCGGCGAGGCCGGGGACCGGCAGGGTGCGCGAGACGGAGCCGGGGGCCAGGACCAGTTCGTCGTACGTGATGTCGACGGCGCCCGAGCCCTCGTCGGCGGTGGCGAGCGTGGTGAAGGACGCCGTGCGCTCGGCGTGCTCGATCGACGTGACCTCGCCGATGACGATCCGGCATCTGTCCAGGACGCGGCGGAGCGGTACCACCACATGGCGCGGCGAGATGGAGCCGGCAGCGGCTTCGGGCAGGAATGGCTGATAGGTCATATACGGATCGGGCGTCACCACCACGATCTCCGCTTCGCCCCGCTTCAGCTCCGGTTTCAGCTTCCGCTGGAGGCGCAGCGCGGTGTACATGCCGACGTAGCCGCCGCCCACAACGAGAATGCGCACAGGTTCCTTCACCACCCCATGACGCACCCACCTCAGGAGTTTGTCCACAGCCTCGACAATTTGTGTGACCGGCCGCGGCATGCGGCACGCCGTGCGGACCTTGGCCCGGATGGTGAAAGGTGCGCAGGTCAGCGGGTGGAAGAGGGGGGAAGCACAGGGGATCATTCAGTGAGGAAACGGTGCGTACTCCGATCGGGGGGCGCACCGTCCGGAACCCACCTCTTCTGAATTGACTCTGCCTCAACTATGTTCGTGTGTCGTCGGGGTGTCGGGGGATGCGCTCGTCGGGTCCAGCTACGGGATCCGGGATTCGAGTTCGATCCTCACACTCCGGTTGTCAATGGCGGGGAGAGTCTCCGGGGGGAGACGTCATTACCGGGGGAACACGTATGCATATTCAAGAATCTCACTGGACTTCCAGCACGGCGTCGGCATCAGCCATCGCCACCAGCGGGAACGGACGCGACATGGGGGACGGACCGCGTTCGACGCCGCTGCGTGTGGACGCACAGCGCAATCTCGAGCACGTGCTTCGCGCGGCGCGCGAGGTCTTCGGCGAGCTGGGTTACGGCGCACCGATGGAGGACGTGGCCCGGCGCGCACGGGTCGGCGTCGGCACGGTCTACCGCCGGTTCCCCAGCAAGGACGTACTGGTGCGGCGCATAGCCGAGGAGGAGACCTCCCGGCTGACCGACCAGGCGCGTTCGGCGCTCGGTCAGGAGGACGAACCGTGGTCGGCGCTCTCGCGCTTCCTGCGGACGTCCGTCGCGTCGGGCGCGGGGCGGCTCCTGCCGCCGCAGGTGCTTCGGGTGGGCGTCGCTGACGAGGTCGCGGGCGTACGGGACGACGAGGCGCGCGTGCCGCAGCAGCGGCAGGCGGCTGTGGCCGCACCCGAGCTGCGGCTCGTCGAGCAGCGCCCGGCTCCGGCCCAGGAGCCGCCGGTCGACCCGGGGGCGGTCGCGCTCCTGGACGTCGTCGGGCGGCTCGTGGAGCGGGCGCGTGCGGCGGGCGAGCTGCGCCCGGACGTGACCGTGGCGGACGTGCTCCTGGTGATAGCGACGGCGGCTCCCTCGCTGCCGGACGCGGCGCAGCAGGCGGCGGCCTCGTCGCGGCTGCTCGACATCCTGCTCGAGGGTCTTCGCTCGCGCCCCTCGACCTGACGCGACCCAGGAACGGCACAAAGCGGCACAAAAGCTGCACAAGCGCGATCCGGGGACGGCTCAACTGCTGGTCGAGACGTGGCGGTTGAGCCTTCCCCGAATGAGTGAACGGTAGTGCTCGAATACGGGAAGTCACCTCGGAAGGGTGGTTGACCGTCATCGCCGTCGGCCTCGGCAGGCCCGTGTGGCACTCTTTCCCGGATGGCCGGGTCTGAGTGTGCAAGCGGGGGCTTTCCGCGATGAGTGGTGACGGGCGGGACGAGTCGTCCTCCGCCTTGGGCGGGGAGGCCGGAGGGCAGCCTCCTCGGCAGGTGCCGAGCCAGGGCGGTCCCGGAGCCGACGGCGGGCCCGGAGCCGCGGGCGGACCCGTCGGCGCGGATCCCAGCGTCCCGCCGCAGCGCGAAGTCGTCCGGAGCGACGGCCCGCCGCCCGACAGTGACTTGATCGCCCGGATGCGGGCGGGCGACGACACCGCGTACGAAGAGCTGTACCGAAGGCACGCAGAAGCGGTTCGCCGGTACGCCCGCACCTGCTGCCGGGACGCGCACACCGCCGACGACCTCACGGCCGAGGTCTTCGCGCGGATGCTGCAGGCGGTCCGGGGCGGCAGCGGGCCCGAGCACGCGGTGCGCGCGTATCTGCTCACCACGGTGCGCCGGGTCGCCGCCGGGTGGACGAAGTCGGCGAAGCGGGAGCAGCTCGTCGAGGACTTCGCGGTGTTCGCCGCGCAGGCATCCCGCAGCTCCGAAGTCTCCGACGACGACACTCTGGACCTCGGCGCCGACGTGCTCGCGATGCACGAGGCCGAGCAGTCCATGGCCATGCAGGCGTTCCGCAGTCTCCCGGAGCGCTGGCAGGCCGTGCTGTGGCACACGGAGGTCGAGGACGAGTCCCCCAGCGACGTCGCCACGCTCTTCGGGCTCGACGCCAACGGAACCCGGGTGCTCGCCAAGCGGGCGCGCGAGGGGCTGAAGGAGGCGTATCTCCAGGCCCACGTGAGCACCACCCTCGCCGAGAACGAGGAGTGCGCGCGCTACGCCGACCGCCTCGGCGCCTACGCACGCGGCAGCCTGCGCACCCGGGCCGAGCGCGGCCTGCGCAAGCACTTGGAGGAGTGCGTCAAGTGCCGCCTGGCCGCGGGCCAGATCAAGGAAGTCGCCAGCGGTATCCCCGGGGTCGTGCCGATCGCGGTCATCGGCTGGTTCGGTGCCGCCGGGTACGCGAAGGTGGCCGCGCTCGTCGGCGGTGGCGCCGCGAGCGCCGCCGGAGCGGGTGCCGCGGGTGCGGCGGCGGCGAGCGGCGGCTCGTCCGGTGGTGCGGCCGGTGGCGGTGCCGCCGCCGAGGGGCTCGGTGCGCCCGCCAAGGCCGGTATCGCCGCGGGTGTGGTCGTCGCGGCGGCCGCCGCTGTGGCGCTCGCGCTCACCGCGGGCGGGGAGAAGCCCAAGGACCTGCCGAGCGCCGGGAAGCCCCCTGCCGTGGAGCCCGTCGCGCCGAGCAAGCCGCCGCCCCCGGAACCGAAGCCGAAGCCGAAGCCCGAGCAGCCGGTCGCCGAGAAGAAGCCGGAGCCTCCCCCGAAGCAGGCCCCGAAGCCGAAGCCCACCCCGACGCCCACTCCTACGCCGAAGCCCGAGCCTCCGGCCCCCAAGCCGACGCCGACGCCCACACCGCCCAAGCCGAAGCCCAAGCCGCCGCCTCCGCCGCCGCCCGCGCCGACGGTCTACCAGTGGAGCGAGCTGCAGTACGGCGTCGTCGGTGACGGCACCAAGCCTGAGATGCGGCTCGGCGAGAGCAGCTGGGTCTGGCAGCGCTCCGGCCTGTCCATCGCGGACACGCAGTACGGCCACGGCGTGACCGTCCATGGCCAGTCCTCCGTCACCATCGACCTGAACCGCGCGTGCTCGACGTACGACGCGGTCGTCGGTGTCGACGACATGACGCTGGGCCTCGGCAAGGTGCGCTTCTCGATCTTCGGGGACGGCGTGCGGCTGTGGCAGTCACCGCTGATCAAGGGCGGGGACCCGGCGCTTCCCGTGCAGGTGAACCTGAGCGGGCGCGAGACGATCCGCCTGGTCGTCGAGCCGCACTCGCCGTTCGACACGGCCGCGCTCGCGGACTGGGCACAGTCGCGCTTCCGCTGCGATTAGGCCGCGGTCCGGTTCAGCTCGGCTCAACTCAGCTCGGCTCGGCTCAGCTCAGCGAGGGCGCCATCGGCGGTGAGTTCGGCACCCGCGGCGCGCTCGGCCTCGTACCGGCTGGGACCGAGTGCGGCGAGCGCCGCCGTCTCGACCTGTTCGGCCTCGGCGAGCCCCGGCATCGGGCGGGGGAAGCCGCTCCGCAGCCGGGTGCCGAAAGCCAGCAGGCGGACCGCGCGCGCGTGGTTGCCGAGCCTGCTCACCAGGCCGGCTCCGCCGTCCACCAACGACGCGACGACCAGCTCCGCGCACTTGCTCTCCAGGGCTGTCCGCAGGCCCTCGGCGAGCACCGGCAGCGCTTGCTCCGGGCCTGACTCGGCGGCCACGACCTTGGCCTCCAGGCTTCGGAGATCCGCTGCGAACTGCGGCGGCGGGGTGCCGCGCGCGGCGTCGGCGCGGGACTCTTCGTACAGGCCGCGGGCCGCGGCGATGTCGCCGTCGTCAAGCGCCATCAGCGACTGGAACATCCGCATGAACGCCTTGGAGTCCGCCACCCCGTAGCGGTCGGCCTCGACTCCTGCCTCGTGGAGGGCCTTCGCTGCCACGGCCCGTTCGCCCTTGCGGTACGCGATCTCGGCGAGCCGGACGATCAGGAAGGGCGTCTCGGCGTAGGCACCCACCTCGTAGGCGAGCCGCAGGGCTTCCTCGTACGCGACGCGTGCCTCGTCGTGCCGGCTGCGGGCCATCGCGGCCTCGGCCACCGCGCTGGAGACCTGGGCGCGCATCCAGCGGTCGCCCGCCCGTCCGCTCAGGATGCGCAGCTCCGCGAGGTCCTCGTCGACGCCGGTCAGATGGCCGGGCGCGTCGACCGCGACGTGCGCGCGGAACATCAGGCTGACGCCGATCTCCCAGTCCCCGCCGTACTTGCGGCAGTTGGCGACCGCCGCGTCCATGTGGGGCCTGGTGTCCTCGATGCTGTCGAGGAAGAAGACGGTGAACGGCCAGATGAGCCCGGGGAAGTGGGCCGCCGCCGGGACCGGCTGCGCGAAGGCGTCCCGCACCCGTGCGACGTACGCACGGCCGTCGTCCCCCGTGAATGCCTCCTTCTCCCTGGCCTCCAGGACCAGGAAGAGGTGCAGCATGCGCAGGCTCATCCAGGGCCAGTAGAGCGGGTCGTCCGTGACGGCGGCGTCCGTGACGGCGTCCGTGACGGCGTCCGTGACGGCGGGGATGCCGTCCTGCCCCTCGGGCCCCTCGGGCGGCGGCATCGGTGGTGCCAGGCCAAGGATCCGGGCGACCCACTCCGTGCCCTCTCTGCGGTAGTTCCGCAGCCACCAGAACCAGCCGATGCCCAGGGCGATGGCCAGGGCCACTTCCTCTTCGTGGGACTCGACCGTGCGCTGCAGGGCCGCCCGGATGTTGTCCAGGTCGGTCTCCAGGCGCTGAATCCAAGGGAGTTGGTCTGCCGAGCGGAGCAGGGGGTCGGCCTTTTCGACCAGGGCGCGGAAGTACGCGGTGTGGCGGTGGCCCGTCGCGGTGCGCAGGACCGGCGTCTCGGCGGCCCGCTCGGAGGCGTACTCGTGGATGGTCTCCAGCATGCGATACCGCATGTCGCCCCTGGCCGTGGGCTCGGCGATGAGCAGGGACTTGTCCACGAGGGCACCGATGAGGTCGGCGGTGGGCCCGGTGCAGACCGCCTCGGCCGCCTCGATGTCCCAGCCGCCCGCGAAGACGGACACCTCGCGCAGCACGGTCCGCTCGGGCTCGTCGAGCAGCTCCCAGGACCAGTCGACGACGGCACGCAGGGTCTGCTGGCGGGGCAGGACCGTGCGGCTGCCGCTGGTGAGGAGGCGGAAGCGGTTGTCGAGGCGGTCGGCGATCTGCCGGGGGGTGAGCAGGCGCAGACGGGCCGCGGCCAGCTCGATGGCGAGCGGGAGGCCGTCGAGGCGGCGGCAGATCTCGGCGACGGCCTCGGTGTCCTCGTCCGGGGCGAAGTCCGGTCGCACGGCCATGGCGCGCTCGGTGAAGAGGCGGTGCGCCGGGTCGGGCGGGAGGGGCTCGACGGGGCGGACGAACTCGCCCGGCACGCCCAGGGGTTCGCGGCTGGTGGCGATGACGGTGAGGCCGGGGCAGCGCGTGAGGAGGGTCTGGGCGAGGTCGGCCGCGGCGCCGATGACATGTTCGCAGTTGTCAAGGAGCAGGAGCAGGCTGCGCGGGGCGCAGTACTCGACGAGCAGGGCGACCGGGTCGTCCTGCGGAACCGTCAACTCGCTGGTCATCAGCACGGTCTCGCGCAGACCGAGCGCGCTGACGACAGCACCGGCGACCGCCTCGGGCCGATCGAGCGGGGCGAGCTCGGCCAGCCATGCCTGCGGATGCCCGGCGGCGGCTTCCTCGGCGAGACGGGTCTTGCCGGAGCCGCCGGGGCCGGTGAGGGTGACCAGGCGGGCTCGTCGTAGATCTGAACGGATGGCGGCGAGTTCGGGTTCCCGGCCGACGAAAGAGGTCAGACGGGGGCGGAGGTTGCCTGCCCGCGCCGGTCGCTCTGGTCTCTCCGGTCGCTCTGGTCTCTCCGGCCGCTCCTCAAGTCCCTCGCGTCTGTCGGCAGCCGGGGCAAGGAGTTCCGCGTACAGGGCCCGGAGTTCCGGACCCGGGTCGGCGCCGAGGGCGTCGGCGAGTGTGCGGCGCGCGCTCTCGTAGGCGGCCAGGGCGTCGGCGCCGCGGCCCGCGTCGCGCAGGGCACGGATCAGGAGGGCGTGCAGCGCCTCGTCGTACGGCTGCGCGGCGGTGAGCTCCCTCAGCTCCGGTACGACGTCGGAGGCGCCGCCCAGGAGCAGATCCGCCCGCACGCGCGCGCGGGTGGCCTCGGCGAGCAGCGCTTCGGGGCGGGTGGCCGCGCTGCGGTCGGGCAGGTCGGCGAGGGCGGGGTCGCGCCACAGGGCGAGCGCCTCACGGAGGGTGCGGGCGGCTGACGCCGGGTCCTGGCGGTCCAGGGCCGCCTTGCCCTCACGTACGAGGCGTTCGAAGCGGTGCAGGTCGACGTCTTCGGGGAGGGCGGTGAGGCGGTAGCCGCCGAATTCCGACGCGATGGCGTCCTTGCCGAGGGCGCGGCGCAGACGGCCGATGAGGGCCTGGAGGGCGGCGGGTGCGTCGGTGGGGGGCTCGTCGTCCTGGGCCCACACCTCCGCGATGAGGGTTTCCACGGGGACGGTGCGGTCGGCGCGGAGCGCGAGGGTCGCCAGGAGTGCGCGGAGCCGTCGGCCGCCTATGGGCAGGGGTGCCCCGTGTTCGTCGTACGCCTCGGTGGCGCCCAGGATTCTGTACCGCACGGGTTCATTCTCGCCGGTCGAGTGAGCTGGGGCGCGAGGGTTTCTTCTCCTCGGGCGCGCCAGCCCTCCCCTGCGCCCGCTACCGCCCCGCCCCCAACGCGCCCCTCTCCGGCACCACACTCCCCGTAGGGACGGCCCGCTGCCGTGCGGGTGTGCCCGTCCAGCACGTTCCCCGGCGGGAGAGCAGGCGGCGCAGCCACAGCTCCGTGGAGACCAGGTCCGCCAGGCCGTCCAGGGGCAGTGGTTCGCCTTCCGCCGCCGCGCGCAGCGCCTTGCGGACCACGCGGGCCTCCACCAGGCCCGCCTGCGCGAGCAAGGGCGTGTCGAACAGGGAAAGGAGGTCGTCGAGCGCCACCCGCAGGCCCGTCCGCGCCGCAGCGGCGGACGACGCGTGGGACGGTGCGCCCCAGCCGGGCGGCAGTTCGGCCACTCCGGCGCCTTCCAGGACCGTACGCAGGATGGCCGCGCGCGCCCCTGGCTGGACGCGCAGGGCGACAGGGAGAGCGCGGCAGGCCCGGACCACCTGGTTGTCCAGGAACGGCGCGTGCAGGCGCTGGAAGCGGACCTCGGCCGCCTGTTCCAGGACGCGCAGGTCCGCCGCGTGCCGGGCGAGCGCCGCGCGTGCGCGGAATTCGCCGGGGCGCTGGCCGGGTCCCGCGCCGGGGCGCCCGGTCGTGTCCTGGAGACGAACCGATACTTCAGCGAGGGCCTCGCCCGTCAGCCAGCGCGCGGCGGGCCCCGGCCTTGCCCACGCGAGGGCGGCCATCGACGCCCCCACCGCGCCGCCCGGTTCGTCGAAGCGGCGCTGGAGAAGACGGTCGGCGAGCGACTCGACGCCCGCGCGGTACGGCATCCGGGAGAGCTTGCGCGCCGCGCCGTACACGCGCGCGGGGACCATGACGGAGCCCGGAGAGCCGTCCGCCTTCGCCAACGCCGCTACCGGGCGCACCAGATGGCGCCGCCTGCGGTCCATCAGGAGGTCGGCGAGGCGGGCCGGGTGGGCGTCGAGCACCTGCCGGGCGCCGTACCCCGTGAAGTGGTCCGCGCTGCCCGAGGTGAGCCGCGCGCGGTGGCGCTGGGCCGTGACGAGGGCGGAGCTCGGTTCGTCCGTCAGAGGCCCCTCCAAGTCCGCGTAGGGGAGAGCCTCTTCGCCCGCGGCCACCACTACGTGGTGCAGGCGCGGGTTGGCCGCGATGGCGCCCGCACGCTCCAGCTCGGCCTCGCGGCCGTTGCTCGCCAGGTCGTTGAAGGTGACGGCGAGGAGCCGCTCCCCCGCGCCCGTGCCATGGCCGAGGACGGTTCCCGGCATCCCGGGGAGGCCGGCGGCGAGCAGCGCGAGGGTGGCGGACGCGGGCCCTCCGGAGAGGTCGGCGCCGATGCCGGGCACCGGCATCCCGCGTGCGGCCCTGCGTTCGGCGGGCCCCATGCCGGGCACGGGACCTGGGTCGACCTCCGCTCCGGGGACGTGCCGCGGGGCGCCGAGCCGGGTGCGTACCGCCTCCACCAGGGCGTCGCGGACGCCGTCCACCGCGGCGGTCGCGTCGGCGGCGGGCGCGGCGACCGCGAGGGACGCCACGTGTTCGTACCCCGCGATCTCCCGTGCGCCCGCGCGCAGGATCAGGGCGTGCCCCGGTGGCACGCGCCGCACGCCCTGGTAGGGCGTCGAGTCGTGCAGCGCCTCCGGCACGTCGGGCGCGGCGAGCAGCGCGGCGAGGTGGCCGATGTCCAGGTGGGCCTCGATGAGGTCGGCAAGGGGCAGCGCGGCCGTCGCGAAGGCCGTGCCGGAGGCCCAGGGGGTGTAGAAGACGGGGCGCGCGCCCGCGAGGTCACCGGCGATCATGACGCGGCGCCCGACCTGCACGACCGCGGTGTAGCTGCCGGACCACGCGGTCAGATGCCGCAGGGCGCCGCCGCGGGCCGCGAACAGACCGACCCTGAGCTCCTCGTCGCTCGCACCGCAGGTGCCGAGGACCGCGATGCGGGTCTGCTCGTCGGCCTTGAACGTGCGCACCTCGTCGGAGCGCCAGTCACCCACCGCCCAGAGCGGATCCGGGTCGCCCCAAAGGAGTTGGGAGCCCACGGGATGAACGGTCTCGCCGTTCTCACCGGTGGCCCCGGCCGAGCCCACCACCGAAGGTTTCGCGGCAGTGCTGCTCCACCCCACCAACCACCGCATTGTTGCCTCCACAGGCTGTGGACAACCAGCGCATCGAAGAACTGGGGTCCCATGCTGCCACGAAGGAGGCGCGCGGGAGGGCCTATGGAGGTGCTCGCGCTCCCCTTAATCTGCCCCGGGGGAGCGGTACTTGAAGGGCGCGACCACGCCCTTTCACTTGTTCAGGGGTGCGATACCCCTGCCTCCGGAGAGGCGATTTTCAGCCAAATCATCGGATGGAGCTCACGTGACGGAACCGCAACTGGCAACACACAGTCCGGGAGGCGTTCGTTCGCCCCCCGGACTGGTCCGCCGCCCGCGGGGATGGAGGCGGCGGTGTCCCCCAGCCCGCTGACTCCAGCGCAGCGGGCCGACCCACGCACCATCAATGGAAGCGCTCCCCTTATGGCCGGAGAAGAGCGCACGCGTAGGCGCACGGCCACACACCCGGAGCACACCCCTGAACTCCCGTGCTTCGCTACCGGCAACAATCTCGCCATCCGGATCTGCGCCTCTTAACGCTTGGGATTCGGCGAACTACGCTGTGTGTGCTGATGTTTTCGCGGAGGCATATACCTGGGGGCTCGGCCAAATGCTCTTGCGGCCGATGTTCCCAGCCACGGCGGTCGTAGTCGCGGACGCCGCTGTCCCTGGGGGAACGCAGCACGAATGCCGCGCGGTCAAGCCACCGCACGGCAGCCGTCTGTGTCGAGGGGTGGCCATGTCCAGGGAGCAACGCGGGCCGAACGAAAAGCTCGGCACCGTTCTCGCCCTCGCGGGAATCAGCAATGCGGGACTCGCGCGCAGGGTCAACGACCTCGGCGCCCAACGCGGGTTGACGCTTCGTTACGACAAGACGTCGGTGGCCCGGTGGGTGTCCAAGGGCATGGTGCCGCAGGGCGCCGCCCCGCATCTCATCGCCGCGGCCATCGGGCAGAAGCTCGGCCGCCCCGTGCCGCTGCACGAGATCGGGCTCGCGGACGCCGATCCCGCGCCTGAGGTGGGCCTGGCCTTCCCGCGCGACGTGGGCGCCGCGGTCAAGTCGGCCACCGAGCTCTACCGCCTCGATCTGGCGGGCAGGCGCGCGGGCAGCGGCGGCATCTGGCAGTCCCTCGCGGGCTCCTTCGCGGTGAGCGCGTACGCGACGCCTGCCTCACGCTGGCTGATAACCCCGGCCGACAGCTCGGTCGCCCGTGACGCCACCCTGGACGAGCCCCACGACGCGGGCCTCACCGATGACGGCACGAGCAGCGCGAACAGCACACAGTCGATCAAGGTCGGCCACAGCGACGTACTGAAACTGCGGGAGGCCGCCGAGGACGCCCGTCGCTGGGACTCCAAGTACGGCGGCGGGGACTGGCGTTCGTCGATGGTCCCGGAGTGCCTGCGGGTCGAGGCGGCGCCCCTGCTGCTCGGTTCGTACTCGGACGAGGTGGGCCGCTCGCTCTTCGGGGCGTCGGCCGAGCTGACGCGCCTGGCCGGCTGGATGGCGTTCGACACCGGCCAGCAGGAAGCGGCCCAGCGCTACTACATCCAGGCCCTGCGCCTGGCCCGCGCCGCCGCCGACGTGCCCTTAGGCGGGTACGTCCTCGCCTCCATGTCCCTCCAGGCGACCTACCGCGGCTTCGGCGACGAGGGCGTCGACCTCGCGCAGGCGGCCCTGGAGCGCAACCGCGGTCTTGCCACCGCACGCACGATGAGCTTCTTCCGCCTCGTCGAGGCACGCGCGCACGCACGCGCCAATGACGCACAGGCCGCGGGGGCGGCGCTGCGGGCGGCCGAGGGATGGCTGGAGCGGGCCAGGGACGGTGACAACGACCCGTCGTGGCTCGGGTTCTACGGATACGACCGCTTCGCGGCGGACGCAGCCGAGTGCTACCGCGACCTGAAGGCCCCCCGCCAGGTGCGGCGCTTCACGGAGCAGGCGCTTTCGCGGCCGACGGAGGAGTTCGTGCGCTCGCACGGGCTGCGGCTCGTGGTCTCGGCGGTCGCCGAACTGGAGTCGGGGAATCTGGACGCGGCCTGCGAGCAGGGCACGCGCGCGCTTGAGGTCGCGGGGCGCATCTCGTCCGCGCGGACCACGGAGTACGTGAAGGACCTGCTGCACCGCCTGGAGCCGTACGGGGACGAGCCGAGGGTGGTGGAGCTGCGGGAGCGGGCTCGGCCGCTCCTCATGGCTCCCGCGTAGGAGTTCAGGTCATGATCGAGGGCCGCCCGAGATGTCCC
This sequence comes from Streptomyces sp. NPDC055239, assembly GCF_053606205.1. Taxonomy (NCBI): domain Bacteria; kingdom Bacillati; phylum Actinomycetota; class Actinomycetes; order Kitasatosporales; family Streptomycetaceae; genus Streptomyces; species Streptomyces sp. NPDC055239. The sequence continues at coordinate 279,456 of NZ_JBSGRD010000014.1, read as the reverse complement.
GCATGCACCCACATAGACCGCCATGCGCCGCCGAAACGGCAACAGCATTTCCGCGCCCTGTAACCCTGCGGTCCTCGCCGGGTTTGGGGGCGTTGTCAGTGGCGCAGTGCACTATCGGGGTGGGAGGTGATGCGGGATGGTCCGGGCCGTGACGTACGACTGTGATGTGCTGGTGATCGGCGGCGGGATCGTCGGTCTGTCGACGGCGTATGCCATCACGCGCGCCGCGCCGGGGACACGGGTCACCGTCCTGGAGAAGGAGGCGGGCCCCGCCCGGCACCAGACGGGACGCAACAGCGGGGTGATCCACAGCGGGATCTATTACCGCCCCGGCTCCCTGAAGGCGCGGTACGCGGTGCGTGGCGCCGCCGAAATGGTCAAGTTCTGCGCGGAGTACGGCATCGCGCACGAGGTCACCGGCAAGCTGATCGTCGCCACGGAGCGCTCCGAGCTGCCCCGCCTGCACGGACTCGTCCAGCGCGGCAGGGAGAACGGCATTCCGGTGCGGGAGCTCGGCCCCGCGCAGATCTCGGAGTACGAACCCGAGGTGCGGGGGCTCGCCGCCATCCAGGTCGGTTCGACGGGGATCTGTGACTACGGCTCGGTGGCCCAGGTGCTCGCGGACGCCTCGGGGGCGGATGTCCGGTACGGGGCGGACGTCGTCCGCATCGACCGGCGCGAGACGCTCGGTGTCGCCGTTCGCACGGCCGACGGCTCGGTGGTGCGGGGGAAGGTCCTCGTCAACTGCGCTGGCCTGCACTGCGACCGCGTGGCGATGCTCGCCGGTGACGACCCCGGGATGCGGATCGTGCCCTTCCGGGGGGAGTACTTCGATCTGGCAAGGCCCGAGCTGGTGCGGGGCCTGGTGTATCCGGTGCCGGACCCGGCCTTCCCCTTCCTGGGGGTGCATCTGACGCGGGGCATCGGGGGCGGGGTCCACGTCGGGCCCAACGCGGTCCCGGCGCTGGCCCGCGAGGGGTACGACTGGGGTGTGGTGCGGCCTCTGGAGCTCGCGGGGACGCTGGGCTGGCCGGGGGCCTGGCGGATGGCCGGGCGGCACTGGCGGTACGGGGCGGGGGAGCTTCGGCGCTCCCTTTCCAAGGGGGCGTTCACCACCGCGGTGCGGAGGCTGCTGCCTGCGGTGACCTCTGACGATCTTGTGCCGGTGGCTGCGGGGGTGCGGGCGCAGGCCGTCCTGCGGGACGGGACGCTGGTCGACGACTTCCTCATCCGGGAGGGGGCGCGGGCTGTGCATGTGCTGAACGCGCCTTCGCCTGCGGCGACGGCTTCGCTGCCGATCGGGCGTGAGGTCGCCCGGCGGGTGCTGGCGTTGCTGTAGGGGCTCCCCTTTTAGCCCGTCCGGCGATTGAGGACGAACTCGGCGAAGCCGGTGATGACGGCACGTACAAGGCACATGGCCCCCGCGCCGAGCGGGTTCTCGGGAAGGGGTGGGGTTGGGGAAGATAAAATCCCCCCACTGTGTCTGAGTCGAACGCCACCCCCAAGCACCCCCACGCCCCCCGCCCGAAGGGCGAGCCCCGGTTCCCGCAGGGCCCCGCGCCCGACCCCGCCGGGTCCCACTTCGAGCGCCGGATCCGCAGCTTCCAGCCCCGCAGGAGCCGCGTCACCGCAGGCCAAGCGGACGCGCTACAGCGGCTGTGGCCCAAGTGGGGCCTGGACATCGACGGGCAGCGCACCCTCGACCTCGCCGAGCTGTTCGGCGGCGAGCGACCCGTCGTACTCGAGATCGGGTTCGGCATGGGTGAGGCCACCGCCCAGATGGCGGCCGACGATCCGGCCACCGGCATCCTCGCGGTCGACGTGCACACCCCGGGCCAGGGAAACCTCCTCGGCCTCGCCGAGCGGAACGGCCTGGACAACATCCGCGTCGCGAACGGCGACGCCGTCATCCTGCTCCGCGAAATGCTCCCGCCCGCCTCCCTCACCGGCCTCCGCGTCTACTTCCCCGACCCCTGGCCCAAGGCCCGCCACCACAAGCGCCGCATCATCCAGCCCGACTTCCTCGACCTCGCCGCGCCCCGCCTGAAGCCCGGCGCCGTGCTGCACTGCGCGACCGACTGGGAGCCGTACGCCGAGCGGATGCTTGAGGTGCTCACCGCGCACCCCGCCTTCGAGAACACCCAGGCCGACGGCGGCTACGCGCCACGCCCCTCCTTCCGCCCCCTCACCCGCTTCGAGGGCCAGGGCCTGGACAAGGGACATGTGGTCCACGACCTGCTGTTCCGCCGTGCATCCGGCCAGTAGGCCCGAGATACCGGAGATATCGGCCACGAGGCCTGAGACACCGTCGCGGCCCACCCCCGTCCCTCGTTAGGGTCAACGCGTGGCCACCAGTTCTCCGTACCCGCAGCCCCCGATGCCCCCCACGGGGCCCGCCGGGCTGCGGCACGCGCGCTGGTGGCAGCGGCGGGCGATACGCGCGGCCGCCCTGGTCACACTGCTCGCCCTGTCCGGCCTCGTGATCCTGGCCCTGGTCCGGGAACAGACCGGCACCCAGGGCTTCCTCGTCGGGCTCGGCCTCGCGACGCTGCCCGTGCCGCTCCTGGTGACCGCCTTCCGCTGGCTGCAACGGGTCCAGCCGGGACCCTGGCGGAACCTGATCTTCGCCTTCGCCTGGGGCGCCTGCGCCGCGGCCCTCATAGCGATCGTCGCCAACAGCTTCGCCACCCGCTGGATAGCCACCGCCACGGCCGACCCCACCGGCGCGGACAACCTCGGCGCGACGGTCATAGCGCCGATCGTCGAGGAGAGCGCGAAAGCCGCGGCCGTCCTGCTCGTCTTCCTCTTCCGCAGACGCGATTTCACCGGCATCGTCGACGGCGTGGTGATCGCCGGAGTGACCGCCACCGGCTTCGCGTTCACCGAGAACATCCTCTATCTCGGCAGCGCCTTCGGCACCGACCAGCTCAACGGCGGGACCGGGCTCGCGTCCGTGACGGCGGCGACCTTCTTCGTACGCGTCGTCATGTCGCCCTTCGCCCACCCGCTCTTCACCGTGCTCACCGGCATCGGCTTCGGCATCGCCGCGCTCAGCACCGACCGGCAGAACTGGCGCCGCGTCCTGCTCCCCGTCGGCGGACTGCTCCTGGCGATGAGCCTGCACGCCCTGTGGAACGGCTCGGCGAGCTTCGGGGACTACGGCTTCTTCGCCGTGTACGCGCTCTTCATGCTGCCGTCGTTCGGCCTGCTCACCTGGCTGGTGATCTGGACCAGGCAGCGCGGCCTGCGCATCGTGCGCGCGGAACTGCCCGCGTACGCGCTCGCGGGCTGGCTCACCGCGCCGGAGCCGTACGCCCTGGGCACGATGCGCGCCCGCACGCTCGCCCGCGACTACGCCTCGTACACGCAGGGCAAGGCCGCGGCGCGCACGGTCGCCCAGTACGAGACGTACGCGACCTCCCTCGCGCTCCTGCGGCACCGGGGGCGCAAGGGCCGCGCGGGCTCCGACTTCGTCGTACGGGAGCGGGAACTGCTGCACGCGCTGTGGGAGCGCCGCGAGGCGGCACGGCCCGCACTCGCCTACGCGGCGCGCGCGACAGCACCGGTACTCGTACCGATGCCGCCGCCGTACGGGTACCCGCAGCCCTACCAACAGCCCTATCCGCAGCAGCAGAACCCCTACGGATATCCGTACGCCGCCCGGCCCGCGATGCCCTACCCCGCGTACAACCCCTACCGGGGCTAGGCGGAAGCCGCCGTGAGCGTCGCCACCTCGGACTCCGTCAGTTCGAGCTCCCCCACCGCGAGCAGCGCGGGCAGCTGCTCGACCGTACGGGCCGACGCGATCGGCGCCGCCACCGTCGGCTGAGCCGCGAGCCACGCCAGGGCCACGGTCGCGATCTCGGCGCCGCGGGCCTGCGCGACCTCGTCGAGCGCGGCGAGCACCCGTCGGCCACGCTCGGTCTCCAGGTGCTTGCCCGCGCCCTCGGCCCGCGCGCTGTCGACCTGCGTGCCCGGGCGGTACTTGCCGGTCAGGAAGCCGGAGGCGAGCGCGTAGTACGGGACGGCGGCCAGGCCGGAGCGCGATGCGACCTGCTCGAGCGAGCCCTCGTACGTGTCGCGCGAGACGAGGTTGTAGTGCGGCTGCAGCGCCGAGTAGCGCGCGAGGCCCTCGCGGTCGGAGAAGTCGAGGAACTCCTGGAGCCGCTCGGCGGTCACGTTGGACGCGGCGATGGCGCGGACATTGCCGGACGTCACCAGGTCGTCGAGCGCGCCGATGATCTCCTCGACGGAGACGGTCGGGTCGTCGTAGTGCGTGTAGAAGAGGTCGATGTAGTCCGTGCGCAGGCGGCGCAGCGACTCCTCGGCACCGGACTTGATGGTGTTGGCGGAGAGACCCTTGTAATCGGGGTGGGCGCCGACCTTCGTGGCGAGGACGACGTCGGAACGGTTGCCGCGCGCGGCGAGCCAGTTGCCGATGACGTGCTCGGACTCGCCGCCCTTGTTGCCGGGCACCCAGGCCGAGTAGACGTCGGCGGTGTCGATGAAGTTGCCGCCGGCGGCGGTGTAGGCGTCGAGCACGGAGAAGGACTGCGCCTCGTCGGCCGTCCAGCCGAAGACGTTGCCGCCCAGGGCGAGCGGGAAGACGTCGAGGTCGGACGAGCCGAGCTTGCGGAGAGAAGTCATACGGAACTCAACGCCCATACGGACCGCAGCATTCCGCACAACTCATGCGCATAACTCGGAAAGTGGGCGTGCCGAACCGGCAGCCCTGACGTCGGGGGGTTGTCGCCAGGACCGCCGGAGTTCAGATGCTGCTTCAGAGAGGCTGCTGCAGAGCGGCGGTCAGAGCGACTGGCCCTTGCCGCGCAGCCAAGCCGCCGGGTCGACGCCGGTCGAGTCGCCGCCCGGGTGGACCTCCAGGTGGAGGTGGGCCCCCGTCACGTTGCCGGTCGCGCCGACACGGCCGATGACCTCGCCGGTGGTGACCTTCTGGCCGACGCTGACGCTCATCGACGACTGGTGGCAGAACCACAGCTCGGTGCCGTCGTCGAGCTCCAGGACCGTGCGGTAGCCGTACGCCCCCGCCCAGCCGGCCTCCTTGATGGTGCCGGAGTGGATGGCCTTGATCGGCGTACCCGTCGGAGCCGCGAAGTCCAGGCCCGTGTGGTACCCGGAGGACCACATGGAGCCGGGCTGACCGAAGGTGCCGGTGAGCGTGTACGAGCCGACGGGCAGTGTGTAGCTCTTCGCGAGCTTGGCAAGGCGCTCCGCCTCTGCCTTCTTCTTGGCCTCCGCCTCGGCCTTCTTCTTCGCGGCGGCCTTCTCGGCGGCGATCTTCTTCTCGGCCGCGGTCTGCTTGGCGGCGGCCTGTGCGGCTGCCTGCTTGACGGCGGCTTCTTCGGCCGCCTTCTGGACCGCGGCGTCCGCCTGGTCCTGCTGGTTCTCGGCCTGCTCCATGATGCGGGCCCGCAGCGCCTCGCCCGCGTCCGTGCTGCCCTGCTCGGCGTCGGCGGTGCTGAGACCGGCGGCGCTCAGCGGCGCGGCGGCCACCGCGACGCCGCTCTCCGCGGCGGCGGAGTCGGAGGAATCGGAGCCGTCGGATATCAAAGACCCCACGCCCGGGAGCGACTTGGCCTCCGGCAGCGAGTCCGTGACGGCCGAGAGGTCCGGCATCTCTATGGAGACCGGGGGCTTGCCGCCCTGCGCGGTGGCGATGCCGCCCGCGCCGACGGCGGCGATGACGCCTACACCGAGAACCGTGGAGCTGCGGGCGAGCCCGCCACCGCCCCGCTTGTGGACGCGGTGCCTGCCGCGGACCGGGCGGACGGACTCCTCGGTGGGATTCCATTCCTCCCAGGAATTGTCGTCGTACCCGCCGAAATCGTCGTCATTCGGTACATAAGTGCCTTGGGGGGCAGGGCGGTTGGACGCCACCGGGGCGCACTCCTTTCCTTCCTTCTCGCCTACCGGGTTAGCTGACGGGTTCGGAGCAGGAAGGTCTCCTACGAGCATCTGGCACGGATGCACAGATGACCGATTCACCCCAATTGGTGGTTCCCCGGCTCCCTTGCGGGATTAGGCGCGTGCGCGCGGAGCCGACTCGAGTGTCGGTTGGGACGACCGCGCTGCGTTATCGAACGTTAATAGACAGCAGGGTCGTATTCCAAGCTGTTCCAGTTGATCGTTAACGGATCTGGCCGGTACTTACCGGGACACGGAGGGCTGGAACGGGTCGAGTTGACCCCACTTCTTCACACACCGGAGCTTCACATCTCCTTGACAGTGCGTCAGTTGTTATGCGGAGTGGTGTCCTTCAGTCACGGCCCGTGACATCGATCTCCGTACGAGACGTGGCGTCACCCGTCACCAACGGCCGCCGCACCACGAGCAGCGCCATGTCGTCGGTCGTGCCGCCCCCGGTGTGCCGCCGCACTTCCTCGGTGAGCGTGGCGAGGAGCGCGTCCGGACCATTGGGTCCCGGGAAGATCCGGCCGCCGAGCCGGGCGGCGGGATCGTAGAACTCGCCCCGGCTGTCACGCGCCTCGGAGAGCCCGTCGGTGTGGAGCAGGAGCATCGCCCCCGGCGGGAACTCCGTCTCGTCCGCGCGATCCGGCCAGGCACCCAGTTCGCCCATCCCGAGCGGCAGCGCGGGCTCGGTCGCGGACAGGACGCACAGCCGCCCGTCGCCGCGCAGGAGCAGCGGTCCCGGGTGCCCACGATTGATGAGGCGTACGAGACCGTCGCTGTGCGGGATCTCCGCGAGGATGGCGGTGGTGAACCCCTCGAAGTCGTCGAGCCCGTCGCGCCGCGTGCCCTCACGCGCGAGGGCACGCTCGAGGCGCTGCGCCACCGCCTCCAGCGTGGCCTCCTGCTCGGCGGCCTCCCGGAACGCCCCGATGACGACGGCGACGGCCGCCACCGCTCCCATGCCCTTTCCTCGTACGTCGCCGACGATGACGCGTACGCCGTGCGGGGTGTCCTGAACGGCGTACAGATCACCCCCGATGAACGCGTCGGCCTCCGCTGCCTCGTACCGCGCCGCGACGTCGAGCCCGCCGATCCGGGGATCCGGCTGCGGCAGTACGGCGCGCTGGGCGGCCTCTGCGATGGAACGGGCGGAGGCGAGCTGTTCGTCGCCGCGGCGCACGACGCGGTTGATGAGGACGGCGAGCACGGCGACGGTCACCACGGTGAACACCTCGGTGATGGCGTCGACGTCGGTGCCGGTGTTGGTCTTGAAGTGCAGGCCGAGCACGGCGACGGAGGTACCGGCGCCGATGAGGGTGGTGCTGAGCAGCGAGTAGAAGGGGGCGGCGACGAGCGGGGCGGCCGCGAAGAGGGGCGCGGCGGTGAACTGGGGCGGGGTCGAGATGTCGTAGACGATGCCTACGACGATGAGCAGCAGCGGAAGCGCCCGTACGAACGCCCGCTCGTGCCTGACAGTGGGGCTCTTGCTGTGAGCCCCGCGCGGCCGCTTGCCGGGACCTCGACTGCCAAGGCGTCTGCTGCCAGGGCCTCGACTGCCGGGACCCCGGCTCGCGGACTTGCCGCCCGCACGCTTGCCGGCGCCCTCACGCTTGCCCGCGCCCTCGCCCGCACTCGCACCCTCTCCCTGCCCCATGCCCGTCACCCCCTCCCCCTGGCCGCCGCTTCCTCCTCGCTGCCCCACCGGTCTTCTCCTGCCGAATCCCGCGGCCAGGACCAGATCCATGACCGCGCTCGTCCAGGGTTCCCGGAGCGACGGCGCGGGGCGACCGGTGTGGGCCGACCGGGTTAGCGCCGGCCAGAGGCCCCTAGGGCGTACCGACCGGCTGCGGGGCGAGGCGCCCCGTCCGGGAGAGGCCGCGCAGGGCGAGCGCGCAGATGGCGCCCAGGGCCGCGAGGCCGAGCCACAGCACGGCGGGCGCGGACCGGGTGGCGCCCAGGAGGGCGCCGGTCGCGAGGTTCCCCGCGGTGATGCCGATGCCGCACACCGTGTTGTAGAGGCCGTAGTGCGTGGCCACCCACCGGTCGCCGGACAGCGCGACGACCGTCTCCATCTCGAACGGGTAGAGCACGGCCGTCGCCCCCGCGAGCCCCGCCGCGCACACAAGGAGCCCCGCGACCCCGACGTACCCCGATCCGCCGAGCGCGGGCGGCAGGAACGACGCCCCGAGCAGCCCGAGCCCGGCGACCAGACACTGCTCCCGCGTCCACGTGCGTCGGCACAGGTCCGTGATCCGCAGCTGTCCGACTAGGGCGACGAGCCCCGAGACCACGAACAGCGCACTCGTCGCGACGGTCCCCCCGGTGCCGTCCCCCACAAGGCGCTCCACCTCCAGGGGAAGCGCGAGATAGACCTGGAAGGACAGGACGTACGACCCGGTCATGGCGAGCGAGAAGAGCCAGAAGGACCGGTTGCCGAGCACCACCCGCCACTGCCCTCTCTCCTGCCCCTGCTGCTCCTCGGCGGCAGCCCGGTGCCGTACGGGAAGCCGCAGCACCTGCACCGCCGACAGCACGGCGAACAGCGCCGCCGCGACCGCGCACGTCACCCGGAAGTCGATCCCCGTGAGCGCGAGCCCGACGAGCGGGCCGAGCAGGATTCCGCCCTGGTAGAAGACGTTGAACAGGGCGAACGCCTCGATGCGCCGCTCCTCGTTCCCGGCATCGGCGGCGACGTACGCCCGTACCGCCGGATTGAAAAGCGCCCCCGCGAGGCCGGTCGCCACCGACGCGGCGATCAGGACGGGCAGCGTCTGTGCGAAGGCGAGCGCGCCGAAGCCGATGGTGCGCAGGGCGCAGCCCGCGACGATCAGGGGCTTGTAGCCGAAGCGGTCGGCCAGTGCGCCGCCGACCAGGAACATGCCCTGCTGGGAGAGGTTGCGTACGCCGAGCACCAGGCCGACGGCCCAGGCGGCGAGCCCGAGGCCGCCCGACAGATGCGCCGCCAGGTAGGGCATCAGCATGTAGAAGCCGAGGTTGATGGTGAACTGGTTGACGAAGAGGAGCTGTACGGCCGGATCGAACGCACGCGCCCGGCGCCAGACGTCACTCACTGGACGCCACCCGTCTCCATTTCGAGCCCGATTTCAGGTCCGATTTCAGGCCCGCTCACCGGCCCGCTCACCGGCCCGTTCACCGGCGCGCACCGGGACCGCCGCCGCGGACACCACCGCGACCATCCGGTCACCTGCTCCCCAGGACCCGCCACCTCCTGCGGGGCGGACGGCACCGCACCACCCCCCAACAGGCCGTGCCCCGCGCAGAACTCATCGCTGAACACCGTGTCGAAGTACCGCTGCGGCCCGTCGGGGAAGACCGCGGCGATCCGTGTCCCGCGCGGCCGGGTCCGGGCCAGCCAGCCGGCCACGAGCGCCACCGCCCCCACGCTCCAGCCCCCGGTGGCGAACTGCCGGGCCGCGAGCCGCCGGGCCGCGTGCACGGCTTCGGCAGGACCGACCCAGTGGACCTCGTCGAAGGCGTCGTGGTCGACGTTCCCCGGATGGATGGACGAGCCGAGCCCCCGCATGAGCCGGGGCCCCGCAGCGAGCCCGAAGATCGTGGAGGCGACGCTGTCCACGCCCACAAGATCGAGACCCGGCAGGGCCCCGCCCCGCAGGGCCCGCGCGATCCCGCCCGAGTGCCCGCCGGTCCCGACCGCGCAGACGAGCACGTCGAACTGGCCGAGCTGCTCGACGAGTTCAGCGGCGAGGCCGCCGTAAGCCGCCGGATTGTCCGGGTTGTTGTACTGATCCGGACACCACGCCCCACCGTCCCTCTCCGCGGCCCCCTCCCCCAGGACCGCCATCAGCTCGCCGACCCGGTCCACCCGCGCCTGCTGCCACCCGCCCTCGCCACAGGGTTCGCGTACGACATGCACCCGCGCCCCATGGGCGGCCAGCATCCGCTCCACGATGGGTTCGAGGCCCGGGTCGGTGACGACGTGCACGGGATGCCCCCAGCGCACCCCGGCGAGCGCGAGGCCGAGCCCGAGCGTGCCGGACGTCGACTCGACGATGGGCGCGCCGGGCCGCAGATCGCCGCGCGCCCGTGCCCGTTCGACCATGTGGAGGGCGGCGCGGTCCTTGATCCCGCCGAAGTTGAAGCCCTCCAGCTTGGCCCAGTAGCCGCGCCCGCCGTCGGGGGACGGCTCGTCGATCCAGAGCACGGGTGTGTTCCCCACGGCGGCCGCCGCGGGCTGAAGCTTGCTGATCATGTGCGTGATGCCCTTCGGGCTCTCGGGTACTCGGGACGGGGGGACGCGCACGCTCCGCACCCGTCAGTTCCGGTCCACCCCGATGGCGACGAGAAGCCGCTGCCCCGCGAGCGGCGGCCCGGCCCGCGTCCGCGCGCACCCCGCCCGCCCGCTTCCCCCGCCGCTCCCCCACCCGCTCCACCGCACGAACGGCCACGCCGACGCCCGTCCGCCGCCCCCGCGCTCGCCCCGCTTCCGCTCCGCCGACGCCCCCACGGCCTGCCGCCCGGCACCGGCGTGCTCCGCGTGACCCGCTCCCGGACAGACGTGGTGGGCCGGAGCGACCACGCTGGTTCCCGCGGGGGCGAGACCGTGGTGGCCGTGGCACGCGCCGACGAACAGCGCACAGGCGGCGAGCAGCACCACCGAAAGCACGGTTCGCAGACGACTCATAGTGACCATGAAACTACGCACCGCACGCACGCTTACGCAAAAAACACCGAAGGCCCGGATCCATTACTGGATCCGGGCCTTCGGTCTTTAGTAGCGGGGACAGGATTTGAACCTGCGACCTCTGGGTTATGAGCCCAGCGAGCTACCGAGCTGCTCCACCCCGCGCCGTTGAATGCAACTCTACGCCATCAGGGGGAGTGAAAGCGAACCGGCTGAGAAGCAGCCGGAAAGACGCCGGAAAGCGGCCGGGAACCCGCGGCGAACGAGGGCGACGCGCTCACGCGTTCTCGGCATGCGTCAGCGTCTCCCAGGCCACGAACAGATCGTCCGTCCCCTCCGGCCGCCCCTTCCGCGTGAGCTTCTCCGTCTCCGGCAGGTCGAGGTTCAGCCGATCCCGCAGGTGGTTGAGGCCGACCTCGGTGTCGGGCCCCATGTCGCGCTGCACCTTGCCGCCGCACAGCCACTGAGGCGCTTTGGCGCCCAGCTGGTACTTGGAGTGGAACTCGAGCGCGGCCCGCAGCCGCTCCTTGACCTCGCCGTACAGGTCCACGCCCTGATGCCAGGCGGTCTCGGCGATGTGCGCGGTGGCCGCGAGCGAGTAGCTGGCGTGCTTGAAGTTGCGGCAGGTCTCCTGGGAGAGCCCGTCGGCGAAGGTCTTCTGCCCGAACCAGTACTTCTGGAGCTTCTCCGGGGTGTTGATGTCGCTGCCCGCGGGCGAGACGGGCAGCGGGCCGTCCGACTTCATATAGAAGTAGGCGGGCACGCGGGTCCTGAAGTGCGTCACCGCCTTCTCGAAGGACTCGTGGTCGTCGAGGAATACGGCCATGCTGATGGTCGCGTCGGCCATCAGGAGATCCCAGTTGCCGTTGAAATCGGCAGAGCCGTCGCGCACTTGGGGCAGATAGGCGTTGCGCAACATCCGCTCGAAGCGCAGGAGTTCGCCGTCGCTCCAGCCGTCGTAGGTGTAGCGCACGGCTTCGGCGGCGCGTGCCCACGACGAGGCGGCCCAGGCCGTCTGGAGACCCGCGTTGGCCTCCGTGTGCCGGGTGATCACCTCCGACCAGGCGTCCATGATCTGCACGGCCTTCTTCGCGTGCGCGCGCTCGCCGGTGATGTTCCAGAGGAGGGCCTGGGTGTACGCGGCGATGGCGTCCTCGCGCTCCTCCACGCAGCCCTGTCCGGGGCGGGTGTCGGGCGGGCACTCGACGACGGCGTACGGCTTGGCCTTGTAGTCGGCGGCGCCGTACTTACTGTCCCGCATCCGCTCGAACGCCGTCAGCCAGGGCTGCTCGCGCGCCTCGACGTGGGCGCGCACGCGCTTCAGCTGCGCCTTGCTGACGAGCACGCCGGGGTGCTCGAAACCCTGCTCGGCGGGCCGCGCCCGCTCGGTCGCCCCGTCGCTGCCGCCCCCGGACCCTCCGCAGGCCGCCGAGACCCCGATCAGCAGCGGCACGAGCGCCATCACGAGAGCCCGTCGTACGGAACCCATTCGGGAACCCATGCTGTACCTCCGGATCGGCCACGTGGCAGGCCAAGCGTCACCCGGGGGGCGCGGGGGCGCAGGTGCGGCAGGGCCGTTCGGGCGAGGGGCGGCCCGGGGACGTCTCGGGTGGCGTCTCTGGTGACGTCTCTGGTGACGTCAGCGCACAGCGAGTGCCCTGCCGCCGCCGTACTGAGCGCCACCCGCCCCCAAGTACGCGACAGGCCCAGGTCAGAAGCTTCTGAACTGGGCCTGATTCGTAGACCGTTGCTGGGACAGAACGCGGACATTCTCAGGACCACTTGAGGATCAAGGCAGCCCTAATGTCGGAGGTGCCAGCAGGAGACACACACCACCACCACCGAAAGACCCTGGAGATCCTCATGCGCTCGCGTCGTGCCGCCCGGTCCACCCGCCTCGTCCTGGCCGCGGTCGCGGTGACGGCCCTCGCAGCCACCGCCACCGCGTGCGGCCCCGAGGACACCACGAGCGCCGACTCCTCCACGGCCCCCACCGCCGACAGCGGCAAGACCGAGAGCCCCTCCAAGGACAGCGCGTCCAGCGGCTCGAGCTCCGACTCCGGGTCCGGCTCCAGCGACTCCAAGGACAAGACCGGTTCCGGGACCGGCGACGACAAGAAGAGCGGCTACGGACAGGCCTGCGGCACCAACGACCTGACCTTCACGCTCACCGAGGAATCCCAGGCCGGCGGCTACTACCTCGTCGCCGCCAAGGCCAAGTCCGGCATCAGCTGCTACCTGAACGTCAACACCCCCAGCGTGTCCTTCGGCTCAGACGCCGACGGCGCCGCCTCCCCCGTCGGGCAGGGCGGCGAAGACCCCATCAAGCTCAGCGGGTCCGCCACCGCCTACACCGGCATCAGCCCCAAGACGACGAACAGTGACGGCGGCTTCCAGTTCGAGAGCGTCATAGTCTCCGTCACCGACGCGGACCCCAACCCGGCCGAGCTCAAGCTCCCCGAGACCGCCGAGGTCGAGAAGCCCATCGTCACCAACTGGTCCACCAACAGCGCCGAGACCGTCCCCGTCATCGCCTGACCCCGGAAACTGAGCAGCGCCCGAGCCGACCAAAGTCGACTCGGGCGCTGCTTAGCAGGTCAGAGGGGTTTTCCCTCTCCCCGCATGCGGTAGACCGTGTGGGACTCGAACCCACAACCAATGGATTAAAAGTCCACTGCTCTGCCAATTGAGCTAACGGTCCGTGCGGACGCACCCCCCGAGCATAGCCGGACAGGCCGCGCCGTCCGATCGGGTATCGCCTCCTTGGCCCGTCGCGGGTTCCGCGACGGGCCGCGGACGGCAATGGGACCGTCAAGGATCGGTCGGATCCGGGGCCCCTCGCCGGGCCGCCTCGCGGGCCGCCGTGCGCGCGTGGTCCGGGTTGAGGAACCAGTGCCTGGCCGACGCGAGCCACCAGGTCCAGGCGAAGCCGAGGACGGCCAGGACCGCGATCGGGGCGTAGTTGAAGGTCTCCCAGGTGACCGGCGAGACCTGCGGCAGCATGAAGAGGACCGTGATCACGCCGACCCAGGCCACCGCCACGATGCCGATCGGACGTGACCAGCGGCCCAAGTGCCAGGGCCCGCGCTCGAATTCCTCGCCCTTGCGGAGCCGGAGCAGGGTCGGGATGACGTAGGCGATGTAGAGGCCGATGACGGCGATGGACGTCACTGCCGCGTACGCCGTGACGTTGATCAAGTAGGGCAGGCCGAGGACGAGCGCGCCGATGGCCGCGAGCCAGACCGCCGCGACGGGTGTGCGCGTACGCGGGTTGACCGAGTGCCAGATGTGCGAGAACGGCAGCGCTCCGTCCCGCGAGAAGGCGTAGATCATCCGGGAGTTGGCGGTGACGGACGCCATGCCGCAGAACAGCTGTGCGCCGATGACGACGAGCAGGAGCAGCTTGCCCGTGGTCGCGCCGAGTGCGTCCAGGAGGATCTGGGCGGGCGGCGCCCCCGTCGCCGACTCGCGGGCGCCGTCGTACGACTGGATGGCGAAGGTGAAGCCCAGGAGCAGCACGAAGCCGGCGATCCAGGACGTCCAGATGGAGCGGACGATGCCCTTGGGTCCGGCCGTGGACGCGTCGTGCGTCTCCTCGGTCATGTGCGCGGAGGCGTCGTAGCCGGTGAAGGTGTACTGGGCCATCAGCAGCCCGATGAGGGCCACGTACAGCCCGCTGCCCCAGCCGGTGTTGTTCACGAACTCGGTGAAGACGAAGGACGCCGACTGGTGCGAGTCCGGCGAGAAGGCGAGCGCGCCGACGATGACGGCGACCCCGAAGACGTGCCACCAGACGCTGACGCTGTTGAGAAGACCGACGATGCGCACGCCGAAGGTGTTGAGCAGGCCGTGGAGCACGAGGATCGCGGCGAAGAGCAGGATCGTACGACCCTCGGTGACCTGGAAGTCGAACTGCAGATTCAGGTACGCGCCCAGGAACGAGGCCGCGCCGAAGTCGATGCCCGCGGTGACGGCGACCTGGCCGAGCACGTTGAACCAGCCCGTGAACCAGGCCCAGGCGGCAGCCGTGCGGGTGGGCGCGAGGCGGTGCGCCCAGAAGTAGAGCCCGGCCGATGTCGGGTAGGCGGAACAGATCTCCGCCATCGCGAGACCGACGAACAGCGTCATGAGGCCGACCCCGACCCAGCCCCAGGTGATCAGGGCGGGACCGCCGGTGTTCATGCCGAACAGGTACATGGTGAGGCAGCCGGACAGGACCGAAATGATCGTGAACGAGACCGCGTAGTTGGAGAACGCGGACATGCGGCGGGCCAGGACCTGGGTGTAGCCGAGCTGGGCGAGGCGTTCCTCGTCGGAGCCGGGCGATGAGGCAGGTGGCGGGCCGGTTGGTGGGCCGGGTGGTGGTGGGTTCATGCACGAGCGTTGCCCACGGCAGGGACATGACACACGTCACGTTTGGCATACGACAGCGGGCCCGCCCCCGAAGGGACGGGCCCGCTGCCTCAGTTCACTCGCTCAAGCGTCAGCGTCAGCTGTTGCGCTTCCAGCGCGGCTTGTCGTCGCGGCGGCCGAAGGAGCCGGTGCCGGTGCCGGAGCGGTCACGGTTGAACGCCGGGCGGTCGTGGCCGCCGGAGCGGGCGCCGCCCGCGGGGCGGTCGTCGCGACGGTCACGGTTGAACGGACGGTCGCTGCCGCGGTGGCCGCCGGAGGGGCGGTCGTCGCGACGGAAGCCGGAGCCGGAGCCCGAGCCACGGTTGTCGTCACGGCGGTCGCCGCCACGGAAGCCGCCCGAGGGACGGTCGTCACGGCGGAAGCCGGAGCCGGAGCCCGAGCCGCCACCACGGTTGTCGTCACGACGGTCACGGTTGAAGCCGCCGCCCGAGGGACGGTCGTCGCGACGGAAGCCGGAGCCACCGCCACGGTTGTCGTCACGGCGGTCGCGGTTGAAGCCGCCACCACCCTCACGGCGGTCGCCGCCACGGAAGCCGGAGCCACCGCCACGGTTGTCGTCACGACGCTCGAAGGAACGGCCACCACCACGGCTGTCGTTGCCGCGGTCGCGGTTGAAGCCGCCACCACCCTCGCGACGGTCGCCGCCACGGAAGCCGGAGCCACCGCCACGGTTGTCGTCACGACGCTCGAAGGAACGGCCACCGCGGTCGTCACGGCGCTCACGCTCGTAGTTGCCACGGTCGTCGCGCTGCGGACGACGCTCCTCGCGGGCGGCGACGGGCTGCTCCGGGACGGAGACAGCGGCCTCGACGACGGCCTCGGCGGCGGCGGTGGCCTCGGCGACCGCGGTCTCCGGGTCGTCGCCACGCTCGCGGGCGGCACGCGCGGTGAGGCGCGAGGCCTCCTCGCGCAGCTCCGTCGCGCGGCGGGTCGCGCGCTCCAGCTCCTTGGTGAGGTCCTTGACCTCACGCTCGGCCTGGGTCGCGGCGTTGCCCGCGGAGTCGGCCTGCACCTCGGTCATCGAACGGGCGCCGGTGATGTCGGCGACCTCCGGGTCGAAGGTGCCGCCGCCGTTGATGATGTGACGCGAGGCGTCGACGCCCGCGTCCTCCATCAGACGGAAGATCTGACGGCGCTGGTGCGGCAGGGACAGCGAGACGACCGTGCCGGAGCGGCCCGCGCGAGCGGTACGCCCTGAACGGTGCAGGTAGTCCTTGTGGTCGCCGGCCGGGTCCACGTTCAGGACCAGGTCGATGCCGTCGACGTGGATGCCTCGGGCGGCGACGTCGGTCGCGACGAGCGCGTTGACGTGGCCCTTCTTGAAGTCCTCAAGAACGCGCGTACGAGCACCCTGCGTCATGCCGCCGTGCAGCGCGTCGGCCTTCACACCGGACTCGCAGAGCTGCTCGGCGATGCGGTCGGCGCCCAGCTGGGTGCGGACGAAGATGATCGTGCGGCCCTTGCGCGCGGCGATGGCGGCCGTGACGGGCGCCTTGTCGCGGGGCTTCACGATCAGGATGTGGTGCGTCATGGTCGTGACGTTGCCCTGGGCGCTGTCGACCTCGTGCGTCACCGGGTTGGTCAGGTAGCGCTTGACCAGCGTGGAGATCTCGTTCTCCATCGTGGCCGAGAACAGCATGCGCTGGCCGCCGGACGGAACCTGGTCGAGCAGCTCGGTGACCTCGGGCAGGAAGCCCAGGTCGGACATCTGGTCGGCCTCGTCGAGCACCGCGATCTGGGTGTTCTCGAGGGAGCAGGCACCGCGGCTGATGATGTCGCGCAGACGGCCCGGGGTGGCGACGAGGATGTCGACGCCGCGCTCGAGGGCGTAGATCTGGTTGCCCATGGACGTACCGCCGCAGACGACCTTCATCTTCAGGCCGAGCACGTCGCCGTACGGCTGGAGCGCGTCCGCGACCTGCATCGCGAGCTCACGCGTCGGGGTCAGGATGACGCCGCGGGGCTTCTTCTTCTCGGTGCGGCCCTCGGACGCCAGGGTCGCCAGCATCGGGAGGCCGAAGGAGAGGGTCTTGCCGGAGCCGGTGCGGCCACGGCCGAGGATGTCCTTGCCGGCCAGGGCGTCCGGGATGGTCGCGGCCTGGATCGGGAAGGGGGCGGTCACGCCGTTCTGGGCGAGCTTGCGGACGATGCTCTCGGGCAGCCCGAGGTCGCCGAAGGTGGGACCGGTCTCGGTGTCTTCGTCGGCCGCTTCGGCCTTGTCGTCGGTCTTGTCGTCGGCCTCTTCGGCCTTGTCAGCCTTGTCTTCGGCCTTGTTGTCGGCCTTGACGGCCTCTGCAGCAGCCTCGGTCTCGACTACGACCTGCTCGGCGGCTTCCACGACGTCCGCGGCCTGGACGGCTTCGACGACCTCGACTGCTTCGACGGTCGTCTCGTTCTCGGGCAGGACGGCGTGGTCAGAATGAGAAATGGACATGCGAAATGCGAAACCTTCCGGAGTCTCGGCACGCGCCCGTCAACTCCGTGATTTCGCAATGGACCGCCTCTATGCGGTCAGCCACGGCAAGGGAGAGTACGCGCCACGCGGCGCTCTTCTTTTTCGGCGCCGGGCAAATGGGATCAAACGATCTACCACCATACGCACCCAACCCCCCGGAAGGCAAACCACACCCTCCAGGGCACCTTGGATTCCGCACCCCGCAGCTCGTCTCACCTGCGACGAAGCGGGTTTCGGACAGGGGCTCGATCGTTCTCTACAAGGGAGTATTCCCGGTCAAGGCGCTTCTTAAGCGGGCCCGGCCTGCGGTGAAGGCTCCCGCGCCCTGAGTTCGTGCGACCGCTCGCCCAGCTGCGCGCCCGGGTTCGGCTCCTCGTGCGCCGACGACGAGGGCTCCGGAGTGGGCTCAGGGGTCGGGGTCGGCTTCGGAGGATCGGGCGTCGGCGTGGGGCGCGGCGGATCGGGCTTGGTCCGCGTGGGCGAGGGCCGCCCGTCCTTCGTCGGCGGGGCGGGGTCGTCGCCGCCCCCGGACGCGGACGCCGAGGCCTGCGCGGCATCGGAACCGGACCCGCCCGACTTGTCCGACCCCTCCTTGTCTCCGCCGCCGTCCTTGCCTCTGCCCTTGCCCTTGCCCTTGGTCTTGCCGTGCTTGCCACCCTTGGCGTCACCGCGGTTGGCGTCGCCGCCGGCGGCCGATTCGCCGCCCGCGGTGCCACCGCCTCCATCCGGGGCGGCCGCCGCGCTGCGCCCGCCGGGGGAGTGCGCGGGGCCCGGCCCGCCGCCCCCGTCGTCACCGATGCTCATGCAGCCCGCGGTCGCCATGACGGCCACGGCCGCCGCGGTCCACCGGACAGGAACGTACAACTGGCGCACGGCCGAGCACCTCCGAGGCGCTGAGAAGCGGGGACGTACTACCCAACTCCCTTGCCGTGCAAGAGGACACGCACCGCGACGCCCGACCGTCAGCCGTATCCCAGGGCGTGCAGGCGCTCGTCGTCGATCCCGAAGTGATGTGCGACTTCGTGCACCACCGTGATCTCGGTCTCCGCGACGACCTCCTCGCGCGACGCGCACATGCGCAGCGTCGGCCCCCGGTAGATCGTGATCCGGTCGGGCAGCACGCCCGCGTACCACTCGCCCCGGTCCGTCAGCGGAGTCCCTTCATAGAGCCCGAGCAGCTCGGGATCCTCGGCGGGTGGTTCGTCCTCCACGAACACCGCCACGTTGTCCATCAACCGCGTCAACTCGGGAGGAATCCGGTCGAGCGCCTCGGCGACCAGTTCCTCGAACTCTTCCCGCGTCATCTCCAGCACACCCCCATTGTCAGCCACCGCCCCGCATAGCCGCCTCTCCCCCTGGGCATACCGGACCAATGGCCCGCGACTTCCGTGCGCTCGCCGCCCTCGTACGCCACTACCGGTCCCGCCACCCTCGCCCGGTCGGCGAGCTCGTCAGCCCTCCCCATCCGTACGGCCGCGCCGCGGGCCTGGTCGCGGTCGTCCTGTTCGGCGCCTGGCTCGGCCTGCTGATCGTGGGCAGCGTGCACGCGCCGGTCGGCCCGATGGACACGCGGATGACGCTGCGCCCCTCGCTCACCGGCGGCACGAAGATCAACGTCTCGCCGCTCGGCGACCTCGAACTGCGCTCGCACATCGCACCCATCCGCCTCGACGTGGACGTGAACCGCCTGGACCCGGTCCGCTCCCAGGCCCTGGTCGACCACCCCGAGCGGCTCTCCGGCCTCCAGGACGAGGTGACCAAGGACGTCGAACACGGCACGCTCGACCTGGCCGTACGCTCCTGCGCGGCCGTCGTCGCGGGCGCCACGGGCCTTGGCCTCGCGGTCTACCGCCGCCCGCGCAGGGCCCTGGCGGCAGGCGGCCTCGCCTTGGCCCTCCTCGCCGCGTCGGGCGCGGCGGCGTACGCGACGTGGAACCCGAAGTCGGTCCTGGAACCAAAATTCTCCGGCCTGCTCAGCAGCGCCCCGTCGGTGGTCGGCAACGCCCGCAACATCGTCAGCGAATTCGACATCTACCAGCAGGAACTGGCGCGCCTGGTCACCAATGTGACGAAGCTGTACGACGCGACGTCGACGCTTCCCGCGTACCAGCCGGACCCGTCCACGATCCGCGTCCTGCACGTCTCGGACATCCACCTCAATCCGGCGAGCTGGAAGATCATCGCCTCGCTCGTCGATCAGTACGACATCAACGCCATCGTCGATTCCGGCGACACGATGGACCACGGCAGCGCGGCCGAGAACGCGTTCCTCGACCCGATCGAGGACCTGGGCGCCCCGTACATCTGGGTCCGGGGCAACCACGACTCGGCCACCACCCAGCGCTATCTGCAACGGATGAAGAACGTCCACGTCCTGGACGAGGGCAGTGCGGTGTCGGTCGCGGGGCTGCGGTTCGCGGGGACGGGCGATCCGCAGTACACGCCGGACCGCTCGGTGCGGGCGGAGGGCGAGCCCGTCGAGAAGATGGCGGGCATCCGCCTCGCCTCCGCCCTGCGCGACCAGCAGGCGGCCGGTACGCCCGTCGACGTCGCCGTCGCGCACAACCCTGACGCGGCGCGGGAGACGGACGGCGAGGTGCCGCTGGTCCTCGCGGGGCATGTGCACCACCAGGAGATGGAGGTCTTGAAGCGGGGTACGCGGCTGCGCATCGAGGGGTCGACGGGCGGGAGCGGGTTGCGGGCCGTGGAGGGCAAGTACCCCGACCCGGTCGAGGCGTCCGTCCTCTACCTGGACCGGGACACCCGGCGCCTCCAGGCGTGGGACGAGATCAAACTGGGCGGCCTCGGCCTGACGAAGGCGGAGGTCAGCCGCCATCTGCCCAAGGAGAACCAGCCCGGGGCGACTCCGTCTCCGTCCCCTCCGAGCCGGTCGCCCGGGGGCGGTACCCCGGCCCCCCGATAACCGTTTTGGCGATAGCTCCCCGCATCCCATATGCTTCTCACGTCCCCGACGCGCTGCAAAGCGCCCAGGTGGGCCCTTAGCCCTCATCGTCTAGTGGCCCAGGACGCCGCCCTTTCAAGGCGGTAGCACGGGTTCGAATCCCGTTGGGGGCACGCAACACCTTGTGCGAGACTAGTGCTCGCACAATGCTTGGTCCTGTGGAGCAGTTTGGAGTGCTCGCCACCCTGTCAAGGTGGAGGCCGCGGGTTCAAATCCCGTCAGGACCGCTTGCGATTCCTTGAATCGCGTGGCTGGGTAGCTCAGTTGGTACGAGCGATCGCCTGAAAAGCGATAGGTCGCCGGTTCGATCCCGGCCCCAGCCACCTCTTCGAAGGCCCCGTCCAGTTACTGGACGGGGCCTTCGCCGTACCCCGGGGCGGGGGCGCCATCAATCCACCCCGCATCACCCCTGCACGAACGGACCTCTCCCACCCACCCGCCCGATCGCCCCGCATCCACTCCCGAACGAACAGGCTTTTCCCGCCCACCCATCCGATTGCCCCGCGATGCCAAAGGGTGGGGTGGGTGCGAGTGAGGTGGGGGTGGGTGGTCTGCATGCACCGGGGAGGGTGGGATCGGTCGGATGAGGCGGGGCGGGCGGGCGACCTGCACGCACCGCGAGGGTGGGGCAGTGGTCGGCGCAGCAGCGCGACGCACCCCAGCCATGAGGACCGGCCCCCACGCACCCGCAGTCGGCATCGAGACGCGAGGGGACGTGTCGGTATTTCCGCCCGGAGCACGGTAAGCAGCACTCCCCCGCCGAAGCAGACACACGCCCACCAGCGGATGGCGAGGACGGACATACCGGCGCGGCCCCGCCCCCACACACGGACCGGAACCGCCCCGCCGCTCACCCCGCCGCCGGAACCACCGCATGCGCCCCCGCCTTCTCCCTGCCCCCAGGATGCCGATGGCGCCACACCCAGAACACCGCGCTCGCAAGCACCGCCCACCCCGCGAGCACCAGGAACGGAAACGCGTGCTGGTGGCCGCCGAAGTACACCGCCGTGTGCTGCGCGTTCACCGATGCCCCGGGTGGCAACCAGCGGCCGATGTGGCCGAGTACCGAAGGAAGCAGCGGCCACGAGACCGCCCCGCCCGACGACGGGTTGCCGAGCAGCACCATCAGGCCCCACGTGGGAATCATCGCCCAGCGCCCGAACAACGTGTTGAACATCGAGAACACCATCCCCGACGTGAACATCGTCAGCGCCAGGATCAGCCACGACTCGACGAACGGCAGATCCACCGCCCCCAGCCACCAGTCCACCACCGCCGCGATCACGAACCCGCCGAGCAGCGCGTAGAGCATCGTGAAGCCGATCCGCTCCGCCGGGTTCAGACCCCGCGCGTGCACGCTCAGCTGGATCGCCCCGACGAAGCCGATGATCACCGCAGCCAGCGAGATGTAGAAGATCGCGAGCCCCCGCGGGTCACCCTCCTGGAGCGGCTTGATGTCCTTCACCGTCACCGGCACCCCGACCTGCTCGCCCACCTTCGGCGCGGTCTCCGCGAGCACCTGGGCGACCGACGCCCCGGAGGCCCCCGAGACGTCGAAGGTCACCTTGCTGCCGGACTCCCCGCCGCCCGGGGACACCGCGAGGATCGCGAAGACCTTCTGCTCCTCCACCGCGTCACGCGCCGCGGCGACGCTGTCGTACTCATGGATCTCCAGGGAAGCGTTCAGCGCCTTCTCCATGCCGCCGAGAAACGCCTTCCCCCGCGTCGCGTCCTGCGCCCCCACCACCGCCGTGGGAATGCGGTGCGGGGTCGGGTCCGCCATGGAGTACGTGTACGAACCCGCGAAGAGCCCCGCCGCCGCGGCCAGGATGAACACCAGCACGATCGCCGGCAGGAACGGCGACTGCTTGAACGCCTCCCACCGCTCACCCCGGGTGGGAGCCCGCCCGTGGGCGCCGTGCGGGTGCTCTTCACGCTCGGACCGGTCAGGGTCACGCTGAGGGTGAGACATATAAGTACGCTAAACCACCCAAAGCGGACTCACCCTCGCTCACCCTCGCTCACTCCTACTCACCCCTGCTCACCCCTGCTCACCCCTGCTCAGCCTCCACAGAGCTACGCCCCCTCCGCCGCCACCCCCGCACCGCAAGCCCCACACCCACCAGCGCCACCACTCCCACAAGCAGCACCGAGTCCGGCACGGCCCGGCCCACGCCCCCCGCCCACCGCTCCACGGCGAACGAGTCATCGACATCGAGCAGCCCCGGCAGCGCGGTGGTCCCGTCGTACGCGAGGAAGAGCGCACCGAGGGCCACGAAGAAGAGGCCCGACAGGAGCGAGGTCGTGTGCAGTTCGAAGCGGCCGATGCGGAAGGAACGCCCCCGCAGCCACCGCCGCCGCCCGAGATCGAAGCGCTCCCAGAGCAGCGCGAGCACGAACAGCGGCACCGCCATCCCCAGCGCGTAGACGGCGAGCAGCAGCCCCCCGTAGACAGGGCTGCCGCTCACCGCCGCCACGGTGAGCACGCTCCCGAGGATCGGCCCCGCGCAGAACCCCGCGAGCCCGTACACCGCCCCCAGCGCGTACACGGAGACCGCGGTCGTCGGCCGGATGCGCCCCGAGAGCTCGGCCATCTTCTTCGAGGCGAATCCCATGCCCACGACCTGCAGCACCCCGAGCGCGATGATCAGCCATCCGGCGACAAGGACCAGTTGGTCCCGGTGCCCGAAGAAGAACCGCCCGGCGACCGAACCCGCCGCGCCGAGCGGTACGAGGGTCGTCGCGAGACCGGCGTAGAAGATGCCGGTCCGGGCGAGCAGCCGCGAGGTCGAGTCGATCGAGTACGCGAAGAAGGCGGGAAGGAGCAGCGCGCTGCACGGGCTCACCAGGGCGAGAAGACCACCCAGGAACGCCGCGAAGTACCCCACATCGGCGGTCACTTCTCCCCCGCCCCGGACGGCTTCGCCGTCTTCGCCGCCTGCTCGATCGCCTGGTCGAAGACCTCGTCCGGCTGCGCACCGGAGATGGGCCGCCCGTTGACCAGGAAGGACGGGGTCGACGTGGCCCCCAGGCCGTACGCCTCCTCCTGGTCCTTCTTCACCGCGGCCTTGGCGCCCGCGCTTCCCGCGTCGTCCGAGAAGCGGCCGATGTCCTTGACCCCGGCCTCCTTCGCGAGCGCCTCGAGCCGGTCGCCCCCGAACCCCTTCTCCTTGGATCCCTCCGCGTACGCCGCCTCGTGGAACTGCCAGAAGCGCCCCTGCTGACCGGCGGCCCACGCGCCCCGCGCGGCCGACTCGGAGTCGGCGCCGAAGATCGGGAAGTTGCGCCACTCGATGCGCAGGGTGCCCTCGTCGACGTACTTCTTCACCAGGTCGGGCTCGGTGTCGCGGGCGAACTTGCCGCAGTAGCCGCACTTGAAGTCGGCGTACTCGATGAGCACGACCGGTGCGTCCTTGCGGCCCTGCGCGAGCGGGTCCTCGGCGTCGCGCCTGGCGAGCTTGGCCAGCTCCGGGTAGACCCCGGCCTGCGGATCGGCGGATACATCGGCGGGGGAGTCGGCGGGCTCCTCCTTGGCGGTGACCGAGGAGGGCTCGTCGGGCTTGGTGGCGCTGTAGGAAGCGGCGCCGAGCAGCAGGGCGACGACGGCTACCCCGGCCCCGATAGCGACGTTCTTCTTGCTGGACTTACTGGGCTTGCTGGGCTTGCTGGGCTTCTTGGACATGGCTGTGCGCTTCTCCTGTTACGTACGTCGATCAAAGGACCCCTGGCTGAGACAGGGGTCTCCTAGACGCGCAGAACGGAGAGTTCTATCGGCGATGGCGGCGCGAGCGCGGGCGGTGCGCGGCCCTGCGTGACGGCGAGCACGGCCTGGTCGGCGCCCCAGGTGCCGGTGGCCGCGTGCGCCTCGTACAGAGCGGGGAGCAGTTCATGTGCCGCACTGGGGCGCGGCGGCGCCACCGGACGGCCCCCGTCGTCCTGCTGCCCGCCCTTGCCGCAGCCGGGCACGCTGTCGGCCTCGTGAACGAACGACGTCGCCGCAGCTCGCGGCTGCTGCGCCGAAGCGGTGGACGCGACGGCGGCGGGCGCACAGAACGCCCCGAGCACGACGAGCAGCACCCCGAGCAAGGGGCACCACGACAGACGCGCACGCGACAACATGCCCGGAATCGTACGTCCCTGGGCGCCCCGCCGGATAAATCGGTTCGCCACCTCCGAGCGGCGGGTGAGATCCTGGACGCCGTATGTCTACGCAGCCTGCCCTCACCCTCGACGCCCTCGCCCCCCGTCTGTCCGAGCTGTCGCTGCGCGACGAGCACCGGATCGGCCGCCGGCTCGAGGGTGCGCGCCGCATCCGCAAGCCCGATGCCCGCGCCACCGTCCTCGCCGAAATCGCGGCGGACGTGGACAAGGCGGCGGCACGGATGGCCGAGCGGGGCAGCCGTCTGCCCAAGATCACGTATCCCGAACAGCTCCCGGTCAGCCAGAAGAAGGACGACATCGCCGAGGCGATCCGCGACCACCAGGTCGTGATCGTCGCGGGCGAGACGGGCTCCGGCAAGACGACGCAGATCCCCAAGATCTGTATGGAGCTCGGCCGCGGTCTGCGGGGCATGATCGGGCACACCCAGCCCCGCCGTATCGCGGCCCGCACGGTGGCCGAGCGCGTGGCCGACGAGCTGAACACCCCGCTCGGCGAGGCCGTCGGCTGGAAGGTCCGCTTCACCGACCAGGTGGGCGGCGACACGTACGTGAAGCTGATGACGGACGGCATCCTGCTGGCCGAGATCCAGACGGACCGCGAGCTGCGCGCGTACGACACGATCATCATCGACGAGGCCCACGAGCGGTCGCTGAACATCGACTTCCTGCTCGGGTATCTGGCCCAGCTGCTTCCCAAGCGCCCGGACCTGAAGGTCGTCATCACCTCGGCGACCATCGACCCGCAGCGGTTCTCCAGACACTTCGGGGACGCCCCGGTCGTCGAGGTCAGCGGCCGTACGTATCCCGTCGAGGTGCGTTATCGCCCGCTCCTCGAAGAGGACTCCGAAGACACGGACCGCGACCAGATCACCGCGATCACGGAGGCCGTCGAGGAGCTCCAGGGCGAGGGCAAGGGCGACATCCTCGTCTTCCTCTCCGGAGAGCGCGAGATCCGGGACACGGCGGACGCGCTGAACAAGAAGAACTACAAGTTCACGGAAGTCCTCCCCCTCTACGCCCGGCTCTCGCACGCCGAGCAGAACCGTGTCTTCCAGCAGCACACCGGAAGACGCGTCGTCCTCGCCACGAACGTCGCCGAGACCTCCCTGACCGTCCCGGGCATCAAGTACGTCATCGACCCGGGCACGGCCCGCATCTCCCGCTACAGCCACCGTACGAAGGTGCAGCGGCTGCCCATCGAGGCGATCAGCCAGGCCAGCGCCAACCAGCGCAAGGGCCGCTGCGGCCGTACGTCCGACGGCATCTGCATCCGCCTCTACTCGGAGGACGACTTCGTCGCACGCCCCGAGTTCACGGACGCGGAGATCCTGCGCACCAACCTCGCTTCGGTCATCCTCCAGATGACGGCGGCCGGGCTCGGCGACATCGAGAAGTTCCCCTTCATCGACCCGCCGGACCACCGCAACATCCGCGACGGCGTCCAACTCCTCCAGGAACTGGGCGCTCTCGACCCCACGCAGAAGGACCCGAAGAAGCGCCTCACCCCGGAGGGCCGCAAGCTGGCCCAGCTGCCGGTGGACCCGCGGCTCGCCCGCATGGTCCTCGAGGCCGACAAGAACGGCTGCGTGCGCGAGGTCATGGTGATCGCCGCCGCGCTCTCCATCCAGGACCCGCGCGAGCGCCCCGCCGAGAAGCAGACGCAGGCCGACCAGCAGCACGCGCGCTTCAAGGACGAGACCTCCGACTTCCTCGCCTTCCTCAACATGTGGCGGTACATCCGCGAGCAGCAGAAGGAGCGCGGCTCGTCCTCGTTCCGCCGGATGTGCAAGTCGGAGTACCTCAACTTCCTGCGGATCCGCGAGTGGCAGGACATCTACACGCAACTGCGTACGGTCGCCAAGCAGATGGGCATCAACCTCAACGAGGACGACGCCCCCGAGCAGCACGTCCACATCTCGCTCCTGTCCGGCCTGCTCTCCCACATCGGGATGAAGGACGTGAAGGAGTCGAAGGACAGCGATCCCAAGCAGCGCGGCGGGCGGGGCGAGTACCTGGGCGCCCGTAACGCCAAGTTCGCGGTCTTCCCCGGCTCGGCCCTCTTCAAGAAGCCCCCGCGCTTCATCATGTCCGCCGAGCTTGTGGAGACGTCCCGGCTGTGGGCCCGCGTCAACGCGCGGATCGAGCCCGAGTGGGTCGAACCGCTCGCCCAGCACCTCCTGAAGCGCACGTACAGCGAGCCCCACTGGGAGAAGGACCAGGCCGCGGTGATGGCGGTCGAGAAGGTGACGCTGTACGGCGTCCCGCTCGTCACCGACCGCAAGGTGAACTACGGCCGCATCGACCCCGAGGTCTCCCGCGACCTGTTCATCCGCAACGCGCTCGTCGAGGGCGACTGGCGCACGCACCACAAGTTCTTCGCCGCCAACCGCCGCCTCCTGACCGAGGTGGAGGAGCTCGAACACCGCGCGCGGCGCCGCGACATCCTCGTCGACGACGAGACGCTCTTCGACTTCTACGACCAGCGGGTGCCCGCCGACGTCGTCTCCGGCGCGCACTTCGACTCCTGGTGGAAGAAGAAGCAGCGCGATGAGCCCGAGCTGCTCGACTTCGAGCGCTCCATGCTCATCAACGAGCGCGCGGGCGACGTGTCGAAGGACGACTATCCCGATACGTGGCGGCAGGGGCCGCTCAAGTTCAAGGTGACGTACCAGTTCGAGCCGGGCGCGGACGCGGACGGCGTCACCGTCCACATCCCGCTCCAGGTCCTGAACCAGGTCACGCCGGACGGCTTCGACTGGCAGATCCCGGGGCTGCGCGAGGAGGTCGTGATCGAGCTGATCCGCTCCCTGCCCAAGCCGATCCGCCGCCACTACGTCCCCGCGCCCAACTACGCGAAGGCGTTCCTGGAGCGCGCGGTGCCTCTCCAAGAGCCGCTGCACGTGACGCTTGCGCGTGAGCTCCAGCGAATGGTCGGCGTACCCGTCTCGCCGGACGACTTCGACCTCACCCACGTACCGGACCACCTGAAGATCACGTTCCGGATCACCGACGAGCGGCGCAAGAACCTCTCCGAGGACAAGGACCTCGAGGCGCTCAAGCTCCAGCTCCGCCCGAAGGCCCGCAAGGCGCTCTCCCAGGCGGCTGCCGCGACGGCGGAGAAGACGGGCGGCTCAGCGATCGAGCGCTCCGGGCTCACGGACTGGTCCATCGGCTCCCTCAGCCGCGTCTTCGAGACGCGTCGCGCGGGCCAGCCGGTGAAGGCGTACCCCGCCCTCGTGGACGACGGCTCCGCGGCGAACACCGTCTCCGTACGCCTCTTCGACACGGAGGCCGAGCAGCAGCAGGCGATGTGGAAGGGCACGCGGCGCCTCATCCTGCGCAACATCCCCGTGAATCCGGCCAAGTTCGCATCGGACAAGCTGACCAACGCCCAGAAGATCGCCCTGTCCGCGAACCCGCACGGCTCCATCCAGGCGCTCTTCGCCGACTGCGCCATGGCGGCGGCGGACAAGCTCATCGGCGACTTCGGCGGTCCCGCCTGGGACGAGGAGTCGTACCGCAAGCTGTACGAGAAGGTGCGCGCGGAGATCGTCGACACCACGGTCCGCACGGTGAGCCAGGTCCAGCAGGTCCTCGCCGCCTGGCAGGCCTGCGAGCGCCGCCTGAAGTCGACGAGGAGCCCGACGCTCCTGGCCAACCTCACGGACGTACGGGCGCAGTTGGACGCCCTCGTCGGCCCCGGCTTCGTCACGGCCACGGGGATCCGCCGCCTGGCGGACCTGATGCGCTACATGGTGGCCGCCGACCGGCGCCTCCAGCAGATGCCGACGAACGTCCAGCGGGACACCTCGCGCATGGACAAGGTCCACGAGATGCAGGACGAGTACGCCTGGCTCCTGGAACAGCTCCCGCAGGGCCGTCCTGTCCCCCGGGAGGTCCTGGACATCCGCTGGATGCTGGAGGAGCTCCGCGTCAGCTACTTCGCCCACGCGCTCGGCACCGCGTACCCCGTCTCGGACAAGCGGATCGTGAAGGCGATCGACGCGGCCGCACCGTGATCACCCCGGCACCCTGGGTGAGTTCGACCGCCGGGCCTGCGCTGCTGTAGAGTCCTGTCTCGCAGCGCAACGCAGCAATCAGCGCCGCAAAGCAAGGTCCTGTGGAGCAGTTTGGAGTGCTCGCCACCCTGTCAAGGTGGAGGCCGCGGGTTCAAATCCCGTCAGGACCGCAGTAAGAAGAGGGCCCGCATCCGACAAGGATGCGGGCCCTCTTCGCGTGCGCCATCACGCCCCGCCTCGCACGCCACCCTGTCGAGGCGGAGGCCGCGCCCGCGGCGCAGCCGCAATCAGAGACAGCAAATCCCGTCAGGACCGCAGTAATAGAGGGGCCGCACTCATCGAGTGCGGCCCCTCTTGCATGCCCGCTGCACGCGGCCCGTTCCCGTGCCCGCACCTTGACTGCGTCACATTCCGCCGGTACCTAGACATCAGGGAGCGGGGCGGGACCGGTCCCCATCTGGAGGTGTCGCATGACGGCTTCGGCGGCGTCCGCACGGCACGAGACACGCGCTCTGTTGCGCGCCCACCTGTCCGCTGCGATGAGCTATCGCCACGCGACCCGGCACTGCCCGATCTGCCACCGGCTCGAACGCCTCGCCCTGGAGGCCCCTTCGGCCGCTCAAGGCGACTGCGAGGGCGTCCTGGAGCCGGGCGAGGACGAAAGTCCCCCCAACGCGTGACCAAAGCCGACCCGCGACCCACCCCGGTGGTGGGAAGGTGAGGGGGAGGACCTCGGGCGCGCGGAGCCAACTCCCCTGCGCGGGCCGGGATCTCCTCTAGCTCAGAGGTATCGCAGGCAACAAGGTTCCCGGCATGTGACGGGTGTCACCGAACTTGTTTTGGAAACCCTCGAACTTACACCCGTCTTACAACCAGTCAATTTAATATGTGCAATTGCACCGCCCCGCAGCCACCGCGAACAGCGTCCACCCGGGCGCCACAAGGCCGGCGGAAGTGCGGCGCCACAGCCTCCCCACAGCGCGGCCCCAGCACCCCTCAGAGACCAACAAGCCCGCTCACGGCGGTGCTCACCAGGACCTCTCGGGCGCACAAAAAAGATCGCGCTGGACCCGGCGGAGTCCAGCGCGATCTTTGACGACTCACCCATGAGGCTCAGGCGTGGGGCCCGTTGGGGCGGGACCCGCGTCGCGTGTAGCTAAAAGTCGGACGTTGCGGCTGGATTGGGGGACCCAGCAGCGGTCGTACTCTTCGTCCGGGTACTGCGGTTATGCGGCAAATCAGGCCTCGCTGCGCTGCTGCGGGATACCCGCGAGCAGCGCGCGAACCTCGGCCTCGCGGTAACGGCGATGGCCGCCGAGCGTGCGAATCGACGTGAGCTTGCCAGCCTTGGCCCAACGCGTCACCGTCTTGGGGTCGACGCGGAACATCGTGGCAACCTCAGCCGGGGTCAGCAGCGGCTCGGCATCAGGGGTGCGAGCGGTCATGAGCGGCCTCCTCGGAGAACCGAACCTTCTCGGTTCATTCCTCTAAATTCTGCACCTTGACCCGCGTTGCCCGAAATGGCGGACGCGGGTCGAGTCGGTTATAGGACGAACGGCTTGTCTTCGGCACTACAACTACACCATCCGTCCAGCCACGTCGGCCAAACCGATGGAATTGCCCTCCCAGGTGTCTATCAGCGACGGAAGCCGATGGACCATGCCATAGCGGACAGTCACGCCACAGTGACGATCAGTCACAGAGCGATCAGGAGACAACAGACTTCCCATAGCGTGCAATACCGAGTAATCCGCCCTTACATGGACGGAAGGAGCCCTCCCCGGACTCCTTGTCCTATTTTGGCACGAGGGGGGGTGATGGGCGCAAGGGGGCAGTAAGTGCGGTCCGTCACGCTTGAGACAAAAGCCCGGATCAGGACCTACGTCCCGTGTAGGCGCCGCGTAGGAACGCCCCGTAGGGATGACCTGGGAACGCCGCGCTGACGTCAGTTGACGTCAGTTCGAGAACTGGCGGTCCCGGACCGCCCTCCATCGCTCCATGAGCCTCGCATACGCCTCGCCGGCCCCCTCGCCGTCGCCGCTCCGCAGCGCCTCGATCCCCTCCGCCACATCCGCCGCCGAGTGGTCCTCGTCGAGCTGGTCCTCGGAGAGGGCGTGCACGAGCCCGCCGTAGTCGAGCTCGACCAGGGAGCGCGGATGGAACTCCTCGAGCCAGCGGCCCACGTCCATGAGCCCGTCGACGAGCGGCCCCTCCTCGATCGTGTCCCGCAGCGTCCGCAGGCCGCGGGCCACCCGGCGCCGCGCCTGCACCATCGGCGTCCGGTAACGCAGGACGGGCGCACAGGCCGCCGCCTCGCCCTCCTCGCGCCCCTCCTCGTATCCCTCGTAGCCCTTCTCGAACTGACGTTCCTCGTCCGAGACGAGTACGAACCAGTTCAGCGGCACCTGCCACGTGGACGTACGGATCCAGGGGCGCGCGTCGGGGTTGCGGGCAAGCCATTGTTCGTAGTCCGCGGCCGTCTGGCGGCGCACCACCGGCGGCAGGACCGCGTCCAGGACCGGCGGCGGCAGTTGCCCGGCCAGATCCCCCAGGGCCTGCCAGCCGCGCAGCCGGGTGCGCCAGGGGCAGACGCACACCACCCCGTCGGCCTCCACCACGAACGCGTCGCTGCTCTCGTGCACCGGCACGGGGACCGGCGGCGTGGGCAGCAAATCGGCCAGGGAGCGCCGGAGTTCGTCCTGGTACGAGGGGCGGTCGGCGCGGCGCGCGTAACGCGCCCAATGGCCGCGCTCGGGCTCCGGGAAGGCTGCGAGAGGCTCATAGACGCGCAAGTAGGACGCGTACGGGACGATCAACGAAGAGACCTTGGGCACGGCTGCTCCCTCCCCCGCGTACCGGCTGGAAAACACTGCAAATCGTGCCATGGCCGAACTCCGCCGTGCTTCCGGCGCGACAGGAGAGGGTGATCCTCGGCACTGCGCGGTCAGCGGGTTCTCACAGGCTCTAGTCTCATGCCCATCGGGCCCCGCCACCCGCACGGGTGCCCGCCCAACCGCCGCCACTTGACCGGGAGTCACCACAGTGACCGAAGAAGACAACGGCGTCCTGCACACCCTGTTCCACTCGGACCAGGGGGGCCATGAGCAAGTAGTGCTCTGCCAGGACCGTGCCAGCGGCCTCAAGGCCGTCATCGCCATCCACTCCACCGCCCTGGGCCCGGCCCTCGGCGGCACCCGCTTCTACCCGTACGCGAGCGAGGAAGCCGCCGTCGCGGACGCGCTGAACCTCGCGCGCGGCATGTCGTACAAGAACGCCATGGCCGGACTCGACCACGGCGGCGGCAAGGCCGTGATCATCGGCGACCCGGAGAAGATCAAGAGCGATGAGCTCCTGCTCGCCTACGGCCGCTTCGTGGCCTCGCTCGGCGGCCGCTACGTGACCGCGTGCGATGTCGGTACGTACGTCGCCGACATGGACGTCGTCGCACGCGAGTGCCGCTGGACGACGGGACGCTCCCCGGAGAACGGCGGCGCCGGCGACTCCTCCGTGCTCACCGCCTTCGGTGTCTTCCAGGGCATGCGCGCATCGGCCGACCACCTGTGGGGCGACCCGTCGCTGCGCGGCCGCAAGGTCGGCGTCGCGGGCGTCGGCAAGGTCGGCCACCACCTCGTGGAGCACCTCCTCGAGGACGGCGCCGAGGTGGTGATCACGGATGTACGGGAGGAGTCCGTGCGCCGCGTCATCCACAAGCACCCGTCCGTGACGGCCGTCGCCGACACCGACGCGCTGATCCGGGTCGAGGGCCTCGACGTGTACGCCCCCTGCGCGCTCGGCGGCGCCCTGAGCGACGAATCCGTGCCGGTGCTCACCGCGAAGGTGGTCTGCGGCGCGGCCAACAACCAGCTCGCGCACCCCGGCGTGGAGAAGGACCTGGCCGACCGCGGGATCCTCTACGCGCCCGACTACGTGGTGAACGCGGGCGGCGTGATCCAGGTCGCCGACGAGCTGCACGGCTTCGACTTCGACCGGTGCAAGGCGAAGGCGTCAAAGATCTTCGACACCACTCTTGCCATATTCGCTCGCGCAAAGGTGGACGGTATTCCTCCGGCCGCCGCGGCCGACAGGATCGCCGAGCAGCGGATGGCGGAGGCCCGCCGCCCCTGACCCCGGGAGCACCGTGAGAGGGCCCCGCCGACGTGCGCGAGAGACAAGACTCACCCCCGTCGGCGGGTCGCCCGACAAGAAGAGGTTAAAATCGCAGTTGACCAGCGAGGACGGGGCTCCTCGCGGGTTCTGCGCTGAGGCGCGTCCTGCGGGCGACGTACCGTATGGCCGCAGGAGCAGGTACCGTGGAAGCCCTACGGACCGGCCTCTCCACGGAGAGCCCGTTCCTGATCATGAACGCGTGTCAAGACTCTGGGGTCACCAAGCCCCATATCCGAGGGGGTCGAGCCATGGGGCGCGGCCGGGCAAAGGCCAAGCAGACGAAGGTCGCCCGCCAGCTGAAGTACAGCAGCGGCGGGACTGACCTCTCGCGTCTGGCCAATGAGCTGGGCGCTTCGACTTCGCAACAGCCGCCGAACAGCGAGCCGTTCGAAGACGACGACGAGGAAGAAGACGACCCGTACGCCCAGTACGCGGATCGCTATAACGACGACGAAGACGAGGACTCTTCCGACGAGTCCGGTTCTTCGCCGCAGCGCCGCGGCGCTTGACCTCGTTGCATTCGTAGCACTTGCAGTATTCGCAGTTCTCGTAGCAACTGCACTTCACCCGGTCCGGGGTGGTCGTCACACCGGACCGGGTTTTGTGCTGCCCTGGGGCGCCTACTTCGCGTAGTCACCGATGAGCTCAGCGCCGGTCGTGTGCTCGCCGCGCTCGGTGATCTCACCGGCGATCCAGGCGTCCACACCGCGGTCCGCGAGGGTCGCCAGGGCCGCGTCGGCGGACTCCTCGGGGACGATCGCCATCATGCCGACGCCCATGTTCAGCGTCTTCTCCAGCTCCAGGCGCTCGACCTGGCCCGCCTTGCCGACCACGTCGAAGACCGCGCCCGGCGTCCAGGTCTCGCGGTCGACGATCGCGTGCAGACCGTCCGGGATGACCCGGCCCAGGTTCGCCGCGAGGCCGCCGCCCGTGATGTGGCTGAAGGCGTGGACGTCCGTGGTGCGGGTGAGCGCCAGACAGTCCAGGGAGTAGATCTTGGTGGGCTCCAGGAGCTCCTCGCCGAGCGTGCGGCCGAACTCCTCGACCTTGCGGTCCAGGGTCCATCCCGCGCGGTCGAAGACCACGTGCCGGACGAGCGAGTACCCGTTCGAGTGAAGCCCGGAGGACGCCATGGCGATCACCGCGTCACCCTGCCGGATGCGATCGGGGCCGAGCACACGGTCGGCCTCCACCGCGCCCGTTCCGGCGCCCGCCACGTCGAAGTCGTCCGGACCCAGGAGACCCGGGTGCTCGGCCGTCTCGCCGCCGATGAGGGCGCAGCCCGCGAGCACACAGCCCTCGGCGATGCCCTTCACGATGGCGGCGACACGCTCGGGGTGAACCTTGCCGACGCAGATGTAGTCGGTCATGAAGAGCGGCTCCGCGCCGCACACCACGATGTCGTCCATGACCATCGCGACCAGGTCGTGCCCGATGGTGTCGTACACGCCGAGCTGGCGGGCGAGGTCCACCTTCGTGCCGACACCGTCGGTGGCGGAGGCGAGCAGGGGGCGCTCGAAGCGCTTGAGGGCGGAGGCGTCGAAGAGTCCGGCGAAGCCGCCGATGCCGCCGAGGACCTCGGGGCGCTTCGTCTTCTTCAC
Organism: Streptomyces sp. NPDC055239; assembly: GCF_053606205.1. Classification (NCBI taxonomy): domain Bacteria; kingdom Bacillati; phylum Actinomycetota; class Actinomycetes; order Kitasatosporales; family Streptomycetaceae; genus Streptomyces; species Streptomyces sp. NPDC055239. The sequence continues at coordinate 245,084 of NZ_JBSGRD010000014.1, read as the reverse complement.
CCACTCCTTCATCAGCTCGACGGCGCGGTCGCCCGCCTCGATGTCTACGCCTGCGGCTGCGTAGCTGGCACCAGTGGTCTCAGGCATGGGGGATGAGAGCTTTCGTGTCGTTACTACGGGTGGCTTACGGGCGACGGATCGCGTCGGCCGCAGCGGTGGACGCCGGACCGGCGGCCAGCTCCGTCTCCAGGAGCTGCTTGCCGAGCAGCTCGGGGTCGGGAAGGTCCATCGGGTACACGCCGTCGAAGCAGGCGCGGCAGAGGTTCGGCTTGTCGATGGTGGTGGCCTCGATCATGCCGTCGATGGAGATGTACGAGAGGGAGTCGGCGCCCATGGACTTGGCGATCTCGTCGATCGTCATGCCGTTGGCGATGAGCTCGGCGCGGGTCGCGAAGTCGATGCCGAAGAAGCAGGGCCACTTCACGGGCGGGGACGAGATCCGGATGTGGATCTCGGCGGCTCCGGCCTCGCGGAGCATCTTGACCAGGGCGCGCTGGGTGTTGCCGCGCACGATCGAGTCGTCGACGACGACAAGACGCTTGCCCTTGATGACTTCCTTGAGGGGGTTCAGCTTCAGACGGATGCCGAGCTGGCGGATCGTCTGCGAGGGCTGGATGAAGGTCCGGCCGACGTAGGCGTTCTTGACGAGGCCGACGCCGAAGGGGATGCCGGAGGCTTCCGCGTAACCGACCGCGGCGGGTGTTCCGGACTCCGGTGTCGCTATGACGAGGTCGGCCTCGGCCGGAGCTTCCTCGGCGAGTTTTCTACCCATCTCGACACGCGAGAGGTAGACGTTCCGGCCGGCGATGTCGGTGTCGGGGCGCGCCAGATAGACGTACTCGAAGACACAGCCCTTGGGCTTCGCTTCCGCGAATCGGGCCGTTCGCAGTCCGTTCTCGTCGACCGCGATGAACTCACCGGGCTCGACCTCGCGGACGTAGCTCGCGCCGCAGATGTCGAGCGCGGCGGACTCCGACGCGACGACCCAGCCGCGCTCCAGGCGGCCCAGGACCAGCGGGCGGATGCCCTGCGGGTCGCGTGCCGCGTACAGCGTGCCCTCGTCCATGAAGACGAGGGAGAAGGCGCCCTGAACGTCCGGGAGGACCTTCATGGCGGCGTCTTCGATGCTCAGCGGCTTGCCGTCGCCGTCCGTCTGGCCCGCGAGGAGAGCCGTCACCAGGTCGGTGTCGTTGGTCGCCGCGACCTGGGTCGCGCGGCCGTTCTCCTTGGGCAGTTCGGCGACGAGCTCGGCGAGCTGGGCCGTGTTGACGAGGTTGCCGTTGTGCCCGAGCGCGATGGAGCCGTGCGCGGTGGCACGGAACGTCGGCTGGGCGTTCTCCCATACGGAGGCCCCGGTGGTCGAGTAGCGGGCGTGACCGACCGCGATATGACCTCGGAGGGAGCTGAGAGAGGTTTCGTCAAAGACCTGGGAAACGAGCCCCATGTCCTTGAAGACAAGGATCTGGGAGCCGTTGCTGACCGCGATTCCCGCGGACTCCTGGCCTCGATGCTGGAGGGCGTACAGCCCGAAGTAAGTGAGCTTGGCGACCTCTTCACCCGGAGCCCAGACACCGAAGACGCCGCAAGCGTCCTGGGGGCCCTTCTCGCCGGGGAGCAGATCATGATTGAGTCGACCGTCACCACGTGGCACGACATCGAGTGTAGGCGAGATCGACCACTGGTCCGAATTGGGGATACAGACCCCGCACGGAGCGTGACGACACCGCCGGGGCGTGCGTGGAGTGCTACGCCCTTGTGAACAGGTGAGCGGAAGCGTTGACAGGGGCCGACGGGTCCCGTGAAGCTCCTGTTCCATGCCCCTGCAGACCCTCGGTGACCCCTCGGTCACCCTTGTGGAGCGCCGCCACGTCGACCTGGTCCGTGTCGCGAGCGCCATCTGTCGCAGCGCTGCCTGAACTCACTCTCTGTCCCACTTCTTCCCGACTCCGGGCACGTGTCACTGCCGTGCGCCGTGCCCGTTCAGGAGCGCCGCCATGTCCTCGTACGACCAGTCCGCCCTGTCCCGACGTGCCTTCGCCGGCGCCGTGGGAGCCGGTGCCGCGACCGCCGTGGGGCTGCCCGCCGCCGCCGAGGCGCAGGAGCGGCCCTTCCGTGCGGCCCCGCGCAGAAGCGGCCGGCGGCCGAACATCCTCTTCATCCTCGGCGACGACCTGGGCTGGGCCGACCTCTCCTCCTACGGGGCCCCGCACATCAAGACCCCGAACCTGGACCGCCTCGCGCGCCAGGGCGTGCGGTTCACCGACGCCTACTCCGGCTCGGCGACCTGCTCGCCGACGCGCTTCAGCCTCTACACGGGGCGCTTCCCAGGACGTACGAAGGGTGGGCTCGCGGAGCCGATCGCGGACAAGTCCGTGGGTCTTGAGCCGACGCATCCCACGCTGGCCTCGCTCCTGAAGGACGCCGGGTACGCGACCGCGCTCATCGGCAAGTGGCACTGCGGCTATCTGCCGGAGTACTCGCCCACCAAGTCGGGCTGGGACGAGTTCTTCGGGAACTTCGGCGGGGCCCTGGAGTACTACTCGAAGCTGGGTCTCGGCGGTGAGTACGACCTCTACGAGGGCGATGTCCAGGAGGGCGACGCCGAGTACAAGGACCTGCGCTACTACACGCGCATCCTGACCGAGCGGGCGAGCGAGTACGTGCGGCGGGACCGGGACCACGGGGACAAGCCCTGGCTGCTCAATCTGAACTTCACCACCCCGCACTGGCCGTGGATAGCGGACGGGGACACCGAGGAGAGCGCCGAGATCGTACGGAGGATCAAGGCGGGCGAGAAGGGCGCGCTCTGGCACCAGGACGGCGGCTCCGTGGAGAAGTACACGGAGATGGTGCAGGACCTGGACCGGTCGGTCGGTGAGGTGCTCAAGGCCCTGAAGAAGTCCGGGCAGGAGGAGGACACCCTGGTCTTCTTCGCCTCCGACAACGGCGGCGAGCGCTTCTCGTACAACTGGCCCCTGTCGGGCAACAAGTCCTCGCTCCAGGAGGGCGGCATCCGCGTGCCGACCATCGTGCGGTGGCCCGCGCGGCTCGACGGCGGGCAGGTCAGCCATGAGCCCGTGTTCACCCCGGACTGGACGGCGACGCTCCTGGAGATCGGCGGGGCGCGGCCGAACCCCGCGTACAAGCTCGACGGGACGAGCCTCGCGCCCTATCTCCTGAAGGGCGAGAAGCTCGCTGAGCGGGAGCTGTTCTGGCGGGTGCGCGGGGAGCGTGCGCTGCGGCGCGGGGAGTGGAAGTACTACCGGGGCAAGAGCGGCGACGACCAGCTCTTCAACCTCGCCGCGGATCAGCGGGAGCAGGCCGACCGGGCCGCGGACGAGCCGAAGCGGCTCGCGGAGCTGAAGGCGGCGTGGGAGAAGACCGACGCGGGGCTGCTGCCCTACCCCTCCGCCTGAACTGAGCCTTAAGCGCGGCCTAAGGAGCCTTCCGAGGGGTTCGCGCGGGCCGATGTGATCGCTAGCGTGCCTCGCGCGCGCCCAAGTTGATCTACAGGTCCGCTTGATCACAGGTCTGCGCGAACCCCCACTCGGAAGGTCCCCCATGAAGCCGTCCCCGCGCCTCTGCCTCATACCGGCCGCCGTGGCCGCAGCCCTCACCGCTGCGGCCGCCGCTCCCGCGCCCGCCGCCGACGAGCCGGAGCGGCGCGTCCAGGTCGCCATGGTCAACTTCACGGACAGCCGGATCCCTGACGCGGGCAAGCTCGAAACCGCCCTGAAGGACAACTACTTCGGCGCCGAAGGATCCCTCACCTCGTACTACAACGAGGTCACCGGCGGTGCGGCCACCTTCAAGGCCGCCGAGGGCGACGGGGTCGCCGGGCCCGTGGACATCGATCTCGCGGCCACCGGCTGCGACACCGGCAAGATCAACGACCTGACGCGCAAGGCGCTCGCCGCGAAGGGCGTCCCCGAGGACAGCTACGACCATCTCTCGCTCGTCTTCCCCTCGGAGAAGGCCGGTTGCGACTGGCTGGCGCTCGGTACCGTCGGCGGCGGCACCACCTGGATGCCCGTCGGCGCCGACGGCAAGATGTCGATGACGGCCCTTGTCCACGAGTTCGGCCACAACTTCGGCTACAGCCACCACATGCGCCTTCGCTGCCCCGACGGCGACCTCGGCGCGGGCTGCGAGGAGGACGGCACAAGCCACAAGACCCCGATGGGGGGCGGCGGCTGGGAGGCCGGGCTCACCTCGCCCGAGCTCCTGCACAACAAGTGGCTGACGGGCGGCGAGGTCGGAGAGGTCAGCAAGTCGGCGACGTACACGCTGCGTCCGCTGTACGGGAAGGGCAGCGGGGTCCGTGCGCTCGACATTCCGCTGGGCGACGACCGTCTCGTGGTGGAGCTGCGGCACGAGTCCGGCACCCTCGACAGCGAGATACAGGGCGTGCACGCCTACCGGGTGCCGGACGGGAAGTACGCCGAGTCGGCCCTCGTGGACCCGACCCCGGACGCCGACGAGACCACCGGCGGCGACGCACCGGCCGACGCGGACGCGCTCAAGGCGGGCGCGAAGCTGACGGACGAGGCCCGGAAGGTGGAGGTCGAGGTCGTGAAGGCGGGGGCGGATGCGGCCACCGTGAAGGTGAGCCTGGACGGGGTGGAGGCGCCCGCGGCCCCGGCAAAGGCTGCTGAGCCCGTAAAGGAAGAGCCCGTCAAGGACGAGCCCGCCGCGGCCCCCAACGACGCGCGCCCCGAGGGCGGCGCCACCGAACTCGCCGAGACCGGCGGAGACTCCGACACCACCCTCGCCTACTCCGTCGGCGGCGGTCTGATGCTCGCCTTCGGCGGCGCGTTCCTGCTGAAGTCCCGCTCGCGCAGGACCCCGGCTACTTCTGCTTCTCCTGCTTCAGGTCGGCATTCGCGCTGACGACCGTGCCGTCGGCGGCGGTGAGCGAGAGCCCGCTGTGGGTCAGCTTGTAGCTCACCTTGCCGTCGAAGAGCTTGAGGAGCTTCTTCTCGGTGTCGGCCGCGGCGCCCTGGCACATCATCCGGGTGCTCCGGGGAGCGCCCAGGGTGATGCTGTCGCCCTTCACCTCGGCCGTGGCGGTGACGTTGTTGCAGCCGAGCTTTCCGCGGACGGTGCCGTCCTTGCCGAAGGTCAGATGGGCCTTGCTGTCCACTTCCTTCGGCAGGGACGCCGAGGCCTTGCCGTCGCCGATGGCGTTCACGTTCCACTTGGTGCCCGTCAGCGGGACGTCCGGCTCCGAGGTGAGGGCCACGCGGTCTCCCTTGTCGGTGGTGAGCGTCAGCTTGTCACCGTCGACCGCGGCCTTCAGGTCGCCCTTCGCGAGAGCGGACTTGAAGGTCTCCTCGAAGTCCTGCTTGTCGCAGGCCCTCTTGGTGGAGATGGCGTTGGCGAAGCCGACGGTGTCGCCGTCCATCGACACGTCGGCGGAGAAGCCGTTGCAGCCGTAGTTGCCCTCGGCCTTGCCCTTGTCGTCGATCTTGACGTGGGCATCGCCCGGGGCCTGCTGCTTCTTGCCGTTCACGGTGAGGCTCTCGACGTTCCAGTGGACGCCGGTGATGGACGGTTCGGACCCGACGGACCCGCCGTCAGAGCCGCTGCCCGAGCCGGTTTGCGTACCGCACGCGGTGAGCAGTCCCGCGGCGGCCAGGGCCATGACGGTCGGAGTCAGTCGTTGATTTTGCATGCCGCTGTGACGGGACAGGTGGGTGATCTGGTTCCCCTCGCCCTGACCGGCCGCCCCCGGCTAGCTCATGACCGGAAGCAGCGCCGCCAGATCCGCCCGCTCCCCGCTCGCGCTGACCTTCGCCCCGTCAAGGGCCGTCTTCCAGTCGCTGCGCCCGGTCGCGAGGCGGATCCAGGTGAGCGGATCGGTCTCGACGACGTTCGGCGGGGTGCCGCGGGTGTGCCGGGGCCCTTCCACGCACTGGACCACGGCGAACGGCGGGATCCGCACCTCGACCGCGCCGCCGGGAGCCTTCACCGCGAGGGCGTCGGCGAGCAGCCGGGTGCAGGCGGCGAGGGCCTGTCGGTCGTACGGGACGTCCAGGCCCGGCACCGCGTCGTTCAAGTCGTCGGTGTGGACGATGAGTTCGACCGTGCGGGTGACCATGAAGTCGTCGAGGGTCATCGCGCCGAACCGGGTGGGCGTGAGCCGTCCGGCCGTGACATCGGGCAGCGCGGCCTCGAAATCGGCGAGGGTGCGCGCGTACAGCTCGTCGAGATCCTCCTGGACGGCGAACGCCCGCACCGCCTCGTCCACCTGCGACGCGGCCGACGCGGTCGCGAAAGGCCAGTCGAGCAGGGCCACTTCGCGTGCCGGGGGCTCCGGCATGGCGAGGAAGCGGGTGACGGCGCCGAGCGCCATCGTGAGGTGCGCGGCCAGCTCGCGTACGGTCCACCCGCCGAGCCGGGTCGGCAGGGCGAGCTGCTCGGGCTCCAGGGCGCCGACCGCTTCTCGTACGTTCCCGAACTGGGCGAACACCGCGGTGCGGATCTTGGCGGGGTCGTACGAACGGGTGCGCTTCTTGGCCGGTGGCATGGGGCGAGCCTAATTCTTCCCGGGGTACCCCTGGAGACCCTTTTCCACCTGGCCGAAGACACGTTCGGTGGCCAGCGCGCAGTCCTCGGCGATCTCGTCCATCGGGTCACCGTCGAGCGTGCGCCGGTGGTTCTCCATGATGAGCGCGTTGCGGGCGCCGATCAGCTGCGAGGCGGCGACGCGTGCGAGGAGCGTGTCGCCCGTCTCCTCGGCGAGCGCGTCCGTGAGGAGCTGGACGCTGCTCATGTGGAAGCCGACCATGCGGTGCGCGAGGGTCGGTGTATCGCTGATGAGCTGGCGCACCTTGAGGGCGCGCGGGTCGCCGCTGAGGCTGACCGCGGGGTCGCGCCCGGCGATCTGCGCCAGGAACTGCCCGCGCATGGCGTCGACCGCGGACTGCCCCGGCTGCCGCTCGCGCACCGCGCGGGCCGGGTCGCCGACGTGCTCCTCCAAAGGGCTGACGATGATGCCTTCCTTGGTGCCGAAGTAGTTGAAGACGGTCATCTTCGACACCTCGGCGGCCTCGGCGATCTCCGCCACGGAGACGTGGTCGAAGCCCCGCTCCGAGCAGAGATCCACCGCCGCCCGCCAGATACGTGAGGCCGTCTGCATCTTCTTGCGCGCACGCAGCCCCAGCTCGTCAGTCATGCAGGTCACGGTACCGGGACGGCCTCTTCCCCCACCGTGAACGTCTCGCCGCCCGCGGGCACCCCGACACCGCTCCAGCGGAACGGCACACCCCGCGCGGTGTCCAGGTCGGGACCGTCCATCAGCTGGAAGTGCACGTGGGGTTCGGTGGAGTTGCCGGAGTTGCCGCAGCGGGCCATGACCTGCCCTGCCTCGACCTTGTCCCCGGCGCGGACCGCGAGCGAACCCCGCTGGACGTGCGCGTACATGGCGTACGTTCCGTCGCCGAGGTCGAGCACGATGTGGTTGCCGACGATGCGGCGGGCGCCGCCCAGGCTCCGGACGATGGCCTCGACGATCATCAAGTAGGCGAGCGCGGCGAGGGAGTTGCGGCTGAGGTGGTCACGCTGGCCGTCCTCCGCGTGGACGACGGTGGCATCGGCGACGGCGAGCAGCGGGGCCCCGAAGGCGGGAAAGGCGTTGTTGCGCCGGACGATCGGCCACAGCCAGGCGAAGGCAGGGCGTGCCTCGCTGTCCGGCTCGGCCACGATGTCGATGGCGTAGGTCTGCCCGAAGGAGTGCGTGCCGTGGCTCGGCACCTTGTCGGCGGGGCTGTTCAGCGCGGACCAGCGGCCGGTGACGGGCGGGGCGATCTCCTCGGCGGCCCGGGGTACGGCCGCTATCCCCTTGCTGGCTGCCCTGCGCCGGGCGAGGGCGATCACGATCACTCCGGCGATCGGGATCCAGCCCGCCCAGTACGGGTACGGCAGGTCCACGAAGGAACCGGCGATCACCTGGACGACGACGTACAGCACCAGCAGATACTGGAGCCGTACCGCGAACTTGCGCTGACGTACGGACATGGCGGTTCCCCCAACGGTCGGCGGTCAGTGGTCAGTGGTCGGTTCAGGGCCGCGCGGCGGAAAGCACCACGAGCAGCGGGACGACGCGCCCCGCGGGAACCTCGTGGCGGCCACGCCCCGTGGTGTGCAGCCAGCCCGCGCCGGTCAGTTGGCGCAGGTGGTGGTAGATCTGGCCGGTCGTGCCGGTCTCGTCGAGTTCGGCGAGCTCGGCCGCGGTGCGCCGGCCGCCGATGATCTCCCGCAGGAGCCGCAGCCGCACGGGATGCCCGAGCGCGGCGAAGGACTCGGCGGCCTCTGACCAGTCGTCGCCGAGGAGCTGCTCGGTGGTGTGGCCGTACTGCCACTCGTACCGCTCGCCCATCGGCAGCCGGACCGCCCCGGTGAACACCACCGCGCCGTCCGGGACTTGGGACTGGGGCAGCCGGGCCTTCAGCGCCTCCAGGGCCCACAAGTCCCCTTCGCCGACAGCGGGTGCGGCGGCCTCCGACGCGCTCTCCAGCTCGGCCATGCGGCGCTCTAGCTCCGCGACGCGCTCTTCCAGATCCATGTATCGAGATTACGTAATTACGTAACAGCAAGCAAGCAGAGACGACGAAGCCCCCGCCGGGACCGACAGGCCCCGGCGGGGGCTTCGAGGAGGGAAAAGCAAGGTCAGGCGAAGAGCCCCGGAAGAGTCCCCTCGTGCGCCTCACGGATCTCGCCCAGCGTCAGCGTGAACTCGCCCTGCAGCTCGACGGCGTCGCCGTCGACCACACCGACGCGCGTCGCGGGAAGCCCGCGCGCCCCGCACATGTCGGTGAAGCGCAGCTCCTCGGAGCGCGGGACGGAGACGACCGCCCTCCCTGCCGACTCACTGAACAGCAGGGTGAACGCGTCAAGGCCGTCCGGGACGACGAGGCGCGCGCCCTTCCCGCCACGGAGGCAGGACTCGGCGACGGCCTGCGCGAGGCCACCGTCGGAGAGGTCGTGCGCCGCGTCGATCATGCCGTCGCGCGAGCCCGAGATGAGGATCTCGGCGAGCAGCCGCTCACGCTCCAGGTCGACCTTCGGGGGAAGCCCGCCGAGGTGGTCGTGGACGACCTGCGACCAGGCCGAGCCGCCGAACTCCTCGGTGGTGTCACCGAGGAGGTAGAGCAGCTGGCCCTCTTCGGCGAAACCGATCGGCGTGCGCCGTGCCACGTCGTCGATCACACCGAGGACGGAGACGACGGGCGTCGGGTGGATCGCCGCCTCACCGGTCTGGTTGTAGAGCGATACGTTGCCGCCGGTCACCGGGGTGCCCAGGATCTGGCAGGCGTCGGCGAGGCCACGGGTGGTCTCGGCGAACTGCCACATGACGTCCGGGTCCTCGGGCGAACCGAAGTTCAGGCAGTCCGAGACGGCGAGCGGGCGTGCGCCGGTCGCGGCGACGTTGCGGTACGCCTCCGAGAGAGCGAGCTGCGCACCCGCGTACGGGTCGAGCTTCGAGTAGCGGCCGTTGCCGTCGTTGGCGAGGGCGACACCGAGGCCGGTCTCCTCGTCGATGCGGACCATGCCGGAGTCCTCGGGCTGCGCGAGCACCGTGTTGCCCTGCACGAAACGGTCGTACTGGTCGGTGACCCACGCCTTCGAGGCCTGGTTCGGCGACGCGACGACCGCGAGGACCTGGTCGCGCAGCTCCTTCGAGTCCGCCGGGCGTGCCAGCTTGTTGGCGTCGTCCGCCTGGAGGGCGTCCTGCCACTTCGGCCGTGCGTAGGGGCGCTCGTAGACCGGGCCGTCGTGGGCGACGGTGCGCGGGTCGAGGTCGACGATCTTCTCGCCGTGCCAGAAGATCTCAAGCCGGTCGCCGTCCGTCACTTCACCGACGACGGTGGCGATGACGTCCCACTTCTCGCAGATCGCGAGGAAGCGCTCGACCTTCTCCGGCTCGACGACCGCGCACATGCGCTCCTGCGACTCGCTCATGAGGATTTCCTCGGGAGTGAGCGTGGAGTCGCGAAGCGGTACGTCGTCGAGCTCGACGCGCATGCCGCCGGAGCCGTTGGACGCGAGCTCCGAGGTCGCGCAGGAGAGTCCGGCGGCGCCCAGGTCCTGGATGCCGACGACGAGCTTCTCGGCGAAGGCCTCCAGGGTGCACTCGATGAGGAGCTTCTCCTGGAAGGGGTCGCCGACCTGCACGGCCGGACGCTTCGACGGCTTGGTGTCGTCGAAGGTCTCGGAGGCCAGGATCGAGGCGCCGCCGATGCCGTCGCCGCCCGTCCGGGCCCCGTAGAGGATGACCTTGTTGCCGGGGCCGCTCGCCTTGGCGAGGTGGATGTCCTCGTGCCGCATGACGCCGATGGCACCGGCGTTGACCAGCGGGTTGCCCTGGTAGCAGGCGTCGAAGACGAGCTCTCCGCCGATGTTCGGCAGGCCCAGGCAGTTGCCGTAGCCGCCGATGCCCGCGACGACACCCGGAAGGACACGCTTCGTGTCGGGGTGGTCGGCGGCGCCCATCCGCAGCGGGTCCACGACCGCGACCGGGCGCGCGCCCATCGCGATGATGTCGCGGACGATGCCGCCGACACCGGTGGCCGCGCCCTGGTAGGGCTCGACGTACGAGGGGTGGTTGTGCGACTCGACCTTGAAGGTGACCGCGTAACCGTTGCCGACGTCGACGACACCGGCGTTCTCGCCGATGCCGACGAGCATCGCGTCGTTCTCGGGGGCCTTCTCGCCGAACTGGCGCAGGTGGACCTTGCTGCTCTTGTACGAGCAGTGCTCTGACCACATGACGGAGTACATGGCGAGCTCGGCGCCGGTGGGACGGCGGCCCAGGATCTCGCGTACGCGGGCGTACTCGTCTTCCTTCAGGCCCAGTTCGGCCCAGGGCAGCTTGACCTCGGGGGTCTCGGCGGCGTGCTTGACGGTGTCCAGAGTCATCAGACGTTGACCAGCTTCTTCAGGATCGAGGTGAAGAATCCCAGACCGTCGGTGCCACCGGTCCCGATCAGCGGCTCGACGGCGTGCTCGGGGTGCGGCATGAGGCCCACGACGTTGCCCGCGGCGTTCGAGACACCGGCGATGTCGCGCAGCGAGCCATTGGGATTGACGTCGAGGTAGCGGAAGACGACCCGCCCCTCGGCCTCCAGCATGTCCAGGGTCCGCTCATCGGCGACGTAACGGCCGTCGATGTTCTTCAGCGGTACGGAGATCTCCTGGCCGACTTCGTAGTCAGCGGTCCAGGCGGTGTCGGCCGTCTCCACGCGCAGCTTCTGGTCGCGGCAGATGAAGTGCAGGTGGTTGTTCTTCAGCATCGCGCCGGGGAGCAGGTGGGACTCGGTGAGCACCTGGAAGCCGTTGCAGATACCGAGAACCGGCATCCCGGCCTTCGCCTGCTCGATGACCGACTCCATGACGGGCGAAAACCGTGAAATGGCTCCGGCCCGCAGATAGTCGCCGTACGAGAATCCGCCGGGAAGCACCACGGCGTCGACCTGCTTCAGGTCCTTGTCCCGGTGCCAGAGCGGCACGGCTTCGGCGCCGGCGACGCGGACGGCGCGCTGAGTGTCGCGGTCGTCGAGGGTTCCGGGGAAAGTGACGACTCCGATTCGAGCAGTCACTTCTCTTCCTCCACCTTTACGAAGAAGTCTTCGATCACGGTGTTGGCGAGGAAGGTTTCCGCCATCTCGTGGATACGGGCGAGGGCTGCGTCATCGACGGGCCCGTCCACCTCGAGTTCGAAGCGCTTTCCCTGACGTACGTCGGCGATCCCCTTGAAACCGAGGCGCGGAAGTGCACGCTGCACCGCCTGGCCCTGGGGGTCGAGGATCTCCGGCTTGAGCATGACGTCGACTACGACGCGTGCCACTGGCACTCCCGGTGTTGTGGTGCTGGCTGAGCGGTCCCTTCAGACTACCCGCACAAAAATTCTACTCGCGTAGATTCGTAGAAACCTACGTGAGGACGGTCACGTTCCTGCTCATACTCACGCATCGAACAGGGCACCTTCGCGAAAAATCCCGGAAAAGATCACGCATCACCATTGCGTCCGGACACGCGGACGGATTTAGTCGGGCTTCACAATGCATTGCCAGGCACTGTACAAAGGAAATGGCATTAGCCGATGCTTTGCACATAACAGTGCCCATAACAGCCGGACAGTCGGCATCCCCGCACGTCAACGCGGTGGAGCCGCACGAAGGGACCGATATTCGTGGCGCAGCGTGTCGTAGTCACTCTCTCTGACGACATCGACGGCGGGGATGCGGCCGAGACGATCGCCTTCGGTCTTGACGGCAAGTCGTACGAGATCGACCTCAATCAAACCAATGCCAAGAAACTGCGCAAGGCACTTGCCCCGTTCCTGGACGCGGCCCGCAAGCAGTCGAAGTCCGGCAAGGCCTACAAGCACACGACGGTGGCCGCGAACCCGGCGGCGGTGCGCGCCTGGGCCCGCTCGCACCAGATGGACGTGCCGCCGCGCGGCCGCATCCCGAAGAAGGTCTACGAGGCCTTCGAGGCAGCGAACTGACCTCGGCCGACGCCTGGCCAGGAGGGCCCCTCGGCAACCGACTTGACCTGCACCCCCGCTGGTCGGCTAGAGTTTGGAACACGCCGAGGGGCAAGGCCGAAAGGCCCGAACCTCACGGAGTCTTGCGGGTGTAGTTCAGTAGTAGAACATCCCCCTTCCAGGGGGAAGGCGCAGTGTGCAATTCCTGTCACCCGCTCTGCATCGCCGACCAGGCACTCTTTCGAGTGCGGTAGGCTGGTGCCCGCGCCGATCAGTGAGAGCTGGTCGGAGGCAATGCGAACGTAGCTCAGTTGGTAGAGCGCAACCTTGCCAAGGTTGAGGTCGCGAGTTCGAACCTCGTCGTTCGCTCCAGAGAAGAAGGCCCCGGTCATCGCGACCGGGGTCTTTTTCGTGTGTCTCCCCTTCCCGCTGATCGCCTTCTGACATTTGTCATGTGAGCCGGTGACAGCGCGCACTGCTCCGGCGTCCGTGGCCGGGGGACGCTCAAGTCATGACTGACCAAGTGATCGACGTGACCGATCTACGGCGCGTGTACGGGGGCGGTTTCGAGGCGGTCCGGGGAATCTCGTTCTCCGTCGGCCGGGGTGAGCTCTTCGCGCTGCTCGGGACGAACGGCGCGGGCAAGACCTCGACCCTCGAACTGCTCGAAGGCCTCGCCGCACCCGCCGGCGGGCAGGTGCGGGTGCTCGGACACGATCCGTACGCCGAACGCGGCGCCGTGCGCCACCGGATCGGCGTGATGCTCCAGGAGGGTGGTTTCCCCTCGGAGCTGACGGTGGCCGAGACCGTACAGATGTGGGCCGGGTGCACCAGCGGCGCCCGCCCCACCGGAGAAGCCCTGGAGATCGTGGGGCTCGGCAAGCGCTCCGGCGTCCGCGTGAAGATGCTGTCCGGGGGCGAGAAGCGGCGGCTCGATCTCGCGACGGCGCTCATCGGGCAGCCCGAAGTGCTCTTCCTCGACGAACCGACGACCGGGCTCGACGCCGAAGGGCGGCGCGAGACCTGGGAGTTGGTGCGGGCACTGCGCGACAGCGGCACGACCGTGCTGCTCACCACGCACTACCTCGAAGAGGCCGAGAACCTCGCCGACCGGCTCGCGATCATGCACGAGGGGCGGATCGCCACCGAAGGGCGGGTGGCCGACGTGGTGGCCGAGCAGCCGTCGCACGTCTCCTTCGAACTTCCCAGCGGCTACTTCGTAGGAGATCTGCCGCCGCTCGCCGAGCTCGGGGTGAGCGAGCACGAGGTGGTCGGCAGCCGGGTCCGGCTGCTGACGCACGAGTTGCAGCGGGCGGCCACGGGGCTGCTGCTGTGGGCGCGGGACGCCGATGTCTCACTCGGCAGGCTCGACGTGCGCGCGGCTTCGCTGGAGGAGGCGTTCCTGCGGATCGCGCGGGACGCCGAGGGTGCCGCGGATACCGCAGGTGCCGCAGGTGCGGCGCGGAAGGAGACGGTGGCATGAGTACGACGACCATGACCCCGGCAGCGACGACGACCCCCGCTGGGCGGATGTGGGCGCTCGCGCGGGCCGAGCTGACGTTGCTGGGGCGTACGAAGGGCACCTTGTTCGCGGCCCTCTTCGTGCCGCTCGCCATGCCGGTCAGCCTGCGCCAGATCGCGGGCGGCATGGATCTGAAGGCCAACGGCCTCTCGATCGGAGCCGTCGTGGTGCCGGGCGCCATCGGCATCTCCCTGCTCTTCGCCGTCTACTCGGCGCTGACCACCGTCTTCGCCGCCCGTCGCGAGGAACTGGTCCTCAAGCGGCTGCGCACCGGAGAGCTGCGGGACCCGGAGATCCTCGCCGGGGCCGCGCTGCCCTCGGTCGCCATCGGCCTGACGCAGTGCGTCGTCCTCGCGATCGGCTGTTCGGTGCTCCTCGACGCGGGGGCGCCCAGCGCACCCCATCTCGCAGTGATCGGGGTACTGCTCGGTCTGGTGATGTTCACCGCCCTCGCCGCGGTCACCGCCAGCTTCAGCAGGTCCGTGGAGTCCGCGCAGGTCATGGGCATGCCTCTGACGTTCGCGTCGATGTTCGGCTCGGGCCTCTTCATCCCCTTCGAGGTCATGCCCGACAAGGTCGCCTCGATCTGTGAGTTCCTTCCCCTCTCGCCGGTGATCGAGCTGGTGCGCGGCGGCTGGACCGGGGATCTCTCCGGGGCCGAGACCCTGGGCACCCTCGCCACCGCGGTGGCCTGGACCGTGGTCTCGGTGTTTGCTGTACGCCGGTGGTTCCGCTGGGAGCCGCGGCGTTGAGGAAGTTGAGGAAGGGGTCAGACGTGGTCGGCGGCCGGGTGCGGGGGTGGCAGCGGGAGGGTCAGCGGAGGTGGCGTGAGGGGAGCAAGATCGAGAAGGTCGAACTCCAGAGCATGGCCATGTGGCACGCCATGCCGTGGATCTTCTTCCTCAGCTGGGGTTCGCTGCCGCTGGGCCTCAACTTGCGGCACGAGTCCGTGTCGCTGTTCCTGGGCTGGACGCTGATCGCGGTGGCCGCCCTGCAGTCCGTGCACGTCAACCGCACGCTGCGGCGGTCGGTCGACCACTATCTGAAGCGCGCGGAGATGCCGCGCCGCGATCTGGCCGTGGCACGCGCCCTCATGGGCGCCGCGGTGGCTCTTGCCGTCACCCTGACGGCGATCGACGGCGTCAAGGACGGGGTGCTCAGCTTCGCGACGCTTTTCCTCGCCGTCCCTTACGGCCAGGCGCTCGCCTTCGCCGTGCCGGTCCGCTCCTTCCTCGTCCATTTCGCCGTCCTCGACGTCGTGGTCGTGGGGGCGTACGCCGCCGCCGGGATGCGCGGCGGGCAGCTCGTCGGGCTCGCCCTGATGATCGCCTTCGCCGGCCTCCTGACCCTGGGCTCCTCGCGCTGCGGCGCCTGGACGCTCTCCGTGATGTGGGAGTCCGTACGGGCCCGCGAGGTCGAGGCGCGGCTCGCGGTGGCCGAGGAGCGGCTGCGGTTCGGGCGTGACCTGCACGACGTGATGGGGCGCAATCTCGCGGTCATCGCGCTGAAGAGCGAGTTGGCGGTGCAGTTGGCAAGGCGGGGGCGGCCCGAGGCGGTCGACCAGATGGTCGAGGTGCAGCGGATCGCGCAGGAGTCGCAGCGGGAGGTGCGGGAAGTGGTCCGTGGGTATCGGGAGGCCGACCTCGCGGTCGAACTCGCCGGTGCGCAAGGGGTTCTTGAGGCGGCGGGGATCGACTGCCGGGTGTCCGGGTCGTCCGCGGGCCTTCCTGTCCCGGTGCAGTCGGCGCTGGGGTGGGTCGTACGGGAGGCGACCACCAATGTGCTGCGGCACGGGGACGCGCAGCGGTGCGACATCACCCTGACGATCGCTGATGAACGTACGTCCCTTGTCGTAGAGAACGACGGGGTGCCCGAGGTCGCCGCGCCTGAGGGCAGGAAGGGCTCCGGCCTCGCCGGGCTCCGTGAGCGGCTCGCGGCGGTGGGCGGGACGCTGGACTTCGCGTCCGGCGACGGTCGGTTCCGCCTTGCCGCGGAGGTGCCGCTGACCAGGCTGCGCGAAGACCGTCAACAGGACGGCCCCCACGGCCCCCAGCAGGGCAGCCATCAGGAAGCTGATGCTGACGCTGAAACTGAAAGGGTCACTCCATGAGCCTGCGCGTACTGCTCGCCGACGACGAGCACCTCATCCGCGGTGCTCTCGCCGCGCTCCTCGCGCTTGAGGACGATCTCGTCGTGGTCGCGGAGGCCGCGTCGGGGCCCGAGGCCCTTGCCATGGCGCGGGCGCACCGGCCCGATGTGGCCGTGCTCGATCTGGAGATGCCGGGCGCCGACGGTGTGACTGTGGCCACATCTCTCCGGGACGAACTGCCGCACTGCCGCACCATGATCGTGACGAGTCATGGCAGACCGGGGCATCTCAAACGGGCGCTCGCGGTGGGGGTTCGGGGCTTCGTGCCGAAGACCGTGAGCGCACAGCGCCTCGCCGAGATCATCCGTACCGTTCACGCAGGTAACCGCTATGTGGACCCGGAGTTGGCCGCCGACGCGATCTCCGCCGGGGACTCTCCGCTGACCGCTCGTGAGGCAGAAGTGCTCGAACTGGCCGCCGACGGTGCGCCCGTCGCGGAGATCGCCGAGCGGGCCGCGCTGTCCCAGGGGACCGTCCGCAATTACCTCTCGTCGGCCGTCACGAAGACCGGGGCGGAGAACCGTCATGCCGCGGTGCGTCTCGCACGCGAGCGAGGTTGGGTATAGTTGGGCTCGCGCTTCGGCGCAGCGCGGACGTAGCTCAGTTGGTAGAGCGCAACCTTGCCAAGGTTGAGGTCGCCAGTTCGAACCTGGTCGTCCGCTCCATAGCAACAAAGAAAGAACCCCCGGCTCCTCGGCGCCGGGGGTTCTTTCGTCTGTGTCTTTGTGTTGCGTCCCTACCAGGACAGACCCGTCAGGCGCTCGTACGCCTCGATGTACTTGGCGCGGGTGGCGTCCACCACGTCCTGCGGGAGCGGGGGCGGCGGCTGCTCGCTCTTGCGGTCCCAGCCGGAGGCCGGCGAGGTCAGCCAGTCGCGTACGAACTGCTTGTCGAACGACGGCTGGGCGTGGCCCGGTTCCCAGCTGTCCGCGGGCCAGAAGCGGGACGAGTCCGGGGTCAGGACCTCGTCGGCGATGACGAGGTCGTCCCCGTCGAAGCCGAACTCGAACTTCGTGTCGGCGAGGATCACGCCGCGTTCGCGGGCGATGTCACGGGCGCGGCTGTAGACCGCGAGGGTCGCCTGGCGCAGCTGGGCCGCCGTGTCCGCGCCGACCTGGCGGGCCACTTCCTCGTAGTTCACGTTCTCGTCGTGCTCGCCGACCTCCGCCTTCGTGGCGGGCGTGAAGATCGCCGCGGGCAGCTCGGAGCCGTCGCTCAGACCGTCGGGCAGGGCGAGGCCGCAGACGGTGCGCGACTCGTTGTACTCGGCCAGGCCGGAGCCCGTGAGATAGCCGCGGGCGACGCACTCGACCGGGACCATCCGCAGGGACGTGCAGACCGTGGTGCGGCCCTCCCAGTCGGCGGGGGCGCCGGGCGGCAGGTCGGTGGAGATGACGTGGTTGGGGACGAGGTCGGCGAGCTGGTCGAACCACCACAGGGAGAGCTGCGTGAGGACCCTGCCCTTGTCAGGGATCTCCGTGGGCAGCACCCAGTCGTAGGCGGACATGCGGTCGCTCGCGACCATCACGAGGTCGCCCGCCTCGTTCTGGTACAGGTCGCGCACCTTGCCGGTGTGCACATGCACCAGGCCCGGCACCTGAAGGGGCTCGGGCTTTTCTACGAATCCGGACACGGTTCCTCCCCGTGGTTCTGACTGAGTACTGCCGATTCTCCCGCATGGGGAGAGGGCTCGCGGCCAGGGGGGAGGTCGGTGGGCGCCTGTGGACAGTGTCGGTGGGCGTCCGGGGGCGTCAGTCCCGTTTGCAGATGCGGTCCAGGAGGTTGGCCGTGGCGCGTTGGACGCGGGTGTCCACGTGGCCGGGGCGGTCGAGCGCCGGGGACCAGGCGAAGGTGCCGGAGGCGAAGACCAGGGCGCCGGACGGGGCGCGGTAGAGGGACGACTCCTGGTGGCGTTTGACGCCCTCGGAGTCCTCGTACGGGGAGTGGGCGAGGAGCATGCGGTCCGTGTGCTCCGGAAGCGCGGTGCGCGGGAAGTAGCGGTCGGCCTCGCCCGCGACCAGGCCAGCCAGCTCGTCCCCGTCGTGTGCGCCGGTCGCCTCCCACAGCCAGTGGTCGGCGTTGCGCACGACGAGGGGGGCGGGCTCCGGGACCCGGCCCGCGTACTGAATGCCGAGGAGCTGCTGCTCGGCCTTGTCCTGCTCCCGCCAGAGGGCCGGTTTTCCGGGGCCGTGCCGCTTGCGGCAGGTGAGCAGGCGGTCCTCCACGCCGGACGGTGAAGGGCTCAACTCCACCTGCCAGTACATGGTGTTGGCGGAGAGGAAGACGAGCGATGTGCCGTACTCGCGGGCCTCCTCCGTGGTGCGGCGCATGTTCGACGACCAGTACTCGTCGTGGCCGGGGAAGACCAGGCCCCGGTAGCGGGTCGGGTCGATGCGTCCCGCGTGCAGGTCGCGGGTGTCGGCGTACGCGAGGTCGTAGCCGTACCGCTCGGCCCAGCGGATGAAGTCGTAGGCGTGGCCGACGTGCAGGGGCAGTCCCGCGCCCGCGTACGGACGGTCGAAGGAGACCGTGTGGGCGGCCTCGCTCTCGCCCAGGAGGCGGCCCTTCTCGTCCCACGCGTGGTAGAGGCTGGCGCCCGTGCGCCCGTCCTCGGGGTAGAGGTTGTAGGCCTGCCAGGTGATGTCCGGCAGGAGCAGGAGCAGATCGGCGCGGCTGTCGTCGCGGACCGTGAACGGGACGTGCGAGCGGTATCCGTCGACCGTCGTGAGGACCGCCACGTACGCCCCGACGCTCCAGAAACTCGGGATCTGCAGACGCCAGGAGAGCCACCAGTGGTGGCAGGAGACCGTGCGGTCGGCGGTGAGCGGGGGCGGCTGGACGATGCCGGAGAGACGGGGGCTCGTGCTGATCTTGCTGGCGCCGTCGCCGCCGTAGTGCCCGATGCGGTAGATGTCGACGCTGAACTGCTGGGGCGGGTCCACCGTCACGTGGAAGTCGATCGCCTCGCCGGGGGCGGCGGCACCGGTGGAGGCGAAGCCCTTGATCTGGCCGTGCACGTCGTCGGCAGTGCGGGGGCCGTTCGTACGGACGCGGTTGCGGGGCGCGGGGATGTTCTGCGCGCCGGGGGCCGGGGCGTGGTCTACGTACCAGGGGACGACCTGGCCCGTGTCGTCGAAGTAGTGCTCGGCGCCTCGGAGCCAGGGCAGCGGCCCCTGCCCGAAGGGGTCGGTCACGGCGTGCGCCAGGGCGCCCGATTCCCACCTGCGGATCTGCTCCGACCCCATGTGACACCCCTCCCTTGCCGCTCCCCCGAGATTGCTCTGCACCGTGCGGTGCGGGTTGCTCCGTTGTCCGTGTGATGGCCCTGATGGCATGTCCCGTACGGCGGTCGGTCCCAGCACATCACATTACGCACGCACTCCGTCACCGTTCGTCGCTAATCGACGAGAACGGAAGGAAGCGCTCCGGTAGTTGGGGGGCCGATGGGTGGGAGCGGATGGGTGGGGGCCGAGCGCAGGGTGGGGCTGGGGGGGCTGAGGGGGTCGCCCGGGGCGGGGCTGAGGGGTTCGACTTTTCGGCTCAGACCAGCCGGACCGGCTTTTCCGGGCGGACGCCGCGGCGGGCAAGCCAGCCGCGCAACGGGATGGGGTCGCCGTCCTCCACGAGGCTCAGGACGTGCGGCGTGAGGTCCTTCGCACGCTCGCCGTCGACCAGGAGGGAGGGACCGTCCAGCCAGTCGAGGCCGGGGGCCGCGCCCGCTGTGTCCACTGCCGCGCAGCAGACAAGGGCCGTGACGTGGTCGGCCAGCAGCTCCCGCCCCGTACGCGGCGGCTGGAGCGGGAACAGCGGCAGCATGCCGTCGTCCCAGAGCGCGTCGTCCGGGCCCTGTCCCGTGGGTGCGGGGCGGGGCGGGGCGGCGGCTTCCTCGCGGGCGAGCTCGGCGGTGAGGCCTGCGGCGAGGGGTCCGCCGGGGCCGTCGATGGGCTCTTCGGCCTCTTCGCCTACTCCTCCGGCTTCTCCGATTCCTCCGGCTTCTCCGCCAGCGAACTCGTCGCTGCCGTCGAGCGTGAGGTCGGGCTCGTGGGCCTGTGCGGGGATGCCGTCGGGTTCGGGTTCGGGTTCGAGGCCGAGGTCGCGTTCACGTTCAAGATCGAGTTCGAGTTCGGTGGGGTGTGTCCCGTCGAGGCCGGGGCCCTGTGCCGTCAGATGGTCCAGTACGCGGCCCAGCGTCGGCTCCTTGGAGTCGGGGGCCGTCGGGTCGGCGGAGTGGCTGACGCCCAGGGAGTCCAGGACGCGGTGGAGGCGGGCGGCGTCCATGCGCCACTTGCGGTCGACGACCTCGTCCGGATACTCGTGCCACGCCACCGGCGCCCAGTCCGGGCCCTGCTCGGCGGGGCCGCCGTGGAAGAGGCGGGCGGCGAGCAGTGAAGCCGCCTCGTCCATCGAACCCGGCTCCTCCAGGAGGTCACAGGCGGGGCGCTCCCCCAGGCGGGACGTGAAGCCCTCGGCCAGGCGGTCCCTGCGGGAGAGCTCGGTGAGGGCGGAGACGACACCCGCGTCGAGGCGCGAGGGCCAGCGCCCCATGCGCCACGCGGGCAGCGCGACCTTGGTCAGGAGCCGGTCCCACCCGGCATACGCCAGGCCCACCTGCTCCTGGGCGACGATCCGCACTCCGTAATCCACGGCCTGGGCGCGCTCGGCGGCGGCTGCCGCGACCCCGCGCTCCATCTCACCGGCGTGCCCCCGGCAACTGCGCAGGAGCAACCGTGTCACCCAGCCGGCGCCGCTCAGGGCCGCGCGCACGAGCGGACCGCGTCCCGGGGCGGACGTAACAGCCACGGCGGCGTCGAGCCCGCGGATGAAGCGCCGGGCCGCGGCTATGTCGGGATGCGCCGACGGGCCTGTGCCCGCCACGACAGGGGCGAGCACCGCGCGCAGCTCGCCGACCCGCATCCACCACAGGAACGGGGAGCCGATGACGAGCACCGGGGCCACGGGGGCCTGACGGCGCGGGGCGGGGCCACCGTCCCGTACGCCACTGTCCTTGGCCTCGGTCGATACCGGCGCGGAGGCGTCGGCGGGCGGGCCGTGCGCCGGATGTGTGCGGTCCTCGAGCCAACTGTCGCAGTCCGGGGTGAGCGCTATCGCCGACGGTGCCGGCACGTCGAGGCGGTCGGCGAGATCCCGCACCAGGCGGTACAGATCGGGGGCCGAGCTCTCGGCGATCGGGACGGTCGGGCTGACGGCGGGCCTGGACCGCGCGACGACGAGCGCGATGGCCGCGGCGGCGAGCAGC
This sequence comes from Streptomyces sp. NPDC055239, assembly GCF_053606205.1. Lineage (NCBI taxonomy): Bacteria > Bacillati > Actinomycetota > Actinomycetes > Kitasatosporales > Streptomycetaceae > Streptomyces > Streptomyces sp. NPDC055239. The sequence continues at coordinate 223,666 of NZ_JBSGRD010000014.1, read as the reverse complement.
ACGAGGACGGCGACGATGCTCACGACGCCGCGCACGACGTCCCAACTCCCGCCGGTCATATGACCCGTGGCCCCGCCCGCTATCAGCACGACGGCGACGGCCGCGGGCAGCAGTGCGACGGCAAGGGCCCTGCTGCGGATGCGCAGCACGGCGAGCGCCTGGGAACGTGCGGACTGCACGCCCACTTCCACACTCGTACCTGACACGACCGATGTCACCCCCTGCTGCCTGTGCCACCTGCTGTCCGGCCATGGGCCGGGACGGTGGGCGGACGGCAGCCGCCGATGGATTTGCTCACTCCCCCACTGTGGCACCCGCCACCGACATCGCAATGCCGGTGGTCTGTTTGGCTCTGGGTACCTGAACCGCTTGCGCCGCACCCTAGTTGGGGCGCAGGGCATCGTCAGCCGGATGGGCCAGCGGTCACTCGATCGAATGGCTTTGGGCAGAGGTGCAGGGCGGTTGTCAGACGGTTGTACGACGGTCAGGTCCCGGATCCGATGTCGGATCCGGGGCCTGTGAGCCGTTGGTGGGGGCGCGTAGATGACCTTGGTGACAGCCTTGGTCAGGACCTCGGCTACGCCTCCGATGCCGCCTTCGCCGCGATGTCCGTGCGGTGCTGGGAGCCGTCGAGGCGGATGCGGGAGAGCGCCGCGTACGCGCGCTCGCGCGCCGCGGTCAGATCCGTGCCGGTGGCCGTCACGGAGAGCACACGGCCGCCCGCGCTCACCACGGCGTCGCCGTCGCGCTTCGTCCCCGCGTGCAGGACGTACGCGTCCGGGGAATCCTGTGCCGCGACATCGCCGAGTCCCTCGATGGGGTCGCCGGTGCGCGGTGTCTCCGGATAGTTGTGCGAGGCGATGACCACGGTCACCGCGGCGTCGTCGCTCCAGCGCAGCGGCGGCAGGTCGACGAGGGTGCCGTTCGCGGCGGCCAGCAGGACTCCGGCGAGGGGGGTCTTCAGGCGGGCGAGGACGACCTGCGTCTCGGGGTCGCCGAAGCGGGCGTTGAACTCGATGACGCGTACGCCGCGGCTGGTGATCGCGAGGCCCGCGTAGAGCAGCCCCGCGAAGGGGGTGCCGCGCCGCCGCAGCTCGTCGACGGTCGGCTGGAGCACGCTCTGCATGACCTCGTCGACCAGCTTCGGGTCGGCCCAGGGGAGGGGCGAGTACGCACCCATGCCGCCCGTGTTCGGCCCTTCGTCGCCGTCGAGCGCGCGCTTGAAGTCCTGCGCGGGCTGGAGCGGGACGACGGTGACGCCGTCCGTGATGGCGAAGAGGGAGACCTCGGGGCCGTCGAGGAACTCCTCGATGACGACGCGGTCGCAGGCGAGGGCGTGGGCGCGGGCGGCCTCGATGTCGTCGGTCACGACGACGCCCTTACCGGCGGCGAGCCCGTCGTCCTTGACGACGTACGGCGCTCCGAAGGCGTCGAGGGCCTTGTCGATGTCCTCCGCGGTCGTGCAGACGTAGGACCGCGCGGTGGGCACCTGGGCGCCCGCCATCACGTCCTTGGCGAAGGCCTTGGAGCCCTCAAGCTGGGCGGCCTCCTCGGAGGGCCCGAAGCAGGGGATTCCGGCGCCGCGTACGGCATCGGCGACTCCGGCGACCAGGGGCGCCTCCGGGCCCACGATCACAAGATCGGCGCCGAGGGTGGTGGCGAGGGCGGCCACCGCGCTGCCGTCGAGGGCGTCGACCGGGTACAACTCGGCCACGTCCGCGATGCCGGCGTTGCCGGGGGCGCAGTACAGGGCGGAGACGTCGGGGTCGAGGGACAGAGAGCGGCACAGGGCGTGTTCGCGGGCACCACTGCCGATGACGAGGACCTTCACGGGCGTCAGCCTAGCTGGCGCGGGCAGGTGCGTTCGTACGGGAGCCCTAGGGGCGGGGCCCTGGGCGGTTGTGCGTTCCTCCAGACTCCCGGACCCAGTGGCTCAGGGCTCGTTGTTGTATTCCTCGACGATCGTCGCGCCCAGCTCGCGGACGATCAGGTCATGGCCGGACAGCGCGGACTCGACCAGATCGGGATCGTCGTCCGCCCAGGTGTCGTCCTCCGGAGAGACGTGATCCGGGACACGGCGTTCCGGTGCCGGGGCCGGAGCCGGTTCCGGAGCAGGAGTCGGGCTCGGCGGGGTCGGAGCGGCCGGAGCATGCTGCTGCGGAGGCGGAGCCTGACGTGACGGCGGAGGCGGCGCGCTGCCCCCGAAGTTGCCCGCCGCGGGCGGTGGCGCCGAACCCCCCGAGGGGTCGACGATCGCCTCGACCTTCCACTGCACCCCGAACTGCTCGGACAACGCCTGCCGCAGCACATCCTCACTGCCGCTGCTGGCGAAGTTGTCCCGCGCGCCCGCGTTGACGAAGCCGATCTGCAGTGTCGTCCCGTCGAAGCCCGCCACCTGGGCGTTCTGGCTCAGCAGGATCCAGGTGAAGCGGCGACGGCCCTTCACCGCGTCAAGGATGTTCGGCCACAGGGAACGCGGGTCGGGCCCGCCCACCGGAGCCGCCTGGGCCGGAGCCTGAGCCGGAGCAGGGGTGGCCGCCGAAGTGGGCGCCGCCTGCGCGGGCTGCTGCGGAGCCGGAGCACCGCCGCCGGCGTTCGCGGCAGTGGGCCAGCCACCAGGGCGGGGGGCCGCCGGAGGTACGGAAGCAGCGGCGGCAGGCTGCGCAGGGCCGCTGCCCGGCGCCGAAGCTGTGGGCCACCCGCCGGGCCGCCGCTCACCGGACGGCGCGGCAGCCTCCTGGGCCGGAGCGGGAGCCGGTGCCGGAGTGGGAGCGGGTGCTGGAGCGGGTGCTGGAGCCGCCTGCACCGGCGACGAAGCAACCGGAGTAGCCGGAGTAGCCGGAGCAACCGGAGCCTCAGACTCAGGAGCGGGAGAAGCAGGCGCCTGCCCCCCACCCCGCACAGCGGCCCGCGCCGCAGCAACCCCGCCCCCCGGCGGAACCTGCTGCTCAGCGGACCCAGGCTGCGGCCCCCCGGCATGAGCTTCGGGCCCAGGAACGTAAGCCATGGCGGGACCGGGCCCAGCCCCAGCCCCAGTCCCGGAACCACCACCCTGCGGCCCCGCCATAAAGTTGCCGCCGCGCTCGAGCCGGTCGAGGCGGGCCATGAGCGAACGCTCGTCGTCGTACGCGGCCGGAAGCAGTACGCGGGCGCAGATCAGTTCCAGCTGCAGCCGGGGCGAGGTCGCCCCCCGCATCTCCGTGAGGCCTTCGTTGACGAGGTCGGCCGCGCGGCTGAGCTCGGCGCCGCCGAAGACGCTCGCCTGCGCCTGCATCCGCTCCACGACGTCCGAGGGGGCGTCGATGAGCCCCTTCTCCGCCGCGTCAGGGACCGCCGCGAGGATCACCAGGTCCCGCAGCCGCTCCAGGAGGTCGGCGACGAAGCGCCGCGGGTCGTTGCCGCCCTCGATGACGGTGTCGACGATTTCGAAGGCCGCAGCCCCGTCCCCCGAGGCGAAGGCCTCCACCACGGAGTCGAGCAACGATCCGTCCGTGTATCCGAGAAGAGACGTGGCCATGGCATACGTGACACCGTCCTCCTTCGCGCTGGCGAGGAGCTGGTCCATGACGGACATCGAGTCACGCACGGACCCGGCACCGGCCCGCACCACCAGCGGAAAGACGCCGTCCTCGACGGCCATCTCCTCACGGCCGCACACCTCCGCCAGATACTCACGGAGCGTCCCCGGGGGCACAAGCCGGAACGGATAGTGGTGCGTACGCGAGCGGATCGTCCCGATGACCTTCTCGGGCTCCGTGGTCGCGAAGATGAACTTGAGGTGCTCCGGCGGCTCCTCGACCACCTTCAGGAGGGCGTTGAAGCCCGCCGAGGTGACCATGTGGGCCTCGTCGATGATGTAGATCTTGTACCGGCTGCTCGCCGGGCCGAAGAAGGCCTTCTCGCGCAGGTCACGCGCGTCATCCACGCCACCGTGCGAGGCGGCGTCGATCTCGATGACGTCGATCGACCCCGGGCCGTTCCTCGCCAGGTCCTGGCAGGACTGGCACTCGCCGCAGGGCGTCGGAGTGGGACCTTGCTCACAGTTGAGACAGCGGGCCAGGATGCGCGCGCTGGTCGTCTTGCCGCAGCCGCGCGGACCACTGAACAGGTAGGCGTGATTGACCCGGTTGTTGCGCAGCGCCTGCTGCAACGGGTCGGTTACATGCTCCTGCCCGATGACCTCGGCGAACGACTCCGGGCGATAGCGGCGGTACAACGCGAGAGACGACACACATACGAGGTTATAGGCGCCCACTGACAACACATACCGCGAACGCAAAGCGCCCCCCACGCACCCGCCAGAGCCAACCTACCCTTGCTGCCTTCCGGCCCTGGGGGAGTTCAGTCAGATAGCGCCACGTGAGGGGCTGACGCCCACCCTAGCGGATCCCCGGGCCCGGAAGCCACGTCGGCCCGGCCCCGGCACCCGCCTCGGAACGATCTCCGGACGAACTCGGCAGCGATCTCGGGTCCGGAGGCGTCCGGACCCGGATCATGTTCGCGAGCACTCCCCAACGTCTTGTATTGTTTGCGGCGGAGGATTCGCCTAGTGGCCTAGGGCGCACGCTTGGAAAGCGTGTTGGGGGCAACCCCTCACGAGTTCGAATCTCGTATCCTCCGCCAGTGCCTCACCGGGCACTAACGTTGCAGGGCCCCACTGTTCGCAGTGGGGCCCTTCGACGTTGTCCGTCTCAGTTCTCGTCCCAGTTGGGTGTCCCGTCGGCACCGTCGGCCTCGGGAGGCGCCCACAGCGCGTCTCCAACTTGCTGGGCGAGCGAGCTCCCGGAGCGTGGCACCCGTGAGGGGATCTACCGAGCGTGTGCCCTCGCCACAAGGACGCGCGAAAGCCGCACCGACAGATCGACTTAGATCGGCTTCAAGACTTCCAGGCGTCGTTCACCTGGAACGACACGACGGTGCCACCGAAGCGGCTAGGGCCGGCACTCCAGGAGTCCGACAGAGCGTCGACCAAGCACAAGCCCCGCCCGTGCACGTCGCTGGCGTCGGCGTAGCTCAGTCGCACATCCGCGGGAAATCCCGGGCTGTGCACATCGACCCTCAGCGCCTCGCCCAGTCGCCACCACTCGACCCGCACCCTCCAGGACTCTTCAGCCTCCCCGTAGAGGATGGCGTTCGTCACCAGCTCGGAGAGCATCAGTACGCAGTCGTCGATCGAGCACACCAGGTCGTAGGTGGCAGTGAACTTCCGAAACCAGCGCCGCGCCCGCGAGACGGACTCAGGCACCGGATAGAGGGTCATGCCTCCCATCGGAGGCGGCATCGCCGCACCAGGTCCACCCCCATGCACATCCGCCATGAACGCTCACTCCTACCGGTGCCGTCACAGTCGAGACAGCGCCACTTGGACATGGAGCAGGCGCGAGCATCCGTGACGGATGCCGCCAGGCGCGTGCTGGACTCCGCACGCTCCCGACTCGCGCCAAACCCCTTCCGATCAAGTGCCCAGCGGAGTGGGCTAGCTCCGAGTTGTGAGCAGATTTGTACCTGGGCAAAGTTCCCCGTTGCCATGCGGTACCTCAGGCGACGGCCTTACTCCTGACTACCTTCTCGCTACCCCGTTGCCCGACCTGTTCGAGGCCCGCGTGGTCCTGTCGATGAAGTACGGCCAACCACGTTGGGAACGTGACGCTGTTGCACGAGCTCCGTTGGGCCAAGTGCTGAACGTTCCGCTGCCACCGTTGCCCGAGCCGTATCACGGCGGCTCGTACCAGGTGAGTGTCGAACTGCGTGACAACCGCGACGCACGACCGCGAACAACCGTGGACGTCAGCGGACCATCAGGGCAGGTGACGGGCACACCAGCCCAAGTACAGCCGCGTGCCCAAATCGCTTCGGGATAAAGCGGTCGTGGGGCCCCGTCGTTTGAGGGCGACCGGGCTTCTGTCGTGCTTAGGGTGCCGGGCGACGGGTTCATTCCAGACGCAGGGCGTAGGTGACTCCGGCATCGATGCCGGTCTCCAACCCCTTGCGGTGGGCCGTCTCGTACGGCGCGTCGCCGAGGGTCTCGCGGAGTTGGTGTTCGCAGGCGTGACGGGCCGCGAGGAATGCCTCGATTCGGGCCCGGTCCCGGCCGATGGAGCGCCAGAGTTGGTCGGCCGTGCCGAGCAGCCGGGCGGCTCGCTCCGGGGCCGACGCGGCGACGGATATGGCCAGTGTGTCGAGATTGACTGCGGCCCCGAAGGTGTCGTGCAGCTGCCACTTGGCGGTCAGGGAGTCGCGGGCGTGCCGCGTGGCCGCTGCCGGATCACCGTTGGCCAACGCAGCCATGGCCAGGAAGTAGAGGGCATAGCCACGCACCCATAGGTCGTCGTGCCGCTCGCTCTCCTTGCGCTGGCTATCGGCAAGCGCAGTGGCCTGGGCGACCTCACCCAACTGGAGATGCGCGTACGACGCGACGCCGAGGGCCAAGAGCCAGATGGCGAGATGCCTGCCACGAGCTGGTGGACTGTGCAGTTCCTGGCCGCAGTCGGCGAGGGTCTGCGCCGGATGGCCGGTGATCGCCAGTCGTGTGCCCCGGACGTAGCGCACGGCGGCTGTCGCCGCCGGATCGGCGAGCCGATCCGCCAGGATTGACGCTCTGCCCTCCAGCTCGGCGGAGACCTCAAAGTCTCCCTGCAAGGTAGCCACGAACGCGCAGGCCCACAGCGCCCAGAACAGCTCCCGCCCAGCACACGCTGCGCGTCCCTCGGCGAGGGCCCGCTCAAGGTAGCTGCGCCCCTCACGCCACAAGCCGCACCCTGTCCAGAAGAACCACAGATCGCTCGCCATCTCCAGTGCGAGGCGCGGCTCCGGATCGGTCAGGCAGCCTTCGAGCGCCGCGCGCAGGTTGGCGTGCTCGGCGGTGAGGCGCTCGTACCAGGCGACCTGCCCGGGCCCGGCCCACTCACGGTCACCGACCTGGGCGAGCCAGCGGTAGTAGTCCCGGTGACGCTCGCGCAACTGTGGTTCCTCGCCGAGCCGGGCCAGCCAATGCTGACCGTATTCGCGGATCGTGTCCAGCATCGAATAGCGGGGCCCGCGGGGGGTGTCGGTGCACTGGAGAATGGATTGGTCCACGAGACGGTTGAGCAGGCTGGGTACCTGATGGCTGCTGAGGGGGCCTCCGGCGCAGACCCACTGCGCCGCTTCCTGCTCGAAGCCACCGACGAACACCGCAAGGCGTGTCCACAGGAGTCGCTCCAGCGGGGCGCACAGCTCATGGCTCCAGCCGATGGTGGTGCGCAGCGCCCGGTGCCGGGGCTCGCCCTCGCCCCCGGAAGCGCGCTGTGCAGTGAGCGTCTCGAAACGGGTGTGCAGGCGATGGCTGAGCTGGTCCAGGGACATCTCCAGCAGCCGGGCGGCGGCAAGCTCGATGGCGAGAGGGATGCCTTCCAGCCGGGCACAGACCTCGGCGATCGTCGCACCGTCCTCCTTCGAAAGGACCGTCCCGGGTGCGGCACTGCGGGCTCGTTCCAGGAACAGCAGGGCCGCCTCGCTGTCCGCGCGGCCGAGAAGACCGCAGGTTGCGGTGACCGGTAGTGGCGGGACCCGCAGCTGACGCTCGTCGCGGATGCCCAAGGGGCTCCGACCGGTGGCCAGGATGTGCACTCCGGGGGCCGCGGCCAGCAGCGACTTCACGACCTCGGCACACTCGGTGGCCAGGTGTTCGCAGCAGTCCAGGATCAGCAGCAGCTGTTTGTCGGCCAGCCATTCGGCCACCACCTCGATCGCGGGCCTGGTGGATTGATCGGCCAGCTGAAGGGCTTCGTAGATGCTGAGTGCGATGAGGTTCGGGTTCGGTTCGTTCAGCGGGGAGAGCTCGACCAGCCATACGCCGTCGGGGAAAGCAGCGCGTACCTCAGCTCCGGCACGCTGGGCCAGACGGGTCTTGCCGACCCCACCCACCCCGGTAAGTGTCACCAGCCGATCGCCGACCAGCAGGTCCGCCAGAGCGCTCACTTCCCTCCCGCGCCCGATGAAACTCGTCGCCTCGGACCGCAGATTGCCCGCCTTCAAGCCCTCACCGGACCTCCCCACGGCAATCCCTTCCCGGGTACTCCGAACCGCTGCCGTCCGCGCCGTCCGCCTCTGGCCGAGTCTTGCCCACCCGCATCGTCCACAGCTCTCGAATGCCACAAGGTGCCCTGTTCTTCCGGCGGCACGCTCAGTTGACCGCACGACTGCGGCATGACCGGTCAGCTTCCGTCTCGCTCCGATCGACTGTCGCTGCCCGCCGCCTTCACGGTCACGGCCGCGGTCGTCATGCCGGGAGTGTTCAACGTCGTGGCAGCGATCCACTTTCTCGTCGGCCAGGACCGTGCCAGACCCGTGCAGGCTGGGCGGGGGGCCACGGGGAACCTGGAAAGCGTGTTGGGAGGAACCCCTCAGGAGTTCGAATCTCGTGTCCTCCGCCAGTGCCTCACCGGGCACTAACGTTGAAGGCCCCACCGTCTGCGGTGGAGCCCTCCGACGTCTCAGTGTTCTTCCGTCTAGCGATCTAGGTGGAACGGGCGGCCTGGAGATGCTGGGGTCCAGCCCGTACGAAGGGCGAGTTCTATGGCCTCAGCGACGTCGGACGGCAGTACCGGCCTGGCTTCTCGTCTCAACCAGTTGCTCGAATGCGGCTGGTCGGTGGTGACCACGAGCGTCGTTCCCGGGGTGTCCGCGTGCTCGACCGCGAACGTGCACGGCGACCAGCCCAGGCCTTGGGCGTAGGTCGGCCTGCCTCGCAGGCGCCAACGGTAGGTCGTTCCTGCGACCACGATGCTCCGTGCGCCTTTGCGGACCAGCGCCATGGTTCCTCCTGGAGATTGATATGGGGGGATGCCGACGAGCTCCGCCTCAGCCACCTAGCGATATATACTCGATACCAGCCTTGATATACGCGGAGGTGCAAGATGAGTCGGACCGTGATCGATCTCGACGACGAGCTGCTGGCAGACGTGGCCCAAGCTCTGGGCACCGGCACCAAGAAGGAGACCGTCAACACCGCTCTGCGTGAGGTGCTGGAGAACCGGCGGCGGGCCCTCGCGCTCACGCGGCTGCGGGCCTCGGCAGGCGAGGGCGGCTTCGATCTCGATGTCTTCGAGGACAAGAAGGACTACCGGCGGTGAGCGCTGCGCAGTTCCTGATCGACACCAGTGCGCTCGCCCGTCTCCTCCGCGGCGACGCCGAACAGTACGGATGGGACCAGGCCGCCGCAGCCGGACTCCTCGCGACCTGCCCTGTCACCGAGCTGGAGTTCTTCTACAGCGCCCGTTCCGCCGCGGACCGGGCGCGCGGCATCGAGGACATGCGGTTGCTCTTCGGCTGGGTGCCCGTCGACGACCGTGCGTACGACCGCGCCTGGCAGGTGCAGGAGCTGCTGACCCAGCGCGGTCAGCACCGCAGTGCGGGAGCCGTGGATCTCGTCGTCGCCGCCACCGCTGAGCTCCAGGGCTTGACCCTCCTGCACCGTGACCACGACTTCGAGTGCATCGCCGCCGTCACCGGCCAGGCCATGCAGTGGTACGGCCCGGTCGCCGGTAAGTGAGCGCCCGAGCGGTTCCCGGGAGGCCTCCGCCCGATCTTGGTTCGGTGTCGCCTTCTATCCTCGCCAGGTGAGTACCGCCAGTCGCACCCGCCCCTTCCGGAACACGTTGCGCAGTTGGGCTCTCCTGCCCTCCGGAGGCGGTGGCGGAGGCGGAGACGGAGGGCAGAAGCTCGTCGCGCGGACCGTGCCGCGTTCGCCGTTTCTGTCCGCGCGCGCCGCCGATCTGGTGCTCACGGTCGGCGCCTTGCTGCTCGCGGTGTTGAACAGTTACCAGAACCCCTACATGGGGCCGGCCGCTCCCTGGGCGAATCTGCTGCTTGCCGTGGTGAGCGCGCTGCCGCTGCTCGTGCGGCGCCGGGCCCCCGAGCTGGTGCTCGCCGTCGCGCTGGTCGCCAAGGTCCTCCAGGTCTCGCCCTTCGTCACACCCCTCGCCTACTACGCGGAGGGCGCCTATCGCGGCCCGCACAGCCGCCGGACCGTCTGGGTCTCGGCCGGTGTCGGGCTCGTGGTCCTCATGCCCTGGGACGCGGCGGGGTGGTCCAGCCTCCGGACGGTGGCCCTCTGGTTCGCGGTCAACTTCGTCTTCTCCTGCCTGGTGCCCCTGCTCCTGGGGCTCTACGTGGGCCAGCGGCGCGCCGTCGTCGCCGGTCTCGTCGAGCGGGCGGAGCGCGCCGAGCGGGAGCAGCGGCTCGTCGCCGAGGCCGCGCGGGAAGAGGAGCGCAGGCGCATCGCCGGAGAGATGCACGACGTGGTCTCCCACCAGGTGAGCCTGATCGTCGTACACGCCAACGCGCTCAGCGCCGTCGCCCACGACCCGGAGGTGACGGGCGAGACCGCGGAGATCATCCAGACCGCCGGTCGGCGTGCGCTCACCGAGCTCCGCGAGATGCTGGGGCTGCTCAGGAACAGCCCGGAGGGTGAGGACCCTGGCGCTTCGGGCGAGCAGCGGCCCACCCCCGGCGCCGCCGTCGACAGGATCGCCGAGTTGGCCGACGGCTCCCGGGCCGCCGGGCTGCCCGTCACCGTGCACGTCGAGGGCGCGCCGCAGCCGCTGGAAGAGCCGGTCGAGCGTGCCGCACACCGGGTCGTGCAGGAGGCCCTGACCAACGTGCACAAGCACGCCCCTGGCGCCACGACCCAGATCCATCTCGCGTTCGAGCCCCGAAGCGTGCGGGTGGGCATCGTCAACGGGCCGCCCGACAGGCCCGCCGAGCCCGCTGCCGACGGTGCGCCTCTGCTGCCCAGCGGCGGACACGGCCTCATCGGTCTGACGGAGCGGGTCCGCCTTGCCGGAGGCTCCATCCAGTCCGGGCCCACCGGTGACGGTGGCTTTCGGATCGATGCCTCGCTGCCCGTGTCGGTGGCCTGAGTTCAGACGCGTCAGGTGTTCAGGTCAGTCCTGCGTCGTGGGTGATGAGCGCGACCTGGGTGCGGTTGGCCGCGTTCAGCTTGGTCATGATCCGGCTGATGTGGACCTTCACCGTGGAGTGGCTCACGAGCAGGTCGGTCGCGATCTCTGAGTTGCTGTGGCCCTGGGCGACCGCCACGGCCACCTCGCGCTCGCGGGCGGTCAGCTCCGTCATCCGCGCTCGCGCCTGCGAGGCGACGGAGCCAGTGGCGAAGGTCGTAGCGAAGGTCGCGAGGAGCTTCGTCGTGATGCGCGGTGAGAGCATCGCATCGCCGCGCGCCAAGACCCGTACCGCGTCGGTCAGTTCGCGCGGCGAGGTGTCCTTGAGCAGGAAGCCCGCCGCGCCGTGCTGGAGTGCGGCGTAGACGTACTCGTCGACGTCGAAGGTGGTGAGCACCGCTACGGCTGGAGGATCGGGCAGCGCGGCGAGCCGCCGGGCGACCTCCAGGCCGTCGACGCGGGGCATCTGGATGTCGGTGAGTACGACGTCCGGGCGGTGCTCGGCAACCAGGTCCACCGCCACCGAGCCGTCACCGCCCTCGGCGACCACCTCGATGTCCGGCTGGGCGTTGAGGATCATCCGGATGCCCTTGCGCACCAACTCCTCGTCGTCGAGGAGGATCACCTTGACGGTCACTCACGCCACCTCCCCGTACGCCGCTTCCCTCGTACGCCGCTTCCCTCGTACGCCGCTTCCTCGTACGCCGCTTCCGGGCGGCATCGCCCGCACACGGTATCCGCCGTCATCTCGCGGTCATCCCGCCGCATGATCCAGCCCGCGTGCCGTAGCACTTTCGGGCAAGTCCAGTTGGGCGGAGAGAGTGACGCGCCGCGAGTGCCGCCCGGGACAGGATCGACCGTGTCGGGTCCGGCCGGGCCCGACCTGGAAGTTCGGATCGGGAGGACAGATGGGTAGGCGCGGCAAGGCGGCACTGTGGGCGACAGCAGGGGCGATCACACTCAGCGTGGCGGTGACACCGTCGGCGTCGGCGATCATCGGGGGACACGACTCCACCTCGAAGTACCCGTTCATGGTGAGCCTGCAGAAGGACGGCAAGCACTACTGCGGCGCCTCCCTGATCAAGCCGGACTGGATCGTGACCGCCGGGCACTGCTCGGTGAACGTCAAGACCGAGCAGCTTTCCGTGCGGGTCGGCGACCAGGACCGTACAAAGGGCGCCAAGGCGAAGGTCACCAAGGTCGTCGCGCACCCGGACTTCTCCTACGAGCCGTTCCGCAACGACGTGGCCGTCATGAAGCTGGACCACCCCGTGAACGCGAAGCCCATCAAGCTGGCCGCCGAGTCGGGCCCCGCGGGCACGGACACGCGGATCCTCGGCTGGGGCATGACCTGCGAGGACGGCAGCGAGTGCCCGAAGCCGCCGATACGTCTGCAGGAGCTGGACACCAAGCTCGTCGCCGACCGCCGGTGCAGCGAGAACTACAACCGGGACAACGAGCTGTGCACCGACAGCCCGACCGAGAACGCGCAGGCGTGCATCCTCGACTCCGGCGGTCCTCAGATCAAGGGCCGCCCCGGGCACTGGGAGCTGATCGGCGCGACCAGCCGTGACGGCGACGCCGATCCGAAGTGCGCCAGCGGCCCCGGCATCTACACCGACCTGACCGCCCACCGCGACTGGATCGAGCGCGCCATCGCGAAGTGACCGGCGACGGCTCGACGGCTCGACGGCTCGACGGCTCGATGGCTGTGACTTCTCCGGCGGCCTTCACGCCCTCCCCACCGCGTCGTACGCCGTCAGCGCCGCCCGCAGCGTCAGCAGATCCGTGTGGGCGGCGAGGTCAAGGCCCGTCAGGGTGGCGATGCGGCGCAGGCGGTAGTCGACCGTGTTGGGGTGTACGTGCAGGCGGGTGGCCGTCTCTCGGCGGTCCAGGTTCGATGCGAAGTACGTCCGCAGCGTGGTGGGGAGGTCCGGGCCCTCCGTCAGGGGAGACAGGAGCGCCGCCAGGTGCGCGCGGGCCGGGCTTGCGCGGGTGAGTTGGTAGTCCAGTAGCAGCGCCGTCAGGGGGTAGACGCCCGGCGGTCGTCCCGTGCCCGTCGCCGTGTCGCGTAGTTCGGTGGCGAGGCGGACCGCCTGCGGGACCTCGGCCGGTGTGCTCGCGGCGACGCCCGCCGTCAGGGGCACTCCGCTGACGGTGATGAGGGATGCCGCCAGTCTTTCGAGGCGTGTGCGGTCGGTGGCGGATGCCTGGTCCGGGGCCGTGTCCGACGGGATGAGCGCCAGGCCTTCGTCGGCGGACAAGCGGCAGAGGACGGGGTGGCCGAGCGCGCGGTCCAGCTCCGTACGCAGGCGTCTGATCTTGCGGCGGGAGGCCACCGTGGCGTCGACGTCCGCGCGGTCCTCGTCGGGGTGGCGCCCGATGGTGAAGGCAAGGACCAGGTAGCAGGGCGGTAGGCGAATTCCCAGGTGGGCGGCGTCCAGCCGTGCGCCTCCGCCGTCGAGCAGCGCGGACAGGACGGTGTGCCGTGCCGCGTCGCGCTCCCCGATGAGGGACTGGCTCTCCTCCACGTATCCCGAGGTGACGGCGGCCGTGATCTCCCGCAGGCAGTCGAGCAGCAGCCGGTGGGCCTCGATCAGGTCGTACGGTTCGACCGTCGACGTCAGCTCCTCGACGCAGATGCGGGCCCCGTAGTGATAGGCGCTGACGACCGCGTCCACGGGGAGGCGTTCCTCCGCCCGCCTTGCCGCCGAGCGGCGCACCGTCTCCAGGAACTCCGGGGGCGGCATGCGTTCCGCGCGCAGCACCTCGGCGAAGGCGCGGATCGTCATGTCGACGATGGCCCGGACGTCCCCGTGCAGTTCCTCGGCGGGCAACCGCCGGTAGACGGGCAGGTCGTGCGCGATGCGCCGGGTGACCGTCGCGGCGAGCCGCGGCACGTCGGCGATCAGGAAGCGGTCCACGCTACCGCTGCCCTCGCTTTTGTCACCGGTCACAACTGACCCCTCGGAAAGTCTGGTTGCGCGCCTAGAACACCGAGGCCGCGATGGCCCGGATCATAAGGGCGTCCGTTACCCCCGGTACACCCCACGCATGCCACCCACCCCTCACAGGAGAGCCCGTGCGCCCCACACGCTCCCGTACCACCGCGGTCATGGCCGCCGCCCTGTCCGCCTGCGTCCTCGGAGCAGCGGTACCTGCCGCTGCGGTGTCCGCCGAGGCCGACGAACCGCTGGAGTACGTCGCCATCGGTGACTCGTTCGCCGCAGGACCCCTCATCCCCGACCAGAGCCAGCTGTCCTGTCTGCGCTCCGCCCGGAACTACCCCGCCGTCGCCGCCGAGGCACTCGGCGCCAGGCTCACCGACGTCAGCTGCTCGGGCGCGAAGGTGAGCGACTTCTCCGGCCGCCAGTTCGGCCTGCTGCCGCCCCAGTACGAGGCACTCAAGCCCAGCACCGACCTCGTGACCCTGACCATCGGCGGCAACGACGTCAGCCTCGTCGCCACGGCGCTCGGCTGCGTCAATCTCCTCCCCAAGCCCACCGGCATCTCCTGTGCCGACACCGCCGCGAGCAAGGGCGACCCCACCGCGAAGGCCATCGCCGCCTGGAGCGACACCTTCGGCAAGGCCCTTGACGAGGTGCACCGGCGCGCCCCCAACGCCCGGATCGTCGTGGCGGGTTACGCCACCTACATCCGTAAGGACGGCTGCTGGCCCACCCAGCCCATCTGGGACAAGGACGCCAACTACCTCCAGGCCCGCGTGAACCAGCTCAACGGCGTCCTCGCCGAACAGAGCCGCGCCCACCACGCCACTTACGTCGACACTGCCGCCGTGAGCGCCGGTCACGACACCTGCGCCGCGCCCTCCGAGCGCTACATCGAGGGCCTCGTACCCTCCAGCGTCGCGGCGCCGCTGCACCCCAACGCCCGGGGCATGGCCGCCTTCGGGACAGCCGTCGCCCGCGCCGCACAACAGTAGGTACTCACAGCTCCTGACAGCTCCTGACAGCCGCCGGCCGTCCCTGTCAGCGCGCGGGCCGCGCGCTGACAGCAGCGGTCGGCATCGTCTTGTCCATCGAGAACAGCGAGGGTCCGAACCGGCCTGAGCGATCTGCGGAGGAGGACAAGATGTCGTACGCCATCAAGGCCGAAGGACTGGTCAAGAAGTACGGGGACTTCGTCGCGCTGGACGGCGTCGATCTGGAGGTCCCGGCCGGCAAGGTCATCGGGGTGCTCGGGCCGAACGGCGCCGGGAAGACCACCACCGTACGGATCCTGTCGACGCTGCTCCGGCCCGACGCGGGGTACGCCACCGTCGGGGGCCACGACGTGGTCAAGGATCAGGTGCGGGTCCGCGGCCTCATCGGGCTCACCGGGCAGTACGCCTCCGTGGACGAGGAGCTGTCCGGCGCCGAGAACCTCGTACTACTCGGCCGTCTGCTCGATCTGTCGCGGCGGGACGCCAAGGCGCGGGCCGTCGAACTCCTCGAGCGGTTCGAGCTGACGGAGGCCGCCCAGCGGCCGATCAGCACCTTCTCCGGAGGGATGCGGCGCCGCCTGGACCTCGCGGCGAGCCTCGTCGGACGGCCGCAGGTCCTGTACCTGGACGAGCCGACCACCGGACTCGACCCGCACGCCCGCAAGGAGGTGTGGGCGGTCGTGCGGCGGCTCGTCGCCGACGGGGCCACCGTGCTGCTCACCACGCAGTATCTGGAGGAGGCCGATCAACTGGCCGACTCCATCACCGTGTTCAACCGTGGCCGCGTGGTCGCGGAGGGCCGTCCCGACGAGCTCAAGCGGCGGGTCGGCGGTCAGACGCTGCAGGTCCGGCCGACCGTGGCCCGCGATCTGGACACCGTGAGCGGCATCCTCGCCGAGCTCACCGGCGCCCCGCCCCAGCGTGACGCGGACAACGGTCTGCTCACCGTGCCGGTCGACGACCCGATGCTGATCTCCGCCCTCGTACGGCGCCTCGACGGGGCCGGCATCACCGCCGACGAGTTGGGCCTGCGCCTGCCAAGCCTGGACGAGGTCTTCCTGGCGCTCACCGGAAAGGCAGCCGAGAAGGCCGCGTGAGCGCTCCACCGGGCGTGCGGTGAGAGACCCGCTGGCCGGTGGGCGGCTGAGCGCGCAGTTCCCCGCGCCCCTACCGGGCGCCCCCCAACTCCCCCGACACCATTACCGAGAGGACCCGTCATGAGCACCCTCCACATCACCCCCGCCAAGGCCACCCGGCACAGCCTCGCCCTCGCCGGGCGTGGCATCACCAAGTTCGTCAAGTCGCCCGCACGGCTCGTCGACGTCGTCCTGACGCCGATCGTGTTCCTGCTGATGTTCGTCTACCTCTTCGGTGGCGCCATCGCGGGCGGCGACACCGACGCCTACCTACAGATGATCACGCCCGGCATCATGGTGATGACCGTCTTCCAGGCGAGTATCGGCATCGGCGTCTCGCTCAACGCCGATGCGAGCACCGGCATCTTCGACCGGTTCCGCAGCATGCCGATCGCCCGCTCGGCGCCGCTGATCGGCGCGGTGCTCGCCGACGTCATCCGGTACGTCGTCTGCCTCGCCACGCTGGTGGCCCTCGCCCTGGTCATGGGCTACCGGGTCGACACGAACCCGGCGGCGGCCCTCGCCGCGCTCGCGGTGCTCATCGCCTTCGCCGTCAGCTTCTCGTGGATGTCGGTCTACGTCGGCATGCTCGTCAAGACCCCCGGTTCGGTGCAGGGCCTGATGACCGTCCTGGTCCTGCCGCTCACCTTCGCCAGCAACGTGTTCGTCCCGGACCGCACCATGCCGGGCTGGCTGCGGGTCTGGTCGGACATCAACCCCGTGAGCCTGATGGCCGACACCATGCGCGGCCTGCTGAACGGCGGCGAGGTCGCGGGGCCGCTCCTCGGCAGCCTGGCCTGGATGGTGGGCGTGATCGCGGTCTTCGCCCCTCTCGCGATGCGCGCCTACCGCAAGCGCGCCGCATGAGTCCAGCAGCCTGAGCCCAGCAGTACGAGCCCGCTACGAAGTCACCACCGGCTGACCGGCTTCCTCGGTCAGCCGGTTCAGCGCGTCCGCCCTCGGCAGCCCGGCGCCCCTTCCGTACGCATCCGCGTACCCGGCGTCGCCGAGCAGCCCCACGAGCTCGGCGACCAGCTCCGCAAGCTGCGGATCCCCCTCGTCGAACACACCGCGGACGACCTGGCTCATCCCGAGCGCGGTGGCCGCCCCCGCCGCGTCGCCCTCCAACAGGAGCAGCCGGGCCAGGAGTTCGGCGGCCTGCGCGATGTCCGCGGCCTCGCCCCGGTCGAAAGCGCCGGCCACCGCCCTCGGCAGGAGCTCGCGTGCCCGCACCGCGTCGCCCCGCGCGACCCGGTTCGCCGTCCGGGCGCCCGCGATCAGGTCGCGGGCCATGTCCTCGGGGAGGGTGAGCCGGTCCGCGATGCCGTCAAGCCGGTCGAGGATCAGGTCGGCCTGCTCCAACTCCCCCTCCCTACGGTGCAGATCGGCGAGGCTGAACAGCATCTCGGCCTCCATTCGCCGATAGCCCAGTTCCTTGGCCTGCCGCCGCGCGGCGTGGATGTCCCGCAGGGCGCCCGCACGATCACCGCCTCGCAGGCGCTCCGCCGCGAGAGCGGCCCGGCTGTTGAACAGGTCGTCCTCGGCGCCGAGTTCGGTGCCGATGGCCACCGCCCTCTCGTACGCGGCGATCGCGTCGGCGTGCTCCCCGCGCAGGGAGTGATCCCGGCCCACAGCGAGCAGGGCGAGGCCCAGGCCCCAGCGGTCGCCCACCGCCTCGAAGCCGTTCAGGGCCGAGAGGCGCGCTTCGGCACCGGCAGGCTGCTCTCCCCGCCCGGTGAGCACGAAGTCCCGCGCCCAGTGCGCGCACGCCCGCACCCAGGGATCCGGCGACTCCGCCGCCCGCCGGAGACCGCTCTCCCCCAGGTCGGCGTTGCCGGTGAGGTACGCGAGCATCGGGATCCACAGCAGCAGCGCCGGGTGGAACTCCCCCGCGCCCGCCCGCTCGCAGTCCTCGACGAGCGTCCGCACGGGTATGTCGTCGGCGCCTGCGGCATCTGACGCACCTGCGGTATCTGCGGCCCCCGGAGTGCCCGCCATCAGCCGCACCACGCGGAACGCCGCCCGCGCCCGGCCGGGCAGGGCTTCGTCGAAGGTGAGGACCTCGGCAAGGAACGTCTCGAACTGGGTGCTCATCCCCCTGATCCCCCAGTACCAGAACAGCGCGCCCACGAACCGCGACACGAGGTCCGCGTCCCTGGCCTCTACGGCCGCCCGCAGCGCGGAGACGAGATTGTCGTGCTCGGCGTCGAAGAGCGCGAGCGAGCGGAGCTGGTCGCCGGTGCGCAGGGCGGGCTCGTGCTGCTCGGCGAGGGCGAGGTAGTAGGCGGAGAAGCGCGCCGCGGTCCGGGCGTCGCCATCGCCCCCGCCGCCATTACCCTCACCGGCCTCGGCCTCACTCAGGCGGTCGGCCGCGAAGGCGCGCACGGTCTCCGACATGCGGTAGCGCTGCTCGCCGCCGTCCGGCTCATCGGAGATGTCCATGTTCATGTCCATGCCCAGGAGGGACTTCTCCACCAGGGAGCCAAGGACGTACAGCACATCCTCGGCAGGCAGCGTCCCGTCCGAGCAGACCGCCTCCAGGGCGGCGACGGTCGCACCGCCCGGGAACATCGACAGCCTGCGGGTGAGGATCCGCTCGGGCTCGTCGAGGAGGTCCCAGCTCCACTCGACAAGGGCGAGCAGCGTGCGCTGGCGCGGTAGGGCGGTCCTGCTGCCCGAGGTCAGGAGGCGGAACCGGTCGTCGAGGCGGCGCGCGATCTGGCCGACACTCATCGAGCGCAGCTTGGCCGCGGCCAGTTCCAGGGCGAGCGGAAGGCCGTCGAGGCGCCGGCAGATCTCCACCACCGCGCCCGCGGTGGACTCGTCGAGCGCGAACCCGGGCCGTACTCCGGAAGCCCGGTCGGTGAAGAGACGTACCGCCGCCGAACCGGCCGCCTCCGCGAGCTCCGGAGTCCCCGCGGGCACGCCGAGCGGCCCGAGGTGGCACAGCGCCTCGCCGGTGATGGCGAGGGGTTCCCTGCTGGTGGCGAGAATCCGCAGGTGCGGCAGCCTGTCGAGGAGTTCGTGCGCGAGCTCTGCCGCCGCCTCGACAAGGTGCTCGCAGTTGTCCAGTACGAGGACGGCCTCACCGACATCGAGCACCTCGGTCACGTGGTCGGTCACACCGTCGCTGCTGAGACCCGTACTGAGCGCGGCGTGCACGGCGTCGGCCAGCTGGTCCGGGGTGCCCACACCGGCCAGCGGCACGAACCACACCCGGCCCCGCTGATACGCCCGGTGCCGGGTCACGGCTTCCAGCGACAGTCTGGTCTTGCCCGCGCCGCCGGGCCCGACGAGCGTGACGAGGCGGGACGCGGCCATCAGCGCGGCGAGCCGGTCCAGTTCGGCGTCTCGGCCGACGAAGCTGGTGAGCCGGGCGGGAAGCCGCTTGGGCGCGGGGGTGGTGTCGACGCGCGTGGCGTGCTGCTCCAACTCGCCCCTCAGCAGGGCGAGATGCACGCTCTTCAGCTCGGCCGAGGGGTCGACGCCGAGTTCGTCGTCGAGCCTGCCCCGCATCTCCTCGTACACGGCGAGGGCGTCGGCGTTGCGGCCCGCAGCCGCCAGGGCGCGCATCCGCAGCGTGGCGACGCGCTCGCTCAACGGGCTTTCCGCGCCCGCAGCTTCGAGGTCGGCGAGGACATCGGCGTACCGGCCGACGCGTATCTCGGCGTCGAAGCGGTCCTCCGTGGCGGTGGTACGCAGGTCGTCGAGGCGGGTGGCGGCGACGCGGGCGAAGGGTGCTTCGAGGACATCGGCGAGGGCGGCACCCCGCCACAGGGCGAGCGCGTCGCCGAGCGTCGTGGCGGCCTCCTCCGTGCGGCCCGCGGCCAGTTCGCGCCTGCCCTGCCCGGCCAGCGCCTCGAAGCGGTACGTGTCCACGTCGTCGGCGTTCACCGCGATCCGGTAGCCGCCCGCGACCGAGTCCACCGCCCCGGTCCCGCGCAGGACCTTGCGCAGCCGGGACACCAGCGCCTGGAGGGCGTTGGCCGCGTCCACCGGCGGCTGCTCGCCCCACAGACCGTCGACGAGTGCGTCGACGGAGACCGGCCGCCCCTCTTCGAGAGCGAGCCTGGCGAGCAGCATGCGCAGCCGTACGCCGCCCAGGCCGACCGGCGTCGCGTCGTCGGCGGTGGCTCCGACCGGTCCGAGCAGAGAGATTCTCACCGAGCTGACTTTATCCACCGCCCGTCCGCCCTCCCCGTTAGTTCTACGTAAGGGTTCGAGGGGCATGGTTAAGCTGGACTGCATGCTTGATACGCGGCGCATGCAGGTACTCCGGGCAGTGGTCACCAGCGGTTCCGTGACCGCCGCCGCACGGAATCTCGGGTACACGCCCTCCGCGGTGAGCCAGCAGATGGCGGCCCTGGAGAAGGAGGCGGGCATCGCCCTCCTGGAGCGCACCGGGCGCGGGGTGCGGCCGACGGACGCCGGGCGGCTGCTCACCGAGTACGCGGTCGCCATCGGCAAGCAGATCGCCGAGGCGGAGACCGCGCTCGCCGAGCTGCGGGCAGGGCGGACGGGCCGGGTCTCGATGCGGTACTTCACCACGGCGGGCTCGACACTCGTCGCCCCGGCACTCGCGGCGCTTCGGCGCGCACAGCCCGGCGTACAGGTCGAGTTGAAGCTGTCCGACCCCGACGATCCGATGCCGCAGGTACGGGACCGGCTCGCGGATCTCGCCCTTGTGGTCAGGCCGCCCGGTCAACTGGGCGTGGACGGCGTGCGGTTCGAGCACCTCCTCGACGACCGGTACCACGCGGTGCTGCCCGCGGGGCATCCGCTCGCCGCGAAGCAGCTGCTCGACATGGCGGACCTGGCCGACGAGCCGTGGGTGGCCAGCGAGACACCGGGTCCCTGCCTCGACGCCATCCTCGACGCGTGCGGCGCGGCCGGATTCAGCCCGGACTTCGTGGTGGAGAGCGGGGACTACGCCACGGCGCAGGGCTTCGTCGCCGCGGGCCTCGGCGTCAGCCTTGTCCCGCGACTCGGGCTCGACGCGCCCCACTCCGGCGTGGTCGTCCGCGAGGTCCACAACCCGGTGCCGGTGCGGTCCATCTACGCGGCCGTACGGGGCCCCGCGCCGGACCGTCCCGCGGTGCGGGGTCTTCTGGAGGCGCTGCGGGAGGCGGTGGCTCAGGTGGGCGTCTCTGCCTCCGGCCCGGCGTAACAGCGCACGGTGACCGTCTGCTGCGGGCTCCAGCGCTGCTCGCCCGTGCCGAGGAACCGCCAGCCCGTACGTTCGTAGAGGGCGGTCGCCGAAGTGTCGTACGCGACGACGTCCAGGACCGGCTGCAGCCCCAGCTCGGCGGCCTCCGCCACGACCCGCGCGAGGAGCAGCGCCCCGAGTCCGCGGCCACGGGCCCCCGGCGCGACGAACAGCCGGCTGACCACACCGATCTCGTCGACCGGCACTCCTTCGCGCCCGCTCCACAGGGCGGGCGCCACGTCGCCGACCGCACTCCGGCAGAGCACGACGTGCCCGGCGACCCGGCCGCCGAGCTCGGCGACCCAGGCCCCGACGGGCGAGCCCCCGGTCAGCCAGTCGGCGGGCCGCTCGGGCCAGTTGGTGGGGTAGCCGTCGGCCTCGTGCACCTGGGCCAGGGCTTCCACGCAGGCGGGGAGGTCGGGGGCGTGGCGGGGGCGGATGTAGGGGGCCGGAGTTCGGGCGGGGCTCATCGTCGTATGCAAGCACGGACGGAAACGGCGCCGCACCCGAGGCCGGGCCCTACTTCTTGACGTTCAGATGACTCTGCCGACCATGGGCGCCCCGCGCCCCCCGCGCTAAGGTCAGGATTCAGACAGAGCCTGCATGACATGGGGGAGGCGGCCGCCAATGGCGCCGGATGAGGCTGTGATCGGCTGTACCGGTGAACTCGTCATCGGTACACGCGGATCCGCGGGGCCCGGAGAGGTCCTGGTGCGGATCCGAGGAGGTTCCGAGACGTTTCTCGCCTGGTCCGACGAGCCACTGCCGCACGGCGCGTCCGTGCTCGTGATCGAGTCGCGGGGCAGCCGCCAGGTCGATGTCATCAAGTGGGCAGACCCGTTGGACCCGTTGGACGCGTTGACCGGCGACGGCGCCGGCGACGCCGGTTGAGGAGTCGATCCATGTTCGGTTACCGCGTACCCGCCCCCGATGAGGCGATGCTGATCTCCGGCGGCAGGCGAGGCCTCGGCGGCGCCCCGTTCCGGGTCGTGACGGGGCACGGCAAGTTCGTGCTGCCCGTCTTCCGCAAGACCCGCTTCCTCACCCTCTCCATGAACGAGGCGGAGGTCGTCGAGACCTGCGTGACCCGCCAGGGCATCGCCCTGAGCGTGCGCGCCGTGATCGCCTTCAAGGTCGGCAACGACACGGAGAGCATCGTCAACGCGGGCCAGCGCTTCCTCTCCGACCAGGACCAGATGTCCGTCCTCACCGGCCGCATCTTCGCCGGTCATCTGCGCTCCATCATCGGCTCGATGACGGTCGAGGAGATCGTCACCGAGCGCCAGAAGCTCGCCACCGAGGTCCTGGACACCTCGAAGGCCGAGATGGCGAAGATCGGCCTGCACGTGGACTCGCTGCAGATCCAGTCGATCGACGACGGCGAGACGGGCTACATCGACGCCATGTCCGCCCCGCACAAGGCCGCCATCCAGCGCCAGGCCCAGATCGCCCAGGCCAAGGCGACCCAGGCCGCGTCCGAGGCCGAGCAGGAGGCGGCACGGAACCAGGCCGAGTACGCGCGGCAGACCGCGATCGTGCAGGCCCAGTACTCCGCCGAGGTCGAGCAGGCCCAGGCCAAGGCCGCCCAGGCGGGTCCGCTCGCGGAGGCGCACGCGCAGCAGGAGGTCCTCGACGCGCGCACCGAACTGGCCGAGCGCGCCGCCCAGTTGCGCCAGCAGCAGCTGGTCGCCGAGGTGGTCAAGCCCGCGGAGGCGGACGCCGAGCGCATCCGGGTGCTCGCCCTGGCCGAGGCCGAGCGGATGAAGATCCAGGCCGAGGCGGCGGCGTCGTACGACCGTGTCGCGCTCGACCGGATGCTGATCGACCAGCTGCCGCTGATCGTGAAGGAGGCGGCGACCGGCCTCTCCGGGGCCAACGTCAACGTACTGAACGGCGCGGACGGACTCGGTGAGATCGCGGCCGGGCTCGTCGGGCAGGGCCTGACGATCCTGGACTCGGTACGGAACAACCTCGGTACGCCCGCGGCACAGGGGCAGGGACAGGGGCAGGGGCAGGGCGAGCGCGAACCGGTGGACATCAAGAGGTACTTGGGCGCGCCCGCGGGCCGTGGCCAGGGGGAGAACGGCGGCGGCAAGGGGGACGGCCCCATCGAGATCCAGTAGCCCTGGCCTCCTGGCTCGTCCTCCCGGCTCGCCCTCCCGGCTCGCCCTCCTGGCTCGGCAAGGTGTCCAAGTTGCCCGCCTTAGGGTTAAATGCCACCTATGTCGCAACCGGGGACGCTCATCCTGATCATGGCCATCGCCGTGCTCGCGCCCCTCCTCACCTACGGCTTCAGCCGCTGGATCCCCGTCCCCCTGGTCATCTTCGAGATCCTGCTCGGCATCGTCATCGGCCCCGACGTACTCGGCCTGGCCCACCACGACGCGGCCATCGACGCGCTCTCGGACCTCGGCCTCTCGATGCTGATCTTTCTCGCGGGGTACGAGATCCAGTTCGGCGCCGTCCGCGGGGACACCCTGCGCCGTTCGGTGTGGGCCTGGGTGATCTCGCTGGCGCTCGGCCTCGGCGTCGCGTTCGCGCTGACCGCGGGCGCGGCCACCAAGAGCTTCGTCATCGGCACGGCGCTGACCAGCACCGCGCTCGGCACGGTGCTTCCGATCCTGCGCGACTCGGGGGATCTGCGGGGCCGCTTCGGGACCGTGATGATGGCGTTCGGCGCGGTCGGGGAGTTCGGCCCGATCATCGCCATGGCGCTGCTCCTGAGCGGTCGCGCCCCCGGCATGTCGACCGTGCTGCTCGCCGCCTTCGCCGCCGTCACGGCCGCCGCGGTGTACTGGGCGCTGCGGCCGAGACCTCCCTGGTTCTCCCGGGTCATCGCCAAGACCCTGCACAGCAGCGGCCAGTTCGCGGTGCGCTTCGTGATGCTGCTGCTCGCCGCGATGCTGGGACTCTCGTACGCCTTCGGACTCGACTCGCTCCTGGGCGCGTTCGCTGCGGGCCTGCTCACCCGTCTCGTGCTGCAGGGTGCGGCGCCCGAGAGCAGTGAGGTGGTCCTCGGGAAGATCGAGGCGATGGGGTTCGGCTTCCTTGTGCCGGTGTTCTTCATCGTGACCGGCATCGACTTCGACCTGGACGCGCTCCTTCGCGGTGGCCGCGCTCTCGCCCTGCTGCCCGTCTTCCTCCTGCTCTTCCTCCTCGTACGGGGCCTGCCCGTGTACTTCCTCGCCCCACGTGACCTGGACGCCCGGGACCGGCGTGCCCTCACGCTCTACTCCTCCACGGCCCTGCCGCTCGTCGTCGCGATCACCACCATCGGCCTTGACGACAAGGCGCTGACGGCGGGCGAGGCGGCGGCGCTTGTCGGGGCGGGGATGGTGTCGGTCCTCGTCTTCCCGCTGGCGGCGCTGAGGCTGCGGGCGCGGTCGCCACGTGGCCTGAGCGCGGCACCCGGGAGATGATCGATTCCATGGACGTCACCCTGCACCTGGCCCAGGAGCCGGAAGCCGATGAGCTCCTCGGCCGCAGTCCGCTGGCCGCGCTCGTCGGGATGCTGCTCGATCAGCAGGTTCCGATGGAGTGGGCGTTCGCGGGCCCGCACACGATCGCCCGGCGCTTGAACGCGGACGATCTCGACGCGCACGAGATCGCGGCGTACGACCCTGACGAATTCGCGGCGCTGCTCTCCGCCAAACCGGCGGTGCACCGTTATCCGGGGTCGATGGCGAAGCGGATCCAGCAGCTGTGCGCGTACCTGGTGGAGCACTATGACGGTGACCCCACCGCCCTGTGGGAGGGCGCCGCGTCCGGCAAGGAGCTGCAGCAGCGCCTGAACGACCTCCCCGGATTCGGTAAGCAGAAGTCCCAGATCTTCCTGGCCCTGCTCGGCAAGCAGCTGGGCGTACGTCCCTCCGGCTGGCGGGAGGCGGCGGGGCCCTACGGAGAGCCGGACGCGTACCGCTCGGTGGCGGACATCACCGGCCCCGAGTCCCTGCAACGAGTCCGCGCCCACAAGCAGCAGCTCAAAGCCGCAAAGGCCTCCGGCAACTAACCGCGCCTACCCCCCGGCATCACCCCCACCGAACAGGCCTTCCCCACCCACCCACCCGTTCACCCCGCATCCACCCCTGACGAACAAGCTCTCCCACCCACCCGCCCGATTGCCCCGTGTTGCCAAGGGGTGGGCGGGTGGAGTCATTGGCGGAGCCGGGGTGGGGGGGTGCAGGAGCGCGTCAGCGGCAGTGGCGGGTGGGCGGGGAGGGAGGCCTCCACGGGCGGCGGCGAGATACGGCAGTGGGCTCGGCAGGCGGGTCGCGACGTACCCCAGCCGTGGGAAACCGGCCCCCACGCACCCGCAGTCGGCATCGAGACACGAGGGGACGTGCCGGGATTTCCGCCCGAAGCACGGTTCGCGGCACTCCCCAGCCGAAGCAACCGGCACCCACCAGTGGATGGCTCGGCAGGCAGGTCGCGACGTACCCCAGCCGGGGGAGACCGGCCCCCAAGCACCCGCAGTCGGCATCGAGACGTGAGGGGACGTGTCGGGATTTCCGCCCGGAGCACGGTTCGCGGCGCTCCCCCGCCGAAGCAGACACGCGCCCACCAGCGGATGGCGAGGACGGACATCCCGGCGCGGCCCCGCCCCACCACGAACGCCACCGCAACGCGTCAGCCGCGCGCCGCTCCCGTAGCCCATGAGGGCGGATCTCGGCGTCGGGGAACACCAACCGGGTCCAGTCGGGGGACATGACCCCTCATGAGCCGCGCCGCGTCACCCCGACCCGCGTGGCTCCGCGCTGCCCTCGTCCTGCTGGCGCTCCTCGGCGCCGTCCTCGTCCCCGTGGCCCCCACCGAAGCCGCCCCCGCCCCACCCGCGGCCGCCGTATCCATCGAGCCCACCGGCGAGGCCCACCAGGAAGCCACCGACAGCACACTCCGCGTACCCACCAGACGCCCCACCCCCGTCACCACCCCGGCCACCGCAGACCACCGCACCCCCGAACCACTCCCACCGCCCACACTCCCGCACCCTCACCTCCCCGCCCCACGCTCCGTCGTCCTCCGCTGCTGACAGTCCCCAGTCCCCAGTCCCCACACCGGACTGAACCGGACTGACCACACCCCCCCCATCAGCAGCAGCGAACCGAGGAAGACACCCATGCCCATCGACCCGTACGCAGCCCTGCACGCCCTTCTCCGCGCCGAAGCCGTACGCAACGCGCCAAGGCCCGAGGCTCCCGCCCCCGCCGCGGCCCCGTCACAGACCGAGGACGAGGACCCCGAGAAGAAGCACAGCCCCGAGCAGAACGGACGCTGACCCACCGGCGCAGACGCAGACGCAGATGCTCAAGGCGCCCCGCCAGCCTCAGCCTCAGCCTCAGCCTCAGCGTCTGCGCCGAGCCGTCCCGAACACCGACCGGGAGATCTCCCGCCCGATCTGCGTCCCCAACGACCGCGCCAACGACTTGAAGATCCCGCTCCCCACAACCTGGTCCACAACGGATCCGGAGCCAGAGCCGGAGCCAGAGCCAGAGCCAGAGCCAGCCCCCTGGGGCTCCACCTTCTTTTCCTCCGCGGCCACCGCAACAGCCGCAGTCAACTTCTCGTACGCCGACTCCCGGTCCACCGCCTCCGCGTACCGCCCGTACAGCAGCGACCCCTTCACCGCCCCGTCCAGCGCCCCCGCCTCCACCGGCCCCATCAGCGACTCCGGCGCCCGCAACCGCGTCACGGCCACCGGCGTGGGCGCGCCCTTCTCGCTCAGGACGGTGATCACCGCCTCGCCCGTGCCGATCGTGGTCAGCGTCTCCTCCAGGTCGTACGCCGAACGCGGGAACGTCCGGACCGTCGCCTTCAACGCCTTCTCGTCGTCCGGCGTGAAGGCCCGCAGCGCGTGCTGGACCCGGTTGCCCAGCTGGGCGAGGACATCGCCGGGCACGTCCTTCGGCGTCTGCGTCACGAAGAAGACGCCGACCCCCTTCGAGCGGATCAGACGCACGGTCTGCGTGATCGCTTCCAGGAACGCCTTCGACGCCCCGTTGAAGAGCAGATGCGCCTCGTCGAAGAAGAAGACGAGCTTCGGCTTCTCCACGTCGCCCACCTCGGGCAGGTCGTTGTAGAGATCGGCGAGGAGCCACATCAGGAACGTCGAGAACAGCTGCGGCTTGTCCTGCACGGCGGGCAGTTCGAGCACCGACACCAGGCCCCGTCCGTCCGGCGCCGCCCGCAGGAACTCGCTCGTGTCGAACTCCGGCTCCCCGAAGAAGTCGCTCATGCCCTGCGCCTCGAAGGCGGTCAGGGCTCGCAGGATGACGCCCGCGGTGACCGTGGAGAGACCGCCGATGCCCTTGAGCTCGGGCTTTCCCTCGTCCGACGTCAGGAACGTCACCACGGCCCGCAGATCCTTCAGGTCGACCAGTTCAAGCCCTTTTTGGTCCGCGTAGTGAAAGATCAGGCCGAGCGACTGCTCCTGGGTCTGGTTCAGCTGAAGCACCTTCGAAAGCAGCACGGGGCCGAAGCTCGTGATCGTGGCCCGCACCGGGATCCCGGTCCCGATCCCGCCCAGTGCGTAGAACTCGCTGGGGAAGCCCGTCGCCTCCCACGTCTGACCGACCTCCCGCGCGCGCTCGGCGACCTTCTCGCCGCTCTCCCCGGGGAGCGAGATCCCGGAGACGTCGCCCTTGACGTCGGCGAGGAACACCGGCACGCCCTGCGCGGCCAGCTGCTCGGCGATGAGCTGGAGCGTTTTCGTCTTTCCCGTGCCGGTCGCGCCCGCTACGAGCCCGTGCCGGTTGAGCATGGCCAGCGGAACGCGGACCTGGGCGTCGGGCAGACACCGCCCGTCCCACAGGAGCGCGCCGAGTTCCAGCGCGGGCCCCGTGAAGGCATACCCGGAGACAATCTCCATTGCCCCTTGAGGCAGAGCCGTACCCCCACCAGAGGCACCACCAGAAGCCCCGTCAGAAGCCCCGTCAGAAGCCCCGTCAGAAGCCCCACCAGAGGCCCCGTCAGGAGCCCCGTCAGGCGCCTCATCGGAACCCTCCCCTCCGCTCGTCACCCCCGCGACCGGCGAAGACTCGTTAGAGGGGTTCGCACTCCTCTTCATGGACGGCATCGGCTGGCTCTCGCTCACTTCTGCCCCTGTTCTCGGCTTGAGTGTTTCCGTTATGCCCCGATATCCGGCGTCATTTCCCAGCGTCGCACTCCGTCGCCATGGCTGCGCCCGGAGAGCCTTGCCCGGTAGGCTTTCCGTGTGATCTTCAAGCGCATCGGAAACGGCCGGCCGTACCCCGACCACGGCCGGGAAAGCACCCGGCAGTGGGCGGACGTCGCGCCGCGCCCGGTCCGCCTCGATCAGCTCGTGACGACCAAGGGCCAGCTGGACCTAGAGACGCTCCTCGCGGAGGACTCGACGTTCTACGGCGACCTCTTCGCGCACGTGGTGAAGTGGCAGGGCGACCTCTACCTGGAAGACGGACTGCACCGCGCGGTCCGCGCCGCGCTCCAGCAGCGCCAGGTACTGCACGCCCGCGTCCTCGAGATGGGCTGACCCGCAGTCGACAAGGCCCGACAGGGGTCCGACAGCGGTCGATGACGGACGGCAGCCGTACCGCCGGGCGCTCACGCCCTCATTGGCCCTTTTGGGTTGCACTGAGCCCGAGTCAATGATCATTTAGTAGGCATCACGGCGTCACCGCACTACGCTGCGCCCATGAGCATGCTCACTCCCCCCGGCATGGGCGGCAAGTACCGCATCACGGGGTCCAAATACCCGCGTATGCGCCGAAACCGTGGCCGTCGCAGGATCGTGCTCGCGGTGGTGGCGTCCGTCGTCGCGGTCGGACTGATCGGCTGGGGAACCCTGCAGCTCATCGACGTCTTCACGGGCGGCGACAAGGCCACTGCGGCGAGCTCGCGCGGCGACTGCGCGGCCAGGAAACCCGGCCCGTCGGGCGGCCCGTCCGACGGTCCGTCAGGCGGCCCCTCAGGCGAACCGTCCGGGCCCAAGGCGCTCCCGAAACCCGGCCAGATCAAGGTCAACGTCTTCAACGCCACGGCCCGCGGCGGCCTCGCCAAGGACGTCGCCACCGAGCTCAAGAAGCGCGGCTTCACCGTCGGCAAGGTGGACAACGCGACGAAGGCGTACGACAAGAAGGTCAAGGGCACCGGGATACTGCTCGGCGCCAAGTCCGCCACGGACAGCGCGCTGCCGGTGCTCGGTACGCAGCTCGCGGACGCCGAGAGCAGGACGGACGCCCGCAAGGGCGTCGAGGTGGACCTCATTCTGGGCGCGAAGTTCAAGGATCTGGCAAAGAAAAAGGACGCCGACAAGGCTCTGGCGGTACTCGCCAAACCCAAGCCGACGCCCTCACCGTCCAGCGGCAAGAAAGACTGCTGAGCGCTGTTCCGGGACTCCCGGAAGGACTGCTGAGCGCTACTCGGCAGTCCCGTACATCCGGTCCCCGGCGTCGCCGAGGCCCGGCACGATGTAGCCGTTCTCGTTGAGCCGCTCGTCGACCGATGCCGTCACGACCGTCACCGGCGTGCCCGCGAGCTCGCGCTCCATGACCTCGACGCCCTCGGGGGCGGCGAGCAGCACCACGGCGGTGACGTCGTCGGCGCCGCGCTTGATCAGTTCCTGGATGGCCGCGACGAGCGTGCCGCCGGTGGCCAGCATCGGGTCAAGGACGTACACCTGGCGCCCGGAGAGGTCCTCGGGCATCCGGGTCGCGTACGTCGACGCCTGCAGCGTCTCCTCGTCGCGGATCATCCCGAGGAAGCCCACCTCGGCGGTCGGCAGGAGGCGCACCATGCCGTCCAGCATGCCGAGCCCGGCGCGCAGGATCGGCACGACCAGGGGGCGCGGGTAGGACAGCTTGACGCCGGTCGTCGGGGTGACCGGGGTCTCGATGTCGACCTGCTCGGTGCGCACGTCCCGGGTGGCCTCGTACGCGAGCAGGGTGACCAGCTCGTCGGCGAGGCGCCGGAAGGTAGGAGAGTCGGTGCGCTTGTCGCGCAGCGTGGTGAGTTTGTGCGCCACCAGCGGGTGGTCGACGACGTGGATCCGCATGACATCAACAGTAACCGCGCCCCGGACCACCTGGACTCCCCCGCTGACGGCCGCTTCCGCCCCGCCCCGGGCCCCTGGAAACACCCCGCGCTGGCATCAAACCCGCCGAACGGGGGAAAGTGGACGTACGACCTGGGGTGGTGTTGCCCATGCCGGACCGAGAGCCGGGCGGCCGAGAGCCGGACCGCGAGACCGAAGCAGAGCGGCGTCGCCGCCGTGCCCAGTTCCTGCACGAACGGGCCGAGGCCATCGAGCTCCGCGACCGTGTGAAGCCGCGCCGCGCCCGGGCGGCACGGATGCGTCAGCAGATGCGTATGCGCACCTTCCGCTGGTAGCGGCGACCGCTCGCGCAGGGCTCGGGGGAGCCTTTCGCGCGACTCGACGCGGACACGACGCGAACACAGGGGGCGGAAGACCTCTCCTCAGGCCGTGGTTTCTGCCACGATTCCGAGTGGGCGGGGCTTGGAACAGCAACTCCCCCGCTCCCCGAACTCGCCGGGGGGACACCCGAACCGTCAACCGGCACTGTCTATGACCAGTGGGAGAGTCACGGTGTACTTCGCCGCACTGCTCGCGCGCACCGAAGACGGGTGGGAAGCGAGCGACACGGAGCTCGACGATGTGGAGAGCCTGTCGGATCTGACCGACCTGGCCCGTGAGGCCACGGCCGGCAGCGCAGAGGACGACACCGTCCTCGTCTTCATCGAACAGGAGGGCGCCTGGTTCGGCGTCGTCCGTGTGGACGGTGAGGAGGACCCTCGTATCTACGTCTCTGACGCGGCCGCGGCCGCCCGGAGTTCGTACGGCGAGATCCTGCTCACCGACGAGATGCTCGGCCGTGAGCCGGGCACCGACGATCCGGGCGCCGATCTGGACGCCCTCGACCTGGACGGCACGGAGGACGGCGAACCCGCCGACCCCGACGCCGCCCCCGATTCCGCCACCGACGACGACACGGGGGACGCCGCGGACGACGCGGTGCCCGCGGGACCCCTCGGCGACTCGGAGCTCCTGAGCGACCTCGGCGTGCCCGAGAAGGAGCTGCTCGGCCTGGAGCCCGGTGACGCGCTCAGCGACATCGCCGAGATCCTCGGGGCGGCGGAGGTGCTCGAGACCGTCCGCTAGGTTCCCGGTGTGACCGACCGGAACGCCCCCGTCCCCCCGCCCGAACCCGACCGAGAAACCGACGAAGAGACCGATCCCGTACGCGACCGCTGGCGGGAGCCCATGCGGCTCGCCCTGGCCGAGGCCGAACTGGCCGTCCAGGGCGGCGATGTGCCCGTCGGCGCCGTCGTACTGTCCCCGGACGGCACGACGGTGCTCGCCGCGGGCCACAACGAACGCGAGGCGACCGGCGACCCGACGGCGCATGCGGAGGTGCTCGCCGTCCGCCGGGCCGCCGCCGCACTCGGCGAGTGGCGCCTGACCGGCTGCACGCTGGTGGTGACCCTGGAGCCGTGCACGATGTGCGCGGGCGCGCTCGTCCAGTCCCGCGTCGACAGGGTCGTCTATGGAGCGCGCGACGAGAAGGCGGGCGCCGCGGGCTCCGTCTGGGACGTCGTACGCGACAGAAGGCTCAACCACCGTCCCGAGGTGATCCAGGGCGTCCTCGCGGACGAGGCCGCCGGGCTGCTCACCCGCTTCTTCCGGGGGCGCTGAGCGGCTTCGGTACGGGCCGCGGGCATCCGTCGGCCAAACGGATTTCGGACCACGGCCCACCTTGGGCTAGAGTTCCTCTCGGTAGCGTGTCCGAGCGGCCGAAGGAGCTCGCCTCGAAAGCGAGTGTGGGGAAACTCACCGTGGGTTCAAATCCCACCGCTACCGCTCTTGATACGAAGGCCCCGTCCGCGAGGACGGGGCCTTCGTCGTTTCCGCATGCGGAGAGTCCCGGTGCCGTGAAGACACCGGGACTCTCTGCGGACAGACAGGCAGACGGGCAGACAGACACACGAATAGGTGGATAGGTCGGGGGAAGCGGCATCGGGGGGACAAGCCGCTTCCCCCGATGAGGACTGGAACCCTCCAGCCAGCGCCGTCGTTCGGGGGAAGCAGACGGCGCGTGGCCCCGCAGTGGGGCCAGTCCCTTGCCCGCGGATTCCTGCCAGATCCGCTGGGGCACATCACCAATCCTGCGCCCCGCGCCATGGAGAACCGTCCGGCAAAGGGCCTCTGCTGCCGGGCCGTTGGTCCCTAAAGACCTTGTGAGCGAGGCCCGGGTTAGACTCACGCCCGTCACAGGGATCACAAGGCGCAGCACGTAAAGGGGAGGCCGAGAGCATGGCGGTGCAGTGGAAAAAAATCGGCCTCTTCGCGGTCGTCGTCTTCATTCTCTACGTGATCATCACTGATCCCGCCAAGGCCGCGGACTATGTACAGATAGCCTTCGAGGCGGTTTCGGACGCCGCCCGGAGCGTCGGCGACTTCATGACGTGGGTCGCCAACGGAGGCAAGGACTGAGCGGCTGGTCCGCCGTCCGCCGTTGCTCTCCCCCCACCCTCATCTCCCCGGCCTCCCAGGAGTGCGCATGATCCGCCATCTGGTCCTCTTCAAGCTCAACGACGGTGTCCGGCGCGACGAGCCGCGCGTCGTCGAGGGCGTCGAGGCCTTCCGCGCGCTCGGCGGGCAGATCCCGGAGCTCGCGTTCTGGGAGTGCGACTGGAACATCACCGACCGGCCCATCGCGTACGACTTCGCCATCAACTCGGCGGTCGAGGACACCGATGCCCTCAAGCGGTACATCGAGCACCCGGCCCACCAGGCGGGCGTCGCTCTGTGGCGTGAGTTCGCCACGTGGGTGATCGCGGACTACGAGTTCTGAGCGTCTGCGCCACCTGGCCCAACAGCCCCGCACCGAGCGGCCTCTCACCGGAACGGTGAGGGGCTTTTCTGCGTCTTACGGCCCAACTTGCCCCTCAACACGTAGTTATCGGGTGCTTGCACACAGTGCACATGTCTTGTGATGCTATGACCGCTTTTGACGGATGAGTTGACCAAGGTCGGCTGATCTTGACCGAGCTCGACAGGACTTGACTTGGCTTGACCGAGAAGGGGTGGCGTTGACCGTGCCGGCCAGTACTGCGCCCGAAGCACCGCCCGCACCGACCGCACCACCTGCGCCATCCGCACCACCCGTGACCCCGCAAGCGAACAGCGGCCCCGGCACCCAGAGCGCTCCGGGCCCACAGGACGTACAGCCTGCCCTGCGGGACGCACAGCCGGTCCTACAGGACGTACAGACGGCCCCCAGCACGCCCAGCAGCCGGGGTGCCGACACCCGGGCCCTGACGCAGGTGCTCTTCGGGCAGCTCAAGGATCTCGAGCCGGGCAGCCCCGAGCACGGCCGCGTCCGCGGTGCGCTCATCGAGGCCAATCTGCCGCTCGTGCGCTATGCCGCCGCCCGTTTCCGCAGCCGCAACGAGCCGATGGAGGACGTCGTCCAGGTCGGCACGATCGGTCTGATCAACGCCATCGACCGCTTCGACCCCGAGCGCGGCGTGCAGTTCCCGACCTTCGCGATGCCCACCGTGGTCGGCGAGATCAAGCGGTACTTCCGCGACAACGTACGAACCGTCCATGTGCCGCGCCGCCTTCACGAGCTGTGGGTGCAGGTGACCGGGGCGACCGAGGACCTCACCACGGCGTTCGGGCGCTCGCCCACGACCTCGGAGATCGCCGAGCGGCTGCGGATCACCGAGGAGGAGGTCCTGGCCTGTATCGAGGCCGGACGTTCGTACCACGCGACGTCGTTGGAGGCGGCCCAGGAGGGCGACGGCCTTCCCGGTCTGCTCGACCGGCTCGGCTATGAGGACCCGGCACTCGACGGCGTGGAGCACCGCGACCTCGTAAGGCATCTCCTCGTACAACTGCCCGAGCGCGAACAGCGGATCCTGCTTCTGCGCTACTACAGCAATCTGACGCAATCACAGATCAGCGCCGAATTGGGCGTTTCTCAGATGCATGTGTCAAGACTGCTGGCCAGAAGCTTTGCGCGACTTCGATCCGCAAACCGTATCGAGGCGTAACCGTATCGAGTGGACTGCTCTCTCGGCGGTCCCGACGATCTCGCGTGCAGAAAAGCCTCAGACCCCCTCTTTCCTGCATCGATGTCACCCTTTATTGTCGACATGTAACTACAGCGTGTTGCCGACATGTGACATTCTGCTGGAACCGCGTTTGCGACAGCCTCACGTCCGGTATTCAGGTGGAGGCTGCGTTCCTCCGACGGGAACGTCCGCCGTGACCGTCCGCGACCCAAAGGGGGTGGCATGTCCGCAGACCAGGGCAGCTCGAAGGTGCTCACGCTCACCAAGAGCGAATCAGCGCCCGACGCGCTTGCGAGCTCAAGTGTTTCCGGAGCTTCCGCAGCCATCGACACACGCACCCTGTCCCGCTCCCTGTTCCTGCGGCTCGCCGCACTCGACAAGGACAGCCCGGAACGTGTCTATGTGAGGGACACGCTGATCGAGCTCAATCTCCCGCTCGTTCGCTATGCGGCGGCGCGCTTCCGCAGCCGCAACGAACCGATGGAGGACATCGTCCAGGTCGGCACGATCGGCCTGATCAAGGCGATCGACCGCTTCGACTGCGAACGCGGCGTGGAATTCCCGACGTTCGCGATGCCGACCGTCGTCGGCGAGATCAAGCGCTTCTTCCGCGACACGAGTTGGTCGGTGCGCGTCCCGCGCCGCCTTCAGGAGCTGCGGCTCGCGCTGACGAAGACGAGTGACGAGCTGGCGCAGAAGCTGGACCGCTCACCGA
Source organism: Streptomyces sp. NPDC055239 (assembly GCF_053606205.1). Classification (NCBI taxonomy): domain Bacteria; kingdom Bacillati; phylum Actinomycetota; class Actinomycetes; order Kitasatosporales; family Streptomycetaceae; genus Streptomyces; species Streptomyces sp. NPDC055239. The sequence continues at coordinate 188,655 of NZ_JBSGRD010000014.1, read as the reverse complement.
CCGTTCCCGAACTCGCCAAGGCGCTCGGGGTGTCCGAGGAGGACGTGGTCGACGGCCTTGCCGTCGGGAACGCGTACACCGCCTCCTCGCTGGACTCCCCGGCGGTCGAGGACGACGGCGGCGAGGGCTCCCTCGCGGACCGTCTGGGGTACGAGGACAGCGCGCTCGAAGGCGTCGAGTACCGCGAATCCCTCAAGCCCCTGCTCGCCAAGCTGCCGCCGCGTGAGCGCCGCATCATCATGCTGCGCTTCTTCGCGAACATGACGCAGTCGCAGATCGGCGAGGAGGTCGGCATCTCGCAGATGCACGTGTCACGCCTGCTCACGCGGACGCTTTCGCAGCTGCGGGAAGGCCTCATCGCGGACTGATCGCACTCCCCCTGTGGCTCAAAGTGCCGCAGGGGGACCGGAGTTGCTGACGGGGTTCCTAATTGACGACCCGTCAGACACACTGACGCCATGCGACGTGGCATACGGAACGTACTGGGTGCGTCTACGGCTGCCCTGTGCCTGGGCGGGCTCCTCGCGGCTTGCGGCGGCGGGGACGGCGACGGGTATGTGGCGACGGGTCCGGTCGGCGCGGGGCCTCACAAGACGCCGGGCAAGGGCGTTGCCCCTACCGGAGACGTGGAACTCGTACCGCTGGCGCCTCCCGGCGAGGGCGGCGGTGACGGCTCGAAGCCCCCGGAGCCGGGCCGCTCCAGCAGCTCGGACGACTCCGCCGACAAGTCCGCTAGCGGCAAGGCCGGTTCGGTCTCTCCGGCCACCCCGGACGGCGACGACTCCACGGCCGACGGCGCCAAGCCCGGTCGTACGACGGGGAATTCATCATCGGGAAGCCCGGAGGGCGGGACGAGCAGCACCCCCTCCACTCCCTCCGCGCCCGCCACCGGCACCGGCACCGGACCCAGCGGGCCCGCGAAGCTCAGCGTGGGTGATCCGGAGCGTAAGCCTGCGGCTGATCGCTGGTGCGAGAAAGTGACCGTCTCCTTTCGCAACACCGGCGGATCGCCGGTGCGGTCGGGCACGGTCACCTTCGGGACGCACATCATCGGTGCCCTTGGCGTCGACTGGGCCACGATCAAGTCGACCGTGAAGCTGCCTGCGCCCATCGGCGCGGGAGACCGGGTCAAGAAGACCTGGCCCGTGTGCGTCGAGGCCTGGCGGGTGCCGCTGGGCATGCATGTGGAGACGCAGGACGTCTCTGTTAAGTGGAAGTAGGGGACTTTTCGACTGCGGGTCGTTCGTGGCTGAGCGCGCAGTTCCCCGCGCCCCTAAAGGGGCCCTACTTCAACGCCAGCCAAGCCACCCCCGCCACCACCACGATCGCGAGTACGACGCCGATGATCAGGCCGATGCGCGGGCCCGCGGGCGCTGCCGCCGGCTGCTGTGCTCGGCCCTGCTGCGGGGACTCGTCGACGAAGGCGCGGAACATCTGCGTGCTGCCGGCGGGGTCGGGAGTGTTCTGGGGGCCCTGGGGGTTGTGTGCCATAGCACGGGACCCTAGCGAACCATCGGGTGTCGGCCCAACCCCCACTGACCACGGACTTTACGAGCGCGGTCCCAGACCTTTGCCGACTCTTTAGGGCGTTGGTCCAGTTTTAGTTTGCCTGCGGCAACCAACTGTCTCTATGGTTGCCCTAAGCAACAACATAGGAGGTGCCGTGGCCGCGCAGCGTCAGTACGAGGAGCTGGCCCGACAACTCAGCGCCATCGGTGCCGTGAAGCGTGGCCTCGGAAGAGGCTTGCCGCACGACTGCCCCGCAGGGTCCGCCGCCGTACTCATCCTGCTCGACCGGCACGGAGAGATGCGGATGAGCAGGCTCGCCGAGCTGCTCGCCGTGGACATGTCGGTGACCAGCCGCCACGTGGCCCATGTCGCCGAGAAGGAGTGGATCCTGCGGGATCCCGACCCCGCCGACAAGCGCTCCCGGATCCTGCGCCTGACCCCCGAGGGCAAGGCCAAGGTCGACGAGCTGTCCGACCTGTCCATCAGGACACTCACCCACTACTTGCATGACTGGTCGGACGAAGAAGTCGTCCAGCTCAGCACGCTGCTCGCGCGACTGCGCGACAGCTTCGGGGACTGCCGTGCGGCTTCGGCCCGGCTCCCCTTCGAAGAGACCACCCGTACACCCGCGTAACGAAGAGGAAGCCCAGCCCATGGCAACAACCACACCATCCGGTGTGCGGGGCAGCCACGCCAAGCACGGAGCCGCGCACGACGCGAGCGCTCCGATGACGCACCGCCAGATCATGGAGGCCCTCTCCGGCCTGCTGCTCGGCATGTTCGTCGCGATCCTGTCGTCGACGATCGTCTCCAACGCCCTGCCTGAAATCATCGGCGACCTGGGCGGCGGCCAGTCCGCCTACACCTGGGTCGTCACCGCCTCGCTCCTGGCGATGACGGCGACCACGCCCCTGTGGGGCAAGCTGTCGGACCTCTTCAGTAAGAAGGCCCTGGTCCAGATAGCCCTGGTCATCTACGTGCTCGGCTCGGTCGTCGCCGGCCTCTCGCAGAACGCCGGGATGCTGATCGCCTGCCGTGTCGTCCAGGGCATCGGCGTCGGCGGTCTCTCCGCCCTCGCGCAGATCGTGATGGCCGCGATGATCGCCCCGCGCGAGCGTGGCCGTTACTCCGGCTACCTCGGTGCGACCTTCGCCGTCGCCACCGTCGGCGGCCCGCTGCTCGGCGGTGTCATCACCGACACCTCGTGGCTCGGCTGGCGCTGGTGCTTCTACGTCGGCGTGCCCTTCGCGATCATCGCTCTGATCGTCCTGCAGAAGACCCTGAAGCTCCCCGTCGTGAAGCGGGACGTCAAGGTCGACTGGAGCGGTGCCTTCTTCATCTCGGCCTCCGTCTCCCTGCTCCTGGTCTGGGTGACCTTCGCGGGCGACAAGTACGACTGGATGTCCTGGCAGACCGGCGCGATGGTCGGCGGTTCGATCGTCCTCGGGCTGCTCTTCCTGCTCGTCGAGTCCAAGGCGCGCGAGCCGATCATCCCGCTGCGGCTCTTCCGCAACCGCACGATCACCCTCGCCTCCATCGCCTCGCTCTTCGTGGGCGTCGGGATGTTCGCGGGCACCGTGTTCTTCAGCCAGTACTTCCAGCTGGCGCGCGACAAGTCGCCGACGATGTCCGGCGTCATGACGATCCCGATGATCGCGGGTCTGTTCGTCTCATCGACGGTCTCGGGCCAGGTCATCACCAAGACCGGCAAGTGGAAGGCCTGGCTGGTCACCGGCGGTGCGCTCCTGACCGCGGGCCTCGGCCTTCTCGGCACGATGCGGTACGACACCGAGTACTGGCACATCGCGATCTTCATGGTGCTCATGGGTCTCGGCATCGGCATGATGATGCAGAACCTCGTGCTCGCCACGCAGAACCAGGTCGCTCCCGAGGACCTCGGCTCCGCGAGCTCGGTCGTCACCTTCTTCCGTTCCCTCGGTGGCGCCATGGGCGTCTCGGCGCTCGGCGCCGTGATGTCGACGCGCATCACCCACTACGTGAAGGACGGCCTGGAGGACCTCGGTCCCAAGGCCGCGGGCCTGGGCCACGGCGGCACGGGCGGCGGCGGCATCCCGGACCTGGACAAGCTCCCGGCTCCGTTCCGCACGGTCATGGAGAGCGCCTACGGGCACGGCATCGCCGATGTCTTCCTGATCGCCGCGCCGCTCGCCTTCATCGCGTTCCTGATCACGATCTTCATCAAGGAGGTTCCGCTGCGTACGTCAGGCGGACTCGCCCAGGCCGCCGAGGCCTCCGAGGTCCCCGCGGCCTCTCCCGCCGCCCCGGCGACGGCCGCCTCCGCGGTCACCGACGAGCAGCCGGTCCTGGCCTCCGTCGGCGCCCGCACCGAAACGGGCCCCGACGGCACGCAGAAGCTCGCAGCGGTGGCCTCGTCGGCCGCCGGTGAAGCCCCTGCGCAGACCATCGGCGGCGGAACTCCGGTCCACGGCTTCGTCCGCGGCGCGGAGAGCGCCCCGGTCCCGCGGGCCGCGGTCACGCTGATCTCCCTCGCGGGACGGCAGCTGGGCCGTGCGGTCGCGCAGGGCGACGGGTCCTACGCGGTGGACGCGCCGGGCGCCGGCTCGTACGTACTGATCGCCTCGGCCGACGGTTTCCAGCCGCAGGCCTCCACGATCGTCGTCTCCGACGAGGCACTCAACTACGACATCCTGCTGAGCGGCACGAGCGGCCTCAGCGGTGTCGTGCGGGCCTCCGACGGCAAGCTGCCGGTCGCGGGCGCCATGGTCATCGTGACCGACGTGCGCGGCGACGTCCTGGCCACCGGGCTCACCGGCGAACAGGGCGAGTTCACCTTCGCCGAGCTGGTGCCCGGCCAGGTCACCATCGCGGTGAACGCCGCAGGGCACCGCCCGATGGCGCTGCCCGTCGAGGTGGGCGCGGTCGGCGTCACCCGGGTCGAGGTCGAGCTGAAGTCCGGCTCGCGGGTGCTCGGCACCGTGCGCGCCAAGAGCGGCCCGCTGAACGACGCCCGGGTCACGCTCGTGGACGCGGCGGGCAACGTCGTCGCCTCCGCGACCACCGGCTCCGACGGCGCGTACGCCTTCACCGACCTGGACAGCGGCGACTACACGGTCATCGCGACCGGCTACCCGCCGGTCGCGACGGGCCTGACCGTCTCCGGTGAAGGTGTCGGCGACCACGACATCGAGCTCGCCCACCCCGGCGAGTAGTCGACCCCGGCCCGTGCGCGCGCTTCGAGCGGATGAGCGCGCACGGGCCGGTTGGGTAAGGGCCCCCGGGTCGGCGGTGACGCACACGGCAGGGGACGGCCGTGTCACCGCCGCCGGGGGCCGCACTCTTTTGAACTTCGGCTTTCTGAGCTTCGGCTCTTTGAGCTTTGGCAATGGGCAAGGAGAAAAACGGGATGGGACTCAGCGCTCGGATTCGGACGCGTGACGGGTGGGCGGTATCCCACGCCGTCGTCACCCTCACCGACATGACCGGCTCGCAGGTGCTGCGGGCCGCGGCGGACCAGGAAGGCGCCGTGCGCGACGCGACGGACCTCGCCCCGGGCCCGTACACCGTGATCGTCACCGCGGTCGGCTACGCGCCCGTGGCCTCGACCGCGCTCGTCACGGCGAGCGGCCGCGCCGAGGTCGGCAACGTCGTCCTGGCCCGGCAGGGCGGCACCGAGCTGCCGCCGCCGGGGCCGTGGACCATCGACCCGGCGCACTCGACGGTGGGCGCGGTCGCCCAGCACCTGGGGATCACCAGCGTGCACGGCCGGTTCACCGAGTTCGGCGGGCGCGTGGAGATCGCCGAGGACGTGGAGAAGTCGCGCGTCGAGGCGGTCATCAGGTCGGCGTCCATCGACACCGGCAACGGCATGCGGGACGGCCACCTGAAGTCGCCCGACTTCCTGGACGTCGAGCAGTACCCGGAGCTCGTCTTCCGGTCGACCGGCCTCACGCCGGCCGGTCCGGACCGCTGGACGGTCCAGGGCGAGCTCCAGATGCACGGTGTCGTACGCCCGGTCGACCTCGACCTGAGCTACCTCGGCACCGGCGCCGACCCCTGGGGCGGCACTCGCGCGGCCTTCAGGGCCACGGCGGAGCTGCGCCGGGAGGACTTCGCCATGAACTACAACCAGGTGGTGCAGGCGGGCATCTCGGCGATCGGCACGACCCTGCGGGTGGAGCTGGACATCCAGGCGGTCCAAGGGGAGTCCCTCCCCCAGGTCTAGCGGGCCCGGCGGTCCGGGCGGGCCTCGCAGGCCGGGCGGTCCTGGCGGGATTAGGGTGCGTTCATGGCACCCAACATTGCTACCAACACCACGGTCTCGGTCGATGAGTTGCTCGACTTCGTCCGCCCACGGCACCGCGCCATCCTGCTCACCGCCCGCGCGGACGGAACCCCGCAGGGATCCCCCCTGACCTGCGGGGTCGACGGCTCCGGACGGATCGTGGTCTCCACGTACCCGGAGCGGGCCAAGACACGGAACGCCAAGCGGAACCCCAAGGTCAGCATCATCGTCCTGAGCGACGAGTGGAACGGCCCCTGGGTGCAGATCGACGGGGCGGCCGAGGTCATCGACTCCCCGGATTCGGTGGAGCCGCTCGTCGAGTACTTCCGGAACATCTCCGGTGAGCACCCGGACTGGGACGAGTACCGCGAGGCGATGGTCAAGCAGGGCAAGTCCATCATCCGGATCACTCCGGAGCGGTGGGGCCCGGTGGCCACCGGGGGTTTCCCGGCAGCCAAGGCCTAGCCACAGCCAGCAGGTCGCGGGGAGCCTAGGGGCCCGGCTTGAGCGTCGCCTCGATGCCCGCGACCAGCAGGTCGAGCGCGACCTCGAAGTCCAGCTCCCACATCTCCTCGACCGTGGACCCGCCCCGCGCCTCCAGCATGTCGGAGGCGCTGTGCAAGGTCTCCTCCACGTCAGGGTGGTCGTGGACCGCGCCCATGGCCTCCTTGAAGTACTCAGCCGGGGTCAGCCCCGCCGCCGCGCACCGCGCGATGTAGTGGCCCTGCACGGTGCCGAATCCGTAGACGAACTGGAAGACCGCGGCGATGGCCCCGGCCTGTTTCTCCATCGGCAGGCCGGTCTCGCGCACCACTACCTGCACGGTCAGGGCGAACTTCAGCCAGTTCGGGCCGATGTTGAGGTAGTTGCCGATGAGCGGTGACACCCAGGCGTGCCGGACCAGCAACCTCCGGTACTCCTCGGCCAGTTCGCGCAGCGTCTCGCGCCACCGGTCGGGCGTGACCGAACCCTGGTCCGGCATGACCATCTCCCCAGCGGCCGCGTCCAGGGCCAGTTCGAGGAGGTCGTCCTTGGTGTCGACGTACCAGTACACGGACATCGCCGTGACGTTCAGGTCCGCCGCGAGGCGGCGCATGGAGAACTTGGCGAGGCCCTCCTCGTCCAGGAGGCGGACCGTGGCCTCGGTGATGCGTTCCCGGTCGAGGCCCGACGGCTGATCACTCCTGCGGCCCGCGCCGTTCCGGGGAGCTTTGCCCTCAAGCCAGACGCTGGTCCGCGCGAGGCGCTTCGCGCTGTCGGCTGCCTTCGCCATGGCGCACCTTCCTGGTCCTGAGCTCTTGTACTGGTACTGGTGGTCCCGAGGCGGGCGACAGACCGGAATCGGCCAGTCCGTCGCCCACCCGTCGATGCTATGCAGACTCCGTGGAAGGGTCCGCCTTGGCAGAGTCTGCCCTCTCCGCACGCTTCAGCAACGCGGCTGCCAGCATGCCGCCGAGGAGCACGGCGACCGCGCCCACCAGCTGGCTGGTCTCCAGGCCCGAGGAGAACGCGTCGGCGATCCTCTTACGTTCGCCGTCCGACTCCGCGGCAGCCAGTGCGGCGGGCAGCGAAACCGCGGAGACGGTGACGAGTGAGGCGAAGCGTGAGTTCAGGACAGCGCCGAGCACGGCCACGCCGAGACCGTTGCCGAACTCCGCGAGCGTGCCGTTGACGCCCGCGCCCACGCCCGCCTTCTCCGGCGGGATCGCGCTCATGATCGCGTTGGCCATGGCGGGCATGGCGAGTGCGATGCCCGCGCCCATCACGATGAGCCCTGTCAGCATCCCGGCGTAGTTGTCGCCGCCGAGCAGGGCGATCGCGGCGAGGCCCCCGGAGAGCAGGGTCATGCCGATGGCGATCGTGGCGGGAGTGCTCGTCCTCTTCAGGAGGCGTGCGCCGAGCCCGGTGAGGTTGAGCGCGACGACGGTGACCGCGAGCGGCGCCGTGCGCAGGCCCGCCTCCAACGGCTCGTACCCGAGGACGAACTGAAGGTGCTGGGTCAGCAGGAACAGCGAGCCGCCCATGCCGAAGGCGACCAGGATGGCGCCCGCGACGGCCCCGATGAACTTCTGGTTGCGGAAGAAGTGCATGTCCAGCATCGGGTACGGGATGCGCAGCTCCCAGAAGACGAAGACGCCGAGTACGACCACGCCCACCGCTGCCGCTGCGACCACCTGCGTCGACGTCCAGCCGTGCTCGGGGCCGGAGATGATCGCGTACACGACCGAGGCCATGCCGATGGTGGAGAGCAGCGCGCCGAGCAGGTCGGGGCGGTCGCCCTGCGGGTTCTTGGACTCGGGGACCAGCTTGATGACGGCGGCGAGCGCGAGGAGTACGACGGGGATGTTGATCAGGAAGATCGCGCCCCACCAGAAGTGGTTGAGCATGACCCCGCCCATCAGCGGGCCGAGCGCGAAGCCGAGGGAGTTGACGGTCGACCAGAGGCCGATCGCCTTCATCCGCTCCGTGTCGTCGAAGATCTGCACGACCACCGCGAGCGTGGTGGTGATCAGGAGCGCGCCGCCGATGCCCATTCCGGCCCGCGCGGCGATGAGCTGCGCGGAGGACTGGGCGAGGCCCGCGACCAGCGAACCGATGCCGAAGAGTGCGAGGCCCGCGGTGAGCATCTTCTTGCGGCCGTAGCGGTCGGACGCGCTGCCCGCGGTGAGCAGGAGTCCTGACTGGACGAGCGAGTAGGCGTTGATCATCCACTGGATGTCGGCCGTGGACGCGTCCAGCTCCTTGGTGAGGGAGGGGATGGCGACGTTCAGGACGGTGTTGTCCAGGAGGACGGTGAGCTGGGCGAGGCAGATGACGCCGAGGATCAGCCAGCGCTGGGGGTGCCCTTGTGAGGCTATGGGGGACTCGGCGGTCGTCGGTGCCGTCATGCCCTCTCCTTCTGCTTATACGGTGTATGGGTTGTCAGCGATGTACACCGTAAGGCATCTCTCGTACGCCGTACAAGAGAGATTTCAGGGGAGCATGGTTGCGGGGCCGACCGCGGGTGGCGGCCGACCCCGATACGTGCGAGCTGTCAGCTCTTCGGCTGGGTCAGGTTTTCGACTGGGTCAGCTCTTCGGCTGGGTCAGGTCGTAGAAGGTCGCGCTGCCGACCGTGACCTTCTTGTACGTGTCCTCCACCCACGAGGTGATCTTGGAGGAGGTGCCGCTGTCGCCGCCCATGCCGCCTCCCATGCCACCGCCCGAGATGAAGTAGTGGATCTTCCCGTCCTCGACGTACTGCTTGAACTGCGCGAGGGTCGGTGACGGGTCGCTGCCGTTGAAGCCGCCGATGGCCATCACCGGGTCGCCGGTGGAGAGCTGGTAGCTCGCCGCGTTCTGCGAACCGATGGCCGCCGCCGCCCAGGTGTAGTCCTCGGCGTTCGCCTCCAGGAGCTTCTTCGCCTTGGCGCTGACCTGGGCGCCGTCGAGAAGGCCGCCCATGCCGCCGCCTCCGCCCATGCCACCGCGCTCGCCGGTGCGGCCGCCCTGCTGCTGGCTCTGCTGGCCCTGCTGGCTCTGGGAGTTACCGCCCTGCTTGCCGTTCTGGCCGGGGGGCTGGCCCATGCCGCCGCCGTTCTGGCCGCCCGTCGGGGGCTGCATGGCGTTGTTGCCCTGCTTGCCGTTCTGGCCCTGCTGGCCGGGCGGCTGCATCCCGCCGCCACCGCCACCGCCAGGACCGCCGCCACCGGGACCGCCACCGCCGGGGCCGCCCATCCGCCCCGCCGAAGCGGGACCCGCGGTCACGATCGACCCGGTGTGCGCGCTGTTCACCGTAGAGAGGGTGTACGCGACCGGTCCCGCCACGGATGCGGCGAAGCTCAGCCCCACCGCCACCAGGGCGAGTTGACGCCCGAGCCGGGCCGCGAGCAGCAGGCCGAGCGCGCCCACGAGGCCGCCGACGAGCACCGCCCAGCGCAGCCAGGGCAGATAGTCCGGGGTCCGGCCGAGCAGGACGTACCCCCACCAGGCCGTGCCCGCGACACTCACGCCGAGCAGCGCGCCCGCCCACCACTTGGCGCGCTCCTCCCACAGGACCGTGGCGCCCATGCCGATCAGCGCCGCGATGTAGGGGGCGAGGGCGATCGTGTAGTACTGGTGGAAGATCCCCGCCATGAAGCTGAAGACGGCCGCCGTCATCAGGAGTGCGCTGCCCCACGCCACGAACGCCGAGCGCGCGGTGTCGGTCCTGCGGGCCTTCCAGGTGAGGATGATGCCGCCGACGAGCAGGATCAGGGCGGCGGGGATCAGCCAGGAGATCTGGCTGCCGACCTCGGAGTTGAACATCCGCCCGAGCCCGGTCTCACCCCACTGACTGCCGCCTCCGCCACCGCCGCCTCCTCCTCCGACGCTGCCGGTCTCGTCTCCGCTGATGCGGCCGAGGCCGTTGTAGCCGAAGGTCAGTTCAAGGAAGGAGTTGTTCTGCGATCCGCCGATGTACGGGCGCGAGGAAGCGGGCCACAGTTCGACGATGGCCACCCACCAGCCACCGGCCGCGATCATCGCGAGCCCGGAGAGGGCCAGCTGACCGAAGCGCTTGCGAAGGCGCACGGGTGCGCACACCGCGTACAGGACCGCGAGCGGCGGCAGGATCAGGAACGCCTGCAGCGTCTTGGCCAGGAAGGCGACGCCGACCGCTACACCCGCCCACACCAGCCACTTGGTGCGGCCGTTCTCCAGGGCGCGCAGGACGCAGTACACGGTGACGGTCATCAGGAGCGCGAGGATCGCGTCCGGGTTGTTGAACCGGAACATCAGCGCGGCGACGGGCGTGAGCGCGAGCACGGCGCCCGCGATGAGCCCGGCCGCCGGGCTGAAGCGGCGGCGCACGGCGGCGTACAGCACACCGACCGTCGCGACGCCCATCAGGACCTGCGGGGCGAGCACCGCCCAGGAGTTGAGCCCGAAGAGGCGCACGGAGAGCGCCATCGGCCAGAGCGCGGCCGGGGGCTTGTCGACGGTGATCGCGTTGCCCGCGTCCAGCGAGCCGAAGAACATCGCCTTCCAGCTCTGGCTGCCCGCCTGGACGGCGGCGGAGTAGAAGGAGTTGGCGTAGCCGGACGCGCTGAGGTTCCAGAAGTAGAGGACCGCGGTCGCGAGCAGCAGGCCCAGGAAGGCGGGGCGCGCCCAGCGCGGGTCTTCGGGGCGTCCGCGCCAGAGCCGCGCGGGCAGGGTGCGCGTGCCCCGGTGGGCCCTGCCCGCACCCGGCGCCGCGTGCGGCGGCGCGAGTGCGTCGTGGGAAGTCGTCGTCATCGTGCGTTCCTCGGGTCGTTTGCGTAGGTGAGCTCGTACGAGGGCGAGGCCTCGGGCGGTGCCGCGTCCGGCAGTACCGCGTCGGAGCCGCGGTCCGGGAACACCCAGGCCCGCAGGAGCAGGAACCGCAGCACCGTCGCCGCGAGGTTGGCGGCTATGAGCACCGCCAGTTCCGTGCCGTGGGACGCGTCGCCCGATGCCGCGCCGAGGGCGGCGAGCGAACCGCTGGTCAGGGCGAGGCCGATGGCGAAGACCACGAGGCCCTGTGCCTGGTGGCGCATCGCGCGGTCGCGGCCCCGCACCCCGAAGGTGAGGCGGCGGTTGGCGGCGGTGTTGGCGACCGCCGAAACGAGCAGGGCGAGCGCGTTGGCCACCTGCGAGCCCGAGAACGTACGGAAGCCGGAGTAGAGAAGCAGATAGAAGAGCGTGGAGAGCGCGCCGACCACGCAGAAGCCGACCAGCTGGCGGGCAAGGCCGCCCGGGACTCCGGCCAGCTGGCGGTCGCGCGGGTCGTCCCCGAAGGGGCGCGCGAGGCGGTCGAGCGGGAGCGCGCCGACCGTGAGGGCGCGCCCGACCCGCCACACCCCCTTGAGGTCGTCCGTGGCCGTCTTGACCAGGTGGACCGTGGAGTCCGGGTCGTCGACCCAGTCGACGGGCACCTCGTGGATGCGCAGGCCCGCACGCTCGGCGAGCACCAGCATCTCCGTGTCGAAGAACCACCCCGTGTCCTCGACGAGCGGGAGCAGCACCCCCGCCACGTCGCCCCTGATCGCCTTGAACCCGCACTGGGCGTCGGAGAAGCGCGCGTGCAGGGAGCTGCGCAGGATGAGGTTGTAGCTGCGCGAGATGAACTCCCGCTTGGGGCCGCGCACCACACGCGAGCTGCGCGCGAGCCGCGAGCCGATCGCCAGGTCCGAGTGCCCGGAGATCAGCGGCGCCACCAGCGGGAGCAGCGCGTTGAGGTCGGTGGACAGGTCCACGTCCATGTAGGCGAGGACGGGGGCGTCCGAGGCGGACCACACGGCCCGCAGGGCTCGCCCGCGCCCCTTCTGCTCAAGACGCGTGTACCGGACCTCTTCGCTCGACGCCGCGAGCTGTGCCGCCACCTCGGGGGTGCGGTCCGTGGACGCGTTGTCCGCGATGGTGATGCGGAAGGGATAGGGGAAGGTGTTTACGAGATGGTCGTGCAGGCGCCGCACACACGGCTGAAGGTCCTTCTCCTCGTTGTAGACGGGGATCACGATGTCCAGGACGGGCACATCGCGCCATCCGGCGGGGAGGTGGGCCCGCGCCGGCAGAGGGACCGAGCAAGCGCCGCCCGGGGAAGAGTCGGTTTGCATGAGACCGACTTTCGCCAAGTGGTCTGTCAGGCCTGTGTGGTGAGCCTGTGGCCCGCCTGTGAGTCCCGTCCGGGGCTGCTGACCTGCGTAGATACAGCAGGGAGCGTCACCGTGAACACCGTCAGGCCCGGCGCGCTCTCCACCGTCACGCCGCCTCCGTGCGCCGCGACGATGGCCTGTACGAGGGCGAGGCCGAGCCCCGTGGATCCGGCGTTGCGGGAGCGCGAGGCGTCGCCGCGGGCGAAGCGTTCGAAGACGTGGGGGAGGAGGGCGGGGGCGATGCCGGGACCGTTGTCCTCGACCTCCAGGCAGACTCCGGATTCGGCCCGCCGCACGCGTGCGGTGACCTTCGTGCCCGGTGGCGTGTGCGTACGCGCGTTGGCGAGGAGGTTGACGACGACCTGGTGGAGGCGGGCCGGGTCGGCGAGGACGAGCGCCGGCTCGTCCGGCAGCTCAAGGGCCCAGTAGTGCTCGGGGCCCGCGGCCCGCGCGTCGCTCACGGTGTCGACGACCAGCGGTGAGAGATCAGTGCTCTGATACGAGAGCGGCAGTCGGGCGCCGGGGCCGTTACTGCCTGCGCGTCCGCCGTCACGTCCGCCGTCACGCCCCTCGTCGAGGCGCGCGAGCAGCAGCAGGTCCTCCACGAGGCCCGTCATCCGCTGCGCCTCGGACTCGATCCGGCCGAGCGCGTGCCGCGTGTCGGGTCCGGTCGACTCCCGTCCCCTGCGCGTCAGTTCGGCATAGCCGCGGATAGAGGCCAGTGGCGTACGCAGCTCATGGCTGGCGTCCGCGACGAACTGGCGTACCCGCGTCTCGCTCTCCTGGCGCACGTGCAGCGCGGAGTGCACATGGTCGAGCATCCGGTTGAGCGCGGCGCCGACCTGTCCGACCTCCGTGTTCGGCTCCGTGTCGGGGACGCGCTCGTACAGCGTCACCTCGCCGCTGTGCAGCGGGAGTTCGGAGACCCGGGTCGCGGTCGCCGCGACCCGGCGAAGGGGGCGCAGGGCGACGCCGACCATGGCGGCGCCCGCGAGCGAGGCGGCGACCAGGCCCGCGGCGGTGACACTGACCTCGACGATGATCAGCGTTTCGAGGGTGTTCTGCACCTTGGCCGTGGGGATGCCGACGAGGAAGTCGCCGTTGGGGCCTGTCGCGTACTTCACGCGATACCCGCCCAGGCCGGGGATGTCGACGTTGTGCTCCTGCTCGTCGCGCGGCACGGAGGCCAGTGCGGCGGACTGCGCCGCGTCGAGGTGGTCGGTCTGCGGTTCGAAAGTTCCGCTGTCCGGCTCGTTGCTGACCAGTGCCTCGCCGACCGAGCCGTTGTCCTCGACGACGGCACCGATGGTGCCGACCTCCTGGGGCCCCTTGGAGACGAACCGCAGCGGATCGCCCTGATCCACGGAAGGCACGTCATGACCGTCGGCCCCTGGCTTCGGCATCGGCCCCGACGCACGCATCGCGACCGTGCCGAGCGAGGTGTCCAGCTGGTCGTACAGGTGTGAGCGCAGCGCGATGGTCGTCACCGTGCCGATCACCGCGCAGACGACGGCGATCAGCGCAACAGCCGAGACGACGAGCCGCGTCCGCAGCGACCGCGGCTGCCGTCTCGGCCTCATGAGGCGGCAGCCGCCTCGGTCGAGGGCGCGGGCTTGATCAGGTACCCGGCACCGCGACGGGTGTGGATCATCGGCTCACGCCCGGCGTCGAGCTTCCTGCGCAGATACGAGATGTAGAGCTCGACGACGTTGGCCTGGCCCCCGAAGTCGTAGTTCCACACACGGTCCAGGATCTGCGCCTTGCTGAGCACGCGCCGCGGATTGCGCATCAGGTAGCGAAGGAGCTCGAACTCGGTTGCGGTGAGATGGATGGAGTCCCCGCCGCGCGTGACCTCGTGGCTGTCCTCGTCGAGGGTGAGGTCACCGACGGCGAGCACCGATTCGCTGCGCCGGTCGGAGGCCCCGGCCCGGCGGATGAGCCCGCGAAGGCGCGCGACGACTTCCTCCAGGCTGAAGGGTTTGGTGACGTAGTCGTCGCCCCCGGCGGTGAGACCGGCGATGCGGTCCTCGACGGCGTCCTTGGCCGTCAGGAACAGCACCGGCACGTCGGGCAGCTCGCGCCGCAGCCGTCCGAGCACGGCGAGGCCGTCCATGTCGGGCAGCATCATGTCGAGCACCACGGCGTCGGGCCTGAAGGCACGTGCGGCGCGCACCGCACCGGCGCCGTCCCCCGCACTGCGGATCTGCCAGCCCTCGTACCGCAGGGCCATGGAGAGCAGCTCGGTCAGCGACACCTCGTCGTCGACGACGAGCACACGAACGGGGCTCCCGTCCGCCCTGAGCAGTTCGGTACGCCCCTGGGGCGAGGTCGTAGTCATGACACACAGACTGCGCGGCGGCCCTGAGAGAGCTCTTGCCGGAACCTGTGAATTCCCTGAGAAAGGATCCGGCGCGGCGCTAGGCCTTGCCGCCCGGCAGCCCGAAGAGCCGGGCCGCGTTCCCGTGGCAGACCGCGCGCAGCCAGTCGTCCCCCAGGCCGAGCCGCTCGAGGGCGTGCAGCTGATGGACGTACGCGTGCGGAATGTTGGGGAAGTCCGACCCGAGCAGAATCCGGTCCCCGAGGTCGGCGAGGCGCGGCAGCTCCGCGCGCGGGAACGGCGAGAACCTCTCGGAGAAGTCCGTGAACGTCAGGGTCGTGTCCAGCCTGACCTCGCCGTACCGCTCGGCGATGTCGAGGAAGTCCGCGTACTCCGGCATCCCCATGTGCGCCACGACGAGCCGCAGCCGGGGGTGGCGCGCGAGCAGCCGCCCGATCGGCTCGGGCCCGGTGTGCTTGCCCGGCGCGGGCCCCGACCCGCAGTGCGTGACGACCGGGATACCGGCGTCGGCGAGCAGTCCCCAGACGGGGTCGAGCTCGGCGTCGTTGGGGTCGTAGGCGCCCACCTGCACATGGGACTTGAAGACCCGGGCCCCGGCGTCGACGGCGTCCCGCACGTACGCCGCCGCTCCCGGCTCGGGAAAGAAGGTCGCGGTGTGCAGGCAGTCGGGCGTCCGGCGGGCGAAGTCGGCGGCCCAGCCGTTGAGCCACTCCGCCATGCCGGCCTTGTGCGGATAGATCATCGAGGTGAAGTAGCGCACCCCGAACTCCCGCAGGATTGCCAGCCGTTGCTCTTCCTCATGCCGGTAGGTGATGGGCCACTCCACGCCGGTCAGCGGCCCGGCGGAATCGAAGTAGTCCCACACCTTGGACAGGACGCGCTCGGGCATGAAGTGCGTGTGTACGTCGATGAGTCCGGGGAGGCCGAGCCGCTCCCAGAAACGCACCACGCCACTTGCCTCGTGGCTGTCCCCGCTTGCCTCTTGGCTGTCCCCGCTCACCTCGTGGCTGTCCCCGCTTGCCTCTTGGCTGTCCCCGCTCAAGACCGCGGCTCCGTTGCGTGGCCCCGCTCGAAGCTGTAGCTCCGCTCCACCGTGGCGACGTGGACGGCGTACTTCTCGTAGTAGGGCGGTCCGAAGGGTGGGACAGGTGTCACGGGCTGATCACTCATGGCCCAAGACTCGGCCGCACCCCACCTGCCTGTCCACCCTCTCGCCGCCTTCATTGCCGTACGGGCAGGCAGAATTGACCTGCCGGTCGGCTTCGGCGGCACCCCGCACCCCGCGGAACACGCCTCAGAAGAGCCCGCCCTGAACCACGGGCACCTCCCGTACGGGAACAGTCGTACGCGCCGCTCCCCGCGACCCCTCCCGCGCCCCCTCAAGCCGCCACCCCCGCAACAGCCGACTGTCGAGGACGACAAGCCGCCCACCGTCGTCGAGATACAGATCGGGCCCGGCCACGGCGACGAGCTCCCCCAGCACCACCCCGCCGTCGACGAGCTCGGTGACGGCGAACCCGCCGACGCCCTCGAGACGCTCCACCCCGAACACCGCGCCGTGGTCCACCACCCCGTGTTCCCCAAGGTCCACCCGCTCCAGCGACTCGGGCCACCCGTCGAGCGCGAGGGCGAAGCCATGCATACGCTCCAGCTCGCGCCGCCGCTCCTCAGCCCCCGGCAAGGTGGCCCTGACGGCCCGCTTCCTGGCGTACGAGATCCGGTCCGGCACCCCGAGAGCGACCCGAAGCAGCTCCTCGGCCCGCCGCGCGGCCATCAAAGGCCCGCGCCCGAGCCAGGCGAAGGCCACGGCCCCCTGTTCGAGCAGCCGCGCCGATCCCCGCTCCTCACGGGTGATCCCGACCTTCACCATCCCGACGCCGAACCACGCGAGATAGACGCGATAGGTCCGCGGATCGTCGGCGATGGTGTCGGCGGCCACCGAGTGCGCCCGGTCGAGCCGCGCACACTCGGCACACCGGGCCTGCGTTCCCCGCCCCGGCACGACAGCGGCGACGGGACAGGGATTTCCCCGCGCCCCCACGCACTCCCGCTGCCCGCTGGCCCCGAACCCCACCCGCCGCCCCACGACCAGCGGACTGACGTCCCCCCGCTCCCACACGAGCCCCGGCCGCTCCGGGTCCGCCCAGCTCAACCCCGCACTGCGCCACTCCATGGGGACAGTCTCGCGCAGCGCGCTCCCCTGCTGCTCTCCCCTGCTGCTCTCTTCTACTGCTCCGCCCGCTCCGTCTGCCGAGGCCTGCCCGTGGCGGCGGCGGTCGCGCCGGCCAGCCACAGCAGCACGGCCACGACAGCCGCCGACGTACTGGAAGACGCGTGCAGCGACCAGGCCCACGGCTCCGGCGTGTTGTCGCTGTCCACGCCGAGCAGCAGCGTGGGCCCGAACATGCCGAGAGGCAACAGCCAGGCGAGCCCACTGCCGAAGAGGCGGGCACTGATCATGCCGAGGCCGAGATAGCCGACGACATTGCGGGCCGCCGAGCCGAACACCTCCGCGGTCGCGCCGGTGAGCAGCGGCAGCGCGCTCAGGCCGAGAGCCAGGACGAGCAGCACCACCAGGTACCCGCCCCGCAGGCGGCTCATCGGCTGGGCCGCGGTCTGCTCCAGGTCCGCCATCGGCGAGAACAGCGTGGTGGCGAGGACCACCGCATGAGCGAGCGGCACGACCTCGGCCACCGGCACGCTGAAATCGACCAGGTAGCGGAACTCCGGCACCGCCACCCGCTGCCCCGCGAACGCGGTCGCCGCCAGGGCGATCAGCAGCGCGACGCCCGTGGCCCGCGGCAACCCACGACAGCGTACGAAGGCGATCGCGGCCCTCACCTGCGGACTCCGGGCCGCTTGCAGGCTCCGCTGAAGGCTCCGCACAGGGGTCACCGCGGCGGCTCCGGGAGCTTCGGAACGGGGCGGCAGGCTCGGATGTCGGCGGCCGCGGCCTCGATCCACGCGTCCTGCTCGGCGGCCGGGGCACCGGTGACCCGGGCGAGGGCGTGGCCGAACTTCTCGCCGTAGTACTCGCCGGCCGCTCCGGCGCGGGCGCGGATGACGGCTTCGAAGAGGAACGTGTCGGGGTAGCCGCCGGTCTCCTTGAGCAGGTGGGCTTCGCAGTCGGACGACTTGGGCTGCGGGAGTGCGGCGGCGAACAGGGCGTCGGTCAGGTCGGCCTCCGTCTCCGCGGGCGTCATCAGGGACAGCTCCGCACCGCGCCCCTCGGGCCGCTTCAGGCCGCTCGCGTAGAAGTCGCGGTTGAGCCCCTTCAAGGAGCCGAGCCGCGTGTCGACCGTCTTCACCGCGGCACGGGCCTTGGGCAGCAGATGGCGGTCCTCCGGCCACAGGCACACCTTCGTACGGCCGCTCTCGGCGCAGAGCTGCCGCGCCGGCTGGGCCTTGCGCACCGCCCAGTACGAGTCGGGCGTCGGCGTACGGAAGGCCACCAGCGCGCCGCCCGCCACGACGGCGGCCAGCACGAGCGCTCCGAGGGCGAGGGGCCGCGGGGTGAGCGACGCCCGGCGCCGCAGCGCGGGCAGGGCGGTCAGGAGCAGCCCGAGGGCCAGACACCAGGCGAAGGCGATCAGCATGCGCGCCGTGTTCGGCTCGAACTCCGAGCTCCAGAACTCGTCTATCGCCGGGAACAGTTTGTCCAGCGGGGTGTCAGGGACGAACGCGACGAAGACGAAGAGGCCGTACCAGAAGATCCCGGCGAAGGGAGCGACCACGCGGGACGGCAGCGCCGAACCGATCGCCACCCCCACGGCGATCTCCAGGCCCATCATCCCGGCCCCGAGCAGCAGCGGCGTCCAGGCGGGCTCGCTGACGTCGCTGACGCCCGCGGTCCGCGAGAACGCGACGGCCACGAGTACGGCGTAGGCGAGCAGGGACCACAGCCACACCGCGAGCCACAGCAGCAGCGCCTGCGCCCAGCCGCCACGGGCCGCGGTGTCGGCCCAGACCCTGGTCCGGTGCCGGAAGGCGCGGCCCGCTCCCCAGGCGGCCGCGGCGCTCATCACCGAGCCCATCACGATCACCGAGTAGAGCTGGACCTGGAGGCTGGTCTGGGTCCACCAGCCGATCCAGTCGCTCTCGGCCGGGCTGTCGGCGGTGAAGTAGTACACGCCGATCGCGCCCATGAGCGCGGCGGCCCACTTGGCCTCGCCGCGCCGCATCTCGGTCAGCAGCACACGCATCAGGTCGCCACCGCTTCCGTACCGGCCAGATGCAGATACCCGGCTTCCACGGCGCTTCCGTCGACTTCCTTGCCTGCCGTGGCTGCCGTGTCTCCTGTGTCTCCCGTGCCTGCCGCGCCCCCGCCCGGGAGCGCGCAGAGTTCGGCGACCGTTCCCGTGAAGCGGACCGACCCGTCGAGGAGGACGGCGACCCGGTCGCACACATGGGCGACGTCCTCGGCGAGGTGGGTGCTCATCACCACGGCGGACCGTTCGCCCAACTCCTGGATGAGACCGCGGAATCCGACCCGCTGGGCCGGGTCGAGGCCGACGGTCGGTTCGTCGAGGAGCACCAGGGACGGTTCGTTGACCATGGCCTGGGCGATCCCGACCCGGCGCAGCATTCCGCCGGACAGGGCGCCCATCCTGCGGTCGGCGTGCTTCTCCATCTGCACGAGGCGCAGCGCGTCACGGGCCCGTTCGCGCCGCCGGGCGGCGGGCACCTTGCGCAGCCAGGCCGCGTACTCGGTGAACTCCAGGACGGTGAAACGGGGATAGAAGCCGAAGGACTGCGGAAGAACCCCGATCCGCTGCCGGATCCGCTGTACCCGAGCCCGCCCCGGCGCCTCGTCGCCGAGGAGGGTGACCGCCCCGGACTTGGGTCTGCGCGCCGTGCTCAGGAGGGACAACAGGGTGCTCTTCCCCGCCCCGTTGGGGCCGAGCAGCCCGGTGACCCCGGAGGGGAATTCGAGGGATACGTCGTCGAGGGCGATCGTGGAGCCGTACTGGACGGTCACCGCCGCGACCGCCGCGACCGGCTGGGAGCCGGACGCGGCGGCGCTCTTGCTAGTGGTCACGTGATTCCTGATCAGTTCTGGGCGTTCACGTAACCGTAGGCCCGGCTGCCGGAGATCCCGGCCCAAGTGGCCTTGGTGTAGTACTTGCCACCCGTGCTGGTGCCCTTGTACGAACCGCAGCCGTACGCCTGCTTGTAGCTGCGGGACGTGCTGGTGATCTTCGGGTCGGGGCGGAAGCTCTTGTCCTGGTATATGTACGCGCTGAACGTCCTGGTGTCGTTCACCGGCACATCGCCACAGACCTTGGCGTGACCGCTGCTCTTGCCCTTCCAGCGGTCACCGTCCTCCTTGCTGCCCGCGGTGGCTATGGAAAACGGAAGCCTGCTCCCGCTGATCTCCGCCGCGACCGCCCCTACCGCCGGCACGCCGATGGCAATCGCCGTCAGCGTCCCCACGACCGCGAGCTTGCGCTTCCCCGTATACAACTTGCGCATTGATCCTCCGTTAAGCAGGACTTACTTGGTCGTTGATCACGCTATGTGCGGAATAAGTGACTCCGCTGGCCAATGCTTCAGCTGTGCCGACGATCACAACGGGGGCGCGTCCGGGAGCGCGTCCGGGGTCGCATCCGGGGTCACGTCCGGGTCGCATCCGGGTCGCATCCGGGGGGGGATCCCAAGACCCGGAGTTAGGATCCGGACCATGGCTCTGACCGTGAACGACGTGGACCGGTTCGAGGCGGCCAGGCCCCGCCTGGAGGCCATCGCCTACCGCCTCCTCGGCTCCGCGAGCGACGCCGAGGACGCCGTACAGGACACGTTCCTGCGCTGGCAGGCCGCCGACGTCGACCGCGTCAAGGTCCCCGAGGCCTGGCTGACGAAGGTCCTCACCAACCTCTGCCTCAACCAGCTCACCTCGGCGCGCGCCCGGCGCGAGACCTATGTGGGCCAGTGGCTGCCCGAGCCGCTGCTCGCCGGGGACCCGATGCTCGGCCCCGCCGACACCGCCGAGCAGCGCGAATCCCTCTCGTACGCGGTCCTCACCCTCATGGAGCGCCTCTCACCGGACGAACGGGTGGTGTACGTGCTGCGGGAGGCCTTCGGCTACCCGCACCGGGAGATCGCGGAGATCCTCGACATCACCGAGTCCGCGGGCCAGCAGCTCTTCCACCGGGCCAAGAAGCACGTCGCGGACGGCAAGACGCGCACCGAGATCGACGGAGCTGCCGCCCGGCGGATCGTCGAGGAGTTCCTCGCGGCCGCCACCAGCGGCCGGACCGAGCCGCTCGTACGGCTGCTCACCGAGGACGCCGTCGCGATCGGTGACGGCGGCGGGAAGATCCCGGCCCGCGCCAAGGCGTTCGAGGGCGCAGTCGCGGTCGCGAAGTTCATGCGGGGCCTGTTCAAGCCGAGCGGGGCCAAGCGCGCCCACGTCGGCGGCTCGCCCGAGGTCCACCTCACGGCCGCCAACGGCGCCCCCGCCCTCGTGGCGGTCTTCGACGGCCGGGTCGTCGGCGTGATGTGCCTGGAGATCACCGCCGAGGGCATCACCGCGTTCCGCAACCAGGTGAACCCCGACAAGCTGGCCCGCGCGAGCCGGCAGTGGGCGGCGACGGACCACGGGGAGCCCCTGCTGGACGCCGCGTTCTGACCCCGATGTCTCCGATCTCTCTGATGTGAGGTGCTTCACATCAGGTTCCTGTCAGGAAACGGCGGGCTGCCCGGTTCAAGGGGCGAACCCGCTGAAGAGCTGATGTACGACAGGAGCCAGAAAATGCAGCACGGCACGCACCGCACGCATCGCATCGTCGTCATCGGAGCCGGATACACCGGAGCCATCGCCGCAGGGCGCCTTGCCAAGCGGCTGCACCGCGAAGACGTGGCCATCACCCTCGTCAACGCCGAGCCCGACTTCGTCGAGCGGGTTCGGATGCACCAGCTGACCGTCGGCCAGAACCTCAAGCCCCGGCCCTTCGACGAGATGTTCGCGGGCACCGGCGTCGAGCTGAGGCTCGCGAAGGTCACCGGCGTGGACGTGGACAGCAAGACGGTCACCGTCGTCGGCCTGGGCGACACGGACGACGGCACCGAGAAGCTGGAGTACGACACCCTCTTCTACGCCCTCGGCAGCGGCTGGAACGCCCAGGGCGTGCCCGGCACCACCGAGCACGCCCACGAGATCGCGAGCCGCCCCGGAGCGCTCCGTCTGCGCGAGCGCCTGGCCGGCCTGGGCGCCGGAGAGACCGTGACCGTCGTCGGCGGCGGCCTCACCGGCCTGGAGGCCGCGACCGAGATCGCCGAAGCCCGCCCTGACCTCGACGTCGCCCTCGCCGCCCGCGGCGGATTCGGCGACTGGCTCTCGCCCAAGGGCCGCGGACACGCGCGGAAGGTCTTCGCCAAGCTCGGCATCACCGTGCACGAGCAGGCATCCGTCGCCGCGGTGCGGGCCGACCACGTGACCACCACGGACGGCAGGTCCATCCCGGCCGCGGTCACCGTGTGGACCACCGGCTTCGCGGTCCACCCGATCGCACGGGCCACCGCCCTGGACGTCACCGACACCGGTCAGATCGTGGTCGACCGGACCATGCGCTCGGTGTCGCACCCTGACGTGTACGCCATCGGCGACGCGGCCATGGCCATGGGCCCCGGCGACAAGCCGCTGCGCATGTCGTGCGCCACGGGCACCCCCATGGCATGGCAGGCCGCCGAAGCCATCACGGCGCGCCTGACCGGCGGAAAGACCCCGAACACGCCGATGCGCTACTTCAACCAGTGCATCTCGCTCGGCCGCAAGGAGGGCCTGATCCAGTACGTCACCGCCGACGACCGTGCCGTACGGGCAGCCCTGACGGGACGACTCGCCGCCGTCTACAAGGAGTTGATCTGCAAGGGCGCGGCCTGGGCCGTCGCCAACCCGACGTTCGGGATGCCGACCCGGCCGCGCCGCGTCGTACGGGAGCAGTCCCGGGCGGCGGCATCGCCGGTCAAGACGTCGGCCTGACGGGGCGACAGGGCCCGGCCCGAACTGGCAGGGCCGGGCCCTGCCGACGTGCCGACGTGCCGACGTGCCGCGGAGAAGAACAGCCCTGAATCGACTGCGCCCGAATGAACTGTGTCCGACACGCTACCCTCTGTGCATGGTCGAGGCTTTCGTCTCCGGTGACGGCCACCGCGCGTGCGGCATCTGTCCTTCACGCCGCTTCCCGCTCGGCGAGTTCGATGTGGCCGAACGCCCCTCGCACGACTTCCCGTTCGATCCGCAGGACGGCCACCGGTACACACAGCGAGGCGTGCCCGTCTGCGTGCACCCGGAGAAGGTGGGGATACCGCCCGCGCCGTACAAGACGGACGGTGTGGCCCTGCTGACAGACGTCGCGCTGCCCGACGACGTAGCCGAACTCGACGTGTACCTGCGTGAATTGGTGCACGGCGCAGCTCCTGGTGCGCTGGAGCGGTTGATCGACCTGGCGGACCGCGAGATCCGGCGGACCTTTCCGGAGGTCGACGCGACCTTGGCACTGCGCCGTGCCTTCAACTGGCGCTCCTAGCTCGCTGTGGCGAACCCGGGAGCGAAACGGCGGCCACCGTCGAAGATGCCGATCGGGCTGTACTTCGCGGTGACGACCGCCTTGCGCCTGGCGGTCTCGTCCTTGCCGAACCAGTAGCGCTCGTTCAACCGTCCCCACGCCGCCCGGTAGACCTGGTGGGTGTAGTCGCCGTGATCCCACGCCCCGATGGCCTCACGGTCGGTGGCGTGCACGAACGTGACACCCGTGCGGCGCTGGATGCGGCTGAGCACGGTGAACTGAGCGGCGAGCGCGTGGATCATCTCGTCCACGGGGACCGCCACGGGGATCTCGGCGGCTTCTTCGTTCTGGTCGGTCATCTCGTAGATGGCCGACTTGATCGCCATGGCGCGTATGGCCTCGGGGAACAGGGGCTCGGTGTCCTTCGCGACGTCGAACCCGTCCACCAGGGCGTACCCCATGAAGCACTGCCAGTCCTCGTCGTACTTCGCGCACGCCGTGCGCAGGCGATCGAACTCGCGATCAGCCTCGACGACCGCGAGGATCTCGCGGGCTCGCCGCGCCACGACCTCCGGGACGGGCCGTACCAGCGTTGCGGACACTGCCGCACACTCCTTCATTGTCGGTCGGTGCATCGGTGGTGCCATCCATCCGCCGACCGCCGTCACACAAGGGCAGTCGGGCAGGGGCTACCGGCGTGCGCTCGACGTGCGCCATCGATCCAGAGCCGCGATGATCGGGCACGGCTCGGCTCGGGCAGCACGGCGCAGCTCGCCACGCGGGCAGCTGACCGGGTTACGGCCGCTCGCCCGTACCGCGTTCACCGACCTCACGGCCCCGGGCGCTGAGCACGCCGTCGATGTCCTCCCGGACCTGGGCCGCTCTGTGCTGTGGGCACTGGCACGGCGGGTAGGTCATGGACCCGGGCGGCAACTCGTACCCGTCCAGAGCGCCGACCCTGAGCACGCCTTCGCCCAGTACGTCATCCGTCAGTACGTCATCGTTCAGTACGTCATCGGTCAGTACGTCATCCGTGAGTACGCCGTCGGTCAGTACGCCATCTGTGCTCTGTTCCTCGGTCGTCCGGACAAGAACTGCCCGTGCTTCGCTAGTCATCTCAGTCCCTCGGGGATGCGTGTGGCGAGCGGTTCGCCAACCCTTCGTGTGCTCTACGCAACCGCGCGACCACGCAGAGCGGTACCGTTGCGGCACTTTCGGGACGCGAAAGGCCTAAAAGCGCGCAAGAGCGCGAAGGCACCAAGAGCCACCACCAACCACAAACCGGACGCGGCCCTCGTTCGCCTTCTCCCCGAGATCCGTGGGACATACGACCAGTTCGCACGGCCCGTACCCCCGTTCGCCCGCCCCGCCCCACACACGGGAGCGGATCCACCCGCCGCCCTCGCCCACTCCCCTGAACTCACGGGTACCGCGAAAAGTCTGATCGCTCCGGGACGGCAAAATATGACCCTGCCCCGGCGCCGAGTGCATCAGGGCGCAGCCGCACCCAGTACGCGCAGCAGGCTGATGCGGAGTGTCTCCGCTGCCTCCACCTCGGACATCCGGCCGGCATCGACCTCGCTCCCCGCGGCGTGACCGAGCTTGATGGTGACCGCGACCAGCCAGTCCGGTGAAAGGCGACTGTCGAACTCACCCTCCTCCTGGCCGCGTTGGATCACTCGCTTGAGCCGCTCGGCGACCGGCGCGTGGCGTTCGTGATCGTCCGCTGGGCTCACGGGCAGCGGGTCGATCCTCTGGAGCAGTCCGGGGTAGCGCCCGACGGTGCGGGCGGTGGCGTCGAGCAGGCGCAGCAGCGCGCCCGCGGCAGACCCGGCATCAAGGTCGACGGCGTCCATCGCGGCGACGGCTTCCTCCGTCACTCGATCCAGAACTGCCGTGAGCAGCCGCCCCCGTGAGGGGAAGTGGGCGTAGACGGTCTGGCGCGTCACACCAGCGGCCCTGGCGATGCCTTCCATGCTGGCGTCGGGCTCGGCGTTCAGCAGCCGGATCGCGGCATCCAGGACGGAGGCCCTGCTGCGGCGGGCGTCGACGCGACGGGGAGGGATCTGAGGTGACGTCATCTTTTACACCTTGTCAAAATTTACGGACTCTGCAAATCTTACGCGTTGTAAGAGTTCGCCTGTGAGGCCACAGCATGACGGGAGCGCCATGAGCCCCTTCGGCACCGACCCCAAGCAGTTCATCTCCGACTTCATCACGTCGTTCCACAATGAACTCGTGCGCGACGACGAGGACCCGGCGTCGATCTTCGATCGCTATCACACGCCGGACGTCGTCCAGTTCGCAGACGGGCACCGGATGGACCGGGACAAGCTCATCGCGCACACACGCCCGGTGCGCAAGAACAAACCCGGCAACCGCACAGAGGTGCACGAAGCCCAAGCGAGCGGAGACCGGATCGCCGCCCGCTACACCCTCCACGTCCAGAACCGCGGGAAGAGCCTCGCCATCGAGGTCTACTACTTCGGGCAGTTCGCGCAGGACGGGCGATTGCGCCAGGCGCACATGCTCACCCGCACCCTCCCCGCGGGCGACGTGCCGCCATCGCGGCTGGAGGCACCGGCATGACCGAGAGCACCTTCACAGTGAACGGAATGGCCTGCGGGCACTGCGCGGGCTTCATCACCGAGGAACTTCGACGCGTCGCCGGCGTCACCGCCGTGGCGGTGGACGTCGACAACGGAACCATCGCCGTGACCAGCGACAGGGCTCTCCACGTCGCTGACGTGCGCGCCGCGGTCGAGGAAGCCGGCTACGAACTGGCCCCCGCAGAACATGAGTAGAAAGAACTGACCGCCAAAGTCGCCGACGGAAGCGCCTGAGCCTGAGCCGCTGAGTGTGCCCACTGACGCCAAAGGCCCCGCCGGGCGAACCGGCGGGGCCTTTGATCTGTGTGCACTCGGCAGGATTCGAACCTGCAACCTTCTGATCCGTAGTCAGATGCTCTATCCGTTAAGCTACGAGTGCTTGTTTCTTCTGTTGTGTTGCTCTTCCTCCCGGGGTTTTTCTCCCCGGTCGGCGTTGCGAGAACAACATTACATGACCTGCGCCGTGAGGCGAAATCCGTTTCCCCCGCCCCGTCTGAGCTGGGGAAACAGCCGCAAACAGGCCTCAAGCGAGCCACTGACGACCTGTACTCACGACCCGCACTCACGACCGAAGCCCCGGTCCAGTGGACCGGGGCTTCGGGATCTTGCAGCGGAGGCGGAGGGATTTGAACCCTCGATGGGATTTGAGTCCCAAACCGCATTAGCAGTGCGGCGCCATAGACCGGACTAGGCGACGCCTCCAGCTTGCACACCTGCGCGAACGCGAGGGGTGCGTGCAGATGATGACACAGCCAGGCGGCGTGTCACCAATCGCGGATTCCAAGGTACTAGTCGGGCGGCCCGCAGAGCAAAGCGTCTTCCGCGGCCCGCAACGTCGCGGCGTCAACGGCGTTAGACGCGGTAGACCCCGTACGTGTTCGCGTACCCGGTATCCCGCACCCCGTGGAGCCCCGTCATGCTGCGCCGTCTCGTCCTCACCGCCGCCGCGGCCGCCGCCGCGCTGTCCGCCGCGCCCGCCGTCGCCCACGCCGACATGGGCCCCCTCCACCTGTCGACGCCGTTCACCAAGTCGACCCCTGACCGCCTCACGGTGGAGGTCACCAAGGCCGGGGACGGGCGGGACGGAACGTACGAGCTGGAATGTCACCCGACGGGCGGCACGCACCCGCAGGCGGAGGACGCGTGCGGAAAGCTGGACCAGGGCCGGTGGGGCAGCGACACCTTCGCGCCCACGCCCGCCGACGCGATCTGCACCATGCAGTACGGCGGCCCCGCCACCGCGCACATCACCGGGACCTGGCACGGCCGACCCGTCGACGCGACGTACAACCGCAGTAATGGGTGCGAGATCTCCCGGTGGGACAGGCTCGTCCCGGTGCTGCCCGAGGCCACTGCCTAGCTCCGAACCAAGTCCGGGGCTGGTACGAGAATGCTCCGAGGCCGGTCCGAGACTGGTTCAAGGGTGGTCCGGACCAGCCTTGGACCATCCGTTTTTGGCCACCGCCGGGGCCTCTTCCCGGCCCCGTCCGAATCAGCCCTCTCACCACCTCGTCGTGACCAGGGGGTACGGAAGCCTCACATCTTCTGCGTGCGACCTCCCTCTCATCCGGCGTCGCTCGCACAACCGCTCCCCGTAGACTCCCTCCCGTGACACGCCGCGGGCCGCGGGGCAAGATGGCCTGGACGAGTCGGCAAGCAGCAGTAACCAGGGAGGAAGCGTCGTCGTGAGCAGCAGGCCATCCCGAGGCGCTGCTCGCCTCGCAGCCATACTCGACGCGCTCCCGGACGCGCTGGTCCTCGTGAACGCCAACGGGACCGTCGTGAACGCGAACGCGATCGCGCTCGAGGCGTTCGAGACGCCGGGCACCGCCCTCGTGGGACGTGGGCTCCTCGATCTGTTGCCGGAGTTCGACTCCCGGCTCATTCCCGGATCGATGCGCAGGCCCGAATCCATCGACGAGCGCGGGCGGACCAAGCCGACGCGGATGATGGCGCGGCGCACGGACGGCAGCGAGTTCCCCGTCGAGGTCACCAGCTCGAACCTCGAGGACATCCGGGACGCGTACGACAATTACGGCTACACCGGCGACGAGTTGCTCATGCTCGTCGTACGCGACCTTTCGGGCGCCGTGGACACCGAGGCCGAACTCGCGCGCTCCCAGCGGCAGACCGAGATGATCCTGCGCGCCGCGGCCGAAGGCGTCGTCGGAACGGACACCGAAGGACGGGTCGTCCTCGTCAACCCGGCCGCCGCGCAGATACTGGGCTTCCGGGCCAGCGACCTGGGCGGGCAGGAACTCCACCACCTGGTGCTCCACTCGCGCGCCGACGGCGAGCCCTTCCCCTACGAGGAGTCCCCTCTCGCGGACACGCTCCGCTCCGGACGCAAGCACCGGGTACGCGGTCAGGTCCTGTGGTCCAAGAGCGGTGACCGGGTCGCTGTCGACCTGACGACGGCGCCGGTGCGGGACGGGGATCAGCTCGTCGGCGCGGTCATGACGTTCACCGACCGGCGTCCCTACGACGCGCTGGCCGAGGAGCACGAGGCCGCGATCGCGCAGCACGCCGAGGAGATGCAGGCCGCGACCGACCGGCGCGCGGAGGAACTGCGGGCCGCCACCGAGCGGCACACCGCGGAACTGGCCGCCGCCGCCGAGGAGCGTGCGGAGGAGATCGCCGCCGAACAGGAGCGGTACGCGGCGCTCGCCGAGCGCGAGAAGGACCGGTTCGAGGAGCTGGCCGAGAGCGAGAAGGCGCGGTACGACGCTCTGGCCGCGCGGCACGAGCAGCTGCTCGCCGTGCTCGGTTCCTCCCTGCGGGGTCCGCTCGACGAGCTGCGGCGCGAGCTGTCGGCTCTGGCCGCCGATGACGCCGGGCAGTTGTGGCCCGAGGCGAATCAGGTACTTCATCATCTTTCGGCCGGGTACGCGCGCATCACGACCCTGGTCGACAACGTCCTGGGCTTCCAGTTGCTCGACTCGGGCACGGAACAGCTCTCCCGCGTGAAGGTCATGCTCGACGCCGTCGTCGCCAGTGGTGTGGAGGGCGCGGTCGAGCTGATCGGGCCCGGACGCGCACAGTTCGCGGTGCACGCGCCGCCGATAGAGGTCGAGGTCGACCCGGGGCGCCTTGCCACGGCTCTCGCCCACCTGGTCGCCGACGTGGCCGGCATCGACGCCACGGGCAACGCCCGCGCCGGTGTGAACCCCTCGGCCGTGCAGGCCGGTGGCTACGTGGACTCGACCGTGGTCGTCGCCGCCGCTCAGCGCGGTGAGGTCGTCCGTATCGAGGTGCGGGGGCCGTACGCCGGGGGAGACCCGGTGCACGAGCCGATCGTCCGGGGCATCGTGCGGGCGCACGGCGGCGTGCTGCAGACGCATGAGGTGCCGGGGATGAGCGGCAACGCGTACGTTCTTGAAGTACCGATCGGTACAGGGAGCGGGGCGGTTGTCGGTGCCCCTGAGGGTGCCCCAGAAGTAGGTTCTTCTGTCGTCGTGCCTGAGCAGGCTTCGCCTGCCACGGGTGGCGGGCGGCGGCGGGCCCGGCGGGCTGCTGGGCCTTCGGTGGACTCCTTCCTTGAGAGTTCGGGTCCGGAATCGGGTTCGGGTTCGGGTTCGGGTTCGGATTCCGGGGGCGGGTCTTCAGGGGGTGCTGCTGCCGGGAGCGAGAACGGTGTTTCCGGTGGGGTTTCCGGTGGGGTTTCGCCCAGTGGGACCGGGCGGCGTCGTGGGCGCCGTGCGGCGGAGGCCACCGCTGAGGCGCAGGCTGCCGCTGAGGCCACGGGATCGATCGATGTGCCTGTTGTTCCGGAGGCGCCCACGCAGGGCGCACAGGCCGCACGGGGCGAGGGTTCGCAGGCTTCCAGTGGTACGGGGCGGCGTCGTGGGCGGCCCAGCGCCGCGGAGGGCTCTACGGGCGCTACGGGCTCCGTAGGTTCCTCTGTGGCGTCCGTGGGTTCCGTGGGCTCTGTGGGCTCCGTGGTGACCGCTGCCGAACACGCCGCTGCCGGGTCGGCGACTCTGGGGCAGACGGTGCCGCCGCAGGGCGTGCCGGTTCGCGCGGGGGCCGTGGCACCTGCCCCTTCCGGGCAGCGGGCCCGTCGGAACGATGAGCAGCTGGCGTTGCCGCCCGCGCTGCCTTCTGCCGCCGGTGGTTCCGGGGCCGGTGGTTCCGGGGCAGGGACTGCTGTGGCTGTCGCCGGTGACGCGGGCGAGGCCTCGGCCCGGCCGACCGGACGGCGCCGCCGTGCGCTGGCCGCCGCCAAGGAGCGGGCCGCCGCCGAGGAGGCTCCCAGTGGGCGCGTCTTCGCTCTGCCGCCCGCATCCGCGGACCAGGACGCATCCGCGGACCAGGACGACGCGGGTCAGCAGCAGCACGAAGCCGCTCTGCGCCACCCCGACGACGACCACACCCCGCCGCAGCCTCACCCGGCCCAGGCGCCGACGGGCCACCGGCGGTCTCACTCAGCGCCGGGAGCGCCAGGGGCTCCTGAGGCGCCTGCTGCTCCTGGTACTCCTGGAACTCCCGCAGCTTCCGACGCGGCGGAGGACGCACAAGGGACGCCCCCCGCCGGTGTTCCCTCGCAGGCCACCACGTACGCCGAAGGCACTCCTGCGCGAGGCGTCCACACGCCCAGCAGGGGCGTCGCACTCCCGCCGGAGCGCGGGGCCGAGGCCCGGGCCTCGCAGCCGCTGCCCGCCGAGGCCGCGCCAGGCGACCCGAACTCGACGCAGGGGCGCGCGATCAGCGTGCGCACGCTCGGGCAGGGTGTGCCGTTCGGCCAGCAGATCGCCGAGCAGCAGCAGCGTCGGCTCGGGCTGCCGCAGGGCGGCCAGGCCTCGACGGGGGCGACACAGTCGCCGCAGATCCCGCAGGCACCGCAGCCCCCGCAGGCATCTCCGGCCCAGCAGGCCCCTCAGACGCAGCAGCCCCAGCCCCAGCAGCCCGCCGCAGGCCCGCTGCCTGAGCAGGCACCGGAGCAGGCATCGACGCAGCCCGCGGCCGCAGCCACGGGGCAGTCGCAGTCCCACACCCTCGGCGGCTCCGTCAGCGGCTCCGGGCGCCGGCGCAGGCTGTCGACTCCCCCGGATCCCGCGGGCGATGACCGCCCCGAGGCCGCGGCCCGCCCGCACCCTCAGACCCAAGCCCAGGCCCAGGCTCCGGCTCAGGCCCAGCCGCAGTCCCGGATCGGGTCCTCCACCGAGGGCACGGGCCGCGCGTACGCGATCGGCGCACCGGACGAGGACGCCGACGAGGGTCCGGAGCCGCTGGACGGTCCCGGCGGCGCGGTCGAGGTCTCCAACCGGCCCCAGCCGCAGCCCATGGACGACGAACTGCCGCCCGAGCCGCTGGACAACCCGCGCCGCCTCCTCGTCTGGCCCGCACCCGACGTCACTACGCAGCAGGCGCTCAGCGACCGCGGCTACCGTCCCGTGATCGTGCACTCCCGCGAGGAGGTCGACGCCCAGATCGCGGCGTTCCCGGCGGCGCTCTTCGTTGACCCGCTGACCGGCCCGATCACGCGTACGGCTCTGCAGTCGCTGCGCACGGCCGCCGTCGCCGCCGAGGTCCCCGTGCTCGTCACGGCGGGACTCGGGCAGGCGACGCGCGAAGCGGCGTACGGCGCCGACCCCGCCGTACTCCTGAAGGCCCTCGCGCCCCGCGACAGCGAGCAGCACCCGCCCCGCGTCCTGCTCATCGAGGAGCACGAGGAGATCGCCCTCGCCCTGACCGCGACGCTCGAACGGCGTGGCATGCAGGTCGCGCGGGCCGAGAGCGACGCGGACGCGGTGACGCTCGCGGCACAGATGCGGCCGAACCTGGTGGTGATGGACCTGATGCAGGTACGTCGCCGCAGGGCCGGAATCATCGACTGGCTGCGCGCGAACGGCCAGTTGAACCGCACCCCGCTCGTCGTCTACACCGCCGCCTTCGACCAGACGGAACTGCCGCGGCTCGCGGCGGGGGAGACGGTGCTGTTCCTCGCGGAGCGCTCGACGAGCGACGAGGTGCAGGGCCGCATCGTGGATCTGCTGGCGAAGATCGGCACGAACTGACCGACACGGGCCAGGTCCGGTCCGTGCAGACCTCCACGAAGCGGGCCCGATTCCTCAGGCGGTGATGCGGCGCACCGCGGCCTTGATCGAGGTGCGCAACCGCTCCCGGTCGTCGTCCCCCTCGCCGACGAGGATCCGCCGCATCTGCGGAACCGCCGTCGACCAGCCGGCCAGCGCGACCAGCATGAACATCAGGTGGGGCGCGGGGATCTCGTCGCTGATGACGCCTCGGGCCTGGGCGTCGGTGAGCACGGCGACCTTGTGGTCGTAGTGGCTCTGCCGCTCCGGCTCGTCGGGGAGCTCGTCCGTGCCGTACTCGATGCCCTCCCAGAAGAGCAGGCGCAGGAGCTCGGGGTGAGCGGCGTGGTAGTCCATCAGCCGGTCCATCCAGCCGTCCATGTCGTCGGCGTCGACGGGATGGCTCTTCGCCATCTCGAGCATCCGTTCCCCGAGGACCTGGGTGAACAGCTCCGCCTTGTTGCCGAAATAGGCGTAGATGAGCTGCTTGTTCGCCTTCGCCTCGCTCGCGATGCGGTCGATACGGGCGCCCGCGATGCCGTACCGCGCGAACTCGGCCACCGCCGCCTCATAGATCCGGGCCTTGGTGGCTTCGGGGTCTCTCACTGCCATGGGGACAGGGTAGCCAATCCCTTCGGGTAACCAACTGGTTGGTTGCTTGACATCGCGCCGATCGGGGGCGCAGACTTCTTCCAACCAACTGGTTAGTTGCCCCGGTTGCCTCGTCGGACCGGGCGTTGTCTTACGTCTCCACGCACGTTGCCTTACGTATCCACGCAAGGAGTCCTGCCTCTCATGCCGCCCACACCCTCAGCCATCAGAAGCCGGACCGCCGCGCCCCCGAAGGGCACCGGGGCCGCGCCGCCCGGGCGCGCCGTCCGGCCCGGCGTGCTCCTCGCCGTCGTGGCGATCTGCACGGCGGTGACCGCCGCCAACATCTATCTGGCAGCTCCCCTGCTCCCCCTCATGGCGCACGACTTCGGCACCCAGCCCTCCGACCTGGCCTGGCTCGCCTCGGTGTCTCTTCTCGGGTACGCCGCCGGGCTGCTGTTCTTCGCCCCGCTGGGTGACACGGCGAACCGCCGCCGCCTCGTCGGCATACTCTCGGTCGCCGCGACCCTGGCCCTGGCGGCGGCCTCGGTCTGTTCGGGCTCCGTCGCGCTCGCCTGCGCCCTGTTCGTCGCCGCGGCGGCGAGCGTCATACCTCAGCTTCTGGTGCCGCTGGTCGCCGAGCGCGCGCCCGCCGACCGTCGTGCCCGGCATGTGGCGGCCGTGATCGCGGGACTCTTCGCGGGAGTTGTCGCCGCGCGGGTGCTCGGCGGGCTCGTGGGCCAGGCCCACGGCTGGCGCGTCGTTTTCGTGGGCGCTGCCGTGCTGACCCTGATACTCGGCCTCACCACCGCCGCTCTGCTGCCCGCCGACGACCGGCCGCGCCACACGGGTCCGGCCCTTGCCGGTCTCGCCCGGCTGCCCCGGGTCCTGAAGGACTCGCCGGAGCTGCGCCGCGCCTGCCTGCGCCAGGGCGGGATGTACGGAGCGTGGAGCGCGGTGTGGACCTCGCTCGCCGTGCTCCTCACGAGCGGTACGTACAGCATGTCGACCGGAGCCGCCGGACTCTTCGGCCTCCTCGGGCTCTCCGCGACCGCGGTCGCCCCGCTGGCCGGCGGGTTCGTCGACCGGTTCGGGGCGGCACGGGTCACGGCGACCGCGTACGTCGGGGCGGCGGTCTGCCTGCCGCTGTTCTGGCTTGGCGGGCGGCAGTTGTGGGCGCTGTGCGCGGCCGGGATCCTGATCCACGCCGCCCTGGTGGCGAGCCATGTCGCCAACCAGACCCTGGCCCTGACCACCACCAGCCTGCCCGCCACCGCCAACACCGCCTATGTGGTGGCCGGTTTCGCGAGCGGCGCCGGAGCCTCGGCCCTGGCCGGGAGCGCCTTCACCCACTGGGGCTGGGGCGGGGTGTGCGCCATCGCGACGGCGTGGCTGGCCCTCGGCTGGACCACGGCGATACGCCGCTCCGGCGGGGCCTCGGCTGCACGCCGCTCCGGCGAGGGAGCGGCGTAACACCCGGGCTTTATGGGAAGTCGGACCGAAGGCGGACCGAACTCGGACCGAAGGCAGACCCCCTCAGAGCTTCGTGACGTCCAGCTCCCCGTCCGCGTACTGCCTGCGCAGCACCTTCTTGTCGAACTTGCCGACGCTCGTCTTGGGCACGGCAGACACGATCGCCCAGCGCTCGGGCAGTTGCCACTTGGCGATGGTGCCCGCGAGGAAGTCGCGCAGGACGGCGTAGTCGATGCTCGCGTCCTCCTTCAGCACGACCGTGGCGAGCGGGCGTTCGCCCCACTTCTCGTCGGGGACGGCGACGACCGCCGCCTCCGCGACATCCGGGTGGGACATGATCGCGTTCTCCAGCTCGACGCTGGAGATCCACTCGCCGCCCGACTTGATGACGTCCTTCGCACGGTCGGTGAGCGTCAGGAATCCATCGGAGGTGATCACGCCGACGTCGCCGGTCTTCAGCCAGCCGTCCGCACTGAACTTGTCCTCGGGCTTGAGTGCCTCGCCGTCCGCGCCGCCGTAGTAGGCGCCCGCGATCCACGGCCCGCGCACCTCGAGCTCGCCCGCCGACTCGCCGTCCCACGGCAAGTGTTCGCCACCGGGTCCGACCAGGCGGGCCTCGACCCCGGTCGGGAAGCGGCCCTGGGTGAGGCGGTAGGCGAACTCGTCGTCGGTGCCGATGGACTTGGCCGGCGGACGGGCGACCGTGCCGAGCGGGGAGGTCTCCGTCATGCCCCAGGCGTGGCAGACCCGCATGCCCAGCTTGTCGAACGCCTCCATCAGCGAGGGCGGGCAGGCCGAGCCGCCGATGGTGACCTGGCCGAGCGTGCTGACGTCACGCGGCTTCGCGGTGAGTTCGGCGAGCAGGCCCTGCCAGATGGTGGGGACGGCGGCCGCGTGCGTGGGCCGCTCCGACTCGATCATCTCGGCGAGCGGGGCGGGCTGCAGGAAGCGGTCCGGCATCAGCATGTTCACACCGGCCATCAGGGTCGCGTGCGGCAGACCCCAGGCATTGACGTGGAACTGCGGGACGACGACGAGCGTGGTGTCCGCGTCCGTCAGGCCCATGGACTCGCTCATGTTGACCTGCATGGAGTGCAGGTAGATGGAGCGGTGGGAGTAGACGACGCCCTTGGGGTCGCCGGTGGTGCCGGAGGTGTAGCACATGGCGGCGGCCGTGCGCTCGTCGAGCTCGGGCCAGTCGTAGGCCGTGGGCTTGCCGGCGATCAGGTCCTCGTACTCGTGCACCTGGGCCTGCACTCCGGCCAGCGGCGAGCGGTCGCCGGGGCCCGAGATCACCAGGTGCTCGACGGTCGGCAGCTGCGGAAGGAGCGGCGCGAGGAGCGGGATGAGGGAGCCGTTGACGATGATGACGCGGTCGGCCGCGTGGTTCACGATCCAGGTCAACTGGTCGGCGGGCAGCCGGAGATTGAGGGTGTGCAGGACAGCGCCCATACAGGGGACCGCGAAGTAGGCCTCGACATGCTCAGCGTTATTCCACATAAATGTGGCAATTCGCTCGTCGCCGTCGACCCCGAGGTCTTCGCGCAGCGCGTGCGCGAGCTGGGCCGAGCGTTCGCCGATCTCACGGAAGCTGCGGCGGTGCGGAGCGGCCTCGCCGGTCCATGTGGTGACCTGCGACGACCCGTGCACGGTCGTCCCGTGCCGAAGGATGCGGGTGACGGTCAGTGGTACGTCCTGCATCGTGCTCAGCACGGCGTCCTCCCGGTGGGCGCGCGGCATTCATCCGGGGCGGCTCCCGAATGACCTACCTGGCAGTAGGGCTTGCCAGATTGTTGCCGCATACCGCACGGTATGTCACTAGGGCGGGAGAAGAAAGGTCCGCGGAGCTGCGGTGCTCACGGGACGGGAGGCGCGACGATCTTCGGACTGGATGCGCCGCGATCACCGGACAGGTAGCGCGGCGATCACAGGCTCGGATGTGCCGCGATCACCGGACCGGCGTGAGCTCCGGGTCCTCGCGCAGCTTGCCGAGAGCACGCGACACCGCGCTCTTGACGGTGCCGATGGACACCCCGAGCACCTCGGCCGTCTGCGCCTCGCTGAGATCCTCGTAGTACCGCAGGACGACCATCGCCCGCTGCCGCGCCGGCAGCTTCATGATCGCGCGCCACATCGCGTCCCTGAGCACCTGCTGCTCGGCCGGATCCCCGACCGGCGTCACCTCGGGCTCGGGCAGCTCGTCGCACGCGAACTCGTCGACCTTGCGCTTGCGCCACTGCGAGGTCCGGGTGTTCAGGAGGGCCCTGCGCACATAGCCGTCGAGCGCCCGGTGGTCCTCGATCCGGTCCCACGCGACATAGGTTTTGGTGAGGGCGGTCTGCAGCAGATCCTCGGCATCGCTCGGATTCGCTGTCAGTGAGCGCGCGGTGCGCAGCAACACGGGCTGCCGTGCCCGTACGTACGACGCGAACGACGGATACGCCGAATGACTCGCTGTCCGCGTCGCGGCCTTCGATGCGCTGGTGCACATGGACACCATGGATACGGTCATGGCTCCACGCTAGAAGCGACCCCTACTTCAGCGGATCGGCCGCAGGTCCCGAAGCGGTGTCCGCCTCAGGTTGTACGCGGGGTGGTAGCCCCACCTCCTGAAGGTGGAGGAGGCGGAGCACGCCTCTGAGGGTTCGCCCCTGAGAATCCGCGCCGCAGCAGCGCCTCCGCCCCGCTTCTGCCCCGCTTCTGCCCTGCTCCCGCCGCGCTTTCGCCGCGCTTTCGCCCTAGCCGATCCGGGCCACCGGGGCGTGCACGAGGTTGCGGTCGATCATCAGTTTGCGCCCGCCGTGCTTCTCCTTCACGTTCCCCGCGTACTGGTGAATGCGCCGCTCAGGGCGCCACGCGTTCTTCGCGAGCACGGGCTCGCGGTACAGGTGCGGCCGCGTGTGCCAGCGCGCGAACCACATCGCCGCCGGCAGATCCCGCACTCCTGCCCGCCGCGCCGTCTCCATGTGCCGTACGCCCGAGTCCGCACTGCTGTAGAACCCCGGTACGTATCCGAGCCTGCGCACCTCACGGTCCCAGGCTCGCACGAAGGCCAGGGTGGTGTTGCCGCACTTGGCCTTCCAGTACGTGTACGCCTCCATGTCCAGATAGAGCGCGCTCTGCCGCTGCATCCCGAGCGCCTTCGCCTTCTGTACCGCGTCGTGCCCCTCCCGCGTCCCCTCACGCCAGGGATGCCGCCCGATGCGTACGTCCTTCTTGTGCTTCGCGGTGACACAGGGCGACTGCGAACCGACGTACACCGGAAGGACCTTCCACCCAAGAGCCCGCACCGAACGCATCCAGCTGGGGGAAAGCTGCGGCTGGCGCTGGCACGCCCGGCCCCGGCCCGCGTAATAGACGCCCACCGCTTGGTAGTCGGAGGACTCCCAGCGGCGCATCGTGTCGACGGACGGGGCGAGGCAGGTGTCGAAGGCCCAGCCATGGAAGGTCGTGACCCCCGCCGCACGCCCCTCGCCGACGGCCGCACGCCCCTCGGCCACGGACGCACGCCCCTCGGCGACAGCCGCACGCCCCTCGGACCCGGGTCTGCTCACGGCACCGACCGCTGGCGCACCCACCGCCGGAGCGGTCAGGGCGACGGCGAGGACAAGGCCCATCATCAGCTTCTTGCAGCGCATGAGCCGAGTGAAGGCCCCCGGGCCCGCGCCCCGGCCGGGACACGCTCCGCGTTCAGCCGTCCGCCGCCAGAATCAACCCCGACGTGGGCACACCGGTGCCCGCGGTGACGAGCGTGCGCGCGGCCCCCGGTATCTGGTTCACGGACGTGCCGCGCACCTGTCGGACCGCTTCCGCTATGCCGTTCATCCCGTGCAGGTACGCCTCCCCGAGCTGTCCCCCGTGCGTGTTCAGCGGCAGCGTCTGACCGGCCACGAAGTCCGCGGCCTCACCCGGCCCGCAGAAGCCGAACTCCTCCAGCTGCATCAGCACGAACGGAGTGAAATGGTCGTAGAGAATGCCCACGTCGATGTCGGTGGGCGTGAGACCGGAGTTGCGCCACAACTGCCGCGCCACCACGCTCATTTCAGGCAACCCGCTCAGGTCGTCGCGGTAGAAGCTGGTCATCTGCTCCTGCGCCCGGCCCGCGCCCTGGGCCGCCGCCGTGATGACGGCGGGCGGGTTCGGCAGATCCCGGGCCCGCTCCACGCTCGTCACGACGATCGCCTGCCCGCCGTCGGTCTCCTGGCAGCAGTCGAGGAGCCGCAGCGGCTCGACGATCC
Organism: Streptomyces sp. NPDC055239; assembly: GCF_053606205.1. Lineage (NCBI taxonomy): Bacteria > Bacillati > Actinomycetota > Actinomycetes > Kitasatosporales > Streptomycetaceae > Streptomyces > Streptomyces sp. NPDC055239. The sequence goes on along the minus strand of NZ_JBSGRD010000014.1, from coordinate 150,460 downwards.
AGCGCGACGCGGCGTGATCGGCGAGCGTGATCGGCTTCCCGTGGAAGTAGGCAGCGGGGTTGGTCGCCGCGTACTTCCGGTCGGTGACCGCCACATGGCCGAAGGCATCGGGGGTGAGGCCATAGGTGTGCAGATAGCGCTGGGCCGCCATCGCCACCCAGGAGGCCGGGGTCAGCAACCCGAACGGCAGGGCCCAGCCGAGCGCCGCGCCCTCCGCCGAGGGCTCCCGGTGCTGCACGCCCGAACCGAAGCGCCGGCCCGACCGCTCGTTGAACGCGCGGTAGCAGACGACGACTTCGGCCACTCCGGTCGCCACCGCGAGCGCCGCCTGCTGGACGGTCGCGCAGGCCGCTCCTCCGCCGTAGTGGACGCGCGAGAAGAACGAGAGCTCCCCGATACCGGCCGCCTGCGCGACGGTGATCTCCGGGTTCGTGTCCATCGTGAACGTGACCATGCCGTCTACGTCGTCGGGGCCGAGCCCGGCGTCGTCGAGCGCGAGGCCCACCGCCTCCACGGCGAGTCTGAGCTCACTGCGCCCCGAGTCCTTGGAGAACTCGGTGGCCCCGATCCCGACGACGGCGGCCTTCCCGCCGAGGTGGTCGCCCCTGCGTACGCTCATGCCGCGCTCCCAGCCGACGAGGCCCCGCCCGGAACGGTGACCGTGACGGTGCCGGTGACGTGCTTGCCTATGCCGTTGGCCCCGACCACCTTGACCGTGGCCGTGTCGCCGTCGACCTGCTCCACGGAACCGGTGAGGACCATCGTGTCCCCCGGATAGTTGGGCGCCCCGAGGCGGATCGCCACCTTGCGGAGGGTCGCCCCGGAACCGAAGTGGTCGGTGATGTACCGGCCGACAAGCCCGTTCGTGGTCAGGATGTTCATGAAGATGTCGGGGGAGCCCTTCTCCTTGGCCGCCAGCGCGTCGTGGTGCACGTCCTGGTAGTCCCGCGACGCGATCGCACCGGAGACGATCAGCGTCCGGGTGACCGGAATGGTGAGCTCCGGCAGCTCGTCACCGACTCTCATGCCGTCTCCTCCCGCGCGAACTGAGTGCCCGGGTTGCCGGGGCTGCTCGAGCCGCTCTGCGCTATCAAGTCACCCATTTCTTGCAGGACTTCGCTCCCGCTACCCAGGTACGCGTCCAACTGCCGCCCCCACAGGAAATGCCGGTGTACGGGATGGTCGAGGTCGGCCCCCATGCCGCCGTGCAGATGCTGGCCCGCGTGTACGACGCGCACGCCCGCCTCCGACGCCCACCACGCGGCGGTCAGCGCATGAGTGCCGTACGGCAGCCCGGCGTCGCGCCGCCAGGCCGCCTCGTACGCCGTGACCCGTATCGCCTCGGTGTCCATGTGCGCGTCCGCCGCCCGGAGCTGGACCCCCTGCTTGGCGGCGAGGGGCCGCCCGAACTGCTCCCGCTCGTTCGTATGGGCGACAGCGCGGGCCAACGACCCCGCGCACACCCCGGCCTGGAGTCCGGCGAAGGCCGTACGCGCGGTCGCGAGGACGTCCTCGTACGCCCCTCGCCCTCCGATCCGCTCCCCAGGGGTGCCGTCGAGGACCAGCCGCCCCGCGGCCCAGGGCGCGGTCAACTCCACGGGTCCGGTGTCCGCGTCGGCCACCCGCACCCTCCACAGGCTGTGGCCGCCCCGCGGCGCCGGATCGCGCACCGCCACCAGGACCTCCGTGGCGTCCCGCAGCCACGGCACCCAGGGCACCACCCCGGTCAACGCCCCGGGTGATCCGCCGGCCGCGGACGCCGCCCCCTCCACGGAGGCCACCACGCCGCCCCGCGCCAAAAACGCCCCCGTCGCGACCGCCGTACCGTCCCGCAGCCCCGGAAGCAGCCGCTCCCGCTGCTCCTGCGTGCCGTGCGCCGCCACCGCGAGCAGTCCGTAGACGCAGCTCGCCGCGAACGGCACCTGCGCGGTCACCCGCCCCTGCTCCTCGAGCAGCAGCACGAGCCCGAGCAGCCCGACATCCTCCACCGCACCCGGCAGGCCCGCCCCGCACAGCGCCTTCCACAGCTCGGCGTCCGATCCTGTCCCCGCCGCCGCGAGCCGCTCGGGCGTGGACAGGTCCCCGAAGATCTCTCCGGCGAGGTCCCGCGCGGCGGCCTGCTCCTCCGTAGGCGTGAAGTCCATGTCAGACCCCGCCCCCCGCCATGCCTTCGGCGACTCTGAACACCGGGAGTTCCAACTCCGCGTCCACCCGCTGGAATTCGAGCCGTACCGGCTGCCCGATCCGCACCTTGTCGCTCGGCACGCCGACCACGTTGCTGACCATGCGCACGCCCTCCGCCAGGTCGATCAGCCCGACGGCGTACGGCGGTTCGAAGGCGGGGAAGGGCGGATGGTGCATGACGACGTACGAGTAGACCGTGCCCTCGCCGCTCGCTTCGACCGTGTCCCATACGAGGGACCCACAGGCGTTGCAGCCCGGCAGCCAGGGGAAGCGCAGTGCCCGGCAGCCGCCGCAGCGCTGGATCAGGAGCTGGTGGCGGGCCACACCCTCCCAGAATCCGGCGTTGTCGCGGTTGATCACGGGTCGGGGCCGCTCGCCCTTGCTTCTCCGTCGCTGTGCGGGCGCGTACTTGAGGATGCGGAAGCGGTGCGTCCCCGCCGGTTCGCCGCCCGCTCTGACGTCCATCCGGGTCGTGACGAAGTGGCCCGTACCGAGCTTCGTCGTCTTCTGCTCCGACACCGACTCGATGACCGCGTCGAAGGTGATCTCGTCCCCCGGCCGAAGCACCCGCAGATACTCCTGCTCGCAGTCCGTGGCGACGACCGAGGTGTACCCCGCGCCGTCCAGGAGCGCGAACAGCTCGTCGTACGCGACCGAGCGCCCCTGATGCCCCGAGAGACCGCCCATCGTCCAGGCCTGGAGCATGGTCGGCGGCGCGATCGGATCCGCCCCCGCGTAGAGCGGATTGGCGTCCCCCATGGCCTCGCACCAGTGCCGGATCATCGGTTCGTTGACCGGGTCCTTGCCCGCGCCCGACGTGGCGGCCGCCCGCCCCTCGAACGCCTTCAGCGTCTCGTACGTAAGACCCGAAGGACCCGAAGGACCTGAAGGACCCGATGGCCCCGAAGGACCCGAAAGCTCCGAAAGATCGGTCACCGCCGCCCCCTCCGCATCCCGAGCCGCATCGTCGCCACGATCTCCCGCTGCACCTCGCTCACCCCGCCCCCGAACGTATTGATCTGGGCCGCCCTGTTCATCCGCTCCAACTCCCCCTCACCGGTCTCACCGCCGCTTCCCAGCGCCAGGGACCCGGGTGAACCGGCCCGCACCAGACCCGCGTCGCCCGTCACTTCCTGGCATATTCGGTACACCTCCACGGCCGATTCGGTTCCCGCGAACTTCACGCCGCTCGCGTCTCCCGGCGCCAGGACGCCCGCGCCGACATCCCCCACCAGACGCCAGTTGAGCAGGCGCGTCGCCGCGAGGCGGGCCTGCGCTTCGGCCAGCCTCGACCGGACCCACGGGGCGTCGATCCGGCGTTCGCCCGTCACGGGATCGGGCGTACGGGCGAAGGCGAGGGCCGCGTCGTAGAAGTCCTCGGCCTGCATGCCGATCGCGGCGAGCGCCACCCGCTCGTGGTTGAGCTGGTTGGTGATGAGCCCCCAGCCGCCGTTCTCCTCGCCGACGAGGTTCGTGGCGGGCACGCGGATACCGTCGTAGTACGTCGCTGTCGTCGTCAGGCCGCCCACGGTCTCGATCGGAGTCCACGAGAACCCGGGCGCGCCGGTCGGCACGAGGATGATCGAGATGCCCTGGTGCTTGGGAGCTTCGGGGTCGGTACGGCAGGCCAGCCAGATCCAGTCGGCGTTGTGGGCGTTCGACGTGAAGATCTTCTGCCCGTCGATGACCCACGCGCCGCCGGGTGTCTCGCTGTCGCGCACCGCCCGCGTCCGCAGCGAGGCCAGATCCGTCCCCGCCGAAGGCTCGCTGTACCCGATAGCGAAAACGAGGTCGCCGCTGAGGATGCGCGGCAGGAAAGCGGCCTTCTGCTCCTCGGTGCCGTACTTCATGAGGGTCGGCCCGACGGTGTTCAGGGTGACCATCGATACGGGCGCGCCCGCACGGTAGGCCTCGTCGAAGAAGACGAACTGCTCATCGGGGCCGCGCCCCTGCCCGCCGTACTCGACCGGCCAGCCGAGGCCGAGCATGCCGTCGGCCCCGATGCGCCGCAGCAGTCGGCGCTGTCCCTCCAGGTCGCCCCCTGCGGGCGGACCTGCCGGCATCAGATCGCGGAAGTAGGCGCGCAGCTCGGCGCGCAGCCGCTGTTGGCGTTCGGTGGGGGCGAGGTGCACGGCGGCGGCCTCTCCTTCGCGTACGGGCGTCGCACCGACAATGGTTTCTGACTGTCCGTCAGAAACTGTTCCGGTGTCAAGAGATCACCCGTACGCAAGGCCGGATCACCTCATGCGCGAGTGCACCCCGAAATGCACGAGAGCACCCCGAAATGCGCGAGAGCGCCCCGAACGCGCCTGCGCGGCGGTGCAGATGCACCGCCGCGCAGACCGCCACACAACACCCCGTCGAGCGGGCTCCGGGAGCTGATCCCCCTCCCGGAGCGCCGTCACTTCACCAGAGGTTGGTGAAGTTGACGGCGAGGTTCTCGTTCGACTGGTCGATCGCCGTGAAGGCCGAGCCGTTCACCTGCGCGGTGTTGTTCTGGTTCGAGGCCCCGGAGCCCACCGCCTGCTGCTGCGTCGTCGCCGAGTTGCCGCTGTTGTTGCCCCCGACACCACTGCCGTTGACCGACGCCACGCCCGCATTCGATCCGTCGTTCGCGAAGGAGCCGTTGTCGGCTGTCGCGATACCCGTGAACAGTGCGGCGGCCAGGGGCAGGGCCGCGGCGGCAGCGATGACGCGGGCGGTACGGATGCTTGCCATGTCAATTCCTCCAGAACGGGGACACGCACCGGCGATGTTGCCGGGCGTACCTCAAGTGCATTGATTTTCAGGGCAGTTGGCCGACCGCCCCGAGGTGGTTCTGCACGACGTCGCGACTCCAGAGTTGCCCACCGAATCCCCGGCGAACCACCCCGGAAGCCCCGATTCCCCCGCAAGCGTGAGTACAAGGCGATAAACACGCCCCGCGCCCCCAAAGCCCCAGCTCAACCGCTAAAGCCCCACCCAAACCCAAGCGCCGCACGGGATGAAGCGTTCCGCCACCCAGGGAAGATCAGCGGTCACGCCCGCGTGTCGGCCGTGCACGGCGCACGCCCCTCTTCCTTTCTTCGAACACTCGTACGAAAATGAAGTCATGGCCACCATCGACCGCCATGCCACGGCGCTCGCTCTCGCCCACGCCCTGTCCGCCGCCGAGCGCGGTCTCTCCGTCATCCCGCTCTCCCGCACCAAGCTGCCGGCGCTCCGTTCCCCCCACCACGACAAGGCCGAACCGGCCCCCTGCCACGGCGAATGCGGCCGCACAGGACATGGCGTGTACGACGCGTCGACCGATCCGCGCCGCATCCGCGCACTCTTCGCCGCCGCCCCCTGGGCCACCGGCTACGGCATCGCGTGCGGACTGCCCCCGCACCATCTGATCGGCATCGACCTGGACACCAAGTCCGGTACGGACGCTCCGGCATCCCTGCGGGAGCTCGCGCTGCGCCACCTGTTCACGATCCCGGCCACGGTCGTCGTGGCCACCCCGAGCGGCGGCCGCCACATCTGGCTCACGGGCCCGCCCGACACCGTCGTCCCCAACTCCGCGGGCCGCCTCGCCCCCGGTATCGACATCCGGGGCGCGGGCGGCTACCTCGTCGGCCCCGGCTCGCGCACCGAGCACGGCGTCTACAGCACCGTGACCGGCACCGCCCATCTCCCGCCCGCGAGCTGCCCGCCCGCACTGCTGCGCCTGCTCACGCCCCCGCCCCCTCTCCGTACCCAGCGCTCCTCCCTTCCGCAGGCATCGGCCCCACAGGGCCACGGCCTGGTCCAGTTCGTGCTCGCCGCGCACGAGGGCCAGCGCAACACCCGCCTCTTCTGGGCCGCTTGCCGCGCCTACGAGAACGGCATCGGCGAGTCCCTTGCCGAGGAACTCGTCGACGCCGCTCTCCAGGTCGGCCTCACGGAACGCGAGGCCCGCTCGACGATCGCGTCGGCGGAGCGGCTCACGGGGCACGTGTGAGACCGCCCGCCGCCCTAGCCGAGCATCGAACGCACAGCCGCACGGTCGATGTTCGTCAGAGCGCGGACCAGCTTCGGGGTCAGGAAGACGATGACGAGGCCGACCAGGGACGCACCGGCGATCTGCACCGGCGACTCCAGATAGAACGCGTGGCGCTCGCCGCCTGAGGTGTAGTCGAACACCCGGTAGCCGGGCCAGTCGACGTAGCGCGGGAAGACCCAGGTGTACGCCGGGAGGAGCGCGACCACCCAGCCGGTGACCAGGAAGGTCACGCTGAGGACGAAGGAAACGATCCGGGTCGGGAACGTCACGACCTGAAAGAGCAGCGCCCGCCAGCCCGCCCCGTCCACGAGCCGTGCCCGCATCCCCGCCCACGCACCCGCGTCCTGCGGCTTCTTCACGGCACCGGGACCGGCGACCTCGATCCCCAACTGCGTACGCGCCCGCCCCCGCTCGGCGGCCCCGAGCCCCCGCGCCCCGGCCAACGCGGCAGCCAGGACCGGCAGTCCGAGCACGGTGACGAACAGGCCCGTGCCGAGCGCGAACATCGTCACGGCGAAGGTGAAGCCCACGATGGCGATGGGCAGCGACGCGACGGTGTAGCCGATCTCCCGGTACGTGGCGGCGGCGAACGGCGCCCGCCAGAAGCCCGGGGAACTCGCGGGGCGCACGGGGGAGGGAGCGGCTGCGTACCGCAGTGCACTGGTGCTCATGACGGGCCTCGAATCTTCGCGGTGGGGACGTACCGGGGACGCGCCCTGCTGATGTCCTCCAGGTTCGCGAATTCCAGCGGCCCGCGACATCCGGTGCCCCGGTCTCTCCGGGGTGTTGCTGGCACCACCCCCTGCACCACCCGCCCCCGTCCACGCCAAAGGGTGCCTCTCAGTGAGAGGCACCCTTTGGCGTGGACGGACGGAAGAAACCGTCAGCCGTTGTAGCCGTCGAAGCCGTCGAAGGCCCCGTCGAGGGCGGTGCCGTTGCGGTACCCGCCGTCCGCCTGACCGGCGGTGGTGATCCCGTAGGGGCCGCCCATGTTGGTGAAGCTCTGACCGGCAAGGCGGCCCTCGCTGAACGTGGTGCTGTGGTCGTCGTCGTTGGCGACGGCCGGGCCTGCGGCCAGGAATCCGGCGACGGTGGCCACGGCGAGGGCAGATGCGATGCGCTTCAACACGAGTTTCTCCTCTGAGACGAATCCAGTGATCCCCCGCAGAGAACGAGACCGTACTCGGCCTGCACCTCCTCCTAGGCACGCCGGGCAACGGCCACGTGGAGTACTACGTTCATCCTTTCATCCAACGCGACTTGACCGGCTCACGAGCCGTACGCCACCGGACAGTGGCCGTAAGCCATCTGAAAAAGCGAGAGCCTCCGACCAATTCAGCTGGTCAGAGGCTCTTCACAGGTGCGGTGGGTGTGGGATTTGAACCCACGGTGGCTCTCACCACGACGGTTTTCAAGACCGTTCCCTTAGGCCGCTCGGGCAACCCACCCCGCACCGCCCACCAGGGGCGAAGCGGATACAGCGTACCCGCACGGGGCCATTCGCGGAGACCTGGTCCACAGCTGTACCGCCCTTGTCGTCATCCGCAGCGAGAACGGCGAAAACAGCACCTGTCGCATCGCTGGAGAGTAATCTCCCGGGCACGGAAAGTGGCCGCCCTTGCGAGTCGGCCCGCCGCGCGCGGCACTCAGCCGCTTCGGCACACCGGAGGTTGGGGATGAGCAGGGAAGAAAAGATCGCCCGGACTTTCGTGGAGCTCGCCGACACCCTGGCGGACGATTTCGAAGTCATCGACTTCATGGAGCATTTCACCTACCGCTGCTGCGACATCCTCGACATCGCGGCTGCCGCTGTCCTGCTGGCCGCCTCGGAAACAGACCTGTACAGCCCGGGATCCTGCGGAACCGATCCCGCCAGGGCCGCGGTACTCGATGTGACCGTACGCGCAGGCCCCGCCGTCGAGGCTTACCGCACCGCCACAGCCGTCGCCCCCGGCGACCTCGCCAGTGCGCCCGCTGCCTGGCGCGACTTCACCTTGCAGGCCCGCACCGCCGGCTACACCTATGCCAGTGCCGTGCCCCTGCGGTTACGCCAAGAGACCCTCGGCAGCCTGCTGCTCCTGCGCACCGGCCCCGGCCCTCTGCCGGTCGCCGACCTCGCTCTGGCGCAGGCGTTCGCCGATGCGGCTGCCGTGGGCCTGCTCCACGCCCGCGCCCTGCGGGAGGCGGACACCCTCAACGAACAGCTCCGTACGGCCCTGCACAGCCGCATCCTGATCGAACAGGCCAAAGGATTCCTCGCCGCTCGCCGAGGCATCTCGCCCGTCGAGGCCTTCGAAACCTTGCGCCGCCGCGCGCGCCACCACCGCGTGCGGCTGGCCGCAGTCGCCCAAGAGGTCATCGCCATACGAGACCTCCCCCACGCACCACCTGCCGTCGGCGATCCGAGCCAGGACACGTCGGTCAAGTGAGCACTGAGGCATAAGGAGGCAAGATGCCCAACTCGGCCGACGCCCTTGGCGTCATCGACTCCTTCGAGCGTTGTGAGCGGCTCTGTCGCACGGCTCGGGAGGTGATCGAGAAGGCCCGCCGGACGCGGTCCGAGGCGGTGGAGATCCGGCTGAAGTCGAAGCAGATCCGCGCCGACCGACAGCGGAGGCTCGCTTCGCGCCGCCGCGAGGACGGTGCGAGTGGGCCCGCTCTGCCCATCGCGCTCCCGCTCGGCGGCCCAGCGCCTGTCCCTGCCCCCCTCCAGCTCACCGCCCTGGCCGCCTTCGTGCACGCCCGCCTGGACGAGGAAGCGGCTTCAGCGGACCTGTTCCACGACGTCGGCTGCCCGGCGGCCGAAGCCCCCGGCAACCGCGGCAGCCCGGCCGGATGCCGCTGCCGTACCCCGCGCCGCATCCACCAGAAGACGGCTGACCGCCGGAGCATCGCCCACATCAGTGAGGCCACCGTCCGCGAGGCCGACCACGCCGCCCCTGACTGGCCCCGCAACGAGATGGACGCCCTGCTGGATCTGCGGACACTCGCCGTGGAGTACGAGCTGCACTGGCTGTGGCAGGAGGAGTGGCGGCCATGACTTCCACCGGCCGCAAGCCACCGGCCGCAAGCCACGGGACGCAAGGTCATGAAGCCCGCAGTGGCAACCGGTGCTGCAGGCCCGCCCGGTCGATGGCCGTGCGGGCGACGGTTCCGGTCTCGATTATGTCGACCGTGATGCCGACCGCTTCCAACGCCTGACAGGTGCCCAGCAGGCTGAACAGGCCGGTGTTGTCGCAGTAGGTGAGGGCGGACAGGTCGAGGAGCAGCCGGCAGCAATCACCCGGGCGCGATGCCACCCGCACCATCGCATCGCGAAACAGAGCGGTGGTGTCGAGATCCAGTTCGCCGGACAGCCAGATGAGCAACACTGACCGGTCCACCGGAACGTGGTGAAGCACCAGACGAGGTTCGGCGTACTGCGCCATCCGGACTTGCTTTCTCCTCAGCCCCCGGTGGGACAGTGCCCACTTCGCGAGGAGTTGACGCGCCGGCCTCAAGGGCCGCTCTCCCCGCGCCGCCGCTCGAAGCGGTGCGGGGAGGGGGACAGGAGCAGCGGGTCAGCTCTCGCCCTTGCGCTGGCCCAGGACCAAGTCGACCTTGTGCTCCTTGCCGTCGCGCTTGTACGTGATCTCGACGGTGTCGCCCGGCTTGTGGGTCCAGATCTGACCGATCAGGGTCGGTCCGCTGTCGATCACCGTGTTGTCCAGCTTCGTGATGACGTCGCCGGGCTTGAGTCCCGCCTTGGCCGCGGGGCCGTTCGGAGTGACCGCCTGCGAGTCGCTCGCGCCCTTCTGGGAGATCGTGGCGCCGCCCGAGCCCTCCTCCAGGGAGACCGACGCACCGATGACGGGGTAGACGGCCTGGCCGTTCTTGATGAGCTGCTCGGCGACGTACTTGGTCTGGTTGACCGGGATCGCGAAGCCGAGGCCGATGGAGCCGGACTGACCGCCTCCGCCGCCGAGGCCGCCGCCGCTCTCCGCGGGCTTGATCGCGGAGTTGATGCCGATGACCGCGCCGCCCGCGTCGAGCAGCGGGCCGCCGGAGTTGCCGGGGTTGATGGAGGCGTCGGTCTGCAGGGCGCTCATGTACGAGCTCTTGTTGCTCGCGCCGTCGCTGGAGGTCACCGGGCGGTCCTTGGCGCTGACGATGCCGGTGGTGACGGTGTTCGAGAGGCCGAAGGGGGCGCCGATGGCGATCGTCGAATCGCCGACGGCCACCTTGTCGGAGTTGCCGAGGGGGAGCGGCTTCAGGTTCGACGGCGGGTTCTTGAGCTTGATGACCGCCACGTCATAGCCCTCGGCGCGGCCGACCACCTCGGCCTCGTACTTCTTGCCGTCCGAGAACGTCGCCGCGAGCTTGCCGCCCTCGGCCGCGGAGGCCACGACGTGGTTGTTCGTGAGGATGTGGCCCTGCTTGTCGTAGACGAAGCCGGTGCCCGTTCCGCCCTCGCCGTTGCCGCCCTGGGCCTCGATGGTGACGACGCTGGGCAGTGCCTTGCCCGCGATGTCGGCGACCGTGCCGGGGTCGCGCTTGAGGTCGGCCGGGGTGTTCGACGCGGAGACCGTCGTCGAGCCCGTGCTGTTGTCGTTGCGCTCGGCCGCCCAGAAGCCGATGCCGCCGCCGACACCGCCGGCGACCAGTGCGGCCACGAGCACAGCGGCGATCAGACCACCGCGCCGGCCCGCGGGCTTGGGCTCATCCGGGTGCTGCGCCGCGTACGACGCGCCCCATCCGGATCCCGAGCCGCCGTCCTGGGCGTACGAAGGAACCGCGGGCGGCGGCGGAGGCGGCCAGGCTCCGGCACCGGAGGCGTGCGGGGGCGCGCCGGCGGTGGCACCGGCGTGCGCGGGAGCCTGGTGCGCCGCCGGGTCCTGGGGGTGCCCCGCCAAAGACGGCGCCGCGGGGTCGGGCGCGGCGGAAGCGGGTGTCGCGGGCTCGGCGGAAGCTGCGGGAGTTTCCACCGGCACAGGAGGCGCTGACGGGGCCGGGGGTACCTCGTTGCCCTCGTTCTCGGTGCTCACAGCTCTTCTCCTCGGTCCACGCTGTCGTTCTCGGTCACGGCCTGGCTGTGCCAACTGTGCATGTGTCTGCAGTCAGCTTTTCCCATGGGCTGTCAGGGCACCATAAGCCGATCCTGTGGATCCGGCTCTGTGTGCGCCACCCCTTGGGCATGCTGCGGGTACCCCGTGATGGCACCATGACGCGGTGACCCTCGCACGACAGCACCAGATCCAGGTCGTCGCCCACCGCGGAGCCTCCGAAGACGAACCCGAGCACACGCTGGCCGCGTACAAGAGGGCGGTCGAGGACGGTGCCGACGCTCTCGAATGCGATGTACGCCTCACCGCGGACGGGCACCTCGTCTGCGTCCACGACCGTCGCGTGAACCGTACGTCGAACGGCCGCGGAGCCGTGTCGGCCCTGGAGCTCTCCGATCTCGCCACGCTCGACTTCGGCTCCTGGAAGAACGACCACGGCGAGTCCGACGAAGGCCCCGACTGGGAGGACACCTCTGTCCTCACCCTGGAGCGGCTGCTCGATCTTGTGGCCGAAAGCAATGCGTCGGGGCGCAGCGTCCAGCTGGCCATCGAGACCAAGCACCCCACTCGCTGGGCGGGCCAGGTCGAGGAAAGGCTGCTTCTTCTACTGAAGCGCTTCGGTCTGGATTCCCCACCCGCCGGCGGACCCTCTCCCGTACGCGTCATGAGCTTCTCCGCGCGCTCCCTGCACCGGGTGCGGGCCGCGTCCCCCACCCTGCCGACCGTCTACCTGATGCAGTTCGTCTCGCCGCGCCACCGCGACGGCCGCCTCCCCGAGGGCGTGGGGATCGCCGGCCTGGGCATGCGGATCGTCCGCAGCCACCCCGCCTACGTGGCCAAACTCAAACGCGCGGGACACCAGGTGCACGTGTGGACCGTGAACGAGCCCGAGGACGTCGAGCTCTGCGCCGAACTCGGCGTCGACGCCATCATCACCAATCGTCCCAAGCAGGTGCTGTCCCAGTTGGGCCGCCGCTAACCGCGAGCTCGTCGATTACGGGGTGTGCACCGGCGCGTTCGTTCCGTATTCGATCGTTACGAGTGCGTCACCGCACAAGGATTGGCCGGTTTCCGGTCCAGTCCATTGGGGCATTCACACCGTGGCGTGGGGCGAAGGAGGTCTCGGGGGTGGCGTTGGTGGTGGCACGGGAGGTGCCCGCGTCGTCGAGTATGGCCGTACCTCATGGCCCGTCGGGCGTGGGGGAAGCAAGGCATCGGATGCGCGATCAACTGCGCATGAACGGGATGCCGGAATCGGTCGTCGACGATGCCGTACTTGTCCTTTCGGAACTGCTCAGCAATGCCTGTCGGCACGGCAGGCCGCTGGGCGAAGGAATGGTCGGCGACGGTGACGTCCGGGCCGCCTGGCACATGGACACGACGGGACGGCTGACGGTCGAGGTGACGGACGGCGGTGGCCCGACCCGCCCCGTTCCCGCCACGCCCTCGGTCACCGCGCACGGCGGTCGTGGGCTCAACATCATCACGGCCCTCGCCGACACGTGGGGCGTGCGCGACGACACCCATGGCGAGGTCACGGTGTGGGTAGTCGTTCATGCGGGGCACCGCCACGAGGATTTTGCTACGCGCGTCGCGCCCCCGTCGCGCGCCGCGCCCCCCTCACGCGCCGCGATACCGGACCTCGCGTACGCGGACCCCTTCGACGACCGCGACTGATCGACGTCCGCGACTGAAGGCCGCTGCACAGACCCCGGCCCACGGCCTCGACTTGGCTCGCGCCGACTCAGGCCGATTCAGGCGATTCCCGGCCCCCTGTGGGTGAGCGACTAGGCTCGCGCCCGTACGCCCAAGACGTACGAAGAGCCACGCTGGAAAGCCGCATCCGGGAGACACCCAAGATGGCCAAGAAGCGCCCTCAGACCAAGGGCAAGCAGCCGCAACTGACGGACGGGCAGGTCCCTGTCGTCGGTGCCCGCGAACCCTGCCCCTGCGGTTCGGGCCGCCGTTACAAGGCCTGTCACGGCCGGGCCGCCGCGCACGCGGTGACCGAGCTGGTGCAGCGCCCCTTCGAAGGCCTGCCCGGCGAGGGCGACTGGGTGGCTCTGCGCGAGCTCGTCCCGGCGGCGACCGTCGAACTGCCCCTCAAGGACGGGCTGCCGGACGGCGTGCCCTCCGTGTCCCTGGCCACCGTCCTTCCGATGGCCTGGCCCGCGCTGCGCCGCGACGACGGCTCGGTCCTGCTCGGCCTGCAGAACGACACCGCGTCCGGCGACATCAGCCGCGACCTCGCCGACACCCTCCAGCGCGCCCTGACCGCCGAGCCCGGCTCTCCGGTCCAGGCCCGCCGCGCCCCCGCCGACGGACCGCGCCTGCAGGACGTCCTCGACCCCGACGGCGTATTCCAGCCGATCGTGCACGCGGGCTTCGAGTTCTGGGTGCCGGATTCGGAGAACGCGTCCACGGAGGTCTCCGCGTCCCTGGAGCGGGCGAACGCCGCCGCGATCCCGACCGTGAAGCTCTCCGGCGTGGACTCCGCGTACTGGTGCGAGACGCCGGAGAAGAACCACCTGCGCTGGGTCATGCCGCACCCCGAGGAGCAGCTCCTCGACGCGCTCGCCCGGCTGCACGCGGCGGGTAAGTCGAGTCTCGGCGAAGGCACCCGTCTGGTCGGCTCCTTCCGTGCGCACGGCCTGACGGTGCCGGTGTGGGACCTGCCGACCGGAATGGGCGCCGAGGACATCGAGAAGCCCGCCGCCGAGTTCGCCGAGCGGCTCGCGACGGCGCTGGACATCGATGCCCCGCTCACACCGGAGGAGCGCCGGGCGCGCGGCGGTCTCACCAACCGCCAGGTGACGCTGAGCTGACCCACCAGTCAGTCGGTCGGGGGGCGTGACTCCTGTCACAACTCCCCGTCGTCGCAGGTAAATCCCTGTCTGGATATCCGAGATCGAATTTGCCCAGAGCAGATCTCTTGTTACCGTTCAGATAGCCCGGTTGCTGGTGCATCCCCCGTCGCCAGCAACCGGGCGCTTCCATGCCCGGCCCTCCGCACGGCCTGACCTGCGGTATCAACTGGCCTTCGGCCGCCCGGAGTTGCTTCCGGAGCGCAGGAGCAACGGTCCGCCGCTCCCGTCGGCGAACTCCACCACCGCCGAATACGCCTCCGCATTCCCCGTCGTACGCTCCCGCGGTGTCTCGCACGCCCCCGGCTCGTCCGCCGCACCCACCGCGCAGTGCATCTGCACGGTGCGTCCGCCAGGACTCATGAGGGTCAGCACGGCGTCCAGCTCGTCGCCGGTGGTGTTGCGGTAGTACGTGCGCCCCCAGGTGTCGTGCCCCTGGGTCAGGACACAGGTCTGGGCTTCGATGCCCTTGGGCGAGGTGAGTTCGGGGCCGCACTGGGCGGCGTCGTCGAGGCCGAGTCCCGCAAGGAGTGACGAGCTCTCCGTAGAGGAGCCCTCCGTAGACGAGCGTTCCGTGGACGAGCCTTCCGTAGAGGACCGTTTCGAAGTCGGCTTCTCCGTAGAGGGCTGTTTCGCGTCGGGGTCCGGCGCCGCCCCCGGTGCCGCGTCCGCCTGCCGCTCCAGCGGCTTGGCTTCGGCGTCACCGTCGCCCACGGGACCCGCGAACGCGCCGGCGAGCGGCAGGAGAACCGTAATGGCCACGACGCCCGTGAGCGCGATCAGGCGGGGGTTCATGGTCCCTGACATTAACGACGTTTGATGGACGTCCGGCTCGCCGCACGCCCATTTCCCCTACAACTCGGGCGCGCTCACACCCGTACGAGTGAGGGCGTCCACCACCGCGTCCACCACGGCCTCCACGTCGGGCACCCACGGCGCCGCCGAGCCGGGCAGCGGAGCCCGCTCCCAGGTCACAGGACCCTGGCCCGTCTCGGACGGGGGCAGAGCGAGATATCCGCCCTCTCCGTGGAAGCGCAGAGAACCGGGTACGTAGTCCTTGGCGTACAGCAGTTCGCCCAACTGCTCCATGGAGTACGGCGCGACGAGCAGGAAGAGGCGGGCCGGGGTCGCCACGACCGGGCCGAGCCTGATGCCCGTCTGGTCGAGCGCGGCCAGGGCGCGCGCGCCCGCGATCGCGGGCAGGCTGACGGCGCACGGAGCGCTGCCGCCGGTCGCGAGCACGATGGGCGCGTCCGGGCGGTTCGTCCACCACCAGCGCACCATGCGCTCGTCGGTCGTCGCGGCAAGGAGGCCGGGGTCGAGAGGGTGCGCTCCTGGCACTGTGCAGTCGAGGTCGGGGCAGGTGCAGCGGGTGCTGTCTCGCCGGTCGAGCCCGACACCCGGCACCACGGACCACTTCCATGCCGTCGTGAAGGTCAAGGCCGCGCCGAGCAGACCGGGACTCTGGTCAGACTTCCTGCCGGTGAGCCTGGACAGGAGCCTGCGTCGCCTTCCGAGGATCTCGCGCATGAGCGCTCGTTCCTTTCCGTTTACACGCCGAGGAACACGGCGGGCCACATCACACCATGTGTGGATCACTTCGCTGTGCGTAGAACTGGCGCATCACACCCCAGCCTGCGGCATGGGGAACCCCTAGGGGCCGAGCGTTAGCGTGGCGTGGGGTGGCGGTGCCTGGCGTTTGCTGTCCCGCGTACTTTTCGCCGCCTCCCCCACGGGAGGATGGGGCACGGTCGTCGTGAGTTAAGACGCCCGGTTCCTTCACCAGGTTCCGGGCTGATCTCAACTGCCCCTGGTCATCACCGAGTACGTACCCATCACGGCCGCTGTGACGCGCCTCCCGAGCCTGAGGGCTTGAGAGGTAGCCCCTTGTTGAACAATCTCAGTCGATCGCAATAGACCGCCGCCTCAGGCGCTTTTGAGCCAAGTTAACAAGATCGCCGATATGTCCCAGAACCCCCACGGACACCACGAATCCCAGTCGGACAATGCTGGACATCCCCTAACCAGTGCGTGTAGATGTGGAGAACATTGCTAGCGGCGCAGAATGACATGGGGGTTTGCGATGCTATTGAGCAATACGCACCGGCCGGAAAGCCGTCAGCCATGAACCCTCCGCATCTTCCGAAAGTGGCCGGAATCGATTCAACAGTTCCGCCACAAGACCACACTGTCCCGCCCGCACCACAGGCCCAGGGCGCGCCGACCCTCATGATCCAGGACCGGCTCGCGGGCTGGGTCTCCGATCTGACCACCCTCCAGGAGCTCACCGAGCGCCTGGCCCGAACCGTCACCCTCGACGAGGCCCTGCACGAGCTCCTGCAAGCCGGAGCCGCCCTGGTGGGCGCCCGCCGCGGCCTGCTCGTCCTGGAGCCCGCCGACCGGCTCGGCCCCGACACCACCATCGGCCTCGGCCTCGCCCGCGCCGACCTGGGCCACATCGAGACGGTGCCCCGCGCCGCCACCGCCTTCGGACGGCTCCTCGACGCACCGCCCGCGCCGCCCGGCACCGCGACCGAGACCGAGATCGTCAACGCCGACCTGCTCGCCGACAGCGGCCTCGACCCCCGCCACCGCGAGGTCGCCACCCGCCTCGGCTACGCGGCGAGCTACGCACTGCCCCTGTCCGCCGAGGCCGCGGGCCGGATCGGCGCCGCCGTCTGGCTGTACGACGAGCCCGCGGAGCCCGGCGAGCGCCAACGGCACCTCGTCGGGCTCTACGCGCGCCAGGCCGCGGAGCACCTGGCGCGGCTGATCGAACTCGACCGCGCCCGCACGACCGAGGCCACCCTGCGCGAAGAGCTGCTGCCCTCGCGCCTGCCGCGGGTCGCCGGGGTGCAGCTCGCCGCCCGGCACCGCACCTGCGCGCGCGGAGGCGGCGACTGGTTCGACGCGCTGCCGCTGCCCGACGCCGCGCTCGGCCTCGCGGTCGGCTCCGTCACCGGGTCGGGACCGAGCGCCGTCGCCGCGATGGGGCGCCTGCGGGCCTCCTTGCGGGCGTACGCCGTGATGGAGGGCGAGGACCCCGTCGCCGTACTGTCCGATCTGGAGCTGCTCCTTCGGCTCACCGAGCCCGCGCGGTCGGCGACCGCCCTCTTCGCCTACTGCGAACCGGCGCAGCGCAGAATCGTCCTGGCGGGAGCGGGGCACAGCCCGCCCCTGGTGATCGGCGAACGGCGCACGGAGTTCGTGGAGACCTCGCTCTCGGCGCCGCTCGGGATGCTCGCCTGCTGGGAGGCGCCGAGCGTGGAGTTCAAGACCGAGCCTGGAGAAACGGTGCTTCTCTACACGGACGGCCTGCTGCACCGCACCGGCGACCCGATGGACCGGGCCTTCGCGCGGCTGCACGCGGCAGCGGCGAGCGTGCCGAAAACGGTGCGCGACGACCCGGCCGCGCTCGCCGACCACGTCCTGCGGACGATGCTGCCTGACGGGCTCGACACGGCCGACAGCGACGAGGACGTGGTCCTCCTCGCGGCCCGCTTCGAGTGACGTCCGCGATACGGCATGTAATGGGCCTTCCGGCTCTGGGCCCCCTTCCGTACGCCCGTACGATGGAGGGGGTCCAGTGTCGTACATAGGAGGCAGATCGTGTCGGAGGAGCTCATTCGGGAGAACCCGGAGAACCCGGAAGACCTGGAGATCGAGTCCGAGGAAGAGCCGATCAAGCAGCGCAAGAACGGGCTGTACCCGGGCGTCTCCGACGAGCTCGCCGAGAACATGAAGTCCGGATGGGCCGACACCGAGCTGCACGACCTGCGGCCGATCGCCCAGGCCGCGCACACCGCCGACCGCCGCGCCGCGCTCTCCGCGCGCTTCCCGGGCGAGCGTCTGGTGATCCCCGCGGGCAATCTCAAGACCCGCTCGAACGACACGGAGTACGCCTTCCGCTCCTCCGTCGAGTACGCGTACCTGACCGGCAACCAGACCGGGGACGGCGTCCTGGTCCTGGAGCCCACGGACTTCGCCGACGGCACGAGCGGCCACGAGGCCACCATCTACCTGCTGCCGCGCTCCGACCGCGAGAACGGCGAGTTCTGGCTGGACGGCCAGGGCGAGCTGTGGGTCGGCCGCAGGCACTCCCTCACCGAGGCCGAGACGCTGTACGGCATCCCGGCGTCCGACGTGCGCGAGCTCGCCGACCAGCTGCGCGAGGCGACCGGCTCCGTCCGCGTCGTCCGCGGCTACGACGCCGGTATCGAGGCCGCTCTGACCGACAAGGTCACCGCCGAGCGCGACGAGGAGCTGCGCGTCTTCCTCTCCGAGGCCCGTCTGGTCAAGGACGAGTTCGAGGTCGGCGAGCTGCAGAAGGCGTGCGACTCGACGGCCCGCGGCTTCGAGGACGTCGTACGCGTCCTTGACAAGGCCGAGGCGACCAGCGAGCGCTACATCGAGGGCACGTTCTTCCTGCGCGCCCGCGTCGACGGCAACGACATCGGCTACGGCTCGATCTGCGCCGCGGGCCCGCACGCCACGACGCTGCACTGGGTGCGCAACGACGGCGCCGTGCGCTCCGGGGAGCTGCTGCTGCTCGACGCCGGTGTGGAGACGCACACGTACTACACCGCCGACGTGACGCGGACGCTGCCGATCAACGGCCGCTTCGACGCGCTGCAGCGGAAGATCTACGACGCCGTGTACGAGGCCCAGGAGGCCGGCATCGCGGCAGTGCAGCCGGGCGCCAAGTACCGCGACTTCCACGACGCCGCACAGCGCGTGCTCGCCGAGAGGCTCGTGGAGTGGGGGCTCGTCGAGGGCCCGGTCGAGCGCGTCCTCGAGCTGGGTCTCCAGCGCCGCTGGACCCTGCACGGCACCGGTCACATGCTCGGCATGGACGTCCACGACTGCGCGGCCGCGCGCCGCGAGACGTACGCCGACGGCGTCCTGGAGCCCGGCATGTGCCTGACGGTCGAGCCCGGTCTTTACTTCCAGGCGGACGACCTGACGGTGCCGCAGGAGTACCGCGGCATCGGCGTGCGGATCGAGGACGACATCCTCGTGACGGCCGACGGCAACAAGAACCTGTCGGCGGCGCTGCCGCGGCGTGCCGATGACGTCGAGGCGTGGATGGCTGAACTCAAGGGCTGAACTCAAGGGCTCAGCTCAAGGGCTCAGCATCCTGCGAAGGCGGGCCTCTTCTTTAAGAAGGGGCCCGTTGTGCGATTCCGGGCCTAGCGCTCGTCCTCGCCCGCCACCTTGGCCGTGCTCAGGGCGATGCGGTTCCAGGTGTTGATGGCGAAGATCAGGGCCAGGACGTGGCCAAGCTCCGTCTCGTCGAAGTGCGCGACCGCGCGGGCGTAGACGTCGTCCGGTACGCCGCCCTGGTGGACGAGGGTGACGGCCTCGGTCAGGTCGAGCGCCGCCTGCTCCTTCTCCGTGAAGAAGTTCCTGGCCTCGCGCCAGACGCCGACCATGTGCAGCCGCGCCTCGTCCTCGCCCGCCTTGCGCGCGTCGGAGGTGTGCATGTGCAGGCAGTAGGCGCAGCCGTTGATCAGCGACGCGCGGATCTGGATCAGCTCGACCAGGGCCGGGTCGAGGCCGTCGCGGGCGGCTGCGTCGAGTCCGATCACGGCCTTGAAGGCCTTGGGGGCGACCTTGGCGAAGTTGAGGCGGGGGGCGTGGGTGTGGGTCTGCGCGGGGGCGTGCGCGGGGGTCGGTACGGCGGTCTGCGTGGTGTTCTCGTTGTTCGTCATGACCATGAATCTACGGGCTGAAAAGACCTCGGCTAGGGTGCACTTTCATGGTGGAATCATGGGTCAATTTGGCCGAGCGCATTGGGAGTGACCTGCACCTTGAGCTCTCCGGGGCGGGGGGCCGCCGCGCCGTGCTCATCCGCGCGCTGCGCGACGCCGTGCGCGAGGGGCGGCTCGCTCCGGGGACGCGGCTTCCGCCCTACCGCTCCCTCGCCGCCGATCTGGGCATCGCCCGCAACACCGTCGCCGACGCCTACGCCGAGCTGGTCGCCGAGGGCTGGCTGACCGCGCGGCAGGGGTCAGGCACGCGGGTGGCCGAACGGGCGGCGCCTCCCGCGCGCACCCGCGTCGCCAAGCGGGCGCCCACCCGGCCGACGACGCCCGCGCCGCCCGCGTACGACCTGCGCCAGGGCCAGCCGGACGCCGCCTCCTTCCCGCGCACCGCCTGGCTCGCCTCGGCCCGGCGCGCCCTCAACTCCGCGCCGAACGAGGCCTTCGGGCCGGGTGATCCGCAGGGGCGCGTCGAGCTGCGCCGGGCGCTCGCGGGCTACCTGGGGCGCGTTCGCGGGGTGCGTACCGACCCGGAGCGGATCGTGGTGTGCTCCGGGTTCGCGCACGGTCTGCGGCTGCTGTTCGGGAGCGGGGGAGGCGGGATGTTGCGAGGCCCTCTGGCGGTGGAGTCGTACGGGCTCGGCTTTCATCGGTCGATCCTCGGCACCGCGGGCGTACGGACGGTCCCGCTCGGCCTCGACGAAAAGGGCGCCCGGATCGAGGAGTTGGCGGAAAGTCAGCGAGTCCGGGGCGTCCTGCTCACGCCCGCACACCAGTTCCCTACCGGCGGCCCCCTGCACCCGTCCCGGCGCGCTGCGGTGATCGACTGGGCGCGTACCCGCGACGGTCTCGTCCTGGAGGACGACTACGACGGCGAGTTCCGCTACGACCGGGAGCCCGTGGGCGCCGTACAGGGCCTTGATCCCGAACGCGTCGTCTACATGGGCTCGGTGAGCAAGAGCCTCTCTCCGGGGGTGCGCCTGGGATGGCTCGTACTGCCCGAACACCTCATCGAAGGGGTGCTCGCGGCGAAGGGCGAACGGGAGGCGTGGGCCAGTGTCATCGACCAGCTCACGCTCGCCGACCTCATCGAGTCGGGCCACTACGACCGGCACATCCGCCGCATGCGTCAGCGCTACCGCCACCGCCGCGATCAGCTCGTGGCCGCCCTCGCCACGCACGCCCCGCACATCAGCCCGACCGGTGTCGCCGCGGGCCTGCACGCCGTCCTGCGGCTGCCGCCCGGCACCGAGCAGTCCACGGCGAAGGCGGCCACCTGGCAGGGCCTCGCGCTGGAGGGCCTCGCCGAGTTCCGCCACCCGGAGGCCACGATGCCCGCACCCGACGGTCTGGTCGTCGGCTATTCCACACCGCCGGAGCACGCCTACGGAGCAGCGCTCGAAGCCCTGTGCAGGGCGCTGCCACCCGCATGAGCGGAAGGCAGCAGGGTCCCTCAGGCCGTGACGAGCGGCGTGTCCTCACGCCACTTCAGGATCTTGTCGAAGCTGATCACCGCACCGCCCCTGCCCCCCGGCCTGTTGCCGAAGTGCACATGGTCGGCGAGCTCCTGGATGAGATAGAGACCCCGGCCGTGTTCGGCGGTGTCGGACGCACGCTGCGCGACGGGAACGAATCCTGGACCGGAATCAGCCACTTCGATGCGGCACTTCTCGCCGTCGAGGTACGCCGTCACCCGATAGGCACCGGCCGCGCCCTCGGAGACCGTCGCCCCGCCGTGCTCCACCGCGTTGGCACAGGCCTCGCTGAGAGCCACCGACAGGTCGTACGAGACGTCAGGATCCACCCCCGCGGTCTCCATCGTGCCGATCAGCAGCCGACGGGCCAGCGGGACGCTCGCAGCTTCGCGCCGCAAATGGAGAGACCACCACATGCTCATGCTCCAGCCTCCTGGCCGCGGCTCGACATACCGATACGTATTGCCGCAAGCGCCTGTGTATAAGCGCGCAGTTGACGTGATGCCGCCCATACGGCGGACGCGCGGGTGGCTCGGGACGGTGTAGACACGTCCCCCACAAGGCACTTCGGACCCCCGAAGAGAAACCCGCAAAGAC
Organism: Streptomyces sp. NPDC055239; assembly: GCF_053606205.1. Classification (NCBI taxonomy): domain Bacteria; kingdom Bacillati; phylum Actinomycetota; class Actinomycetes; order Kitasatosporales; family Streptomycetaceae; genus Streptomyces; species Streptomyces sp. NPDC055239. The sequence continues at coordinate 128,530 of NZ_JBSGRD010000014.1, read as the reverse complement.
ACCCGTTCGGTTCCGATGCGTATCGATCTGCACTATCGGCATTATCGGCATGCATCGGCGCGTATCTGCACGCATGGGAGCTTGCGGACCTGCCGTATGCGACGGGTAAGCCCAGTGCAATGATGTTCCGGCCATGACTGCCCCCCACCAGCGCGAGGTGCGCGCCGGATTCGATCTCCGGCTGCTGAGAGCCGCGGTGTTCGCCGTGCTCTGCGTCGTGCTGTCCGCCGGGGGCCATGTGCTCGCTTCCTGCGCCGCAGTCCCACTGTGGACGCTCGGCGTCGGCTTCATCGCCGTCCTCGCCGTCGCGGCACCGCTCGCCGGGCGCGAGCGCTCGCTGCCGGGCATCGCCGCCCTGCTCGCCGCCGGTCAGGTGGGCCTGCACGCGCTCTTCGGGGCCGGCCAGCACGGCGGCTCCACGGTGGCGACCACCGACACCTCCCTGATGGAGCGTGCCGCGCGTCTGGTGTGCGGGGCGGGCGCGGCCAACCTCAGCCCCGCCCAGGCACACCGGATCCTGACGACGTCGGGCATGGAGCCGGGCGGCGGGGCCACGGGCCACGCCATGCACCAGCACAGCGCCCCGGCCGCGGCCACGGCGGCGGACACCGCGATGGACTCGATGTCGCTGCTCCCGTCGCTCCCGATGCTCCTGGGGCACGTTCTCGCCGCCGTCGCCGCGGGGTGGCTGTTGCGCCGCGGCGACATCGCGCTCCTTCGCATAGTGCGGCTCTCGGCCCACGGGGCGTACGGAGTCGCCGAAGGGGCGCTCGTACGTTCCCTGCGCGGGGCGCTCGCACTTGTACGCGCCCTGCGAGCCGGCCTCCCCGGAGCGCCCGGCGTGGATGCCCGGACTCCGCGCGCCACCTTCCTCGTACCACCGAAGCCGCACACCACCGCGCTCCAGCACACGGTGACCAGGCGAGGCCCGCCGGCCGGCGCCGCACTCGCACTCGCCGCCTGACGCGACGCACTCCTACCGCAGCACTACGGAGAGGCGCGTCACGCCTTGCGGCGTCCACGCGCGCGTGCCGCTCGGTTCGTCGCCGCGCGCACTCTCCCCTGATCACCACCGCTGACCTCGTCAGCAGTGCTGGTCACCACCGCTGAAAGTGGAGTGTTCCGCCATGTCTGCTCTGTCTGCTCTGTCCGGCCTGTCCTCCGTGAAGGCCTCCCGCGTCTCCGTCGTCGGTGGCGTCGCCGCCACCGCCGTCCTGCTGCTCTCCGTCCCCGCCTTCGCGCACGTCAGCGTCACGGCCGAGGGCGAGGCCGCCAAGGGCGGCTACGCCACGGTCAACTTCAAGGTGCCGAACGAGATGGACGACGCCGCGACCAACAAGCTCGAGGTGTCCTTCCCCGAGGACCACCCGCTCGCCTCCGTCCAGACGGAGGCCATCCCCGGATGGACCGTGAAGGTCACCAAGGCGAAGCTCGACAAGCCCCTCGAGATGCACGGCGAGAAGATCGACGAGGCCGTCTCCAAGGTCACCTGGACCGCCGACGGCAAGGGCGTCCAGCCGGGCTCCTTCCAGAAGTTCCCGCTGTCCATCGGCGCGCTCCCCGAGGACGCCGACGAGCTCGTCTTCAAGGCCGTCCAGACGTACGACAACAAGGACGTCGTCCGCTGGATCGAGCCGCAGAAGAAGGGCCAGGAGGAGCCGGAGCACCCGGCTCCGGCCCTCGCGCTCACCGCCGCCTCCGAGGACGGCCACGGCGCCGCCGCCTCGCACGACGACGCCAAGGAAGACGCGAAGTCGGGCGACAAGAGCGAGTCCGCCGCCTCCTCCGACAGCAGCGACTCCACCGCCCGCGTCCTCGGCGTCGTCGGCATCGTCGTCGGCGCCGCCGGCGTGGCGTTCGGCGTGCTCGCCGGACGTCGGCGCACCAACAGCTGAGCCACCCCTTCGGGCCGCACCGGGGGCGTTTCGCCTGCCCCCGGTGCGCCCGGGCCCCCTCACATCTGGGACATTTTCGTATGCGCAAGAAGAAGCTGCTCGCCGCCGCCATGCTGGCCGCGGCCACCCTCACCCTGTCCGCCTGCGGCAGCGGTGACGACAGCAAGAAGCCCGTCGCGGACGTCTCCGTCGAGTCCAACGGCGACAAGGCCGCGACCATCCTCGACAAGCCCTTCGAGAAGCCGGACCTCGTCCTCAAGGACACGCACGGCAAGAAGTACGACCTGCGCGAGCAGACCAAGGGCAAGCCGACGCTCATCTACTTCGGCTACACCAACTGCCCGGACGTCTGCCCCTTGACGATGAGCAACATCGCCGTCGCCAAGAAGCAGCTGCCCAAGGCCGAACAGGACAAGCTCCAGGTCGTCTTCGTCACCACCGACCCCGAGCGCGACACCCCTGCCGCCCTCGGCAAGTGGCTCAAGGCCCAGGACACCGACTTCATCGGTCTCACCGGTGACTTCGAGACCATCCAGGGCAGCGCCCGCACCCTCGGCATCAGCATCGAGCCCTCCAAGAAGGAGAAGGGCAAGGTCGTCTCGATGCACGGCACGCAGGTCATCGCGTTCTCGCCGAAGACCGACGCCGGGTACGTCCTGTACGGCGAGGACACCACCGTGGACGACTACACCAAGGACCTCCCCAAGATCGTCAAGGGAGCGACTCCGTGAACCGCCGCACACTCATCAGCGGGGCCGTGGCGCTGACGGCGGGGCTCGCCCTCGCGGGCTGCTCGGACTCGTCCGGTGACAAGGACGGCGCCAAGGCGTCGGACAAGCCCGAGCTCAAGGTCGCCGGTGCCTTCATGCCCGAGCCCGCCATGGACGACATGGCCTCCGGGTTCTTCACCGTCACGAACAAGGGCGGCGCGGACAAGCTCACCTCGGTCACCAGCTCCATCGCCGAGAAGGTCACGCTGCACAGCACCAAGAACAACGCGATGAAGGAGCAGAAGTCGTTCGACGTACCCGCGAACGGCGAGCTCGACTTCGCGCGGGGCGGCAACCACCTCATGTTCGAGGAGCTCAAGCACAAGCCGAAGCAGGGCGACAAGGTCACGGTGACGCTGCGCTTCGAGAAGTCGGACCCGATCGAGATCGAGGTTCCGGTGAAGGCCGCCACGTACAACCCCAAGCCCGGCAAGCACGCGTCGCACTGAGGGACTGATCGCTGATGCAGACCATCGCTCCCCGCTGTGGAGCCCGCGCAGGGGCCACCAGAGCCCGCTCAGGGGCTGCCAGAGCGCGCTCCGGGGCCGCAGCGCGCTTCGGGATACCCCCCGGCGTCGCACGGCTCCTGCTCGTCGTCGCCGTCTTCCTCGGCGCGCTGTTCGCCGCTGCGGCCCCCGTCTCCGCCCATGCGGCGCTGACGGGAAGCGACCCCAAGCAGGGAGCGGTGGTCGACAAGGCGCCCGCCAGTGTGTCGCTGACCTTCTCCGAGAAGGTCGCCATGTCCGACGGTTCCGTACGGGTGCTCGACCCGGCCGGCAAGCGCGTCGACACCGGCAAGACCAGTGACCTCGGGTCCAACACCTACGGCGTGAAGCTGCACAAGGGGCTGCCCGACGGCACCTTCACCGTCGCCTACCAAGTCGTCTCCGCCGACAGCCACCCCATCTCCGGGGCCTTCACCTTCTCCGTGGGCGCGCCGTCCGACACCAAGGTCGCGCTGCCGGAACAGGAAGTGGGCGGCGGGTTCGTCGGCGGTCTCTACGGCTTCGCGCGCTACCTCTCGTACGCCGGGTTCATCCTCGTCGTCGGCGGGGCGGCCTTCGTGCTCGGCTGCTGGCCGCGCGGCGCGGGTGTGCGGCCCGTGCAGCGCCTCGTGGTGTCCGGCTGGATCACGCTCACCGCGTCCACCCTCGTACTGCTCCTGCTGCGCGCGCCCTACACCGGCTCGGGGAAGCTCGCCGACGCCTTCGACATGGCCAAGCTCGGCGACGTACTTCAAACGAAGACGGGAGCCGCGCTGGTCTCACGGCTGCTGCTGCTCGCCGCCGCCGCGCTCTTCATCGCGGTGCTCTTCGGCGCGTACGAGAAGCGGACCGACCCCAAGGAACGCAAGGACCTCACCTTCGGGCTCGCGATCGGCGGAGGCGTCGTCGCCATAGGGCTCGGTGCGACCTGGGCCATGGCCGAGCACGCGTCGACCGGTATCCAGGCCGGACTCGCGATGCCCGTGGACATCGTGCACCTGCTCGCCGTCGCCACCTGGCTCGGCGGGCTCGCGGCGCTCGTCGTCGCCCTCTACTTCGCGCCGTCGGTGGACGGCGACGCGGTGCGGCGCTTCTCACGGGTGGCGTTCTGCAGCGTCATCGCCCTTGCCGCGACCGGGCTCTACCAGTCGTGGCGGCAGGTCGGCTCGTGGTCGGCGCTGACCGGCACGCGGTACGGACAGTTGCTCCTCCTCAAGGTCGGCCTGGTGGCCGTCCTCGTCGGCATAGCCTGGATCTCGCGGCGCTGGACGGCACGGATCGCGGAGCAGGCGGGCGATGTGGCCCCGGAGGCCGCGGCGGCGACCGTCGTCGAGAAGCGCGCGGAAAAGCATGCGGAGAAGAAGCCGGTCACGGTGCCCGCCAGGGCCACCGGCGCGGACTCCAAGGAATCCAAAGACTCCAAGGAAACCAAGGAAAGCAAGGAACCCAAGGGCGCCGAGGATTCGACGCGCTCCGCCCAACTCGCCCGCCAGCAGGCCGCCATGAGCACCGCCCGCGAGAAGCGCATCCGCGACGCCGACCCCAATCGCTCCGGCCTGCGCCGCTCCGTGCTCGCCGAGGCGTGCGTCGCCGTCGTTCTGCTCGCCGTCACCACGGTCCTCACCTCCACCGAGCCGGGGCGCACGGAGGAGGAAGCGGCGGCGTCGAAGACGACGGCAGCGGCACAGCGGTCAGGACCGCTCACCCTCAAGATCCCCTTCGACACCGGCTCCTCCGACGGCAAGGGCACCTTGCAACTCGACCTGGACCCGGGCCGCACCGGCAGCAACGAGATGCACATCTTCGTGAAGCGGCCGAACGGCAGCGCCTTCGACATCCCCGAGGTGAAGGTCTCCTTCACCCTCAAGTCGAAGGACCTCGGCCCGCTGCCCGTCGCTCCCGACCACATCGCCACCGGACACTGGAGCTCGAGCGGGGTACAGATTCCGATGGCGGGCGACTGGAAGATCGCGGTGACCGTGCGCACCTCCGACATCGACCAAGTGACCGTGAACAAGAACGTGCAGATCGGCTGAACGGAACCACCATGGCGGACAACGGGATTTCGAGGCGGCGGCTGATCGGCACCGCCGGCGCCACCGGTCTCGCGCTCGGCGCGGCGGGCGGTGCGGCCGGGTACGCCGCGGCGCCCTCGGACACCTCGGCCTCGTCCTCGTCCTCGTCGGGTGCGGCGTCGTTGACGTCCCTCGGCGCGGACGAGGTCATGTTTCACGGGAAACATCAGCCGGGCATCACCACGCCCGTCCAGTCCCGCGGCCACCTGGTCGCCTTCGACCTGGTGGCGGGCACGGGCCGCAAGGAGGCGGCTGCCCTGCTGCGCCGCTGGTCGGCGACTGCCGAGCGGCTGATGGCGGGCAAGGCCACGACGGGCGAGGACACGGATGTCGCCCGGGACGCGGGGCCGTCGTCGTTGAGCGTCACCTTCGGCTTCGGGCACAGCTTCTTCGGGCGCACCGGCCTGGAGAAGCAGCGCCCGTCCGCGCTCGACCCGCTGCCCGACTTCTCCTCCGACCACCTCGACAAGGCGCGCAGCGACGGCGACCTGTGGGTGCAGATCGGCGCGAACGACCCGCTCGTCGCCTTCCACGCGCTGCGCGCGATCCAGCAGGAGGCAGGGGACGCGGCGCGGGTGCGCTGGCAGATGAACGGGTTCAACCGCTCGCCCGGCGCGACCGCGCAGCCGATGACGACGCGCAACCTCATGGGCCAGATCGACGGCTCGAACAACCCGAAGCCGTCGGAGGACGACTTCGACCGACGGATCTACGTGCCTGCCGCGGGCGCCTCCCGGGACCCGTCGTGGATGGCGGGGGGCTCGTACGTCGTCGTACGTCGCATCCGGATGCTCCTCGACGACTGGGAGAAGCTCGGCACCAAGGACCAGGAGGCGGTCATCGGGCGCCACAAGTCGGACGGCTCACCGCTGACCGGCGGTACGGAGACCACCGAGCCGAAGCTGGAGAAGGCGGGCGCGGACGGCAAGTACGTCATCGCCCTCAACGCCCACGCCCGCATCACCCGGCCCGACCAGAACGGCGGCTCCGCGATGCTGCGCCGCCCGTTCTCGTACCACGACGGCTTCGACAAGGGCGGGGAGCCGGACGCCGGGCTGCTCTTCGTGTGCTGGCAGGCCGACCCGCTCCGCGGCTTCGTACCGGTGCAGCGCAAGCTCGACCGGGGGGACGCCCTTTCGGAGTTCATCCGGCACGAGGCGAGCGGCCTCTTCGCGGTGCCGGGCGGGGCGGCGAAGGGCGAGTACGTGGGGCAGCGGTTGCTGGAGGGGTGAGCCGTGGAGGGGTGGGCTGTGGAGGGGTGAGCCTCACTCCTTGCCCGTGTGCCCGTGTGCACGTGTGCCCGTGTGCACGTGAGGGGCGGGTGCCGCTTCGTGAGACGCGTGAGCCATGCCACGTACAGGCCATTAGGGTGACGGTATGTCGGCGATGCGCTACACCTATCTCGGCCCCGAGGGCACCTTCACCGAAGCCGCCCTCCGTACGCTCCCGGAAGCGGCCACCAGGGAGCTCGTCCCGATGGTGTCCGTGCCGGCCGCCCTCGACGCGGTCCGGAGCGGCGACGCGGCGGCGGCGCTCGTACCGATCGAGAACTCGGTCGAGGGCGGTGTCACGACCACCGTCGACGAACTCGCCAAGGGCGAGCCCCTGATGATCTACCGCGAGGTCGTCCTGCCGATCGCCTTCGCGCTGCTCGTGCGGCCCGGCACGCAGCTCAAGGACATCAAGACGGTGACCGGCCACCCCGTGGCCCAGCCCCAGGTCCGCAACTGGCTCGCCGCGAACCTCCCGGACGCCCTGTGGGAGTCGGCGGCATCGAACGCGGACGGCGCGCGCCTGGTCCAGGAGGGACGCTTCGACGCGGCCTTCGCGGGCGAGTTCGCAGCGGCGACGTACGGTCTTCAGCCGCTGGTCAGCGACATTCACGACGCGGCAACCGCCGAGACCCGCTTCGTCCTGGTCGGCCGCCCGGCCCGCCCCGCGGCGCCGACCGGCGCGGACAAGACGTCGGTGGTCATCTGGCTCGGCGACGACCACCCGGGCGCCCTGCTCGAACTGCTCCAGGAGTTCGCCGTACGCGGGGTCAACCTGATGCGGATCGAATCGCGGCCCACCGGCCAGCGCATCGGTAATTACTGCTTCTCCGTGGACGCCGAAGGACACATCACGGACCGCCGCGTGGGCGAGGCGCTGATGGGCCTCAAGCGGATCTGCCCGCAGGTGCGCTTCCTCGGGTCGTACCCGCGTGCGGGAGTGGCGCCCGGCGACCTGCCGCCGCTGCGGCCCGGGACGACCGACGGCGAGTTCCTTGCGGCGTCGGACTGGCTGACGCAGTGCCAGGACGGCCGGTTCTGAGCGGTCCTCAGCGGTCCTCAGCGCTCCCTGAGCGGTTTCTGAGCGGTCTTACCTGCTGATTTACGTTGTCCACAAAGTTATCCACAGGCCCCCTTCTCGACCTGGGGACAAGTCGACAACGAAGCATGACATGGTCGACAAATCGGCCTACAACCCACAAGTCCGTCCACAGTCGCGCACGTCACCCCTCGTCCACTCTTTTCCATTGATCAACTCTTTGGAGCGAACCATTTCCACTCGAAAGTGGGTGTGAGGGTGGTTTGGGACGGGAATCCTTCGTCGCGCATGCGGCTTTCGGAACGATCCCTTCCGGCATCCACAGATCTTTCGCACAGCCTGTGGATAACTTTTCGGCAGGGGATATTCCTGTGGACAACCGGCGCGCCAAGTCCCGTTCCGCGCAAGGGGATCGGGTCAAGGGGACAAGGCCACTCTGCCCCATATCGGGGAATGACACCTTTTCCGTTGACCTGGAACCGACCCTCGACCCGGCCCCTGAACAGACCCCTGAATCGACCGGAACACATCGAGCCGCTTTCCGGAATTCCCATTCCGGCAAATAGGGCATAACGCCACAGTGTGGAATATCGAGTCGAGAGCCGGAACTGCTCGACGGTAGCCTGGTGGGGTGATTGACCTTCGCCTGCTCCGTGAGGACCCCGACCGTGTTCGCGCCTCCCAGCGCGCCCGTGGAGAGGACGTCGCGCTCGTCGACGCCCTGCTCTCCGCCGACGAGCGGCGCAGGTCCTCCGGGCTCCGCTTCGACGAGCTCCGTTCCGAGCAGAAGGCGCTCGGCAAGCTCATCCCCAAGGCCTCGGGTGACGAGAAGGCCGAGCTCCTGAAGAAGGCCGGCGAGCTCTCCACCGCCGTCAAGGCGGCCAACGCCGCACAGGACGAGGCGGACGAGGAGACCAAGCGCCTCCTGGGGCAGCTGGGCAACCTCGTCCACCCGGACGTCCCGGTCGGCGGCGAAGAGGACTTCGTCGTCCTCGACACGATCGGTACCCCGCGCGACTTCGCGGCCGAGGGCTTCGAGCCCAAGGACCACCTGGAGCTCGGCGAAATGCTCGGCGCCATCGACGTCGAGCGCGGCGCGAAGGTCTCAGGCTCGCGCTTCTACTACCTGACCGGTGTGGGCGCGCTGCTCGAGCTGGCCCTGGTCAACGCGGCCATCGCGCAGGCGACGGAGGCCGGGTTCATCCCGATGCTGACGCCCGCCCTGGTCCGCCCGCGCGCCATGGAGGGCACGGGCTTCCTCGGCCAGGCCGCCGAGAACGTCTACCACCTGGAGAAGGACGACTACTACCTGGTCGGCACCTCCGAGGTAGCGCTCGCCGGTTACCACATGGACGAGATCATCGACGCCGACAAGCTGCCCCTGCGGTACGCGGGCTTCTCGCCCTGCTTCCGCCGTGAGGCCGGCACGTACGGCAAGGACACCCGCGGCATCTTCCGCGTGCACCAGTTCGACAAGGTCGAGATGTTCTCGTACGTCGACCCGGCGGACGCCGAGAACGAGCACCAGCGCCTCCTGGAGTGGGAGAAGCAGTGGCTGACCGGCCTCGGCCTGCCGTTCCAGGTGATCGACGTGGCCACGGGTGACCTGGGCTCGTCGGCGTCGCGGAAGTTCGACTGCGAGGCGTGGATCCCGACGCAGGGCAAGTACCGCGAGCTGACCTCCGCGTCGAACTGCGACAGCTTCCAGTCCCGCCGTCTGTCGATCCGGATGCGCGACGAGAGCGACGGCAAGAAGGTGACGCAGCCGCTCGCGACGCTGAACGGCACGCTCTGCGCCGTCCCGCGCACGATCGTCGCCCTTCTGGAGAATCACCAGCAGGCCGACGGCTCCGTATGGGTGCCCGAGGTACTGCGTCCGTACCTGGGGGGACGAGCCACTCTTGAACCAAAATAGATGCAGTCTGGAGCCCATCAACAAGTGAGTCACCCTGCTCCTGCCACGCAGTCCTCTTCCACGCCGCCCTTCCCGTACAAGCTCGTCGCGACCGACCTCGACGGAACGCTCCTGCGCTCCGACGACACGGTCTCGGCGCGCACGCGCGACGCGCTCACCGCGGCCACCGCGGCGGGCGCCGCGCACATCGTCGTCACCGGCCGTGCCGTTCCCTGGACCCGGCACATCCTCGACGACCTGGGCTATGACGGCCTTGCGGTGTGCGGGCAGGGTGCGCAGGTCTACCACGCGGGCGAGCACCGGCTCCTCACGTCGGTCACGCTCGACCGGCAGCTGGCCGGTATCGCCCTCGCCAAGATAGAGGCGGAGATCGGCCCGCTGGCGCTCGCCGCGAGCCGTGACGGCCTCGACGGCGAGGTGATCGTCGGTCCCGGGTACCTGGTGCAGGAGGGCCCGCTGCCCGTCGTCCCGTTCACGGATGTCGCCGAGCTGTGGTCCGCTCCGCTGAACAAGGTGTACGTCCAGCACCCGGGCCTGAGCGACGACGCCCTTGCGGCGGTGGCCCGTGAGGTGGCGGGTGGTCTGGTCGGCGTGACGATGGCCGGCGAGGGCGTCGTCGAACTGCTCCCCCTCGGCCTCTCCAAGGCGACGGGCCTGTCCCTCGCGGCCCGCCGCCTGGGCGCGAAGGCCGCGGACACGATCGCCTTCGGGGACATGCCAAACGACATCCCGATGTTCGGCTGGGCGGCATACGGCGTGGCGATGGCCAACGCCCACGAGGAACTCAAGACGGTGGCTGACGAGGTGACGGCGTCGAACGAGGACGACGGCATCGCGACGGTGCTCGAGCGGTTCCTGGCCTGAGGGCCCAGGGCGGTACTGAGGGTGTAGCCAACGCACTGAGCCGGGCACCGAGAGATTCGGTGCCCGGCTCAGTGCGACGTTGGGTGGGCGACCCGCGCAGTGAAGTGCGCGCTCGAAGCGGCCGCCCCGGGCAACTCCCCCGTGGGCGGGGCTCTACGGAGTGAGTAACTACTCCGAGGCCTGCCGCGGGCTGCCCTGCTGGGAACTCGACGGACTACTGATGGACACGTCGGCTCCTCTCCCAGTAAGCGGGCGCCAGGGTGATGGCGCGGTGACAACGACTACTGTGCCCGCGCCCCCACATCGCCCGCCACTGAATTAACGGCTCCTCAGTGGCTACTCCTCCCCGGCCAGCTTCAGCGACCGGAGCTTCTGCCCGGCGTACCACGTGGCGAGGACCGTGACGCCGACAAGGAGCACCGTGGCGACCGGCAGTCCGACGTCCGAGGTGACCAGGTCGCCGCCCGCGGTCTTCTGGGCGACGGCGAGCGACCACTGCTGGACGCTGAGCGTGCGCGCCCCGGAGACGAGGGACCCGAAGAGGGCCTCCCACACGAGTGCGTAGACGAGTCCGAAGACCACCGCGTGCCGGGTGATGGTGCCGAAGAGCAGGAAGATCGCGGCGTACGCGATGGAGGCGACCAGGGCGGCGATGGTGTACGCCACGGCGATCTGCTGGCCGTTCCCGTTCAGGATCATGCCCGCGATGAAGGTCGGGATCGCGGAGAAGGCCATGGTCACGGCGATGGCCACGGTGAGCTTGGTGACGATGATCGTGGGCCGCTTGACCGGCTTGGAGAGGAGGTAGACGACGGAGCCGTCGTCGATCTCCGGGCCGATGGCTCCGGTGCCCGCGATGACGCCGATGATCGGCACCATCGTGGCGAGCGCGAAGCCGCCGAGGAGGTCGGAGGCGACCTGGTCGTCGGCGCCGCTGAATCCGCGGACCGCGGCGGAGATGGCGATCAGCAGGACGGGCAGGGCGAAGAGGATCAGAGCCCGGCGGCGGCCGAGCAGGGCCCGGTAGGTGAGCCGGGCGACAGTGGGGTCGTACACGATGGCTCCCTTCAGGCCGCGACGAGATAGGAGAAGACCGACTCGAGGGACTCGTCCGATGGCGAGACCGTGAGGAGCCGGATGTCGTGATCGCGGGCGATGCGTGGCAACAGGGCGGTGAAGCGCCCGAAGTCGATGGCTTGGATGCGCAGGGCGCCTTCCTTGAGGTCGACTTCGATTCCTGCCGTCGACGGGTCTGCGATCAGGGCGGCGGCCAGGGCGCGGTCGTCGCTGGACCGCACCAGGTAGCGGTGGGGGCGGTCGGTCATCAGGCGGCGGATCTTGCGGAAGTCACCGCTCGCCGCGTGCCGTCCTGCCACGATCACCTCGATGTGCGAGGCCAGTTGCTCGACCTCTTCGAGGATGTGCGAGGAGAAAAGGACCGTGCGGCCCTCGTCCCCCATGCGCCGAAGCAGGTCCATCAGCTGCATGCGCTGGCGTGGGTCCATGCCGTTGAACGGCTCGTCGAGCAGGAGCACGGACGGTTCGTGGACGAGGGCGGAGGCCATCTTCACGCGCTGGCGCATGCCCTTGCTGTACGTCGAGATCTTGCGGTCCTGCGCGTACTCCATCTCGACCGTGGCGAGTGCCTTGTGGGCGGCCCGCTCGTCCAGGCCGTGCAACTCGGCGTTGGCGACGACGAATTCGCGTCCGGTGAGGAAGTCGTACATCGCCTCGCGCTCGGGGACGATGCCGATGTCCTTGTAGATCTTCTCGTTGCGCCAGATCGGCTTGGCGTCGAGGGTGACGCTCCCGGTGGAGGGGGCGAGGAAGCCGCCCATCATGTTGATGAGGGTGGACTTGCCCGCGCCGTTCGGGCCGAGGAGGCCGGTGACACCGGGGCCGACGTTCATCGTGATGTCGTTGACCGCCACCACGTTGCCGAACCAGCGCGATGTGTGGTCGATGTTGATGGTGGTCACAGCCCGACCTTTCGGTAGCGGCGCATCAGCGCGCCGTAGCAGCCCGCGATGAGGGCGAGGACGACGATCACGTAGACCACGCCCGTGCCGGACGAGGGGCCTTCCCCTCCGGGGAAGGCGGACGTCGCGCCGAGGAAGGCGGTCTGTACGCCGTCGATGAGCGTGATCGGCGAGAAGAGGCCGAGCCAGGCGATGACCTCGGTGCTGCCCTGGTCGTAGGCGATGGCCTGGACCGTGGACACCGCTCCGTAGCTGATGGTCAGAACGGCGATGACGGCGGCGATCCCGAAGCCGCGGCGGGGTGTGATCGCCGAGACGATGAGGGCGATGCCGGAGAAGAGGAGCGAGAGCAGCGCCACGGATACGAGCCCCTGGCCGAAGCCCTTCGTCTGGTCCGCGAAGTCGAGCTTGGCGAGCAGCGCCCCTACGTAGAGGACGAGCAGCGGTGCGGCCGTGAGGACGAAGAGGGCCGAGGCCATCGCCGCGAACTTGGCACGTACGTAGTCGCTGTGCTCGATGGGGCGCGAGAAGTAGAGGGGGACGGTCTTGAAGCGCAGGTCGCGGGAGACCGTCTGGGGGGCCTGGGCGGCGAGATAGAGACTGATGACGGCCTGCAGCACGATCGCGTATCGGGTGTAGTCGAGGGGGAGGTCGTTCGCCTTGGTGGTCACGGCGACCGCCACCATGATCGCGGCGGGAACACACATCACCGCGAAGAGGATCATGGGCAGGACCTTGGACTTGGCCGAGCGGCCGAGTCCGTACGCCCCGCGCAGGCTCTGGGAGAAGAGCGAGCGGCGGGCGTAGGCGCGGCCCAGGCGCGGGCCGTCGTAGTTGCGATAGCCGATGTTGTGGATCTGGGTCTGTTCGCCGGCGTGTGCCGGGGGCTGCTCAACCGCCATGACGGACCGCCTCCTTCCGCGCTTCCGTCTTCCCGGTCTGTTCGGTCTGTTCTGTCCGCTCGGACTGGTCTGACTGCTCGGACTGGAAGACCTCTGCGATGTGGTGCCTTCGCTGTTCCATCCGGACCAGGCCGAGGCCGAGGTCCGCGACGAGGTCGCGGACGAGGTCGTACGTCTCTTCGCCGTCCGCTTCGAGCAGCACGGTGTGCCCGGCACCCGGCAGGCCGCTGCCCTCGTGGGTGGAGACCCCTCGCTCCTGCAGCGCCTCACGGAACGCCTTGGTGCCGTCGGGGTGTTCGTCGCTGTCCGTCACCTCGATGGCCAGCGTCGTGGTGATCTGGGTGAAGTCGGTGGTGGAGCTTGACCGCAGGAGCTTGCCGCCGTCGATGACGACGACGTGGTCGCAGGTGCGCTCCAGCTCGCCGAGCAGGTGCGAGGTGACCAGGACGGAGATGCCGAAGTCCGTGTGGACGCGGCGGATGAGGCCCAGCATCTCGTCGCGGCCCACGGGGTCGAGGCCGTTGGTCGGTTCGTCCAGGAAGACCAGGTCGGGGTCGTGGACGAGGGCCTGCGCGAGCTTGACGCGCTGCTTCATACCGGTCGAGTAGCCCCCGATGGGGCGGTAGCGCTCTTCGTAGAGACCGACGTGCCGCAGCGTGTCCGCGGTGCGTTCACGGGCCGCCGTGGGCGGCAGGCCCGACATGCGCGCCATGTGGACGACGAACTCGGTGGCCGACACATCGGGCGGCAGACAGTCGTGCTCGGGCATGTAGCCGACGCGCTCACGGATCTGGCCGCCACTGGTGGCGACGTCGAGGCCGAGCACAGCGGCGGTGCCCTCCGTGGCGGGGGACAGACCCAGCAGGATCTTGATCAGTGTGGACTTGCCGGCTCCATTGGCTCCGACGAGTCCGGTCACACCGGGCCCGATATCCATGGAGAGCCGGTCAAGCGCGGTCACCCTCGGGAACCGCTTGCTCAGGCTTTCGGTCGCGATCACAGTCACATTTCGAAGGTAGTGGCGCAGGCCACATCAGGCGTCAGACCAGGGTGCTGTCCTCGCATCACTCTCGGGTATTACGGGCCCGTAAGGGTCGTCCTGAGGTCGCCCCCTGGGGGACAACCCTCGGCTTCCCCCGGAGTCGGGTCCGGCCCGTGCACAGCTATTGACGTAGCCGCTGAGCATTGTCACATTCATCAGTGTCAAGTTACGAGCGCGTACTGCGATGGACCGGACACGGACGGACGGTGGCATGACCTCAGCAGTGGCAGGCGAACTCTCCGCGGACCTGCGGGGGTTCAGGGAAGTGCAGACCCTCGCGTATGAGTGCGCGGAGGCGGTCGCAGCGCAGCTCAAGCCGGGTGTGACCGAGCGCGAGGCGGCGCGGATGCAGCGTGAGTGGCTGCGTGAGCGGGGTGTGCGGGACTGGTTCCACCTGCCTTTCGCCTGGTTCGGGGACCGCACGGCGTTCGCGAATTTCCGGATACCGCTGCAGTTCTTCCCCACCAACCGCCGCCTCGAGCCGGGGATGCCGTTCATCCTCGACATGGCCCCGGTCCACAAGGGATACACGGCGGACATCGGCTACTCAGGCTGTCTCGGCCTCAATCCCCTGCACGACAAGCTCCTCTCCGACCTGGAGGCACACCGCGAGCTGCTCCTGCGCGAGGTGCGTGAGCGCCGCACGCTGCGCGAGATCTATGAGGACGTGGACCGGCTCATGGTCCGCCAGGGATACGCCAACCGCCATCGCGCGTATCCCTTCGGAGTCATCGCGCACAAGATCGACCGGGTCAAGGAACGCCGCAGGTCACCGCATGTATTCGGCTTCGGCACCCAGTCCCTGAAGGGCCTGGCGAGCGACGCGATCCATGGCCACCGGGACGGCTGGTCCCCGCTGTGGTCACCGTACAAATTCTCCGACCACCCGCCCCAGCCGGGGCTGTGGGCGGTCGAACCGCACCTCGGATTCAGAGGTACGGGCGCGAAGTTCGAGGAGATCCTGGTCGTCACCGACTCCAAGGACCCCGAGCAGAGCGCGTTCTGGCTGGATGACGATCTGCCGCATGTGCGGCGCTGGGCTGAGGAGAGGGCCGCCGCATGACCGCGGAAGGAATCACCAAGGGAATCAAGGACGCCCGCGAGCGCTGGGTGCGCACGGGCGGAGTGGAGCTGTGCGTCGCCGAGCTCGGCGACCCGGCGCAGCCCACGGTGCTGCTCGTACACGGCTATCCGGACTCCAAAGAGGTCTGGTCGGACGTCGCCGAGCGCCTCGCCGACCGCTTCCATGTCGTGCTCTACGACGTGCGCGGCCACGGCAGGTCGACGGCTCCGCAGCCGCTGCGCGGCGGCTTCACGCTGGAGAAGCTGACGGATGACTTCGTGGCCGTCGCCGACGCGGTGAGCCCGGACAAGCCGGTGCATCTGGTCGGCCACGACTGGGGCTCGGTGCAGGCCTGGGAGTTCGTCACGGTCAAACGCACCGAGGGGCGCATCGCGTCCTTCACCTCGATGTCGGGGCCCTCGCTCGACCACTTCGGGCACTGGATCAAGAAGCGGATGACCCGGCCCACCCCGCGCAAGGTCGGCCAGCTCCTGGGCCAGGGCGTCAAGTCCTGGTACGTGTACATGCTGCACACGCCGGTGCTCCCCGAGCTCGCCTGGCGCGGACCGCTCGGCAAGCAGTGGCCGAAGATCCTCCAGCGCATGGAGAAGGTGCCGGCGGGCGACTACCCGACATCGTCGCTGCCGTCGGACGCCGCGCACGGAGCCTGGCTCTACCGCGACAACGTCCGCGCGCGCATGCGCAGGCCCCGCGCCGACGCCTTCGCGCACGCGCCCGTGCAGCTCATCACGCCGTCCGGCGACATCTTCCTGTCGGAACGCCTCTATGACGAGCTGGAACTGTGGGCTCCGGAACTGGTACGCCGCAGCATCCCCGCCAAGCACTGGGTGCCCCGCACCCGGCCGGACCAACTGGCCGCATGGATCACCGACTTCGTCACCTCGAACGAGGACGGTGTGCCCGCGAAGAACAGTGTGGCCACGGGCAAGCACGCGGATCGCTTCGGCGGCCAGCTGGTCCTGGTCACGGGGGCGGGCAGCGGCATCGGCCGGGCCACCGCCTTCGCGTTCGCCGAGGCGGGCGCACGCGTCGTGGCCGTCGACCGGGACGCGGAGAGCGCGGCGCGCACGGCGGAGATGTCCCGCCTGGTCGGCGCCCCCGAGGCCTGGGGCGAGACGGTCGACGTCACCGACGAGCAGGCCATGGAGAAGCTCGCCGAGAAGGTCGCCAGGGAGTACGGCATCGTGGACGTCCTGGTGAACAACGCGGGGATAGGCCTCTCCGGCTCCTTCCTCGACACGAGCACCGAGGACTGGAAGAAGGTCCTCGACGTCAATCTGTGGGGCGTGATCCACGGCTGCCGGCTCTTCGGCAAACAGATGGCCGAGCGCGGCCAGGGCGGTCACATCGTCAACACCGCGTCGGCGGCGGCGTATCAGCCGTCGAAGGCTCTGCCCGCCTACAGCACCTCCAAGGCGGCGGTCCTGATGCTCAGCGAGTGCCTGCGCGCGGAGCTCGCGGGCCAGGGCATCGGGGTCTCCGCGATATGCCCGGGCTTCGTGAACACGAACATCACGGCGACCACGCACTTCGCCGGCGTCGACGCCGAGGAGGAGAAGCGCCGGCAGAAGAAGACCTCGCGCCTGTACGGCCTGCGGAACTACCCGCCGGAGAAGGTCGCCGACGCGATCCTGCGCGCGGTCGTCAAGAACCAGGCCGTCGTCCCGGTGACGCCGGAGGCCCGTGGCGCCCACCTCATGTCCCGCTTCACGCCCAAGGCCCTGCGTGCGATCGCCCGATTGGAGCCGCCGCTGTGAGCGCGGAGAGAAGCACCGAGACGAACGCCGAGGAGCACTACACGATCGTTCCGCGCCGGGTCTCGTTCGACTGGGAACGGACCCCGCTGCACTGGATCCCGGACGAGCCCACCGCAACCCACGTCATCAACGTGCTGCATCTGCTTCTCCCGGCGGGGGAGCGGTGGTTCGTGAAGGTCTTCAAGGAAGGCCTGCCCCTGGTCACCGACCCGGTGCTGCTCAAGGACGTCAAAGGGTTCATGGGCCAGGAAGCCACGCACAGCGTGCAGCACGCGCATGTGCTCGACCACTTGGCGGCGCAGCGGCTCGACACCGCCGCGTTCACGAAGTACGTCGACTTCCTCTTCGAGAAACTCCTCGGTGAGGAGCCGCCGTTGGGGGCGCCGATACCGACGCAGGAGTGGCTGCGCTTCCGTCTCGCGGTCGTCGCGGCGATCGAGCAGTTCACGGCGGTCCTGGGGAACTGGGTGCTGCACGCCGAGGGCCTGGACCACGCGGACGCCGACGCGGTCATGCTCGACCTGCTGCGCTGGCACGGCGCGGAAGAGGTCGAACACCGCTCCGTCGCCTTCGACATGTACCAGCACTGCGGCGGCGACGGCCTGCCCCGCCATGCCCGTCGCATCGCGGGCATGACGGTCACGGCCCCCGTGATGCTGTACCTGTGGATCTGGGGCACCGCCTATCTGATGCGCCGGGATCCGCAGCTCGCTGGGCGCCTTCGCTACTCCCTGGCCGAGCACAACAAGGCGGTCAGGAAGGGTTTGCTGCCCACGTGGCGGGAGCTCGGTACGGCCATACCCCGTTATCTGCGGCGGTCGTACCATCCCTCGCAGGAAGGCTCGCTGCGCAAGGCCGTCGAATATCTGGCGGAGTCACCCGCGGCACGGGCCGCGGCCGCTGCGGTCGGCCGAGCGGCCATCGCCTAGCACGAGGTTCTACGGAGGCGGGAGCGTGGACGAGCAGTCGGGCGCGGGGCTGGGGCCGGTGGGTCACCACGGCCCCGAGCACAGGCCGGTGGAGTACCGCATCGAGGATCTTGCGCACCACAGCGGCGCCACGGTCCGTACGATCCGCGCCTACCAGGACCGCGGCCTGCTCCCCCGGCCCGAGCGGCGCGGCCGGGCGAATGTGTACGGCGACGCGCATCTGGCCCGGTTGAGGCAGATCGCCGATCTGCTCGACCGGGGCTACACCCTGGCCTCCATAAAGGAGCTGCTCGAGGCCTGGGACACGGGCCGGGGGCTCGGCGGCGTCCTGGGTCTCGCCGCCGAGGTCGACGGGCCGTGGACGGATGAGAAGGCCGACCGGATGACCCGGGCGGAGCTGGACGCGGCGTTCGGCGGCGATCCGGACGACGCGGCGGTGGCCGACGCAATCGCGCTCGGCATCCTTGAGCCCATGCCGGGCCGGGACGACGAGTTCCTGGTGCCGAGCCCTCAGGAGCTGGCGGTGGCGGCGGAGTTGCATGCCGCCGGTGTTCCGCTCTCCGCGATCTCGGGCCATCTAAGGGAGTTGAGGGGACAGGTGGAGCACATAGCCTCTCGCTTCCTGGAGTTCACGACGGAGCATGTGTTCGCCCGCTATCTCGGGCATCACCCGCCGAGCGAGTCGGACGCGGCGGAGGCGGCCGCTCTCGTACGGCGCCTGAGGCCGCTCGCCCAGCAGTCTGTCGACGCCGAACTTGCCCGGGCCATGCGTCTGTTCGCCACCCGGCACCTCCAGCACCACCTCGCGTCGGGACAACCGGCCCGACGGACCGATGAGCCGTTCCCAGTGGCACTGCCCGCCGCGACAATGCAGGCCGTGGAGAGCCTCGTTGGGCGGCAGAACGCGGATGCGTTCATCGCTGCGGCCACCGAACGGGAAGTACAGGCCAGGACATTGGACGCACTTGCTGCAAGTCATGCCAATAATGGATCTATTGACCAAAAGACCTAAATAGGCCGGGCGTTGTCCACAGAATCGCCAAATCCCCTGTGGATAACTGGACTTGGCTGTGGATCAAACCTGTGGACGAAAAGTGACGGATGAAAAGTCGGTGGACGAAAATCAAGTGCGGGGAGAACGGTTCGCAGCGAGGCTGAATGGATGAATGGAGAACCCCCCTCCGATGAGGTCACCGATGAGGTGGCCGACGAGCGGCGCACCGTGAAGGTGTCGAAATACCTCTCCAGGCACCTGCGCCACCAGCCCGAGAGAATCGGGCTCGCTCTCGACGAGAGCGGGTGGGTGGAGATCGATGCCCTCATCGCCGCCGCGACGGCACACGGTTTCCGCTTCACCCGTGCCGAGCTCGAGCATGTGGTGGCCGTGAACGACAAACAGCGTTTCGCCGTGGAAGAGAGTCGGATCCGCGCCAGTCAGGGCCACTCCGTCGACATCGACCTCAATCTGCCTCCGGCGACCCCGCCCGCGTATCTCTTCCACGGCACGGTGGCCCGTAATACGGCCGCGATCCGCGCCGAAGGCCTGCGGCCCATGAACCGTCATGCCGTGCATCTCTCGCCCGACCGCGAGACTGCCACCCGCGTCGGCGCCCGCCGCGGGCGGCCCGTCGTGCTCTCCGTCGACGCGGGCGCGATGCACCGCGACGGGCATGAGTTCCAGGTCAGCGCCAATGGCGTCTGGCTCACCGCCGCCGTGCCCCCTGGCTATCTCCGCTTCCCGGACAAGCACTGACCGTCGCCCTCACGCCCCGGCTGAGCAGCAGATTTCAGTGAAAGCCGAGCAGGGCCGCGGGGCATACGCTCTGATACATGAGTTTGCGTCTGAGCACCGTGATCCTGCCCGTTCGCCGCTGGCACGAGGGCGGCAAGGAGCGTTGGCAGCGAGCTGAGGAGCTCGGCTTCCACACCGCGTACACCTATGACCACCTCTCCTGGCGGACCTTCCGCGACGGGCCCTGGTTCGGCGCTGTGCCCACCCTGACCGCCGCCGCGGCAGCCACCGACCGGCTGCGCCTGGGCACCCTGGTCACCTCCCCGAACTTCCGGCACCCGGTCACCCTCGCCAAGGACCTGATCACCCTTGACGACGTGTCCGACGGCCGGATCACCCTCGGCATCGGCGCGGGCGGCAACGGCTTCGACGCCACCGCGCTGCTCAAGTCCGGCGAGGAGCCCTGGACACCGCGCCAGCGGGCCGACCACTTCGGCGAGTTCCTCCCCCTTCTCGACCGTCTTCTTACCGAAGATGTCGTTTCACACGAGGGCGAGTACTACTCGGCATCCGAGGTGCGGAACATCCCGGGCTGTGTACAGCGCCCCCGGTTGCCCTTCGCGGTGGCCGCCATCGGACCGCGCGGCCTCAAGCTCGCGGCGCGTCACGGGCAGGCGTGGGTGACCACGGGCGACCCGAAGCTCTTCGAGAACGGCACCCCGGAGCAGTCACTTCAAGCCATCCGCGGACAGGCGGACAGGCTCGCCGCAGCCTGTGACGCGATCGGCCGCGACGCCGCCGAACTCGACAAGATCCTGCTCACCGGATTCACCCCGGGCCGCCCCATGGACTCCTTCGACGCCTTCGTGGACTTCGCCGGCAACCACGCTGAGCTGGGCTTCAACGAGATCGTTCTGCACTGGCCGCTTCCGGGAACGGATTTCGCGGCCGACGAGAAGATCTTCGAGCGGATCGCCACGGAGGCTCTGGTCCAGCTGGGCAGCGGCACAGCAGGGGCGTAAAGGCACTCAGATGTGCGCCCCAGCGCACGCCCGTGCACGTATGTGCGGGACAATCGGTGGCGTGACCTCAGCTACCCCACGGCCCAGGACCCCGGCCGCCTCCGTCCCCCACCGGCCCAAGGCCCGGCTGATCGCCACGGACCTGGACGGCACCCTGCTGCGTGACGACAAGTCCGTGTCCGACCGCACCGTCGCCGCACTCGACGCCGCCGAGCGGGCCGGGATCGAAGTCTTCTTCGTGACCGGCCGCCCGGCCCGCTGGATGGACGTCGTCAGCGCCCACGTACACGGCCACGGCCTCGCCATCTGCGGCAACGGCGCCGCCGTGGTCGACCTGCACGACGGTTCGGGCGGCCACCGCTTCGTGAAGGTGCGTGAGCTGCGGCGCCAGGACGCCCTCGACGTCGTCGGCCTGCTGCGCGCGGCGGCCCCCGGCACGTCCTTCGCGGTCGAGCGGACCGGCGGACTGCACCACGAACCGACGTACCCTCCGCTGCACCTGGAGCCCGGCGAGAGCGTAGCCCCCGCGGAGAAGCTCCTCGCCGAGGACTCCGACAACGCGACCCAGCCCATCCTGAAGGTCCTCGCCTTCCACCCCGAGCTCGCGCCCGACGACTTCCTGGTGGTGGCCCGCGAGGCCGTACGCGGACAGGTGGAGATCACCCGCTCGAGCCCGAGCGCCCTGCTCGAGATCAGCGGTCCCGGCGTCTCCAAGGCCAGCACCCTGGAGCTGTGCTGCGCCGAGCGCGGCATCATGCCCGAGGAGGTCGTCGCCTTCGGGGACATGCCGAACGACATCGAGATGCTCACCTGGGCGGGCACCTCGTACGCGATGGGCAACGCACACCCGGACGTGCTCGCCGCCGCGTCGGGGCGCACGGTCGCCAACAACGAGGACGGCGTCGCGGTCGTCATCGAACGGATCCTGAGCGACCAGCAGGACAGCCGGAGCGACGTAGACCGCTAGACCCGCACTCCCCGCTCGTCCAGCCACTTGACGGGATCCACCCCGGACCCCAGATACGGCGTGAGCCGCACCTCGAAATGCAGGTGCGGCCCCGTCGAGTTGCCGGTCGTGCCCGCCTGCCCGAGCCACTCACCGGGGCGCACTCGATCCCCCTGGTCGACGGTGACGGCGGCCAGATGCGCGTACTGCGTGTAGTAGCCGCCCTTGTGCGACACCACGACCTCGATGCCGAAGCCGCCTCCGCACGACACGGACACCACCCGGCCCGCGCCGACCGCCCGCACCGGCGCCCCGATGCCGACCGCGAAGTCCTGCCCGGTGTGCCGGTGCGACCAGTGCGAACCGGCGCTGTCGAAGCCCGCCGACAGTTCGTACGTCTTCACGGGCGTCATCCACGCGCGCGTGGAGGCCGTTTTCGGCTGATCCAGGCGTACGGCGCCCCTGCACCGCCCGGCCGCGACCGACCGGTCGGCCTCGCCCTGCAAGGTCCACTGCGCCGACTCCAGCTTGCTCTCGATCCCGCGCTTGAGCTTCGTGAGGCCCGCGTTGCGCCGTTCCAGGGTGCGTTCGGCGCGGTCCGCCGTGCGTTTGGCGTCCGCGAGCCTGGCGGCGGCCCGCTGGGTCTTGGTGACGGCGTTGGTGACGGCGAGGTCCGCCTGCCACATCAGCCGCTGACCGCGCATGAGCTCTTCCGGGCTGTCGGCGAGCAGGAGTTGGGCGGTCTGGGGAAGGCCGCCCCCACTGCGGTACTGGGCACTGGCCATCCGGCCGAGATCTCCGTGCAGCACATTGACGGCGTGCCGCTCCTTCTTAAGAAGCCGGCCCACTTTCCGGACCTTCGCGCGTTGCACCTTGGCGGCGCGCCGCCCCTCTTCGTAGCGCACGGTCGCCGCGGAAGCCTCCTCGTAGAGGCGGGCCACTTCAGCGCTCGTGTCCGGTCCTTCGGAGGCGTCGGCGTACATGGGGCACAGGAGCGCGCACAGCAGTAACGACACGACGACGAGCGGGAGGTGGGTTCCGCGGTGGCTCAAGCGCATTCACGGATCGTTGCCCGGAGGCCGTCTCCGGGTCCCGCCCGACTCGTACACCCGGGGCAACGGGTGCCCCGAACAGCCCACTCCCGTAGGGCCGAACAGGGGCCCTGCCGATCCCCACGAATGCCGAGCCGCGCTAACTCCGAGCGCCCGCTAGTGCCTAGCCCCGCTAGTGCCGAGCCCCGCTAACAGGGCGCCTGCCACACCACCGTCGTACCGCTGCCGTCCTCCCCGATGCCGGCCCCGTACCAACTGTCCCCGCCGAGCGACTCCGCCCGCCTCTTGAGGTTCCGCAGGCCGCTGCGCCTGCCGCCCTCCGCGATGCCGACCCCGTCGTCCGACACCGTCAGGCGTACGCCCTGCTGCTCGTCGGGAAGGCTCACCGTCGAGTCGACGACGACATCGATATGGTCGGCCCGCGCGTGCCGGAACGCGTTGGACAGCGCCTCGCGCAGCGCCGCGATGAGGTTCTTGCCGGTGAGTTCGCCGACCACCGTGTCGACGGGTCCCACGAAGTGGTGCGAGGGCTTGAAGCCGAGCGGCACAGCGGCCATGTTGATCTCGCGCATGACACGCGTACGCAGCCCGGAGGGAGCCTCGGCCGGGCCCTGCTGCAGGGCGAAGATCGCCGTCCGGATCTCCTGGATCGTCACGTCCAGCTCGTCGACGGCCTTGCCCACACCCGTCTGCACCTCGGGCACGACGGACCTGCGCTGGGCGCTCTCCAGCATCATCCCGGTGGCGAACAGGCGCTGGATGACGAGGTCGTGCAGGTCCCGGGCGATCCGGTCGCGGTCCTCGTACACCGCGAGCCGTTCACGGTCGCGCTGCGCCTCGGCCATCATCAGCGCGAGCGCGGCCTGCGAGGCGAACTGGGTGGCGAGGGTCCGCTCGGTCTCGCTGAACGGCCGTGCGCCACGCGCGCGTGGCGTGACGAGCGTCCCCATGACGCGGCCGTCGCTCTGCAGCGGCAGCATCATGACGGGGCCGTAGTCGCGGGCGAGGTGGGTCATGACGCGCGGATCAGTGGCCGCGTCGTCGAGGAACACGGAGTCCCCTGCGAGCAGGTCGGCGATGATCCGGCTCTCCGGGGGGACGATCACGCCGAGCACCCCGGAGGGTTCGTCCGAGGAGACGGCGACGATCTCCATGCCGCCCTCCGCGTCGGGCAGGAGCACGATCCCGGCGGCCGAGTCGGCCAGATGGCGGGCCTGTTCGGCGACGACGGCGAGCGCCTCCTCCGCGTCACTGCCCGAGAGCAGTGCCGTGGTGACCGCCACGGAGCCGTCGATCCAGCGTTCTCGCTGCATGGCGGCCTCGTAGAGGCGGGCGTTGCCGATGGCGATGCCCGCCTCCGTGGCGAGCACGCGGACCATGTGCGCGTCGTACTCGTTGAAGTCGGCGCCGCCCCGCTTCTCGGTCAGATAGAGGTTGCCGAAGATCTCGCCCTGGACGCGGATGGGGACGCCGAGGAAGGTCCGCATCGGCGGGTGATGGGCCGGGAAGCCGCACGAGCGCGGGTCGGCCGACAGGTCCGCGAGGCGCAGGGTCTCCGGCTGGTGGATCAGGGCCCCGAGCAGTCCCTTGTGTCCGTCGGGCAGGCGTCCGATCCGGTCGGCGGTCTCCTCGCCGATGCCGAAGTAGACGAAGTCGGAGAGCCCCTTGCCGTCTTCGGAGACGACGCCGATCGCCGCGTAGTGGGCGTCCGCGAGCTCGGCCGCCGTCTCGCAGATGCGGTCGAGCGTGGTGTGCAGTTCGAGCCCGGCGCCTACGGAGCGCATCGCCTCGAGGAGTTGCGGCACGCGCGCGGTCAGCTCGGGGGAGAGCCCCTGAAGGCCGCGGGTCGCCTTCTTGGCCGCCTCGATCGCGTCCGGGGTGCCCGGTGTACCCGGTGTGCCGTCGGGTTGCGGAGAGGCGGCGGAGGCCGAGGGGGCTGACATGCCTTTGAGAGTAGTTAGTCCTATTTGGCGAGGAAAGTCGGGGCCGGTGCTCGCCCCGGCACCAGGCCCCCGCCGCGCCAGGTCTATCCGGCGGCCGTCACCAGCAGATCCGCCGCCCGCTCCCGCTCCCACATGCGCCGCAGCGGCCCGTCCACCGCCACGAGGTCCGCGTACGCACCGCGCTGCACCACCTGCCCCGCGTCCAGGACGATCACCTCGTCCACCGCGTCGAGCCCGGCGAGCCGGTGCGTGATGAGGAGCGTCGTACGGCCCTCGGTGGCGGCGAGGAGATCGTCGGTGAGGGCGTCGGCGGTCGGCAGGTCCAGGTGTTCGGCCGGCTCGTCCAGGACGAGGACGGGGAAGTCGGCGAGCAGCGCGCGGGCCAGGGCGATGCGCTGACGCTGGCCCCCGGAGAGACGGGCCCCGTGCTCGCCGACCAGGGTGTCGAGCCCTTCGGGGAGCGAGTCGGTCCACTCCCCGAGCCGGGCCCGCTCCAGGGCGCCGCGCAGTTCGTCGTCACCGGCGCCCTTCTGCGCGATGAGCAGGTTCTCTCGTACGGAGCTGTCGAAGATGTACGCGTCCTGCGCGCAGAGCCCGACGAGTTCGCGCACGGTGTCGCCGTCCAGCGTGGCCGCGTCCGTACCGCCCAAGCTGTACGTTCCCTCGCTCGCCCCCAGGAAGCGCAGCAGCACCTGGGCGAGCGTCGTCTTGCCGGAACCCGAGGCCCCGACCACCGCGATGCGCCGTCCGCGCTCCAGTGTCAGGCCGACGCCCGCGAGCGCGTCCCGGTCCTGTCCCTCGTACCGGGCGTGCAGCCCTTCGAGACGGAGCGGGAAAGGCGTCTGGGGGCGCTGTGCGGGGACAGCGGGCTCGGGGACGGGTTCGGGTGCGTCGAGGACCTCGTAGACGCGCTCGGCGCTCTTCCTGACCCGCTGGCGGTACTGCACGGCGAGCGGCAGGCCGAGGACCGCCTCGAAGGCTGCGAGCGGGGTCAGGACGACGACGGCGAGCGCGACGCCGCTGAGCCGGCCGTCGTGCAGGGCCTGTACGCCCACAAGAGCGGCGGCGGCCACGGTGAGACCGGAGAGGAGCGCGCCGAACCCGTCGCCGAGCGCGGTGGCCGCGGCGGTCCTGGACGCGATCCGGGTCAGCTCGGCATCGGCTTCCTTCGCCTTGGCCGTACGCCGGTTCAGCGCACCGGCGACCGTCAACTCCGCGGTGCCGGTGAGCAGATCGGCCACGCGGGTGGCGAGCACTCCGCGCGCGGGGGCGAGCTTCCGCTCCGCCCGGCGGGCGACCGCTCCGGAGAGCAGCGGTACGCCCGCTCCGGCGAGGAGCAGGCCCACGGCGAGTACCGCGCCCGCCTCGGGCAGCAGCCAGGCGGTGAAGCCGACGGCTCCGGCGCTCACCGCCACTGCGGCCGACGCGGGGAGCAGCCAGCGAAGCCAGTAGTCCTGCAAGGCGTCCACGTCGGCGACCAGGCGGGAGAGGAGGTCGCCGCGGCGGGTCTTCCTGAGCCCGGCGGGGGCGAGGCGCTCCAGGCGCCGGTAGACCGCCACGCGCGTGTCGGCCAGCATGCGCAGGACGGCGTCGTGCGAGACGAGGCGCTCCGCGTAGCGGAAGACGGCGCGGCCCATGCCGAAGGCGCGGGTCGCCGTCACGGCGATCATCAGGTACATCACCGGGGGCTGCTCGGACGCCCGGCTGATCAGCCACCCCGAGGTGGCCATAAGACCTACGGAGCTGCCGATCGCGAGTGCGCCGAGCAGGAGGGCGAGCGCGAGCTTGCCCTTCCGGGCCTGAGCCTCACCCCGCACCCGGGCCAGCACCCCGGAACCCTCCCGGGCGGGCACCTCCGCATCGCCCGGCACCTCCGGGTGCCCCAGGAGCGCGTCACCCGCCGTCCGGCTGCCCGGTACCGCCGAGTCATCGGCCGCTTGGGAGAGGACCGCCCCGGAGAGGGCTGCCCCGCTCAGCAGCGGCTGCCGAGCGCCGCCCTCGACCGAGGCATCAAGACGCACCACCCGATCCGCAACCCCCAACAACGCGGGCCGGTGCACGACAAGGAGCACGGTCCGCCCCACAGCAAGCCGCCGGACCGCCTCGACGACCCCCGCCTCGGTCTCCCCGTCCAGAGCCGCGGTCGGCTCGTCAAGGAGGACCACGGGCCGGTCGGCAAGAAACGCCCGCGCCAGAGCGAGCCGCTGCCGCTGCCCCGCGGACAGGCCGGCCCCGTCCTCGCCCAGTACGGTCTCCGCCCCCGAGGGCAGCACGGAGACGAACTCCCAGGCGCCCGCCGCCTCCAGCGCGTCCCGCACGGAAGCATCGTCCGCATCCGGCCGGGCCAGCCTTACGTTCTCCGCGATGGAACCGGCGTACAAGTGCGGCCGCTGCGGCACCCACGCGATCCGTTCCCGCCACCGCTCCGGCGCGACCTCCGCCAGATCGACTCCCCCGACGCACACCCGTCCCTCGGCAGGCTCGACGAACCCGAGGATCACGTCAAGGAGGGTCGACTTGCCCACACCGCTTGGACCGACAAGCGCCACGGTCTCGCCGGGCTCCACCGCGAACGACACCCCGGAGACCGCGTCCGAGGACCGCCCCGGATACCGCACCGTCACGCCCTCCACGCTCAGCGCACCGTCCGGCACCGCCTTCGTCCCGGCGGCCCGCACCGGAGCCTCCAGGACCTCGAAGATCTCCTCGGCGGCGGAGAGCCCCTCCGCCGCCGCGTGGTACTGCGCCCCCACCTGCCGCAGCGGCAGGTACGCCTCGGGGGCCAGGATCAGGATGACAAGACCCACGTAGAGGTCCATGTCCCCGTGGACGAGCCGCATCCCGATCGTCACCGCGACCAGCGCCACCGACAGCGTCGCGAGCAGCTCAAGGGCGAACGACGACAGGAAGGCGATGCGCAGCGTGCGCATCGTCGCCTGGCGGTACTCGCCGGTGATCTGCCGGATCGACTCGGCCTGTGCCTTCGCGCGCCCGAACACCTTCAGGGTGGGCAGGCCGGCCACCACGTCCAGGAAGTGCCCCGAAAGGCGGGACAGGAGCCGCCACTGACGGTCCATCCGGTTCTGGGTCGCCATACCGATAAGGATCATGAAGACCGGGATCAGCGGCAGCGTCACGACGATGATCGCCGCGGACACCCAGTCCTCGGTGACGATCCTCGCGAGCACCGCCACCGGAACCACCACCGCGAGCCCCAACTGCGGCAGATAGCGCGAGAAGTAGTCGTCCAGGGCGTCCACACCCCGCGTCGCCAGCGAGACCAACGAACCGGTCCGCTGCCCTCCGAGCCAACCGGGCCCCAGCGCACCCGCCCGCTCGAGCAGCCGCCCCCGCAGCTCCGACTTCACCGCCGCGCTCGCCCGGTGTGCGGCGAGCTCCGTCAGCCAGGCGATCAGCGCCCGCCCCGCCGCGACCACCGCGAGCAGCACGAGCGGCGTCCCCAAGTCACCGAGGGCCAGCCCCTTCTGGAAGGCCCCGACCACGATCTCGGCGATGAGCATCGCCTGGGCGACGACCAATCCCGCCCCGGCGACACCGAGGACCACCACCGCGACCAGGAAGAACCGGGTGGCGCGGGCGTACCGGAGCAGACGCGGATCGATCGGTTTCACGTGAAACACACCCTCCGAAGAATCCGAGGAACGGGGAAAGCCGAGGAACGGGGTAAAGAGGAACGAGGAAATCAGTGGCCGGGGTCAGCGCGCGGACGCCTCAGAGCACAGCCGGGAACTCAGTGCGCCGCATCCGCGATGTGCTGCGTCCCGATCCGCTTGCGGAACACCCAGTAGGTCCACGACTGATAGAGCAGCACGATAGGCGTCGCGATGCCCGCGCACCAGGTCATGATCTTCAGGGTGTAGGGACTCGACGAGGCGTTGGTGACCGTGAGGTTCCACTCCTCGTTCAGCGACGACGGCATGACGTTCGGGAAGAGCGTCAGGAAGAGCATCGCGACGGCAGCCGCGATCGTGATGCCCGAGAGCGCGAACGACCAGCCCTCGCGCCCCGCCTTGATCGCCCCGATCGCACCGACAAGGGCGACCACGGCCACGACCATCGCGACCAGGCTCTTGCCGTCGCCGTTGTCCGCCTGCGTCCAGATCAGGAACCCGAGCGCCAGGACGGCGGTCACCAGACCGAGCCTCAGCGCCAGCTTCCGAGCCCGCATCCGGATGTCGCCCACCGTCTTGAGCGAGGCGAACACCGCGCCGTGGAAGGTGAACAGCGTCAGGGTGACCAGGCCACCCAGGATCGAGTACGGGTTGAGCAGGTCCCAGAAGTTGCCCACGTACTCCTTGTGCGCGTCGATCTTCACGCCGCGCGTGATGTTGGCGAAGGCCACGCCCCACATCACCGCCGGGATCAGCGAGGTCCAGAAGATGGCCTGCTCCCAGTTGCGCTGCCACTTCTCCTCCGGCCGCTTGGCCCGGTACTCGAAGGCGACACCGCGCACGATCAGGCAGAGCAAGATGATCAGGAGCGGCAGATAGAAGCCGGAGAAGAGCGTCGCGTACCACTCGGGGAAGGCGGCGAAGGTCGCACCGCCCGCCGTGAGCAGCCACACCTCGTTGCCGTCCCACACCGGACCAATGGTGTTGATGAGGACCCGCTTCTCGGTCCGGTCACGGGCGAGCAGCTTGGTGAGGACACCGATCCCGAAGTCGAAGCCCTCCAGGAAGAAGTAGCCGATCCACAAAACGGCGATCAGCACGAACCAGACGTCGTGAAGTTCCATGTCGATCAACTCCCTCAGTACGAGAAGGCCATGGGCCGGTCGGCGTCTTCGTCACTGTCCGAGCCCGAGCCTGCTCCCGGACCGCCGATCTTGGTGGGCGGGTTGAGGTCGGCCTCGGTGAGCTCGGGCGGGCCCTGCTTGATGTACTTGAGCAGCAGCTTCACCTCGATCACGGCGAGGATGGCGTAGATCGCGGTGAACACGATCAGCGAGGTGATGACCTCACCCTGCGAAACTCCCGGCGAGACCCCGTCTCTGGTCTTCAGGACGCCGTAGACCACCCAGGGCTGACGCCCGGTCTCGGTGAAGATCCAGCCCCAGGCGGTGCCGATGAGGGGGAAGATCAGCGTCCACTGGGAGAGCCGCCACCACCAGTTGCCGAGCTTCGGCGTCAGCTCCTTGTTCTTGGTGAGCATGAGCTTCGGCACGTCGTCCTCGCCCGTGCGGTGCTCCGGCGCCAGCCAGAACTTCTTCCGCGTGAGGTAGAGCCCGGCGGTGCACAGGATCATGGAGACCCCGCCGAAGCCGATCATCCAGCGGTAGGACCAGTAGGCGGTGGGGATGTTGGGCCGGTAGTCGCCGGGCCCGTACTTCTCCTGCGCTTCCTTGTTCAGGTCGTTGATGCCGGGGATCTCGGCGCTGAAGTTGTTCTTGGCGAGGAAGGACAGTATCCCGGGGATCTCGATGGCCACGTCGTTGTGCCCCTTGGACACATCGCCGTACGCGAAGAGCGAGAACGGCGCCGGCTTCTCCGAATCCCACAGGGCCTCGGCGGCAGACATCTTCATCGGCTGCTGCTCGTACATGACCTTGCCGAGGGTGTCGGCGCTGACCACGGTGAGCAGGGTGCCGACGAACGCGGTGACCAGGCCGAGCCGCAGCGACATCCGCATGGTGCGGATGTGCTGCTTCTTACGAAGGTGGAAGATCGCGATGCCGGTCATGAAGGCGCCGCCGACCAGGACGGCCGCCGAGATGACGTGGGCGAAGTTGACGATCGTCGTCTCTTGGAAGAGCACCTTCGAGAAGTCGGTGAGCTCCGCGCGCTTGGTGCCGTCCCGCTCCACGATCTTGTAGCCGACCGGGTGCTGCATAAAGGCGTTGGCGGCGATGATGAAGTACGCCGAGGCGATGGTCCCGACGGAGACGATCCAGATCGTGGCGCAGTGCAGCTTCTTCGGGAGCTTGTCCCAGCCGAAGATCCACAGGCCGATGAAGGTCGACTCGAAGAAGAACGCGATGAGCGCCTCGAAGGCGAGCGGCGCCCCGAAGATGTCACCGACGAAGCGCGAGTAGTCGGACCAGTTCATGCCGAACTGGAACTCCTGGACGATGCCGGTGACGACGCCCATCGCGATGTTGATCAAGAACAGCTTTCCCCAGAACTTGGTCGCCCTGAGGTAGTGCTCCTTGCCCGTGCGCACCCAGGCGGTCTCCAGGATCGCCGTGAGGGCGGCCAGCGAGATCGTCAGTGGAACGAACAGGAAGTGGTAGACGGTGGTGATGCCGAACTGCCATCGCGCCAGTGTCTCGGGCGCTAGAGCCAGGTCCACGTCGAATTCTCCTTACGGCCGTGGTCACAGCGGCAGTTTGCCCCTTTAATCCCACTGATCTTCGGAGGAACCGGGACACGCTTGTGAACGCGTTCACATTCACAAGCATTATGTCGTACCGGTTCCGAGCATGGACAGGGGGTCCCCCTTACTGCCGGGAACCTCACACGGGCACAGCGAAGGGGGCCAAGGACAGCGTCCCCGGCCCCCTTCTCCACAGCGCAACAGCACTACGGCGCTACGGCGCTACGGCGCTACGGCGCTACGGCGCTACGGCACAACAGCGCTACAGCTCCTTGCGGAACGCCTCCGCCGCCTGCAGGAAGATGTCGTTGGCCTCGGTCTCCCCGATCGTGGCCCGCATCCCCTCGCCCGCGAACGGCCGCACGACCACGCCGGCCTTCTCGCACGCCGCCGCGAAGTCGGCCGTACGCTCCCCGAGCCGCAGCCACACGAAGTTCGCCTGCGTCTCGGGCACCGTCCAGCCCTGCCCGCGCAGCGTCTCGACCACCCGCGTGCGCTCGGCGACCAGCGAGCCGACGCGGCCCATCAGCTCGTCCTCTGCCCGCAGCGAGGCCACCGCCGCGTCCTGCGCGAGCTGGCTCACGCCGAACGGCACCGCCGTCTTGCGCAGCGCGGCGGCCACCGGCTCATGGGCGATCGCGAAGCCGACGCGCAGACCCGCGAGGCCGTACGCCTTGGAGAACGTACGCAGCACGGCGACATTCGGGCGGTCGCGGTAGAGCTCGACACCGTCGGGCACCTCGGTGTCGCGGATGAACTCGCGGTAGGCCTCGTCGAGGACCACAAGGACATCGCTCGGCACGCGGTCGAGGAATCGTTCCAGCTCCGCCCTGCGCACCACCGTGCCGGTCGGGTTGTTCGGGTTGCAGACGAAGATCAGCCGCGTCCGCTCGGTGATGGCGTCGGCCATCGCGTCCAGGTCGTGGACGTCCTCCGACGTCAGCGGCACCTTCACCGATGTGGCACCGCTCACCTGCGTGATGATCGGGTACGCCTCGAAGGACCGCCAGGCGTAGATGACCTCGTCACCCGGGCCCGACGTGGCCTGAAGGAGCTGCTGCGCGACGCCGACGGAACCGGTGCCGGTCGCCACATGCGAGACCGGCACCCCGAAACGGTCGGCGATCTCGCTCATCAGGCCGGTGCACGCCATGTCCGGGTAGCGGTTGAACGTACCCGCGGCGGCGAGCGCGCTCTCCATGACGCCCGGCAGAGGCGGGTAGGGGTTCTCGTTCGAGGACAGTTTGTAGGCCACCGGGCCATCGGACGCGGCAGGCTTCCCCGGCTTGTAGGTGGGGACACCCTCCAGCTCGGCACGCAGCCTCGGGCTTGTCTCGCTCACCGCAGTCCTCCTCTTGACACACCTGAACGCTCAGACGTCTGGACGCTTGGACACTTGAACGTCTGAACTACCTGACTTCAATACTCCACACCTTATGAGGATTCAGCTCTGCTGCGAATGGGTCGGAGATATTCGCTCCGACAGGCGCGCAAAGAGGGGGGAGCGCTCCCCGTTGCCGTACGCGCCGGTGGCTCACTCCGTGGCGCGCATCACCCGTGAAGGTGAGTTGAGACCTCTTCGAGACCTCACCCATTCGGCCGACCTGTGCACGACAGCATGGGACCGCCCACTTCAGGCCCCCCCAACTCCCTTGCAATCCAAGGTCGTTGTCCCGTTTTCGCCATGCAGAAACGTGCCTGTCAACGAGTGAATATGCGTCCGCACTACCCACCCCCATGAGCCCTACTATCGGCTCGCCATGACAGCAGCAGGGAACCATCAGGTCAGCCGAGCGGAGACCGCCCGCCGGGGCAACCGGCAGAGCCGAGCGGGCATCAGAGACGTCGCCGCCGCCGCCGGTGTCTCCATCACGACTGTCTCCGACGCGCTTAACGGCAAGGGGCGGCTCCCGGACGCCACCCGACGCCACGTCCGCGAGGTCGCCGAACGGCTGGGCTATCGCCCTTCCGCGGCGGCCCGAACGCTCCGTACCGGCAAGTCGGGCCTCATCGGCCTGACCGTGACGACGTACGGGGATGAACCTTTCACCTTCACCGAATTCGCGTACTTCGCGGAGATGGCCAGAGCCGCGACCTCGGCCGCGCTGGCCCGCGGCTACGCCCTTGTCATCCTGCCCGCCACCTCCCGGCGCAGCCCGGTCGACGTGTGGTCGAACGTCGCGCTCGACGGCACCGTCGTCGTCGATCCGTCCGACCACGATCCCGTCGTCAGCGAACTCGTGCGCCAAGGCCTTCCCGTGGTGTCCGACGGCCGTCCCGCCAGGTCGCTGCCGGTCACCGCCTGGGTCGACAACGATCACGAAGCGGCGGTCCTCGAGATCCTCGAACACCTCGCGGCGGCCGGAGCCCGCCGCATCGGGCTTCTCACAGGGACCACCACAGACACGTACACCCACCTGTCCACGACCGCCTATCTACGCTGGTGCGAGCGCGTCGGCCAAGACCCGGTCTACGAGTCCTACCCGGCCCACGACCCGTGTGCCGGCGCGGTAGCGGCCGACCGGCTGCTCGCCAGACCCGACCGGCCCGACGCCGTCTACGGCCTCTTCGACCCGAACGGCACCGATCTCCTCGCGGCCGCCCGCCGGTACGGCCTGCGCGTCCCTGACGACCTGCTGCTCGTCTGCTGCAGCGAGTCCACCGTCTACGCCACCACCGAACCGCCCATCACCACGCTCTCCCTCAAACCGCGGCGCATCGGCACGGCCGTCGTCCAGTTGCTCATCGACGCCATCGAAGGTCTGGATTCGGGCCGGCCCGTCGAGCAGGTGATACCGACGGAGCTGATCGTGCGCACCTCGTCCGAGCGACGTCCACCGCGTACGACGGTCAGCCCACCCCGCTCACCCGAACCGGGTTGAGCGGGCCGCTCCGCGGGGAGAACCCCCGTCAACCGGGCACTGCCCGGCACTGCCCGGTCGTGGACTGGGGGGAAACCCCTACCCAATTCGGGAGAAAACCTCGGTGAACTGGGGTTCAGCACTGATTCACCACCCCTGGTGCACCACACAGCGCGAGCCGCATTCCTATGATGGGCGGACGACACCGCGGGCCGCTGCGACCAGGCAGTCCGATCTCGGTGCAGATGCGGCGCAATGGTGGTGGAGGGGTCGATGACTCAGGGGGCCGGTCAGGGACCCGATGTGCGGACGGCGACGTTGCGCGACTTCCGCGTTCCGGCGTACGTCCATGAGACCGGGCCGGTCCAGGGCGGGACCGCCCACGGTGGTCCTGTCCCGGGCAGTCCCGGCCAGGGCGGTCCTGTCCAGGGCGGTCCTGTCCAGGGCGGTCCGGCGGGTGCGGTGGTTCCGGGCGCCCCGGTGGAGGTCACCGGAGCGCCGGACGAGGGCTACACCCCCACCCAGCGCGACCTGCCGATCATCAATCGCGGCGACACCGTGCAAGTGAAAGTGGAGGTGCAGGCCATGCCCGAGCCTCCGCAGGCGCCGACCGACGAACACGGTCCGCTGTTCGTCGTGGGCGATGTGCACGGCTATCTGGACGAGCTGCTCGCGGCGCTCCACGCGCAGGGCCTCATCGACGCCGACGGCGAATGGGCCGCGGGCAACGCGCGCCTGTGGTTCCTCGGCGACTTCACCGACCGCGGCCCGGACGGCATCGGCGTCATCGACCTCGTGATGCGCCTGTCCGCGCAGGCGGCGGCCGCGGGCGGCTACTGCAAGGCCCTGATGGGCAACCACGAGCTGCTCCTGCTCGGCGCGAAGCGCTTCGGCGACACCCCGGTCAACTCGGGCGCGGGCACGGCCACCTTCCAGGCCGCCTGGCTCCTCAACGGCGGCCAGAAGACCGACATGGAGCGCCTCGAGGACCACCATCTGCAGTGGATGGCCCGCCTCGACGCGATCGAGGCGGAGGACGGGCATCTCCTGATGCACTCCGACACGACCGCCTATCTGGATTACGGCGACTCGATCGAAGCCGTGAACGACACGGTCCGCGAGACCCTCACACGCAACGACGCCGACGAGTGCTGGGACCTCTTCCGGAAGTTCACCAAGCGCTTCGCCTTCCGCGACGAGTCGGGCCCCTCAGCCGTACGTGAGCTCCTCGACATGTACGGCGGCCACCGCGTCGTCCATGGCCACAGCCCCATCCCGTATCTGCTCGGCGATGTCGGCTCCGAAGATGACTCGGACGGCGGCGGACCCGTCATCGAGGGACCGCACATCTACGCAGGCGGACTGGCCATCGCCATGGACGGCGGCGTGACCATGGCCGGAAAACTGCTGGTCTGCCAACTTCCCTTGGATAACTGAGCGTTCACAGGGCAGGTGCACCCCTACACGATCACGTGGGCCGACGGGTCAATTTCTGGAAACCCCCTGTCACCGCGTGCCGTCACGGCTCTACCATCGGCTTATCCGTAGCAGGCTCCCCTCCGTTTCTGCCCGACGGCTCGTAGCCATGCGAGCCCCAAGCCCTACGGAGCATCGGGGGATGCACATGAACAGCGCTCCACAACTGCTCAATGAGGACCGCCCCGAGTACGAGCGAATCCTCGATGAGGCGCTGCGCACCGCACCGAACCGTCCTGATCTCGCCGCAGTGGGCCAGCGGCTCAATCCCGAACAACTGCGCACGATGGCGCTGAACGCCACCGCGCTGATCACTGCCGCCGCCACGACCGAGTACACGCACTATGTGAAGGTCCGCGAAGAACTGCGCGAAAGCGGATCTGCCGCACCATCGATCCGTGAGCGGAGCCCCGAGGGTCCGGCGGAAGCCGGATCCGGCGGCCTCGGCCTCGCCACCACGATGGGGGAGGTCACCGCCCAGGCTTCAGGGGCGGGGGCCATCGCCGTCGTCGCGGTGCTCGCACCGGTCCTCGCCGGGGCGGCCGCCGCGATCTTCCTGCTCGTCGGCTACATCCTGAAGATGCTCAACCCCGAGCCCGCCTTCGCGGACACCCTGCTCACCGCGGGATGGCTGTTCGGCGCGCTCACCGCAGGGGGCATCCTGGTCGCCGCGGTCGGCCTGCTCCTGACGGCCCTGCGCAACGGCTCCACCTCGCTCCAGGCCGGTTCGTACGGCGAACAGAACGAGGCGGTGGCCCGCGCCAGGGAAGCCTGGGGCGAGGCACTCCTGGAGCACGGCCTCCTGCCGTTCCTGCGGGAGGCCCTGGCGGATCCGGGGACGGCGCACGTGGCTCGTACACCGGCGACGGAGCCGGGCGGCCGCATGCCCCACCTCGGCTACCACAGGCCGGGGTTCAGCAGCCCGAGCGGCGGCTCGGCGACGGGATCCCGCCCGAGCTTCTCGAGCCCGGACTTCTCGAGCCCGGACTTCGGCGGGCCCGAACACAAGCCGGAGTAGTGCACGCCTCTGCTTCGGGCGGACGTGACGTCCGCCCGAAGCACGGCGTGTACTGCTGTACCGCTGTACCGCTGTACCGCTGTACCGCTGCTCAGCCTGCTCAGTCGGCGATCGGCAGATACACGCGGTTTCCGGCTGCCGCGAACTCCTTGGACTTCTGCTCCATGCCCTGCTCGATCTCGTCCCGCGTGCCGCCGTGCTCACGCCGGATGTCGTGCGAGATCTTCATGCTGCAGAACTTCGGCCCGCACATCGAGCAGAAGTGGGCCGTCTTCGCGGGCTCCGCGGGCAGCGTCTCGTCGTGGAACTCCCGTGCCGTGACCGGGTCGAGGGCCAGGTTGAACTGGTCCTCCCAGCGGAACTCGAAACGCGCGTCCGAGAGCGCGTCGTCCCAGTCCTGCGCGCCCGGGTGCCCCTTGGCGAGGTCCGCCGCGTGGGCCGCGATCTTGTACGTGATCACGCCGGTCTTCACGTCGTCGCGGTTGGGCAGGCCCAGGTGCTCCTTGGGCGTGACGTAGCAGAGCATCGCCGTGCCCCACCAGCCGATCATCGCGGCACCGATGCCGGAGGTGATGTGGTCGTACGCGGGTGCGATGTCGGTGGTCAGCGGGCCGAGCGTGTAGAACGGCGCCTCCTCGCAGATCTCCTGCTGAAGGTCGATGTTCTCCTTGATCTTGTGCATCGGGACGTGCCCCGGGCCCTCGATCATGGTCTGTACGTTGTGGCGCTTGGCGATCGTGTTGAGTTCCCCTAGCGTGCGCAACTCGGCGAACTGCGCCTCGTCGTTGGCGTCCGCGATCGAGCCGGGGCGCAGACCGTCGCCGAGCGAGTACGTCACGTCGTACGAGGCGAGGATCTCGCAGAGCTCCTCGAAGTTCTCGTAGAGGAAGCTCTCCTTGTGGTGCGCGAGGCACCAGGCCGCCATGATCGAGCCGCCGCGCGAGACGATGCCGGTCTTGCGGTTGGCGGTCAGCGGGACGTACGGAAGGCGCACGCCCGCGTGCACCGTCATGTAGTCCACGCCCTGCTCGGCCTGCTCGATGACCGTGTCCTTGTAGATCTCCCAGGTCAGCGCCTCGGCCTGGCCGTCTACCTTCTCCAGGGCCTGGTAGAGCGGCACGGTGCCGATGGGGACGGGGGAGTTGCGCAGGACCCACTCGCGGGTGGTGTGGATGTTGCGCCCGGTGGACAGGTCCATGACCGTGTCGGCGCCCCACTTGGTCGCCCAGGTCATCTTGTCCACCTCCTCCTCGATGGAGGAGGTGACCGCGGAGTTGCCGATGTTGGCGTTGACCTTCACCAGGAACCTCTTGCCGATGATCATCGGCTCGATCTCCGGGTGGTTGACGTTGGCGGGGATGACCGCGCGGCCCGCGGCGACCTCCGCCCGCACGACCTCGGGGTCGAGGTTCTCGCGGATCCCGATGAACTCCATCTCGGGCGTGATCTCGCCCCGGCGGGCGTACGCGAGCTGCGTCACCGCCTGTCCTTCGCGGCCCCGGCGCGGCTGGCGGGGGCGGCCGGGGAAGACCGCGTCGAGGTTCTTCAGGCCTCCGCGCGGCGAGGTGTGCTTGATGCCGTCGTCCTCGGGACGTGGCGGGCGGCCCGTGTACTCCTCGGTGTCGCCGCGGGCGATGATCCAGTTCTCGCGCAGCGGCGCGAGACCCCTGCGGACGTCGGTGTCGATGGACTCGTCGGTGTACGGCCCCGAAGTGTCGTACAGGGTCACGGCCTTGCCGTTGGTGAGGTGCACCTGGCGGACCGGCACCCGCAGGTCGGGGCGCGAGCCCTCGACATACGCCTTGTGCCAGCCGATGGACTTCCCGGCCTCGTCGCTCTGGTTCTGCGTCGAGGCAGGCGTGCGTGCGTCCGATGTGGTCATGAGACCTACTCCCTACGCCGGCATTACCCGGTAACAGGTTCGGCGGTCGACGCAGCGAATTCCGTACGGCTCGTGCACTTTTTGTGCCGCTTCGTACGGAGGTCAGCGCCCTCTCAGCCCGGTGCTCCGAGCTCCCGCGATTGCAAAGGTGCCTCCACGCTAGCGCCCTGTCGGGCGCGCTGAACAGAGGGCCCTCTCCGTTCTTGCGATGATCGGGCAGTGACCACCACTGAGCCGCCGTCCCAGCCGCCCGCCCCGAACGTGCCGCCGGACCCGCACGGCCACTCCCACAGCCACGGTCCGGCCGCGCCCGTCTCCAAGCATCTGCGCAAGGTCATCGCCGCCGTGCTGATTCCTTTCGCCACGGCGGTCGTCGTGGGGCTCGCGGTGTTCTGGCCCGGTGGTGCGCCGGCCCATGAGCGCACCGGAGTCGGCTTCGACCGGCAGACCCAGTCGGGCGAGGTGTCGAAGCTCCAGGAGCTCCCCTGCAAGGACGTGAACGCCTCGCAGACCCCGCCCAACGGCGACACCTCCACGGCCGAGGGGCAGTCTGCGGAGTCCCGCGCGAAGGGCGTCTGCAAGAAGGCGACGATCGAGGTGACCAGCGGCAAGGACAAGGGCCGCACCTTCACCGAGATCGTCCAGCCCGATTCACCGCGGCAGTTGCGCCAGGACCAGAAGGTGGTGGTCGCCTATGAGCCCACGGCCCCCGAGGCGTTGCAGTACTCGGTCACCGATGTGAACCGGAAGTTCCCCATGGCGCTGCTCGCCGGGATCTTCGCGCTCGCCGTCGTCGTGGTGGGACGGCTGCGCGGCCTCATGGCCCTCATCGCCCTGGCGTTGAGCTTCCTGGTCCTGACGTTCTTCATCCTGCCCGCGATCCTGCAGGGCTCGAATCCGCTGGTCGTGGCGGTGATCGGGGCCAGCGCCATCATGCTGATCGCGCTCTACCTGTGCCACGGCCTCACGGCACGTACGTCGGTGGCGGTCCTCGGCACGCTGATCTCTCTGCTCCTCATCGGGCTCCTCGGCTCGCTCTTCATCGGCTGGGCGTCGCTGAGCGGCAACACGGACGACAACACCGGCCTGATCCACGGCCTGTACCCGTCCATCGACATGAGCGGTCTGCTCCTCGCCGGCGTCATCATCGGCTCGCTCGGCGTGCTCGACGACGTGACGGTGACGCAGACGTCCGCGGTCTGGGAACTGCACCAGGCCAACCCCACGATGGGCTGGCGCGGTCTGTACGGCGCGGCCATCCGCATCGGCCGCGATCACATCGCCTCGGTCGTCAACACCCTGGTCCTGGCCTACGCGGGCGCCGCGCTGCCCCTGCTGCTGCTCTTCTCGATCGCGCAGAGCAGCGTGGGCACGGTGGCCAACAGCGAACTGGTGGCCGAGGAGATCGTGCGCACCCTGGTCGGCTCGATCGGCCTGGTCGCCTCGGTACCGGTGACGACCGCACTCGCGGCCCTGGTGGTCTCGGCCGACCGTTCGACCTCTGCGGGCGGGGCGGGGGCCGGGAGCACGGCGCACCCGGGCGACGCGGGCCGACCGGGAAGCGGTGCCACCCCGGCCGCCAAGCAGACCCGCGGCGGAAAGGGCCGACGCCGCAAGGCCTGAGCCGCCGATGCCTCGAGCCGCCGATATCCCGCGCCGCCGTTACGCTGCGCCGCCGTTACGCCGCACCGCCGATGCCGCGAAATGCACCAAAATGCCGCGTGGATTCGCTCATCGGTTCCGCGAGGTCAACCCGCGCTCTGCTCCTCGGCGAGGATCCGGTCAAGAGCTTCGTCCAGGTGCGTCTCGAAGTCGGCGAGTGCCCGCTCCTGCCCCAGCGGCACCAGCTTGTCCGTACGGTCCAGGAAGGCGAGCAGCGGCGGGATGCCCACCCGGAACAGCGCCTGGTCCGCACCGACCTGAAGCCTGATGAGCACCTCGTCGAGCAGCTCGGGATCGGTGGGCTCGATGTGCACATCACCTTCGCCGCACGCCTCACCCACCCCGTCGACCAGCAACTCCCGCCCGAAGGCCCAGGTCAC
Source organism: Streptomyces sp. NPDC055239 (assembly GCF_053606205.1). NCBI lineage: Bacteria > Bacillati > Actinomycetota > Actinomycetes > Kitasatosporales > Streptomycetaceae > Streptomyces > Streptomyces sp. NPDC055239. Next base: position 88,216 of record NZ_JBSGRD010000014.1, on the reverse strand, counting down.
GGGGGCGTCGCCGGGGAGGTGGAAGGTCAGCCGGACGGCGTAGGGATCGCCGGTCTCGTAACGCAGCTCCACCGGGATGCGAAACGACAGCTCCTCCGAAACGAGGAAGCTCATCATGACCTCTGCCTGGACCGACTCTCGCATCGCCCGCCTACCCCGTCGCTAAAGCTCGACTGGCCAGGAACCAACTCCCTGACACTCATGGCATCTTGCTTAACGTGCACATCAGATCACAAGGAGTGAGTTTTCAGATGCTGATAGAGAAAGCAAGTGTCCCTAGTAGCCTCCCGATCTCTTGCTGCAAACGCTGGGCTGCGGGCAGCAGCCGATCCGCTTGATAGGCCGGAACGGAAATCGCCATCGTCGCCGCAGTGTTACCCGCTGTGATCGGAATCGCGGCGCAGACCGTTCCCAGCGCGTACTCCTGGCGCTCGATCACCGGCTTCATCCGGGCCATTCCGTCCAGTCGGCGCAGGAGACTCCGGTCGTCACGGACCGAGTACCGAGTGAGCGACTGCACCGGATATCGGGAGATGTGGTCCTGGCGTTGTTCGTCGTCGAGTTGGGCGAGCAGACACTGCCCGATCGCATGGGCGTGTCCCGTCTCGCGAAAGTCGGCCCACTCCTCGACAGCCGGATTCCCGGGCGTGTCCGCGACGGCCAGGACCTCGATCTCACCCTCGCGGTACACGGCGAAATACACCGGTACGCCGATGGCGTCGCGCCAGTGCTCCAGGGCCTCACCGATCATGCCGCGACGATTCTGCTGCGCCCCGCTCGCACTCAGCCGCTCGGCCGCCTCGCCGAGCACGAACACGCCCTTGTCCCGGGACAGATATCCCTCGTGCGTCAGCGTGCGCAGCAGGTGATACGCCGTGGGCAGCGCGAGCCCGGCCTCCCGGGCCAACTGCTTGGCCGGCGCCCCCTCCTGATGCGCGGAGGCCGCTTCCAGCAACCGCATCGCCCGCTGCACCGAGCCAATGAGAGTGGGCGCGGGAGCAGTTGACGCCGTGATGGTCGGCGACGCTTCGTACGGAGGGTCGTTGGACGAGATGTCGGCGGGTGTGGTGTCAACCGTGGCCAAGGTTCACTCCCGAAGCGCTTGGGGGTTCCGCCCGTGCCGGGGATACACGAGTGGGAGCGCAGAGCGCCCGCGCGCGGGGCTCGCCCCGCGTCGGTTTTCGGACTCTAACCGGTGGCCACCGGCCTAAGGCGCCGCACCAGGAAACTTCCCCCACCCGAGCGAACTGTTGCGAGAAGTCACCAACGCGAAGAGGCCGAGCCGGATATGAACTTCCGTACGACGTAGATGAGTCCACCCACCAGGGCCACGAAAAGCAGTGCCTTGAACAACAGACCGACCACGAATCCCACAACGGTCGCTATCAGACCGCCGAACACGACCAGGGCGATGACCGGCACCGCGATCCACTTCACCCACCACGGCAATCCCGAGAAGATCTCCTGCGCTGCCATCGTCCTTACCTCTCTCTGCATCTGTTCTCTGCGTCTGTCCTGCTTCTTGCATTCGATGCTAGGGCGGCGAAGGGCCCAACGGGGGCCTCGCATCCCTTGCCCTCCCCTGATCCTCCCCCTAGGGAACCCCGAGGTCGCAGCCCCGAGAAGTCAGCCCTCCGGCGTATCAGCCCTCTGGCGGCGAGAAGACGACAAGCACCCGCAGGTCCTCGCTGATGTGGTGGAACTTGTGGGCGACCCCGGCCGGCACGTACACCACACTGCCGCGCGCGACCTGGGTGGTCTCCATGCCGACCGTGATCGACGCCCGGCCGCTGACGATCATGTACACCTCGTCCTGCTGGTGAGGCTGCTGCGGATCGGACTCCCCGGCATCGAGCGCGTACAGCCCGACCGACATGTTCCGCTCGCGCAGAAACTGCAGATACGCACCGTCGTTCGCGGCGCGCTCCGTCTCCAGTTCATCAAGCCGGAATGCCTTCATCGTCCTCGTACGCCCCTTGCCCCGACTAGCGAACCGACCGCTCTGGCCGTCCGTCTGCAACGATCAGACCATGAAGAATTTCGTAGTCAAGACGATCGCCAACGCGGCGGCCCTGGCCGTCGCCGTGTGGCTCCTCGACAAGATCACCCTGACCGGCGACAGCACGGGCAAGAAGACGATCACGCTGATCGTCGTCGCGCTGCTCTTCGGCCTGGTGAACTTCCTGGTCAAGCCGATCGTGAAGGTGCTCACCTTCCCGTTGTTCATCCTGACCCTGGGCCTGATCACGCTCGTGGTCAATGCCCTGATGCTGCTGCTCACCTCGTGGCTCGCCGACAAGTTCGACGTGAGTTTCCACGTCGATGGGTTCTGGACCGCCGTACTGGGCGGCCTGATCATCTCGATCGTGTCCTGGGCGATGAACGTCGTCCTGCCCGACGACAAGGACTGAGCCCGCCCCATGGCCTTCTCCGTGTGCTTCGTCTGCACCGGCAACATCTGCCGGTCCCCCATGGCCGAGTCCGTCTTCCGCGCGCGGGTCGACGAGGACGGGCTCGGCGGGCTCGTCCGGGTGGACAGCGCGGGCACCGACGGCTGGCACGAGGGGGACGGAGCCGATCCGCGCACCGTCTCCGTCCTGACGGCGGCCGGCTATGAGAGCGATCACATCGCCCGCCGTTTCCAGGTCTCCTGGTTCCCGCGGCTCGACCTGGTGATCGCCCTGGACTCCGGCCATCTGCGGACCCTGCGACGCCTCGCGCCCACGCCCGCCGACGCGGACAAGGTGCGGCTGCTGCGCTCGTACGACCCCGTGGCCGTGGGCCTGGGCGACCTGGACGTCCCCGACCCGTACTACGGGGACGACGACGGGTTCGAGATGTGCCTGAGAATGGTGGAGGCGGCGAGCGACGGTCTGCTCGACGCAGTACGAGAAGCAAGGGAAGGGCGGGCGGCATGACGGACTCCGCAGCGATAGCCGCAGGTACCGGAGCGGGAGCAGGCACCGGAGCGACAACAGGCACCGGGCTCGGCGACGGCACGAGAGCGGTGCGGGCCGGCCTCCCCGAACCGGTGAAACACGAGCCGACCCTTCCCGGCCCGGTGTTCGCCGCGCACTTCCACCTGCCGGGCGATCCCACCGGGCCGTACACCTACGGACGGGACGACAACCCGACCTGGACGCTTCTCGAGCAGGCCATCGGCGAGCTCGAGGCGCCGGGCGGGGAGGCGCCGGGCGGGGACGCGCCGGGGGAGGGCTCAGGCGAGGGCAGTGCCGATGTCGAGACCCTGGTCTTCGCCTCCGGGATGGCCGCCATCTCGGCGGTGCTCTTCTCGCAGCTGCGCGCCGGTGACGCGGTGGTCCTGCCGGACGACGGCTATCAGGCGCTGCCCCTGGTCAGGGAGCAGCTCACCGCGTACGGCATCGAGGTGCGCACCGCCCCGACCGGCGGCGACGCCCAGCTCGACGTCCTGGACGGCGCCAAGCTGCTGTGGATCGAGACGCCGTCGAACCCGGGTCTCGACGTGTGCGACGTACGGCGCCTCGCCGACGCGGCACACGCGCGTGGAGCCCTGGTGGCGGTCGACAACACCCTGGCCACGCCGCTCGGCCAGCGCCCCCTCGAACTCGGCGCGGACTTCTCCGTGGCCAGCGGCACCAAGATGCTCACCGGCCACGGCGACATCCTCCTCGGGTACGTCGCCTGCCGCGACGCGGAGCTGACCGCGTCCGTGCGGCGCTGGCGCAAGATCGTCGGAGCCATCCCGGGGCCGATGGAGGCCTGGCTCGCGCACCGCTCGCTCGCCACGCTCCAGCTGCGCGCCGAGCGCCAGAACGCCAACGCCCTGGCCGTGGCCCAGGCGCTGGGCGACCGCGCCGAGGTGACCGGCCTCCGCTATCCCGGCCTTCCGGACGACCCCTCGTACAAGATCGCCTCGCAGCAGATGCGGCGCTTCGGGTGCGTGGTCTCCTTCACGCTGCCCTCACGCGCGCGCGCCGACAGCTTCCTCGACGCGCTGCGCCTGGTGGACGACGCGACGAGTTTCGGCGGCGTGCGTTCCACCGCTGAGCGGCGTGGCCGCTGGGGCGGTGACGCCGTCGCGGAGGGTTTCATCCGCCTCTCCGCCGGGTCCGAGGACACCGAAGACCTGGTCGCCGACGTGCTGCGCGCGCTGGATGAGTCAGCGCACTGACGGCCCTGGGGCGTGCGGGCGTGCGGACGCTTCCGGCTAGTACCCGCTAGTAGCGGACCTACGTACAACGAACGGTCCGAGCCTCCCCCCTCGTGGCTCGGACCGTTCCGGTTCTGCGCGCGAAGAACCGCGCGCACAAGGCTAGTTGACTCTGTGTCAGTGTCCAATCACAGTAGCGACAGAGACCTATCGACATATTTATAGTTGGGCGCGGCCCGAGGGCCGAGAGGGGAGGGCATCGCCGTGGACCTGGCCCTGCTCCGCACGTTCGTGACCGTGCACCGGGCCGGCTCCTTCACCCGCGCGGCCGCCCTGCTCGGCCTGTCGCAGCCCGCCGTGACCTCGCAGATACGCACCCTCGAGCGGCAGTTGGGACGCCCCCTGTTCCTGCGCCAGGCGCGCGGCGTGACCCCCACGACCATCGGGGACGAGCTCGCCCACAAGGCCGCGCCTCATCTCGACGCCCTCGTGGAGATCGCCGAGACAGGGCTGGAAGAGGACTCGTCGGTACGCACTCTCCACCTCGCGGGGCCTCCGGAGTTCACCGCGGCCCGCGCATTACCCGCTCTCACCACGCTGACCGGGCAGGACGGACAGGGTTTCGCGCTGCGTGCCTCGTTCGGCAACGCGGAGGAGGTCCTCGAAGGGCTCTCCGCCGGGCACCACGACCTGGCCATCACCACGGCCCGACCGCGCGGCACCCTGCTCACCGCGACACCTCTCTGCGACGAGGAGCACGTCCTGGTCGCGGGCCCGCGCTGGGCCGACAGCGTCGGCCTCAGCAGGCTTCGCCGCAAAGGCGCTGCCGCGCTGGAGAACCTGCCGGTGGTGGAGGTGCACGAGTCGCTGCCGCTGGTCGCCCGCTACTGGGCCGCCGTCTTCGACACCCGTCCGGCCGCATCGGGCGCCGTCATTGTGCCGGACCTGCGTGCGGTGCTCGCCTGCGTCTCCGCCGGGGCGGGGCTCGCCGTGCTGCCGCGCTATCTGTGTGCGCCCGCGCTGAAGAGTGGCGAGGTCGTGGCCCTGCTCGACCCGGCGGTGCCCCCGCTGCGCACATATTTCCTGGCCGTACGCACCGGCACACTCGCGATGCCGCACATAGCGCGGGCGCACGAGTGGCTGCTGCGCGCTGCCGTCGACTGGGCTTGAGCAGGACTCCGGCTGGTTCACGATGTTTCACGTGGAACAGTCCGGGCCACATTCCTCCCATGACCGTTCGACCCGTGGTCAAGCGCACCGCACGCGCCGTTTTGCTCGACGGCGACGACCTGGTCCTGATCAAGCGAACCAAACCCGGCGTCGATCCCTACTGGCTCACCCCTGGCGGCGGCGTGGAGCCGGAGGACGCGACCGTCGTCGAAGCGCTCCATAGAGAGGTGCACGAGGAGCTCGGCGCCAAGATCTCCGATGTGGTGCCGTGCTTCGTGGACACCATCGAGCACATCGGCGAGGACGCCAGTGCGACCGGCGTCAAAGTGCAGCACTTCTTCGTCTGCCGCCTGGAGTCCATGGACCTCTCACTGCGACACGGCCCCGAGATGGAGGAGCCCTGCGGCGAGTACGAGATCGTCCACGTTCCCTTCACCCGGGTCGGGATCGCCTCGGTCCATCTCGTACCGCTGTCGCTGCGGCACTATCTGGACGGCAACATCGAGGGCGTTCGCGCGATGCACGCCCCTGATCTGGGCTGACCTGCCCTCCTGGGCTGACCCGCTCTCCTGGGCTGTCCTGCTCTCCTGGTCGGCGTCTCAGTCGGACGCCGTCACCAGTTCTTCCACGGAGTCGTGGCGGATCCGGCCGGCCGGGATGCCGACGTCCCGCAGTGCGTCCACGCCGCTGCGGATCATGCCGGGCGGGCCCGAGAGGTAGGCGTCGTACTCGTTCCAGGGGCCGTACTCACGCACGGCGTGCGGGAATTGGGCGTGATCGTCGACGACCGGGCGGACCGAGAGCCACGGGTGGGTCTGCTGGAGGCGCAGCATGGTGTCGATGTCGTACAGGTCGTGGTCGGTGCGGGCACCGTAGAAGACCTCGACCGGGCGCCGTTCGCCGTGCTCGGCGACGTCCTCGACGAGCGCCTTGATGGGGGCGATGCCGGTGCCGCCGCCCAGGCAGAGCAAGCCGCTGTCGGTGGTGTGGTCGACGGTCATCGAACCGGCGGGCGCGCCAAGGCGCAGGACGTCTCCCGGCCGTGCGTGGTGCACCAGGGCGTTGGAGACCCAGCCCGCCGGGACGGCCTTCACGTGGAATGACAGCAGCCCGTCGGAGCGCGGTGCCGACGCGAAGGAGTAGTGCCGCCAGATCCGCGGCCACCACGGCGTCTCCAGGCTCGTGTACTGGCCTGCCAGGAAGGGATACGGCTGGTCGGGGCGGACCGTGACGACAGCGATGTCAGGCGTCCTGAGATCGTGCGAGACGACCTCGGCCAACCACCAGGCGGGCGCGCGCAGTTCATCCGCGGCAGCCGCGTCGATCATGATCTGGGAGATCGTCGTGTACGTCCGGACCCAGGCGGCCTCGGTCTCCTCGTCCCAGACCGCGCTCGCGTACCGGCTGAGCGAGCCGATCAGGCACTCGCCGACGGCCGGATAGTGCTCGGGCCGGGTGCCGTACTTGCGGTGTCCGCGACCGAGGTTCTTCAGATACGCGGTGAGGACGTCGGCGTGGTCGATGTGTTCGGCCGCGGTCAGCAGCGCCTTGAGCAGCCGGTCACGCTGGGTGTCCATCGAAGCGGGGAACAGGGGGCGCAGATCGGGGTGCCGGGTGAAGAGCAGCGCGTAGAAGTACGAGGTCACCTTGTCGGCGACGGGGGCTATTTCAGCCATCGTGCGCTGGACGCGGACCGCGTCGGGGGAGCCGTTGGGGGAGAACTTCGGCTCGGGCCGCGTCTGCTCCTGCGGCTGCGGCTGCGGCTGCGGCTGCGGCTGCGGCTGCGGCTGCGGGACAGGCTGCCTCTGGAGGCCGGACTGCTGTTGCGGTTCGGGCTGACTCTGCGGGACCGGATGCCCCTGAGTGAACTGCTGCCGTGGTTCCGGTACGCGCTCGGAGCGCGGCTCGGGATGTGTTGTGAGGGCCTGAGTGGCGCTCTGCGCAGCGTTCGGAGCGGGCGCGGGTTCTGCTGCCGCCCGGGCGTCTGCTGCCCCCCGGGCGGCCGGTATTCGCTCCTCGGCCGCGTCATCGGGTTCCGGCTCGGGGTGTTCCTGAGCGGACGTGGGTGCGGCCGCGCCGGACCTGCCCAGTGGACGTATGGCGGACACCCGGCGCCCCTCGGCCGTCTCGGGCTCACCGCCTTCGGGCCGTGCCGCCTCGCCGCCCTCCGACGGCTTCGGCGCCTTGCGTGGAGTGAACCAGCCGCCTCCACCGCCGCTGTCGCCGGAAGTGCCGTTGCCCGTCGACGTGGTGGTCGGAGCGTCCATGCTGTGCCTCGCCTCGAACATCTCTCAGTCGGTCCGTGCACTTCCCTGAAGGAAGCCGCTTACTTTCCTCGCTCCGCCTCGGTAGCCAATGTGGCCACATTGAACCTCGAATTACCGGACCCTACGGACAAGTAGGTGGCAAATGTGACATTGCCCGCAGTCATCTCCCCGCAGCGTCCCATCCCCCACCGTCACGCCGGTCGCATAACGGAAAGTTCAGGTCTTCGATCTCTTCGCCCCGTTAGGCTCCGTCAACCTCCGCCCGTGCCCCCAGGGGTGCGCTGAGATGCACCCGGCCCAAACCGGACTCGACCATACCGGCAGCCGTCCGGCACACAAGTCCTGCCGTGCTTCACCAGGAATTCAGCGCCCGACGCCTGTCAATTGACCCAATTACCCGGCGCCGCGCACCAATTCATACGCCTTCCGCAGATCCCGCCCGACATAAGAGTGGGTGGCGAGCCCAACCAGCCGCTGATCCGCATTGACGGCGACCGAAACAGGAACGGCCCCGAACAGATCCAGGTCCGAGAGCGAGTCGCCATAAGCGACGCAATCGGACCGCGCGACCCCGAACTCTTCACAGATCCGTTGCGCGATCTTCACCTTGTCCGCCGCGTTGAGGATGCCCGTCGGGTTCACGGGCTCCGTGAACGGCACGGAGGGGAAACGCGACCCGTGCGCGGCATGCGCGCCCCAGCCGAGCAGCCGCTCCACGAAGAACGACGGCGACAGCGAGATCACCGCGCAGTAGTCCCCGACCTGCCGGATCTCGGCCCAGGTCTCCCTGATCCCCCTCAGCCACGGAGCCCCCTCGAAAGCTGCTGTGACCTGTACGTCCGTGAGGTCCTTCCACAGAGCGTGCACACGCACCGCGTACTGGGGCGAGTCGATCCGCCCCGCCACGAAGTCCCGTTCCAGCTCGGCGATCTCTGCTTCGAGGCCGAGCTGTCGCGAGATCTCCACGGGGGCTGCCGTGCCGTGCAGCAGCGTTCCGTCCAGATCGAAGAGGTGAAGGCGTGCCATGTACGCCGAGGCTAGTACCCACGGCTACTCCCGCTGTCAGACGCCTTCGGCCGCCGCTCCCGGCACCGTGTTTCACGTGAAACTAAGCCGCCCCGCTCGCCGGGCCACCCTCGTCGTCCATGTCACCGCCGCCGCGGGCTGGCTCGGGCTCACGCTCGGCCTGCTCGCGCTCGCCCTCGCGGCCATCACCACGGACTCCGCTTCGACCATCGAAGCCGCCGCCCGGTCCATGAAGCTCTTCGCGGACTGGCTGGTGCTCCCGCTCGCCCTGCTCACGCTGCTGAGCGGTCTACTGCTGTCCCTCGGAACTCCTTGGGGGCTCGCCAAGCACCGCTGGGTCTATACGAAATTCTGGCTGACCCTGGCCACCACCGCCGCGTCGGCCTTCGCGCTGCGTCCGGGCATCAACGACACCGTGGCCACCGTGTCCGCGGGCCATCCGATGGCGGACCCGACCGGCCTGATCGCCGGCCCCATCGTCTCCCTGAGCGCGTACCTCTTCATGACAGTCATCTCGGTACTCAAGCCCTGGGGCCTGACCCGCCGTGGCCGGAAGCGACGTGGCCAAAATCCACGTGCTTCTGCCCACAAACCGGTGGACGCCGAGGACATGCGTCAGACAGCCTGACCCGAGTGTCGACACCTTCCCTCTCCGCACTGCCCATCCGCCGGCTGACCCTCCGTGACCTCACCGCCTGCGCCGACCTGTCTCAGGATCGTGGCTGGCCACGCGAGGACCACAAATGGGGGCTACTGCTCTCGGCCGGAACGGGCTACGGCATCGACGACCCGGACGGCGACGGCCTCATCGCCGCCTGCGTAGTGACCCAATACGGACCTCAGGAGCGCCCCGGCCTCGGAGCGATCGGCATGGTTCTCGTCGCCGAGCGCCACGCCCGCAAGGGCCTCGGGCGCCGACTGATGCGGTACGTCGTCGAGGGTGCGGGCACCACCCCGCTCACCCTCCACGCGACGCCCAACGGCCGCCCTCTGTACGAGCAGCTCGGATTCAAGACCACCGGTCGCGCCGAGATGGTCCGCGGCACGTTCATCCCCGGAGGCCCACTGCCGGATGTCGCCACCCGGCCTGCGACCGCGGAGGACCTGCCCGCCCTCGTCCGTCTCGACACCGAGGTCTTCGGCCTCGACCGCACGCACGTACTCACCCGGCTTCCTGCCTTCGTCGACCAGCTGAGGGTCGCGGAGGCTGACGGCACGATCACCGGCTACGCGGGTGCCTGGCCGAACATGGAGACCCATGTCATCGGCCCTCTGATCGCCCGGGACACGGAGACGGCACAAGCCCTGATCGCCTCGCTCGCCGCGGGCTCGGACCGGCCGCTGCGCACCGACATCGACGTACGCCATGAAGAGCTGCTCGCCTGGGTGAAGGAACGCGGCCTCGCGCCCGTCGCCTTCAACGCCGTGATGACGTACGGCGTCCCCGAGCTACCCGGCGACTGGACCCGTCGTTTCGCACCGCTGACGGTCGCGGCCGGCTGACCGCGCACAGAGGCCCGCCCTCAAGCTCCGGATGATTCCGGGCGCTTGAGGGCGGGCCTTCGTCATGTCCTCGCGTGGTGGCGTACTGCCCCTCGCGCGGAGGCGTACTACGCGAGGGCCTCCACGGCCGCCGTGGCGAAGCCGTGGTCCTGCTCGGGTGCCCCGCCGCCGACACCGATGGCACCGATCAGACGCCCGTCGCGGTGGACCGGGACACCGCCCGCGATGAAGAGCAGCGGACGGTCGAGGGCGGTGGGCAGGGTGTGGAAGGGACCGTCGGGCTTGACCAGGTCGACGAGGTCGGCGGTCGGGGCGTTGAGCTGAAGCGCCGTGTACGCCTTGCGGGTGCTGGTCTCGCCGGAGATCAGTACGGCCCGGTCGTCGCGCCGGAAGGCCAGCAGGTGGCCGCCCGCGTCCAGGACGGTGACGCTGACCGTGACATCGGCGGCTTCGGCCGCACGGCGGGCCGCGGTGACGAGTGCCTCTGCGTCCTGCGTGGTGAGCGGGGCGACGGCGGGGGTGGTGGTGCTCATGGGGGTCTCCTTGTGCGGTAGTGCTTGTGCCGGTGGTTCGTACGGGGGCGGGGTCAGTGGTGGACGGGCGTCGCCTGCTCGACGGGGACCGTGCCCGCGACGACCAGGCGGGGAGCGGCCGAGCGGCGCTCCAAGGTGGCCGATACGACGGCCAGGACGAGCGCGGAGCCCGCAAGTACCGCGCCCACCCAGTTCGGGGCGGTGTAGCCGAGGCCCGCGGAGATCACGAGGCCGCCGAGCCAGGCCGAGAGCGCGTTGCCGAGGTTGAAGGCGCCGATGTTCATGGCCGAGGCGAGCGTGGGCGCGCCGGAGGCCTGGTCGAGCACCCGCTTCTGCAGCGGAGGCACGGTGGCGAAGCCCAGGGCGCCGATCAGTGCGATGGTCACGGCTGCCGCGATCTTGTTGTGCGCGGTGAGGGTGAAGAGGGCGAGCACGACGGCCAGCGCGCTCAGCGAGATGTAGAGCAGCGGCATCAGGGCGCGGTCGGCGAACTTTCCGCCGATCAGGTTGCCCGCGACCATGCCGAGGCCGAAGAGGACGAGAAGCCAGGTCACGGAGGAGTCCGCGTAGCCGGCGACGTCCGTCATCATCGGCGCGAGGTAGGTGACGGCCGCGAAGACACCGCCGAAGCCGAGGATCGTCATCGCCATGGCCAGCAGCACCTGCACGTTGCGGAACGCGGCCAGCTCATGGCGCAGCCGTACGCCCTCGGGCTTGGGCAGGTCCGGCACGAGTTTGGCGATACCGGCCAGGCCGATGACGCCGAGCCCCGCGACGATGGCGAAGGTGATGCGCCAGCCGAGTGTCTGCCCGACGAGCGTGCCGAGCGGCACGCCGACCACGTTGGCCACGGTCAGGCCCGTGAACATCATGGCGATGGCCCCGGCCTTCTTCTCCGGTGCGACCAGTTCGGCCGCGACGACCGATCCGATGCCGAAGAAGGCACCGTGGGCGAGTGAGGCGACGACTCGGCCCGCCAGCATGACGCCGAAGACCGGCGCCACGGCGGAGAGCAGGTTGCCCGCGATGAACAGGCCCATGAGCAGCATCAGCATTCGCTTGCGCGAGATGCGGGTGCCGAGCACCGTCATCAGGGGAGCGCCGAGTACGACGCCGAGTGCGTAGCCGGTCACGAGGAGACCGGCTGTGGGGATGGAGACGCCGAAGTCACCCGCGACCTCAGGGAGCAGTCCCATGATCACGAACTCTGTGGTCCCGATTCCGAAGGCCCCGATCGCGAGGGCCAGTAGCGCGAGAGGCATGGTTCTACCTTCCAGACGGTTGCAGGTGCGCTTAGCTTGCGTCCACAATAGTTGCAGACGCGGGTTACTTGCAAACGCTGGATATTGCATCGGTGGACTATCCTGGTTCTCAGCCGCTCCGGGACGGAGGAACAAGAGCCATGACAGCGACGGACCCCGCACTGACCGCCCTTGCGCAGGGCTGGTGCGCGCTCTCCCTGCTCCACGGGAAGATCGAGACCCACATCGAGCGCGCTCTACAGGCCCAGCACGACCTGAGCGTGCGCGAGTACTCCCTGCTCGATGTCCTCAGCCGCCAGCACGACGGGGAGGGCGGCCATCTGCAGATGAAGCAGGTCGCCGACGCCGTCGTCCTCAGCCAGAGCGCCACCACGCGCCTGGTCACCCGGCTCGAGGACCGTGGGCTGCTCTCCCGCTACCTGTGCCCCACCGATCGCCGCGGCATCTACACGGACGTCAGCGAGTCGGGCGCCGCTCTCCTCGCCGAGGCCCGCCCCACCAATGACGCCGCACTGCGCGAGGCGCTCGACGAAGCGGCGCTGAACCCGGAGCTGACACCGCTGGTCAGGGCCGTGGAAGCAGTGCGCGTACCGGCTTAGGACTGCTGTGGGCGCAGTGGCCTGCCCCGGAAGCGGGCGGCTGCATAGGCTGCCCTCATGGGAGATCTTGAGATACGCCCGGCGATCGCCGATGACATCCCCGCCATCGTGGAGATGCTCGCCGACGACCCCCTGGGCAGCACGCGCGAGTCGCCGGACGACCTCACCCCGTACCTCACCGCGTACGAGCGGCTGGCCGACGACCCGAACCAGCACGTGGTCGTCGCCGTACGCGAGGGACGCGTCGTAGGCACGCTCCAGCTCACGATCGTTCCGGGCCTGTCCCGGAAGGGGGCGACCCGGTCGATCATCGAGGGCGTACGCATTCACGCCGAGGAGCGCGGCAGCGGCCTCGGTACCCGATTCATCGAGTGGGCCGTCGATGAATCCCGGCGCCAGAACTGCCAGTTGGTGCAGCTGACGTCCGACGCCTCCCGCACCGATGCCCACCGCTTCTATGAGCGGCTCGGGTTCACGGCATCACATGTGGGCTTCAAGCTGCAGCTCTGAACCTGCAGTCGACGTGCCGTACCTCGCACCGGTTATCTCGTACTGGTGAGGCGTCTATCTCGTACTGGTGGGGCGTCGTGTTTCACGTGAAACACGACGCCCCACCAGATCCTCAAGGACGTTCAGAGGGAAAGCCCGCGCCAACCCTCCGGGTCCACCCCACCCGGCACGGGAGTGCCCGCGTCGTACGGTTCCCGTGTGAAGAAGAACGACCCCAGGTCGAGATGGCTCACCGCCCCATCGGGCCGCCGCACCGCCCGCAGGACCTCCCCGGCGAAGTAGCCGTCGAGCCCGGTCCACGTACCGTCACCGTTCGGCCGGAACCGCGACCCGCGGCCACCCCCCGTGAGGGGCGACAACTCGACCGCCTCGCCGGCCTGCGGCCGCAGCACGAAGGTGTTCGTCCCCCAGTACCAGGGCCCCGCAAGCTCCAGCAGAGCCTCGTCAAGCTCGGGCAGGGGCCGCCACGCCTCGGGGATGCGCGGCTCGGCCTCGGCCACGATCTTCAGCAGGTCGAAGGCCAACGCCGTCACGGCAGGTCCGGAGGTGCAGTTGGTCAGTGTGACGGCGACCAGGCCGTCCTCCTCGCTCGCCCACAGCCCGGCCATGAAGCCCGGCAACGAGCCCCCGTGCCCGACGAGGGTTCCCCCGTCGCCACGGATCAGCTGCACCCCCAGGCCATACGTCACATTCCAGTCCCCCGGTTGCAGCGGCGACGCCGGCGCCCGCATCTCCCGTACCGAATCCGCGGACAGAACCCGATCGTCGCCCTCCAGGAGGAAGGCGGCGAAGCGCGCCAGATCCGACGTCGTGGACCACAGCTGCCCGGCCGGAGCCATCAGGCCCAGGTCCTCTGCCGGTTCGGGCATCATCACGTCCGCCCACGGATGGACTGCCCAGCCACCCGCGTGCGGCGCCTGCGGCTGCGCACTCGTGCGGTCCAGGCCCAGCGGCTCCAGGATCTCGCGGCGCAGCACGGCTTCCCACGAGTCGCCCCGCAGCACCTCGATCAGCGAACCGAGCAACGTATAGCCGGGGTTGGAGTAGTGGAAGCGACGACCGGTGGGGTGCTTGAAGGGCTGCTCACCGAGTACGTCACCGAGCTCGGGGCGCTGCGACGCGGGCGTACGCTCCCACCACTCCCCGGGAGTCTCCGCTGCCAGTCCACTGGTGTGCGCGAGGAGTTCCGCGATGGTGACGTCCCCCGCGGCCGTGCCCGGAAGGTGCTTCTCCAGAGGATCGGCGAGGTCGAGGACGCCCTCGTCGCGCAGTCGCATCACCAGTACGGCGGTGAAGGTCTTGGTGATCGAGCCGATGCGGTACTGAACGTTCTCGTCCGGTGCGTGCCCCTCGACACAGGTGCGCCCCTCTGTCCACACCAACTCCCCGTCCCTGAGCACCGAGGCGACGAGCGAGGGGGCCCGCCCCTCCGCCTGAGCGGTGGCGACTCGGTGCAGCAGGGCTCGGCGGGTAGTGGGCAACAGCTCTTCACGGGGTGATGTCATGACCCCAGTCCACCCGCGAAGAAGCCACGCGTCGAGCGAATTCCGCCGACCGCGCTACGCGGAACGCGTACCCGTGGCTCTTACGCCGCTGTCAGCACGGTCGCCAACTCGTCCAAGCTGTCGGACCGCCAATCGAAGGTGTCAGAGGACCTCGGAGGATCTCCCCCCGGTCGCTGGACATAGGCAGTGCGCATTCCCACCGCCTGAGCTCCGCGAAGGTCCCAGGCGTGGGCGGCGACCATCAGCACACGCTCTGCCCGGCATCCTGCCGCGTCCAGCGCGAGGCGGTAGACCTCCGGCGCGGGCTTGTAGGCCCGGGCATCCTCGGCGGACAGGACCTGATGCCAGCGCAGCCCGGCGTCTGCGTTGAGACGGAGCAGAGCCGCGCGGCTCGCGTGGGAGAGCGCAAGGACCGGGAATCGCCGGGCGATGCGCCTGAGTCCCGCGAGGGAGTCGCCCCAGGGCTCGAGGCGCTGACCCGCCGTAGCCAGACGCTCGACGACCGCCGGGTCGGTGAGCCCGATACGGTCCGCCACGCGGTGGGCCGCCTCGCGGTCGATGACCTCGGTGTTGGCGTACGCCCGGCTTCCCTCCTCGATACGTTGCTGCTCGAACGCAACATGCTCCTGCCAGACGGTGAGCAGGTGGTCGACCGAAGCGTCGTCGAACGCATCGGCGGCCCGGTCGTCGGACGCGGGTGCCGCGTCGCGAATCGCCGCCCGCAGTCCAGTTGGTTCGTCGACCATCGTTCCGAGGACGTCGAAAACGACGGCCTCGATGTGGCGTACCTCGGGCATCCAGTCTCCTGATCATGGTCGTCGGACGCGCTACCGGTCCTTCACGTCACCGCCGACCCGTCGCGTCACCGGTTAAACCGGTGACGATCATTGCGCCACCTTCCGTCACCGGTCAAGATGGTGACGTGAAGTTCGCATTCGTGAGTGGCAACCCGGCTCTGGACCTCGTCGGCACCGTGGAGTCCCGTCGGGACGAGCCTGTCGATCTGCTGATGACCCCCGCCGATCTGGAGGAGTGGGTCCACGCATGCGACGAGTTGCCCGACCAGGTGACCGTCGACGCCGCGGCCTTCACAGCAGTGGTGGAGCTCCGTGAGGCGATCTATCAACTGGCGCTCGACCGCATGCGGAAACGTCGATTCACGTCGGCCGCCCTGGATACCGTCAACGAGGCCGCTGCCGGGCCGGTGCCCACGGTCGAACTCAGCGACGACGGCCTGCTTCTGTCAGGGGATGTCCGCGCGGCGCAGGCCCACGTCGCGCGCAGCGGGATCGGCATGCTGGCCGACCTGCACACGTGCTTGAAGGAGTGCGGACGTGCGGGCTGCACGCGCCTCTACCTGGACCGCTCCCGAGGCGCACGTCGCACCTGGTGCGGCATGGAGAGTTGCGGCAATCGCGTAAAAGCCTCGGCCTATCGAGCCCGCAGGCAGACCGGGCAAGCCGCCGCACGGGGGCTCGATCCCAAGAAGGGCCGGGTACCGACGCCCCGGGGCCGTCCATGACGTACCCCCGATCTACCCCCGCTGTACCCCCGACCCGGGCGATGCCCCTGCTATGTCTGCGCCATGTCCACGAAGCGCGAGTAGTGACCCTGGAAGGCGACCGTGATCGTCGCCGTCGGGCCGTTACGGTGCTTGCCCACGATGATGTCCGCCTCGCCCGCGCGCGGTGACTCCTTCTCGTACGCGTCCTCGCGGTGCAGCAGGATCACCATGTCCGCGTCCTGCTCGATCGAGCCGGATTCACGCAGGTCGGATACCTGGGGCTTCTTGTCCGTGCGCTGCTCGGGGCCACGGTTCAGCTGCGAGAGCGCGATGACCGGGACCTCCAGCTCCTTGGCGAGCAGCTTCAGGTTTCGCGACATGTCCGAGACTTCCTGCTGGCGGCTCTCGGCACGCTTGGAACCACCGGACTGCATCAGCTGCAGATAGTCGATGATCACCATCTTGATGTCCGCGCGCTGCTTGAGGCGGCGGCACTTGGCGCGGATCTCCATCATCGACAGGTTCGGGGAGTCGTCGATGTAAAGCGGAGCCGCGGAGACCTCGGGCATCCGACGCGCGAGCCGCGTCCAGTCCTCGTCCGTCATCGTGCCGGAGCGCATGTGGTGCAGCGCCACCCGCGCCTCCGCGGACAGCAGACGCATCGCGATCTCGTTGCGCCCCATTTCCAGGGAGAAGATGACGCTGGGCAGGTTGTGCTTGATGGACGCGGCGCGCGCGAAGTCGAGCGCCAGCGTCGACTTACCCATGGCGGGACGCGCGGCGATGACGATCATCTGGCCGGGGTGCAGGCCGTTCGTCAGCGAGTCGAAGTCGGTGAAGCCCGTCGGCACACCGGTCATCTCGCCGCTGCGCGAACCGATCGCCTCGATCTCGTCGAGCGCGCCCTCCATGATGTCGCCGAGCGGCAGATAGTCCTCGCTGGTGCGCTGCTCGGTGACCGCGTAGATCTCGGCCTGGGCGCTGTTGACGATCTCGTCGACGTCGCCGTCGGCCGCGTATCCCATCTGTGTGATGCGCGTACCCGCCTCGACGAGGCGACGCAGGACCGCCCGCTCGTGGACGATCTCCGCGTAGTACTCGGCGTTCGCCGCCGTCGGCACCGTCTGCACCAGCGTGTGCAGATAAGAGGCCCCGCCGACCTTGGTGATCTCGCCGCGCTTGGTGAGCTCGGCCGCCGCGGTGATCGGGTCGGCCGGCTCGCCCTTGGCGTACAGGTCGAGGATCGCCGTGTAGATCGTCTCGTGCGCGGGCCGGTAGAAGTCGTGGCCCTTGAGCACCTCGACGACATCGGCGATGGCGTCCTTGGAGAGCAGCATGCCGCCGAGCACGGACTGCTCGGCGTCTAGATCCTGCGGCGGTACGCGCTCGAAGGCGGTGCCACCGCCGTCCCAGCCGCCGCCTTCACGGCCGCGATCGTGCTGCTCGTCACGGCCTCGGCCGCCGTCGCGGCGCTGCCGGGAGGCTGGCAGACGGTCACTGGGACCGCTGTCGGCCCAGGGGTCGTCCAAGGGCTCGGAAATACTCACCGGGCCACCTCCCTCACGTCCGCCGAGCGGACCTCGCCGTGCCCTTCTTTCTTACGGCACGACACTGACAAATGAGCGGCCCAACTCCGGTTCTGACGCGTCGGTTTTACAGGCTTTCCGAGGTCAGATCACGAGGGGGGCGCCGCACCACGGTAGGCCCGCGGCCACCGTCAGCCAATCTGGTTATCCACAGGCGGTGTGGATGACGGGCGCGTTGCTGTGGAGAACCCCGCCAAACCTGTGTACGGCTCGGTGGACAGGCCTGTGAACAAGCACTCAGCCTTCTTCGCAAATAGCCTCTGACCTGGCACTTTCCCATCCACCGGCTGTGCAGAAGAAAAACTTCCCCAGTCGGACCAAGATCGTGCCAAACGGCGTTTCGAAGAGTGTCCCACTCGAGACCTAGTAAGGGTCTTTCGAGCGTTGCATCTCTTACCTGTGGAAGATTAGATTGGTGTCCATGACACAGGCTCCCGCGGCGACCAAGGCCGCTCGGCGACAGCATGACCGAGAGATCATCGCACTCGCCGTTCCCGCCTTCGGCGCACTCGTCGCCGAGCCTCTTTTCGTGATGGCCGACAGTGCCATCGTGGGCCACCTCGGCACCGCACAACTGGCCGGTCTCGGCGTCGCCTCGGCACTCCTCATGACCGCCGTGAGCGTCTTCGTCTTCCTCGCCTACGCGACCACGGCCGCCGTCGCCCGCCGGGTGGGCGCCGGAGATCTCCAGTCCGCCATCCGCCAAGGCATGGACGGCATCTGGCTCGCCACCCTGCTCGGGGCCGCCGTCATCGCCGTGGTCCTGCCCACCGCACCCGCGCTCGTGGAGCTCTTCGGCGCATCGGACACCGCGGCCCCGTACGCGATCACGTACCTCCGCATCTCCTCGCTCGGCATCCCCGCCATGCTCATCGTGCTCGCCTCCACCGGTGTCCTGCGCGGGCTGCAGGACACAAAGACCCCGCTGTACGTGGCGATCGGCGGCTTCGTCGCCAACGGCGTTCTCAACGTCGGCCTCGTCTACGGCGCCGGTCTGGGTATCGCAGGATCCGCCTGGGGCACCGTCATCGCCCAGTGGGCCATGGCCGCCGTGTACCTCTTCGTCGTCGTACGCGGAGCCAGACGCCACGGCGCCTCACTGCGCCCCGACGCGGCCGGCATCAGAGCCTGCGCGCAAGCAGGCGCACCGCTTCTCGTCCGTACGCTCTCGCTGCGGGCGATCCTGATGATCGCGACCGCGGTGGCCGCACGCCTCGGTGACGCCGATGTGGCCGCCCACCAGATCATTCTGTCCCTGTGGAGCCTGCTGGCCTTCGCTCTCGACGCCATCGCCATCGCCGGTCAGGCGATCATCGGCCGCTATCTGGGCGCGAACGATTCCCAGGGTGCGCGCGACGTCTGCCGCCGCATGGTGCAGTGGGGCATCGGCTCAGGGATCCTGCTCGGCGTGCTGGTCGTCCTGGCCCGGCCGCTGTTCATCCCGCTCTTCACCAGCGACTCAGCCGTCCAGGACGCCGCTCTGCCCGCACTCGTGGTGGTGGCCATCTCTCAGCCGGTCTGCGGCATCGTCTACGTCCTCGACGGCGTGCTGATGGGCGCGGGCGACGGCCCGTATCTGGCCTGGGCGATGCTGGCCACGCTGGCGGTCTTCGCTCCGGTGGCACTGCTCGTCCCCACCTTCGGCGGCGGGCTGACCGCCGTCTGGGGAGCGATGACGCTGATGATGACGGTCCGCATGGTGACCCTGGGGGTGCGTACGCGCTCCGGACACTGGATCGTCACCGGCGCCACTCGCTGATCCGGGAGGCGCTGTTTCACGTGAAACAGCGCCTCCCGTGAAACACGGCATTCGTAGGGCCGCACGTCCGAGAAACGCGTTGGGCCGCACCCAGAGGGTGCGGCCCAATGTTTGCTTCAGCTCTGCCAAGCGCAGTGCTTAGGCGGAGACGACCTCGATGTTGACCTGAGCGGCAACCTCGGGGTGCAGACGCACGGACGTCGCGTGGGCGCCCAGCGTCTTGATCGGCGCGCCGAGCTCGACACGACGCTTGTCGATCTTCGGACCACCGGCGGCCGAGATCGCCGAAGCGACGTCAGCCGGGGTGACGGAACCGAAGAGACGACCGGCGTCGCCGGAGCGGACGGCCAGACGGACCTTGACGCCCTCGAGCTGGGCCTTGACCTCGTTGGCCTGCTCGATGGTCGCGATCTCGTGGATCTTGCGAGCACGACGGATCTGCTCGACGTCCTTCTCGCCACCCTTGGTCCAGCGGATCGCAAAGTTCCGCGGGATCAGGTAGTTGCGGGCGTAGCCGTCCTTGACGTCTACGACCTCGCCGGCGGCGCCGAGGCCGGAGACCTCGTGGGTGAGGATGATCTTCATTAGTCGGTCACCCTTCCCTTATCGCGCGGTGGACGTGTAGGGCAGCAGCGCCATCTCACGGCTGTTCTTCACGGCCGTGGCGACGTCACGCTGGTGCTGCGTGCAGTTGCCGGTCACGCGGCGGGCACGGATCTTGCCGCGGTCGGAAATGAACTTCCGCAGCATGTTCGTGTCCTTGTAGTCCACGTACGTGACCTTGTCCTTGCAGAATGCGCAGACCTTCTTCTTAGGCTTGCGCACAGGCGGCTTCGCCATGTGTTCTCTCCTGTTTGATCAAGAAGTGTGGGAACGGCCCACCCTTGGCCCTGAGGCCTAGAAGGGGGGCTCGTCCGAGTAGCCGCCGCCAGAGCCACCAGAGCCGCCGGAGGAACCGCCGGAGCTTCCGCCCCAGCCACCGCCGCCGCCCTGCTGGCCGCCGCCGGCCGGCGCACTGGTCGCCCAGGGGTCGTCGGCGGGAGCACCGCCGCCACCCTGCTGCTGACCGCCGCCACCGGAGCCGCCGCCCCAGTTGCCGCCGCCCTGCTGCTGGCCGCCACCGCCGCCGCCGAATCCGCCGCCCTGGCCGCCTCGACCGGTGGTCTTGGTGACCTTGGCCGTGGCGTTCTTCAAGCTGGCGCCCACTTCCTCGACGTCCAGCTCGTAGACCGTGCGCTTGATGCCCTCACGGTCCTCGTAGGACCGCTGCTTCAACCGGCCCTGCACGACGACGCGCATGCCTCGCTGAAGCGACTCCGCGACGTTCTCCGCCGCCTGACGCCAGACCGAGCAGGTGAGGAAGAGGCTTTCGCCGTCCTTCCACTCATTGGTCTGACGGTCGAAGGTGCGGGGAGTGGACGCGACACGGAACTTCGCGACCGCCGCACCGGACGGGGTGAAGCGCAGCTCGGGGTCGTCGACAAGATTGCCGACGACCGTGATGACGGTCTCGCCTGCCATGGGGGAACCTCTCGGCGGGTTTGCTGCTGGCTGCTTTTGCTGCTGCTACTCGGATCCCGAGTACCGCTGAGCTGGGAAAGCTCAGTGGGTCTCGGGACGGAGGACCTTGGTCCGGAGGACCGACTCGTTCAGGTTCATCTGGCGGTCGAGCTCCTTGACGACCGCAGGCTCGGCCTGCAGGTCGATGACCGAGTAGATGCCCTCGGGCTTCTTCTTGATCTCGTACGAGAGACGACGACGGCCCCAGGTGTCGACCTTCTCGACCTTTCCGTTGCCCTCACGGACGACGGAGAGGAAGTTCTCGATCAACGGGGAGACAGCGCGCTCCTCGAGATCGGGGTCGAGGATGACCATCACTTCGTAGTGACGCATGTGGAACCCACCTCCTTTGGACTCAGCGGCCACGGTCGTTCCGTGGCAGGAGGGTCGTGATGCGTACGCAACGGTATCGGCAGCCACTGACAATCGGGCTTCCCGATCAGTAGACCGATCGGGAGTCCCTGCCATGGCCTGGGCAGACACCGGTGCAGACGGTACACAGTACCCGCACCTGGGCTTCCGGTTGAAATCCGGCGGCAGAGGGGCAGAATCTGTACACATCGGGTGTGTATGGCGCTACGCTGCGCCGCCTTACGCAGGAGGTGCCTCATGGCACAGACATTGCGACCGAACACCGCTGGTTCCCTCTTCGCCACGGACGGCAAGGGACATCCCATGCAGGACACGCTGCTCGGCGTGACCCTGGTCCTGGGAGCGATCGCCTTCGTCACGGCGATGTTCCACAACCTCCACCTGCTCAGCTCCTGGGCCGGCCTGGTGGGGATCGCCACGGGCGCGTGGGGACAGTTCATCTCCGAGACGACCCGCGAGCGCTTCGGCCTGATCCTCGGGCTCGGCGCATCGGCGGTCGGATTCTTCCTGGGCATGGCCCACGGCGGCCTCTTCGGCGGGCTCTGGTAGCCGCCCTCCGACGCCCCCGCCGCACACAGGCCCGGGGCTAAGGTTCCGTACGCCCAGACGGGGCGCTCTCGGGGCACAGTAGGCTTCGGCGCGAGAGCCGGAGCCCCTGTACCCATGGGGACACACCAGCCCGAGGAGCGCCCCGAATGAGTCTGACCCTGAGGACCATCAGTCGCGAGCAGCATCTGGCGTATATCCAGAGCCTGCCGTCGGCAAGTCATTGCCAGGTCCCGGCATGGGCGGATGTGAAGAGTGAATGGCGTTCGGAGAACCTGGGCTGGTTCGACGACCGGACCGGCGAACTCGTCGGTGCGGGCCTGGTGCTCTACCGACAACTGCCCAAGGTGAAGCGTTACCTCGCGTACCTTCCCGAGGGACCGGTCATCAACTGGTACGCACCGAACCTGGACGACTGGCTGCAGCCGATGCTCGCGCATCTGAAGCGGCAGGGCGCCTTCTCCGTGAAGATGGGCCCGCCGGTCGTCATCAGGCGCTGGGACGCTCCCGCGATCAAGTCGGGCATCCAGAACCCGGACGTGAAGCGCCTGCGGGACGTCGAGGCCTCGCACATCGAGCCGCGTGCCTTCGAAGTGTCCGACCGGCTGCGGAAAATGGGCTGGCAGCAGGGCGAGGACGGCGGCGCCGGATTCGGTGACGTACAACCGCGTTACGTCTTTCAAGTGCCGCTGGCCAATCGCTCCTTGGACGAGGTTCTCAAGGGCTTCAACCAGCTGTGGCGACGCAATATCAAGAAGGCCGAGAAGGCCGGCGTCGAGGTCGTCCAAGGCGGTTACGAAGACCTCGCCGAATGGCAGCGCCTTTACGAGATCACCGCGATCCGCGACAAGTTCCGTCCGCGGCCGCTGGGTTACTTCCAGCAGATGTGGCGGGCCCTCAACTCCGAGGACCCCAACCGCATGCGGCTGTACTTCGCTCGGCACAACGGCGTGAACCTTTCCGCGGCGACGATGCTCGTCGTCGGCGGGCACGTCTGGTACTCCTACGGCGCCTCGGACAACATCGGCCGCGAGGTCAGGCCCTCGAACGCGATGCAGTGGCGGATGCTCCGGGACGCCTACGCGCTCGGCGCCACCGTCTATGACTTGCGCGGCATCTCCGACTCTCTGGACGAGACGGACCACCTGTTCGGACTGATTCAGTTCAAGGTGGGCACGGGTGGAGAGGCTGTCGAGTACATCGGCGAGTGGGACTTCCCGCTCAACAAGCTGCTCCACAAAGCACTCGACATCTACATGTCGCGCCGCTGACCGCACTCACCCGGCACAATTCCCTTAGCCACAAACAGTCTTCTTACCTCTGATACACCGCAGCCACGAGAAAGGTTCCGGGATCCGGCCATGGCGCTCACGCTCTATGTCGACACCGCGCGCTGGCGGGCACACCACAAGCACGTGCTGGAGCAGTTCCCGGGAATAGTCCCGGTCTGCAAAGGCAACGGCTACGGCTTCGGTCATGAGCGCCTCGCTGAAGAAGCGACCCGCTTCGGCTCCGACATCCTCGCCGTCGGCACCACGTACGAAGCCGCCCGGATCAAGGACTGGTTCAGCGGTGACCTGCTGGTCCTGACCCCGTTCCGGCGGGGCGAGGAGCCCGTGCCGCTGCCCGACCGCGTCATCCGCTCCGTGTCGTCCCTGGACGGCGTACACGGCCTCGTGGGCGCCCGCGTCGTCATCGAGGTCATGTCCTCGATGAAGCGGCACGGCGTCAGCGAGCAGGAGCTCTCACAGCTGCACGCGGCCATCGAGGACGTACGGCTCGAGGGCTTCGCGATCCACCTGCCGCTGGACCGCACCGACGGCTCGGACGCCGTCGAGGAGGTCATCGGCTGGATGGACCGGCTGCGTGCCGCCCGTCTTCCGCTGCACACGATGTTCGTCAGCCACCTCAAGGCCAACGAACTCGCCCGCCTGCAGCAGCAGTTCCCCCAGACGCGCTTCCGGGCGCGCATCGGTACGCATCTGTGGCTGGGCGACCACGAGGCCACCCAGTACCGCGGCGCCGTCCTGGACGTCACTCAGGTGACCAAGGGCGACCGCTTCGGCTACCGCCAGCAGAAGGTCGCATCCGACGGCTGGCTGGTCGTCGTCGCGGGCGGCACGTCGCACGGCGTCGGCCTGGAGGCCCCGAAGGCGCTGCACGGCATGGTGCCGCGCGCGAAGGGCGTGGCCCGTGCCGGCCTCGCGACCGTCAACCGCAACCTGTCGCCGTTCGTCTGGGGCGGCAAGCAGCGCTGGTTCGCGGAGCCGCCGCACATGCAGGTCTCCATCCTCTTCGTGCCCTCGGACGCGCCCGAGCCGAAGGTGGGCGAGGAGCTGGTGGCCCATCTGCGGCACACCACCACGCAGTTCGACCGCATCGTCGACCGCTGATCACAGCCGGACCGACCACAGGCCGAAGGGCCGGGAGCGACAGTCGTCGCGCCCGGCCCTTCGGTCGTTCCCGGCCTCATCGGCCACCTGTTCGCTCAGGGTGAAACGTCGGTCGACGTGGCCCCCGTGGCGCCCCACCGCACGTTGGCACCCTCGGTGGAGTGCACCGCGTGCCGCGGCGGATGGGCGGCCGGCCCGAGGACGAAGACATCCGGTGCGCCGTCCAGGACGCCCCCTGAGGGGTCGTCGTCGCCGGACTTGCGTACCGGGTCCCTCTCGGGCATCAGAATGTCGCGTACGACCACGGCGCACAGGTACAGCGTCCCGAGCAGGTGCACCATGACGGCGAGTTGGTAGCCCTCGGTCGGCAGGCCCTTGTGGGCGTCTCCGCTGGTCGTGTACGCGAGGTACAGCCAGATCCCCAGGAAGTACGCGACCTCGCACGCCTGCCAGATCAGGAAGTCACGCCAGCGCGGCCGGGCCAGCGCGGCGAGGGGAATCAGCCACAGCACGTACTGCGGCGAGTAGACCTTGTTGGTGAGGATGAACGCGGCGACCACCAGGAAGGCGAGCTGCGCGAAGCGCGGGCGGCGAGGCGCGGTCAGACCCAGCGCACCGACCCCGAGGCAGGCCAGGAACATCAGCGCCGTCGCCAGGGTGTTGACCGTGTCCGTGGACAGCGGGTCGTCCATGCGCTGCGAGAGGATCAGCCAGACCGAGCCGAAGTCGACACCCCGCTCCTGGCTGAAGGTGTAGAACTTCGCCCAGCCCTCGCGGATGTGGAAGCCCGTCGCGTCATGCGTGATCATCACGGGCAGGTTCACCACGAGCCAGGCACCCACCGCGGCCCCGGCCGTCGACCAGAAGGCCCGCCAGCGCCCCGCCCGCCAGCACAGGATGAGCAGTGGGCCAAGGAGCAGCGCCGGATAGAGCTTCGCGGCGGTCGCAAGGCCGAGCAGGACGCCCGCGGAGAGCGTCCCCCCGCGTGCCCACATCAGCATCGCAGCGGCCGTGAGAGCTACGGCGAACAGGTCCCAGTTGATGGTGGCGGTCAGCGCGAAGGCGGGCGCCAGGGCGACCATCAGGCCGTCCCAGGGGCGGCGCCGGTGGGTGCGGGCGACGCAGACGGCGATGACCGCCGTACAGGCCATCAGCATCCCGGCGTTGACCATCCAGTAGAACTTCTCCTGGTGCTGGATGCTGCCGCTGCCCGGTGTCAGCCAGGAGGCCACTTCCATGAACACACCGGTCAGCACCGGGTACTCGAGGTACTCCATGTCGCCGGGCAGCTTGTCGAAGTAGGGCACGAGCCCATCGGCGAAGCCACGCCCCTGGTAGAGGTGCGGGATGTCGGAGTAGCAGGCGTGCGTGTACTGCGAGCTCGCGCCCTGGAACCAGGCGCCTTCGTAGCACGGCATCTTCTGCACCATGCCGAGCGCGAACATTCCGATGGCAACGAGCGCGATGACACGTACGGGAGTCCACCACGTCGCCGGGTACAGCACTCTGCGGCCGATGGGTCCACCGATCAGCTCGCTGCCGGCCGCGGCGACCTCATCCTCCTTGGTCGGCCGTACGGGCTCCGGCTGTTGTGCACTAGTGGTCTTGTGCACGCTCGTGCGCGTCGTCTCTGCACTGGGCATGCCGCACATCCTGCCGTACGCACCTGAGAACACGGAGAGGGCCGCCACACCGGTGCGGTGTAGCGGCCCTCGTCGATGCTCGGCGGTGGGTGTTTCACGTGAAACGGTGCGTTTCACGTGAAACGAACACTTCGGAGCCTCGATCAGCCGAAGATGCCTCCGTCGCTGTTTCCGCCATCTTCGCCCGGCGGATCCGGTGTGGCCGGGGGCGACTCTCCGCCGGTACTGCCGTCGGTGTCCCCGCCTTCCGACGCACCACCGTCGTTGTTGCACTGCCAGTCCCAGTCCTTACAGGACTCAGTGGGCGTGGGGCTTGTTGTGGGACTCGGGGACGTCCCTGTGTCCGAAGGGCTCGGCGTGGGGGACTTATCCGGCTCCTCGGTCTTGGACGGGGTCGGGGTCGGAGTCGGCGGCGGCGTCTCACCGACGACTGAACCGATCGGCTCCGGGACCGGGAATTTCCTCACGGGCTCACCCTTCAGGGCCTGCTCCATGTAGTCCTTCCAGATCTGCGCGGGGAACGAGGCACCGTGGATCTTCTTCTCGCCACCCGTGCCGAACATCTCCAGGAACTCCCGCTTCTTGTTCCCTTCGTTGTCGTCGAGCCGGTACATGCTGATCGCGGTCGAAAGCTGCGGGGTGTAGCCGACGAACCAGGCGGACTTGTTGCCGTCGGTCGTACCGGTCTTGCCCGCCACTTGCCGGCCGGTCAACTGAGCTGACGTTCCCGTGCCCTTTTCGACCACGGTCCTGAGCACGTCGGTGACGTTGTCGGCGACCGACTTGTCGAAAGCCCGCTTCGTCTGGGAATCGTGCTGGTAGACGGTGTTGCCCTTGTGCTCGACCCTCTTGACCGAGAACGGATCGTTCTGCTGGCCGCTGGACGCGAAGGTGGCGTAGGAACCGGCCATCCGGATCGCACTCGGTGATGACGTACCGAGGGAGAAGGACGGGTAATTGGAGCTGGCGAGGCTGTTCTCCTTGATACCCGAGGCGATGGCCGCGTCCTTCACCTTGTTCAGGCCGACGTCCATGCCGAGCTGCACATAAGCCGAGTTGACGGACTCCCGCATCGCCTCGCGGAGATCAATCTGATAGGTCGGCGCGTTATAGCTCTGACCGCCGTCGTTGGTCTGCAGCCACTCCTTGTCTTCCTTGTCCTTCCAGATACTGCCGTCGTAGTTCTGGATCTTGAGCTTGTTCTTGCCGCTGTAAAGGCTCTTCGGGTTGACGATGGTGCGCTGGTCCTCGGTCTGGTCCGGCAACCCGTCCTTGTCGCGCGTTCCGTCCTTGAAGGCCGCTGCGAGTACGAAGGGCTTGAACGTCGAGCCGACCTGCGCACCGGTCTGGTCCGCGTTGTTGGTGAAGTGCTTGGTCGCGTCCTCACCGCCGTAGATGGCCTCGATCGCCCCGTCCTCGGGATTCACGGACGCACCACCGAACTGGACGTGGGTGTCCTTTTTCGGGCGTTGCTTGGGTTTGATCTTCGCCTCGCGGACCTTCTCCACGGCCTTCTCGAGCTTCTGGACCTTGCTCTTGTCGAAGGTCGTGTGGATCTCGTAGCCACCCTGCTGGAGGTCGTTGGCCGTGATCTGGCCCTTGCTGTTGTTGATCACGTACGCCTTGGCCAGGTCGACCAGATAACCGACCTGTCCGCCCAGCTGAGCGTTGGAGCGAGGGTTCTCCAGCTTCGGGAACTTGTTGTACTTGTCCCGGGTCGCAGCGGTCAGGTGGCCGTCCTTGACCTCTTCATTGAGGATCCACTTCCAGCGCTTGGTGGCCCGCGCGGTGTTGGCGTCACGCGAGGCCGCGGGGTCAACCTCAGGGGATCCCGCGGGGTCGTAGTACGTGGCGCCCTTCAGCACCGTCGCCAGAAGCGCGCACTGGCTGGGGTCCAGGTCACTCGCGTCCTTGCCGAAGTACGCGCGGGCGGCAGCCTGGATTCCATAGGCGCCACGGCCGTAGTAGGCGGTGTTGAGATACCCCGCCATGATCTTTTCTTTGGATTCCTGCCGGCCGACCTTTATGGAGATGAAGAGCTCTTTGAACTTACGCGTGAACGTCTGCGACTGGTCGCCCAGGCGCGCGTTCTTCACGTACTGCTGAGTGATGGTTGAGCCACCCTGGGTCTCTCCGCCCTTGGCCATGTTGACCACGGCACGCGTGATGCCCATGGGGTCGACGCCCTTGTCGTCCTCGAACGACTTGTTCTCGGCCGAGATGACGGCGGTCCGCATCTCCTTGGGGATCTTGTCGTAGTCGATGATCTGGCGGTTCGTCTCGCCACCGGTCGCGACCATCTGCTTGCCGTTGGCCCAGTAGTAGACGTTGTTCTGCGCCGTGGCCGCATCGTCGACCTTCGGCACCTCCACCAAGGCGTACGCGATTCCCGTGACCGCCATCATGCTGCCGAGGAACCCGACGAACAGGCCGGTGACAAGGCGCCAGGACGGTACCCAGCGCCGCAGACCGTCCTTCTCCGCGCGCGGGTAGTCGATGAACCGCTTCTTGCGGGGCTCATGGCCGCCACGGCCTCGGCCGCGGCCCGGCCCGTTCGGGCCACCACCACCGCGTCGGCCGCCGCCACTGGCGCCTCCGCGCCCGGCACCGGCTCCGTCGGCCGCTCTACGGCGGCCGCCGGAGCCTACGGAACCGCTGCGTTGCGCGGCACGACGGGCCTCGGCACGGCCGCCGTAGGAACGGTCCCCGTCATCAGGGGCCTCTGCTCCGTGCGAGCCGGTTGAGGAAGTGGGCGATCCAGTGCCGCCACGCGGTGCGGCGCGGCGGCCGGAAGACGAACCTGGGACGCCGCGTCTGGCCGCGGCGCGTCCACCGCCCTGCGGCTGCGGCGGTTTGCGACGGTGCTCGCTCATCGAACGATTACTCCTCGGGCAGGCGCAGATGTCCGCGCCTGGAAACGGCGGCTGGTTTCCGGTCCCCCCGAAGTACGGATGCGCCCATCCCAGCGCTCACCCGCACTACACCAGGGAGAACGACGCCCTCAGGCGTCACTTGGTTCCCGGCGGTCTGCATGGCGCACAGACTACGCACCGTCAAAACCCTCTTAGGACCGAAGTTCACCCAAAATCAGGCAAGTTACTTCCTACGAATCGGTGATGTGACGCCGTTCACCGTTTCCCCTCTTGTCCCAGCAGGCAGGTCGTTCTATCGTCTCGATGTATCGAGTCGATACATCAGCTCGGCATAAAGACCGTGTCGACAGGCGCTGGCAGACGGGAGGCGAAGATGAGCAGACGCTCCGGCATCCTCGAGTTCGCCGTGCTCGGCCTGCTGCGCGAGTCCCCGATGCACGGCTATGAGC
This sequence comes from Streptomyces sp. NPDC055239, assembly GCF_053606205.1. Classification (NCBI taxonomy): domain Bacteria; kingdom Bacillati; phylum Actinomycetota; class Actinomycetes; order Kitasatosporales; family Streptomycetaceae; genus Streptomyces; species Streptomyces sp. NPDC055239. The sequence continues at coordinate 59,024 of NZ_JBSGRD010000014.1, read as the reverse complement.
TGCGTAAACGGCTCAATACATCGCTGGGAGTGTTCCGCGCCTTCAGCTACGGGACGCTCTACCCCTGCCTCAAGACGCTGGTCGCCAACGGCTGGTTGATCGAGGAACCGAGCGGCACCCCCGAGGAGGCCCTCGCGGCTCCCCTCACCGGGCGCCGCGCCAAGATCGTCTACCGGCTGACGGCGGAAGGTAAGGAGCACTTCGAGGAGCTGCTCTCCCAGACCGGCCCCGACGCGTACGAGGACGAACACTTCGCCGCCCGCTTCGCCTTCTTCGGGCAGACCTCGCGGGACGTACGCATGCGGGTACTCGAGGGGCGTCGCAGCCGCCTCGAGGAGCGTCTGGAGAAGATGCGCGCCTCCCTGGTCCGTACCCGGGAGCGCCTGGACGACTACACGCTTGAGCTGCAGCGGCACGGAATGGAGTCCGTGGAGCGCGAAGTGCGCTGGCTGAACGAGCTCATCGAGAGCGAGCGAGCGGGGCGGGACCAGCAACGGTCCGCCCCGGACAGCTCCGCTCAGCACGACAGCACATCTGGGGAGTCGGGCGGCCTGCCCCGGCGGCGGGACATCAACCCGCCGCCGGATCCGTCCGATGACACCGCCAAGTGAGGCTCCCGCGGTCCGCGGGGTCTCATCCGGAATACACAGATCACAGGGAGCAACCGGAATGGGTTCGGTTCGCGTAGCCATCGTCGGCGTGGGCAACTGCGCCGCCTCGCTGGTCCAGGGCGTCGAGTACTACAAGGACGCAGACCCGGACGCCAAGGTCCCGGGCCTGATGCACGTCCAGTTCGGCGAGTACCACGTCGGCGATGTCGAGTTCGTCGCCGCCTTTGACGTCGACGCCAAGAAGGTCGGCCTCGACCTCACGGACGCCATCGGCGCCAGCGAGAACAACACCATCAAGATCTGCGACGTCCCGAACAAGGGCGTCACCGTCCAGCGCGGCCACACCCTCGACGGCCTGGGCAAGTACTACCGCCAGACCATCGAGGAGTCCGACGAGACCCCGGTCGACATCGTCCAGATCCTCAAGGACAAGCAGGTCGACGTCCTCGTCTGCTACCTGCCCGTCGGTTCCGAGGACGCTGCGAAGTTCTACGCGCAGTGCGCCATCGACGCCAAGGTCGCCTTCGTCAACGCCCTTCCGGTCTTCATCGCCGGCACCAAGGAGTGGGCCGACAAGTTCACCGAGGCGGGCGTCCCGATCGTCGGCGACGACATCAAGTCGCAGGTCGGCGCCACCATCACGCACCGCGTGATGGCGAAGCTGTTCGAGGACCGCGGTGTCCGTCTTGAGCGCACGATGCAGCTCAACGTCGGCGGCAACATGGACTTCAAGAACATGCTCGAGCGCGACCGCCTCGAGTCCAAGAAGATCTCGAAGACGCAGGCCGTCACCTCGCAGATCCGCGACCGCGAGCTGGGCGAGGACAACGTCCACATCGGCCCGTCCGACTATGTCGCGTGGCTCGACGACCGCAAGTGGGCGTACGTCCGCCTCGAGGGCCGCGCCTTCGGCGACGTCCCGCTGAACCTCGAGTACAAGCTCGAGGTCTGGGACTCCCCGAACTCGGCCGGTGTCATCATCGACGCCCTGCGCGCCGCGAAGATCGCCAAGGACCGCGGCATCGGCGGCCCGATCCTCTCCGCGTCCTCGTACTTCATGAAGTCCCCGCCGGTGCAGTACTTCGACGACGAGGCCTACGCCAACGTCGAGAAGTTCATCAAGGGCGAGGTCGAGCGCTAAAGCTCGCCGCGCGAACTGTTGTTGAGGGTCCCCGGGCGATCGCCCGGGGACCCTCCTCGTATGTGAGGCTGTGCCTTATGGCTGTCGTCGGTGACCTGCGCGTACTGCTGCGCCTGGGGGACTTCCGGCGACTGCTCGCCGTGCGGCTGATCTCCCAGGGCGCGGACGGCGTCTATCAGGTGGCCCTCGCCACGTACGTCGTCTTCTCCCCGGAGAAGCAGACCTCGCCGGCCGCGATCGCGTCCGCGATGGCGGTGCTGCTCCTGCCGTACTCGCTGATCGGCCCCTTCGCCGGCGTACTCCTCGACCGCTGGCCACGCCGTCAGGTTTTTCTGTACGGCAATCTGCTGCGGGCCGCTCTTGCCTCGGTGACCGCGGTGCTGATGCTGAGCGGCGTGCCCGACTGGCTCTTCTACGCCTCCGCGCTCTGCGTCACGGCCGTCAACCGCTTCGTCCTCGCCGGGCTCTCCGCGGCGCTGCCGCGCGTGGTCGACACCGACCGCCTGGTGATGGCCAACGCCCTCTCACCGACCGCGGGGACGCTGGCCGCCACCGTGGGCGGCGGCCTCGCGTTCGCCGTACGCCTGGTGGGCTCCGACTCGGACGCCGCGGTGGTCATGCTCGGGGCCGCCCTCTACCTCTGCGCGGCGCTCGCCTCGCTGCGGATGGCGCGGGAGCTCCTCGGCCCGGACCCCGAGCTGATGAGACCCCGGCTCGGCGCGGCCCTTGCCGGTACGGCGCGGGACCTGATGGCCGGGGTGCGGCATCTGACGCAACGGCGCCCGGCCGCCCGCACGCTCCTCGCGATGACGCTCATGCGGTTCTGCTACGGCGCCCTGTCGGTCATGGTCCTGATGCTCTGCCGGTACGCGTGGTCGTCCTCGGAGTCCGACGGGCTCGCCCTCCTCGGACTCGCCGTGGGCGTCTCGGGGGCGGGCTTCTTCGCGGCGGCCGTGATGACCCCATGGGCGGTGAACCGGCTGACGGCCCGCGGTTGGATCGTCGTCTGCGCGGGCTCCGCGGCGGTCCTGGAACCGGCGCTCGCCCTCCCGTTCACACCGGTCCCGCTGCTGATCGCCGCGTTCTTGCTGGGCCTGACGACACAGGGAGCCAAGATCGCCACGGACACGGTGGTGCAGTCGTCGGTGGACGACAGTTTCCGTGGCCGGATCTTCTCGGTCTACGACGTTTTGTTCAACGTCGCGTTCGTCGCTGCGGCGGGAGTAGCCGCGCTCATGCTGCCGCCTGACGGGCGATCGGTTCCGCTAGTGGTCACGGTGGCCGTTATCTACGCAGCGATTGCTGCCGCTATGGCCAGATTTGACGCGCAGTAAGTGTCACATCAATGCCACAGAGCCCCTCTGAGCTTCAGAGATGTCACTGCATCCCTATAACTTACGGACGTCGTATCCGCGCCATCGCGCTTCCGTTCGAGGGGGACCCCAAGTGACTACTCCGCCCCAGGGCCAGAATCCGTACGGCCAGGGCGTGCAGCCGCACCCCGGCCAGCCGGCACAGCCTGGCCAGCCCGGCGTTCCGCAGCAGCCCTACCCGCCGTACAACCAGGGTGCCCCGGTTCCGCCTCCGGCAGCTCCGAGCGGCGGCCGGAAGGTCAGCAAGCTGGTCCTGCGGATCGGTGTTGTCATCGTCATCGGCATCGTCATCGCTGTCGTCAAGTGGCAGCTGGGCAAGAGCGACGCCGAGACCACCGCCGTCGGTGACTGCCTGCACAACAAGGGCACGCAGTCCGCTCCGGACCTGAAGAACACCGACTGCTCTTCGAGCGACGCCGAGTTCGAGGTCATCGAGAAGTTCGACAACACGAGCAGCGTCAGCAAGTGCGAAGCGGTCAAGGGGACCGAGGTCTCCTACTACCAGACCGGTGGCAGCCACGATGTGGTGCTCTGCCTGAAGAACAAGTAACGGCATACGCGAAGGGGCACTGTTTCACGTGAAACAGTGCCCCTTCGCATGTCCGGATCAGATGCGATGTTTCACGTGAAACATCGCGCCCGCCCGTCACCTCACTCCTGCGCGGCCCACCACTCCTTGAGTGCCGCGATCGCCGCGTCGCGCTCCATCGGCCCGTTCTCCAGCCGCAGCTCCAGCAGGAACTTGTAGGCCTGGCCGATCACCGGCCCCGGCCGCACATCCAGGACCTCCATGATCTCGTTGCCGTCCAGGTCGGGACGGATCGAGTCCAGCTCCTCCTGCTCCTGAAGCCGCGCGATGCGCTCCTCCAGGCCGTCGTACGCACGCGACAGCGCATTGGCCTTGCGCTTGTTGCGCGTCGTGCAGTCGGACCGGGTCAGCTTGTGCAGCCTGCCGAGGAGGGGGCCCGCGTCGCGTACGTAGCGGCGTACGGCCGAGTCCGTCCACTCGCCCATCCCGTAGCCGTGGAAGCGCAGGTGCAGCTCCACCAGGCGCGACACGTCCTTCAAGAGCTCGTTCGAGTACTTGAGCTCCGTCATGCGCTTCTTGGTCATCTTGGCGCCCACCACCTCGTGGTGGTGGAAGGAGACCCGGCCGTCGTCCTCGAAGCGACGCGTCCGCGGCTTGCCGATGTCGTGCAGCAGCGCCGCAAGCCGCAGCGTGAGGTCCGGGCCGTCCTCCTCCAGGGCCATCGCCTGCTCAAGGACGATCAAGGAGTGGTCGTAGACATCCTTGTGACGGTGGTGCTCGTCACTCTCCAGACGCAGCGCCGGGAGCTCGGGCAGTACGCGGTCGGCGATGCCCGTGTCGACAAGTAGAGCAAGTCCCTTCGCCGGGTTCGGCGAGAGGAGCAGCTTGTTCAGTTCGTCACGGACACGCTCCGCGGAGACGATGTCGATGCGCTCGGCCATCGCCTTCATCGCGGCGACGACCTCCGGAGCCACCTCGAAGTCCAGCTGCGCGGCGAACCGCGCGGCCCGCATCATCCGCAGCGGATCGTCGGAGAAGGACTCCTCCGGGGTGCCAGGAGTGCGCAGGACACGCTCTGCCAGGTCCTCGAGACCGCCGTGCGGGTCGATGAACTCCTTCTCGGGGAGAGAGACGGCCATCGCGTTGACGGTGAAATCACGGCGTACGAGGTCTTCCTCGATGGAGTCGCCGTACGACACCTCGGGCTTGCGCGAGGTCCTGTCGTACGCCTCGGACCGGTAGGTCGTGACCTCGATCTGAAAGCTCTGATGAGCGTCTCCGACGCGGGCGTCTTTCTGGCTCCCGACCGTGCCGAAGGCGATCCCGACCTCCCACACCGAGTCCGCCCACGGCCTGACGATCTTGAGTACGTCCTCGGGGCGGGCTTCCGTCGTGAAGTCCAGATCATTGCCGAGCCGGCCAAGGAGCGCGTCTCTGACCGATCCGCCGACCAGGGCAAGAGAGAACCCGGCCTCCTGGAAACGGCGGGCGAGGTCGTCCGCGACAGGGGACACACGCAACAGTTCGCTGACCGCGCGGCGCTGCACCTGGCTCAGTGCGCTGGGAATTTCTTCATTGGCGTTCGGCACAACAGAAAAGGGTACGTGCCCCGGAGGCCCCCAGCCGCCCGGTTTTCGGCGGGCTCCCTAGGCCGCGCGCCCCTCTCCAGCCAGGTCTTCCGATCATGTGGAGCAGTCCGCGGCACTTCGCCACAGCGCACCTCGTTACCATGCGTGGACGCACAACCGACGACCACTGACGACAACGAGGACGGGCAACGCGTGGCCGAGGCGGCAGACTTCCCGGGGACCAGTCCCTCACCTGCCCGCCGGTGGCTGCGGCGTACGGCAGCGTTGCTGGCTGCGGCCCCAGTGCTGGCCGGCATGCTGCAGCTGACGGCGGAGCCGACAGCGCACGCCGCGGCACCCAGCGCGGCACCGAGCGCGGCAGCAGACGCCACCGGTTCGAACACCGTCGACGTCTCACTCAACTCGCTCACACCCACCGCCCCGTCGGACGGGGACACGCTCACCGTCCGCGGGACAGTCACCAACGAGGGCAAGCAGCCGGTGACGGGAGCCGAGGTCGGGCTGCGCCTGGGGCCGGTCCTGAACGGCCGGAGCGCGATCGACTCCGCCGCCAAGCGCACCGGCTACCAGGCGGGAGCGGACGGCAACGAGGTCGGCGGCAAGTACGTCAAGAAGTTCTCCAAGCTCGGCCCCGGCATCCGTCAGGACTTCAGCATTTCCGTCCCGGTCAAGGCCCTGGACCTCGGTGCCGACGGGGTCTACCAGCTCGGCGTCTCGCTGACGGGCCGGACGACCGCCCAGCCGTGGTCCCAGGTGCTCGGCTTCGAGCGGACCTTCCTGCCGTGGCAGTCGAGCGCCGCCGGCACGAAGACCAAGACGACCTACCTGTGGCCGCTCATCTCCACTCCGCACCTCACGGCGGAGACCGGCTCGGACGAGCAGCAGACGCCCGTCTTCACGGACGACGATCTGGCCAAGGAGCTCGCCCCCGGCGGTCGCCTCGAGCAGATGCTGTCCCTGGGCCGCCAGCTCGACGTCACCTGGGTCATCGATCCCGACCTGCTGGCATCGGTCGACGCGATGACGCGGAACTACCGGGTGCAGACCGCCGACGGCAAGACCACCACGGCGGGCAAGCACCAAGCGGTCGCCAAGGAGTGGCTCAACAAGCTCGAGCAGACCGTGAAGGACGAGAAGGTCGTCGCGCTGCCCTTCGCCGATCCCGACCTCGCCTCGCTCGCCCACAACGGCAAGGCCGTCACCGGCTCCCTCGGCCAGCTCAAGGACGCCACCGATGTGGGGGCGGAGGCCGTGGAGGTCATCCTCCACGTCAAGCCGCAGTCGGACTTCGCGTGGCCCGTGAACGGCGCCCTCGATCCATCGATCGTCGATGTCTCCAGCTCAGCGGGCGCCCACACGCTGATCGCCCGGAGCGACAGCCTGCGCGAGTCCAGCAGCCTTCCGTACACGCCCAACGCCGCCCGGCCCATCGGCGGCGGCAAGACGGCCGTGGTGGCCGACGCACGCCTCTCCACGGCCTTCCAGGGCGACATGACGGGGGCAGAGGGCTCCACGCTCGCCGTGCAGGAGTTTCTCGCCCAGAGCCTGATGGTCACGCTCCAGGAGCCGGACAAGCAGCGCAGCATCGTCGTCGCCCCGCAGCGCATGCCGTCCGCCAGCCAGGCCCAGTCGATGGCGAAGGCGCTGTCCGCCCTCTCCGACGAGCGCTGGTCGCAGCCGCAGGACCTGTCGGCGGCGGCGAAGACGAAGCCGGACCCGGCAGCCTCGACCCAAGTGCCTTCGGCCGCCTCCTATCCGCTGGCGCTGCGTAAGCAGGAGCTGCCGAAGTCGGCCTTCAAGTCCATTCAGAACACCCAGAACAAGCTCAACCGCTTCCAGACGATCCTCAGCGAGCCCGACCGGGTGATCACGCCCTTCGGGCGGGCCATAGACCGTGAGATGTCGACGTCCTGGCGCGGCCGGACCGGCAAGGCGGCGACATTCCGCCAGAGCGTGGAGAAATACCTGACCACGCTCGTCGAGCAGGTGGCGCTGATCCCGAAGTCCGACGCGAAGCTCTCGGGGCGCAGCGCGACGATCCCGGTGACGGTGCAGAACAACCTCGTCCAGGGTGTCGACCACATGGTTCTGCGCCTGACGTCGGAGAACCCCACACGTCTGAAGATCGGCGACAAGGCCTACTGGGAACAGCCGATCAAGATCTCGGGCGGACACGCCCAGTCGGTCAAGTTCACCACCACGGCCAATGCCAACGGCCCGGTCCCGGTCTACGCCCAGCTCTACACCGAGGACGGTCAGCCGTACGGCGAGCCGGTCCGCTTCGACGTGAACGTCACAGAGATCACCCTCACCGTGATGCTGGTCATCGCGGGCGGCGTCCTGCTCCTCGTGCTCGCCGGATTCCGGATGTACACCCAGCGCAAGCGGGCCGCCCGTCAGCAGGCCGAGGAAGGCCCGGAGGACGGCCCTGAAGACGGCTCCGACGACGGCCCCGACGGTGGGTCCGGCACGGAGCCGGGGGAGGACGACCCCGAGCAGCCGAGTGACCCGACACCGGACACCGCTCCGGAAAGCGCCGACCCGTCGGACACGGGTGAGAGAGTGGACCGTTGAGCGATGTCGTGGCCGGTGGGCCCGGGGACGATGAGGTGGGGTAATCCATGAACGCGCCGTACGACGGTGACCGTGGCCAGGGGGCGGACGGTTCCGGCCCCCCTGAGGGCGAGCAGGTGCCACCGCAGCCTGCCCCGGACCTGTACCTCCAGGACGCCTACGACCAGGACCCCTACCGGGCTCAGGACCTCACCGCCCAGGACCCGGTGACCGAGGCGCTGTACGACCGCGCCGCACACCCCCCACCCCCTCCCGGCTACTACCAGGACCCTCAGCCGCTCTACGCCCAGCCGCCCTCACCGCAGCACGCCCCGGATCCCCGCGTGTGGGCCCAGACCCCGGCCCCCGAACCCGAAGGCCCGACCCGGCACCTCCCGTACGGCGACGACGCCCGTACGACGCAGTTCGTGGGCGTCGACGACCTGGTCACCCAGGCCGGCGAGGAACGCCACGAGCCGGACGCCTTCGCCCACCTCTTCCGGGACCAGCAGCCCGGCGGCTATCGCGAGCAGCAGCCCGGCGGCCACCAACAGGACGGCTACCAGCAGAGCACCGGTTATCCCCCCGGCACTGGTTATCCCCCGAGCACCGGTTATCCCCCAGGCAATGGCTACCCCCAGAGCAACGGCTATCCGCAGCAGGGCGGCTACCAGCCGCCCGAGCCTCCGATGGTCCCGGCCCCGGCGGCTCCCCCGGCCCCCGTTCCCGCTCCGGCCCCGAAGTCGGGCGGTGGCGGACGCGCGGCGAGCCTCTTGAAGTCGAGCGCGGTGATGGCCGCGGGCACGCTGGTGTCCAGGCTCACCGGCTTCGCGCGCACCCTGGTCATGGCCGCCGCGATCGGCGTCGGCACTCTCAACGACTCGTACCAGGTCGCCAACGTCCTGCCGACGATGATCTACGTCCTCGTCGGCGGCGGCGCCCTGAACGCGGTCTTCATCCCGCAGCTCGTGCGTGCCATGAAGAACGACGACGACGCGGGCGAGGGCTACGCCAACCGTCTCCTCACGCTCATCATGGTCCTGCTGGCGGGTGTCACCGTCATCTGTGTGGTGGCCGCGCCACTGCTCGTCCGCATGATGTCGCCGACGATCGCCGACGACCCCGTCCGGCTGGACGTCACGGTCACCTTCGCGCGCTTCTGCATCCCGACGATGTTCTTCATGGGCGTGCACATCGTGCTCGGCCAGGTCCTGAACGCCCGCGGCCGGTTCGGCGCGATGATGTGGACGCCGGTCCTCAACAACATCGTCGTCATCGCCACCTTCGTGGCATTCATCTGGGCCTTCGGCAGCTTCAACGACACCGACATGACCGCCTCCACCATCACCCCTGAAGGCGCTCGCCTGCTGGGTCTCGGCACTTTGCTCGGCCTCGCCGTGCAGGCCCTGTCGATGCTGCCGTACCTGCGCGAGGCGGGATTCAAGCTCCGGCTCCGATTCGACTGGCGTGGCCACGGCCTCGGCAAGGCCGCCCGGCTCGCCAAGTGGACCCTGTTCTTCGTTCTCGCCAACCAGCTCGGCATGATCGTCGTCACCCAGCTGGCCACCAGCGCGGGCGCGACCGCCGAGAAGATGGGCCACCCCGGCACCGGCATCACCGCGTACAACTACGCGCTGCTGCTGTGGCAGATGCCGCAGGCCATCATCACGGTCTCGGTGATGACCGCGGTGCTGCCCCGTATCTCCCGCTCCGCCAACGACGACGACCCCGCCGCGGTCCGCGACGACATCTCCTACGGCCTGCGCACCTCGGCCGTGGCGATCGTGCCGTGTGCTTTCGCCTTCATCGCCCTCGGCGTTCCGATGGCGACTCTGCTCTACGCCAGTTCCGGCTCGGGCGCGCTGAACATCGGCTACACCCTGATGGCCTTCGGCCTCGGCCTGATCCCGTACTCGGTCCAGTACGTCGTCCTGAGGGGCTTCTACGCCTACGAGGACACGCGCACGCCGTTCTACAACACGGTGATCGTCGCGGCCGTCAACGCCGCCGCGTCCGCGGCCTGCTTCTTCGTCCTGCCCGCCCGCTGGGCCGTCGTCGGCATGGCCGCGTCCTACGGCCTCGCCTACGCCGTCGGTGTCGGCGTCGCCTGGAGCCGGCTGCGCAAGCGTCTTGGAGGCGACCTGGACGGCGCTCAGGTGGCGCGTACGTACACGCGGCTCATCGGAGCCTCGATCCCGGCGGCCCTCCTCGCGGGCGCCGTCGGCTTCGGGATCCTCAAGACTCTTGGCAGTGGCGCCGGCGGTTCGCTCATCGCGTTGGTGGTCGGTGGAATCGTCCTTGGGGGCGTCTTCTTCATCGCCGCCCGAAAGATGCGGATTGCGGAGCTGAATTCGATGGTCGGCATGGTCCGCGGCCGTCTCGGACGGTGAGATTCAGGAGTTCGCACAACCATCACCGGCTACCGCGTGTCGTGCATAGCGCCGGACTGTGGGCACAATTGGGTTTGGCGTCTGAAGAAGCGCAACGGATGGGGAGGCAGGAACGACGGTGGCGGAACGGAGCACGGCTGCCGTCGACGTGGCAGACAACAGCGGCGATGAGCCGCTGACCGCGAAGGCGGACGAGGCCACGGCCGACGGGGTGGCCCAGACCCGGGAGCGGGAAACGGCAGAAGAAGGCGCGGCGGAGACCGGTGAGCCCACTGGCCCGGGGGCGGCATCACCTCCCGAGCTGCACAGCGGCCACAAGCTCGCCAGACGCTACCGACTCGAAGAATGCGTCACCCGTCTGGACGGTTTCAGCAGTTGGCGTGCGGTGGACGAGAAACTCCGCCGGGCGGTCGGCGTACATCTGCTGCCCGCCGACCATCCGCGGGCACGATCGGTACTCGCAGCGGCCCGCTCATCGGCGCTGCTCGGCGACCCCCGTTTCGTGCACGTCCTGGACGCGGTCGAGGAGAACGACCTCGTCTACGTGGTGCACGAGTGGCTGCCGGACGCCACGGAACTCACCGCACTGCTCGCTGCGGGCCCTCTTGAGGCGCACGACGCGTACCAGCTGGTCAGTCAGGTCGCCCAGGCCATGGCGGCCGCCCACCGTGAGGGCCTCGCCCACCTGCGGCTGACCCCGAGCGCGGTACTGCGGACGTCCTCCGGTCAGTACCGCATCCGCGGCCTCGCCGTGAACGCGGCGCTCCGCGGCATCAGCTCCGACACCCCGCAGCGCACGGACACCGAAGCGGTCGGCGCACTGCTGTACGCCTCGCTGACCCAGCGCTGGCCCTACGAGGACGACGCGTACGGCCTCTCCGGGCTGCCCAAGGGCATCGGCCTCATCGCCCCCGATCAGGTGCGCGCAGGCGTGCACAGGGGCCTCTCCGAGCTCGCCATGCGCGCGCTCGTGAACGAGGGGGCGACCGCCTCCCGCCAGGATCCGCCGTGCACGACGCCGGAGGAGCTGGTGAAGGCGATCGGCGAGATGCCGCGCATCCGCCCGCCGGAGCCCGTTTTCACCGCGCCGCCCGAGTACCAGCGCACGACCTATCAGCAGGGCACCTACGGCCGCACCGCACCTCATCCGGGTGCCACCCAGCCGGTTCCGGTGCCGCCGCCCCCGCTGCAGAGCCGTACCGGCAAAGCCCTCAAGTGGACCGTGTCCGCTCTCCTGATCGCGGCCCTGGGCCTCGGCAGCTGGCAGCTGGCGGGTGCGCTGATGGACCGGGGCAATTCCGAAGACCCCGGCAGCTCGGAAACCTCCGACGGCGGCGACAAGAACAAGCCGAAGCCCACACAGCCGATCAAGATCGAGAACGGTCAGGAGTACGTCCTCGAGGGCAACGCGCAGGACCTTCAGGGTGTCCCCAACACATACGACGACGACAGCTCGACGTACTGGCGGACCAACAGCTTCATAGGAGGTCCCAAGCTGGCCCCCTACAAGCCCGGCGTCGGCATCGTCTACGACCTCGGCAAGGACCAGGACGTGTCGGCCGCGTCGATCGGGCTCCGCTACCCAGGCGACCACACGACGATCGAGCTGTACGCCGCTGACTCGATGTCCTCGTCGACGCCCCCGAGCTCCATGAAGAAGATCGGGACCGTCACGACCACGGGCAAGACTGCGAAGATCAAGGCGAAGAAGTCCGTCGCGACGCGGTACGTTCTCGTCTGGCTCACCGATGTACCGAGCTCACCCCGCGATGAATACAGCGGCGCTGGGTACAAGCAGGCCATCACGGACGTGAAGTTCGCAGGCTGAGGGCCGAGGCTCACCGGGGGAGGGGGTTCGACGGTGGACAGCACCACACGCGGCGAGATGAGCGACCAGGACCTCCTGGCCCATCACGTGGCAGGTGACAAGGACGCCTTCGGTGAGCTCGTACGGCGCCACCGCGATCGCCTGTGGGCCGTGGCCCTGCGCACGCTGGGCGACCGCGAGGAAGCCGCTGACGCGGTCCAGGACGCTCTGGTCTCCGCCTACCGTGCCGCGCACACCTTCCGCGGGCAGTCGGCCGTCACGACGTGGCTGCACCGGATCACCGTGAACGCCTGCCTCGACCGGGCACGCAAGACGGCGTCCCGGAAGACCTCTCCCATCGACGACCCCGAACGGTTCGAGCAACTCCTCGAACCGCACGAGTCGGCGGAGGCCCCCGTCGAGCGGGGCGATCTGCACCGCGAGCTCGTCGAGGCGCTGGGCACCCTGCCGCACGACCAGCGCGCCGCCCTCGTCCTGGTGGACATGCAGGGCTACCCGGTGGCCGAGGCGGCCAAGGTCCTCGATGTACCCACCGGCACAGTGAAGAGCCGCTGCGCACGCGGCAGAGCCAGACTGCTGCCACTGCTCACTCACCTGCGTACAGAGACGCGTGCACAGGGCACAGAGAGCGGTGACGACAGAGACGGCAAGAAGTCGAGCCCGGGAAGGAACCGGACGCAGGGGACATCCGTCCCACCTGCAGCGGGGCCACGGGATACGGGACCAAGCGATCCAGCTGCTGTGAAGGGCGGAGGTGGGCGAGCGTGACAACCACGACCGACTCGGCCGGGCACCCAGAAGTCGCTGAGATCTCCGACCTCACAGAGGGGCTGCTCCCCCTGTCCCGAACCGTCGATGTGCGACGGCACCTGGACGACTGCCCGCTCTGTGCCGATGTCTACGACTCCCTGGAAGAGATCCGGGGCATGCTCGGCACGCTGCCGGGACCGCCACGGATGCCGGTCGAGGTCGCCGGACGTATCGACGCGGCACTGGCGGCCGAAGCGCTGCTGGACTCCATCGCGCCGGGCTCCGTCGACTCGGTCGATCCGGATGCGATGCGCAAGCCCGCGGCCTCCGTGCGTGTTTCACGTGAAACATCGCCCGGATCCGGTGAACCCTCTGAACCCTTCGAATCGTCCGAACCCTCTCGCGCTCCCGCCTCCAGCCCACCCGCCGACCGGCCCGCGGGACACTCCCGCGCCGCCACGGGACCCGGGCGCGGAAGCCGGTTCCGGGGCGGCCGTCGGCGCAACGTAGTGCTCGGTGCCGTCTTCACGGCGGCCGCACTCGGTCTCGGCTCCTTGTTGATACAGAACCTGGGCAGCGACTCAGGCGGTACGAGCGACACGGCATCGCGCCACGCCGACCCCGCGCACGCCTTCTCCGAGGGCAAGCTCAAGGGCCAGGTGAACGATCTGCTCGCCAAGGCACCAGCCACGGAGTCCGATCCCGGAAGCAGTAAGCCGTCCTTCGATGTGCGGTCCAGTCCCAAGTCCCCGAAGGACAAGCAGGCGCCGCTGCGCGAGGCCACCGTCACCGTCCCGAAGTGCATTCAGCTCGGCATCGGCGACAGGACACCGCTCGCCGCCGAAGAGGGCACCTACAAGGGGAAGGACGCCTACCTCGTCGTGGCGTCGCACGACTCCGACAGCATGAAGGTCTCCGCCTACGTCATCGACGCGACGTGCGTGGACAAGGCGTCGTCGGCCACCGCTGCGGGCAAAGTGCTGCTGACCAACACCTACGCGCGGCCCTGACCCTCCCGCCGCGGCGGGAGACTCGGCTCAGCGTGGCATCCTGACGTCCCTGACATGCTTCCGTGCGCTCGGACACGTCGGGAATGCATGCCCCGTAGGATCCGTTGGGTGGGGTGAGAGACCTGAGACAGGCATCCCCCAGCAGTACGCAGCAGTCTCCAGAGACGAGGAATCAAGCCGTGACCGACGTCCGTAACGTGATCATCATCGGCTCCGGCCCCGCCGGCTACACGGCGGCGCTCTACACCGCGCGAGCGTCGCTGAAGCCCCTGGTGTTCGAGGGCGCTGTCACCGCCGGCGGTGCGCTGATGAACACCACCGAGGTGGAGAATTTCCCGGGCTTCCAGGACGGCGTCATGGGCCCCGACCTCATGGACAACATGCGCGCCCAGGCCGAGCGCTTCGGCGCCGAGCTGGTGCCGGACGATGTGGTCTCCGTCGACCTCAGCGGCGAGATCAAGACCGTGACGGACACGGCGGGCACCGTGCACCGCGCGAAGTCCGTGATCGTGACGACGGGTTCCCAGCACCGCAAGCTCGGCCTGCCGAACGAGGACGCACTCTCCGGACGCGGCGTCTCCTGGTGCGCGACCTGTGACGGCTTCTTCTTCAAGGACCAGGACATCGCCGTGATCGGCGGCGGTGACACCGCGATGGAGGAGGCCACCTTCCTCTCCCGCTTCGCCAAGTCCGTGAAGATCGTCCACCGTCGCGACAGCCTGCGTGCCTCCAAGGCGATGCAGGAGCGCGCGCTGGCCGACCCGAAGATCAGCTTCGTCTGGGACAGCGAGGTCGCCGAGATCAAGGGCGAGCAGAAGCTCTCCGGTCTTACGCTGCGCAACCTCAAGACGGGCGAGACCTCCGAGCTGCCCGTCACCGGCCTGTTCATCGCGATCGGCCACGACCCGCGCACGGAGCTCTTCAAGGGTCAGCTCACGTTGGACGGCGAGGGCTACCTGACGGTCGACGCGCCTTCGACCCGGACGAACGTGCCCGGCGTCTTCGCCGCCGGTGACGTCGTCGACCACACGTACCGCCAGGCGATCACGGCGGCCGGCACCGGCTGCTCCGCCGCCCTCGACTCCGAGCGGTTCCTCGCAGCCCTCGTGGACAGCGAGACGGCCGCAGCGACCGTCTGACATCCCATCCTCCCCACCGCACCACCGAGTTAAGGAGCCCGCCGTGGCCGGCACTCTGAAGAACGTGACCGACGCTTCCTTCGAGGAAGACGTCCTGAAGAACGACAAGCCCGTCCTCGTGGACTTCTGGGCCGCCTGGTGCGGACCGTGCCGCCAGATCGCGCCGTCTCTCGAGGCGATCGCGGCCGAGCACGGCGACAAGATCGAGATCGTCAAGCTCAACATCGACGAGAACCCGGGCATCGCGGCCAAGTACGGCGTCATGTCCATCCCGACCCTGAACGTGTACCAGGGTGGCGAGGTGGCCAAGACGATCGTCGGCGCCAAGCCGAAGGCCGCTCTGGAGCGTGACCTCGCGGACTTCATCGCCGAGTAACGAGCATCGCCGCGACAAGCGATGCGTTGTTTCACGTGAAACACGAATGGGCCAGCCCTCCGGGGTTGGCCCATTCGCATGAGAGGCATGAAAGGCATGACAGGAGTGAGTCAGAGCGGCCGGAGCACGGGCTCCTTCTGTACCGCCCCGAGCAACCGGTCGAGCGCCATCTCGACGTCTTCCTTCCAGGAGAGCGTCGTCCGCAGCTCAAGCCTCAACCGCGGATATGAGGGATGCGGGCGCACTGTCTTGAAGCCCACCGCCAGTAGGTGATCGGCGGGCAGCACACAGGCGGGCTTCTCCCATCGGGCGTCCCCGAAGGCCTCGATCGCCTTGAACCCGCGCCGCAGCAGATCCTTCGCCACCGTCTGGACGATGACGCGGCCGATGCCCTGGCCCTGATAACCCGGCATGATCCAGGCGGTCATCAGCTGTACGGCATCGGGGGACACAGGGCTCGTCGGAAAGGCGGTGGCGCGAGGCACGTACGCCGGCGGGGCGTACAGCACGAAGCCGACCGGAACATCATCGACGTAGACGACTCGGCCGCAGGATCCCCACTCCAGCAGGACGGCGGAGATCCACGCCTCCTTCTCGAGCTCCGGCGTACCGGCCTTTACCGCGGCTTGGCCGCTGACCGGGTCCAGCTCCCAGAAGACACACGACCGGCAACGCTGGGGAAGGTCCGGAAGGTTGTCCAGCGTGAGCGGTACGAGCCGACGCCCCATGAAGGCTGTTCCTCACTTCCTTCGCCTGCCGCATCACGGGCGGCAGTCAGAGCGCTCCGTTCCTTCAGCAGGCTGCCGACGAATCCGCCGACCGCTCCCAGCCCAAGGCCCGCAGTCATCAATCCGGTGCGGCTCACCGATCGCATGGCCCTCTCCTCCCCAATGAGGTGCCGTCAGCTGGATGCGCCATACCCAATCGCATCGTATCCACGATGCGATTGCACCGATACCGTAAGAAAGCAAAGAGCGGGCCGTGTTCCGGTACACACCGGACACGGTCCGCTCTCAGCTGACTACCTGATGAGGCTCAGGATTTTTCGCCCTTGGACGTGTCGTCCGCGGCGGAACCCTCGTCAGAGTCCTCGGCGGAGTCCTCAGCGATTCCGTTCATCAGGACCGGACCCTCGCCAGGGGCGAGCGTCGTGAGGATGCGCTCCAGGTCCTCCAGCGAGGCGAAGTCGACGACGATCTTGCCCTTCTTCTGCCCCAGGTCCACCTTCACGCGGGTCTCGAACCGGTCGGAGAGACGACTGGCGAGGCTCGTCAGCGCCGGCGACACCCGACCGCCTGCACGCGGCCCCTTGGCACGCGGGGCACTCTGCGGTCGAGAACCCATGAGGGTCACGATCTCCTCGACGGTCCGCACCGAGAGACCCTCGGCCACGATCCGGCGCGCCAGGTGCTCCTGCTCCTCCGTGTCCTCGACGGACAGCAGAGCACGAGCGTGACCCGCGGAGAGCACTCCGGCAGCGACCCTGCCCTGAACCGCAGGCGACAGCTTCAGCAGCCGCAGCGTGTTCGAGACCTGCGGACGGGAACGGCCGATCCGGTCCGCCAGCTGGTCGTGCGTGCAGTGGAAGTCCTTGAGCAGCTGGTCGTAGGCGGCAGCCTCTTCCAGCGGGTTCAACTGCGCGCGGTGCAGGTTCTCGAGGAGTGCGTCCAGGAGGAGCTTCTCGTCGTCCGTCGCGCGGACGATCGACGGGATGCGCTCGAGCCCGGCCTCACGGCAAGCCCGCCAGCGCCGCTCACCCATGATGAGCTCATAGCTCGAGGCCCCTACCTGTCGTACGACAACAGGCTGGAGAAGCCCGACCTCCTTGATGGAGGTCACAAGCTCGGAAAGGGCGTCCTCGTCGAAGACCTCACGGGGCTGCCTCGGGTTGGGCGTGATGAAGTCGAGAGGCAGCTCGGCGAAGTGCGCGCCGACCGGGCTCTCCTCGGTCTCCACCGCTCCGTTCAGCGGCTGCTCCGTTTCACGTGAAACGGGGCTCTGCGGGAGAGCCGCCACCTTCGCGGCCGCCACCCCGCGCTCTGCGGTCAGCACCGGTACAGCACCGGGCGAGGCCGTAGCTTCGCCCATGGCCTGGGCGGTCGACTTCTCCGTCGGGGCCGCAGGGATCAGGGCGCCAAGGCCACGACCCAGCCCTCTCCGTCGATCGCTCACTGCATCCCCTCCGTCATACTGTGCTGATCATTCTGAGCGCCCATCTGGGCATGCTGTACGTCGTAGCGAATGCCGACGCCGCGTAGCGCGATCTCCCGTGCCGCCTCGAAGTACGAGAGGGCACCGCTCGATCCCGGATCGTAGGTGAGCACGGTCTGCCCGTAGCTCGGCGCCTCGGAGATGCGGACCGAGCGGGGAATGCTCGTCCGCAGGACCTCTTTGCCGAAGTGGGTGCGCACCTCTTCCGCCACCTGTGAGGCGAGCCGGGTCCGGCCGTCGTACATGGTGAGCAGGATCGTCGAGACGTGCAGGTGGGGGTTGAGGTGCCCCCGCACCAGGTCGACGTTGCGCAGGAGCTGGCCCAAGCCCTCCAGTGCGTAGTACTCGCACTGAATGGGGATCAGCACCTCCGCGCCGGCGACCAGAGCATTGACCGTCAGCAGACCGAGCGACGGCGGGCAGTCGATGAGGATGTAGTCCAACGGCTGCTCATACGCCTGAATCGCGCGCTGCAGTCGGCTCTCCCGCGCTACCAGCGACACCAGCTCGATCTCCGCACCGGCGAGATCGATGGTGGCCGGGGCGCAGAAGAGACCCTCTACGTCAGCGACCGGCTGCACGACTTCGGAGAGCGGCTTGCTCTCGACCAACACGTCGTAGATGGATGGCACTTCGGCGTGGTGGTCGATCCCCAGAGCCGTGGAGGCGTTGCCCTGCGGGTCGAGGTCGACGACCAGGACGCGCGCGCCGTGCAGAGCGAGTGAAGCGGCGAGGTTGACGGTTGTTGTCGTCTTGCCCACTCCACCCTTCTGATTGGCAACCACCATGATTCGGGTCTGCTCAGGTCGTGGCAGGCCCTCGCCTGCACGGCCAAGGGCTTCCACCGCCAGTTGGGCAGCACGACCGATTGGGGTGTCGTCCATCGGGGGCGGTGTTTCACGTGAAACATCCTCCCCCGCCGACTCGGTACGGGGACCGGGGACCGGATCGGTCATCGGTCCCGCGATGTTGGCGTCGGACCGCAAGGATTCACTCTCCTCGACTTCAGGCTCGCAATGAACAGAGCCTCCCATGCTTTGAGGGTCATGAACCAGCGAGGCCCGGTCTTGTGTGGACGAATCCACCTCTGTGGACAACTCCGTCCCCTTATTGAGGGAACCGAGTGGGCGGCGGTCGCGAGGTTCCGCAGCGCGGCCGCGACTGATGATGCCATGCAGCAGTGAGCGACGTTTCACGTGAAACACGATGCACGGCAGCCGGGGTGCCGCTTGTGCGACACCCCGGTATGCGTACGTTTGGCAGCTTTTGTGGAGTAAAGCTCGTCGTCAGGACGGATCAACGACGAGGGTAGGAATGCCCGGCTGCGAGGGCAAGGCCCCTCCAAGGCCCCTCCAAGGCCCCTCCAAGGCCCCTCAGCGGCGACGCCGAGTCCGCCCCGTCCTGGCAGCCTTCGCGCGCTTGGCCGCGAAGCGCACGCCGCCGGGGCTCTCCCCGACCTCCACCCGCACGACCGTGGACAGCGGGTCCACCACACCCTCACCGACGTGCAGCACAGAGGTATTCACCGCGCCGAGCTTGCCCAGAGCGGCCCCTGCGGCCTTGACCTCTTCCTCCGCCGTGTCGCCCTTGAGCAACAGCATCTCCCCGTACGGACGCAGGAGCGGCACGCCCCAGGCCGCGAGGCGGTCCAGTGGCGCCACGGCCCGCGCGGTCACCACGTGGACGGGAGGCAGCTTTCCAAGGACCTCCTCGGCGCGGCCACGCACAACGGTCACGTGGTCGAGTCCGAGCAGCTCGACGACTTCGGTGAGAAAAGTCGTCCGCCGCAGCAGCGGTTCAAGCAGCGTGATCTTCAGATCCGGGCGGACGAGAGCCAGCGGAATCCCGGGCAGACCCGCCCCCGAGCCGACATCGCACACCATCACGTTCTCGGGCACGACCTCGGAGAGGACCGCGCAGTTCAGCAGATGCCGCTCCCACAGCCGGGGCACTTCGCGGGGGCCGATCAGTCCGCGCTGCACTCCCGCGTCGGCCAGCAACTCCGCGTACCGGACCGCGTCCGAGAAGCGCTCACCGAATACCGCCCGGGCCTGCTCGGGCGCCGAGGGGAGCTCCGCTGCCTCCGTCACGGGGACCGTCCTTCCGTACCGCACTGGGGTGGCTGACTATCAGGCTGACAAAGACCGGCCCCGCCTGCGAACAGACGGGGCCGGGAAAACAACGTGCGATCAGGCGGGAAGCACGACGACGAAGCGCTGCGGCTCCTCGCCCTCGGACTCGCTGCGCAGACCGGCGGCCTTGACCGCATCATGCACGACCTTGCGCTCGAAGGGCGTCATCGGCTTGAGGTTGACCGGCTCACCGGAGCTCTTCACCTCGGCCGCGGCCTTGGCGCCCAGCTCGGAGAGCTCCTCGCGCTTCTTGGCGCGGTAGCCCGCGATGTCCAGCATCAGGCGGCTGCGGTCACCGGTCTCACGGTGCACCGCGAGGCGTGTCAGCTCCTGAAGCGCCTCCAGGACCTCACCGTCACGGCCGACGAGCTTCTGCAGATCGCGGCCGTTCGAGTCGCTGATGATCGAGACAGCGGCACGGTCGGCCTCGACGTCCATGTCGATGTCGCCGTCGAGATCGGCGATGTCCAGCAGACCCTCGAGGTAGTCCGCCGCGATCTCACCCTCCTGCTCAAGACGGGTGAGAGTGTCTCCGGCCTCGACCTCGGCCTCGGCGGGGGCGGTGGTGCCTTCCGTCACGGGATGGACTCCTTCTACTTCTTGGACGGGTGCTTGGGCCGCTGCTGGCCCTTGCGCTGCCCCGACTTGGCTTGGCGTGCGTTACCTGACCCGGACTTGCCACCCGCGGGCGTGCCCTTGGGAGCGGCGTCCTCAGGCTCGTCCTGAGTCTTCTCCAGTGACGTCTTCGCATCCGAAGCCGTCTCCGCGTCACTCTCCGCCTTGCCCTGTGCGGCGGCGGACTGGCGCTGCGACTTGCTCTGGCGCTTGGGCTGCTGCCGCTTCGGGGCACCGCCACCGGCGACCGGAGTGCCGTCCTCGGTCTCCGTGGCGACGGCGGAGTCGCTCGGCGCGACGGAGCCGTCGGTCTGGGCCGCCAGGCCCTCCTTGCTCAGCCCGTTGATGAACTTGCGCTCGAACTCGTTGCGGTCACGGCCCTTGGCGACGATCGCCTTGATGATGTTCGCGTTGCCACGGCCCCGCACCTTCTTGGTGTGCGCGAGCTGCTTCTGCAGGCGCTCCAGGAACGCGGCCTGGGCCTTGGAGCCCGGAGTCGGGTTCCGGCGGATCACGAACATCTGCTGGCACATGGTCCACAGGTTGGTGGTCAGCCAGTAGACGAGGACACCGACGGGGAAGTTGATGCCGAACACGGCGAACATGATCGGGAAGACGTACATCAGCATCTTCTGCTGCTGCATGAACGGCGTCTTGACCGTCGTGTCCACGTTCTTCGTCATCAGCTGGCGCTGCGTGTAGAACTGCGAGAACGACATCAGGACGATCATGATCGCGGTCACGACGCGGACGTCGGTCAGCGAGGCGTGGAGCGCCGCGACCTTTTCCTCGCTGTCCATGAACTTCGCGGCCAGCGGGGCACCGAAGATGTGCGCCTTCTGCGCGCTCTCGAGCAGCGGCTTGTCGATGACGCCGATGGTGTCGTTCGACGCGATGCCGGAGAGCACGTGGTACAGGGCGAAGAAGAACGGCGACTGCGCCAGGATGGGAAGGCACGAGGAGAGCGGGTTGGTACCCGACTCCTTGTACAGCTTCATCATCTCTTCGGACTGACGCTGCTTGTCGCTCTTGTAGCGTTCCTGGATCTTCTTCATCTCGGGCTGCAGCGTCTGCATCGCCCTGGTCGCCTTGATCTGCTTCACGAAGAGCGGGATCAGGCAGATACGGATCAGGATCACCAGGGACACGATGGACAAGCCCCAGGCCCAGCCCGTGTCAGGGCCGAAAATGGCCCCGTACAGCGAGTGGAACTGGACGATGACCCAGGAAACGGGTGTCGTGATGAAGCTGAACAGACTGGCAATCGTGTCCACTAATCAGGCTCCTTGAGCATGGGACGGGGTCTCGGCGGCCGGGGCAGGGGTATCCGGGGAGATCTCCCCGGACGGCACGCCAGCGGCGGAGGGCCCGCCCTTGCGTTCGCGCCACATGGCGCGCAGCATCTCGTGCCACCGCGGGCGCTTGCGCGGCGGGACATGGTCGACACCACCGAGCGACCACGGATTGCACCGAAGGATGCGCCAGGCCGTCAGCGCCGTTCCCTTGATCGCACCGTGCCGGTCAATGGCCAGGTAGCCGTAGCGGGAGCATGACGGGTAGTACTTGCACACCGGACCAAGCAACGGACTGATCGTCCACTGATACAGCTTGATCAGAGCCAGCAGTGGGTACTTCATCGAGCGCCCCCTCCCAGCAGCCGCTGAAGAGCGGCATCCAGGTCTTGGGCCAGCTGTGCATGGGCGGCGTCGCCCGCACCGGGCAACGCTCGTACGACTACCAGGCTACCGGGGGGCAGCAGGGCCACCCGGTCACGCATCAGGTGGCGAAGCCTGCGCTTCACCGTGTTGCGTACGACAGCTCCGCCAACGGCCTTGCTCACGACGAAACCCGCACGCGTCGGGGGAGAGCTCTCCCCAGGCGCGTGCGGGTCCGTTGCACCGCTACGTAGATGGACGACGAGAAGCGGGCGTCCGGCCCGTCGTCCTCGGCGTACCGCGGTCGCGAAATCTTCGCGCCGCCTCAGCCGATGCTCGGTAGGCAGCACGACGTCATGACCTAATGCGATTAAGCGGAAAGTTCGGCGCGACCCTTGCCACGACGGTTCGCGAGGATCGCGCGGCCGGCACGGGTGCGCATCCGCAGGCGGAAGCCGTGGGTCTTGGCGCGGCGACGGTTGTTCGGCTGGAAGGTGCGCTTGCTCACTCGGGGGCTCCAGAAATGATTGTGTGGTGGCGGGACATCGCCTGGCTGTCACCGTGCGCCCACGAGAAGCTCGCGAATACGCACCGAGTGCACCGCTTCACAATCACAGATCGTGATCTTTGCCCATCGGAGGCAGGCGGCAGCAGCCATCGACAACTCGACCTGGTCACGGTACGCGGGGCTACGCCATCCGGTCAAACCGACCGCCAGGGGGAGACACTGTGCACAGCCTGTGGACAACAACTTGAACCGCAGCCGTTGCCCTGACTACCGTGGCCAAACTCCGATTCATTCCCTTCTCCCCTCCCATCCCGGTTTCCGTCCCAAGAACCACACCTTCGTGGGACCCCATGAGAGAGCGTGCCCTGTGGCTGATGTACCTGCCGATCTTGCCGCAGTGTGGCCACGAGTTCTGGAGCAGCTGCTGGGTGAGGGGCGGGGGCACGGGGTCGACGCGAAGGACGAGCGTTGGATCAAGCGCTGCCAGCCACTGGCGCTCGTGGCCGACACCGCGCTGCTCGCCGTACCGAACGAGTTCGCCAAGGGCGTGCTCGAAGGCCGTCTCGCCCCCATCGTCAGCGAATCGCTGAGCCGCGAGTGCGGCCGCCCGATCCGTATCGCCATCACGGTGGACGACTCCGTCGGTGACCCCATGGACCGGCCCACCCCGCCGGCGCCGCCCATGCAGCAGCAGCCCCTCCAGCAACAGCCCGGCCAGCAACAGCAGCAGCGCTACGAGGAGCCCGAGCAGCACCCGGGCCCCGGTCAGGGACATGACGCGTACGACGGTTACGGCCGCCGCGCCCCGGACGAGCACTCCTCGGGCCGCGGGCCCGACCAGCTGCCGACCGCCCGCCCCGCTTACCCCGACTACCAGCGCCCAGGACCCGGCGCCTGGCCGCAGCACCAGCAGCAGCCCCCGCAGCAGGACGACTACGGCTGGCAGCAGCAGAGACTCGGTTTCCCCGAGCGGGATCCGTACGCGAGCCCCCAGCAGCCGCAGCACGACTACCGGTCGCAGCCGCCGCAGGGGCACTCCACGCACTCCCCTTACGAACAGCACCGCCAGGAGCGCCACGACCGGCAGGACCAGCAGGACCGCCACGACCGGCGTGACCGGCACGAGCAGTCCCCTGTGTCCGGCGGGCACTCCAACCCCCGGGGCGGCGTCCACGGCAACGGCCACGGCGTCCACGGCAGCGGCGCGCCCGGACCGCTGGCCGCGCAGCCGGCACCCGCGTCGGCCCCCGGCGAGCCCACAGCGCGCCTCAACCCGAAGTACCTCTTCGACACCTTCGTGATCGGCGCGTCGAACCGTTTCGCGCACGCGGCGGCCGTCGCCGTCGCCGAGGCGCCCGCCAAGGCGTACAACCCCCTCTTCATCTACGGAGAGTCGGGCCTCGGCAAAACGCATCTGCTGCACGCGATCGGGCACTACGCCCGCAGCCTCTATCCCGGCACGCGCGTGCGCTACGTGAGCTCCGAGGAATTCACGAACGAGTTCATCAACTCCATCCGCGACGGCAAGGGCGACACCTTCCGCAAGCGGTACCGCGAGATGGACATCCTGCTCGTCGACGACATCCAGTTCCTCGCGAGCAAGGAGTCGACGCAGGAGGAGTTCTTCCACACCTTCAACACGCTCCACAACGCGAACAAGCAGATCGTGCTCTCCAGTGACCGGCCGCCCAAGCAGCTGGTGACCCTGGAGGACCGGCTGCGCAACCGCTTCGAGTGGGGACTGATCACGGACGTCCAGCCGCCGGAGCTTGAGACGCGTATTGCCATCCTTCGTAAGAAGGCGGTGCAGGAGCAGCTGAACGCCCCGCCGGAGGTCCTGGAGTTCATCGCGTCCCGTATCTCACGCAACATCCGTGAGCTCGAGGGCGCGCTGATCCGGGTCACGGCCTTCGCCTCGCTCAATCGGCAGCCGGTGGACCTGGGTCTCACGGAGATCGTCCTCAAGGACCTGATCCCGGGCGGCGAGGACGCGGCCCCCGAGATCACGGCTCCGGCGATCATGGCCGCGACGGCGGACTACTTCGGTCTCACGGTGGACGACCTCTGCGGATCCTCGCGCAGCCGCGTCCTGGTGACGGCACGCCAGATCGCGATGTACCTCTGCCGCGAGCTGACGGACCTCTCCCTGCCCAAGATCGGCGCCCAGTTCGGCGGCCGCGACCACACGACGGTCATGCACGCCGACCGCAAGATCCGCGCCCTGATGGCCGAGAGGCGCTCGATCTACAACCAGGTCACCGAGCTCACCAACCGCATCAAGAACGGCTGACAGACACACGGCAGACGCACCGACAGTCGACGGCACAGAGGCTGACAGCCGCACCGACAGCTGCGCTGAGAGCCACTGAGAGCCGCGCGGACACATCGCTGAAACGCCGCTGAAGGGCGCCCCGGAACAACTTCCGGGGCGCCCTTTGCCGTTGCGCACGCGCGCGTGGAGCACGTCCGGCCCTCTCCACTGTTCGATTTCCCCAGCTGAGAGGCCTGTTCTCCACAGATCTGTGCACTTTTTTCCCTCCACACCCTGGGGACCGGGAAGTTGTCCAGATGATGTCCACAGGGGACCCTGCTGAGGGATCATCAAGCCAGGTCAGGTGGTTGTGGATTCGTGGACAAAAACTTTCCACAGGCTGTGGATGAAAATCTCGTCCACAGGGTGTGCATGAACTTGTCCACCGGCAACCCACAGGCTCGAGCCGGTTGTCCCCAGCTTTCTCCAGCTTCTCCACACGACTGTCCACTGTTCGGCAACGCAACGCGCCCCGTCACCGTGCCGAGTGAAAGGCGTCACACCAAGGTGGTCGGTTGGCCTGTGGGGAAGGTGGGTAAAGCTGGGGACGACGCTGGGGAGAAGTACCCCTTGCCTGTGCACCGGGTGTGCAGAACTTTCGCCCGTCCACAGAAACCACCGGTTGTCCACCGCCTCCGCCCACAGGCTCGGTGGATAAAAAACCGGCACTGACCTGCGAAAACGGGGTTATCCACGGTTTCCACAGGCCCTACTACTACTCCCACTTAGAGTTACCGGGGAATTGGCTTGGAAGAGGGGCCTGTGCACAACTCGCGCTCCGGACCTCCGACGCGGCTCGTCACGACTTGACCCCGACGGGCACCCGCTGTCAGTGCGGTGCGTCAGACTGGTCCCCAGTGCCAGCAACAGCAGGAGGGCGGCTAAGTGAAGATCCGGGTGGAACGCGACGTACTCGCAGAGGCGGTGGCGTGGGCGGCGCGCAGTCTCCCGGCCCGGCCTCCGGCACCTGTCCTGGCGGGCTTGCTGCTGAAGGCCGAGGAAGGCGCACTGAGCCTGTCGAGCTTCGACTACGAGGTCTCGGCGCGTGTCTCCGTGGACGCCGAGATCGACGAAGAGGGCACGGTCCTCGTCTCCGGTCGCCTGCTCGCCGACATCTGCCGGGCCCTGCCCAACCGTCCCGTGGAGATCTCCACAGACGGTGTGCGGGCCACGGTGGTCTGCGGCTCCTCTCGATTCACACTCCACACACTTCCTGTGGAGGAGTACCCCGCGCTGCCGCAGATGCCCACCGCGACCGGCACGGTCCCCGGTGAGGTCTTCGCATCGGCCGCCTCCCAGGTGGCCATCGCCGCGGGCCGCGACGACACGCTGCCCGTCCTGACCGGCGTACGCATCGAGATCGAGGGCGACACGGTCACCCTGGCCTCCACCGACCGCTACCGCTTCGCGGTCCGCGAGTTCCTGTGGAAGCCGGAGGACCCCGAGGCCTCCGCGGTGGCCCTGGTGCCCGCCAAGACGCTCCTGGACACCGCCAAGGCGCTCACGAGCGGCGACACGGTCACCCTGGCGCTGTCCGGATCCGGTGCCGGTGAGGGTCTGATCGGCTTCGAGGGCGCGGGGCGGCGTACGACCACCCGTCTCCTCGAGGGCGACCTGCCGAAGTACAAGACGCTCTTCCCCACGGAGTTCAACTCGATCGCGGTCATCGAGACCGCGCCGTTCGTCGAGGCCGTGAAGCGCGTGGCCCTGGTGGCCGAGCGGAACACTCCGGTGCGGCTCAGCTTCGAGCAGGGCGTGCTGATCCTGGAGGCAGGCTCCAGCGACGACGCACAGGCTGTGGAGAGGGTCGACGCCCAGCTCGACGGCGACGACGTCTCGATCGCCTTCAACCCGACGTTCCTGCTCGACGGCCTGAGCGCGATCGACTCCCCGGTCGCTCAGCTGTCGTTCACGACGTCCACGAAGCCCGCGCTCCTGAGCGGCAGGCCGGCCGTGGACGCGGAGGCCGACGAGGCGTACAAGTACCTGATCATGCCGGTACGTCTGAGCGGCTGAGCCCACAGGTGTGAGCGGGTGTCCGGGCGTAGGCTCGGACGCGGGTACGAAGGTGCCTCCACGCCACATCGCAACTTAAGGAACCACTGATGGAGCTCGGTCTCGTCGGCCTCGGCAAGATGGGCGGCAACATGCGCGAGCGCATCCGCCGCGCAGGCCACACCGTCATCGGATACGACCGCAACCAGGACGTCGCGGATGTCCCCAGCCTCGAAGAGCTTGTGGGCAAGCTCAAGGGCCCGCGCGTCATCTGGGTGATGGTTCCGGCCGGAGCCGCGACCCAGTCCACCGTCGACGAGCTCGGCGAGCTGCTTCAGCCCGGTGACGTCGTCGTGGACGGCGGAAACTCCCGCTGGACGGACGACGAGAAGCACGCCGAGGAACTGGCCGCCAAGGGCATCGGCTTCGTCGACTGCGGCGTCTCCGGAGGCGTCTGGGGCCTGCAGAACGGCTATGCGCTGATGTACGGCGGCGACGCCGAGAACATCGCGAAGGTCCAGCCGATCTTCGACGCCCTCAAGCCCGAGGGTGACTTCGGTTCCGTGCACGCGGGCAAGGTCGGCGCGGGCCACTTCTCGAAGATGGTTCACAACGGCATCGAGTACGCCATGATGCAGGCCTACGCCGAGGGCTGGGAGCTCCTGGAGAAGGTCGACTCCGTCACGGACGTGCGCGAGGTCTTCCGCTCCTGGCAGGAGGGCACGGTCATCCGTTCCTGGCTGCTCGACCTGGCGGTCAACGCCCTGGACGACGACGAGCACCTGGCGAAGCTGCGCGGCTTCGCCGCGGACTCCGGCGAGGGCCGGTGGACGGTGGAAGCCGCCATCGACAACTCCGTGCCGCTGCCCGCGATCACGGCCTCGCTCTTCGCCCGCTTCGCCTCGCGGCAGGACGACTCCCCGCAGATGAAGATGATCGCGGCGCTGCGCAACCAGTTCGGCGGCCACGCCGTCGAGTCCAAGAGCGAGAACTGATCCACAGCCTGTGCGGGAAACCGTGCGGGTCTATCGCAAGTGAAGTAGGCCGGGGGAGGTCGGCGCACACCATGCACGTCACGCATCTGTCGCTGGCCGACTTCCGCTCGTACGCCCGGGTCGAGGTCCCTCTCGATCCGGGCGTCACCGCGTTCGTGGGCCCCAACGGCCAGGGCAAGACGAACCTCGTGGAGGCCGTCGGCTATCTCGCCACGCTCGGCAGCCACCGGGTCTCGTCGGACGCGCCGCTGGTGCGCATGGACGCCGAGCGTGCCGTCATCCGGGCCGCGGTCCGGCAGGGCGAGCGCCAGCAGCTGATCGAGCTCGAGCTCAATCCGGGCAAGGCCAACCGGGCGCGCATCAACAGGTCGTCGCAGGTCAGGCCCCGTGACGTACTCGGAATCGTCCGTACGGTGCTGTTCGCACCCGAGGACCTGGCGCTGATCAAGGGTGACCCCGGTGAGCGCCGCCGATTCCTCGACGAGCTGATCACGGCGCGCTCTCCCCGCATGGCGGGCGTGCGGTCCGACTACGACCGCGTACTGAAGCAGCGCAACACCCTCCTGAAGTCGGCCGCCCTGGCGCGGCGGCACGGCGGGCGCTCCATGGACCTGTCCACCCTCGACGTGTGGGACCAGCACCTCGCGACCGCGGGCGCCGAACTGCTCACCCAGCGGCTCGACCTGATCGCCGCGCTGCAGCCGCTCGCCGACAAGGCGTACGAACAGCTGGCACCCGGCGGCGGCCCCGTCACG
The DNA here is from genome assembly GCF_053606205.1 of Streptomyces sp. NPDC055239. Lineage (NCBI taxonomy): Bacteria > Bacillati > Actinomycetota > Actinomycetes > Kitasatosporales > Streptomycetaceae > Streptomyces > Streptomyces sp. NPDC055239. Next base: position 30,558 of record NZ_JBSGRD010000014.1, on the reverse strand, counting down.
CTCGACTACAAGCCGTCGGCGCCGGGCGAGGGCCACACGCGCGACGCTCTGTACGAGCAGTTGATCGCCGCCCTCGAAGAGGCGCGCAAGCAGGAGATCGAGCGGGGCGTGACGCTGGTCGGGCCGCACCGCGACGACCTGCTTCTGCGCCTGGGCCAGCTCCCCGCGAAGGGGTATGCGAGCCACGGCGAGTCCTGGTCGTACGCCCTGGCGCTGCGCCTGGCCTCGTACGACCTGCTGCGCGCCGAGGGGAACGAACCGGTGCTCGTCCTGGACGACGTGTTCGCGGAGCTCGACGCGCGCCGCAGGGAGCGCCTCGCGGAGCTGGTGGCGCCGGGCGAGCAGGTCCTGGTGACCGCCGCCGTGGACGACGACGTGCCGGGCGTGCTCGCCGGGGCGCGGTTCGCCGTGTCGGACGGCGCGGTGGAGCGCGTATGACTACGCGCCTGACCACGCGCCTGACCACGTGCCTGAGCCGGGAGTACGTATGAGCGCCGAAGAGCCCGCCAAGGACACCCCCCAGGCCCCGGCCAAGGACACGCCGAAGGTGCCCGAGCCCTCCGGCGTCGACCTCGCCCGCGTCGCCCTCCGGGCCGCCAAGGAGCAGGCACGCGCGCGTGGCGACGCCGCACAGCAGAAGAAGCAGGCCCGCAGGGGCGGTCTTCGGTCCGGTGCGCGTGCCGACGGGCGTGACCCGCAGCCGCTCGGCTCCGCGATCAACCGCTTGATCACCGAGCGCGGCTGGGAGACGCCGGCCGCCGTCGGCGGGGTGATGGGCCGCTGGCCGCAGATCGTCGGCGAGGACCTGGCCAACCACTGCGTCCCGCAGAGGTACGACGAGAACGAGCGGATCCTGACCGTCCAGTGCGACTCCACGGCGTGGGCGACGAACCTGCGCCTCCTGGCCCCGCAACTGGTCGCGCGCCTCAACGAGGACCTGGGTCACGGCACCGTGCGCCTCATCAAAGTCCTTGGTCCCCAAGGCCCCTCGCGGCGCTTCGGACCCCTGCGCGCACCGGGCAGCACGGGCCCCGGCGACACCTACGGATGAGCCCGTACCGGGCAGTAGCTCGGGGTTGACACTCCAAAGCGCTGAGTGCCGCTGTGAGCCTCTTAGGGCCCCGGGCCGCATATGGGGAGTCGGACGAGGCCGGTTCAGGACGGCACATGCGGACTCAGGTACCGGCAAACCCCCATCACTGTCGGCGCTACCGGTAGACTGGAAGCTAATCCCGCCCCACTTGTGGGACGCACCGAGCAACGCTGACTATCGCTGAACGACGCAGCCACTCCGGCCACCGCCGGGTGCTTGGCTTGTGCTGTGCCAGAAAGGGCGCTTCGTGGCCGATTCCGGCAACCCCAACGAGAACATCCCGTCTACCGCCGCTGGTGAGAACGGCGAGGTGACAGCCTTGTACGACGCCAGCGCGATCACCGTCCTCGAGGGTCTGGACGCGGTCCGCAAGCGACCTGGCATGTACATCGGGTCGACCGGTGAGCGTGGCCTGCATCACCTCGTGCAAGAGGTTGTCGACAACTCTGTCGACGAGGCACTCGCCGGGCACGCGGACACCATTGACGTCACGATCCTCGCCGACGGTGGCGTACGCGTCATCGACAACGGCCGAGGCATTCCGGTGGGCATCCACCCCGTCGAGAAGAAGCCGGCCGTCGAGGTCGTGCTCACCGTGCTGCACGCGGGCGGCAAGTTCGGCGGCGGCGGATACGCGGTCTCCGGTGGTCTGCATGGCGTCGGTGTCTCCGTCGTGAACGCACTGTCGACGAAGCTCGCCGTCGACATCAGGACCGACGGCTACCGCTGGACCCAGGACTACAAGCTGGGTGTGCCGACGGCCCCGCTGGCCAAGCACGAGGCGGTCGAGGACACCGGCACGACGGTCACTTTCTGGGCCGACCCGGACGTCTTCGAGACGACCGAGTACTCCTTCGAGACGCTGGCACGGCGCTTCCAGGAGATGGCGTTCCTCAACAAGGGTTTGACCATCAAACTCACTGATGAGCGCGATTCGGCGAAGGCGACGGCGGGTGCGGACTCGGTCGAGGCGAAGGATGACGCCGTCGACGAGGCCCGCACGGTGACGTACTACTACGAAGGCGGCATCGTCGACTTCGTGAAGTACCTCAACTCCCGTAAGGGAGAGATGATTCATCCGACCGTCATCGACGTCGAGGCCGAGGACAAGGAGCGCATGCTCTCGGCCGAGATCGCCATGCAGTGGAACTCGCAGTACACCGAAGGTGTCTACTCCTTCGCGAACACGATCCACACGCATGAGGGCGGTACGCACGAGGAGGGCTTCAGGGCCGCGCTTACGGGCCTGGTCAACCGGTACGCGCGCGAGAAGAAGCTGCTGCGCGAGAAGGACGACAACCTCACGGGCGAGGACATCCGCGAGGGTCTGACGGCGATCATCTCGGTGAAGCTGGGCGAGCCGCAGTTCGAGGGCCAGACCAAGACCAAGCTGGGCAACACCGAAGCGAAGACCTTCGTACAGAAGGTCGTGCACGAGCACCTCACGGACTGGTTCGACCGCAATCCGAACGAGGCCGCGGACATCATCCGCAAGGGCATCCAGGCCGCCACGGCCCGTGTCGCCGCCCGTAAGGCGCGCGACCTGACCCGTCGCAAGGGACTGCTCGAATCGGCTTCCCTGCCCGGAAAGCTGAGCGACTGCCAGTCGAACGACCCGACGAAGTGCGAGATCTTCATCGTCGAGGGTGACTCCGCCGGTGGTTCGGCGAAGTCCGGCCGAAACCCGATGTACCAGGCGATCCTGCCCATCCGAGGCAAGATCCTGAACGTCGAGAAGGCACGGATCGACAAGATCCTGCAGAACCAGGAAGTCCAGGCCCTCATCTCGGCCTTCGGCACGGGCGTGCACGAGGACTTCGACATCGAGAAGCTCCGCTATCACAAGATCATCTTGATGGCGGACGCCGACGTCGACGGCCAGCACATCAACACCCTGCTCCTGACGTTCCTGTTCCGCTTCATGCGGCCGCTCGTCGAGTCGGGGCACGTCTACCTGTCGCGCCCTCCGCTGTACAAGATCAAGTGGTCCCGTGACGACTTCCAGTACGCCTACTCCGACCGTGAGCGCGACGCCCTGGTCGAGCTCGGCCGGCAGTCCGGCAAGCGCTTCAGGGACGACTCGGTCCAGCGCTTCAAGGGCCTCGGTGAGATGAACGCCGAGGAACTGCGCATCACGACGATGGACCAGGATCACCGCGTTCTCGGCCAGGTCACCCTGGACGACGCGGCACAGGCCGACGACCTGTTCTCGGTGCTGATGGGCGAGGACGTCGAAGCGCGGCGCTCGTTCATCCAGCGCAACGCCAAGGACGTCCGCTTCCTCGACATCTGAGTCGGCCGTACAAGCCGCACCTCGAAAGGACTTTGACCAGCAATGGCCGACGAGAACACCCCCGTGATGCCCGAAGAGGAGCCCGTCGTTCCCGGCGTGGGCATGCGTGTCGAGCCCGTCGGGCTCGAGACGGAGATGCAGCGCTCTTACCTCGACTACGCGATGTCCGTCATCGTGTCGCGTGCGCTGCCCGACGTGCGGGACGGTCTGAAGCCCGTCCACCGCCGCGTCCTGTACGCGATGTACGACGGCGGATACCGCCCCGAGAAGGGCTTCTACAAGTGCGCCCGCGTCGTCGGCGACGTCATGGGCACCTACCACCCGCACGGCGACTCCTCGATCTACGACGCCCTGGTCCGCCTGGCCCAGCCGTGGTCGATGCGGATGCCCCTGGTGGACTCCAACGGCAACTTCGGCTCTCCGGGCAACGACCCGGCCGCCGCCATGCGGTACACCGAGTGCAAGATGGCGCCGCTGGCCATGGAGATGGTCCGTGACATCGACGAGGAGACCGTCGACTTCACGGACAACTACGACGGCCGCAACCAGGAGCCGACGGTCCTGCCGGCGCGCTTCCCGAACCTGCTGATCAACGGTTCGGCGGGCATCGCGGTCGGCATGGCGACGAACATCCCGCCGCACAACCTCCGCGAGGTCGCGGAGGGCGCGCAGTGGGCTCTGGAGCACCCGGACGCCTCGCACGAGGAGCTGCTCGACGCGCTCATCGAGCGCATCAAGGGTCCCGATTTCCCGACCGGCGCACTAGTAGTGGGCCGTAAGGGCATCGAGGAGGCGTACCGCACGGGCCGTGGCTCCATCACGATGCGCGCGGTCATCGCGGTCGAGGAGATCCAGAACCGCCAGTGCCTGGTGGTCACCGAGCTCCCCTACCAGACCAACCCCGACAACCTCGCGCAGAAGATCGCCGACCTGGTCAAGGACGGCAGGGTCGGCGGCATCGCCGACGTCCGCGACGAGACGTCCTCGCGCACGGGCCAGCGCCTCGTCGTCGTCCTGAAGAGGGACGCGGTCGCCAAGGTCGTACTGAACAACCTCTACAAGCACACCGACCTGCAGTCGAACTTCAGCGCCAACATGCTGGCCCTGGTCGACGGCGTGCCGCGCACCCTCTCCCTGGACGCCTTCATCCGCCACTGGGTGACGCACCAGGTCGAGGTCATCGTCCGGCGAACGAAGTACAGGCTGCGCAAGGCCGAGGAGCGGGCCCACATCCTGCGCGGCCTGCTGAAGGCCCTGGACGCGATCGACGAGGTCATCGCGCTCATCCGGGCCAGCCAGACGGTCGACGTCGCGCGTGAGGGCCTGATGGGCCTGCTCTCGATCGACGAGATCCAGGCCAACGCCATCCTCGAGATGCAGCTGCGCCGGCTCGCCGCCCTGGAGCGCCAGAAGATCGTCGCCGAGCACGACGAACTGCAGGCGAAGATCAACGAGTACAACGCGATCCTGGCCTCGCCCGAGCGGCAGCGCCAGATCATCAGCGAGGAGCTCGCGGCGATCGTCGACAAGTTCGGCGAGGACCGGCGCTCGGCGCTCGTGCCCTTCGACGGCGACATGTCCATGGAGGACCTGATCGCCGAGGACGACATCGTCGTCACGATCACGCGCGGCGGTTACGTCAAGCGTACGAAGACGGTCGACTACCGCTCCCAGAAGCGCGGCGGCAAGGGCGTCCGCGGTACGAAGCTGAAGGAAGACGACATCGTCGACCACTTCTTCGTGTCGACGACCCACCACTGGCTGCTGTTCTTCACCAACAAGGGCCGGGTCTACCGCGCGAAGGCGTACGAGCTGCCGGATGCCGGACGCGATGCCCGCGGCCAGCACGTGGCGAACCTGCTGGCCTTCCAGCCGGACGAGAAGATCGCCGAGATCCTCGCGATCCGTGACTACGAAGCGGTGCCCTACCTGGTGCTCGCCACCAAGGGCGGGCTCGTGAAGAAGACCCCGCTCAAGGACTACGACTCGCCGCGCGCCGGTGGCGTCATCGCCATCAACCTCCGTGAGACGGACGACGGCAAGGACGACGAACTGATCGGCGCCGAGCTCGTCTCGTCCGAGGACGATCTGCTGCTCATCAGCAAGAAGGCGCAGTCGATCAGGTTCACCGCAACAGACGATGCGCTGCGTCCCATGGGCCGCGCCACCTCGGGCGTCAAGGGGATGAGTTTCCGCGGCGGCGACGAACTGCTCTCGATGAATGTCGTCAGGCCGGGTACTTTCGTCTTCACCGCGACCGACGGTGGGTACGCCAAGCGCACCAATGTCGACGAGTACCGCGTCCAGGGCCGTGGCGGCCTCGGCATCAAGGCCGCCAAGATCGTGGAGGACCGCGGCGAACTCGTGGGCGCGCTGGTGACGGAGGAGACCGACGAGATCCTCGCCATCACCCTGGGCGGCGGTGTGATTCGTACGCGAGTCAACGAGGTCAGGGAGACAGGCCGTGACACCATGGGCGTCCAACTGATCAACCTGGGCAAGCGCGATGCCGTGGTCGGCATCGCTCGTAACGCCGAGGCCGGACGCGAGGCAGAGGAAGTCGACGGTGACATCGTCGTCGACGAATCGGCCGACGGCGAGCCGGTCGTCGGTACGGACGAGGGCACGGAGTCCACGGCCGAGTAGCGCGAGGAGAGAGTCATCGTGAGTGGATCCACGGGCGCCGGAGCGAGTGGAACCGGCCAATCCGCCGGTACAGACGGTGTCCGTGGCTCCGCCACTGATTCTCAAGACTCGCATGAGTCCCGTGGATCCCAGGGGGGAACCGTGACCGACACCCGAGGGCCGCAGTCGGCTCAGTCAGCGCAGTACGGCGGGTCCTACGAAGGTGGCGCCCAAGGGTCCCAGGGGGCCACAGGCGCACTGCCCGGAGAGCGGCAGCCCCAGCAGTCCCAGCAGCAGGGAGGCCAGGCGTACCACCCGCCGCAGGCCTATCAGCAGGGCTCCCAGACGGGTTCCGTGCGCAGGCCGCGGACCGGGGCACGCACGACGCCCCGTACGCGCAAGGCGCGGCTGCGGGTCGCCAAGGCCGACCCGTGGTCGGTGATGAAGGTCAGCTTCCTGCTCTCCATCGCACTCGGCATCTGCACGATCGTCGCGGCTTCCGTGCTGTGGATGGTCATGGACGCCATGGGTGTCTTCTCGACGGTGGGCGGCACGATCTCGGAGGCGACGGGCTCGAACGAGTCCAACGGCTTCGACCTGCAGTCCTTCCTGTCGCTGCCGCGCGTCCTGATGTTCACGACGATCATCGCGGTCATCGACGTGGTCCTCGCCACGGCGCTCGCGACGCTCGGCGCCTTCATCTACAACCTCTCCGCGGGCTTCGTGGGCGGCGTCGAGCTGACGCTGGCCGAGGACGAGTAGTACTTACCGCTGCTCGCTTCAGCTCTTCAGTTCTTCAGCTCTTTCTCGCTTCCTCCTTTCCTCGCTTCCTTAGGTCTACGTAGTCCAGGGTCTCGCCCGCACGGGGTGGGGCCCTGTTCTGCTTCCCGGCCCCCTCCCACGGCCGCATGTTCCCGGCCGATCCGGTCCCGCAGGGCCCGTCCGGGGCCTGCGGGGGTATCGATTTTGGGACTGGCCCGCACGTGCGCTAATCTTCAGAGGTCAGCGCGCGGGACATACCGCAGCGCGGCGGGGCTATAGCTCAGTTGGTTAGAGCGCATCCCTGATAAGGATGAGGCCACAGGTTCAAATCCTGTTAGCCCCACAGACACGAAGAAGACCCCCAGCCCGTATCGGCTGGGGGTCTTCTTCGTGTCTGTGGGGCCCCTGGGGGACGACGGCCGAGTCGGCCGGGGCCGTGACTACGGCTCTGCGGCGAGCCCGCCCGGATGGGCCTCGGCCTCGACGGCCGTCTCCGTGTCGTCAGTGGGGAGGTGGCGGCAGCTGGGGGATGATCCGTGTGCCTCGGCGCGGATGCGCTGCTTCATCGTGGGCGGCAAGGACCGTTCGTACGCCGCTGCCCAGTAGGCCGCCAGTGGTGCCGTCATGGTCGGCGCGCTCTTGCACGTTTCCGTGGCCTGCTGTACCGGCGTGGCCGCCGCTGCCGTCGTGGTGAATCCAAGCGTGGCGAAGAGTGCGAGGAAGGCGGTGATGAGCGTGGTCCACAGCTTCATGGCCTTGGTGCCGGTCATGGCGTCTCACTTTCGGGTTGGGCGATTTGCGTACTTTCCTCATGATGTGTATGCGGGGCCGAGAGTGGGGGACCGACGCTCGTGGCGCGTCGATGTTCAGATGAACACCACCCGGATGGCCGCAAAGGGCCCCTGAGGGGCCCGGGAGGGGTCTGGGTGAGGTCAGGAGCGGCAAAACCCTCGGCGGGTCGTGAGGCGCCAAAGGGGCGGCGATGCCCGATTCGACTGCTGTGTTCGGGGCGGGAGTTGGGGTGGATCCAGGTCACCGATCGGTATCGGTCGGTGTGTATAGTCGGGCGCCAAGAGGTCCCTTACGTCAAGAAAGACGAGGTCGCGCGGTGAAGAAGCTTCTCCTGGTCGCACTGGCCGCCATCGGCGGGCTCCTCGTGTACCGCCAGATCCAGGCGGATCGCGCCGAGCAGGATCTGTGGACGGAGGCGACTGACTCCGTGCCCACGGGTTCGTGAGTACAGACAACAGTCTCTTCACAGGGCCCCGGCCGCTTCTGCGGTCGGGGCCCTGTGCTGTCCGGACGTCTCCGGACTCTGATCTTTGCGCACGCAAGCTATTGCCTTGCGTGGGCAAAGGCTGTCGAGTATCCACACGGACATGAGTGGCCGTGGCGGCTGGTTCGTCGGGGAGGGGTGCACGTGATGGGGCGGCTGCGCAGAGGCCGGGCGACGCTGGCCGCGGGAGCGGCGCTGTGCGCATTGATGGCGTTGCCGGGACAGGCCGCGGCGGCCGGAGCACCTGGCCCGTACGTCTTCGCCGACCGGGCCGTACCGGTCGAAGGCGCGAAGAGCAGCATGGGCAGCGCGAAACTCACGCCCGGGTCGACGTACAAGAGCTCCCTCGCGCGCGGGGACAAGCTCTACTACCAGCTTCAACTCGACGCCAGAGAGACCGTGTACGTCTCCGCCACCGCCGTTCCCGGGCTCGACGCCCATGTCGTCTACGGGGATGGCGTGAAGGTGTCCTTGCAGGACGCGAACGGCAACAACTGCAACTCCCAGGACGCGCGATTCGGTACGTCGCAGAGCCCGCGGCCCATCACCGCCTGGGCGGTACGCGAGGTGGGCCCCACCGAGAACAGGTGCAAGTCGGCCGGAACGTACTACGCGGTGGTCGAGCGGAACACCCGGCCCGGATCCAGCACGGAGACGTGGGACACGGAGCTCCGGGTCGTCTCGGAGCCCGGGGTCGCCAAGGGCGCCTCCACGACGCCGCCCGAGTCGTGGAACTCCGCCTCGCCCACGCCTCCCGGCGGTGAGCGCAAGGAACGCAAGGGCGGTACGGGCTTCAATGACGCCCGGGCGCTGCGGACGGGTGTCTGGGGCGACCGGATCGAGCCCGGCCAGACACTCTTCTACCGTGTGCCGGTCGACTGGGGGCAGCAGATCTCCGCCAGTGCCGAGCTGGGCGGCGCGAGCGGGGGGCAGGGCGATTTCGTGACGTCGGCGTTCGTCATGTCACTGTCCAATCCGGTGCGCGCCCGCATCGACGACGCCGACGCGGCGTACGACGGCAAACAGAAATCGACCGCGCTGGAACCGCTGGCCCCCGTCGCGTACGAGAACCGCTACTCCCCCATCGACGGCGTGGCCGGAACGCGGTTCGCCGGGTGGTACTACCTCTCGGTCCATCTCAATCCACAGGTCGCCCGGCAGTTCGGCGAGGGGCCGCTGGATCTGACGCTGCGGGTGAACGTCGACGGCACCGCGAAGGCGGGGCCCGCGTACGAGGGGACGGCGCGGCCCGCCGACCAGTTCAGCGTCACCGGCCAGGACAAGGACGCCGCGGCGCGGGGCGGGACGGCTGCCGGGGACAGTGGTGGGGACGGCGGGGAGAGCGGCAGCGGCAACGGGGACGTCATGAAGGTGGTCGCCGCCGGTGGGTTCGGGGCTGGGACCGTGCTGCTCGCGGTCCTGGGCGTGTGGACGCTGATCGGGCGGCGACGGGCTGCTGGTCAGGTCTGACTCAGGTCTGGCTGGTCTGGCCCTGGTCTGGCTCAGACCTGGGTCAGGGCCCAGAAGCCCAGCGCGAAGCACGCCAGCGCGGCCAGGAGCATCGGGATCGCCACTTTCGGGGGCGGTCCCGGTCGTTTCTTCTGCCGATGCTGAACGGGCCGGCTCTGGAGCGGGGCCTGAGAAACCTGAGGGGCCTGCGGGGCGTGAGCGGTGTACGGGTAAGTGGGGGCGGATACGCGGTGAACCGAGGCCGTGACGGAGTGTGATTGCTCGTGCGCGGGTAGATACATGGGGGCAACCTGCGCCGCCACCTGAACTGGGGCCGGCGCCGGAATGTGGTGGGGGGAGGGGACATGCGGGGACTGAGCGGGGAGCGGGGGTGGCGTCGTCGGCTCCTGCGGCGGAGGCGGTGGTGGTGGTGTTGCTTGCTGGGGCTGGGGCTGGGGCTGGGGCTGGGGTTGTACGTGTTGTACCGGCTGCCCCGATGGCGGCGTGCCCTGCGGCTGCTGAGCCGGCGGGAAGCTTCCCGTCTGCGGCGCGGAGAGGGGCGGCGGCGGAACGGAAGGGGGAGCGAAGACCGGCTGCGGCGGGGTCGCGAGAGGGCCGTCGGGGCCGAACCCCTGCGGGAGCGGACCGAGTTGATCGAAGATCTCGACGATCTCGTCGTCGGGCCCCGGCTCGGGCAGCAGCTCGACGGCCGACGTCAACGCCTTGCGCGCACCCGTGGCGGTGCGGAACCGTGCGTGCGGATCCGGCTGGAGAAGCGTGGAGACGACCTGCCACAGCGGCTCAGGCATGCCCTGCGGCGCCCCAGGCGTGCCGTGCGCGGCGAAATGCTCGATCAGGGCCTTGGCGTCCGGCTTGGCGCCTTCCAGCAGATACAGGGCCACCAGGCCGACGGCGAAGAGGTCGGCGGTGAAGTCCGGCTCGGCGCCCATCATTTGCTCGGGCGCGAAGTAGCCGGGCGTCCCCACCACATAGTTCGTCTCGGTCAGCCGTGGCTCGCCAAGGCGCATCGAGATGCCGAAGTCGGAGAGCCGCAGATGCGGACGCGCGATGCCGGTGGCCTCGAGCAGGATGTTGGCGGGCTTGATGTCACGGTGCACGACCCCCTCGGCGTGCACCGCGGCGAGACCGGAGAGCAGCTGATCCAGGAGCGTGCAGACCAGGCGGGGCGGCAGCGGGCCGTAGTCCCCGATCACATGAGCCAGCGAGCCGCCGGCGACCAGGGCCATGGTGAACAGGACCTTGTCGTCGTCGGCGGCCCAACTGGCGGGCGCGAGCACATGAGGGTGGTCGATCCGGAGCGCCTGCTCCCGAACGAAGCGCAACAGCGCGTGCGCGTCACTCTGTTGCAGGACCTTGGCGGCGACATACCGGCGCCGCCGGTGGTCCCAGGCGCGCCAGACCGCTCCGACTCCCCCGCGTCCGACCGGGTCGACGAGTTCGTAGCGGCCGGCGAAGATCTCACCCATGGTCGCGCATTGCTCCCCCTCCGGGCCGCCCGGTGGCCCGGCCGACGGCTCAGTTCTGGTGCGCCTCGTAGTGGGCGACCGCGTCCGCGGTGCGTCCGGCGCCGTACACCCGGAGGAACTCTGCCAGTTCCGGGTGGGTCGGGGCGAGGGAGTCCGCGGCATCTATGATGTCGCCCGCCGCCGCGACGGAGCGCAGCAGTGACTGGATCTCGCGCACCACACGCTTCACCGTGGGCGCACCCGAACTCGTCGTCGACTGCGAGGTGTTCGTCAGGACGGAGCCGCCCTGGGACTTCTTGATCTCGTCCATGCGGTCGGTGGCCTCGGCGGCGCTCACACTGCCGTCGGCGACCTGGCCCGCCAGCTCCTGAAGGAGCTGGACGCGCTGGACGACCGCGGGATTTCCGATCTTCGCGCGCTGCCCGCTCATCAGCTGGGACAACATGGGCGCGGACAGACCGAGGACGCCGGCTAGGCGTGCCTGGTTGAGGCCCAGATCATCGATGAGACGACGGAAGAGCGCCCCCAGCGGCTCCCCGTACCAGTTCCGCTGGAGCTCTCGTGCTCTCGCGGTCGTCTCTTGTTGTGCGGCGTCCATTGCGTCTCCCCATCGCTTCCCCAAAAACCGTGGTTCGCTGCCGCGAACCACGCCGAGCATCTTACGGAGCGTGGTCGTTCACCGGGACCCCCAATCCTTTTGCGAGATCCGGGGGGTGACCCGGTACTCTGGTCTCCGTTGCCCACCGGAGCGAGATCCTTCCGGCTGGGTGCACCGTTTTCGGGGCCTTAGCTCAGTTGGTAGAGCGCTGCCTTTGCAAGGCAGATGTCAGGAGTTCGAATCTCCTAGGCTCCACAATCAAATGCCCTCTTACCTGCGGAAACGAAGGTAAGAGGGCATTTTTTGTGCCCATCAGAGGGCGCGGGCTCGACTTCGCGGAAGCGCTTCACCTTGCCTGCCTCGGCGCATGAGGAGTATCGACAAGACACCGATCACCGCCGCGAACAAGGTGGTGCCGATCGTGATGGCGGCGAATCCCTGACGGGAAGCGTGGGCGGCGCTGCCCACGAAGCTGGCGAACAGCGAGCCGAACAGTGACACCGCGATGGCCTCGCTGCCGAGCCGAACGGTATTGATCCATCCTGCCCCCATGCCCGCCTCCTTCTCCGGCACCTGCGCCAAGGCCTCACCGTCCACCAGACCGGCCTGCAGGCCGAATCCGACGCCGACGATCACCATCGGCAGCGCCATCCACGCAAGGCCCGGCCCGGCACCCACGCCCGTCAGTACCAGTCCCACGACCAGCAGGGCGATGCTCCACGTCATGATCTTGTCCACGGCTGCTCCCCGGGCGGCCAGCTGCCCGGCGATCAGCGGCGCGACCAGTACGGGCACGGTCAGGAACATCAGGAACGCGCCGCTCGCCCCCGGGGAGAAGCCGTAGGCGCCCTGGAGGAAGACCGGCAGGTACGCGACCGCGTTGGTGAAGGTGAAGGAAGCCACGGCGACCACCAGCGTGATGCCGGAGAAGCGCCGGCTGCGCAGTGTGCGCAGGCTCAGCAGAGGGCTTGGCGCGGTGGATTCACGCCAGACGAAGAGCCCGTAACAGGCGGTACCGGCAGCCGTGCAGAGCAGGAAGGGGAGCGACGCCCACCCTGTGGCCGAACCGAGGGCCAGCCCGCCGAGCACCAGGGTGGTCGCCGCACAGAAGAGCACGGCTCCCGCCACATCGATCCGGGCCGCATGCCTCTTCTCGTGGTCGGCAGCCCGTCGGATCAGCGGCATGCCGGCGCAGGCGACGATCAGGCAGACCAGTTGGAGTCCGTAGACGAGCCGCCAGCCGGCGATCTGGGTCAACAGACCGCACAGGGTCGGGCCGAAGGCCAGGGACAGGCCGGCGACCGACCCCAGCAGGGCGAACGCACGGGTTCGGCGTTCGCCCTCGAAATGGGACGACACCACCGCGGTACCCACCGAGAAGACGGCCCCCGCCCCGGCCCCCGCCACCAGCCGGGCCGAGTCCAGGATCAGGTAGTCCGTCGCGACCAGACTGAGCGCGGATCCGGCGCCGAACGTCAGCAGTCCGGTCATCAGGGCCCGCCAACGCCCGATGATGTCCGCGACAGAGCCCCAGACGAGGGTCGAGCAGGCGAAGGTCAGGTTGTAGCCGTTGAGGACCCACTGCTCGCCGGTCGGCGACCTTCCCAGGTCGTCCGCGATGTCGCCCAGGGACACGGCCGTTCCGGACACCGACAAGGGGACGGTGAAGATGGCGAGCAGGATGACGGGCATCACCAGGCGTGCACCGGGCGCCGCGGCGCCCGGGCGCCCGTCGGTGGATGTCATCGAGTTCCACTGCCCGTTCCCGCGCCGGCCTGCTTCGGCGGGGCGGACCGGCACTCGTCGAGGAAGTCCACGATGTGGCCGAACACGTCCAGCGCCGCGTTGCGGCCGATGAACGCGTCGAGGTGGCCGTAGCCCGGCACCTCCACGTAGCGGACGTCCATCTCCGGGTACCGGCGCGACAGGACGTCGCGGCAGATCTCGTTGGAGTCGTACCAGAAGCGGTTGTCACTGCCGGACAGCAGCATCAGCGGTGTCTCGAACGTGCCCGCGTTGTCGAGGGCGTTCTTCGGCAAGGCGTCGTACCGGCCGTCGGAGTCGTTGTACCGCATCATCGTGTGGGCCAGTTCGATGCTGCGCAGATGCGGCAGGATCCACATCGGCACCGTGCCGTACAGGTCGGCCAGGCGGTCGTGGGTGATCTGGTGGAGATTGTCGTGCTCGAAGAGCGAACCGCCCACGCCCCACGAGTCGTTGTGCAGAATCTGGCAGTTGGGATCCTTGCACTCGGCGCCCAGCGAGACTTCCGCGAAGATCAGTGAGTGTTTCGACCAGAGGCCCACCTTCTTGAAGTCGGTGGGGATGTTGACGAAGCTCGACCGGAGCAGCTCCCCGCCGAAGTGCAGACGCGCTCGTGTCTTCCAGGACATCTTCGGCGTGAGGAACACTCCCTGCGCAACGACGCCGGAGAGGCCGGGCACCAGGCCCGCCGCCATGCTCAGTGACAGGCACATCGCCCCGATGCAGTGCGCGACGGCCAGCAGCCGGCGCCCTCCGATCCGCTCCCTGATCAGCGCCACCGCCTCGGGGATGTCGTAGAGCGCCACGTCGTCGAAGGTGTAGCGCACCCGGCCCTCGTTGTACGGCAGGCGGCAGCTGCCGCGCCAGTCGAGCAGCCAGGGCTCGTATCCCGCGTCGAGCAGGACGTCGACCAGGTTGCGGGTCTCGGGCAGGGTGAACATGTCCGCCGAGGCCGTGAGGCCGTGCAGGACCAGCACGGCAGGACGGTCGGTGGAGCCGTCCTCGGGGGCGACCCGGCACAGGCCGAGCTCGGTGCCGTCGGAGGCGGTGAAGGGAATCTCCTCGACCCGGTCCCCGAGTGCGTGGTGGAGGGGCCTCAGCGTCATCGGGTCTGCTCCCTTTTGATCATCAGCTTCCTGATCTTGCGTTGCAACTTGTCCTTGTCCCGGTCGATCGCGTCCCTGCGCAGGTCGAGGAGTTCGGCGGCGACCCGCAGGGACGGCTCCGCGAGTCCCATGCCCACCTGCACGAAGAACCACGACAGCCAGGCCAGCTTGGCGAGCCGCTGCTCCTGCGACGACAGCCTCGGGTCGACCCGGATCCCGTCGATCTGGTCCGGGACGTAGGTCTTGCCCGGCACCTTGACGACGCCGGCCAGGCTCGCCGGCTCGTCCTCACGCCCGATGGTGACGTCGATGGTCCGGGTCTGCTTCCAGAAGTCGCGGCTGGCGCGGGCCGTCTTCCACCCCTCCAGCCACCAGCGGCCGCCGTCCCGGTCCACCAGGATCAGGCGATAGCGCAACAGCGGGTGATCGCTGCCGTGCCGCAGCGGGACGCCCTCGTCGGGGCGGACCCAGATCTCGCCCGCCTCCACCGTCAGCGGCTGCGGGTGCAGGCGCTCGCAGGTCACCTCGCCCCGGACGTCGATCTTCCGGTGCCGTACGACCTGGTACATGCTCGCGATGGACAGCGTGAGGGCCATCCGGCACTTGGTGTCGCGGTCCTCCCCGATCGGTCCCAGATGGCCCTTCGTCCGCTCGCGGAACGACAGATAGGGCGGGTCCTCACGGCTGGGCAGCCGTGCCACGCCGTCCTTCGCCATCCGCTCGAAGGCCTTCAGCTGGGCCTGTGCGCCGTACCGTTCCGCCATCGGCAGCCGGTGCCGTGTCACGAATCTCTCGGTGCGCTCCGACCCGGCCTCGGGGCCGAACATCAGCGCCTCGAACAGCTTCATCGCGGTGGGGCTGCGCAGGATGCGTATCAGGAAGTCGAGTTCGGGCACCGGCTCGGCCGCATGGCGCCGGAGCAGATCGTCGCGCCAGTCCCGCCAGTTGGCCACCCGTACGTTCATGCCGGCCAGCTTCATGTCCTTGACCAGCTCCGGCAGTGTCTCCGCGCGGCCGGTCAAGTTGTAGTTCTGGCCCCAGGCCTGGGGGTCGAACACCACCGCGGCCGCCACCTTGCTGATCCAGTCCACCGGCGCCAGGTTCATGAACTTGAAGGCCGGGACGGCCCGGTACCGGGAGAACGCACCTATCAGGCCGGTGCTGAGGTCGCGCGGGTTGTACACGCCGGTACGAGTGTGTCCGCCGATCGCGCCCGGGCGCAGGAAGGTCGCGGTCAGGCCGTGCTCGCGGGCCCGCCGCAGCACGGCCTCGGCGGCCCAC
This sequence comes from Streptomyces sp. NPDC055239, assembly GCF_053606205.1. NCBI lineage: Bacteria > Bacillati > Actinomycetota > Actinomycetes > Kitasatosporales > Streptomycetaceae > Streptomyces > Streptomyces sp. NPDC055239. The sequence goes on along the minus strand of NZ_JBSGRD010000014.1, from coordinate 14,824 downwards.
TTCGACTTGTCGTAGCCCGCGAAGAGACGGTCGATATGGGCGACCGGGTCGTCCTCGCCCATACTCTCGATGCCGACCTCGTTGAACACGGCGACCGACGAGACATGGTGCAGCGGCTTGGTGCGTCCCGTCATCGCCAGCTCCGCGAGGACCAGCGGGCCGAGCACATTGGTCTGGCGCAGAGAGGGATAGCCACGCAGGAAGTCGACCGCGGCGGCGACGTTGACGATCGAGTCGATCTCCTGGGCCAGGCCCTCCCAGGCCTCCTCCGACAGGCCGAGGCGCGGCCGCCTGAGGTCCGCCGCGAGCACGGTGACCCGCCGCCGGACCTCGGCGGACCAGGGCTGGTCAAAGCTCGCCAGAGCTTCGGCGAGGCGTCGTTCGGCAGCGGCGTCGTCCGCCGCGCGCACCAGGCACACCACATGTGCGTCCCCCTGCCGCAGCAGGTCGAGCAGGAGGTGGCTGCCGAGGTAGCCGGTGGCGCCGGTGAGCAGGATGCGGCGCGGCGGCACGGGCTCGGCCTGATGGCTGAACGGCAGCCGGTCGGCGAGCGCGAGGTCGGCCAGGATCATCTGCAGGTCCTCGTTCACCCCGTCGGCCGTCCCGCGGACGACGACCGGCTCGATCGCCGGTGAGGCCTTGGACGACGGCGCGTTCGGCGCGGTGCCGGGTGCCGTGGTGCCGGGTGCCGCGGTGTCCGGCACCGCGGTGGGCAGCCCCGCCGCCGCGGCCCAGCGCTGCGCGATGCGGCGGGGCCGTGCGTCCGCGAAGACGTCGTCCAGCGTCACCCGTACGTCCAGCTCCCTGGCCAGGACCGCGACCAGTTCGACCGCGTCGACCGACGACAGACCGGCGTCGAAGAGGTCCGTCTCGGTGTCGGCCGTGCTCCCCGGCAGGAATCGGCCGACGCGGGCGACGATCTCCGCGGCGACCTCGGCGACACCGCGGGTCCCCGCCGCGTCGGCTACGGCCGGCTGCGGGACGTGGGACGCCGCCCGCGGGGCTGCGGGCGCGGACTGCGGGGTGGCGGGTGCGGACTGCTGGGCGGCGGGCGCGGACTGGGGGGCGGTGGGCGCGGGCGTACCGCGGAAGCGCGCGAGGAGGTCGGAGGCCTGGGCCCGGCCCGGTCCGCGCCGTTCGATCACCTCCTCCTCGGGACGACGGTTGACACTCTTGTTGCGGCTGGTGCCGCTACCCGCCTCAGGCATTGCTGTCCTCCGCTGCGTTTTCGGATCCGAGGTCCCAGGAACGGAACTCCCGGAGTTGCGCCAATGCCACCGCTGCTTCGAGGCGCGGGGCCTCCACGTCGCCGCCGCCCAGGCGGGAAACCAGGCGTCGTGCGGGAATGTTGCGGGGCGTGTTGTCGGCGACGAGGCGCACCGTGCCGCATCCGTGGGCCTCTGCCCGGTCGGCCAGCCACTGCAGCAGCCGGTCCTCCACTCCACGGCCGAGCACCCGGCAGCTCATCATCCAGGCGACCACTTCGAGCGCGTCCCCGTCCGCCGTGACGGCCAGGACGCCGATCTGCCCGTACGCGCCGAACCGGTCACGCGCGGTGGCCGTCCACACCTCGCCGTCCTTCTCCAGCCGCTCCAGTTCGGCGGCGTCCAGGGGGCGGGGCCTCAGGTTGAACTGGTTGGTGCGCCTGCTCAGTTGAATCGTGCGCTCGGCGGTCTCCTCCGACACGGGCTCGATGTCGAGTTCGAGCTGGAGGTTCTCCAGAAACTCGGCGAAGCCCAGCTGGGCGCGGGCTCCGTCGCGCACCTGCTCCTCCCGGTAGAACTCGGCCCGGGCGGCATCCTCCGCCGTCGCCGCCCGCGGCACCATCGGCCACAACCGGCTCACCAACTGGCCGAGTTCGGCCTCACTCGGGCAGGTCACACACAGCACCTCGGGCAACTGGGCGCGCACTCCGGCGATTTCCACCGGGTTGTCGTCGAGGAACAGGAAACTGTCGAGACCGAGCCGCAGGTCCTCGGCGATCTTCACGATGCGCGTCCACTTCGGCTCCCACGCCGCGGAGATCGCGGCGAAGTGCTCCCGGCGCAGCGGGCTGTCCGGCCGGTCGAGGATGCGGTGCACCGTCTCCTCGTCGTTGTTGGAGACCAGGGCGAGGAGCACTCCTGCCTCCCGCCACTGCAGCAGTCGCCGGGCGAGCAGGGCACGGGCTCCGGTGAAGTCGACGTGGTCGGGGCCGATCTCGCCCGCGACGCCGCTCCACAGCGTCTCGTCCCCGTCGACGACGATCACCTTGGGCGCCCGACGGCGGATGTTCCACAGGGTGTCGGCGAGCCGCAGCGCCACGACCGCCTGGAACTCGTCCTGGAACGGCAGGTGCGCCATGTCGTCGGTTTGCGCGTCGAACACGTCGTCCGCCGGGTAGTCGTCGTCCTGCCACGTGTCCGACGGCAGTACGGCGATGCCCGGCCGGTCCACGAGTTCCGCCGTCACCTGTCGTTCCCAGGCGCGCAGGCGCTCGTCGTCGGAGCGCTCCGGCAGGAAGGCCACGACGAGCGGGGTGCGGGTGCGCTCGGCGAGGGCGCGCAGGGCAGCCGGGTACTCGTCGGCGAGCTGGGCGAGCAGGTGGCCGTCACCGTCCGCGTCCGCGAAGCGTGTCAGGTCACCGGGACGCAGCAGGACCAGGCCGGCGGCGGTCGACTTCTGGGCAAGCACGCTGCCCGGGTCGTGCAGGCTCGCGAGGACCTGGTGGTAGGGGGCCTCGACCACGGCGAAGGGCCCGCCGTCGACGCCGGCGTCCTCCAGGGCGACCGACAGCATCGCCGGGAGATTGCCGAGGGCGAAGGTTGCCGCCACGGCGATCCGGTCCGCGGGCCGGGGCTCGGGAGCCGCTGCGGGCTCGGGAACCACTGTGGGCTCAGGAACCATTGTGGGCTCAGGAACCACTGAGGCCCCATCAGGTTCGGCGGTCACATGGGGCTCGTGGGCCACGAGGAGGCCTTCCGGTAGCGCGGCCAGGGTGTCGGGGCCGTCGGCGATCGCGGCGGCGAGGGCGAGGCAGCCGCGCGCCAGGTCCGCGCAGCTCGCCTCGTCGAGGATGTCGGCGTTGTACTCGAGGGCGACCTTCCCGAGGCCCGGCATCACCGTGACCATCAGGTCGAGGTCGGAGTAGCCAGTGCCCGCCGGGACGATCCGCAGGCCCTCCGCGGCGCCCGCCTGCGGCGGCATGTAGTTGAAGTAGACCTCGACGAGGGGCGCGTCCTTGCGGTACAGCCCCTCCTCGACGAGGGCGGACATCGCGTCGAAGAACGAGACGCCGCGTTCCAGGACCCGGCTGAGCCGGCTGTCGGTGCGCCGCAGGGTGTCGGCGGCGGTCTCGCCCGCCTCCACCTGGGCGGCGAACGGGATGGGCAGGCCGAAGTACCCGACCGCGTCGAGGGCCGACACGTGCATGCGGGTGTCCACGGGGACCGCCAGGACGAACCTGTTCCGCTCGCGGAGGCGGGCGAGGTGCACCGTAAGGACTCCGAGCCAGAAGGCGGCGGGCGTGATGCCGAGGCGGTTCGCCCGGGCCGCCACCTTCTCGTGGAGGTCCTGCGGCAGGTCCGCCAGGTGCATGGCCGAGCGGAACGACCGTTGTGCGGGCCGCGGCCCGGCCAGTTCCAGGTCGAGGCGCCGAGCCCCCACGAAGTCCTCACGCCAGTCGGCCGAGGGCCCCCGGGAGTCCGCCGGGCGCGCGGCCTGCGCCCGCAGCAGCAGGTCGATGTCGCGGTTGGTGACGGCGGCGGGCGGCTCGGCGCCGCAGAGGCCGGCGCCCAGGCCGTGCGCCACCAGCATCAGCGAGGCCAGGTCGGAGACCGCGTGGTGCGCGCCGAACACGAGGACCTGCTCGCCGGACGGGAAGGCGAGCAGCTCGAACCGCCACAGCGGGGCGAGGGCCAGATCGAACGGCGGCTCCATGAGCTCGCGCAGCCGTGCGTCCACGTCGGTGCCCGCGTCCACCGTTGACCAGCGCACCAGTTCGCCGTCGAGGGAGCGCCGCACCTCCAACTGCTGCCCGCCGTCCGCGTCCGGGACGACCGCGGTGCGCAGTGCGGCGTGCCGGGCGGCGAGCGAGGCGACCACCTCGATCAGGCGGTCCGTGGTCGTCGGGGCGTTCAGGCGCACGGCGAGGCCTATGTGGTGCGTGACGCTCGGGGTGCCGTGCTGCTCGGCACGGAGCAGGCGTACGACGTCCCGCGTGGCGGGATGGCGTACGACCTCCGCGACCTCCTCGGCGCCCCCGGCGGGCTTCGCGCCGTCGGTGGCGTCCGCGTCGACCGGCTGCCCCGCGCCCCCGATGAGCTGGTCGGCGATGCTCTCGACGCCGGCGCCGTTGAACAGCGAGGCGATCGGCAGGGACTGGCCGAAGTCCGCCTCGATCTGGCTGCGGATCTGCATGGCCATCACGGAGTCGAGGCCCTGGCCGACGAGCGGCGCGACGGTGTCGATCTCCGAGGTGTCGAACCCCATGGCCCCGGCGAACCGGTAGCGCAGCCGGTCGACGACCGCGTCCCGCGAGTCGAGCGCCATGCCCCCGCCCCCGGTGGACGGGCGGTCGGCGCGGGCCACGGTGACGCGGCGGCGCGGCGGGAACAGGCCGACGAGGAGCGGGGGCAGCAGGCCCGGTCCGGTGGTGCGCAGGACGGGCTCGTTGAGGGCGGCGGCGAGGAGCAGCGCGTCGTCGGTGTCCCTGGCGAGCGCGGCGTCCAGGAGCGCGAGCCCCCGGCCGGTGCCGAGGGCGGCGATCCCGCCGCGGTTGATCCGCTCCAGGTCCGCCTCGCCGAGGTGCCCGGTCATGCCGGTGGCCTCCGCCCACAGGCCCCACCCGAGGGAGAGTCCGGGCAGCCCGGTGCGGCGGCGCTCCTGCGCCAGCGCGTCGAGGAACGCGTTCGCGGCGGCGTAACCGCCCTGCCCCGCACTGCCGAGCACACCCGCCAGCGAGGAGAAGACGACGAAGGCGGACAGGTCCGTCCCGGCGGTCAGTTCGTGCAGATGCCAGGCGGCGTCGGTCTTCGGCCGCAGGACGGCGTCCAGGCCTCCCGCATCGATCGACTCGACGACGGCGTCGCGCAGGACGCCCGCGGCGTGCACGACGGCGGTCAGCGGATACTCGTCCGGCACCTCGTGCAGCACCCGCGCCAACTGCTCGCGGTCGGACGCGTCGCAGGCCCGTACGGTGACCCGCGCTCCGGCGGCGGTGAGTTCGTCGCGCAGCGCATCGGCCCCCTCGGCGGCGGGGCCGCGCCGGGACAGCAGGAGCAGGTGCCGGGCGCCGAGGCCGGCGGCGTGCCGGGCCACGTGTGCGCCGAGGCCGCTCGTCCCGCCGGTGATCAGGACGGTACCCGTGCCGAGGGCGGCGGCAGTGTTGTCGGCGGCAGCCGTGGCGTCGGCGGCCGGTTCCGTCGTCCGGCGGCGCAGGGCGGGCACGTACATCTCCCCGTTCCGCAGGGCCAGTTCGTGCAGCCCCGTGCGCAGTGCGCCCCGCACCGTGCCCGCGTCGAGGCTGTCCAGGTCGCCGTCGGCGTCCACGAGGACGACGCGGCCGGGGTTCTCCGCGCGGGCTGCCCGAGCCAGGCCCCACACGGAGGCATGGGCGAGGTTGACGGCGGTACCGGACTCCTCGGCGCCGGTGAGCACGGCGTGGCGGGTCAGCACGACCAGGCGCGCCGAAGCGGGCCGGTCCTGCGCCAGCCACTCCTGCACACCGCGCAGCGCGTCCTGGAGCACCGCCCGCGCACGGGCGGCCTCGTCACCGGCCGCGGTCCCGGCCTCGACGGCCTTCAGAAGCGTCACATCCGACATGTCGGTGCCCGTGCCCGTGCCTGAGTCTGTGTCTGTGTCTGTGTCGGCGTTCAGGGCCGAAGTGCCCTCGCCCGCCGCGTACTGCGACCACTCGACGGACAGCAGCACCTCCGTGCCGCTGTCCGGGGTGGCGAGGTCGCCGGCCGTCACCGGGCGTACGAGGAGCGAGTCGATCCGGGCGACCGGCGCGCCGGACGGGTCTGCCGCCTCCACCGTGAAGGTGTCCGCCCCGGTGGGGGCGATGCGCACGCGCAGCTCGCTCGCGCCGCTGCCGTACAGGGTGACCGTTCCGAAGGAGAAGGGCAGCGGCGTGCGGCCGTCCAGGCCGTCCACCCCCGCGGCCTGCAGTGCCGCGTCGAGGAGGGCGGGGTGCAGGGCGAACCTCTGTGCCTCCTCGGCCTGCCGGCCGGGCAGGGTGACCTGCGCGAGGATCTCGTCGCCGAGCCGCCATACATCGGACAGCCCCTGGAAGGCCGGTCCGTACTCCAGACCCGCGTCGGCCATCGTGTCGTAGTGGTCGGCGGCGTCCAGCCGCTCCGCACCGACCGGCGGCCACGCCGTCCCGTACAGCGGTCCTTCGGTCTCCAAGGCCGTGGCGGCGTCCGTGCCGTCGCTCGTGACGAGTACGGCGCTCGCGTGGTGGGTCCACTCCGCCGTGCCGTCGTACCTACGGGGCCGGGAGTGGACGTCCAACGAGCGACCGGTGCCGTCCGCGGCTCCGATCTGCACCTGCAGGTCGATCTCGCCCTGCTCGGGAAGGGCCAGCGGTGCGTGCAGGGTCAGGTCCCGCAGTACCTCGCAGCCGACTTCGTCGGCTGCTCGGAGGGCGATTTCCACGAAGGCGGTGCCGGGCAGGATGACTGTGCCGAATACGGCGTGGTCTTCCAGCCACGGGTGGGTGGCGCGGGATACGCGTCCGGTGAGTACGACGTCGTCGCCGCCCGCGAGGCGCACGGCCGCGCCGAGCAGCGGATGCCGTACCGCCTCCAGACCGGCGGAGCCGACGTCGGCGGCCGTGGCGGCGGCGGGCTGCCAGTACCGGCGGCGCTGGAAGGCGTAGGTCGGCAGTTCCACCAACTGTCCGCCCGCCACCCACGGCGACCAGTCCACGTCGACGCCCGCGACGAACACCTCGGCCAGGCCGCGCAGCAGTTGGGCCGCTTCAGGTTCGTTGCGGCGGAGTGTGCCGACGGCGGTCACGCCGGTCGTACGACGGTGATCGGCGTACTGCGTCACGGCGCCGAGCAGGACGGGGTGGGGGCTGCTTTCGACGAAGACGCGGTGCCCGGCCTCAAGGAGCTTCTGCAGGGCGGCGTCGAAGCGGACGGTCTCGCGGAGGTTGGTGAACCAGTACTCCGCGTCCATCACCGCGGTGTCGATCGCCTCGCCGTACACCGTCGAGAACAACGGGACCCGACCGCTGCGGGGCTCAATTTCACCGAGTGCGTCGAGGAGTTCGGCCTTGAGGTCTTCGACCTGCGGTGAGTGGGAGGCGTAGTCCACTGCGATACGACGCGCCTGTATGCCGTCCGCCTCACAGCTGGCCTGGAACGCGTCCAGTTCGTCGGGCGCACCGGACACGACGACTTGCTCGGGTCCGTTGACCACCGCGACCTGAAGTCCATCCGTCAGCCGTCCGGTCACCTGCTCCTCGGGAGCCAGCACCGAGACCATGCCGCCGCGTCCGGACAGTCGCAGGATCGCGCGGCTGCGCAGCGCCACCACGCGCGCCGCATCTTCCAGCGTCAGCGCCCCGGCCACGCACGCGGCTGCGATCTCGCCCTGGGAATGCCCGACCACCGCGGCCGGACGCACACCCAACGACTGCCACAGCTCTGCCAGCGACACCATCACCGCGAACAGGACCGGCTGCACCACATCAACGCGCCGAAGGAGTTCCTCATCGCCGTCCCGCACCACTTCCAGCAGCGACCAGCCCTCAACGTAGGGCTCCAGGGCGGCGGCGCACTCCGCCATCCGCGCCGCGAACACCGGCGAGAACTCCAACAACTCCCGGGCCATGCCCACCCACTGCGAACCCTGACCCGGGAACACGAACACCACACCACCAGAGGCACCGGAGGACGCCGCGCGGCCCGTGATGGCACTCGTCGCCGCACGACCGGCAGCCAGCTCCTCCAGTCCAGCGGTCAGTTCAGCCCCGCCATCGCCGAGGACGACGGCCCGGTGCTCAAGGACTGCACGTCCCCCGGTCAGCGTGAATCCCACATCCCGCGGGTCGAGCGCGGACCCCTCGCTGATCCGGGCCAGTAGACGCGTGGCCTGCTCGGCCAGAGCCGCCTCGGTCCGCCCCGACAGCACCCACGGCACGACGCCGTCGCGTACCGGCTCGGCTTCGTCGGCCGATGCCGGCTCCTCGGCGGGCGCGGCCTCCAGGATCACGTGAGCGTTCGTCCCGCTGTAGCCGAAGGACGACACCCCGGCCCGACGGGGACGGTCGTTCTCCGGCCACGTCCTGTTCTCCGTCAGGAGCTTGACCTGGCCTTCGGTCCAGTCGACGTGGTGCGAGGGCTCGTCCACGTGGAGGGTGCGCGGCATCAGGCCGTGGCGCATCGCCTGCACCATCTTGATGATGCCCGCGACACCCGCCGCCGCCTGCGTGTGCCCGATGTTCGACTTGATCGAACCCAGCCACAACGGCTGCTCCTCGTCCCGCCCTTGGCCGTACGTCGCCAGCAGCGCCTGCGCCTCGATCGGGTCGCCGAGGGTCGTGCCCGTGCCGTGTCCCTCGACGACGTCGACGTCGGCCGGCGTCAGTCGCGCACTGGCCAGGGCGTCCTGGATCACCCGCTGCTGCGCGGGGCCGTTGGGGGCCGTCTGGCCGTTGGACGCGCCGTCCTGGTTGACCGCCGTACCGCGGACGACCGCCAGTACCCGGTGGCCGTGGCGCTCGGCGTCGGAGAGCCGCTCCAGGGCCAGCACGGCCACGCCCTCGCCCCAGCCGGTGCCGTCCGCCGCCGTGGCGTACGACTTGCAGCGGCCGTCGGCGGCGAGGCCGCGCTGACGGGAGAACTCGACGAAGACGCCCGGCGTGGACAGCACCGTCACGCCGCCGGCCAGAGCCAGGGTGCACTCGCCGTCACGCAGTGACTGCACCGCCTGGTGGAGCGCGACCAGAGACGACGAGCAGGCGGTGTCGACCGTGACGGCGGGCCCCTGCAGTCCCAGCGCGTACGAGACGCGTCCGGAGACCAGGCTGCCGACGCTGCCGCCGCCGGGGTCGTAGTCGTGGTGGAAGGAACCGGCGAAGACACCGGTGCGGGTGTCCTTGAGGGTCTGCGGGTTGATGCCCGCGCTCTCCAGGGCCTGCCACGAGGCCTCCAGCATCAGGCGCTGCTGCGGGTCCATTCCGTGGGCCTCGCGCGGAGTGATCCCGAAGAACGCCGGATCGAAGTCCGCCGCGTCGTGCAGGAACCCACCGGAGCGGGTGTAGGTCTTGCCGGGGTTGCCCGGTTCCGGGTCGTACAGCGCGTCGACGTCCCAGCCACGGTCGGCCGGGAACGCGCCGATCGCGTCCTCGCCCTTGACGACGACGTCCCACAGGTGGTCCGGGGACGACACGCCGCCGGGCAGCCGGCAGCTCATGCCGACGATTGCCACGGGTTCGCCGCGGCGGCCTTCGAGCGTCTTCAGCCGCCCGCGAGTGGCGTGCAGTTCCTCGGAAACCGCCTTGAGGTATTTCAACAGCTCGTCTTCGGTGGGCATGAACTCACTCTCAACTCGGGTCGGTGGGCGACGCGTCGCCGGAGATGGAGATGTCGCCGGAGATGGAGATACCGAGGCTGTTGGTGACGAAGTCCAGGACTTCCGCCGCGGTCGCGGATTCGAGGCCGGCCGCCGCCGGTTCGTCGGCCTCCGCCACGGACTCTCCGTTCGCCCATGGCTCCGTCAGGCTGCGAACGGCCTCGGCGAGGGCGGCTCGCTGCGCGCCGGTGAGCTCCAGTGCGGCCAGGCTGTTGCCGGCCCTGGTGAGGTCGGCCATGACCCGCTCGTAGCTCGGCTGCTCGGTGTCGGGCGCCGTCGCGGGGGCCGGGACGAGCCGGCCGAGGAGGTGGTCGACCAGGGCGTGCGGGCTCGGGTGGTCGAACACCGCGGTCGCGCTCAGCTTCACGCCGACGCGGTTGTTGATCTTGTTGCGGAGTTCGACGGCGGTCAGCGAGTCGAAGCCCAGGTCGCGGAACGCCCCGTCGGCAGAGACGCCTCGCGGGTCGCTGTGCCCGAGCACCAGAGCGACGTCCGTCAGGACCAGGTCGAGCAGGAGTGTGCGGCGCTGGTCCTCCGGTAGGCCACGCAGCCTGCTCTCCAGGGACTCGGCGGGCGCCGCGGGGGCACTCGCCGCGGCCCGCGGGCTCCGGGCGGGCGCCAGTTCCCGCAGGAGCGGCGGAACGGTGTCCGCGGCGCGCAGCGCGGCTGTGTCGACCCGGACCGGGACGACGTTGGGCAGGGCGCTCACGAGTGCCCGGTCAAAGGCCGCGAGGCCCTCCTCCGTGGAGGTGGGCAGCAGCCCCGTGCGGGCGATCCGGCCGAGGTCGGCGGCGCCGAGCCCGGCCGTCATCGTGCTGGTCTGCGTCCACATGCCCCAGGCGAGGGAGACCGTGGGCCGACCGGCCGCGTGCCGACGGGCGGCGAACGCGTCCAGGAAGGCGTTGGCCGCGGCGTAGTTCGCCTGCCCCGGTGAGCCGAGGACACCGGCGACGGAGGAGAACACCACGAAGGCCGCCAGGTCGGCGTCCGCGGTCAGCTCGTCCAGCGCGCGCACCGCGTCCGCCTTCGGCCGCAGCACGGTGGCCAGCCGCTCCGGCGTCAGGGCTTCCAGGACGCCGTCGTCGAGGACACCGGCCGTGTGCACCACGGCGGTCAGCGGGTGCTCCGCGGGGATGCTCGCGAGGACCTTCGCGAGCTGCTCGCGGTCCGCCGCGTCGCAGGCCACGGACCGCACCCGTACGCCGCTGTCCACCAGGTCCCGGGGCGCCTCGCCGCCGCTGCGGCTGAGCAGCAGGACGTTGCGGACGCCGTGCTCGGCGACGAGCCGCCGCAGGACGAGCTGTCCCAGGGTGCCGCTCGCGCCGGTGACGAGGACGGTGCCGTCCGGGTCGAGTGGACGCGGGATCGTCAGGACCGCCCGGCCGGCGGGCGAGCCCTCGTCCAGCCGGCGGTAGGCCTCGGCCACCGACCGTACGTCGTGGGCGGTGACCGGCAGGGGGTGCAGCGCTCCGGCGTCGAACAGACCGGCGAGTTCGGCGAGGACCGCCTGCCGCCGTGCGGCGTCGGCTTCGCCGGCCGCGGGCCTGCGTCCGCCGGTGGTTACCAACCTGCCCCCGTCGGTGAGCAGCAGGGCGGCCGACGCCTCGGCGCCCGCACTCCCGTGCGGGTCCAGGACGACGTCCAGCCCGGTGGGCACCTTCTTCGCGATGTCACCGGCCTCCGGCTCGGCGAGGTGGGCCTCGTCGAGGCCCAGGCCCCGCAGGGCGTCCCGGTCGCCGAGGGACGCTGTGGCGAACACCTCGGCACCCAGGTGCAGGGCGATCTGGACCGCCGCGAGACCGACGGCACAGGCGCCCGCGTGGATCAGCACCCGCTGTCCGGCCCGCAGCGCGGACTCGTCCACCAGGGCCTGCCAGGCGGTGAGGAACGCCGTCGGCGCCGCCGCGGCCTCGGCGAAGGTCAGGGCCCGCGGTATACGGGCGACCGCCCGGTGGTCGGTCACCGCCGTCCGGCCCAGCGCGCCGCCGTGCGGGACGACGCCCCACACGCGGTCGCCCACGGTCACTCCGGTGACCGCGGTACCGGTCTCCGCCACGATGCCCGCACCCTCGGTGCCGGGCGCCCGGACCCCGCCGGTCAGGTCGCCGTGGCTGATCCCGGCGGCCCGCATCGCCACCCGGATCTCCTCCGGGCCCAGCGGCGCGGCGGGCGCCGGGACGATGGCGAGGCTGTCGGGACCGCCGTCACCGGTCGTTTCGAGGCGCCAGTGGGGGGCGTCGGGCAGCGGAAGCACGGTCGGGGCCGAGCGGACGAGCCGGGGGACGAACACCCGTCCCTCGCGGACGGCGGCCTGCGGTTCGCCGGAGGCTACAGCCGCGGCGACGGCCGAGGCGACGGCGTCGTCCGACCGCACGTCCACATCCACGTCGACGAGCAGCAGCCGCCCGGGGTGTTCGGCCTGGGCCGAGCGCAGCAGGCCCCACACGGCCGCGGTCGCCGGGTCGGGCTGCTCCATGACCGCGCCCCGGGTGACCACGGCCAGCCGGGCACCCTCATCGTCCGCCGACGCCGCCAGGAAGCGCTGCACGCGGTCGAGTACCTCGGCCAGGCGGGTGTGCGTGTCGCCGGGCTCGACGTGCGCGACGGTGACCGCGGGTTCGGGTCCGCCGGCCGGTTCCGCCGCCGGTACGGCGTGCCATCGCAGGCGGAGTCCGCCGTCCCGGTCGGGTGCCGCGGACATGGGCCGGAGCACCAGCGCGTCCACGGTGACGACGGGTCGGCCCGCGGTGTCGACGGCGGTCAGGGACACCGCGCCGTCCCCGGCAGCGGTGAGCCGGACCCGTACCGCGGCAGCGCCGGACGCCTCCATCGTCACGCCCGTCCACGAGAACGGCAGCAGGGGCGTCGCGCCGTCGGCGCCGGAGAGGGACGGCACACCGAGTGTGACGGCGTGCAGGGCCGCGTCGAGCAGCGCCGGGTGGATGCCGAACGTGCCCGGCTGTACGGGCAGTTCGACCTCCGCGTACAGGGCGTCGGCCGTGCGCCGTACGGTACGCAGCCCCTGGAAGACGGGGCCGTAGCCGTAGCCTCGCTCGGCCAGGTCGGCGTAGACACCGTCGACCGGTACCGGCTCGGCGTCGGCGGGCGGCCAGGTCCAGGGGGCGGCCGGATGCGGGGACGCCGTGGACAGCGTGCCGGTCGCGTGCGGGACCAGCGCCTCGGCGCCGGAGGCCGGGGCGGGCGATGAGTGGACGGTGACGGACCGGCGGCCCGCCTCGTCCGGGGCGCCGACGACGACCTGGAGGTAGACGGCGGTGTCGGCCGGCAGGACCAGGGGCGTCTGCAGCGTCAGTTCCTCGACGAGCGGGCAGCCCACCTCGTGGCCCGCGTGCAGGGCCAGGTCGAGGAAGGCGGTGCCGGGCAGCAGCACCGTGCCGCCCATCGCGTGGTCGGCGAGCCAGGGGTGCGCACCGGGCAGTATCCGGCCGGTGAGCACCGCCTGGCCGTCGGCCAGGTACACGGCCGCGCCGAGCAGCGGGTGCCGGACGGCGTTCAGACCGGCGGCCCGGATGCCGGCCGTCGACCCGGACGCGTCCTGCCAGTAGCGCTGTCCCGCGAACGGGTAGCCCGGCAGTTCGGTGCGGCGTCCGTCGGGCAGCAGACGCTCCCACTTCACCGGCGTGCCGGCCACGAACGTCTCGGCGAGCGCTCGGGTGAGCGCGAAGGCTTCCCGCTCGCCGGACTTGAGGGCCGCCACGGCGACGAACCCGTCGTCGCCGAGGGTGTCGTCGAGGGTGGCGTGCACCATCGGGGTCACCACCGCCTCGGGTCCGACCTCCAGGTAGGCGGTGACCCCCTGGCGGGCCAGGCTCCGTACGCCGTCGGCGAAGCGGACGGCGCTGCGGACGTGCTCCACCCAGTACTGCGGGGTGCACAGGCGCTCGGCGCCGACGGGGCCGCCGGTGACGTTCGACACCACGGGGATCCGCGGGGCCTTGAACTCAAGGCCGGAGAGCACGTCGGCGAACTCGTCGAGCATCGCGTCCATGCGGTGCGAGTGGAACGCGTGCGAGACGGAGAGGCGGCGCACCCGGTGCCCGGCGGCCCGGAAGTGCTCGGCGACGGCGACCGCGGCGGCCTCGTCGCCCGAGACGACCACGGCCCGCGGCCCGTTGACCGCGGCGATCCCCACGGCGTCCGCCAGGGAGGCCTGCTCGATGTACGCCTCGGCCTCCTGCTCGTCGACGGCGATCGCCACCATCGCCCCGCCCTCCGGCAGGGCCTGCATCAGTCGGCCGCGCGCCGCCACGAGGGCGCACGCGTCGCCCAGCGAGAGCACGTCTGCCGCATACGCCGCGGTGATCTCGCCCAGGGAGTGACCCATCACGTGGTCGGGCGTCACCCCCCACGTCCTGAGCAGTTCGAGGAGCGCGACCTCCAATGCGAACAGGCCGGTCTGGGCGTACATGCTCTGCCGGAGGAGTGCGGCCGACGGCGAGTCCTCGGCTGCGAACACGACGTCCCGCAGCGGGAGTTCCGCGTGCCCTTCGAGGTGCGCGTCCACGGCGGCGCACACGGTGTCGAACGCCTCGGCGTAGACCGGGTAGCGCTCGTACAGTTCACGGCCCATGCCGACCCGCTGCGAGCCCTGGCCGGAGAAGACCAGCGCGAGCCCGGCCGTTCCGGCGGCGGACGCGGCGCCGGCCACGGCGGCGGGCGCTTCCTCGCCCCGGGCGAGGGCCGTCAGCGCGCCGGTCAGTTCCTCGCGTCCCGCGCCCAGGACCACGGCCCGGTGCTCCATCAGTGCCCGGCCCGTGGCCAGGGTGTATCCGACGTCCCGGAGGTCGAGGTTGGGGTCGTCGGTGATCCGCGCGAGCAGCCGTGCGGCTTGCCTCCGTACGCCGGTGGGTGTCTTCGCCGACAGAGCCCAGGGGATCATCGGCGCTTCCGTCGCCGGCTCGCGGTCCGGGGTCGTGTCGTCCTCGGGCGCCGCTTCCAGGATCACGTGCGCGTTGGTGCCGCTGATGCCGAAGGACGAGACCGCCGAGCGGCGTGGCCGCCCCAGATCCGGCCACTCCTGGTGCGCCGTCAGGAGGCTGACGGCGCCGGATTCCCAGTCGACGTGGTGGGAGGGGGTGGTGGCGTGGAGGGTGCGCGGCATGATGCCGTGGTGCATGGCCTGCACCATTTTGATGATGCCGGCGACACCGGCTGCTGCCTGTGTGTGTCCGATGTTGGACTTGATCGAGCCCAGCCACAGCGGTTGGTTGTCGTCGCGTCCTTGGCCGTATGTGGC
>NZ_JBSGRD010000013.1:263697-325331 GCF_053606205.1 Streptomyces sp. NPDC055239 | reverse complement strand
GCCGCACGTATCGCCGCCAGCTGCGGCACCGAGGGGATGACCGCCTTCGCAGGGTCGTACTGCGGCGGCCGGACACCGTCGAGCGGACTCCCGTCGTAGAGCCCCAGCCGGTGAGCATCCAGCAGGATCGACTTCACCTTGTCGAACGCGTTGGACTGGGTGGCCAGCCCGGCCCCGTTGCGCTCCATCGCCTTGATGAACCCGTCCACCACCTTGTGATCGAAGGCATCCATCCGCCGACTCCCCAGCGCAGGGAAGATGTGATGCTCCAGCAGCGAGTCCAGATGCCGCAACGAGGACCCCTCCAGATGACGCTGACTCTCCCGCCACTCCCTCGCATACTCCCGAAACGACATCGCCCCATACTTCGCAATACGCACCGCCCTACTCGCACGGCCCGGCGTAGCCCTCTTCGCGTTGTAGACATCCGTCAAACGCGCAATCGCCGCAACGTCGGTCTCGAACCCGGACTCAACGGTCTGCTTCCCAGCGGCGTTGCGGAACTGGATCTTGTAGAGGTGTGGGCACTTCGGCCATCTCGACTGGGCGTGATCGCAGTCCTTGAAGAAGGTACCCATGCCGTGCGCCAGGGTTCTGTTCGCCATCGGTCGCCGACTCCTGAAGTCCAATGCTGACGGTTTGCTGACCGCCCGAGGACTGAGGTGCCTCTGACCTGCGCAAAGCAGCGAAGTACTCTCTATGTGGTGGAATTTCATCGGGCGGTCACACGAGGACATCGCACAGGCGCGCTCGGATTGGATGACAGGGACCCGGTTCGGTGAGGTGCAGGGGTACGACGGGGACCCACTGCCCGCCCCGGAACTCCCGTCGGTGCCACTGAAACCCCGGGGGCGGGCGCGCTGATCTGCGAGGACGTCCGAAAGGGTCGGAGTGCAGGATGTGATCTTGTGGGGGCGGGTTTAGCAAACCTAATGCTGACCTTTCTGATGGCATGTCAGGTCGACTTCGTGCGGCTGCTGCCACCGAACCTGCGTTTGCCTAGCCGCCACCGTCATCGAGAGCCGGTCATTCCATTGCTAGCTCGTGGCTCGGTTGAGCGGGAGAGGGCGCATGGGCTCCAGCGGTTCGTGGCCGGGTCTGCTCGCGAGAGGGCTGGTTGGAGACGCTCAACAAACCACATGGTTTCTGCCTGATGGCGGCTGTGCAGGCGTGGACAGGTCTCGGAGCGGCTTCGTGCTGAGAGGAGCACATCGGCCACATGTGCATCGCGTCCCATCAGGTTCTTCGTCTGCTGGTGGTACATCAGTTGCACCCATGCTGGCCAGCGGAAACGGCAGTCGGTGAGGCTCCTTGGCGTGGGCTGGTCCGAAATTGGTCCGGATCTTGGTCCGGGCAATCGTCCGAGGCGCCGATCGTTGGGCTGGACAGCTCTATGGCGCCTCTGTCGACCCGGCCCGGGTGCCCATGGAGCTGTTTCGCCGGGAGACGGCCGCACCTGCCTGACCTCGACCGCAAGGCTAGGGCAGCAGCGATAGTCGAGTTTCGGGCACTCACAGGACGGCACGGCCGCTCGGCGTTTTAGCAGTGGCTGATCAGCGACGTGGCCTACCCGTACTGCGCTCGTACCCGGACGGCACCGGGCTGCTCAAGTGTCTGCGGGCGTGATGCGCCTGGTCTCGTTGTCGGTGGCTGATGTTGCAATGGGGCCACACACAGGCCGATGTAACCCGATCGGTGAAAGGTGAAAGGGAGCCGCATGACCAGCCCACAGAACCCGGAAATAACCGCGCTGTTGCAGCGTATGGCGCACAGTCTTGCCAAGGGGGCGCCCAGGGGCTGGCAGCGGGCGTCGATCAGCGTTCATGCCGACCGGCACGGCACGGGTGGGCACGGGGCGGTCAATGTTCTCGCAGACGGCAGGTCGCGCCCCGGATCCGTGCGAACACCCAAACAGATGCAGCAAGTATTCGAGCTGGATGACACCGGGGCCGACGAGCTGGCCATCGACCTGGTGGTGTATCCCGACGGCCGGTTCGAGGCGGTGACCAGCCGGGCGGTGGTGCGCAAGTCGGGTGGCGCACTTGGAGAAGCGGACTATGTCTATGTCCTGCAGCCTGACGTCCGTCCGCCCGACGCCGGTGATTTCCAGGCCGGACCCGCGCGCCTCTTGCAGGCGGGGGATCCGCAGGAGGCGGTGCGGCTGCTGTGGGCGTACCTGTGCAAGCGGGCCGAGATCTTCGGACGGGAGCCAGGACGACTTGAGTGCTTCGGGGATGAGTTGCCCGCTCCCCGGGATGCTGAGGAGATCAAGGACCTTGAGCGGGCGCTGGGTGTGCGGCTCCCGGACGACCTGCGCGCACTGTACGCAGTGGCTGACGGCGATGGCGGGGACGGCGGTTCACGGCTCTTCGACCGCCATCCCTGGCTGCGCCTGGACCAGTTGGTCGCCCTCCATCACGCGGACCGGTGGTGGGCGGCGGGCGACACCTGGAAGCATCACACGCTCGGTTCAGTGCGCTCCGAGCGCTCCGATGGCCTGCCGCACGCCACGGTGCGGTCCTCGGCCGACCGCCCCGGCTGGATCATTTTCGCGGAGAGTACCGGCGGTGACTTCCTGGCGGTGGACATGGACCCGGCCGAGGGCGGGCGTCCGGGGCAGGTGATCAGGATAGGACTGCACCACGACAATGGCCCCGTCTATGTGGCCGACTCGGTGACCGAACTGCTGCGGCTGCAGTTGGAGGCATTGGAGCGCGGCGACTACCTGTGCGATGCCGCCTGTGAGGAGCTGTGGATTGATGCAGGGCTGCCGAAGCGCCGCGGCGACACCGCCGACGGAGCAGGCAACGGAACGGGCAGCGCAGGTGCGGCGGCTGACGCCTCCGTACATCACGTGCAGGTGACTAGTGACGCGGAGCTGGCCGCGCTAGCGGAGCATCCTGCGCTGGCAGCGGTGACGGTGCGATCTGCCGAGCCCCTCTCCCTGACACCGCTGCGGGACTGCCCCCGGCTGTACGGCCTGGATCTGTCCCGGGCCGCAGTGCGCGATCTTGGAGCGGTCATCGGGATACCGGGGTTGCGGTACCTGGCGATGCGTGCGGAGCAGTGGCACGAACTCACCCAGCAGGCAGGCCGCCCGCCCGGCCTGGCCGTCGCTGTGTTGGCCGACGCCCCCTCGCCCGGGACTCTGGCCGCGTGGGCGGTGAGCCTAGGCGCCGACAGCTACGACGTCCGGTGCTACAGCGGCCGACTGCCGGAACACGCTTAGCGAAGAATCAATTTGAACGACCCGCCGAAGTGGCATCCCACCGGGCGCGGTTGCCAAGGTCACCTGTAGGCCGTATCGATTGCTTCCGCCCCTGCCGCAGGGCTTGCAGCGGAAGGGACGGAAGCAATCGACGATGACCGCCCGACCCTCGTGCCGGGCGACTCGACCCTCAAGCTGTGAACTCTGTTGTTCTTCCGACTCTGTTGTCGGGGATTCTCTCCAACTGCTCGGCTTCTTCTTGATCCGGCTCCGATGCGAGTATTTTCTCCGCGTGGTGATCAATATTGCGGGTGAGGGTGATCTGCGCGAGCCCGAAGACCACGGCATAGGCCGTGACGTCACGCCACGTGGTGGGTGCCTTGATCAGTGGCAGCCATTCGGTGTCCACCAGAAGCAGTCCAAGCACCGCTGTGAGTGCCCCGATGGGGAGCTTGCTGAGTTCCTGGTAGAAGGGAAGGCTGTAGGGGTTCCAACTGCCGCCCATCTTTTGTAACCGCCCCACTACGTGAGCGGGCGCTCCGAGCATGCCCAGAAGCATGATCAGACCGACGTCACAGGAGCCGGATTCCGCTGCACGGTGGCAGCCTGGGATCGCTCCTGCACGGAGCAAGGCCACCGCGACGGCCACCAGGAGCAGCGGAGTCAGGACGCTGCCTGCTCGGATGAGTCGATTACCGTGCTCTGGTCGGCGCCCGTGGGGGTGCCCGCCGTGCCCGGTTCGGTTCTCTCGCAATCGCCGCCAGAGTGGACGTGGACCATGTGCACCCGCTCGCAGGGGGAGTAGCCCTTAGGGAGGCTTTGCTCACTCGACGCCAGACTCGTGACTGCGCTGGTCCCAGAGCTCTACGATTACTCAAGCTGCGGCAGTGAAAGTTGGGGTGATGGGGGCGTGGGGGCATTCAAACGGGCGTTCTGGGCGCTCGACCGCTACTTGGGGGGCGATCGGCCACCCCTGTGGCCGCGCGGGCGGTTCTTGCGCCATCCGCTGCTCTGCGGGCTCGTCGGCGCTCTCTTTTTCGGCGGCATCTGCGCTTTGGCCGTTGGGAGGGTGGACCTTCAGATCGCCCTGTACAGCATGGTAATGGGCCTATTTTCAAGCCTTCTTGTCGTAGGCGAACGGAAGCGGCTGGACCACTACGGCGTCCCGTGGAGGAAGGTGCGCGACGGCTGACGGGTCACATCCGAGCTCCGAGCCAGAAGTGAGATGATCTCGGCGTGGCTGGTGTGATCACGGCGTCGGAGCCGTCCTGGATAGCCCCATTCACCGGGCTGAGCCCGCGCGCTTTCGCGAAGTTGGTGACGTAGTTGCGGCGAGAGGGCGTCGACGCTCCGGGCAAGGGTCGGCCGTGGAAGCTTCCCCGGGAAGGCCGCGTGCTGCTGGTGGGGCCTACTGGCGAACAAATCTCACGCCGTATCAACTCATGGATGGAACACGGGTGCCCGCCCGCGATCACAACGTTGCCGAGCAGTCCAAGAACTTTTGATACTCGACGAACTACCAGGTGGTCATCGACGCCGACACCCGCAAATCTCACAAGCAGGTCCTATGCCGCTCGAAAATACGATTCGGTGTTGTGAGCTGCGGCGAGTCCGTTCGGTCAGGCGGTTCTTTCGTACTGGTTGATCAGGCCTCCGAGGAGGCGTTGGCGCCGGATCCGGTGGGCCTGGAGATCGGTGACGGTGGCTGGTTCGGTGCTGTCCGGGGGCAGTTGCTGCCGGGACTGGTGGGGGCGGTGTCCGTTGTAGTGCCTGATGTATTCGACCAGGACTGCGCGAGCGTGGGCCTCGTTGTAGATCAGCATGCGGTCGAGGAGCTCGCGGCGGAGGGTGCCCACGTCTCTCTCGCGGATCGCGTTCGCTTTGGGCGCCTGCGGCGGGCTGAGCAGGATCTCCACGTCGTCGGCCTCGAAGACGGTGTCAAAGGAACGGGTGTACTTGCTGTCCCGGTCCCGGAGGAGGAAGCGCAGCGACTCCAACCGGTGCCCCTGCGCCATGGCAAGGTTCCTGGCCTGCTGAACGGTCCACGCGGCGGTGGGGTGGGCGGTGATGCAGGCGAGGTGGACGCGGCGGGTGCCATGTTCGATGAAGATCAGGGCGTACAGGCGCTCGAGCGAGATGGTGGCCAGGTGCAGGAAGTCGGCGGCAATGATGCCGTGGGCCTGGGCGGTCAGGAACTGCCGCCAGGTGGGGCCGGAGCGCTGCGGCGCGGGGTCGATGCCGGCTGTGTGGAGGATCTCCCAGACTGTGGACGGGGCGATCGGGTAGCCGAAGCGGGCGAGTTCGCCCTGTATCCGGCGGTGGCCCCAGCTGCTGTTCTCCTGGGCCATGCGCAGGATGAGCTGTTTAACGGCGGGCGCGGTGGAGGGTCTGCCGGGGCGGCGGTGCCGCGTGAACATCCACTTCCTGGCTATGAGTTGGCGGTGCCAGGCCAGCAGTGTGGTGGAGGTGACCGCGAAGGCCTGGCGCCAGCGCTCGCGCAGAACGAACCGCGAGAGCGCGGCAAGCCAGATTCGGTCTGCGGGCTCGTAGCGGACGCGGGCGATCTGACGGCGCAGCACCGCGTTCTCATGCCGTAACGCGAGGACCTCTGCGTCCTTGGCCACGCGGCTGCGGAGCACGGCAGACGGCAGCTTGATCAGATTCCGGACCAGGGTGGTGACGATCGACAGCGACATCGAAGGAGCATCCCAGGCGCCATTGAGGCTGTTGCCCCGCGTGGAGAAGCTGCAGGCCAGAACCGGAATCCTATTTCTGAGCGGGACAGGTACTGGATGCTGCCGCTCGACAGGTTCCCGAGCACGGTCGCCCACATCCGCGGGCTGACCTCGGGCGCGGCGCACGAACGATTCGAGTTCACGCTCACCGCGCTGCTCGGCGGACTCACCCCGGGCCCGCCGCGCGCACAGTCCGCGACCGACAAGTAGGTCGAGCAAGCAGCCCCAGTACGGCACGCAAGCGCATCCAACCGATCCCAAGGGGGCAACTGCGGCTGCTTTCGCCTCAAGTCGCATCGGGTGGCGGCGTGACTCCTAGAGTCCCCGCCAGGGCCGGACAACCAGCCTTCACATCCCTCGGAGGAGGACCCGTGACCAGTGTGGAAGTGTCCCTCAAAACCCTGCTGAGCGAGGCCGAAGGAGCGCTCGGAGCCGCCGTCGTCGACTACACAAGCGGCATGGCGCTCGGCACGCTGGGCGGCGGCAAGGACCTGGATCTGAACGTCGCGGCGGCCGGCAACACCGACCTGATCCGCGCCAAGGTGCGCACCATGGAGATGCTGGGCCTCAAGAGCGAGATCGAGGACATCCTCGTCACTCTGGGTACCCAGTACCACCTCATCCGTCCGGTGACCGGAAGGTCGGGGAACGGTCTTTTCATCTATCTCGTCATCGACAAGGCCCGGTCGAACCTCGCTATGGCGCGCCGTCTCCTCCAGCGTACCGAGGAGCAGATCGAGGTGTGAGCTCCGGCGTTTTTTCTACGCCCGCTACTTGAAGAATTTTTCAAGCCACTACCTCTGCATCTTCTGAACTCTCGGATCGAGTAGCCCCGGCCGGGGAGGATGGGACGTCACGCCGGGCGCGGCGGCGGTCAGGGCCGCCGCGCCCCCATCTCAGGGCCTCATCCGCGTCAGGAAAGTGGGAGATCCCGTGCAGGCGCCCCTCTACCAGGTCAAAGCAGAGTTCTTCCGCATGCTCGGGCACCCGGTCCGCATCCGTGTCCTGGAACTCCTGCAGAACGGGCCGGTATCGGTACGGGACCTGCTCATCGAGATCGACGTCGAGCCCTCGAACCTCTCTCAGCAACTCGCCGTACTGCGCCGCTCCGGCATCGTCGTCTCCGCCCGCGAAGGCACGACTGTCACATACGCCTTGGCCGGTGGCGATGTCGCCGAACTCCTGCGTGCAGCACGCCGCATCCTCACCGAACTCCTCGCCGGCCAGACCGCCTTGCTGGCCGAACTCCAGGACTCCGAGCAGCCCGTACAACCCGCCGCGCACTCGCCTCAGTCCTGACTGCGGACCAGAGCCGTCGTGACGTAGCAGCGAGGTTCAACGTCCTCCGGTAGCGGCCCGCCGAGGGACTCTGTGGGTGCCGAAAACCCCGTCCGTGCTGGTCAGGCGACGTGTCGGTACTCGTGGAGGGTGCCGGCGAGACGGTCGCGTCTGTGGATGTCCAGGCGTGTGGGTCGGTCGGGATCGGTGATCGGGTTGGGTAGGGCCCGGAGTGGGGTGGCGGCCTGAAGGCTGCGGTGTGGGCGGTGTTCGTTGTAGTGGTGTTCGAACTCGCGCAGGGTGTGGCGGAGGTGGCGTTCGTTCCAGATCAGGGTGTGGTCGAGAAGCTCGCGGCGGCAGGTCCGTACCCACCGCTCCATGTGCGAGTTCATCCGGGGAATGCGCACGCCAGCGAGTACGGTGCGGATGCCGGCCTTGGCGAGGATCTCGTCCATGAGTGCGGGGTACTTCATGTCCCGGTCCCGGATGAGGAACCTGGCCCGTGCTCCTGCGTCGGCCAGGTCCATGGCCAGGTTCTTGATCGATTGGGTGACCCAGTCGTGGGTGGGGCGGGCGGTGGTCCCCAGGATGCGGATGCGGCGGGTGCCGTGCTCGATCACGGCAAGGATGTACTGCCGCTGTCCGGTCAGCGAGATCGTCTCGAGGAAGTCCATCGCCAGCAGGGCGTCGGCTTGCGAGCGCAGGAACACAGCCCAGGTCGTGGTGGTGCGCTGGGGTGCCGGGTCGATGCCCTCCTTCCTGAGGATCTCCCACACGGTTGAGGCGGCGACCTTGATGCCCAGAGTGGTGAGTTCGCCGTGGATGCGCCGGTAGCCCCAGGTGTGGTTCTCTCGGGCCAGGCGCAGTACGAGGACGCGGATGGAACGCACGGTGCGCGGGCGGCCGGGCCGCTTGGGGGCGCATGTCCTGGCGTGTCGGTGGCGCATCAGCTCCCGGTGCCATCGCAGCAGCGTGTCGGGGCGTACCGGTAGTCGCAGTCGGCCCAGGGAGGCCCGCGGGAGATGGTGGAGCAGTGCCGCGAGGAAGGTGCGGTCCGCGGCGGTGAATGCGACCCGGTGAGGGGCGCGTTTCCGTAGCAGCGCGTCCAGTTGGTGGCGTAGGGCGAGGGTCTCGGCGGCCTTGTCGTGGTCGCTCGCCCACAACAGCCGTATCGCTGCGAACAGATGGGTGATCGTCAGGTATGCGAGACGGGTCAGCACGAGCCGTCATCCTGCCCCATTGTGCCGATCACCGGGCGAGTGAGGTGACCTGCGCGGACGGAGTTCTCGGCACCTACAGTGTGCTGAACCCGCCGCCGAAGCGAAACGCCCTGCCCAGGTGGACACGCCCGCCATGTCAGTTCGGGCACCGGATTCTGCCCTGTAGCCTCTCGCGGCGATTCGATGGCCACTAATAGCATCGAACTGTTCGCCTACGAATTGGTTCGGAGCTGGTTCTCGCCCGTTCCGAATCAGCCCGCCCATGACCGGGGTGGCCTCGTAGCCGTGGCTGTCCTTGAAGAGACCGAGGGGGATTCATGTCAGAGGGCTTTCAGACGCCAGTCCTTTTCGTCGCCTATCACCGCACAGACTTGGCTCCTGTCCTGATGGATCGGATCCGGGAGGTGCGGCCGGCCAAACTGTTCATCGCCATGGACGGGCCGAAGTCCGATGTCCCGGGTGATGATCTCGCGGTCGCCGAAGTGCGTCGGATCATCGAGGAGAAGATCGACTGGCCTTGCGAAGTCCAGCGCAGATACGGGGACAAGAACCAAGGCTGCAAGGTGAACGTGGCCGGTGCGATCGACTGGTTCTTCGAGCATGTCGAAGCCGGCATCATCATTGAGGACGACACTCTCGCGGATGTGTCCTTCTTCTCCTTCGCCGAGGAGCTGTTGAACCGTTACGCGGACGACAGCGAGGTGATGCATATCGGTGGCACCCACTACCTTGAGCCTCATCTTCGGCCGGAGTCGTACTACTTCTCGAAGTACAACACCATCTGGGGTTGGGCCACTTGGCGGCGTGCTTGGCAGCATTACGACATGTGGATCTCCGACTGGCCCGAGATCGTGAAGAGCGGAGTGCTCGCAGAGCACTTCCCCGACCCGACGGAACGCGAACTGTGGGAAGGGCGTTGGGGTCGCATCTATGAGGGAAAGGGGCAGGACGACTGGGATTACCAGTGGTTCCTGATCTGCCTCCTCCGCGGCAAGGCAATCATCCCGACGGCGAATCTGGTCACCAACCTCGGCTTCCGGGCGGACGCGACACACACCGCGGACCCAGGCCATGAGTTCGCGGCACTGGCCTGCGACGAGCTGACGTGGCCGCTGACCCATCCCGCGACCAAGGACAGGGACCGGGATCTCGACGAACGGATCTTTGAGCAGTTGGTGGCCAGGGCGCCGTTCGTGCAGGAGATGCGGCGGCTGAACCAGGCCGCCGGTCGTTGATGTCCAGCCATCGGCCGCAAGCCCGCCACACCGCTCGTACCGGGGGAACCATGCCGCCCAGGAGAACCTTCCAGCGCGCGGTCGTCACCGGGGGAGCGGGGTTTCTCGGATCGCACCTGTGTGATGCCCTCATCGCCTCGGGGTGCGATGTGGTCTGCGTGGACAACTTGTGCACCGGGTCACGCGAGAACGTCGGCCACCTGCTCGGCCACCCGCGTTTCGCCTTCGTCCGGTCGGACGTCAGTGCCGCGCTCCATGTGAACGGTCCCGTCGATCTCGTACTGCACCTGGCCTCACCGGCCTCGCCCGTCGCCTACACCCGCCTGGCGATCGAGACACTCCAGGTCGGCAGTCAGGGGACCTCTAACGCCTTGGAGCTGGCGGGCGAGAAGGGTGCCCGCTTCGTCCTCGCCTCCACTTCCGAGGTCTATGGAGATCCGCTCCAACATCCCCAGGCTGAGAGCTATTGGGGCAACGTCAACCCGGTCGGCGAGCGCTCGATGTACGACGAGGCCAAGAGGTTCGCCGAGGCGCTGACCGTCGCCCACGCCACGCGCCGCGGCGTGGATGCCGGAATCGTGCGGATCTTCAACACCTATGGCCCGCGCCTGCGGTCGGGGGACGGGCGCGTCGTTCCGAACTTCATCCGCCAGGCGCTCGCGGACGACCCCATGACCGTCCACGGGGACGGCACCCAGACCCGGTCGCTGTGCTACGTCGACGACACCGTGGACGGAATCCTCCACCTCGCGGCAAGCCCGCACCTCGGCCCCGTCAACATCGGCAACCCCGAGGAACTCACCGTCACGGAACTGGCCCACCGGATAGGCGGGTTGGTCGGGTCCGCGTCGCCGCTGCGCCACCTGGGCCTCCCGGCGGACGATCCGAAGTGCCGGTGCCCTGACATTTCCCGGGCCGACGCGCTGCTCGGGTGGAAACCGTCCGTCTCGTTGGAAGACGGACTGCGCCGGACGATCGCCTGGTTCTCGAAGAACCAGGAAGCACAGGACCAGGAAGTGCCGGACCAGGAAGCGCCGGACTTCGAACCGGCGGCCACGAGATCTCCCCGGGGCTCGAAAGAGAGGAGCGTCCCATCATGAGCGAGAGCCGGAGGGAACGCCGGGCGCGCCAGCTCCAAGAGTTCAGCGAGTTCGACCCAGGTGCTCTGGCCCCCGTCCCCGAGGTGCCTCGAAATCCGGTTTCCGTATCCTGCGAAGGTCCGGGTCCCGCCGTGGTCGAGCCTGCGGTCGACGATGTCGACCTGGCCGGTTGGTGTGCGACGGAATCCGAATCCATCAGATCCCTTCTCCATGAGTACGGGGGAATCCTGTTCCGGGGGTTCCGTCCGCCCAGAAGTGAACTATTCCAGCGGTTCTTCGCCGCCGTATGCCCGCACTCCATGGATTACCAGGACCGTTCCTCTCCCCGGTCCGTCGTGGGTGACCGGCTTTATACATCGACCGATCATCCGGCGGACCAGACCATCGCGATGCACAGCGAGCTGTCGTACTCGGCAAGTTGGCCCACCTTGCTGGCCTTCTATAGCGACAAGGCGGCTGACACCGGCGGCGAAACGCCGATCGCCGACACCCGGGTCGTGTTGCGAAACCTCTCCGCCCCGACGCGTGAGCGTTTCATGCGACTGGGCGTCCGCTACCGGCGCGAGTTGCGCACCGGCGTCGGCCTTTCCTGGCAGGAGGTACTCGGAACGCAGTCGAGAGACGCGGCCGAGCGGACCTGCCGCGAACTCGGAATGCGCCACGAGTGGATCGAGGACGGCCTTCGTATCGAATGGACCCGGCCCGCAATACGGCAGCACCACGTCACCGGAGAGCAGGTGTGGTTCAACCACGCCTCCTTCTTTCACGCGGAGTCGGTGGAACCAGGCCTCGCCGACGCTCTCGAGGCGGCCGAGGTGTCGCCGTTCACCACCGCCTTCGGCGATGGCTCGCCCATTACGGGAGAGGTCGCGACGGAGATCCGGAGCGCTTACGAGCGGGCGCTCGTGGTCCGGCCGTGGGTCACCGGCGACATCCTCCTGCTCGACAACATGCTGATGGCGCACGGCCGCCTGCCCTACCAGGGATCACGAAGGCTGCTCGTGATGATGGGCGGACCGGCCTCGCCGTAGCCCCGCGCTTCACCCAGCCGCGTCGATCGCAGACATCCCCCCGAAGATGGAGACCGAGGTGCGTCTACACGGGCTCTCCGCCCAGCAACGCCGGAGCTGGCTCCGCGATCCGGAGACGCTCCGGATGAGCGAGTGCGTCCTATCTCTTCCGTACGCCATCGGCATCGACGAGGTGCGCCGAGCCCTCACCACGCCCGCCGTGCGTGAGGGGGCCGCTCGGCGATTCGCCAGGCAGCCGGACCGGATGGTCCCGGTCCGGCTGAACGAAGAGCCGCAGGTCCCCACGGTGACGACCGAGGAGGACGGGCACGGGCGGGCGGCCGTCGAAGGCGCGGGCAGCTCTGGGGTGTCGCGGGTTCCGGTCGAAGAGTGGGGCATCACCGTCCGGATATCCGGCGGCGGGCATCGGCTCGTCGTATCCGCACCCACCCTGACCCACGACGCCACATCGCTTCTGCTGTGGGCGCGCGACCTCACGGCAGCGCTCGCCGACCCGGACGGCGACGGCATCGCAGGATCCGCGGGCGCGCCCGACTACCAGCACTACACGCGCTGGCAGGACGCGGTGCTCTCGGACATGGACTCGGAGGAGCGCGAGTACTGGCAGGCGAAGCGGGACGATCTGACGCGCTGCGCGTCGCCCCTGAGCACGACCGCACGCTTGGAGCCCGGCCGCGCATGGGAGACGCTCCCGGTGGAGACCGCGGGCCCTGACCTGGACGACCTCCTACGCACCGCCGAGAAGCTGGACGCGGAGCCGGAAGACCTGCTCCTCGCCTGCTGGGGCTTCCTCGTGGCGCAGAACGCGGGCGTCACCGACATCTGCCTGGGCGTCACCTTCCCCGGCCGGGACGCCGAGAGCTTCCACACGCTCCGCGGCCCGCTGGCCAGGACACTGCCGATGGGGTTCACCAGCACCCCGAGCCTGCGCGATGCGACCCGCGCCGTACGGGAGTCGCGTACCGAACTGGCCGAGTGGCAGGAGTGCTTCGACTGGGGCCTCGAGCCCGACGACCCGGTCGTCTTCCCCGCAGGCTTCCGTGCCCTCACGATGCCCGCCGAGCCGCCATCCGGTCTCCCCGGCGGCGCTCACGTGGAAGGCCTCGTGGACGCGGACAACGCGGCCACTGTGTTCTGCTCCGTGCTGCGTACCGGTAGCAAGCTCCAGCTCCAGCTGGACTTCGACCCGGGCGTCCACGACCCGGCGGCCGTACAGTCCCTGGCCCGTCAGTTCCAGGTCTTGTTGCGGCATGCCGCCCAGGAGCCGGAAGCCCCGCTGCCTGGACGTCTGCTGCACGAGGACGACTTCCACCGAGCCGTGTCCACCTTCGCCGGACCGTCCAGGACCCGTCCGGACAGCGGTGCCGCCGAGCTGTTCCGGCGGCACACCCTGCGCGCGCCCGGTCATCCCGCGCTTGTCAACGGCGCAGAGACCGTGAGTTACGCCCAACTCGACGCCTGGGCGGGCCGGATCGCCGGACGCCTCGCCGATCACGACGCGGACTACGTCGGTCTTCTCCTCGGCCCGGGTGCCGCGCTCGTCGCCGCGATGCTCGGCTGCCTCTACTCCGGGAAGACCATGGTCCTGATGGATCCCGGCCATCCGGACAGGGTTCTGCACCACATCCGCGACGACAGCGGCCTGGGCGTGCTGATCACGGAACGTCCGTACGCCGAGCGGGTCGGTGACTGGGGCGTGGCAGCATTCTCCGCCGACGAGGAACGCTTCGGCGAAGGAGCAGTTGCCGCTCCGGTGCCCGCCGGACAGACCTGCCCCGCCTACGTCATCTACACCTCCGGCACGACAGGGCGGCCCAAGGGGGTCGTCGTCCCTCAGCGGGCGCTGGTCAACTACGCCCTGTGGCTGGGCGAGGACCTGGGGTTCGACGACCGCGACCGCCCGGCGCTCCTCACCTCCGCCGCATTCGATCTGGGTCATACGGCACTGTGGGGCGCGCTGCTGCACGGCGGCACACTCGTCGTGCCCTCGCAGGACACGCTCGGCGACCCGCACCGCCTCTTGGACGAACTGGTACGGGAGCGCGTCACCGCGCTCAAGCTGACCCCGTCCCTCCTGCGGCTGCTCCTTGACACGGACACCGGACAGCTCGCACGGCTCGCGCCGCGCCTGCTGGTTGTCGGTGGGGAGGCCGTGCGTCCGGCCGACCTCGAACGGCTCCACAAGGCCAGCCCGGCGACGGTGATCGTCAACCACTATGGTCCGACCGAGACGACGGTGGGCTGCGTCGCGGAGCGCGTCCAGCCGTCCGAACTCGCGGACTTCCTGCGGCGGCCCGTGCTTGGCACGCCGATCGCCAACACCACCGTGCACATCCTCGACGAGAAGCTGCGCCCCGTGGCCCCCGGTGTCATCGGCGAGATCTGCGTCGCCGGTGACGGGCTCAGCGACGGGTATCTGGGTGACCAGGACCTGACTGCCGTGCGCTTCGTCGACACGCCCCGGACGGGTCGTGTGCACCGCACCGGCGACCTGGGGATGCGGTTCCCTGATGGACGTATCGCCTTCTCGGGACGTGCCGACAGGCGACACAAGGTACGCGGTCACCGCGTCGAACTCGACGGCGTCGCGCAGATCCTGCGCGAGCACCCCGGTGTCGACGACGCGGCCGTCGTCATCGACACCGACTCGGCAGGACAGAGCCGGCTCCTCGCCTACTGCGTGCCGTCCACGGACCGAACCGGCCCGGTCGCCCGCCTGTGCGCTCTCCTCGACAGCACGCCCGAAGTCGCCCGGGGCTGGACGGAGTTGCCCGACGGGCGTCCGATCCTCTCGCTCAACCCGGCCGAGACGGCATTCGCCCACCAGGAACTGTTCGTCGAACGTGCCTACTTGCGCGAAGGGATCAGCGTCACCCCTGGCAGCGTCGTCATCGACGTAGGTGCCAACGTCGGCATGTTCAGCCTCCAGGTGGCGACCGAAGCGCCGGGGTCGCGCATCATCGCGGTCGAACCCGCGCCTGCGGCCTTCGCCCGGCTGCGGGCCAACAGCGCCCTGTACGGCGGCGCCTGGACACCGGTGGCCGCCGGGCTCTCGGCCGCCGCGGGCCGCGGCACCCTGACGTCGTACGCCGATCACAGCATGCTGGCCACGCTGCACCCCGCGGCGGAAGAGGACCGGCATCTGCTCAAGTCACTCGCGGAGCGGCGTCTTGGGCGGGGCCTCGACCGGACCGAGAGCGACCACCTGGACGAGCTGCTCGACGAACAGCTCGCCCCGACCGCCGTCGACTGCGAACTCACCACCCTCTCCCAGGTGATCCGCGACCACGGCCTCGGGCGGGTCGACCTCCTGAAGATCGATGCGCAGCGGGCGGAGTGGGACATCCTCCTCGGCATCGACGACGAGCACTGGCCGCTCATCCGGCAGATCGTCCTGGAGGCCCAGGGCGACGCTGCGCACCTCGGACGGATACGCGGGGCCCTCGTCGATCGCGGGTTCCGGGTGAAGGCCGAGGGGCAGGACCACACCGGCGCCGTCGGTCACGTCCTGATGTACGCGACGCGCCCCGGTACTGATCCACAGGACGAAGGGTCGACGCAGGCCCCGACGAGCTGGAGTTCTCCCCGCCGCTTCGTCGCGGACGTGCGGGAACACCTGGCCACGGAACTCCCGGACCACGCGGTCCCCGCACGCGTCGTCCTGGTTCCGGGCATCCCCCTGACCCGCAACCGCAAGGCCGACCACGCGGCCCTGCGCGCGAGGGCGCACGCGCTGGACATCGAACGGCGCCCCGCCGAGCCCACCACCGCCATGGGACAACGCCTTGCCGCGCTGTGGCGGACCGCGCTGGGTGTCGACGAGATCGGGATGGAGAGCCACTTCATCGAAGAGGGCGGGGACAGCCTGCGTTCCGCTCGGCTCGCCACCCGCATCCGGGACGAACTCGGTACGCACGTGACCATGACGGAGATCCTGCGGACCCCCCGCTTCGAGGACTTGCTCGAGCTTCTGATGACCAAGTCCACCGCGGCGGACCTGATCGCGTCCTCGTCCTGGGGCGACACCCATCCGCTGTCACATCTCCAGGAACGCATCTGGCTGCTGAGCCGCATGGAGGGCGGGAACGAGGCGTTCAACCTCAGCCGGGCCTTCCACCTGACCGGCGAGGTACGACCCGACCTCCTTGAGCAGGCACTCGCCGCCGTCGTCGACCGGCACGAAGCGCTGCGCACTGTCCTGCGGCAGTCGGAATTCGGCCAGCAGGTACGCGCCGGTGAGTGCCGCTCACCCCTGACCGTCGGCAGTGCCAAGGCCCGGTGGAGCCCGGCGGCGGCCGTCGAGCGGACGGCAGCGGAGGCCCGGCGTCCCTTCGACCTTGCGCGGGACGTCCTGCTCCGCGGCGCGGTGACGACGTTCGAGCACGGTGAGCACCTGCTGATCCTGACCACCCATCACATCGTCGCCGACGGGTGGTCCGTCGAGGTTCTGGTGGCCGACTTCTTCGAGGCGTACGGGCGTCTGCGCGCCGGGGAGGCCCCCTTCCCCGCGCCGCTGCCCAGACGGCACCGCGACTACGTCCACGCACTGGACGACCTGGCCAGCCGGGCCAGGGAGGAAGCCGCCGGCTACCTGGAGCGCTGGGCCGACCCCTCGGTGTCGATTCGGCCGTTGCCCACCGACGCCCCACGGCCGCCCGTACCGTCCTTCCGGGCCCGCAGCCTCCATCTGGAATGCGCGCCCGATGTGTACGAAGGTCTACGGGACCTGGCCCGGACCCAAGGCGTGACGCCGTTCGTCGTGTGCGTCGCGGCGATCCACGCGGTGCTCGCCCAGTGGACGGGGGAGCGTCAGCAGGTTCTCGCCGCCAGCCTTGCCGGTCGCGATCTGCCCGGCATACGCGACCAGGTGGGCCTCTTCGCGAACACGGTGCTGCTGCGCGGCGATGTGGTGCCGGGCGACCCCTTCGTACAGGTGGTGCGGAGCACCGGCGCTGAGGTGGAGGAGGCGCTGCGCCATCAGTACCTCGCGCTGTCCGATGTGGTCGACCGCATCGGGACACAGCGCCACGGCGGCCTTTCGAGCGCTCCTTCCGTGGGCATCACCTGGCACAGCATCGACAGAGCCGCCGAGGTGGCGGGCATCGCCGAGCAGTGTGGATTCCGCTGCGAACCCATCGAGATGGACGAACACGCGTCCCGCGCGGACCTTTGGTTCTTCGTCCTTCCCGGAGACGCGCTGCGGTGGCAGATCATCTACGACGCCGCACTGTTCCGCGAGGAGACGGTGGCCGCGGTCGCCCAGGACCTGTCGGAGCTGCTGCGGCAGGCGGCCCGCGACCCCGGTTTGCGGGTCGGGCCCGCCGCACCGGACTTCGAGGTGCACCTGTAGCGCCGGCACCCCCTATTCGCCTCCGCACATTGCTGTTCCCCACGTCACCACTCAGTCCGCCGGAGGGCACGTTGATGCACAGTGCACTGTCCCAACTCCGAATGTCACAAACGGGATTCGCCGACCAGCAGCCCCTGGAGGCGGCAGTCCGCCTGGAATCCGCTGCGTTGGCCGCCTTCGACCGAGCCGCACGGCACGATCGGTGGAGCGAACTGACACTCCTGCTCTCGGCTCTGACCTGGTACACGGCGGGCACGGGCGAAGACCGGCCCGTGCGCGTAGCAGTGCCGGGACCGGACGGCGTGGCGCGGTTCTTCCGCGTGCCGGTGGACCGCACCGCCTCGCTCCGCGCCCACGTGGGCGCCGTCAAGGAGCAACTGAAGGCCGCGCTGCGAGGGCGCCGTGGGACGCAATACGCAGACGGATACGGCGGGTGCGACGTGTACGCCGATGTGTCGAGCTCCGAAGAACCGCCGGAGCAGGGCGGGGTGCGCGTGCGCTACTCGGGCGAGGGCCGGATGCGCGTGTGGATGCCGGGAGGTCAGGGAAACCCGGAGGCCGCCGCCTCGGCGATCGGCCGGTTCCTGCTCGCCCTCGGCGACGCCGAGGCGCCCCTGGAGCGGATCGCCCTGCTGAGTGACGATGAGCGCGCGCAGGTCATCGGCTTCGGGACCGGCCCGATGAAGCCCGAGTGGACGCGCACGTCCCTGGTCGAGCTGTTCCGCGAGAGCGCCCGCATGTTCCCGCACCGGACCGCCGTGATCGACGGTGAGCGTGGCATCGACTACGCGGAACTCGACGCCGACAGCGACCGGATCGCGCATGACCTGCTCACCGGGCACGCGCTGGAACCCGGCCAGGTCGTGGCCGTCGCCCTGGACAACGGGATCGACGGCATCCGGGCCATGCTCGGCGTCCTGAAGGCCCGCGGAGTGCTCCTGTGGCTCGACCCGACCTGGCCCGAGGAGCGGCTCCGCGCCCTGTGCACGGACGCCGACGCGCGGGCCGTGGTCACCTACACGGGCCCGCCACCGGCATCGCTGAGCCGGATCCCCGCCCTCGCGATCGACGCCCCGTCCGCCGGTCGTGGCGTCGATCTGCCGCGGGTGAGTCCCGATGACACCGCCTACCTGCTGTACACCTCCGGCTCGACCGGCCTGCCCAAGGGTGTACTCGTCGGCCACGGAAGTCTCGCCAACATGCTGCGGGACCAGAGCGCGTATGTCGGCGTGACGGAGGACGACAGGGTGCTCCAGCCGTTCTCACCCTCTTTCGACGTCACCATGCTTGCCACGGGAGCGGCACTGGTCACCGGAGCCGCCGTCGTACCGGGGCGCATGCGGCACTCCACGGACGACTTCGCGGCGGACGTACGCGGGAGCGGAGTCACGGTCGCCTTCCTCGTACCCACGCTGCTCCGCTCGATGACGCCCGACGATCTGCCCGACGCCGGCACGGTCATCAGCGGCGGCGAGCCCTTGCGGGAGCAGGACGTGCGGCGGTGGTCCGGAGCAGGCCGACGGGTGATCAACTCCTACGGCGCGACGGAGACGACCTGCTGCACCAGCGCCGGTGACGTGGTGCTCGGCGGCGAGATCACGATCGGCACACCGATCGCCAACACCCGCATCCGCGTGCTTGGCACCGGGGGCGAGCTGATGCCGATCGGCGCCGTCGGAGAGATATGCGTGGAGGGCGCGGCCGTGGCGCGGGACTACCTGCACGCCGATGCGCCGCTGGCGCAGCCCGTGCCAGAACTCTCCGGTGTGCGCCGCTACCGTACGGGCGATCTCGGGCGGTGGTGTGACGACGGGCGCCTTGAGCTGATCGGGCGCCGTGACCGGCAGGTGCAGATCGGCGGCCACCGCGTCGAACCCGCGGAGGTCGAGGCCGCGTTGCTGAACGTTCCCGGCGTCGACGCTGCGGGTGTCGTTGTCGCGCAGGGGCGCCTGTGTGCGTTCGTGGCCGGGGACGACGCCCCGGAACCACGCGTGCTTGCGGCCGAGTTGTCCACGGTTCTGCCCACCCACGCACTGCCGGACCGCACGGTGGTCCTTGCGCGGCTGCCGGAGACCGCCGGTGGCAAGACCGATCTGGAGGCCCTCGCCCGTCTTGCGGCGGACGAGGACCAGGGCGACGGCGAGTCCACGGGCCCCGAAGGACCTTGGGAGGAGCGCCTGTTCGACCTATGGCAGGAACTCCTTGAGCGGGCCCCCGCCGGAGTGACCGACAACTTCTTCGGCCTCGGGGGCACCAGTCTTACGGCGCTGCGGATGCTGTCCCGGCTGGAACTGGAGACGGGCGTCGCCGTCGCCGTCTCCGCCTTCTTCGAGGCTCCGACGGTACGGGCCTTGGCGGTCCACTGCACCGAGGCCCTCGCGCAGCCCGCCCCGGCGCCCGAAACCGCCCCGGAATCCGGCCGCCCGGAGGACCACGACCAGCCGCTTCCGCTGTCCCCGGGGCAACTCGGTGTGTGGCTGGCCTGTGCTCGTGGCGAGGCAGGTGCCGCGTACAACGTTCCCCGGTGCTTCGAGCTGACGGGTGCGCTCGACGTCGACGGTCTCCGCGCCGCGGTGTCCGATCTCGGGCGTCGGCACGGGGCTCTGCGGACGACCTTCACCTCCCATCGGGGCACGCCGGTACAACGCGTCCACGCGGAGCCCTTGGCGTCCCTGGAGATCCTCCCGGCGCCCGCGAGCCCCGATGAGCGCACGGCGGTGATCGACACCCTCTGCGCCACCCCGCTCTCGCTGGAGGCGGGCCCCCTGCTGCGCGTTGTCCTCGTCGAAGGGGCGCAGTCCAGGACACTCGTCGTCATCGCTCACCACATCGTGTGCGAGGGGTGGTCGATGGCACTGCTGCTCGGTGACCTCGCGGCGCTGTACGAAGCCCGCACCCGGGGAACCGTGCTTCCGCGTCCGCCCGCCCTGCCCTACGAGGCCGTCGCCGCGCGGCAGAGCACGCAGGCGCACTCCGACCGGGCGGTCCGGCAACGGGCCGAGTGGCGAGAGCGCTTGTCCGGTGCCCGCGGGGTGACGTTCCCGACCGCCCCCGGCCCCACTGTCGCCTCGGCGGCCGGTGGCTGCATCACCCGCCGCTTGACCACCGTGGAACGCGACAGGCTGCACGAGTTCGCCCGCGCCCAACAGCTGAGCCCGTTCGCGGTGGTCCTCGCCGTCGTGTCCTTCGCATTGCGCGAGGCATCCGGGCAGGAGGACATCGTCGTCGTCTCGCCCGTGTCCCTGCGGGGTGAACCGGACCTTGACGACCAGATCGGCATGCACCTCAACATGCTGCCGCACAGGGTCGGCACACAGGGCGCGCACACCATGGCCGACGTCGTCGCCCGGGTGCGGGAAACGGTGCACTGGGGCCTGGACCGGCGAACCTGCCCGTACACCGACGTGCTCGCCGACCTCGGGATGCCGGGCGCGGCCTTCCCCGTCGAACTCGACTACCGTGCCGCCGATGTACGGGCGGATCCCGCCGAGTGGGCGCTGGGGGACGTCATCGGCCGACGGCTGCCCCGACGGACGGCGGTGGCGCGCAAGTTCGGCTGGGACCTGCTGTTCACGGAGGACGAACAGGGCCTGTGCCTCGAAGCGCTCTACGACACCGCGGCCCACACGGAGAACTCGGCCGAGGGCATCGTCACGCGCATCGCGAGGCTGCTTGCCGACACCGTCGACGGACGTGACCCGGCGCTGGCGGCGGCGCCCGCCGCGAGTGACGCGGCGACCGCCCTTGCCGCCCGCCGCGCCCGGCTCAAGCGCCGTATGTCCGGAGGTTCCGGGGCCGCTGCCCCGGCCGACGTACCGGCGCGCCTTCCCGAGCCCGGCCAGTCCATAGCCGAACGGCTCGAGAATGATCGGGAGTTGCTCGACGGCCTGGCCGACCACGGCGGCTTCGTGCTCTACCGCGAAACCGGCGCCGACTCGCCCGAGGGGTTCCGCAAGGTGCTCGACCTGCTCGGCTCCGCTCCGCTGCCCTACGAAGAGCGCTCCTCCGACCGCCGAGAAGTGGCGCCGTCCCTCTACACCTCAACGGAACACCCCGCAGACCAGCCGATCAAGCTGCACACCGAGCACTCGTACGCGCAGAGCTGGCCCTTGCGCCTGACGTTCTGCTGCATACGCCCGGCCGACTCCGGCGGCGAGACCAGCGTGGCCGACCTGTCCGAGATCACCCAACGGCTGCGCCCCGAGACCGTCGCCAGGTTCCGTGACGAAGGCGTCCGCTACGTACGCAACTTCGGCGGTGGCCTCGGCCTCGAGTGGCCCACGGTCTTCGGTACCGACGACCGCGAAGAGGTCGAGGAGTACTGCCGCCGCCATGACATCGCGTACGAATGGCGGGGCGACGACCGGCTGCGGACGACCTTCTGGCGTCCCGCGCTGCGGACCCACCCGTACACCGGACGGGAAGTCTGGTTCAACCACGCCTACTTCTTCAGCCCCAACAGCCTCGACCCCGCCCTGCGCGCCGAACTGCTCGACCACTGCGACGCGGACGACCTGCCCTTCCGGACGCTGTACGGCGGCGGGCAGGAGATCGAGGACCCGGTGATCGAGGAACTCGGGCGCGCCTACAACGCGACGCTGCGCAAAGTGCGCTGGCAAAGGGGCGACGTGCTGATCGTCGACAACATGTCAGCCGCCCATGGCC
Organism: Streptomyces sp. NPDC055239; assembly: GCF_053606205.1. Lineage (NCBI taxonomy): Bacteria > Bacillati > Actinomycetota > Actinomycetes > Kitasatosporales > Streptomycetaceae > Streptomyces > Streptomyces sp. NPDC055239. The sequence goes on along the minus strand of NZ_JBSGRD010000013.1, from coordinate 303,509 downwards.
GCATGCCCTACCAGGGGCGGCGCGAGGTACTGGTTGCCATGTCGCACGGCCACACGACAGGACCGAACGCGTGAACATGTCGTCCAGCAGGCCGGTGCGCAGCACGCCCCAGCGATAGCTGAAGGAGCCAGAACCCCCATGCACGCCTCGCCCACCCAGCAGCGATTCACCGACGTCTGGGGTGCCGGTACGCCCGAGACCCGGATCGTCGTCGGCCACGACGCGGCAATCGCCCCGGCCGACATCCGCGAGCGGCTGCGGTCGGCCGTCGCCCGTCACGAAGTTCTGCAAGCCGACGGCGCACACCCCGAACCGCCCACCGCCACGAACGGCCTGGCGGACCCGGCGACCCTCACCTGGAGGGAGGGCGTCGTGACCTGCGCGCTGCGATCCGGTCCCGACGGGGAACACCGGATCGAGCTCCGCGCCCCTGCCGACCGGCTCGACGCCACCGCCGCGGCGCGCCTCGCCGCGACCCTGATCGGGGACGCCGCGTACGAAGGACCGGACCAGGCGGACCTCGCGGCCTGGGCCTGGGAGACACTGGCCGCCCGCGAAGCGGACGGGGTGACCCACTGGGACGGCGCCGAGCAGGGCTGCGCCGCTGTGCCGCCGCTTCCGTGGGGCCGCGAATCGGCCCCCGCGGAGCTGCGCCCCGCCGCCACGCCCATCGCGTGGGGCGACCGCGAGAGCGAGGAGCTGCACCGGTGCGCGGCCGCACTGGGGGCCTCACCCGCGGACGTCCTGTGCGCAGCGTGGTCAGGGCTCCTCGCCCGCTGGTTCGACCTCGACACCCTGCTGCTCGGCGACACCGTCGACGGCCGGGAGCTGGACGAACTCGGCGCTATACCAGGGCTGTTGGAGCGCACCCTGCCGCTGTTCCTCGCATGTGACCACGACCGCGACTTCGCGGCACTGGCCCGTGAGGTTGCCGAGGAACGCCGCAAAGCGGCCGCCTTCCAGGACTACTTCGTGCTGCCGTCGGGGCCGGAGACCTCTCGTTCTCTGCCGCTGGCATTCGTCTGGCGTGAGACGGACATGGTGGACGAGGCCGCACCGCGCAGCCGTGTGGTGTCGCTCGACTCCCTCGTGGAACCCTTCTCCCTCCGCCTGGACGCGAGGACCTCACCGGACGGCGTCGACCTGCGCGTGGCGTACGACAGCACCCTGGTCACGCCCCCGCTCGCCGAGGCACTGGGGGAGTGCCTGCCGCACTTCCTGCGCGCGGCATGCGAACAGCCCGAGACCCGGCTCGGTGACCTTCCGCTCACCGCCGGACCGACGCCCCTGGCCCAGCGGGACGAGACCCCGCCCTCGGCGCCCGCGGACCCAGGCCCCGGCATCCGCCGACGCCTGGCGGACATCGTGGCCGCTGCTCCGGGGCGGCCCGCGCTGCGTCACCACGACGTCGTGCGGACCTACGCCGAACTCGCGGCCGGCGCCGATGAGTTCGCCGGTCGCCTGACCCTGCTGGGCGCCGTGCCCGGAGACCGCGTCGCCGTACGCATGCCCGCGACACCGGAGGCGATCACGGCCTTGCTCGGAGTGCTCCACGCCGGTGCCGCGTACGTCCCCATCGATCCGGAGCTGCCCGAGGACCGGGCACAGCACATCCTGAGCGACAGCGGCGCGCGGTTCCTGGCACACCCGGACGACGAGGGGGTCACGCGCGTCGACCGGCTCGAAGGACCGTTCCCCGACCGCTCCGCGCACTCCGCCTCCCAGGATAGCCAAGAATCGCTCGCCTACGTGCTGTACACCTCCGGATCGACCGGCCGACCCAAGGGCGTACAGGTCCCCGAGCGCGCGGTGACGAGCCTCGTCGACGCCCTCGGTGCCCCGGTCTACGACGGTCTCGGCGACGGCCTGCGTGTGGCGCTCCTCGCCTCCCTGGCCTTCGACGCCTCGGTTCAGCAGATCTTCGGCGCGCTGCTTCGCGGGCACACGCTCGTGTTGATCGACCCCGAAGTGAAGCGGGACCCGGTGCGGCTGTGCGACGCACTCGTCGAGCACGGCGTCGACGTCGCCGACTGCACGCCCAGCCTGCTCCAACTGCTCACCGCCCACGCGGCACCGTCGCTGCACCGCCTGCCGCTGCGCCGCCTGCTGGTCGGGGGCGAACGGCTCCCGGCCGCCGCGGTCGCCCGCTTCCACGAGCTCGGTGCTCCCGAGTCCGCCGTCGTCGTCAACGTGTACGGACTGACCGAGAGCGGCGTCGACTCCGTCGCGTACGTCGTGCGCGGCGGGGACGGGCTCCACCCCGCGCGCGAGGACGTGCCCATCGGCACATCCCTGACGAACAGCCAGGTCCAGGTCACGGACGGCTCGGGTCGACCCGTCCCGCGAGGGGCTGTGGGGGAGATCCGTATCGCTGGGCCCTGTGTCGCCCTGGAATACACCAACGACGAAGCGCTCACCGAGGAGCGCTTTGGCCCGCGTCCAGGGCGCCCGGCGGGGCGCGTCCTGCGCACGGGTGACCGCGGTTGGGTGGATGAGTCGGACGTACTGCACTTCGCCGGACGGCGCGACGGGCAGGTCAAGATCCGGGGCCACCGGGTGGAGCTCGGCGAGATCGAACGCGTCCTTGGCGCGCACCCCGACGTCCAGGCCACGGCCGTCATCGCCTTCCGTACGCCGGGCGGTGACATCGAGCCCGCCGCGTTCGTGGCGGGCCCGGCCGTGCCCAAGCGGGCCGAGATCCGCGCCCACCTCAAGCGGTCGCTGCCCGACGTGATGGTGCCCCGCCTGATCACCTCAGTGCCCGAAATCCCCCTCTCCTCCAGCGGAAAGCTGGACGCCCAGGCCCTGCTCGCCCGTCTGCACCGCGGGGGGCCGAGCGGCGAGGGGGCGGACCACGGGCTCGCCGACCTCGTCCTCGACACGCTGCGGGGGGTACTCGACGACCCCCTGCTCGGGGCCGACGAGCACTTCTTCGACGCGGGCGGGCACAGCATCCTCGCGCTCCGGGCGGTCTCCGCACTGTCGCGCGCGCTCGACCGGGACGTCTCGTTGCGAGCCCTGCACGACCATCCGACCGCCGACGCGCTCACCCGGCACCTCAGTGACAGCCGCTCTCGCGGCGCCACGCGCGTCGTACCGCTGCGACCGGCGCGTCACGATGCCCTGCCCGTCTTCTTCCTGCCGCCCGCCGCGGGCATCCCGTACATCTTCACGGATCTGGTGGGCGAGCTGCCCACCTCGTACGCCCCGTGGGGAGTCGACTACCTGACGCCCGACGGATCGGTGGAAGCCTCGCTCCACCAGCTGGCCGAAGCCCTCTCCGAGGAACTGCTGCTCCACACCGACCACACAGTGGTGCCCCTCGTCGGCTACTCACTGGGAGCCGCCGTCGCGTTCGACCTCGCGCGCCTGCTCGAGCAGCGTGGACGCCGTCCCGCACTGGTCCTGATCGACCGGATGCTCAATCCACCGGCTCCCTCGGCGGAGCGCGCGGCGCTCATCGAAGGGGCGGAACACACCGATGTCGCCGCCCGCCTCGATGTGCTGCTGCCCCTCGCTGCGGGACACACCACTCAGGGCGTCGTCGGGAGCCCCATGGCGACCCTCGAGGCGGCCGGAAACCCCGTCCCGGCAGGGATGACGTCCTGGCGGGCGCACACCACGGGCTCCTTCCACCACACGGTGATCCCCGGCTCGCACCACACGCTGCTCGCGCCGGAACATCTGCCGGCCCTTCGCGAACACCTCCAGCACAGCCTCAGCCTCACGACCGGAAGGTGACCCCCCTCATGAGCACGGACACCGACACCCTCATCGATTCCCGACGCGGGCCGATCCCGCCCACCGGCGTGGCCGTCCTCGGCTGCGGCTCGGTCAGCGCGCGCTACCTGCGCATGCTGCGCCACTTCAGCATCCTGGAAGTCCTCCGCTGCGCCGACCTGGACCCGGAACGGGCCCAGCGGCGCGTCCAGGAGTTCGGCCTCGGCAAGCCGTCCACGTGGCAGGAGGTGCTCGACGACCCCGACGTGTCGATCGTCGTCAACCTGACGCCCCCCACCGAACACGCCGCGACCACGGAAGCGGCCCTGCGCGCTGGCAAGTCCGTCTACGTGGAGAAGCCCCTTGCCACGGATCCCGAGGACGCGAGGCGGCTGCTCGCGCTCGCCCGTGAGTCCGGGCTGCTCCTGGCCTGCGCACCCGACACCGTGCTCGGACGCGGTCCGCAGACCGCGATCGCCGCCGTCGCCGCCGGTGAGATCGGCACCCCGGTCCACGCTCATGCGTCCATGCTCAGGTCCGGGCCCGAAATCTGGCACCCCGACGCGGACTTCTTCTACCGTCCCGGCGCCGGGCCGCTGCACGACATGGGTCCGTACTACCTGACCATGCTCGTCCACCTCCTCGGCCCGGTGACCGCGGTCAGCGCCCAGAACCGGGTCAGCGACCGCGAGCGTGTCATCGCCCGCGGGCCCCGCGCGGGGGAACGTATCGAGGTCGCCGTACCCACCGTCACGGTCGCCTCCCTGGACTTCGCGTCGGGCGCGATCGCCACCCTCGTCTGCTCGTTCGACGCCTGGGCTGCGACCTCGCCGCACATCGAGCTGCACGGCACGTCGGGGTCACTCGTCCTGCCGGACCCGAACCTCTTCGACGGCCCCATCCAGGTGGCCCGTTCCAGCGGGGGCGGTCTGCAGGAGCTTCCTGCGCTGCCGGGCTACGTGTACGACCGCGGGATCGGCGTCGCCGACCTCGCCCTCGCGCTGCGCACCGGCAGCGCCCCGAAGGCCGATCCGGCCCTGGCCCTGCACGTCGTCGAGGTGATGCACGCGGCGTTCCAGGCCGCCGAACGGCACACCACGGTCGAGGTGCACAGCACCACCACACGCACCGAGCCGATGCCCACCGACCTGTCGGTCTACGGGTGGACCGGCATCGCCGATCCCGACGAGGACGCCCGCCTCGCCAAGATCCGCTGACCCACCCGTACGGAAAGGCACCCCCCATGCGACTGTGCATCTTGACCGAGCCGCAATTCGGCGCGACCTACGACGACGTGCTGCGGGTCGCGAAGGCGGCCGAAGACCTCGGGTTCGAGGGCTTCTTCCGCGCCGACCACTACACGCCCATAGGCGGCGGGGACGGCCTGCCGGGGCCCACCGACACCTGGACCACGCTGGCGGGCCTCGCCAGGGAGACCTCCACCATCCGGCTCGGCTCGCTGATGACGGCCGCCACGTTCCGCGCGCCGGGGCCGCTGGCGATCAGTGTCGCGCAGACTGACCACATGAGCGGCGGACGCATCGAGTTCGGGCTCGGCGCGGGCTGGTACAAGCCGGAACACACCGCCTACGGCATCCCCTTCCCGGACGTGGTCGAGCGGTTCGACCGGTTCGAGGAGCAACTCGCCATCATCACCGGTCTCTGGGAGACGCCCGTAGGGGGGACCTTCAACCACGTCGGCAAGTACTACACGCTGACCGACTCACCCGGACTGCCCAAGCCCCTCCAGCGCCCACGGCCGCCCCTGCTCATCGGCGGGTACGGCACCCGCCGCACCCCTCGCCTCGCCGCGCGGTACGCCGACGAGTTCAGCCTGGCCTATCCGGGCTTCGAGCAGGTCGCCGAGGCGTTCGACCGTGTCCGCAGGGCCTGCGCCGAGGTGGGCCGCAGCGAGGACTCCCTGGCCCTCGCCGTGTCGCAGGCCGTGTGCTGCGGGCGCGACGCGGCGGAGATCGCCCGGCGCGCGCCCGCGGGCCGCACCCCCGAATCGCTGCGCGAGAAGTGGCTCGTGGGCACTCCGGACGAGGTCGTGGACAAGATCGGGAAGCTGGGCGAGTCCGGCACGAGCCGGATCTATCTCAGGACCCACTCCCTCGGCGACATCGACCAGCTGGAGCTGCTTGCCCATGAGGTGCTCCGCCAGGTCGGCTCGGGGAGTTGAGGATGGTGCGCGCCTTGGAGGAATGGCGGTCCGACGGAGATCTGAGCGTCTTCCCCTACGCCTCCGTCGTCGACGCGTACCAGCTCGTGGGGAAACACTTCGTGGAGCGGGAGCTGCTCACCTCACTCGCCGAGCTCCGTGACGACCTGCCCACACTGCGCGGGACGGCCCGGGACCGAGAGCTGCTCACGCGGTTCCTGGACCTGGCCCTCGACAAGTGGGACGGCCGCTACGACTACCAGACCTATCTCGCGCTCAATCTGCTCCTCGGCCCTGCGGACACCCCGCTCCTGGGGCCTGCGGACACATCGGACCGGCAGGAACATACCTCCGGGCAGCGGGACCGGCTCACCGTCCAACTCATCGCCGACATCTTTGAGTTCGAGCTGGACGCCGAAGAGGGCAGAACCGGCCGGCTCCCGCTGATGCGTCCCGACACGCGCACCGTGGCCAAGCGTTGCCGCCTGGGTATACGGGCGGCGGGTCCGGCGCTCACCCGGCTCGGCCTGGCAGACCCGGCCGCCACGGTCGCGCGGACCGTCCAGGACGGCCTGAGCGAACAGACCCGCGGGCTCTGCCGCACCGTCCACGGGGACACGCGACCCGAAGAGCGGCGCCGCCTCACGCTCAGCATGCTCCCCGCCTACACCGTCCACGACGAGTACCTGTTCATTCGTGTGCTCCAGTGCTTCGAGTTGACCTTCGCGCTGCTCGCCGAGCACCTGGCCGCCGCGGTGGAAGGCATTGACGGCCATCAGCCCCTCGTCGCGGCCGGACGCATCGACGCGGCGACCACGGGACTTCGCGAGGCGGCCCCGCTGTTCTCACTCCTTGCGACGATGAGCATCGAGGCGTTCCATGCCTTCCGTTGTTACACCGAGGGCGCGAGCGCCATACAGTCCCGCGGCTACAAGACCATGGAATCGCTGTGCCGGGAACCGGACCCGGACCGCGTGGAGTCCGCCGCCTTCCACTCCGTACCCGAGGTCCGCGCACGCGTACTCAAGGGCATGCCCAGCCTCGACAGCGCGTTCCGGAGCGCCGACGCGGCAGGTCGGATGTCCCCGGCGACGCGCGACATCGTCGGGCAGGCGATGGAGGGGTTCGCCACCGCATTGGTCCAGTGGCGAAAGACCCACTACCGCCTTGCGGCCCGCATGCTCGGCGAGACGCGCTCGGGAACCGGCTATACGGAAGGGGTTCCGTATCTGCGGGAGGCGCGCTCCGTTCCCGTATTCCGGGAGGTGCCGGGGGAGTCGGGCGGACACTGCCCCGTGGGCGCGCCCTCCGCGCCACCCTTGCACGGCGATTGAGCCTGGGCTCCCGACGAGTCGAGGGCCGAGCGGCAGGCCATCCGCTCGGCCCGGTGGCGGCGACGGGCGAAGTCACCGCGCCGCGCCTCCAGTTCGGCGAAGAGGGTCTCCCAGCGCTCGGTCACCCGCTCCGCGGAGAAGCGCTCGGCCCCGGTGACCGTGTGTGTGCCCAGAGCGCGCAGAGCCGCTCGGTCGCCCATCAGCCCGGCGAGTACGGCCGCGATCGCGTCCACGTCACCCGTGGGCACCAACCAACCGTCCACTCCGTGCCGGATGATCTCGGATGGACCGTTGGGGCAGTCGTAGGACACCACGGGAACCCCCGCCGCGAGGGCCTCCAGGATGACGAGGCCGAATGATTCCGCGCGTGAGGTCAGCAGGGCGATATCGGCCTTGGCCCACTCCTGGGACATGTGCGGACTGCTGCCGTGGAACCGCACACGGCCCGATACTCCGAGTTCCCCGGCCAGCGCATGCAACGCACTGCGCTCGGGGCCGTCGCCGAAGATGCTGAGCACCCAGTCGGGGTGCTCCGAAGACGCCTTCGCGAACGCCCGAATCGCATGGTCGACCCGCTTCTCGGCAGCGAGCCGTCCCGCGATCACCACGGTCTTTCCGGTGAGTGTCGAACACGGTGGGTGCTCGACGGGCAGCGAGTTGGGGATCGTCGCAAGGAACGGCGCGGCATCTCCCAGCGCCTCTTCGTACTGGGCCCGGCTGCGCTCGTTGACCGTCACCAGCGCGTCGAGCTGAGGCGCGGACGGCAGCGGCGGAATCCCGGCCATACGGTGCTCATGGTGCACCGTCAGAACTTCGGGCCTTGTCAGACGTACCGCGGCCGATGTGAGCGCGGGCGTTGTGGTGACCAGCAGATCGCAATCGATCGCCGGGAGCAGGAGCCCGAGCTCCAGGTCGGAGAGCCGGGTGAAGATGGCCCTCTCCCAGGCCGGGGCGGTGAACTCGGTGGGTGATGCGGCCAGCGTCGCGCACTCGGCCGCGCTGAGACCCGTCGGGGACACCGGGCTCTCGGGGCCGCCGCTCCTGTCCACCAGGTAGCGCAGTGTGACCTGCGGGTCGATGGTGAAGAAGGGTCGTTCCCCGGTCTTGAAGACGCTGATGATCTCGACGTCATGTGCGGCGGCGAGTTGCGCAGCCTGGGTGAACACCGCCCGCTCCGTGCCTCCCAGCACATCCGCCCAGGTGAGCAGAAACGTGATCTTCAAGGATCATCCCCTCGTGAAGACTCGTGATCCGGTGCCTGTCTCAGTGAAGGTCTCGGTCAACGTTTCTGTAGAGCTCTCTGTACAGCTCTCAGGAGATCTCTCAGTGAGGGCGAGCAATGAGCCGTCGATCCCGAGCCCCGCCACGACGAATCGGCCGGAGCCGTCCATGGCCGCCGATGGCGTACCGACGGTGAACACATCCGGCACGGTGCACCGCACGGCACCGCTGTCGCGCGACACATCCATCGCCCACGCCTGCAACGCGCCCTGATCGGTCCGCTGCACGAGCAGCACCTGGTGCCCTTCGCCCGCGGCGAGCGCCACCGGTCCGAGACCTCCCTCGACAGGCTCCGGGAATGCGACACGCCCCCAGCCGGTGTCGTCAAGCCGTCGGTACACGCATGAAGGGCCGTCGGCACAGCGATACGCCAGCACCAGGGCGCCGTCCTCGGTGACCACGGCGGTGGGCGGACTCACCGGGACGGGCAATGCGGAGGTGTCCTGTCCGACAGGGAGAGCTCCCGGTGCGGACTGCGCCCAGTGCCGAAGCCCGTGCCGTCCGGAACCGAAGAGGTGGACCATGCCCCGGACATCGGTGACCGCGGCGAGCGATTCCCTGACGTCCGATTCGGCGAGCTTGGTCCAGTGCTTCGGTTGTCCACGCGTACCCGTTCTCACGGCTATGGACAGATCCCCTTGCCGGGCGAAGACGAACCGGTTGCCCCCACCGTCGACGGCCGCCACGGGCACACCGAGTTGGCCCGTGCCGGAACGTGGGCCGCCGGGAGTCCTCAGGCTGCGCCAGGTGCGGAATTCCCCTTGGGGCGACTGCTCGATGAGCCCGGTCTCGACGATGTCCTCACCGACCCCGACCGACGGCTCCGCCACCCGCGACGCATGGATCCGGCGGCTTCCATCAGGCCCGGTGGTCACCGCGAGGACCGGCAGCAGTCCGCGCCCGCCCACCTGCCGGGGGCCGGTCCAAGCCCGCCCCCCCGGCTCCTGCTGAGACATCACCACACGGCCGCCCAGGACCCAGAACGCGGCCACTGTGCCATCGGCGTCCGTAGTCAGAGCCGGACCGGCGCCGTCCCACCGAGGGGTCACGCTATGGGCCCACCCCGTCATCCGGGACCTGCCCTGCCCCACCGAGTAGTCGCCGCAGCCCCCCGGGTTTCCGCAGTCAGCGGTGGAAAGACCCCCATATGCGTCCAACGCCGCGACCTTGTCGTCCAGTTGAGCTGCACTCAGATTGGCGGGCCAGCGCGCGTTGTAGTAGCCACGGTAGGCCTGGACGAAGGAACGGCCTCGGGCCCAGGCGTCGTTCCGTGACAGCGCGGCCAGGGCGAACTTCGCGGCGACGGTGTGGTCGCGGTGGTCGGAGAAGCCGGGCTGGTCGAAATGGCGCCGGTTCGGGGCATCGTGGTTCTGATGATCGGGGAGTGGATCCAGATAGTGGACGACGCCGGGCCGATGGCGCTCCAGGAGCCACGCGATGGCGTCGATCAACTCGGCCCGGGTGTAGCCGGACTCCTCCGCTACGAGGCTGCCAGGTGTGCGGAGCGTCGTCGCCGTGCCGTCCGGCCCATGCCACAGCTCGGCGAGCCCCACGTACGGCGTGTCCGGGAGCGCTTCTTCCCTTAGGCCCAAGTGCACCAGCGTGACCTGCGCCCCGAGTTGGGCCGTCTCACTCCACGCCCCGTTCGGCATCGCGAGGGCCGAACGTGACCATCGGGCTCCTGGCTCCTTGGCCGACATCCAGCCGTACGCCTGGCGCAGTCCCTGCATCCGGGCGCTCGCGTACGCCGGTTGGTCGGGTTCGGCGGGCGCATCGGCTCCGGGTATGTTGTTGCGGCCGTCGGACTCTCCAGCCGTGATGTACACCGTCACCACTCGGTGGCCCGCGCGGAGCGTGGCCGCCACCTCGGGATTCATGAAGTACAGGTCGTCGTCCGGGTGAGCGACCACCTGCATCAGGGTCTTGGAAGCCTTCATCCATCTCTCCAACGTCAACTGAGCCGGGACTGTACTCCGTTGTCCGCGCAGGGTCTCAGATGTAGGCCGCACGCACCGCATAGGCCCCCGCATGAGACGGGTTGCGGAGTTGGAGACGAGAGGTTCACCGGGGCTGGGGGAATCCGGCGGCGGGACGGCTGGATGTTCAGGGCACTGGAACAGGCACACCGGTGAGGTGCTCGGTGTGGTGTTTCAGCATAGGCGCCAGCTCGGGATGACCTCCGCGGTGCACCACTTGGAGCAGCTGGGCTATGGCGATGAGTTCGCCCGTGCGGCCTGCGGGGGTGTTGAGGGTGTTGGCGAGCACGGTGTCGGGCCGGATCAGCAGCCGGGATCGGCGCAGGACCTTGCGTGGCAGTGGCACCAGCCGAGCTTCACCCGGTCCGTGCCGAGTTGTCGCCAAGGACGGTGAGCTGGTCGGTCAGACGGCGTCCGGGTAACTGCCGTCTCCCAGATCAGGGTCCGGCAGCACGCCCGAGGGATCGCGGAGGGCAACCCTGCGTCCGTCCAGCCGCAGTCGGCGCAGCCCTTCGAGCGACATGCGACGGCCGAGATCGGAGAAGGAGTGCACTCTGGTGACATCCAGCACCACGTCGGCAGCGCCGTCCGAGTCGGCCATCAGGTCCAAGAGTTCCGAAGCGGCGGTGAGCTGGACGTTGCCCTGCAAGGCGAAGGTGATCGTGCCCCGTGACTCGCTCACGCCGACGGCATCGAGTCGGCCCCGATCGGAGGAGAACAGGTGCATTCCCATGTCCCGGGAGAGCCGCTCGAAGACGAGACGCCCTCTCTGGCTGTTGCCGTGGGAGTCCAGGCGCGGGGAGAAGGTTCCGATGCCCACGAGGTCGGGCAGGACACCGACGATGCCCCCTGCGACGCCGCTCTTGGCGGGGATGCCCACACGGGTGAGCCAGTCGCCGGCCGCGTCGTACATCCCGGCCGCAGCCATCACGGCCATGACGTGCTGAGCGACGGCGGGGTCCATCACCCGTTCTCCGGTGACGGGCTGGATACCTCCGGTGGCGAGCGTCGCGGCCATCACCGAGAGGTCCCGGACGCTGACCAGGATCGAGCACTGGCGCGTATATCCCTCGACGACGGAGGGCACGTCCCCGTCGATGATGCCGTAGGTGCGCAGCATGTGGGCGATGGCGAGGTTGCGGTGCGCGGAGTCAAGCTCTGAGGCGCACACCCGCTCGTCGACCTGCAGATCCCGGCCCGCGAGGCGGGAGAAGAACGTCACGGCACGTTCGACGCGATCGTCCTGGCCGGCCTCCGCGCCGACCAGGAGCGAATGCGTGGTGATGGCCCCGGCATTGATCATGGGATTCATCGGCCGGTGGGTGCCGCCTTCGAGGGAGAGCTCGTTGAAGGCCTCGCCGGACGGCTCGACCCCGACGGCACCCAGGACGCGGTCGAGGCCACGATCGATGATGGCGGCCGCATAGGCGAACGGCTTGGAGATCGACTGGATGGAGAACTCCGTGTCGGCGTCGCCGGCGGCGTAAGTGCGACCGAGCGTCGTGGTCAGCGCCATGCCGAAACGTTCCGGATCGGCTTCGGCGAGCTCGGGGATGTAGTCGGCATTGGCGCCGCTGGTGTCGGCACGCAGGCTGTCGAGCACTTCGTCCAGGTAGTCGGGCACGGGAGTCTTCATCAGGCAGGTCCTTCTGTCTCAGGCGGGAGAGGCGCCGCGGCCGGTGGCTCGGGCGGGTGCGCGCTGATGCGGTTCAGCGCAGAGCTTGGACGTGCTCCGGGACCGCAGGGTCGGTGGCGTCGTCGCCGAGGACGTCGAAGCGGTTCTTCTCCGGGTATGCCCCGTACGGGCAGCGAGCACGGTCAGCGAGGCAGTTGAACGTCATGAAGCAGCCGGGGATGTGGCAGCTCGCGCGGGTTCAGCAGCTCTCTGACGGGTTCGCCGGACACATCGGCGCGGCCTCCGCACTCACGGAGGCCGGGCTGGAGGTCGAGGTCGCTCATGACGACTGCATCCCTTCTGGTGAAGCGGGTGAACCAGGGCGCCACGGTACGGAGTTGTGCCGTCTCGGGCGTTCGGGCGCGGGCACGATGGGCACTTCACCCCGTACCGCCAACCCGATGCGCCGGGTGATGGCCGTGCAGGACCCGTTCCTCCGCACGAGGGGGGGAGACTTCGGCGGCAAGGCAACCACCAAGGTAGTTGATACGTCAACCGGCTTGCGATGGTGACACGCCAACGGCATTGGGGGTGGGAGGCCACGCAGTTCGGGATGACTGTCCTTGGATCGCTGGCCAGGATGCCGGCGCGGGTGGGCGCATCGAGTTGGGCGGGGTTGTGTGCCTCGGTCAACTCTCAGTGTGGTTGACGAGTTGGTGATCTCACCCTACGGTGGCCGTTGACATGTCAACCAAATCTGCGCGCTGCACGCCGCCCGTGCAAGTGCGTTTAGCGTGCGGGGACTTGTCGAGCGGTTGGCTCACCCGAACGCCCTCGCCGAGAGCCAGGTGGGATCGACCTCGCCCGGCCGGAACTGACCAGACAGATCAGATCTGATCGCAATTCGGATCGGTCAGTCTGCCTGTTTCTTCATGTGTTCGAGAACGCGGTTCGAGATCCGGGCGAGCGTATCGAGTTCCTCCTGGGTGAGGGCATCGATGAACAGTCGGCGGACGTGTTCGACGTGCATGGGTGCGGCGTCTTCAATCGCCTTGTAACCGGCCGGAGTAGCGATGATGAACGCTCCGCGTCCGTCGTCGGGGCATTCTTCCCTGTTCACCAGTCCGCGCTTCGTCATGCGCCTGACCTGGTGGGACATGCGGCTCTTCTCCCACTCCACCGAATTGGCCAGATCCAGGAAGCGCATCCGTCCGCCGCCCCGTTCGGTGAGACTCACCAGCACGATGTAGTCGGAGGCGGACATGTGGGAGTCGGCCTGGACTCGGCGGGAGAGTCGCCCGATGAGCGTCTCCTGCATGCGGATGAAACTGTCCCAGGCGGCCTTCTGCTCCGAGGTCAGCCAGCGAGGCGTTGCGTTCATCGATGGAGTGTAGCGAAGACGTTGACACCTCATCTATCTCGTTGACGTGGCCGATTCCGCCCGATGTCCGGGCTTCGTAACTGCGATTGCCGCCACGGGGCAACTCCGCATTCCCGGGCCGCCGTTGGCTCTCGCGCTCGAACATGTGGGCCGGAATCGACATCTAGTTGACGCATCAACCTGCCGTCATTAATGTAGATGACACGTCATCCAGTCGGGTTGAGGTGAGCCTCTGCCGGTGCTGCGGGCCGCCGCTGATGCGGAGGCCGCGCCAGGTGGTGAGGGTGCGTCACCCGATGGAGCGTGTTGTTCGGCCGACTCGGCCTTGGGGGTGCCGACGAGGACACGTACGGCTGAGTCGCCGACGTCGAGATCGACGGTGTCCCGTTCGACCCCGCAGACACTGAGCACCCGGAGAGGGATTCCCATGAGCAATGAAGCGAAGTCCGGCCTGCAGGCACTGCTGACGCCCGAGGAGAGCGTCGTCGTGCTGATCGACCACCAGCCGTTCCAGTTCGCCAACCTGAACAGCCACGAACCCACGATGATCGTGAACAACGTCGTCGGCCTCGCCAAGGCTGCCAAGGTGTTCGACGTGCCGACCATCCTGACGACTGTTCTGGAGGGGCGCGGCGGCTACCTCATCAAGGGGTTGCAGGATGTGTTCCCGGAGCAGAAGCCGATCGACAGGACCTTCATCAACACCTGGGAGGACGAGCGCGTCGTCGATGCCGTCAGGGCGACCGGCCGCAAGAAGCTGATCATCGCCGGCCTCTGGACGGAGATGTGTGTCGCGATGCCGGCGATACAGGCGGCGGGTGAGGGCTTCGAGGTCTTTGCCGTCACCGACGCCTCGGGCGGCGCCTCGAAGGAAGCTCATGACATGGCCGTGCGGCGCATGGTCCAGGCGGGCGTGGTGCCGATCACCTGGATGGCCGTACTGGGCGAGTGGCAGCGCGACTGGGCCCGTGAGAAGACCGTGCCGGGCGTCGCCGAGGTCCAGTCGCAGCATGGTGGTGCCAGCGGTGTGGCGTTCGCCTGGGAGATGCAGCTCCTGGCCACGTCCACCGGAACCGAGGCCTGACAACCGCGACGACCGGGCGCGCGCGACAGCGGTGACCCGGTCGGCCGCAACCCGGCTAGTTGAAGAGTCAACCAAATGGGGACTATGGTGGAACGAGGCCCACGCGGAAGACGTATGGAGGACACATGGCAGTGGTAGTGAGTGACGTTCCCGAAGCCAGACGGTACGAGGCCCGGGTCGACGGAGAGTCCAAGGTCGCGGGCGTCGCGGAGTACATCCGTACGACGGAACTTGTCGCGTTCGTGCACACCGAGGTCTCGTCCGAGTACGAGGGCAGGGGAGTCGGGTCGGCGCTGGCCCGCGCCGCCCTCGACGAGGCGCGCGCCGCGAACCTGCGGGTGCTCCCCACCTGCCCGTTCTTCGCGGGGTGGATCGCCCGGCACCCCGAGTACCAGGACCTGCTGTACCAGTCCCGCAGCAAGGTCAGCGACTGAACAGCCGGGCACTGAAGCGACAGAAACGACGGAGACCGGTATGAGCGGTGGAACCGAGAAGAAGGCCTACGAGGGCCAGTTGATCACCGTGACCTTCGAAGCCAGGCGCTGCTTGCACGCCGCCGAATGTGTCAACGGCCTGCCGGAAGTCTTCGACACGGCCGAGCGCCCGTGGATCCGCCCCGACGGTGCCGAGGTCGGGCGCCTGATCGAAGTGGTGCGGCGCTGTCCCTCGGGTGCGCTGCAGTACGAACTCGTGGACGGTGGGGCGTAGACCTCGAACCGCTCCACGCAACTGCGCGCAACTCCATCGGACAGCTGATGGTGCGCGGTGGTGCGCGGCGAGTTGAGCCGGGCCATCAGGCCGGCCCAACAGTAATCATGAAACGCTGGGGATCTGATCCTCCGGTCCTCGACGCCCGTAGCGACCCAGAAAGGGACGAGCACATGGGGTACATCACCGTAGGTAATGAAAACAGCACGCCGATCGAGCTCTACTACGAGGATCAGGGCGCAGGGCAGCCCGTCGTCCTCATTCACGGATATCCGTTGAACGGCCACAGCTGGGAGCGCCAGACGAGGAATCTCCTGGCCGCCGGCTACCGCGTCATCACCTACGACCGTCGGGGCTTCGGTCAGTCGTCAAAGGTGAACTCCGGGTATGACTACGACACCTTTGCCGCAGACCTGAACACCGTCCTGGAGACGCTCGACCTGAGCGACGTCGTCCTGGTGGGCTTCTCGATGGGCACGGGCGAGGTCGCCCGTTACGTCTCACGATTCGGGCACGAAAGGGTCGCCAAGCTCGCGTTTCTGGCCTCGCTGGAGCCCTTCCTGGTCGCCCGGGACGACAACCCCGAGGGTGTGCCGCAGAAGGTCTTCGACGGAATCGAGGCAGCGGCGAGGGGCGATCGGTACGCCTGGTACACGCAGTTCTTCTCGGACTTCTACAACCTCGAGGAGAACCTCGGCAGTCGGATCAGCCAGGAGGCCGTCACCGCGAGCTGGAACGTGGCGACGTCAAGTGCCCCCGTGGCGGCCTACGCGGTCGTTCCCACGTGGATCGAAGACTTCCGCGCCGACGTCGAAGCGGTCCGCGACAGTGGCAAGCCGGTCCTGATCCTGCACGGCACAGCCGACAAGATCCTCCCTATCGACGCTACCGCCCGCCGCTTTCGACGGGACCTGCCCGAGGCGCAGTACGTAGAGATCGAGGGAGCCCCGCACGGGTTGCTCTGGACGCACGCAGATGAGGTCAACTCGGCCCTGGGCTCCTTCCTCGGCTAGATCCGCGACGAGACCGGGAGGCGGCGGATCTGCCCGGCGTGTGAGGGCCCCCAACGGCACCGTACTTCCGCATACGACGTCGTACGGACGCCAACGGGTCTTCAGAACTCCGGACCAGCAGGATCGACTTCACCTTGTCGAACGCGTTGGACCGTGTGGCCAGTCCGGCCCCGTTGCGCTCCATCGCCTTGATGAACCCGTCCACCACCTTGTGGTCGAAGGCATCCATCCGCCGATTCCCCAGCGCAGGGAAGATGTGGTGCTCCAGCAGCGAGTCCAGATGCCGCAGCGAGGACCCCTCCAGATGACGCTGACTCTCCCGCCACTCCCTCGCATACTCCCGAAACGTCATCGCCCCGTACTTCGCCACCCGAACCGCCCTGCTCGCACGGCCCGGCGCAGCCCTCTTCGCGTTGTAGACATCCGTCAAACGCACAATCGCCGCAACGTCGGTCTCGAACCCGGACTCAACGGTCTGCTTCCCCGCGGCGTTGCGGAACTGGATCTTGTAGAGGTGCGGGCACTTCGGCCATCTCGACTGGGCGTGATCGCAGTCCTTGAAGAAGGTACCCATGCCATGCGCCAGGGTCTTGTTCGCCATCGGTCGCCGACTCCTGAAGTCCAATGCTGACGGTTTGCTGACCGCCCGAGGACCGAGATGCCTCTGACCTGCGCAAAGCAGCGAAGTACTCTCTATGTGGTGGAACTTCGTGGGCCGCAGCCACCAGGACATCGTCGACGCCAGAGAAGCGTGGCAGAGCGCCTCCGACCGATTCGGCCGAGTCGACGGCTATGACGGAGAGCGCATCCCCGCGCCCGCCCTCCCCAACGCCACCATCGCCCCGCGCTCCAACCCGACCCGTCCGAAAGGCACACGATGACCCAGCAAGCTCCCGCTCCGACCGTCCGGCGAGTGGATTCCCGGCACCGCTACGAAATCCTGGTCGACGGTACGACCGCGGGCCTCACGGCCTACCGCGACCGAGACGGCCAACGCGTCTTCTTCCACACCGAGGTCGACGACGCCTTCGCCGGGCAGGGCCTGGCCTCGATCCTCGTACAGCAGGCACTGACCGACGTCCGGGCGTCGGGCCTGCGGATCGTGCCGGTCTGCCCGTACGTGGCCAAGTTCCTCAAGAAGCATGAGGAGTTCGCCGACATCACCGACCCGGTCACCCCCGAGATCCTGCAGTGGCTGGAGACCGTGCTGGCGCGCTGAGCCGCCGCCCGCCGGAGCGACGCTCCGGCGGGCACATCGCTCACCGTCACTCCTCGAAAGGCGACGCGAACAGCAGATCCTCCACGGTGGGCACCGGGAAATCGGGGATGTGGCGACGGCCGACCTCGGCGAAGGGATGCATGAGTACCGACATGGGCTTCGTACGGCACAGCGACACCATGTTGTCGAGCGCGTCCTTCTTGAAGTCTTCCCTGGGGAACGTGGTGAGTATTTCCTCGAGAACGTCGGACGGGATTTCCTGAAGATCGTTCCCGGCGAAATCCAGTCCGGATCCCACGGAGACCATGGCGATCTCCGGCCTTTTCCGAGTCGCGATTCCTGCATTGGTGTGCAGGGCGATCGCATCCCAGACGACAGCCGCCCGATCGGCGGACATGCCCTGTTCCCGCAGGAACCGCTGTGCGGCGTCGGCACCGTCGACTTCGAAGCGTTCGGTCGGGGTCTGGTACGCCTTGACCAGCCCGAGGTCATGCAGGGCCGCGGCGACGAAGGCAAGTTCAGAGTCGTACGGAACGCCGCGCCGATCGAACAGCAGCGAGCTGAAAACGTATGTCCGCATGACATGGTTGAAGAGCGTCCCGGAGGATACGCCTCGAACGAACGCAGCCGATTTCTGGGCCAGTTCGCTGTCGGGGATGTGGACTCCGGCCACTGCGGTGGGCAGGGCGATGTCTTTCGCCCCCGTGCCGTTGCTCTCGTCGAACATGTGAATAGCCTTCTCGTCGGCGGCTGATGCCACGAGCCTATGGATGGCACCGTCGAGCCGACAGCGGCGAAAATGCCGATGAGCCCCGGATTCTCGCCAGAGGGTCAGGAGGCGATGGCGTACTCGGTGAAGTGGCCACAGGCGGCGAAACCGAGGCGGCGGTAGACGGGTTCTCCGTCGGCGGATGCCTGCAGCACCGCGGTCTCGTAGCCCGCGTCGCGTGCGGTGTGCAGGGCGGCCAGGGTGAAGGCGCCGCCATGACCACGGCGGCGGTCGGTGGCGAGCGTGGCGATGTTGTAGATCCCGGCGACACCCGCGTGCAGGAAGACCTCGGCCGAGCAGACGGGACGGCCGTCGACGGAGCCGAGCAGGTAGCGGGCGGGGCAGTCGGCGGCGAGCGCCAAGTCGGCGGCGTCGGCGAAGAATCGGCGCACCGTGGCGGCGGGCGGGCTCCAGTTCGCAGCGAGGATCGTGGCGTAGTCGGCGAGCTGTTCCGGAGTGGTTACCGGGCGGATGTCCAGGCCGTCGACGTGCGCCTCGGGGAGAGGACCGCGCAGATCCTTCCACATGCCGGTCTCGGTCTCCGACGCCTCCAGGCCGACGGCCTCAAGATGCTGGGCAAGATTGCCCGGTGTGGAGGCGGGGCCCACCCACCAGGAGAAGGGGCGGCCGGTGGCGGCCAAGGTCCGGGTCGTCTCCGCGGCGCGGGTCGGGGCAGTGTCCGGGGCGAAACGGGCCGCCGCGACGATGTTGAAGGTGTCATCGGCGAGACCGCTGTCGGCGATCAGCAGGTCGCTGGTCTCGGTGACGGACGCGCTTTTCAGGTTCCGGTGCAGGTGGCAGGCATGCTCGGCGAGGTTCTGCTCCATCGCGAGCGGAAGGCCGGATTCATTGATGGACGGGAGATCCGTTGGCTTCATGGTGATCCGTTCCGGGATGTCGGCTGGGGTGCTCGCAGGTGCGTATCCGGTGCCTGTGAACTGGCCGTCCAAGAGCTGCCCTCTGGAGCAGGACGATTGTGTCGGCGCTGAATGCGCGGTGTCGCGGGTCACGCGACGGAATCGGTCAGTGCGCGGGCCTCGTGGCTGACGCGTCGGGGACTGAGGAGAGCGTCGCCGTCCCGAGGCGGCGGCGATGTGCTCGCTGTCGGCAGGTCGCTCCGCAGTAGCGCGCCGGGCGGCCAGTGGACCGGGCCTCGAGCCGGACCCCGCATTCTTCGCACCGCGACGCCGCGTGAAGCGTGCCGGGGGTGTCACGAAAGCCCCGCCCTTGCGTGACGATTGACGGAGCCCGCAGGCTCTCCAGCGCCAGCCGCACCATGCGGGTGCCGCCGCTCCGGTCGCGGTGGGCGGCCCGTATCGTCGCGCACCCGACGGTGAGGGCTGCGACATCGTCCGCGCTGACGTCAGCGCGGACCTCACCAGCCTGCTGGGCCGCGCGGAGCAGTTGGCCGAGTGCCTGGCGGAACCGTCGCGCCGACGCGGCAAGGCTCGGCCGTGGCCAGTTCGTATGCATGGTCAAGGCATCGCATGCGTGCTCGCGCCCGTGCGACGTTTCGATGACCTCCAGGAGCAAGCCGAAGAATGCCGGGGCGGGGTCGACGCGGGCCGCCCACTGTCGAGCGGTCTCCACCAAGTCGTCGACCTGCTGGACCAGTACGGCCTCCAGCAGGATCTCCTTACTGGGGAAGTGCCGGTACACGGTTCCGGCGCCGACCCCCGCCTGCCGTGCGATCGCGTCGAGCGAGACGTCCGGGCCATGCTGGTCGAACGCCTGCGAGGCGGCGGCGAGCACCTTCCTGCGGTTACGGCGGGCGTCGGCCCGGGCGTCGTTCTGGGGAGCTGCGGTCATGTCACGTAATCCCTTGTCCGTGCCACTTAACCGGGTGGAGCATTCCACATCGACCCCGGGCCCAACCTGACTGAACCCACCGACCATCGCCGGGGCGGAGGACGACATGAGCACTGACCGCTTGGTTGTTGTGACCGGTGCGACCGGTCGGCAGGGCGGCGCCACCGCACAACGGCTCCTGGCGGCCGGAAGGCCGGTGCGCGCGCTCGTGCGGGACACGACCGCACCCGCCGCCACATCACTTGAAGCCGCGGGAGCGGAGCTCGTGCGCGGAGACCTCGACGACCGGTCGAGTCTGCCTGCTGCGCTGGAGGGAGCGGCGGCACTGTTCGCCGTACCGCCCGTGGCCTTCGGACCGGCCGGCACCGACGTGGAGCGCGAGTTCACCCGTGGTCGGGCACTGATCGATGCCGCGGCTTCAGTGGGAGTCGAGCACGTCGTGTTCACGGGCATCGCGTCCACGCCGGGTCGCCCAGGTGGCTCCGAGGGAAAGAAGCGCATCGAGGACCACCTGCGTGAGCGGATCCGGGCGGTGACCGTTCTGCGCCCGGTGCGGTTCATGTCGAACTTTCTCGGTTCGACGCTCATCGGTCTCGACGGCATCGTCCACGGCGTGCACCGGCACATCTTCCCGCCGGACGAACCTGTCCAGATCATCGCGGTGGAGGACATCGCCGAGTTCGCGGCGCTGGCTTTCGATCAGCCGGACCGGTTCGCGGGACGGAGTCTCGAGCTGGCCGGGGACGCGCCTACCCCGACCGAGGCGGTCGCCGCGATCAGCGAGGCCACCGGTACCGCAATCCGCTACGAGCAGATCACTCATGCCGAGGCAACCGCACTGAACCCCGAGATCGCTCAGGTCCGGGAGCGCTGGGCGGCCGGATCGCGCTGGCACGCCGACATCGAGGCGCTGCGCGTCATCCATCCCGGACTGCGTACGTTCGGGGACTGGCTTGCCGAATCCGGCGCCGCCCTGCTGCAGGCCCGTCTGGATCAGGACGCCTGTGGTTGCTGAAGTCCCTGAAGGAGCAGCGCGACCAGGCGACGGGGGTCGTAGCGCGGGTCGCTTTCGGTGCCGATGCAGAGGTTGCCGATGCCGCGCATCAGTTCATAGGGCCGCGTACCGGGCCTGATCTCGCCTGCGTCGACCGCGGCGTCGAGCAACTGCTCGGCGACGGGCAGCAGGCGGTCGAGGAAATAGGTGTGGAGCGCGGCGAAGCCACTGCTGTCCGGCTGCACCGTGTTGGCGAGCCCGTGCTTGGTGACCAGGAAATCGACGAAGACGTCGATCCACTGGCGCAGCGCGGCGAGTGGTGAGTCGGCGTCGGCCAGCAGGGCCGGACCGGCTTCCGCGCACGCCTCGACCTGGTGGCGGAAGACGGCGACGACGAGATCCGCCCGCGTCGGGAAGTGGCGGTAGATCGTGCCCATCCCTACGCCCGCCTTGGCCGCGATCTCGCGGATCGGCGCATCGACGCCGGAGGTCACGAACACCTCGGCGGCGGCGGCGAGCAGCTTCTGCTGGTTGCGCACCGCGTCGGCCCGTTTGCTCGGGGCCGCCACCTCTCCGGACTGGCCTTTCGTGGGCACCGCACTCTCCTCCCTGTTGCCGTCCCTGTTGCCGTCGACAAGACGGAACGGCGCTCCGCTTGGCAAGCGGAACAATGTTCCGTATCGTAAGTGGAGCAACGTTCCGCTTCAGTCTAGCTGAAGGCGGCACTTCCTCCCTGCCTCGCGCGCTCAGCCCCATGAGATCAGCGGCAGAGGCCCTCAAAGGGAAAACCGAAGGGAAAGACGCATCGTGAGTGCATCTAGTGCATCGACTTCCGTGACCTCCGTGACCTCCGTGACCTCCGTGACCTCCGTGACCGACACCGTCGGCTCGCCCACTCCCGTGCTCTCGTTCAGCCCGGTGGTGCTCTCCGTGCCCGGACGTCCCGTCGACCTTCAGGTGCGCGTCACCGCACCCGCGACGGGAACCGACCTGCCGGTCATCCTCCTCTCGCACGGGCACGGCCACTCCAACCACCTCTCCTCGCTCCACGGCTACGCCCCGCTCGCCAACGTGTGGGCCGAACACGGCTTCGTCGTCATCCAGCCCACGCACCTCAGCTCCCAGACGCTCAGCCACCTGCTTGCGGACACCCCCGGGGCGCCGCTGTTCTGGCGCTCGCGCGCCGAGGACATGACCCACATCATCGACCGCTTCGATGAGATCGAGTCCGCCGTGCCGCAGCTCGCCGGGCGCATGGACCGCGAAAGCATCGCCGTGGCCGGACACTCGCTTGGCGGCTTCACCGCCTCGCTTCTGCTGGGCGCCCGGGTCACCGACCCTGATGACGGACAGGAAGCGGATTACACAGAGCCCCGGATCAAGCAGGGGGTGCTGCTGGCCGCCCCCGGGAGGGGAGGCGACATCCTGACCGGGGTCATGGGCGAGCAGTTCCCGGTCTTCCGGACCATGGACTTCTCCGCCATGACCACACCCGCGCTTGTCGTTGCCGGGGACAAGGACGACTCCCGGCACTTCACGGAGATGGGCCCGGACTGGCACGCCGACCCGTACCACCTCGCTCCCGGCGCCAAGACGTTGCTCAGCCTGTTTGACGCGGAGCACGGACTCGGCGGGATCAGCGGGTACGACGTCGCCGAGGCCACGGACGAGAACCCCGAGCGGGTCGCCGCGCTCGCGCGGCTCGCGTCGGCTTACCTCCGCACCCAGTTCGGCCTGGGCGACAACGCGTGGCAAGAGGCACGGGACGCGTTGACCACCGGCCCCGACGCGTTCGGGCGCGTCGAGTCCAAGTAGGCCCGGACGGGCGCCGTTTCCTCTCAGGGCCCCAGCAGGGTTCGGGCTCCAGCAGGGTTCGGGCCTCAGTAGAGTTCGGGCCTCAGTAGGGCAGGCCCTCCGAGGCGGCGTGCAAGGCCGCGAGTAGACATGCGGTGATTTCTCCGCCGGAAGCCTCGGGATCATCGGCGTACCGCTGGGCGAAGTCCTCCGCCGCCGCACGCAGTGCCCCGTTGAGGGTCGCTGCGTGCACTTTCGCTCTCAAGTCGTCGGGGTGGCCGCCGGATCGCCGGGCGAGGAGTTCTCCGAGGACGGGCAGGGCGTCGTCGTGGGCCTGGAGCCAGACGGAGCGCAGTGCCGGGTCGGTGGACGTCATACGGATCAGATCGAGTATGACGGGGGTGTCGGCGGGCAGCTCGCCGATCCGGCAGGTCTCCGTGAAGAAGTCGACCAGGCTCATCTCCGGCGGCCAGTGGCGCAGTTCGGCCATGACGAAATCGAGCCCCGCCGAAAGGAGGGGCAGTACGCAGCTCTCCTTGGTGGGGAAGTGACGCCACATGGTGCGGGCGGAGATCCCCACGGCCTGAGCGATCTGCTCCCCGGTCGTCGCGGTGACGCCTTGCGAGGTGAACAGGCGAACGGCTTCGCGGGCTATCTCGAAGCGGAGAGCCGCCTTCCGTCGCTGAACGAGCGACGGCCTGGCGACCTCTTCCGCCGTGTGTCCTCGTTCCGTGGATGGCGCCTCGCGCACTCTCGCTCCACCGCCCTCCGTCTCGATCAGCGCAGCATAGCGAGCGGCGCGGATGACGCATGCAGACGTCTTGTCACAGACTGACACGCAGCCCTATTCTCCCGTAAGTGACCAGCGGGTAACCCGCGTTGGTCTCCTCTGTTATGTCTCACTTGTCATGCGCATGCCGAAAACTCCCGTGGTCCCCTCAAGGAGTCGCCCATGCCCCCTCCCAGCAGACGCGCCCTGCTCGCAGGCGCCGCCGGACTCGCCGCCGCGAGCGTCGTCCTTCCACCATCGGCCGCCTCCGCCGTACCTTCCCGGGTGCGGCTGACCCGGGAAGAACACCGGGTCGTCATCATCGGATCCGGTTTCGGGGGCGGCGTCGCGGCGCTGCGCCTGGCACAGGCGGGCGTGCCGGTGACCGTGCTCGAACGCGGTCGGCGCTGGCCGACCGGGCCGAACGCGGAGACCTTCCCCAGGGTGTCGGGCCTCGACAAACGCATGCTCTGGTACGGCACCCTCCCCGCGGCGGTCAGGCCGCTCGCCAAGCTCCTCGGCACCCCGCTGAACTTCGCGCCCTACGCCGGACTCCTGGAACCCGTACTCGGCGAGAACATCCTGAGCGTCTGCGCGGCCGGGGTCGGTGGGGGATCCCTCGTCTACCAAGGGATGACCCTCCAACCGTCGGAGGCGGTGTTCAACACCTGGCTGCCCGAACAACTCGACTACCGGCGCATGGACCAGATCCACTATCCGAGGGTCGCGAAGATGCTGCGGGTGGCCACGGCACCCGATGAACTGGTCGGCTCACCCCACTACGTGGCGGCCCGGGTGTTCTCCGAGCGTGTGCGCGGAGCCGGGTACGGCCTCGAGAAGATCCCCATGCCCATCGACTGGGACTACGCCCTCGCCGAACTGCGCGGTGAGATGAAGCCGTCGTACACGAACGGCGACTGCGCCCTCGGCGTGAACAACGGCGGCAAACACTCCGTCGACGTGACCTACCTTCAACAGGCCGAGGCGACCGGCAAGGTCACCGTGGCGACCCACCACAACGTCACGTCCGTGGCGCGGGCCGGTGACGGTCGCTGGGAGGTGCGGGTCGACCGCACCGATGACTCGGGCCGGGTCCTGGAGCAGAAGATCCTCTCCGCCCGGGCCCTGGTCATGGCAGCCGGCAGCGTCAACACCAGCAAGCTCCTCGTCCGCGCGGCGGCCACCGGAGCCATCCCCGACCTGCCCGACGGGCTCGGCGAAGGATGGGGCACCAACGGCGACCGCATCTACGCGTGGACCAACCTGCGGGAGGACTTCGGGCCCGAACAAGGCGGCCCGGTGGTCTTCGGCAGCAAGGCATGGGAGGACCCGGCCACCGCGAACACCATCATCCAGGCGTCGCTCCCGCCGCTGGGCCTCGACACCAGGACGACGATGCTGGTCGGCTTCGGGGTGAGCCCCGATCGCGGCCGCTTCCGCTACGACGCCGACACCGACTCCGTGTCGCTGCACTGGCCCCGGGACGGTGACGCCGTGAGCCACCGGCACATCCAGCGGAGGGTCTCGGCGGTCTCCAAGGGACTCGGCGCGCTCACGGACACCAATTCCCTGGTCAACAGCACCTGGCACCCGCTGGGCGGAGCGGCGATGGGCACCGTGTGCGACATCGACGGCCGCGTGCGGGGACAGCGCGGGCTCTACGTACTGGACGGTGCGCTGATCCCGGGCACGACGGGAGCGTGCAACCCGTCCATGACCATCGCCGCCGTGGCCGAACGGGCGCTGGACGCCATCACCGCACGCGACATCGACACCGTCATCTGAATCACGTCTGAACCACCTCTGCATCACGTCCGCATCACGAGCGAGGAGCACACCCATGAGCCGCATGAGACACCCTTCGCGTTCTGCTCTGCCCACCCGTACGACCGAATCCTCCGCGCACACCGAAGCGTTGACCACCCGCCGCACGGTCCCGGCCCGGCTGCGCCTGGTGGCAGGCGTCGTCGCGGGCACCGTCTGCGTGGGCCTCTCGGGGGCATCGGCCTCCGCGGCCGACGGGGAGCCCGTCGTCTCCCGGGGCGTCACCATCCCCGCCTTCTACAACCCGCCCGCCGAACTGCCTTCCACCAATGGTGCGTTGATCAGGACCGAGGCCATGCCGCTCGGGCTGAGCATCCCCGGTCTTGACGGCCGCCCGATGCCCGGTACCGCGAGCCGACTGATGTACAAGTCCACCGACTCGGCCGGGCAGCCGGTCGCGGTGACCGGCGCCTACATCGAGCCCTCGGCGGCCTGGACGAAACCGGGGCCGCGCCCGCTGGTGGCGGTGGCCTCGGGCACCATGGGCCAGGGCGACCAGTGCGCACCCTCGTTCGCCCTCCAGCACCCGTTGACCCTCAACGGCCAGACGGTGTCGGTCGGCTACGAGGCCCTGGCCATCTACCGCATCCTGGCCACCGGGGCAGCCGTCGTCATCACCGACTACGTGGGCCTCGGCGCCACCGACCGCCTGCACACCTATGTCAACCGCCTCGACCAGGGGCACGCCCTCCTTGACGCGGCCCGCGCCGCCCGCTCCGTGCCCGGGGCATCGGTCACCGCGGAGTCCCCCACCGGTCTGTACGGCTACAGCCAAGGCGGTGGCGCAAGCGCCGCGGCCGCCGAACTCCACTCCTCCTACGCCCCCGAGATCAAGCTCGCCGGCACCTACGCCGGTGCACCACCGGCGGACCTGACCTCGGTCATGAAGGGCATCGACGGCAGTGCGCTCGCGGGCGCCCTCGCCTGGTCGATCAGCGGCTTCGCCCAGGCCGACCCCGACCTGCGCGCGGTCGTGGACACGCACATCAACGCCCAGGGGAAGGCGGCACTGAAGGACGCGTCGACCATGTGTGTCGGCGACGCACTGTTCGGCTACGGGTTCACCAAGAGCAACAAGTGGACCAACGACGGCAAGTCCATAGGGGACATCATCGCCGCCGACCCCAAGGCCAAGGCCGCCCTGGACAAGCAGCGCATCGGCAGGCTCAAGCCCACCGGTCCGGTGCGTCTGGCGACCGGCGTCCAGGACGACATCGTCCCGCACGAGCAGGCCCGGCAACTGGCC
This sequence comes from Streptomyces sp. NPDC055239, assembly GCF_053606205.1. Lineage (NCBI taxonomy): Bacteria > Bacillati > Actinomycetota > Actinomycetes > Kitasatosporales > Streptomycetaceae > Streptomyces > Streptomyces sp. NPDC055239. Next base: position 276,812 of record NZ_JBSGRD010000013.1, on the reverse strand, counting down.
GTGGACTGGTGCGGCAAGGGCGGCAACGTCACCTACGAGGCCCTCGTGCTGCCGAACCTCGGCGACAAGATCCTCACCAACCACCTCGTCCCGCTCATCACCGACCAGGGCGACGCCGTCTCGTGGATGGCCGACCGGCTCTCCGGCAAGCCGGCCACCTCCAACTGCTGGAAGGTGCCGCTCCAGCCCTGACCCCCGTCGCTACTGGGTGCGGGCGCGGCCGAGCTGGTGCAGGTCCTCCAGTGCGTCGCGCAGGACGGTGTGCTGGTGCCACTTGATCCAGGTGCCGAGGGCGCGGCTTGTGGTGTGCAGGGCCTGGAGCTGCGTCCGGGTGAAGCCGACCAGAGGGCGGGCGTGATGGGAGGAGATCACGCCGTGGACGGTGTCCTGGTCGTCGACCAGCGGGACACTGTGGCAGGCACGGCTACCGGCCGTGAGGATCACCCGGCGCGTGTCGTCGTCGAAGCCGGCCGACGAGGCCACCTCTTTGACGGTGACCTGGTGACTGGCGGAGGCGGCCCGGGCGCAGGAGGTGTTCCCGTCGACGAACGCGAAGTAGTCGGTGAACTGCCGGGAAAGACCGGTGTGTTTCGTCATGCGCAGGACACCGTCCTCGACCAGCTGCACGTTTCCCATGTCCGTGCCGGTGACGGACAGGACGCGTTGCAGGGCGGCGCCGAGTACCTCGCCCTGGTTGGACACGTTGAGCGTGCCTGCGCCGAGCGCGGCCAGGTCGGGTATCGGATGCTGTGCCCGGCCGCTGAACCACACCCGGGCTCCCGGTGCCGGCCCAGGTGTCCTGGCCACCGCGGCGGCCAGCTGGTGCAGCTTGATGTTGGCCCGCTGGGACGCCTGGCGCAGCAGCGTGAACGCCGCCTCCGCGTTCGCCAGCCGATACCGTTCGACCAGGACACCCTCTGCCAGGGCGACCCTGATGCGCGCACGCGCCTGGACCTCCAGCTCGGACACCTGCTCGCGCAGCGCGTCGGCGGTGGCCCTCAGCTGTTCCGACTCGTCACCGGGGGAGGGGAACCGCCGGGACGAGGACCGATCGTCGAATGATTGCGCAGATGGCATATTCGCCATGTGTCCCACCGCGGCGACCTCAACCCGGCGTGTTCGCGGTGTGATGACCGTCATGAAGCGCAGATGCCGCCCTGCATCCCGGTCTGCCCGATGTCAGGACGACCCTGCCGTGCCGAAGCCCTCACTCGGGCCGCCGATGGGCAGCCTGGCAAGCAGTGCACGTCGACTGGCCCTGACATGCTCGCGCATCACCTGCTCGGCGCTGTCGCCGTCCTTCTCGAGGATCAGCTCCAGTACGAGGTGGTGTTCGCGGTCCGATTGAAGGGCGCGGCCGGGCTGGCTCAGCGAGGTGTTCACGAGCCGGGAGTAGGCCAGCTGATTCATCAGCATCCGGTAGTGGGCCGCCAGCTTGTTGTTGTCCGCACCGGCGATGAGCAGGTCGTGAAACTCCTGGACCAGCTCCGCGTACCGCTCCCGATCGTCACGCGCCACCGCTTCATCGGCCTCGCGCAGGTTCCGTTCGAGCATGTCGATCTCCGAGACCCGGCCCCGCTGCGCCAGGAGGCGGACGGCCGCGCCCTCCAGGAGTTCCTTCATCTCGAAGAGCTCGGTGATCTCGCGCCGGGACGGAGTGGTGACGAACGTCCCCACGCGAGGCCGGATTTCGACGAGCCCCTCGGTCTGCAACTGCTTGAGGGCCTCGCGCACCGGCGTACGACTGACACCGAACTCGTCAGCGAGGGCGAGCTCCGAGAGCGGCGCGCCGGGCGCGATGTCGCCCTTGATGATCCGCCGACGCATTTCGGCGATCACCCTGCCCTGCATCGACCCGTTCTTCGGTTCGCTCATTCCGCGATTCACCGGACCCTCCTCCGTCTCCTGAGCCGCCCGCCGGTCATCCCAGGGGCGCGAGCGCGCCGCCGTCGAAGAACTTACCCGCGCTGTAGACCATCGGTGCTCGCTCGTCGACCGCGGCGTGCACCACACGGCAGATGAAGACGGTGTGGGTACTGGCCTGGAGCCGCTCGCGGATCTCGACCTCCATCTGCGCGCTGCTCCGCGCGATGAGCGGGCTGCCGAACGGGCCGCCGTGCCAGTCCAGATCCTTGAACTTGTCGTCGGACTTCGTCGCGAACGTGCCGGCGACGTCGAGTTGGTCCGTGGACAGGATGTTGATCGCGAGGTGACCGGCCCGGAACAGGCAGTCGTGGGTGGACGAGGTGCGCTGGACGCACACCATCACGGTGGCGGGGTCGAGCGAGATGCTCGAGAAGGCGTTGACGGCAAGACCGCGGGGGGTCTCTCCGTCCATCGCTGTCACGACCGTGACACCGGTGACGAACTGCCGGTTCACCTGCTTCATCACGTCGAGGTCGGGCTTGGAGGCGAGCGGGGCCATGAGAGTGCTCCTTGTCATCTTGATCGTCGGTCCTGTTCCTCGTCAGTCCTGTCCCACGCGGATGATGCCGAGGGCCGAGAGCAGGGCCCGCGGATCCCATGTCACGTACTCCTCGACGATCTGGTCCCCCTCGAACCGGGCGAAGGTGGCACCGCTGACGTCGACGCGCCGCGTGGTGGCGGGGACACCGAGGAACGAGTTCGTGTGGGTTCCGCTGCTGTGCCAGCGGATCGCCGCCTTGTCGCCGTCGATCAGGATGTCGTCGATGGTCGTGACCAGGTCCGGAAATGCCGCACGTGTGGAGACGACGGCGGCCTTGAACGCGGTCAGGTCCTGTGGGTCCGGATCGTTGCCGTGGCGGAGGTAGGCCGGGCTCAGGAGCTCGTCGAGGGCATCGACGTCCCCTTGCCCCCAGGCCGCGGCCCATACCTTCTGCGTGCGTGCGCGACGGGATTCAGCGTGCGACATCAATTTTCTCCTTTCGGTCGGCGCCCAGTTCCTTCCAGAAGGACACCGCAAGACCGGCGATGATCACGAGGAACGGCAAGGACGTCACGATGACGGTGTTCTGCAGGGCGTCGAGGCCGCCCGCGAGCATGAGGGCGACGGCGGTGACGCCGGTGATGACTCCCCAGAGGATGAGCACCGAACGGCGCGGGGTGAGCGATCCGTTCGAGGTCATCATGCTCAGTACGTAGGTGTTGGCGTCCGCTCCGGAGACGAAGAACATCACCACCAGGAGGATCGCGACCGCCGATGTGACCCCGGCGAGCGGGAAGTGGTCGAGGGTCGCGAAGAACGCGCTGTTGATGTCGGCCGAGGTCTGCTTGGCGATGTCACCGCCCTCGAACAGGTCGAGGTGGATCGCGGTGCCGCCGAAGACCGTGAACCAGGTGAAGAACACCACGCTGGGTACGACGAGCACTCCGACGATGAAGCCACGGATGGTGCGGCCCCGCGAGATGCGGGCGAGGAAGACACCGACGAAGGCGCCCCAGGAGACCCACCAGGCCATCATGAAGTAGGTCCACACCTGCATCCATTCGAGCCCGCCGAACGCCGTCCCCTGCAGACTCATCCGGAAGAAGTCGGTGGCCCACTGACCCACGGACTCGATGTACAGGTTCGCGATGAAGACGGCGGGGCCGACCACCAGCATGAAGACGAACAGCGCGACCGCGAGCAGCGAGCTGCCCTGACTCAGGAACTTGATCCCCTTGCTGACGCCGGTCACTGCCGAGAGCGTGAAGACCGCGGTGACGGCGGCGATGATGAGCACCTGGGACACCGAGTTGACGGGGATCCCGAACAACGTTCCCAGGCCGTTGTTGACTTGGAGCGCTCCGAGGCCGAGCGAGGTCGTGGTGCCGAAGAGCGTCGCGAACACGGCGAGTACGTCGATCGCCTTGCCGATGGGCCCGTTGACGCGGTCGCCGAGCAAGGGCACGAACAACTGGCTGACCAGGGCGCGGCGGCCTTTGCGATGGGTCGAGTACGCGATGGCGAGTCCGAAGATGGCGAAGATCGCCCAGGCGTGCAGGCCCCAGTCGAAGTAGGAGTACTGCAGGGCCCGTACCGCTGCGTCCGGCGTGTTCGGCTCGGCGACGCCGTGGGCGGGCGCCGCGAGGTGCGAGATGGGTTCGGCGACGCCGTACGAGACGAGGCCGATGCCCATGACCGCGCTGAGGATCATGGAGAACCAGGTCAGCGTCGAGAACTCGGGACGATCGGTGTCCTTGCCGAGCCGGATGTCGCCCGCGGGGCTGAAGGCCAGGAACACCAGGAAGACCAGGATGGCGAGTGTGACCACCAGATAGGTCCAGCCGAAGGTGCCCGTGACCCAGTTCAGGGACGCGGTCGTGACCGTGTTCAGGTTCTCCGTGAAGAGCACCGCCCAGGCGACGAAGACGGCGGAGATACCGAGCGAGGCCCAGAAAACGGAACCGAGCCTGGCGACGGTCCCGCCCCCTTCGCCCGTGTCCTCGAAAGCGCCGTCGGCGGGGCTTTCGCCCCCGCTCGCCGACGGCTCGTCGGGCGTCATTTCCGCGCCCGTTCGAAGGGGACTGGACATGAAACTCCTTGAGTCCGCGGGCTCGCCGCTACCGCCATTGGTATACAAGGAGCAGTAAGGCATGCCGCAGATTGAGCGTCAAGGGATCGGTCGCATCGAATCGCCCGGGACTGTGCGGATGCAGTAAGTAGCCAGGTCAGAAGTGCTGCGAGGCTTCATGGAGCGGCTACTGGTGTTTTGGGGAAGTCGCCCGGCCTTCCCTCTTGACCGGTACCGGAGTGCATGTCTAACGTCCTGTTGTATGCAAGAGAGCAACCTGGATCGTCCGGACGCGAGCATCGGTCTCCGTAAGCTCGTGCTCTACCGCGACGTCGTCCTCACCGAGGCGGGCGAGGTGCCCGCGCAACCGGCCAGGCGAGCCAGCGTCGCCGCCGTCATCCGGAACCCGTGGACGGGCGTCGGCCCTTCGACCGATCTCTCCCCGGAGCAGGCCCACATCGCGCCGGTACTGGCGAAGGTGCTGACCGAGAGGCTCATCGGCGCGCTCGGTGGCGTGGACGAGATCGAATCGTTCGGCAAGGCCGCCATCGTCGGCACGGCGGGCGAGATCGAGCACGCCGGTGCCCTCATCCACACCCCGTACTTCGGGAATCTGGTCCGGGAGTTCCTCCAGGGCGAGTCGATCATCTGCTTCGCCGACACGCGCGCCGATGCGGGCGAAACGCTGATCGTCCCCCTCTGGCACAAGACACTTGCCGCGACCCGCAGCCACTACCAGACCATCAGCGCCCGCGTTCCCGACGCCCCGCGTGCCGACGAGATCGTCGTCATCGCGGCAGCGTCGACGGGCCCTCGTCCCCACCCCCGCATCGGGGACCGCATGACCGACCCCGTCGTCACCACCGAAACACTGGAGGAAGTCCCCTCATGAACGTCCGCAAGATCGTGACCGTCGTCGAGGAGATCCACACCGAAGGCGGCCGCGCGGTCGGCAGCCCCGCCCGGGTCGCCGTCGTCGCAGCGGTGATAGAGAACCCGTGGGCCGGTCAGGGCTTCGTCGAAGACCTCAATCCCGGCATCGACGCACACGCGTCCGACATCGGCGCGCTCCTCGCCCCCGCGGTGCTCGAAGCCCTGGACGCGCCCGCCGAGGCGTACGGCAAGGCCGCCGTCGTCGGCCTGGACGGCGAGGTCGAGCACGGCTCGGCGCTGATCCACACGCTCAAGTTCGGCGACCACTTCCGCAAGGCCGCGGGCGCCACCACCCTGCTGCCCGCGGTCGAGAAGCGCGGACCCGCCGGCGTGGCCTTCGACATCCCGCTGAAGCACATCACCGACGCCACGATCCGCTCGCACCACCAGACCATCGAGATCCGGCTCACCGACGCCCCCCACCCGAACGAGATCGTCATCGCGCTCGCAGCCGCCGCCCAGGGCCGTCCGCAGCAGCGCCTCGCTCCCCTCTCGACCGAGCAGTAGGAACGTATGAGCAAGCCGACCGTGGTGCTGCTGCACGGCGTCGGGCTCGACCACTCGATGTGGGAGCCCGCCGCCGCGCTCCTGGCCGACCGTTTCACCGTGATCACCCCCGACCTGCCGGGCCACGGCACGCGCCCGCCCGTGCGCGACGGGGTGACGCTCACCGACCTGGCCGACGGGGTCGTAGACGGGATTCCCGAGGGCTCCCACCTGGTCGGATTCTCACTCGGGGCACTCGTCGCCCAGCACGTGGCGCTGCACCGTCCTGAGCTGGTGGCCACACTGACCTCGGTCAGCTCGGTGTGCGACCGTACGCCCCAGGAGCGGACGTCCGTCCTCGATCGGCTGCGCACCGCGGAGGCCGACTTCGAGGCGAGTGCCGCCGCTTCCCTGAAGCGCTGGTACGCAGGCACCGACGTCGACCTCGCATGTGTCGCCCGCACCAGGGCCACGCTCTTGGCCAACGACGTCGGGTCGTTCCTCGCCTGCTATCGCGTGTTCGCCACCGCGGACGCCGAACTCGGCCCCGACCTGGGCTCCATCGCCGTACGCGCACTGGCCGTGACCGGTCAGGACGATCCCGGCTCCACCCCCGAGATGACCCACCGGCTCGCATCGGCGCTCGCGCACTGCCGCGCCGAAATCATCCCCACAGCACGTCACATGCTGCCCGTCGAGCGCCCCGACGCGTTCGTCGACTGTCTCACCACCTTCATCGGAGAGCGCGCACATGTCTGAACCCACCACGTTGCAGCACTTCATCGGCGGTACGTGGGTGGAGCCCGCGTCGGGGGAGTACTTCGAGAGCACCAACCCGGCCACGCGCCAGGTCCTCTACCGGGCGGCACGCGGGAACGCGGCCGACGTCGACAGGGCTGTGGCCGCCGCACGCAAGGCCTTCGAGGACCCGCGGTGGCGCGACCTCAGCCAGACCCGACGCGGACACCTCCTGCGTCGCCTCGGCGACCTGATCGCCGACAACGCCGAAGACCTCGCCCGCATGGAATCGCGGGACAACGGCAAACTGCTGCGCGAGATGCGCGGGCAACTGGCCACACTTCCGGAGTACTTCCACTACTACGCAGGCCTTGCCGACAAGATCCACGGCGACTTCATCCCCACCTCCGACCGCCAGGTCCTCAACTACACGGCACGGGAGCCGCTCGGCGTCGTCGGCGCGATCACCCCCTGGAACTCGCCGCTGACCTTGACCAGCAGCAAGCTGGCCCCGGCTCTCTGCGCGGGCAACACCGTCGTGATCAAGCCCTCGGAGTACACCTCGTCCACCGTCCTCAAGCTCGCCGAGCTGGCACTCGAGGCAGGCTTTCCGCCGGGCGCGGTCAACGTCGTCACCGGGTTCGGCGCCGAGGCCGGGCAGGCTCTTGTCGACCACCACGACCTGGCGAAGATCTCCTTCACCGGCAGTACCGCCACCGGGGCCCGTATCGCCGCGGCGACCGCGAGCCGTTTCATCGGCTCGACGCTCGAACTCGGCGGCAAGTCGCCCAACATCGTCTTCGACGACGCGCAGCTTCCCAATGCCGCGATGGGTGTCGTCGCAGGCATCTTCGCCGCCGCAGGACAGACCTGTATCGCCGGGAGCCGCGTGTTCGCGCACCGGTCCGTCTACGACGAGCTGCTCGAACGCGTCTGTGAGCGCGCCAGGACCATCCGCATCGGCGACCCCATGGACGAGGCGACCGAACTCGGCCCGCTGGCCTTCGAGGACCAGCGCGACAAGGTGGCCGGATACGTCGACCTCGGACGCAGTGAAGGCGCCCGGGTGCTGACCGGCGGACACTCCACCGACGGCGGGCTCGGCGGCTACTTCTACGAGCCCACCATCCTCGTGGACGTCGACAACAGCATGCGCGTCGTCCGCGAGGAGATCTTCGGCCCCGTACTGGCGGTCATGCCGTTCGACACCGAGGAGGAGGTCGTACGTCTGGCCAACGACACCGAGTACGGACTCGCGGCCGGGGTCTGGACGACGAACCTCGCACGGGCGCACCGGATGGCGGCCCGTCTGGACGCCGGGACCGTCTGGGTCAACACCTATCGGGCCATGTCCCCGATGTCGCCGCGGCAGGGCTTCAAGACCAGCGGGTCCGGCGTCGAGCACGGCACCGAGTCCATCAAGGAGTACACCCGCCTCAAGAGCGTCTGGATCAACACGAGCGAGGAGCCCGTGGCCGACCCGTTCACGATGCGGAGCTGAACCATACGGGGGCTGAACCACGCGGGGCCGAACCATGCGGAGCTGACATGCCACAGATCGCCATCACGCTCGCCGAGGGCCGCACTCCGGCACAGATCCGGGACCTGATCCACGAGGTGCACGGCGCGGTCCTGCGCACCACGAACACCCGGCCCGAACACATCCGGGTCGTCGTCCACGAAGTCCCCCGCACGCACTGGGCCACCGGGGACGTCACTCTCACCGAGATGGACGCCGCGCGCGCCCAGGTCACCACCACGACAGAGGAGCAGCCATGAGGTTTTCGTTGTTCGTTCACATGGAGCGCTGGGACGAGGAGGACAGCCACCGGCAGCTGTTCGAGAACCTCTCCGAACTGGCCCTCATGGCCGAGGCGGGCGGGTTCTCCACCGTGTGGATCGGGGAGCACCACGCGATGGAGTACACCATTTCCCCCAGCCCCATGCCGCTGCTCGCCCACATCGCCGCGAAGACCTCGACCATCCGCCTGGGCGCGGGAACCATCATCGCCCCGTTCTGGCACCCGATCAGGGCCGCCGGTGAATGTGCCCTGCTCGACGTCATCAGCAACGGCCGTATGGAGGTCGGCCTTGCCCGGGGTGCCTACCAGTTCGAGTTCGACCGGATGACGGACGGCGTCTCGGCCCGCGACGGCGGGAAACACCTGCGCGAGCTCGTGCCCGCCGTCCGTGCGCTCTGGCAGGGCGACTACGCCCACGACGGCGACATCTGGCAGTTCCCCACGTCGACCAGTGTGCCCAAGCCGGTGCAGCAGCCCGCCCCGCCCATGTGGATCGCCGCCCGCGACCCCGACTCCCACGACTTCGCGGTGAGCCAGGGCTGCAACGTCATGGTCACCCCGCTGATGAAGGGCGAGGACGAAGTCGCCGACCTCAAGCGGAAGTTCGACACCGCGGTGGCCAATCACCCCGAGGTGCCCCGCCCCGACCTGATGGTGCTGCGGCACACCCACGTCCACTCGCCCGACGAGCCCGAAGGATGGCGCCCGGCCGCAGAGGCGATCAACCGCTTCTACCGGACCTTCGACGCCTGGTTCGGCAACAAGACCACCCCTGACAAGGGATTCCTCGCCCCCAGCCCGGAGTCGAAGTTCGAGGACCGTCCCGAGTTCGAACCGGAGTCGCTGCACAAGACCGCGATGATCGGCACCCCGGAAGAAGTGGTCGAGCGGCTGCGCGCCTACGAGGAGCTCGGTATCGACGAGTACAGCTTCTGGATCGACACCGGTCTGTCGCACGAGGAGAAGCGCAAGTCCCTGGAGCTGTTCATCAAGGAAGTCATGCCGGCTTTCCAGTGAGGACGCTCGCCACCACGCGGGCCGTATCCCGCCCGAGGTCCGACACGGAGGGCTCGGTCGCCGGCAGACACCGCCCCGCGCCGGGATCGTAGACGCAACCAAGTACCCCGGCGTGGTCCGTGGCGGGCTCGGACAGTTCGGAGTCCCAGCCGTGTGAGAGCAGGGCTTCGTGCAGTTCACGCGAGGAATCGCCGGGCACGACCGTGTCCTCGGTGCCGTGCACGAGCCGTACGGGCACCGGTGTCACCGCCGGGCCGATCGCACGGAGGGGAACGGTGCCGGTGGTGCGTGCCGGGAAGCGGTAGCCGCCCGCGATGCCGATCACCGCGGTCGGCCTCCAGCCGTCGAAGAGCTCCGGCTGGAGGGCTGTGCCCATCGCGGCGCCCGCCCCCGCCGACCACCCGGCGAGAATCAACTGACCCTCTCCGTCGCTTAGTTCGCGTACGTAGTCACGCCCGAACCGCAAGGAGTCGGTGAGATGCGCCCGGCCCTCGTCGGCCTGGTCCGAACGCCAGTCGGGGACGAGGACGGTGAGGCCCAACCCGGCGATCTCTCGTGCGAGCGGCGCCATCACGTCCCGCTCGTCGGGTCCCATGCCGTGCCAGAGCAGCACACATCCATCGTCCTGTTGCTCCGGGGCGTAGATGTCGACGAGTTTGCTGTCGCTGCCGGTGGTGTACTTCACCGTCCGGGTCGTGATCCTCAAGTCTGTTCTCCAGTTCAGGCGGGGTGAGTCGGCTCAGACATGCAGGGTAGGCCGGTAGACGAGTTCTTGGACGTGTCCGTCGAGCGTCCGGCGCTCGATCAGCTCGGGGCCCTGCCTGCCCCAGTAGCCGGTCCAGTCGCTGCCGGCGGCGCCGGGCCAGGTCGTTGAACGCCGACAGTTCAGCTGACTCCCGCTGCTGCCGGGTCATGCGCCGCAGGATCTCGCGGGCGTGCGCCGCGTGGAAGGAGCCGGAGCATGGAGATTCTCTCCGTACGGATCGCCGCGCCCGCATGTTTCCATCGAGGTATGCAAGCCACCGGAATGCCCGCCCCGGGACGAACCCACCGAGAGGACACACGATGAGCGCCACGGTCGTTCGAGCGATCCTCGAGCACATCCCGGCCGACCGGGTACTCACCGATCCGGACAGCGTCGAGGCCTTCCGCAGTGACCAAGCGGCATGGGCGCCCAGCGGTCGCCCCGCGGCCGTCGTCCGCGCGAGGTCCACCCAAGACGTCGCCGACACGGTGCGCGCCTGTATCCGTCACCGCACCCCGGTCGTCGCCCGCGGAGCGGGCACCGGCCTTTCCGGGGGCGCGAACTCGGGCGAGGGGCACGTGGTCGTGGCGCTCGACGGCATGGACGAGATCGTCGAGGTCAACCCCCTGGAGCGTCTCGCGGTCGTTCAGCCCGGAGTCGTCAACGACCATCTGCGGGCGGCGGTGGCCGAGCACGGACTCTGGTATCCGCCCGACCCCGCGAGCTCCCCCTGGTCGACCATCGGCGGCAACGTCGCCACCAACGCGGGCGGCGTCTGCTGCGTCAAGTACGGCGTCACCGGTGATTACGTACTCGCCCTGGAGATGGTCAACGGGCTCGGCGAGATCGTGCGGCTAGGTCGACGCACCGCGAAAGGCGTCGCAGGCTACGACCTGACGGGTCTCGTCGTCGGCTCGGAAGGAACGCTCGGCATCGTCACGGAGGTGACCGTCCGCCTGCGGCCCATGCCACCGGCCTCGGTCACGATCGCGGGGCACTTCGACTCCGTCGTCGATGCCGGAGCCGCCGTACGCGCCGTGGCCGACGCAGGGCTGACCCCGTCGGCGCTGGAACTGATCGACCGGCACTGCCTGCGCGCCGTCGACGCGTGGAAGAACATGGGCCTCTCGCTCGACGCCGACGTGGTGCTCCTCGGCCGGATCGACGAGCCGGGCGAGACGGGCGCCGCCCAGGCCGAGCGCATGGTCGACTGTTTCCGCGGCGCCGGTGCCTCCTGGGCGGAGCGGTCCACGGACGAGCACGAGGCCGACGCCCTGTTCGCTGCCCGGCGGCTCGCCTACCCCGCCCTCGAACGTCTGGGTCCGGTCCTGACCGAGGACATCTGTGTGCCCAAGGAGCACATCCCGGAGATGCTCGGCCGCATCGAGAAGACCGCCGTCCGGCACGACATCCTCATCGCCAACATCGCGCACGCGGGCGACGGCAACCTCCACCCGCTGCTGATCACCCAACCCGGCGACGACGCCGCACGCACCCGGGCCCAGGAGGCCTTCGCCGAGATCATCGCCGATGCCATCGCGCTGGGCGGCACCGTCTCCGGCGAGCACGGGGTGGGCCTGCTCAAGCGTCCTGGCCTCGCCGCGGAGATCACGCCGGAGGCCATGGCCATGCAGCGTGCCGTGAAGCAGGCTCTGGACCCGCACGGCGTGCTGAACCCCGGCAAGGTGCTGTCCTGAGCGTTGACGGTGCGGTGGAATGAGGGTTCTCTCTTGCTGCGGATGAGGTGCGGGAGAGTCCTTCACCAGCAGGGGAGACATCACACTCATGCCAAGCGAGCCAGGACTCCGTGTAGCCGTCGTCGGCACCGGGAAGATGGGCGCCGACCACGTACGCCGTCTCCATGACGTCATCAGCGGGGCGCGGGTGAGCGCCGTCGTCGACATCGACGCGGACCGGGCGAAATCCCTCGCCGCCACGATCGAGGGGTGCACGGCCTATACCGAAACGGCGCCCGCCCTCGCGTCGCAAGAGGTGGATGCCGTACTCATCGCCTCGCCCGGTCCCGCGCACGAGTCGGCCCTCATCGAAGCCATCGGCCGCGATCTGCCGGTGCTGTGCGAGAAGCCGATGACTCCGGACACGGCGTCCGCCCTGCGGATCCTGGAGGCTGAGCAGCGGCTCGGGCACCGGCGCATCCAGGTGGGCTTCATGCGGCGCTACGACGCCGAGTACGTCAGGCTCAAGAGGCTCATCGAGAGCGGTGAGTTGGGCGCGGCCCTGATGCTGCACCAACGGCACCGCAACCTGGCGATGCCGCCCGCCTTCACCGACGAGATGCTCATCACCAGCTCGGTCTCCCACGAGGTGGACGCGACCCGATGGCTGCTGGACCAGGAGATCACGGCTGTCACCGTGCACAAGCCGAGGGCGTCGTCGCTCGCCCCGACCGGCATGAACGACCCGCAGTTCGTCCTCTTCGAGACCACGTCGGGCGCGCTCGTCGACGTCGAGATCTTCGGGCACTGCGGTTACGGCTACCAGGTGCAGGCCGAGGTGGTCTGCGAGCGAGGCACCGTACGCATCGGGGACGAACAGGGTCCCCGAATCAGCGCCGAAGGCCGCTGGGGAGGAGACGTACCTCCGGACTACGTCGAGCGTTTCGAGGATGCCTACGACCGCGAGGTGCAGGCCTGGGTGGACGCCACCCGCAGGGGCGAGATCACAGGACCGAGTGCCTGGGACGGCTACGCGGCCGCGGCCGTGTGCGAGGCGGGCGTGGTGTCCCAACGGGAGGGCGGGCGCACCGAGGTCGAGCTGGTCGAGCGGCCCGCGTTCTATGCGTAGAGCGCACGGGTGGGGAGAAGTGGGGAGGGGGGGGCGGGGGGGGCCCCCCTCCCCCCCCCCCCCCCCCCGGCAGGGGGCCCCCAAAGGGGGGCCCGGGGCCGCACCAGCCCCCGG
>NZ_JBSGRD010000013.1:0-263687 GCF_053606205.1 Streptomyces sp. NPDC055239 | reverse complement strand
TCTGGGGGGTTTGTTTTTTTTTTTATTCTACGGGTTCGTGGGGGTGGCGGGGCCGGGTTTTTTTGCTTTGCGGGCTGGGGGGGGTTGAGGGGGGGGGGGGGAAGCGGGTGGCACCCGCTTCCCCCTCCCCACCCGTGCGCTATGCCGCCCCTATGGGCGGACCGTGAGCACCAGCTTCCCCGTGACGCGTCCCGTCTCGCCCTCCGCGTGCGCCTTGGCCGCCTCGGCAAGCGCGTACGTGCCCGAGACATGGGCCCGGAGCTGTCCGGACTCCACGAGCTGCGCGATCGCGGCCATGCCCGCCTGGTCGTGCTCCACCAGCATGTCGGTGGCCCGCACGTTCAACTCGGCCGCGCGCGCGGCCACTTCACCGAAGTTGCCCGGCAGGATCGACACCAGGATGCCGCCAGGACGCAGCACCTCCAGGGAGCGCAGCCGGTCATCGCCGCCCAGCGGATCGAGGACCACGTCGATGTCGCGGGCCTCCTGCACGAAGTCGGCGGTGCGGTAGTCGATGACCTCGTCGGCGCCGAGTCCGCGTACGAAGTCGTGCTTGGCGGCGGAGGCCGTGCCGATGACGTACGCGCCGCGCGCCTTGGCGATCTGCACCGCGACATGGCCCACGCCACCGGCCGCCGCGTGCACCAGCACTCGCTGTCCGGCCTCGACCTCGGCGTTGTCGACGAGGGCCTGCCAGGCGGTCAGCGCCACCAGCGGAAGCGCGCCCGCCTCGACGTGGTCAAGACCGGCGGGCCTGCGTACGAAGGCGCGGGTCGGCCCGGTCACGTACTCGGCGTGCGAACCGGCCCCGTAGGGGTAGGGCAGCATGCCGAACACCTCGTCGCCCGGCTTGAACAGTGAGACGCCGATGCCGACCGCCTCGACGACGCCCGACACGTCCCACCCGAGCGTGAACGGCGGCTTGCCGAGGAAGGCGCCGAACCTGCGGTGCTTCCAGTCGGTCGGGTTCACGCCCGCCGCGTGCACGGCGACGAGGATCTGGCCGACGCCGGGCTTCGGGCGCGCGACCTCGACCTCCTCCAGTACGTCGGGGTCGCCCAGGGTGTCCTGCCTGATCGCCTTCATGGTCGGCTCGGTCGGTTCTGCGGGCTGAGAAGCGGTGTCGGTGGTCATGGACCCAGCGTGCGGCAAGGGCCTGACCTGGGCAATGGCAAGATTGCCATTAAGCGATAGGATCGTGCCATGGCCTCGATGGAATTCCTGCCCGATCGCCCGCACCGCGTGGTCGTTCTCGCGCTCGACGGCGTGTACCCCTTCGAGCTCGGCATCCCGAACCGGGTCTTCCCGTTGGTCCCAGGGGCGTACGAGGTGGTGACCTGCTCGGCGACCGACGACCGCACGGTGGCCACCGACGCCGACTTCACCGTCACCGTCGGGCACGGCCCCGAGGCGCTGGAGAGCGCGGACACGGTGGTCCTGCCGCCTTACGACCTGCGTCGCGTCACCGCCGAGCTTTCGGAGCCGGTACGCGCCGCGCTCGCCCGGATCAGGCCCGGTACGCGGCTCGTCTCCATCTGCACGGGGGCCTTCACGCTCGCCGCCGCCGGTCTGCTCGACGGGCGGCCCGCGACGACGCACTGGGCGCTCGCGGACCACTTCCGGCGTATGTTTCCGCACGTCCCTCTGGACCCCGACGTGCTGTTCGTCGACGACGGTGACGTGCTGACCTCCGCGGGCGCCGCCTCCGGGGTCGACGTGTGCCTGCACGTGGTGCGCTCCGACCACGGCAGCGCGGTCGCCAACCGGGTCGCCCGGCACTGTGTCGTGCCGCCGTGGCGGGAGGGCGGCCAGGCCCAGTACATCGAGCAGCCGATCCCGGACGAGGGTGTCACCGGCACCGCCGCCACCCGTGCCTGGGCCCTGGAGCGCCTCGACCGGCCGCTCGCCCTGCGGGAGTTGGCCGCGCACGCCCGGATGAGCCCACGCACCTTCGCGCGCCGCTTCCAGGAGGAGACGGGCGTGAGTCCCGGCCGGTGGCTGATCCAGCAGCGGGTGCACCGGGCCCGTCATCTGCTGGAGTCAAGCGATCTGCCGGTCGACCGGGTCGCGGCGGAGGTCGGATTCGCCACCGGGACGTCGCTGCGGCAGCACTTGCAGGCGGCTATCGGGGTGTCGCCGCAGATGTATCGGAAGACGTTCCAGGCGGGGGCGGCGGCCGGTGGCGCCTAGGCGTTGCCGCCGGGGTGCGGAGGGGTCCGGCAGTGCATGTATCGGCCAGCTTTCCCGGGTGGGGGTGCACTGGAGTGGTTACTGCACGCAAAGGTGCGTGCGCAAAGAGTGAGGATCGATCATGGGTAACCGTCAGTCCCCCCAGGACAAGAGCCGCGCCCGCCGCGAGCAGGAGCGCAACAAGCAGAAGCCCCAGCGGCCGGACGAGCAGGCGGACGTCGAGAGGGGCGAGCGGAACCAGCGCCCCGAGCCCGGTGCCAAGCCGGCCGGTGACATGGACTTCTAGGCCTGACGGGCCTGACAGCGGCGCCCCACCACCTCTGACGGGGCGGTGGGGCGCCGCAGTCGTCCCAGCGCGATGTAGTCGCGGCCCGTGGCCGTGCCGGTCATGCCGGGTGCGCCGCGCGCCAGGCCGCCATCGACAGGTTCCACTCGTCGCCGTCGAGCGCGGTGAGCGAGGCCGGGAAGAGGCCGTCCTCCTCCTTGGCGATGTGCCGATGCAACTCGTCGACGGCTTCGACCAGGGTGCGTACGTCGCCGGGGTCCGACAGGTCGAGAGCGGGCAACAGGGCGGCGAGTTCGCGGTGTTCGCGCTCCAGATCCGCGATGTAGTCCGCGTACTCGGGATCCCCGCGCATCACCGAGAACAGACCGTTCTCCTCGCCCCGCCAGTGCGCGTCCAGCTCGCAGGCCATGACGTCCACGAGGACGCGTGCGCGAGCGGTGTCGCCCTGTTCCAGGGCCCGGACCGCGTCTCCGGCGGCATTGGTGACGCGCTCGTGTTCGGCGATGAACTCCCTGATGAGAGGGATCTCCCGGCAACCGCAGTAGTGGCACATGGAGGTGTTTCTAGGCGAGGCCCCGCGCTTCGCGCCGGACGCCACGCGCGCAGGGCGGTCGGTGTCACCCTGCGGGCGCGTGCGAGCAGACGCGGCTGACCGGCTCGTGCGGGCATGAGTGGCCGACCCCGCAGCAGATCAGTACACGTCGCGGACGTAGCGCTTGTCGGCGACGAGCTGCTTGACGTACGCGGCAGCCCCCTCCTCACCGAGTCCGCCGTGGGCGGCGGCGATGTCGCGCAGGGCCCGGTCGACGTCCTTGGCCATGCGGGAGGCGTCGCCGCACACGTAGAAGTGCGCTCCGTCCTGGAGCCAGGACCACAGTTGGGGGCCGTGCTCCCGCATCCGGTCCTGGACGTAGACCTTGGCGCGTTGGTCGCGGGAGAAGGCGGTGTCCAGGCGGGTGAGCGTGCCGTCGGCGAGCAGGCCGGTCAGCTCGTCCTCGTAGTAGAAGTCGGTGGCCCGGTGCTGTTCGCCGAACAGCAGCCAATTGGGAGCGCGGTGGCCGAGGGCGCGGCGCTCGTGCAGGAAGCCGATGAAGGGGGCGACTCCGGTGCCGGGGCCCACCATGACCATGGGAGTGGCGGGGTCGGCCGGCGGCCGGAACTTCGGGGAGCGCTGGACGAAGACCGGTACGGGCATGTCGGCGTCGGCGTCGGCGAGGAAGGGCGAGCAGACGCCCTGGCGCGGCCGTCCGTCGGGGTTCTCGTACCGGACGACGGAGACCGTCAGCGAGACGAGGTGGGGGTCGATGCGGGGGCTTGACGATATGGAGTACAGGCGCGGCTGGAGGGGCTTGAGCACCTGGGCCCACTCCTGGGCGACGGCGCGGACGGGATGCTCGGCGATCACGTCGAGGGCCTGACGGCCCCAGGACCACTTGGCCAGCTCGTCCTTGTTGTCGGGGCGCAGCAGTTTCTTCAGTACGCGGTCGTGGGTGCGTTCGGCGACGAAGCGCAGCAGGTCGCCGGTGACGCGGGTGATGTCCAGATGCCGGTGCAGGGCTTCGTGGAAGGGGACTTCTCCGGTGGCGTTCAGCTCCACGGTGGCCGCCGGGTCCAGGCCCGTGACGGCCAGCCATTCGGTGACGAGGGAGGGGGCGTTGACGGGGCGGACACCCAGGGCGTCCCCGGCCTCGTAGACGAGCGGGGTCTCGCTGTCGCGGGTGTCGAAAGTGAAGCGCCGGACCTCCTTGCCCGCGCCGGGCAGGCTGAGGAGCTGGTTGCCGGTGAGGCGGGCGATGACCGGAGAGGCGGGCTTCTTCGGCAGGGGAGAAGGGGGAGCGGGGGAGGCATGGACGGGTGCCGGGGCCGTCTCCGCACCGTCGTCGGCCAGGGACGTGAGCACCTGGTCGAGCCAGGCCGTGGCGGAGGAATCGTAGTCGGGTTCGCAGTCCGTGCGCGGGGCAAGACGCACCGCGCCCAGTGTGTCGAGGCGCTGGTCGAGACGCCGGCCGTGGCCGCAGAAGTCGTCGTAGGAGGAGTCTCCGAAGGCGAGGACCGCGTACCGTACGCCGTCCAGGCGAGGCGTGTCGGGCGCGGCAAGGGCGTCCCAGAAGCCGGAGCCGTTGTCGGGGGCGTCGCCGTCGCCGAAGGTGCTGGTGATCAGCAGAACGTCTGCGCCGGTGGACAGTTGCCCGGGGCGGGCGTCGTCCATGCCGACGAGAGTCGCCTTGTGGCCCGTGGTGGTGAGCCGGTCCATGGCAGCCTCCGCGAACTCCTCGGCGTTGCCGGTCTGCGAGGCCCACAGGACGACGACCTCCCGTACGGGCCCGGCAACTGGCGTGGGCGCCGCGGGTGTTACCGGGGCCGCCCGGGAGTACATGCCGGCCAGCACGCCGTTGACCCACCGCGCGTGCTCGGGGCTGAACGGAGCGTCCGGCGGCAGCACCGGCACACCGGGAGCACCTGATGCGATACCGGCGAGGAAGCCGACCAGGTACTGGCGCTCGTGCTCGGCCAGAACCGGCGGCGGCGCGGGAGCGAGCCCGAAGACGTCGGCGGGCACGAAGGCGCTGTCCGGCATGAAGGCGCTTTCGGGAGCGGCGGCGACCGCTGCCGGTGACGCGGGCGCCACCGACACGGGAGTCGCCACCTTCGTCAGCGACACCGCGCAGACCTTGAACTCCGGCTGGAAGGAGAGCGGGTCGACGGCGTCACTGGTGACGGCGTTGACACTCAGGTACTCGCCGAACAGGTCGTTCCAGTGGAACGGCGCGAAACAGCAGCCCGGCATCACCCGGTCGGTCAGTACGGCGGGTAGCACCGCCCGTCCGCGCCGCGAGGCGACCTCCACCGAGTCGCCGTCGGTTATGCCGAGCGCGGTGGCGTCGCTCGGGTGCAGTTCCACGAACGGCCCGGGGTTCAGCTTGTTGAGTTTCGCGACCCGGCCCGTCTTGGTGAGGGTGTGCCACTGGTGCTGCAGCCGCCCGGTGTTCAGGACGTACGGGTAGTCGTCGTCGGGCATTTCGGCGGCAGCGATGTGCGGGCGGGCGTAGAAGACCGCCCGGCCGCTCGCCGTGGGGAACACCGGACCGCCGCCTTCCCCGTCCACGTCGACATAGCGGATCGGATTGCGGTCGGGGCCGTCCTCGCTCCCGGCCGGCCACTGCACCGGGGTGGAGCGCAGCCGCTCGTAGGACACACCCCGCAGATCCCAGCCGGTCTTCGGATTCCGGGCCCGCTTGATCTCCTCGAAGACCTCCTCCGCACTGTCGTAGGAGAAGCCCTCCGCATAGCCCATCGCCCGGGCGACGGCGGCGATGATCCGCCAGTCCGCCATCGCATCGCCGGGCGGGTCCACCGCGGGCCGCGCGAGAGTGAGGTTGCGCTCGCTGTTCACGAGGACACCCTCGGTCTCCGTCCACAGCGCGCCGGGCAGCACGACATCCGCGTACGCGTTCGTTTCGGTCTCGGCGAACACGTCCTGGGCGACGACGAACTCCGCCCTCTCCAAGCCCTCGATGACGGTCTTGCGGTTGGCCACCGAGGCGACAGGGTTGGTGCAGATGATCCAGCACGCCTTGATGTCCCCGTCGGCCATCTTCTGGAACATCTCGATCGTGCCCTGCCCGACCCCGTCCTTGCGGACCGTGCCCGTCGGCAGTTGCCACAGCTCCTCTACGAAGGCGCGCTCCTCGTCGACAAGCACCGACCGCTGGCCGGGAAGCCCCGGACCCATGTAGCCCATCTCCCGGCCGCCCATGGCGTTGGGTTGCCCGGTCAGCGAGAACGGCCCGGAGCCGGGGCGGCAGATCGCGCCCGTGGCCAGATGCAGATTGATCAGCGCGTTGGTGTTCCAGGTGCCGTGCGTGGACTGGTTGAGGCCCATGGTCCAGCAGCTCATCCACTCACCGGCCTCGCTCGCCTCGCCGATGAGGCGGGCCGCCGCACGGATGTCGTCCTCCGGGACTCCGGTGATCCCGGCGACGGTGGCCGGGGGATAGTCGGCCAGGAACTCCGGCATCGCCTCCCAGCCCTCGGTGTGTGCTGCGATGAAGGCGGGGTCGGTGTGCCCGTTCTCGTACAGCAGGTGCAGCAGGCCGTTGAGCAGCGCCAGGTCCGTGCCGGGCCGGACCGGCAGGAACAGGTCCGCCTTGTCGGCGGTCGCGGTGCGGCGCGGGTCGACGACGATCAGCTTGGCGCCGCCCGACTTGATCCGGTCCATCATCCGCAGGAAGAGGACGGGATGGCAGTCGGCCATGTTGGAGCCGATGACGAAGAAGACGTCCGCCCGCTCGAAGTCCTGGTAGGAGCCGGGCGGGCCGTCCGCGCCGAGCGAGAGTTTGTAACCGGTGCCGGCGCTTGCCATGCACAGCCGCGAGTTCGACTCGATCTGATTCGTGCGGATGAAGCCCTTGGCGAGCTTGTTCGCCAAGTACTGGGCCTCCAGGCTCATCTGCCCGGAAACGTAGAAGGCGAAGGCGTCGGGCCCGTGCTCGTCGATCACCGCCCGCAGCCGCCGCGCCGTCTCGGCGATCGCGTCGTCCACCGGGGCGGGTTCGGCCTCCGCGCCACGGTCGATGCGTACGAGGGCGGTGGTCAGCCGTCCCGGGGCTGCCAGCATGTCGGCCGTGGTCGCGCCCTTGGTGCACAGGCGGCCGAAGTTGGCGGGGTGCGCCTTGTCGCCGGACGCCTTGAGGACCGTCCGCCGACCGTCGGGGCCTCTCCCGATGTCGAGCAGCATCCCGCAGCCCACACCGCAGTACGAGCAGACCGTCCGCACCTGCGTGGGGGGCGTAGTCACGGGCGGCGGCCCCTTCTGTCGATCTGACCGGGTCTTCCTCCGCCGACGCTACGAAGTGATCATTGCGCGGTTGTCACACGGCCGGATCAGCTTGGGTTACGCCCTCCACACAGCCGTGTGCCCGGGGGTGTGAGGCACAGGTCGAGGCCGGGCACCGGCGGGGACGATCGCGCGGGTGCCCGGCGTGCTGACGCCGCTGATGCGAGTGGAGTCAGGTCCGGTCGATATGTACGTTGGTCGACTTCACGCGGGCGGTGGCCTCCATGCCGACTTCAAGGCCCAGCTCCTCCACGGCCTCCCGGGTCAGGAGCGAGACGAGCCGGTGCGGCCCCGCCTGGATCTCGACCTGGGCCGCGATGTCGCCGAGCTTGACGGCGGTCACGATGCCGGGGAAGGCGTTGCGGACCGAGGTGTGGGAACTGTCGTCCTCGCCGTCGTTCTTGGCGAGCTCGACCGAGAAGGCGGCCAGATCCCGCCCGTCGATAAGCCGACGTCCGCCCTCATCGCGATGGGTGATCACGCGCCCGGCGTCGGCCCACCGACGCGCGGTGTCCGGACTCACGCCGAGGAGGCGGGCGGCCTGCCCGATTGTGTAACGCTGCATACGCGCAAGGATAGAGGCGCTCTCCTCGCATATGCAAGGCTATTCGGCCACTTTGCTTCGCAAATGCCATGTTTGGCGATGGCGGGGGCCCCTCGCGGCGGCGCGTGGCATCGCTGTCGGAGCCTATCGAACGACTGCTCAACTGCCTGGCTGCTGGGGCGTGCGGCCGGTGCGGTCGTCGGGCAAGGGCGGCCCCGGTGGCGCCGAGGCGAAGGTCCCGCACAACTCGTGACTTTCGGGTCCATCCGATCTGCCAGGTGTTACGGGTCGATGGCCTTGCGGATGCGACGCCCTCCGCCGCGGGTCCGTTTCGGGGCATTAACGTGTGAATCAACGCAGGCGCACAGCCTGACAAATCAGCACTAAATTTCCCTGTGAGGCATTTCTTCATGAGCCTGAGCATCCGCAATCAGATCGCTGGAACCGTCACCGCCGTCACCCCGGGCGAGGTGATGGCGACCGTCAAGGTCCGTCTCGACGGCGGCCAGGACGTCACCGCCGCGATCACCCTGGAGGCCGTCAAGGAGCTCGGCCTCGCTGAGGGCTCCGCGGTCAAGGCCCTCGTGAAGTCCACCGAGGTCTCGCTGGCGACAGGCCCGGTCGCGGGCCTGTCCATCCGTAACCAGATCCCCGGCACCATCACCGACGTCGCCACCGGCGGCGCCATGGCTGCCGTGAAGGTCTCCGTTCAGGGCGGCGAACTGACCGCTGCCATCACCAAGGACGCCGTCGCCGACCTGAAGCTGGCCTCCGGCTCCTCCGTCGTCGCCCTGATCAAGTCGACCGAGATCTCCCTCGCCGTCTGATTCTGAATTCCGGCCCGTTGTCTACAGGTCGGCGAGGAGTCCGTCGAGAGCCTTGTTGAGGGCTTCGGAGTTGGCCGGTCCGAACCATGTGGTGCGGATGCGTTCGTTGTTTCCGTTCGGGGTCTCGTGGTCGGCGGCGAGCTGGTGCAGGGAGCGGGTCTCGTCGCTCAAGGCGCGGCCGACGCCCTGGAAGAGGCTGCGAACGTAGCTGTCCGCGTCGGCGGCGGCCACGCCGCGGCCGACGGCCCACGACGTGAGCGTGGCGAGGTACGAGTAGTGGGTGGTCAGCGTCCCCGTCAGCGCGGAAAAGACGTTGAAGGCCGCCTCGTCCGCCACTGGTTGGGCCCCGCCGAGACGCTCGAAGATCGCGTCCACCACCGGGTGAGAGGGGTACGTCACCGTGACGGAGCGGCGTTCGCGTACGGAGGGAAGCGGGATGGCCCGTACCAACGCCGCTTCGGTGGCGAGCAGTTGGCGCAGGTCGTCGTTGGCGACGCCGGCCATCACGTTGACCACCGTCTTGTCGGCGGCCACCCTCAGGCCGGCCAGTGCTTCGTGCCGGTCCGGTGCGCGTACGGCGATGATCACCACCTCGGAGCGGTCCACCACCTCCTGATTGTCGGCGCACACCTGTACGCCCTCGTGGCGCGAGGCCAGTTCGGCGGCGGTGCGGGCTCCCCGGGGAGAGAGAAACACCTCTGGCGACTCGCCGCCGCCCCCGTCGCACAGCCCTGTCACGATGGCCCGGCCGATCTCACCCACTCCGATGACGCCTATGCGCTTCACTGCGTTTCCTCCATGATCCGTGCCGGTCGCGGTCGTTGCCACAGGAGTGTGACCGCCACCGGGGCCACCAGGCATGAGTCACGCGGCGAGGGAGGCTCCGCTGGGTCGCGGCGACGATCGCCGAGCCTCAGCCCCGACTGTCCGCGAACGCCCGCTGCAGAAGCAGCCGCATGGCAGCAATGAAGCCACCCAGGAAGACAACGCTCACGGCAAGTTCGGCCCAGTCGACGTCAGTCAGCCAGGCCAGGAGCAGGGCGGTCACCGAGGCAGCCAGATGCGCCGCCGTGAGCCACGTACCGAGCCGGTCCCTGGGCAGCAGGATGGGCAGCACCGTCCATATGAGGAACAAGACGAGCCAGGCGATCGGGATAAAGATGAATTGCATGTGCCCACCCCCACGCTGAACCACCGAGATTAGCCCCCCTTGCACGGCTACGACGGGCGGCACCGGCCATGTAGGCTGCCCGCTCGCTGAAGGAGCGTCAAAGGGGAACGGTCATTCGCAGGGTCACGAAAATCAGGCACAGGGGAGTGGCGGCCGTCGCAGTGCTGGCCGCCGTGTTCGCGGCTGCGGGGTGAGGCAAGGACTCCGGGGCCACCGGCTCCCGGGGCACGGGCTCCGCCAGTGAGGACGGACGGCCGAAGGGCTCCGCGGGGTCCCTCTCCTGGGAGTTCGAGCACATCGGGGACTTCAGCGGAGAGCTCGCCGACGTCGCCGTCCTGGCCAAGGACGACATCTGGGCCGTCGCCACCGAGAGCAACGGCGATTCCGGCGCCCACCTGCTGCACTACGACGGTACGAAGTGGAAGCGCGAGCCCCTGCCTGACGCTCTCGGCGACACCGTCTACCCGCCGTCGCTCGAAGAGGTCGGTGACACGAACCTGTGGCTGCGGCCACAGAACTCTGGGGGCGGCGCCGCCGCGAACCGCTGGGCGCAGTGGGACGGCGCCCGCTGGTCCGCGATGCCGAGCCCGCCGCCGGGCAAGGTCGGGGACTTCGAGGCCGCAGGCCCTGACGACGTCTGGGCCCTCGACGGCGAACAGACCGCTCAGCACTGGGACGGCGCCCGCTGGACCGCGACCCGGCTGCCGTACGGCGCCTCCGACCTCGCCGTGGTGGGCCCCGACGACGTCTGGGCGGTCGGCAGCCGCTCGACCGGGCCGGGCACCGAGATGAAGGGCCAGGGCGAGGAGTACAGCCAGCCCGCCTCGATGCACTGGGACGGCACGTCCTGGCAGGCGGTGGACACTCCGCAGGCCCGGTTCGAGGAGCCGATCCCGCCGGAGCCGAGCGCCGGCCTCGGCCAGGTCTTCGCGCTCGAAAGCGGTGAGGTGCGCGCGTACGGCACCAACTCCTTCAACCACGGCGAGGTCGAGGAGGAACCCGCGGACGAGTTCATCCGGCTGCGTTGGAACGGCTCGAAGTGGGTCGAGCAGGAGGGCGCGCCCGGCAGATGCGCCCTGCGGACCCCGGTGGGGCAGGACGACGAGGGCCTCTTCCTCGACGGCAACTGGTACCTGACCGACGACGGCCGGTGCGTGAAGATCAAGCGCCACCGCCTGCCCCTGTCGACCGGTGCGGGCAAGACGTCGAACCAGTCGCTCTGGCTGAAGGAGATCCACCGGGTGCCCGGCACCGACGAGTGGCTCGGTGCCGGGCATGTTCAGGTCAACCAGTCAGGTGACCCCTTCGACGCCCCCGTCGTCGTACGCCTGAAGCGCGGCGGCTGACCCCCGGGCCGGGCGGCCTCTCGCCTACGCGCCGCCCCCGTACGTTCCGTACTCCGGACGCCCCGTCGACTCGTAGACCTGGATCGCGAGGCCGCCCGGCGTCGTCCCGTTGCTCAGGAGCCGCAGGCCGACGGGCGCCCCGCCGTCCGGGAACAGCCGACGGCCCTCGCCGACGACCACGGGGGCGATCGCGAGGCGCAGTTCGTCGATCAGGCCGGCGGCCAGCAGGGACTGGGCCAGTCGGCCGCTGCCGTGGATCTGCACCTCACGGCCGGGTCGGCGCTTCAGCTCGGCGACCTGCGCGGGGATGTCGCCGGACAGGATCGTGGTCGGGTCCCACTCGGCCGTGGCCAGGCTGTGGGACGCCACGTACTTGGGCAGGCCGTTCAGGATCTCGGCGAACGGGTGCTCGGTCATCTTCGGCCAGTCCCGCGCGAAGTTCAGATACGTACGGCGTCCGAACAGGAACGCGTCGGCCCGGCCGAGCCAGGTACCGGCCAGCCGTTCGAACTCCTCGTCAAGGTGAGGCACGAACCAGCCACCCCGGGTGAATCCGTCACTGGTGTCCTCGTCCGGCGCCCCCGGTCCCTGGTAGACGCCGTCCAGAGACAGGAACTCCTGCAGTACCAACCTCATCGTGCACCACTCTCCTGGCCAGGGGACGTGTTCGTCCCGCCCTCTCTTCAGACATCGTGTCGGACGGAAACTCATCGGTCCGTAGTGAACTGTGGGCGGGGTACTACTTCCATTGCCAGGTTCACGGTCCATACTGGTCGGGCCCTGACCACTCACAGAACGACTTTATGGCCAAGAAAAGCACCTCACCGACCACCGTCCCCGACACCGCGTGGCTGGGGCGCGGGCGCCACCTCGGGCCCGAGCCCGAGCAGGACGTCCGACGCAACCTGATCGCCCTCAAGGCGGCCGGGGTGCTCGACGACTTCCTGGACCTCGACCCCGTCGAGGCGGCCCGCTCCACCGTCCTGCACCCGCGGGACGAGTCCGCCGACCCCGGTCCGTCGGCCCGCCGTCTCTTCGAGGCCCGCTGGCGCGTGGCCGACGACGTCACGGTGCGCGCACAGCTGACGCTGTACGACCCCGAGGCACGGCGCAAGGAGAGCGAAGGCGTCACCTGGGTCCTCGCCGCCGAGGCTGAGCGGGCGTGGGCCGCGCACTGGCCTTCTCCCGCCCTCATGTTCTGGCCCGACAGCGACCGGGTCCCCTGGGACCACGGCACGGTGCCGGGCGTGCGCCTGCGGGCGACGAACTACCTGCCGAAGGCCGACGACGAGCTGCGCCACCGGCTGCGGGACGTCACCCGGCAGAGCTGGTTCATCCATGTCGTGGTGCACGAGGCGATGACGCCGGACGCGATAGGGCAGAAGCCGATCTCGGGCTTCCTGCCGCCGAGCCTGCGGCACCGGGTGGTCGAGCACCGGGGCACGCCGGAGCAGGCGCAGATCGCCGACTTCGCGATGAAGCGGGAGCTGAGCGTGCGGATGCCGCGCGGCGGCGGCGTCATCCTGCCCACGGCGCCGCAGGGTCCGGATTACGACGTGGAGCGTTTCACGGTACGAAGCGTCTTCCTTGACGGCTCCGAACCGACCGAACTCCTCGACAGGATCAAGGAGTTCGCCGCTCTGCCACGGCCGCTGCCGGCGGACGCCGAGCGTGCCCTGACGCAGCTGCGCCAGGGCTGGCATCTGATGACCCCGGACGAGGAGCTGGCCCACGCCCAGTCCATGGTCACCAGGTACGCCGAGGCGCTCGAGGCCATGACGAACTCCCGTGATCTGTACCAGCAGGCGGCCGATGCGGCACAGGCCGCGCTGGCCGAGGTGACCGGCGGTGACGGTGTGCCCAGGCCGGGCGCGGCGGGGGCGACCAAGGCGGACGGTTCGCCGCTGAGCGCCTTCACGAAGGCGTTCGGCCGCTTCCGGGACCCGAACAAGTAGGGCGGCCGACGTCTTGCCTCCCTTGGCAAGACGTCGCCCGCCGGACTCCACGACCTGGCGGTGCTTGCCGTCGGGGGGGGGGAGGGGGCGGCCGGGTCCACCGCGGCCGGTTGGACGATCGGCGACATCGTCAAAGGGGTACGGAACCGCTGTCCGGCCGCGGTGATGGTGCTGCTCGATCCACGATCCCCTCGACGATCCGCAGCAGCCGATCCCCTGCCTGATCGATGCTTCCGTTGTGCGTGCTGACCTGAGCTCCTTCGAGTACGAAGGTGATCTCGGCCGCGGCCTGCTCGGGGTCCGTGAGACCGGCCTCGGCGCACATGGCTACCAGCCTGCGGGTCTGGAGCGCCTTGTGCGCCTCGATCACCTGCCGTGCCGGGTGGGAACGGTCGGGCAGCTCGGCGATGGAGTTGATGAACGGGCAGCCCCGGTGCGAGATCGCGGGCAGTCCCTCGGCGATGAAGCGGGCCAGGCCCAGGATCTGCTCCCTGGGGCGGCCGGGGTGCTCGGCCTCGACCCGGTCGAACGCCGCCTGATAGTCGGCGGCGACGATGCGCAGCCACTCCGCGACGAGCGCGTCCTTGGTCTCGAAGTGCCGGTAGATCGCCATTTTGGTGGTCTCGGCCTTCTCGGCGATCGCCTGGACGCCCACCCGCTGGATCCCCTCGCTCTGAAAGAGCTCTTCCGCCGCGTCGAGGATGCGCTCACGAGGCGGCAGCTTCGCCACCCTGCTCGGCCTGCTTGCGGTCGATGCCATGTCTGCTCCGTGGCGTGCGGTCGATTGTGGGGCTCTCACCGCCTGCTACGGTACCAGTCCGTTCTATGCGATACCGATCGGTATCGCGCGGGACTCAACGGTACCTTTCCTTCCTCCGGGAGTGACAGTGAGAATTGTCGAATACGTGAGCTTCGACGCGGTCGGGCTCGCGGACCTTGTGGCCAAAGGCGAAGTGACCTCCGCCGAACTGGAAACAGCCGCACGCGAGGCCGCGCAGGTGGTCAATCCGCAGATCAACGCCATCGTGGAGACATGGCCGGCCGATGATGAGCCTCGCCCCGGCAGCGCGCCGCTGGCCGGGGTTCCCTTCCTGATCAAGGACATCGCGGTCGCCATGGCCGGGAAGCGGATGGAGCTGGGCAGCCGCCTCGCGGTCGGCAACGTCTCCGGCGCCGACTCTTCGCTCATGGTGCGCTTCCGTCGCGCCGGACTCGTGACGTTCGGGCGTACGACGACACCGGAGATGGCCTACAGCACCACGACGGAACCAGAGCTGTACGGCGCGACCCGCAACCCGTGGGACCTGACACGCAGCGCGGGCGGATCCAGCGGAGGCGCGGGCGCGGCCGTCGCTGCCGGGGTGGTCCCGATCGCACACGCCACCGACGCGGCAGGCTCGATCCGCATACCCGCCGCCTACAACGGCCTGTTCGGGTTGAAGCCCACCCGCGGCCGGGTCTCCGTGGGCCCCTATTTCGACGAGGTCTTCAACGGCCTGGCCGTGCACGGCAGCGTCAGCCGCACGGTCCGCGACAGTGCGGCGCTGCTCGACCAGATCCGCGGCCCGGAACCGGGTGACCCCTACTTCGCCCAGGAGCCGTCCCGGCCGTACGCGGAGGAAGTCACCCGCCACCCTGGCTCGCTGCGGATCGGTGTCCTCACCCACGCGTGGGGCGGACACCGCACCACCGCACCGGTTGCCGACGCGCTCTCCCGCACCGTGCGGCTGCTCGAATCCCTCGGCCATCAGGTGGAGGAGGTCACGGTCGATCTCGGGGTCGGCTGGGAGGAGTTCGTGCTGGCCAACGCCCGCCAGTGGACGGCGAATCTCACGGCCTCGGTCGACGAGCTGGCAGCCGCCTTCGGCCGGCCCGTCGACCTCTCGACCCTCGAGCCGCCCGTCCTTGCCAGCTACCACTTTGGACAGCGGGTCAGCGGCGCCCAGTTCGTCGACGCGCTCGCGATCCGGAACCGGGTGGCTCGAAGTCTGGCACGGTACTTCGACGCTCACGACATGCTGCTCACCCCGACCTTGCCGGAGCTGCCCGTGCCCCTGGGCACACATGCCGAGGGTGCGGAGGCACTGGACGGCCTCGGCTGGCTCCACCGCCTCTTCGACATCTCGCCGTTCACCGCGGCGTTCAACGTGTCGGGCACGCCCGCCATGTCCGTGCCGGTGACGGCCGACGCCGAGACCGGGCTTCCGATCGGTATGCAGTTCGCCACCGGCTACGGGCTCGAAGACCGGCTCTTCCGCCTCGCCGGACAACTCGAACAAGCAAGCCCGTGGTCGGGCCGAACTCCCGCAGTGTGGGCAGGGAATCACGCGGGCCACCGGGAGTGAGTCCCTGAGCTCCTTGGTCACCATACGGTTCCCCAGTCACCGCAAAGTGCGTTCTTCCACGTCAGCGGCCACTCTCCTAAGGTTTCCCAGTAACTCCCGGAGACCACGAGTGTCTTGGCCGGGTGGACGCGAGCCCGCGGGCTCTCAGGACGACGCGGGCTCTCATGACAAGGAGACAGGCAGCATGGCCATCACCCTGGTGAATCCCGACGGGTTGCCGAAAATCGATGCCTACCGGCAGGTGTCCATCGCGACGGGGTCGAAGCTGGTGTTCATCGCCGGGCAGGTCGCCTGGGACGCCGAGGGGGTCACGGTCGGCGAAGGCGACCTCGCCGCCCAGGTCGAGCAGTGCTACCTCAACGTCGCCACCGCCCTTGCGGGGGCAGGGGGTTCCTTCGACGACGTGGCGAAGCTGACCGTGTACGTCGTCGACTGGACCCCCGACAAGATGGCCCTCTTCGGAGAGGGAGTCGCCCGGGCGGCCGCGAAGCTGGGCGTCACTCCGGTACCGCCGGGCACGCTGGTGGGCGTGGCGGCATTGGACGTGCCCGACCATCTGGTGGAGGTCGAGGCCACCGCGGTCATCGACTGAACACGCCCTCGTCCGCCTGGGCATAACGGAGTGATCTCGTGACTTGGAACCGGGCGGGCACATCAGATCTAGTTGCACCATGAAGTACGCGTCGGCAGGCGAACGTAGTAAGGGATTCCGGCGGCGAGGGGGATTCGGCCTCCTCGCCGCCGTGGTGGTGATGGGCACCGCCACGGGCGCACGGAACCATGAGGTCCGCCCGCCGGTCCCGGACAGCGCCTGTCAGCCGACGAAGGTGGCGTCGGCGGGCACGTCCGGCCCCACGAGCCGCCTGGGTACACCTGCTCCCGACTTCGACGGCGACGGCCACCCTGATGCGGCACTCGACGTGCCGGCCGGCAACGGCGACGTCTACGAGACCGGCAAAATCGCCCTGGTGCGGGGCTCGGCGCACGGCCTGCGGCCCGAGAAGCGCAAGGTGTTCGCACCCAAGGACTTCCAGCTGCCCGAACACGACAGCATGACCGGCAGCCTGTACGTTCCGAGCGTCGCCGATCTGGACGACGACGGCCACCCCGACCTCATCGCGGGCGCCAGCGCCCACGTGCAGTGGGGCGGCCCCGAAGGACCGGCCCCCGACAACCGGCCCGCCCGCGTCAAGCTGCCGCACATCGGCAAAGGCCGGTCCGCGCTCGGCGGCAAGGGCGATGGCTCCTATACGGACCCGCCGGTGGCCGGGGACTTCGACGGCGACGGGCACGCCGATCTGGGAAGCGGTGGCCCAAGACCTCTGGTACGAGGATGAAGGCGACCTCTCCGAAGAGGAGCAGGACGAGCGCGGCGAACAGCTGGCGGAACAGTTCCACGAGCTCTGCGTCGACCTGGCGCGCCAACTCCACACGGACGGCCGGCTCGTCAGCGCCTTCGGACGGCCTCTGCCGGTGATCCTCTACGACATGTTCGACCCCGACGAGATGTTCGCCCTTACCCGCGCCGCCAACCCGCCCGAACTGGTCACGGAGTTCCTGAGCGAGGATCCGGAGGGGGAGCGGACGCAGGCCTGAAGCGTGCGCTCACGCCCGTCGAGGCGGTTTCACGGCGCCGTGTCCAAGTCCACCTTGAGATCGTCCGTCTCCGTCCAGAAGCCCTCGTCCGCGTCCTGAAGGCGGGACGCGGCGTGCTTCATGTGGCGGCGTACGGCGCTGCGGGCCGCCTCCGTGTCGCCCGACTCGATGGCCGTCAGGATGGCGTGGTGCTCCACCCGTACCGCCTCGATGAAATCGTTGCGCCGTGCCTCGT
The DNA here is from genome assembly GCF_053606205.1 of Streptomyces sp. NPDC055239. Taxonomy (NCBI): domain Bacteria; kingdom Bacillati; phylum Actinomycetota; class Actinomycetes; order Kitasatosporales; family Streptomycetaceae; genus Streptomyces; species Streptomyces sp. NPDC055239. The sequence continues at coordinate 246,355 of NZ_JBSGRD010000013.1, read as the reverse complement.
TGGCGCGTGTGACGCGGATGCCGCCGCGCATCACCTCGCCCAGGTAGCGCACGGTCGAGACCATCACCGCGTTGCCGGTCGACTCGGCGATCGACTGATGGAACGCCAGGTCCTCGTCCACGCCGTCACCGCCGGCCGTGACCGCCTCGTCGATCGCGGCCAGGGACTGCCGCATCCGGGTGACGTCGTCCGGTGTGGCCCGGGTGGCCGCGAGGGAGGCCGCCTCGCCCTCCATGGCGCGGCGGACCTCCACGATCTGCAGCACCTTGGACTTGGTGCCTGAGGACTCGGCCTCCAGGTCGAGCGGCCGGGTGCGCCGGGGCATGACGAACACGCCCCGGCCCTGGCGCGGTTCGACCAGGCCCGCGTTGCGCAGCCGGGAGACGGCCTCGCGGATCACGGTGCGGCTGACACCCAGTTGCTTGACCAACTCGACCTCGGTCGGCAGCTTGTCGCCCTCGCCGAGACGCCCGGACTCGATCTCCTCCGAGAGGATCGCGGCGACCCGGTCCGCGAGCCGAATGGGGCCACTCACCTTGGAGAACATGCTCGTCAGTCTATCCGTCAGGGCCTGATCGCCCCGGGCGAGGGCAGGGCTCCGGCCGCCGTGACCGCTTCGGGATGGTCCTCGGCGTACGCGCGGACGACCGACTCGAAGCTCTCGTCGGGCCGGAGACCGAGCGCCGTGGCACGTGCGTTGTCGAAAGCGGCGGGCCACGAGCCGACGATGGCCTCGACGGCGGGATCGGGCGCGACCTTCACCAGATCGGCGACGGCGTCACCGGCCACCCGGCGCAGCGTGGCGAGCATCTCGGCGACCGTGGTCGTCAGCGCGGGCAGATTGACCGGAAGCCCGCCCTGGAGATCGCCGGGGCCGCTGCCGCGCTCGGCCTCGGCGATGCGCAGGATGCCCTCGACGGTGCGCCGCGGCGAGGCAAGGGCGACCCGCAGGTCCGGGCTGACCGGGCAGATGGCGGGCAGCCCTGCGAGGGGTTCGCGGACGATGCCGGACAGGAAGCCGGAGGCGGCCGCGTTGGGCTTGCCCGGCCGCACCGAGACGGTCATCAGGCGCGCCACACGTCCGTCGATGAAACCTCGGCGCGTGTACTCGGCGACCAGCTGTTCACAGACGCGCTTCTGCGTGCCGTAGCTGGACTGCGGTGCGGGCAGCGTCGACTCGCTGACCACGGGCGGCAGCGGCAGTGCGGGGTCGGAGCCGTAGACCGCGACGCTGCTGGAGAACACCACCCGGGCTACCGGCCCTCCGGTCGCCGCTTGCGCGCGGGCCGCGTCGAGCAGCGCGCGTGTGGTGTCCAGGTTGGCGCTCATGCCGAGGTCGAAGTCGGCCTCGCACTCGGACGAGACCGCGGCGGCCAGGTGGATCAGAACGTCCACCGGCCGCGCGAAGATCTCGTCGAGGCGCTCGCTCAGGTCGCCCTGGACGACGTCCACCATCAGGTCGTCCGCCAGCGGCGTCCCGGCGGGCACGAACCGGTCGGCGAGCACCAGCCTGTCGATGGGCGCCCCGCACAGGGTCCGCCGCTTCAGCAGGGCGTCGGCGACCTGCCGTCCCAGAAATCCGAAGCCACCGGTGATGACGATCCTCATGCGCGCTCTCCTCGGAAGTTTCCCGGCCCGGGGTAGTTCTTGAGCCAGCCGAGCCCCTCGCTCGTACCGGCCCGGGGGATGTACTCGCAGCCGATCCACCCGTCGAAGCCAAGCTCGTCGACGACGTCGAACAGGTGGCGGACGTCGAGTTCGCCCAGGTCGGGCTCGTGGCGGTCGGGCACGCCCGCGATCTGCAGATGGCCGACGTGGCCGGTGGGCAGGTCGCGGCGCAGAGTCGTGGTGAGGTCGCCCTCCACGATCTGGCAGTGGTACAGATCGAGTTGCACCTTGAGATTCCGGGCCCCCACCCCCCGTACGATCGCGTGCGCGTCGGCCTGTCGGTTCAGGAAGTAGCCCGGCATGTCACGGCCGTTGATCGGCTCGATCAGGAGGTCGACGTTCACTGCCGCGGCCCGTTCGGCGGCCCAGGCCAGGTTGGCCAGGTAGGTTTCGCGGTGCGCGGCCCGCTGGGTGGGCGTTGCGTCCGGCGGCACGATGCCGGCCATCACGTGCACCTGGCCGCAGCCGAGCACCGCCGCGTACTCCAGCGCCCGCTCGATCCCGGAACGGACCTCGGCCTCCCGGCCGGGGAGCGAGGCGATGCCCCGCTCCCCGGAGTCCCAGGAGCCGGGAGGCGCGTTGAACAGCACCTGTCGCAGACCGTGGTCGTCGAGCCGGCGGCGCAGCTCTTCGGCTTCGTAGGCGTAGGGGAAGAGGTACTCGACGGCCTCGAAGCCGTCCGCCGACGCCGCGGCGAAACGGTCGGGGAAGTCGTGCTCGGTGTACATCATGGACAGGTTCGCGGCGAACCTCGGCATGCTTGCTCCTGCTGTGGTGGGGCCGGGACCGGACCCGGTCATCGGTTGACGACATCCTTCTTGGTGGTCAGCACGGCCGCCGCACCGACGACGAGGCTGAGGGCCAGGACGTACATCGGGACGGCGGTCGAGCCCGTGGCGTCCTTGAGTCCGCCGATCATGTACGGGCTGACGAAGCCGGCCAGGTTGCCGACCGAGTTGATCAGGGCGAGCCCGGCCGCCGCCGCAGTGCCGCCGAGGAACGCGGTGGGCAGCGACCAGAACAGCGGGGCGCAGGTCAGGACACCGGCCGCGGCGAAGGACAGGGCGATCAGGGACAGGACGGTCGACCCGCTCCAACTGGCGGCCAGGGAGAAGCCGACGGCGCCCATGATGCTGGGGACGACCAGGTGCCAGCGGCGCTCGCGGTGCTTGTCCGCGGAGCGTCCGAAGAGGTTCATCGCTATCAGTGCGGCCACGAAGGGCACGGCGCTGAGCACGCCGATCGTGAAGGTGTCGTCGATGCCGGTCGACTTGACGAAGGTGGGCATCCAGAAGGTCAGGGCGTACTGACCCATCACGAAGCAGAAGTAGATGAGGCACATCAGCCACACCTTGGGGTCGCGGAAACCGTCCCAGACCCGTCCGTGCTTCTGGTGCGCGGTGTCCTTGGCGATCGCCGCCTCGACAATGTCCTTCTCCTCGTCGGAGAGCCACTTGGCGCTGCGCACACCATTGTCGAGGTAGAACAGCGTGGCGACACCGATGAGGAGCGCCGGAATCGCCTCGAGCAGGAACATCCACTGCCAGCCCTGCCATCCGCGGACCCCGTCGAAACTGTCCATGATCCAGCCGGAGAGCGGGTTGCCGAAGATGCCTGCCACGGGGATCGCCGACATGAACATCGCGATCACGCGGGCCCGGCGGTGGGAGGGGAACCAGTAGGTGCAGTAGAGGATCACACCCGGGTAGAAACCGGCCTCCGCGGCGCCGAGGAGGAAGCGGAGCACGTAGAACGTCGTCTCGCTCGTGACGAAGGAGAACGCCCCCGAGACCAGACCCCACGTGATCATGATCCGGGCGATCCAGGTGCGCGCTCCGACGCGCTGCAGCATGAGATTCGAGGGGACCTCGAAGATGAAGTAGCCGATGAAGAACAGCCCGGCGCCGAGGCCGTACGCCGCCTCGCTCAGGCCCAGGTCGTCGGACATCTGCAGCTTCGCGAAGCCGACGTTGACGCGGTCCAGGTAGGAGAAGACGTAACAGAGGATCAGGAAGGGGACGATACGGAGAACGACCTTGCGGAACACGGCGTTCTCACGGGCGAGTTCGGGGGTCTCGGCCGTCGCGGTGGACGTGGACATGCGGAATCCTTACTGCGGCTCAGGGGATTCTCCGACGGGCGGTACGCGGCTCGGTGTGCGGTCACCAAGAGGCGCCGAACACGGCCTTCAGTTCGTCGAGAGCGGGGGAGGGGAGCGGCTCGGGGCGACGGTCGGTCAGGAGCCAGAGGCGTGCCGTTTCCTCGAGTTCTTCGAGGACGGCGAGAGCGGATGCGGCGTCCGGGCCCCAGACAACCGGGCCCAGACGGTCGAGCAGTACGGCCCTGATCGGCGTGCGTCCTGCCGCACGATCAGCGATATGGCCGGTCACCAGGTCGGCCACCAGGGGATCGCCGGGCCGGTGGTAGGGGATGAGCGGGACGTGCCCGACCTTCATGACGTAGTACGGCGTGAGGGGCGGAAGCACGTCGTCCTGACTCCACACGCCGGCCAGGGTGAGCGCGACGAGGTGCGTGGAGTGGGTGTGGATGATGAACCGTGCCGTGGGGTCGGCGGCACAGATGCGGCGGTGCAGGGTGAGGGTCTTGCTGGCGCGGTCGCCCGCGATCTGCTCGCCCCCTGCGTCGACCAGGGCGAGGCGCTCGGGGGTCAGGAAGCCAAGGGCGGCGTCGGTGGGCGTGATCAGGTGGGAATCGCCGACCCGCGCGCTGATGTTGCCCGCGCTGGCGTGGACGTAGCCACGGGCGAACAGGCTGGTGCCCACACGGACGATCTCGGCGCGCGCCGCGTCGACGTCGCCGTCGGCAGGGCTGGGGAGCTTGCTCATACGGTCTCCCCGTCGAGGTGATCGAAGGACGCGGTGAAGAAGTCGGGGCCGCCGAAGTTGCCGGACTTCAGCGTGATGTGGAGCGTGTCCCCGCCGGGCAGGGCCGCCGCGCACCAGGGGACTCCGGGGTCGATCTGCGGTCCGATGCGCAGGCCTGTGAGGCCGAGCGCCTGGACGACGGCGCCGGAGGTCTCGCCACCGGCGACGACGAGCTGACGGACACCCACCTCCACGAGCCCCTGGGCGACGCGGGCCAGGGTCTGCTCGACGAGCTCACCGGCCTCGGCGACGCCCAGACGGCCCTGTACGTCCTTCACCGCGTCGGGCGCCTCGGTGGAGTAGACGAGCACAGGACCGTCGGCCAGATGCGCCGCGGCGAAGTCCAGGGCCTGTGCGGCCACGTCCTCACCGGCCGCGATCCGCAGCGGATCCACGCTGAACGCGGGGCGGCCGGTGCGCAGGAACTCTCGGACCTGACCGTTGGTGGCGCTGGACACCGACCCGGAGACGACGGCCTGATGGCCGCCGGGCGGGGGCAGTTGGGCCGCGGCGGGGGACGGCTCGAAGCCCCAGTTGGCGGGAAGACCGATCGCCAGACCCGAACCGGCGGTCACCAGCGGCAGCTCCTTGACGGCGGCGCCGAGCCGTACGAGATCGTCGTTCGACACGGCGTCGACGATCGCGGCTCCGACACCTTCCTTGCGCAGCGCGTCGATGCGCTCCTCGATCGCGTCGGCACCTGCGGCGACCACGGTGTGGTCGATGAGGCCGACCGGGCGCGCGGTCTGCGCGCCGAGCACGGACACTAGGTTGGAGTCGGTCATCGGCGTCAGCGGATGATGGCGCATGCCGCTCTCGCTGAGCAGGACGTCGCCGACGAAGAGATGCCCCTTGAAGACGGTGCGCCCGTTGTCGGGGAACGCCGGGGTGGCCACCGTGAAGTCGATGCCGAGCGCGTCCATCAGGGCCTCGGTGACGGGCCCGATGTTGCCGGTCCGCGTCGAGTCGAAGGTCGAGCAGTACTTGAAGTAGATCTGCTCCGCGCCCGCGGAGCGCAGCCACTCCAGCGCCCGCAGCGAGGCCTCGACGGCGTCGGACGCCGGTGTGGTCCGCGACTTGAGCGCGATGACGACGGCGTCCGCGTCGAGCGGCTCCTCGGCGCCGGTCGGCGGTACGTCGATCAGCTGGACCACGCGCATGCCCGCGCGCACCAGGTTGTTGGCCAGGTCCGTGGCGCCGGTGAAGTCGTCGGCGATGCAACCGAGTCGGATCCCCATGTCAGCCCTCCGACTTCTCGGTCTGCGCGGTCTGCGAGGTCGGCTCGACCTGCTCGGCCCGTTCGGGCAGTTCGATCCCCGGGAAGATCTTGATCACCGCGCTGTCGTCCTCGCCGCCCAGACCGGAGGCGGACGCCTGAAGGAACATCTGATGGGCGGTGGCCGCCAGAGGGAGGGGAAACTTCTCCGGCCGGGCCGTGTCGAGCACGAGCCCCAGGTCCTTGACGAAGATGTCGACCGCGGACAGCGGCGTGTAGTCCCCGGCGAGCACGTGCGCCATGCGGTTCTCGAACATCCACGAGTTGCCCGCGCTGTGCGTGATGACCTCGTAGAGCGCCTCTGCGGGCACACCCGCCTTGATGCCGAGCGCCATCGCCTCGGCCGCAGCGGCGATGTGCACGCCCGCGAGGAGCTGATTGACGACCTTGACCTTGGAGCCGATACCGGCCTCGTGACCCAGCCGGTAGACCGTGCTGCTCATGGCCTCGAGCACCGGATCCGCGATCGCGTACGCGGTGGGGGCGCCCGAGGTCATCATCGTGAGCTCACCGCTCGCGGCCCGCGCGGAACCCCCGGAGACGGGAGCGTCCAGATAGAGCACGCCGCGCTCGGCCAGACGCCGCTCGAGCTCGGCGGACCAGGTGGGGTCGGCCGTGGAGCACATGACGTAGACGGAGCCCGGGTGAAGACGCTCGGCCGCGCCGCCGGCGCCGAACAGGACCGACTCGACCTGCGCCGCGTTGACCACGACACCGACCAGGACGTCGACGGAGGCCGCCAGTTCACCGGCGGAGGCGAAGGCGGTGCCACCGTCCTCGGCGAAGGCGGAGGCCACATCCGGGCGCAGGTCATGCACACCCACATCGAAGCCCGCTTCCCGCAGACTCCGCGCCATGCCAAGGCCCATGGCTCCGAGACCCACCACGCCCACGCGCGTCTTTCCCGGCCTGTCCTGGTCGTTCATGCCCATCCTCGTCTCGCTGTGCTGTGCGTCCGGGGTGCGGCCCGGACGGCTCTCCATCCATGCGGCGATCGGGTCATATGATGACCTGAGGATGTGGCATAGCGCACTGTGATGCCAGTCACATATCGAGAGAGGGTGAGTGCCGGCCGCCGCCCCCGCCGCGCGGGAGCGCCGACCAGGGGCGCTCAGTGCTGCACGTGGCCCATGCCGGTGAACCACCGGGCCGACACGGCGGCGACCTCGTCCAGCGCTCCCGGGTCCTCGAAGAGATGCGTGGCGTCGGGGATGACGCGCAGTCGACTCAAGGTACGCAGCCGGTTGGCCGCTTCCCGGTTGAGCCGCAGTGCCTCGGTGTCGCGCCCTCCCGCGAGCAGCAGGACCGGCGCGCACACCTGGTCGAGCACCTCGTCACCGGCCAGGTCGAGGCGGCCGTCGGGGCAGACGACCGTGTCCACGAGGCCGGGCCTGGCTGCGGCGGCGCCGAGCGCGGCCGCCGCTCCCGTGCTGGCGCCGAACAGGCCGAGCGGCAGATCGGCGGCGCGTGCGGCGAGCCAGTCCACGGACGCGATCAGCCGGTGCGTCAGCAGATCGATGTCGCAGTGCTCTCGGCGGTTGTCCCTGTCCGCCGCGGCTTCGTCGGCGGTGAGCAGATCGATGAGCAGCGTCCCGAGTTCGGCGTCGTGCAGGACATCGGCCACGGCATGGCTGCGGGGGCTGTGCCGTGAACTGTCGCTGCCGTGGGCGAGGACCGCGACCCCGAACGCCGCGTCCGGCACGGTCAGTTCACCGGTGAGTGCCCCCTCGCCATCGGGCACGGTGATGGTTTCGAACAGCATGGGACCTCCGGATCTGGTGACGGGTGCGCGCCGGGTACCCCGTGCGGCCGGCACTACGCGGTGCTTGGTGTTCCGGTGTCCGTGTCAGGGGTGCGCCGGGCCCGCCGTACGAGGGCCCGGCCCCCGGCCGCGTACCACTGGTGTCCGAGCAGCACGGCCATGGCGATGCCGGTCACGTCCCCGCCGTAGTACATGACGTACGACGCGAGGTGCAGGTCGGCCGTGGCGTAGGAGGTGCCGGGCGGCCCCGTGGCGTACAGCGACTTGGCCAGGATGCCGTGCGCGGCCGACGCGGCAAGGAGGGCGCCGCCCCGCAGCGCGTATCCGGCACGGTGGCGCAGCGGGTCCAGGGCGAGAACGGCGAAGGCGAACAGCACGCCGGAGGCCAGAAGATGCACGCTGATCAGCGTGTGCAGCCACGGCCTGTGGTGTCCGGCGGCAAGGAGCGGCGTGCGGTACACCGCCCACAGGCCCGCGATGTGCACGAGCGCGGCCAGCGGTGGCCATACGAGCAGGGCCGCCGGTCGGGAACGTACACAGGAGAGAAGCCGCCGCCGTGGACCCACCGGCAGCGCGCGAAGGGTCAGCGTCACGGGTCGGCCGAGCACGAACAGCAGAGGGGCGATCATCCCCGTGCCCAGATGGGCGGCCATGTGTCCGGTGAACGGTGGCCACCCGCCCCACGGAGCGGTGAGCGAGGCGACGAGCACCGCGCCGCCCGCGCAGAACGCCGCGTCACGCCGGTGCGGCCACCGATCGCCGCGCCGGCGCAGCCGCCGGGCCGCCGTCACATAGCCGAGGCAGCCTGTGGCCAGGATCAGCACCACAGCGGTCATCGGCGGTCCCGCACGAGGAGGAGCGAGCCTGCGAGCAGGAACAGTACGGCGATCACGTTCCAGGTCCAGTCGTACGGTGCGAGATCCACGCCGTAGCGGATCTGGTGCAGCTCCAGCGCCTTGTGCTGGAACGTGCCGTCGTACAGCTGGAAGCCGCCGAGCCCCAGACACAGGCCCGACCACCAGGCGGTGAGCTGCCGGGCACCCCGGCGCCACAGATCCGCGTACAGGAACAGGCCCGCCACCATCGCCAGCCAGCCGAAAGCGTGGAAGATCCCGTCGGAGACCAGGCCGGCGTCGCTCGACGCCTTGTCGTAGAAGTGGTGCCAGTGCAGCAGCTGGTGGAACACCATCTCGTCGACGAACGCCGCAAGCCCTACGCCGACCAGCGCACCGGAGAGCAGGGACGGCCCCCTCACCGGCCCTGTCCCCGCTCCAGAGGGAAACGCTGCTGTTCACAGGGGTGGAACGTCATCCGGGCCTCCTCGGCGTCCAGCGGAAAGCGGGAGAGCGAGGCGCCGGGTACCCGCGAAGCGGAACGTCAGGCCGCCGGATCGCGCCATTGCGCCGCACGCCGCACGCCGCACGGCACGCGGCACGCGGGTGAAGGCCGGGTCAGACCTTCCAGGACCTGAGCTGGTCGGCGACGGCGTAGACATTGACGCGGCTGTCGCGGATCTTCCGGATGAGGTCGGAGAGCGCTCCGTAGGGCGGATCGATGCCCTCGCCGGACTGGTCCATGTACTGGGCGGCCACGAACGCCGCGTACAGGCTGTTGCGGTAGGGCAGGGGCTCCAGGCGCACGATGGTGTGCAGCAGGGCGGCCGCGCGCCAGGCGGCGTCAGGGTCGGCGGACTCCAGGGTCGGCAGCTTCGTCTTGTGACGTGCGACGGCGGCGACCAGCGCGGAGTAGTCCGAAACCGTCATGTCCTCGGGGGCGACGGCGAACTCCTGGACGTCCAGGAGCCAGGAGACGTCTACGTACAGAACCATCAGGCGGCCGCGGACCCCTCGTGACGCGCGGAGGGCGGCATCTCCTCGGGGTTGGCCGTGTCGAACTCGGCCCGCAGCCGGTCGGCCCACACGGAGGCGCCCGCGACGAACTTCTGGCGCTCCATTTCACGGACCCCGAGGTCGTGGAGGTACTGCTTGAGGCTCTTGCCCTCGGCTGCCGCGGCCGCGCGGACACCCTTGAGCTCCTCGTCGGTGAAAGTCACGTTCAGAGACGGCATGCCTCAACGGTACCAACTAGGTACCTGATGCGGGAGTGCCTTCCGAGTGCCGTCCCGGTGTCGGTGGCGTATCGGTGGCTGTCGGTCCGGTGTCGGTGAGGTCCGGCACCTTTCGAGAGGTCCGAGTTCAAGTCCTCACCCGAGCACAAGGAGCGCACATGACGATCACTGTCCGACCGGGAAGCACCGCGATGTTCACCGGCGATTCGATCACCGACTGCGGGCGGCTGGCGAGCGAGGACGGTCTCGGCTTCGGCTTCCCGCTGCGCGTCGCGGGCGAATGGGGACTCCGCCACCCGGACCGCCCCGTCACCTGGCTGAACACCGGGATCGGTGGCAACAAGGTGATGGACCTCGAAGCCCGCTGGCAGGCGGACGTGCTCGACGCGCACCCCGACGTGGTGACGATCCTCGTCGGGGTCAACGACATGGGATGGCACACGCTGGACCCACAGGGGTACGTGATCCCCGTGGAGGAGTTCGCAGCGGGCTACGGCCGACTGCTCGCGCCCCTCGCCGATGCGGGCACGGAGCTGATCCTCATAGAGCCGTTCCTCCTGCCGGTCCACGGCGTCATCGAGGCCGGTGCCGCACTCATCGGAGAGAAGGAGCGAAAGGAATGGCGCACCGACCTTGACCCGAAGATCCAGGCCGTGCGCGAGCTCGCCCGCGAGTACGGCGCGCATTTGATCGCCGCAGACGACATGTTCGCCGAACTCGCAGCGAGGACCGGGCCGGAGTACTGGTCCGCGGACGGCGTACACCCGACACCGGCCGGTCACGCCGCACTCGCGGAGGCCTGGCTGCGCGTGGTCGCGTGACCGGATGTCCTGACCGGTGACCCGGCGGAGGCCCGGTGAGCCGCCGTCTCAGAGCGCGGCGCAGGCGTCGCCGATCGCCTGGTCCAGGATCGTCAGGCCGAGCGAGAGCTCGTCCTCGGTGGCGGTCAGTGGCGGCGCCATCCGCAGGACCCCGCCCATGCCGGCGAGCTGGACGATGTTCAGGTGCAGGCCGAGTTCGAGGCAGCGCCGGGTGACCCGCGCCCCGAGCTCGGCCGAGCTCTGCTTCGTCTCGCGGTCGACGACGAGTTCGAGCCCGGCCAGCAGGCCCCGGCCGCGGATGTCGCCGACGACCGCGTGCCGCGTGGCGATGTCCGTCAGGCCGTGGTGGAGGAACGTGCCGAGCGATCGCGCGCGCTCGTCGAGCTTGTCGCCGATCAGGACGTCGAGGACGGTGTTGCCGACCGCGGCCACCAGCGGGTCGGCGACGTGCGTGGTGAAGAACAGATACCCGCGCTCGTACGCCTCCTGCTCGATCTCGGCGCTGGTCACCACGGCCGCAAGGGGCAGGCCCGCGCCCAGCGTCTTGGACAGCGTGAGGATGTCGGGGACGACGCCGTCGCGCTCGAACGCGTACCAGGTCCCGGTGCGGCACAGGCCGGTCTGGGCCTCGTCGAGGATCAACAGCATGCCGCGCTCCCTGCATTTGGCCTGCAGGGCCGCGAAATACCCGAGGGGAGGCTCGATGATTCCGCCGGAGCTGAGAATCGGTTCGACGAGGCACGCGGCCAGGCTGCCGGTCGACTGGGCGTCGATCAGGTCGAAGGCGAAGTCCAGCTGGCGGCGCCAGTCCAGCGAACCGTCGTCAGTCGTGAAGTCGGGCCGGTACGTGTTCGGTACGGGGATGGCGAAGTTGCCCGGCGCCCCAGGACCGTAGCCCTTGCGTCCCGCGCTGTACGTGGCGGACGCGGCGGCCTGCGTCATGCCGTGCCAGGACCGCGCGAACGAGACGATCTCGTGCTTGCCGGTGACGAGCTTGGCCATGCGGATCGCGGCTTCGTTGGACTCGGCGCCGGTCGTCAGGAGCAACGCCTTCTCCAGCGGCGCGGGCAGTGTGTCGGAGAGTCGCCGGGCGAGGTCGACCACGGGGCGGCTGAGCATGCCGCTGAAGAGATGGTCGAGGGTCGACACCTGCCGCTGGACGGTCGCGACGATCTCCGGGTGCGAGTGGCCGAGGATCGCGCTCATCTGGCCCGAGGTGAAGTCGAGGATCTTGCGGCCGTCCGCGGTGAACAGGAAACTCCCGGCGGCACGGTCGATGATCTCGCGGGTGAACTCGCCGCCGTAGCGCACGAGATGCTTGTCGCTGTCGGCCCAGAAGGCCTCGGCGGACGGAAGGGCACTGGTCGAAGTGGTCATGCCGCCGACGGTAGGCGGCGGTCGAGCGACACGTCCATCTCACTGATCCGGCTTTCCTGTTCGGGAAAACCGCACAACAATGAGGGCGTGATGAACCCCTGGAGGCTGCGGCTCCTGAGCCAGCTCGACACCCTTGGCACCGTGCGGGCGGTCGCCCAAGCCGCAAATCTGAGCCCGTCGAGCGTGTCTCAGCAGCTCGCCGTCCTCGAGACGGAGACGCGCACACAACTGCTCGAACGAACGGGGCGCCGCGTGCGGCTGACCCCGGCCGGGCTGATCCTGGCGCGGCGGGCGCGGGCGATCCTCGACCACATGAACAGCGTGGAGGCGGAGCTGCGCGGGTTCGGCGAGGAACCGGCCGGTCTTGTGCGCCTGGGGGCGTTCCAGAGCGCGATCCACTCGATGGCCGTGCCCGCGGTGAGCCGCCTCGCACGCGAGCATCCGCACCTCGACGTCGAACTCCTCGAGCTGGAACCGCACGCCAGCATGCCCGCGCTGCGGGGCGGTGACGCGGACATCATCATCACGACCACGGACTTCGACGAGCTGCCGCTGGGGCCGGACCTCGACCTCGTGCCGCTGGCCATGGACCCGGTCCTCCTTGTGGTCCCGCCCGGGCATCCCGCGGTCGGTCGCGGTGCCGTGAACCTCGCGGCCTACGCGGACGAGCCGTGGGCGTTCGACATACCGCAGTCGTACATGGCCAATCTCGCGCTACGACTCTGCCGTCAATCGAGCTTCGAGCCGCGGGTGGTGTGCCGGTTCAGCAATTACATGATGACCCTGCAACACGTCGAGGCCGGACTGTCGATCGCGCTCCTTCCCGGCCTCGCGGTCGACCGCCGCTACGACGTCGTCACCAGGGAACTCGCCACTCCGGTGACGCGCACGATCACGGCAGCGATCCGCCGCGGCTCACCGCCTCGCGCGGCGGTGCGCGCCGTTCTTGAGGCCCTGCGTCACCATCCGGAGCTGCCGTTGCCGCTGCCGGGTGGTGAGTGACCTGCTCCCGCCGCGAGCCTGAGCGGGCCGGGATTGTCAGTGGTGGCTGGGAGTGTGGGACGCATGGACAGGGATGAGGAGTTGCTGCGCGGCCGGGTCTACGGCCAGGACCATGACGACCCCCGGCAGGGCCCACAGCCGGGACGGGACTATGCCGAGCTGGTCGGCGGGCCACTGGACGGGCTGTTGCTCGACGTCACAGGCTGGACGAAGGGCGAGATGGACACGGGCGTCGCCCTGCCCACGGAGCTCGGCCATTTCGGCGCCGGCGGCCGGGCGATGTACGACCCGCGCCCCGGCGACCGGCGTCGCTTGGACTGGTCCGGGGACACTCCCTGACCGCCTTCCGGCTTTCTGCCGCCCCTGCCTCGGGAAGACGTGCCGACGGTGGCGGTCGACGCCTTGGCTAATCTGCACGGGTGACCACCGACCTGACCCTGCTGCCGCGTGTCGCCTATCGCGGGCAGGAGGTCACAGCACCTCTTCTTCGCGGCCTCCTTGCGCTGCTCGCGGGCGACTTGGGCACGGGGCGCAGCTCGGAGCGGCTGGTGGCGGGGCTGTGGCCGGACGCGTTGCCGGAGCGGCCGGGGAAGGCGTTGCAGGTCCTCGTGTCCAGGGCGCGGGCGCAGCTGGGCGCCGACGTCATCGCGAGCACGCCGACCGGCTACCGGCTCACTCTCGCCGAGCACCGGATCGACAGCTCCGCCCTGCTGCGGCACGCCGCCGTGAGCGCGGAGCGGGCCAGGGCCGGGGACCACGCGGGGGCGCTGGCCGCGGCCGATGCCGGGCTCGCGCTGTGGGGAGGCACCCCTGCCGGGGCAGCCGATCCCGACGACCCCGTAGCCGCGTTGCGCGCCGAACGCGCCCCCGTCCGCGGCGCGCTCGTCCGCGCGCAGGCGCTCGCCCTTGCCCGCCTCGGACGGCACGCGGAGGCGGCAGGGCCGCTGGCCATGGCCGCCTCGGAGCATCCGCGCGACGAGGAAGTCCTCGCCGAGTCGCTGCGCGGCGAGGCGGCCACGGCGGGCCCGTCCTCCGCGCTCACGCGGTACGAGGTGTACCGCCGCGAGCTGCGCGAGGCGCTCGGCACGGAGCCCGGCGCCGGACTCAAGGCCGTACAGCAGGAGCTGCTGCGCGGCGAGGCACCCGTGGTCAGGCACGGCGTGCCGCACGAGCCGAACCCGCTCATCGGCCGTGACGAGGACATCACGGCGGTGCAGCGGCTGTTGGGCGCCTCCCGCGCCGTCACCGTCATCGGGCCCGGAGGCCTCGGCAAGACCCGGCTCGCACACGCCGTCAGCCGCCGGGCCGAGCAGCGCGTGGTGCACTTCGTGCCGCTCGCCGGAGTCACCGCGGACGAGGACGTGGCCACAGAGGTGGCCGCCGCGCTCGGCGCGGGCGAGGGGCGACACGGCGTCGTGAGCGGCCACACCACCGCCGACCCGGTGTCCGGCATCCTCGGCGTGCTCGGCCCCGGGCCCGCTCTGCTGGTCCTCGACAACTGCGAGCAGATCATCCGGGGCGCCGCCGACCTCGTACAGGCCCTGGTCTCGTCCTCGAAGGAGCTGCGGGTGCTCGCCACGAGCCGGGCCCCGCTGGACCTCACGTCGGAGGCGGTGTACGCGCTGCCGGAGCTAGCTCCCGACACCTCGGTCGAGCTGTTCACGCAGCGGGCCCGTGCCGCCAGGAGCGGCGTGCGGCTGCCGCCGGACGCGGTGGCCGAGCTGTGCCGTCACCTCGACGGTCTTCCGCTCGCCGTGGAGTTGGCGGCGGCGCGGGTGCGGGTCCTTTCGGTACCGGACATCGCACGCCGCCTCGGCGACCGGTTCGCACTCCTGCGCGGCGGGGCGCGGGACGTGCCCGAGCGCCACCGCACGCTGCACGCGGTCGTGGAGTGGAGCTGGAACCTGCTCGGGCAGGACGCCAGAGCGGCGCTGCGCACGCTGTCCGTCTTCCCCGGAGGGTTCTGCGGTCAAGCGGCGGAGCAGGTCCTCGGCGAGGACGCGCTGTTCCTGCTCGAACAGCTGGCCGGTCAGTCGCTGCTCACCGTCGCCGACACCCCGGTCGGCGTGCGGTTCCGGATGCTGGAGACCGTACGCGAGTTCAGTGCGGCCCGCCGCGCGGAAGCCGGGGAGGACTGCGAGGCCATCGGCAGGTTCCTCACCTGGGCGCGGGACTTCGGAGTCGCTTACCACGACGCGCTCTTCGGCTCACGGCCACTGGCCGCCCGGGAACGGATCAGGGCCGAGCAGGACAACCTCGTACCGGCCCTGCGGCACGCCCTGGCGCGCGCGGACGGCCCCGCCACCGCCGCCCTCACCGCCGTCCTCGCCGCTCTGTGGGCCACCGACTCCAACTACCCGCGCCTGGCGACCCTCGCGGCGGACACCGGCCCGCCGCTGTCGCACTACGACCCGGGACCCGAGTACGTCGAAGTCGCCCGCGCCGCCGCGGTGTTGTGCACGGCGGGCCTGTTCATGAACCACGGCCCGCGTGCCGTACGCCAGCTCGTCACCCTCCGGCGGCTACCCGCCGCCCCGCCGGACACGCTGCCACGTGCCGTCGCGGCAGTGCTGAGCGCGGTCCCCGAGATGCGGCCCCCCGACTACGACGTGCTGCACACGCTCTGCGCGAGCACCCAGCCGCTGGTCGCGGGTATCGCCGAGTGCGTGGCCACCTACGTCTGGGAGTACGAGCACGACATCGACCGCGCGCTCGCATCGGCCCGCCGGACGATCGCCGCGCTGACTCCGGTCGACAATCCGTCGATGCAGCTCATGGGCCACTCCCGGCTGAGCGAGCTGAGCCTGCGGACGGGGCAGGGCTCTGACGCGTACGAGCACCTCAAGGCGGCGCTGGCAGAACTGCCGCGGCTCGGCGACGAGCACGACTACATCGGCATCCGCTCGGCCCTCGTCCTCGCCTGTCTGCAGCGCGGAGACCCGGACGAGGCCGAGTACTGGCTGAGGCGGGCGGCGGGCGACAACACCCCGCAGGAGGATGCCTTCTACAGCCCCGACCTCGGCGCCCGCGCCGAGATCGCACTCGCCCGGGGTCTTGCGGATGTCGGACTGGCCCTGTGGCGCAGCGCCCTGGAGCGGATGCCCGAGGCCGGTTCGCTGCACGGCGGCGACCCCTGGCTCGACCCATGGGCGCTGCAGATCCAGTCGGCGGCGGTGACGGCGCACGCGCACGCCGGTCGCCTCGCACTCGTGGCGCAGCCGCTCGACCGGCTGCGCCGACGGCTGGGCACGCTGCTCGGCGGCCCGCCCCGTTCGCCCGTGGAGCTCCCCGTGTTCGGGACGGTGCTGCACGCGCTCGGCATGGCGGCTCTCGCGTCCGGGGAGACCTCCGGCGTGCGCATGATCGCGCTGGCCGAACGGCTTCGGGTGCCGCGCGAGTTCCAGCCGACGATGTCGCAGGCCCGCGCCCGGCAGGCCGCCGAGGACGCCGACCGGGCGGCGTACGTCGACGCGGTGGCGCGGTACGCCGCCCTGGAGCGGGACGAGCTGTGGGAGGCGGCCCGCGCGCTTACTCCGGGGCGCGGTTGAACAACGACGTCGACCAGAAGTAGCCGAGCACCGCGAGACCGATGCACCAGGCGACGGCGATCCAGCCGTTGTCGCCGATCTCGCTGCCGAGGAGCAGACCGCGCAGGGTCTCGATGGCCGGGGTGAACGGCTGGTGCTCGGCGAGGGGCTGGAACCAGCCCGGCATGGCATCGACGGGGACGAAGGCGCTGGAGATGAGCGGAAGGATCATCAGCGGCAGCGCGTTGTTGCTGGCCGCCTCCGGATTCGGGCTTGCCATGCCCATCCCGACCGCGATCCAGGTGAACGCCGTGGCGACCAGCACAAGCAGACCGAACGCCGCCAGCCACTCCAGAGCCGTGGCGTCGGTGGACCTGAACCCGACGGCCACGGCGACGGCGCCGACAAGGGTCACGCTCATGACCGCCTGCAGCACGCTTCCGACGACATGGCCGATGAGTACGGAGCCGCGGTGGATGGCCATCGTACGGAAGCGGGCGATGATGCCCTCGGTCATGTCCATGGAGACGGACACCGCGGTCCCGGCCGGCGTTGCGCCGATGGTCATCAGCAGGATGCCGGGGACGAGGTAGGCGACGTAGTCGGAGCGGTCCGCACCGCCACCACCGATGCCCGCGCTCATCACGTCGCCGAAGACGTAGACGAAGAGCAGCAGCAGGACGATCGGCGTCAGCAGGATGTTCAGGGTGAGGGAGGGGTAGCGCCGTGTGTGCAGGAGGTTGCGGCGCAGCATCGTGGACGAGTCGCGTACGGCGAGGGGCAGGGAGCTCAACGGACAACCTCCTTGCGCTCGTTGGTGGTCTGGTTGACGGTCTGGTCGGTGGGCCGGTCGGTGCCGCTGGTCAGGGCGAAGAAGACGTCGTCGAGGTCGGGGGTGTGCACGGTCAGCTCGTCCGCCTCGATGTCGGCGGAGTCGAGCCGGTCGAGGACGGAGCGCAGCTCACGCTGGCTGCCGTCGCTGGGGATCTGCAGCGACAGAGCTTCGTCGTCCCGGGTGACTTCGCGCAGGAGGGAGGCGGCGGACCGGTACGCGTCCGGGTCGGTGAAGCGCAGCCGTACGTGCCCGCCCGGGATGAGCCGCTTCAACTCGTCGGAGCTTCCCTCGGCCACGATCTTGCCGTCGCTCAACACCGCGATGCGGTCGGCGAGTTGGTCGGCCTCTTCCAGGTACTGGGTGGTGAGGAAGACGGTCACCCCGCCGGAGACGAGCTCGCGGATGATGGCCCACATGTTGTGGCGGCTGCGGGGGTCGAGGCCGGTGGTGGGCTCGTCGAGGAAGATGATCCGGGGGTCGCCGACCAGGGTCATGGCGATGTCCAGGCGGCGTTTCATGCCGCCGGAGTAGGTGGAAGCGGGCTTCTGGGCGGCCTCGGTCAGGTCGAAGCGCTCGAGCAACTCGGCGGCCACCCTGCGCCCTTCACGGCGGGGGAGATGGTGCAGGTCGGCCATGAGGAGCATGTTCTCCTCGCCGGTGATCAGGCCGTCGACGGCGGAGAACTGCCCGGTGACGCCGATCTCGGCCCGCACGGCTTGCGGGGCGGTGGCCAGATCGTGGCCGCCGACGTGCAGGTCGCCCGTATCGGCCGTGATGAGGGTGGAGAGGATTTTGACGGCGGTGGTCTTGCCCGCGCCGTTCGGGCCGAGCAGGGAGAAGATCGTGCCTTCCGGGACGGCCAGGTCGATGCCGTCCAGGACGGTCTTGTCGCCGTAAGCCTTGCGCAGCCCGTGCGCCGCGATGGCGAGCGAGTGAGATGTGGTGGTGGTCATGCCGCAGAGGTTGCGGCATGGCGCATTCAGCGGGGTTTCACGACGGTTTCAGCGCACTGGAACCGGGGTGCGGAAGGAGGAGCGGGCCGGGGCAGATCACGCGGAACAGGTCGGCGGCGCGCGGGGTGCCGATGGCCACGCCGAAGACACGGAACCCCAGCAGGTGGGTCCGACAACTCACCACTGACCGCCCGCAGCCGCTCGGCCGTGTCCTGCGCGCCTTGTGGGTCTTATGCGCCCATCTTCGACTCCCCTGCCTTCGCCCGAGCAAGATAATTTGGGGACCGGGGACCGGGGACCGCGAACACTGCTGCTCGTGCTTGATCGATGAACCCCCTTCGATGAGCCGGTCGAGGCTCTTCCGCCGACAGAATCCGGCACATCCGCGGGAACGTTTGCCGCGGAGGCCTCCTCTGGTGGGTATCGATTCCCGACACAGGAGGCCTCATGCCCGACCGCACGGCACAGCGAGCCGCCGCAGTGCTCGCCTCGGTGCTCACCGTGGACGCGTTGTTCCACCTCTACTGGGCGACCGGCTCCACCTGGCCCGCCGACGACCAGGAGAGTCTGTCGTACGCGGTCCTGGGCAGCGAGGCGCCGTTCACCCCGCCGGTCGTCCTGCCGCTCGCCGCGCTCCTCTTGACGGCCGCGGGCCTCGTCGTCGCCCAGTCCCGGCGCCCGCACCGCCTGCTCCGGCTGGTAACAGTCGCCGTGGCGGGCGGGCTGTGCCTGCGCACGCTGGCTGGCATCTACTGGCTCTTCGCGCAGGACACCGGGTCCGTCTTCTACTGGCTCAACCTCGGTCTCTACACCCCGCTCTGCGCGCTGCTGTGCGGTGCCGCGCTCCGGGTCGCCCGTCGCGAGGCACCGGCCCTCCGGCGGGGCGCCGCCCTGCCGGAGAACACCATGCGTGAGGAAGACGCCGTACGTGTCCGATGAGGAAACGGCGCGCCGGGTACGGGCGGCGCAGCGCGGCGACACGCTGGCCATGGCCGAGCTGCTGGACCAACTCGCCCCTTACGTAGGTCGCATCTGCGGGCCCATCGCTCTGGACCAAGGGCCGGACGCCGCGCAGGAGGCCCTCGTGGCGGTGTTCCGTTCGCTGCGTTCCCTCAAGGAACCGGCGGCTCTGTACGGCTGGGTCCGTGCCATCGCGGTGCGCGAAGCCGTCCGGCTCGCCCGGCGCTCCGCCCGTGCGGTGCCCGCCGACCTGAGCACCCTGCCCTCACGGGGTGACCCCCAACTCGCCGCCGACATCAGTGACGTACTGGAGCGGCTGTCCCCGGAGCACCGGGCGGTACTCGTCCTGCGTGACGTGGAGGGCCTGGACGAGCGGACCGCGGCCGAACTGCTCGACATCCGCGTCGGCACCGTCAAGTCCCGGCTGCACCGAGCACGCGACACCTTCCGGAAGGCGTGGACCTCATGAACGGACATGACACGACCAGCGGATGGCCCACCGCGGACCTGGACCCGGTGCGGCGACTGCACGTGCTCGCCGCCGCGATCCCCGGCGCCCATGTCACCAAGGGATACGTGGCGGCTCCGTGCGATGACGTAAGGGCCCTGCTGGTCGATCTGGAGGGCGCCTTCGGGCAGATCGTGCCCGACATGCGCGGTCTCAGGGTCGTACGGAGGGACGGCGCGAGGGTGGAGGCGCTGGCTCGCAGCAAGTACGGGATGCGGGCCCGGCTGCGCGGGGAACAGCGGCCCGGCTGGTGCTGGCTGCAGAGCCGGTTCCTGCTGCTCGGCGTCGCCGCGGCCCCGGACGGCGAAGGCACTCGGGTGGCGTTCACCGGCGGGGTACGGGTGCCGGGGCGTGCCGCGCTGGTGCCGCTCGGCGTACGACGGGAGGGGGAGCGGAGCCTGCGGCGGCTGAAAGAGCTGCTGTGAACGGGGCGGCGACGGGTGGGGCGCAGGCACATGGGCACACAGGCCCGATCTCCACGGAGTAGTGCTCAATGGCGGGCGAAGTAGAAAGATGGTGGCACGTGTCGACGGGAGGAGACGGCGTGGCATCGGACGACAAGGACGGGGAGGGCTTGCTGGACGGGTTGTCGGTGGACGAGGCCCGGCCGGAGCGCCCGGTGCTGCGCGACGGGCAGGGAGGGCCGCTGCGGACCTGGCAGGAGAACTATCCCTACACGGAGAAGCTCAGGCGGAAGGCCTACGAGCGGCAGAAGCGGATCCTGCAGATCGAGCTCCTGAAGCTGCAGAGGTCGGTGCGCGAGGATGGCCGGCGCATCGTGATCGTGTGCGAGGGACGCGATGCCGCGGGCAAGGGCGGCACGATCAAACGCTTCACCGAGCGCCTCAACCCCCGAGGGGCCCGCATCGTGGCCCTCGACAAGCCCACGGAAAGGGAAGCGGGCCAGTGGTACTTCCAGCGCTATGTCGCACAACTGCCTGCCGCGGGGGAGATCGTCTTCTTCGACCGCTCCTGGTACAACCGGGCCGGCGTCGAGCCCGTCATGGGCTTCTGCACCCCACGACAGTACGAGGACTTCCTCCGGCAGGCCCCGCTGTTCGAGAAGATGATCACCGATGACGGCATGATCCTCGTCAAGTTCTGGTTCTCCGTCTCCCGCGCGGAACAGCGCACACGCTTCGCGATCCGCCAGGTCGATCCCGTACGCCAGTGGAAGCTCTCGCCCACGGACCTGGCCTCGCTCGATCTGTGGGACGCCTACACCCACGCCAAGGTGGAGATGTTCCGTGCCACGGACACCGTCCACGCGCCCTGGTCGGTGATCAAGTTCAACGACAAGCGCCGCGGGCGGCTCGAGGCCATCCGGCATCTGCTGCTGCGCGTCGACTACGCGGCGATGGACAAAGACGCGGTGGGAGAGGCGGACCCGCTCATCATCGGCCCGGCCGACACGCTCCTCGAAGCGGACGAGGATCCGACGGACCTGTCACCCAGCAGACTCGCCGGGAACGATCGAGGACCCGGTCAGCATCCGTGAAGGCAGTTATGGAAGGCAGTGACGGGGTTCGGCGCGGACACCTCGCCGAACCTCATCACGTACCGCGGCGACGAGAAGTGGACCGTCAGCGCTCCGCGAGTGCCCCGAGCAACTTGGCTGCGGGCTTCGGGTGGACGAGCCAGCTCAGGTGGCTCGACTCGAGGGTCCCGACGTCGAAGGGGTTGTCGGGCGTGAGCGCGTCGGCCTCGCGGATCATGCGGTCCTGCACGGCGGGCGGCACGCTGGTGTCGTCGGCCAGGCGCACATAGGTCCTGGGAATGCGACCCCACGTCGACGCCTGGGCCCGGTCGGCCGACGTGCCGACATCGAGGTTCTCATCGGGCTGGAAGGTGTTCAGGAACGTACGGAACTCGTCATCGGTGAGGTCGGCGGAGAGGGCTTGCTTCATCGCGGCGAGCGTCTCGGGTGCGGCGGTCCGGAAGTTGACCCGGAGCAGACCGAGCTCGGCCGGGTTCCCGACCAGTGCGGCGGCGAAGGCACCCGCGTCGACGTCTGCCATCTCCGGCTCGGCGTAGTAGTCGCCCACGTCCAGGTCGACGGGACACCAGGCGGAGACGTAGACGATCCGGTCGATCAGGTCGGGCCGGGCGTTTCCGACCGCCGTGATCGTGGCGCCGCCCCTGCTGTGTCCGACGAGGATGACCGGCCCGTTCTGCTTCGCCCGCTCCAGGACCTCGACCACGTGGGCCGCGTTGTCGGCAAGGGTGACCCCCTTGATGCCGCCCGGCTCGGCGGCGAGCGCGTCGAGATCCTGAGGCGCCTGGTAGGCCGCGGCGAAGGTCGCCCCGAACCCGTGCCCCGGAAGGTCGAGCGCAACCGAACGGTGTCCGAGCAGGGCGAGCTCGGCCTGCAGCGGCGCGAACGAGAACGAGTTCGCGAAGGCGCCATGGACGAATACGAATGTCGGCTGATTTGGCATGCCCGTAGCCTCCAATGGAACGATCTTCGGGACAAGTGAAAATCGGATACTCGCGTGCCAAGGGCCGTCAACGTGCCGCCCACGGCCTGCCCTTGGCTCTCAGGCGTTCGCGTACGTCACGGACGAGATGAGGCGGATGGCTGCGCCGACCCGCGCGCGGGCGTCGGCGTGCTTAGCATGGCGCCATGACCGTAGACGTCATGACCGTAGACCTGTTCGCGGGCATTCCCGTCCGCGACTACACCGTGGCGGTGGCCTGGTACGAGCGACTGCTCGGCTCGCCGCCGACCTTCCTGCCCAACGACACCGAGGCGGTGTGGGAGCTCGCCGAGCACCGGTACGTGTTCATCGAGGTGCGGCCCGAGCACGCCGGGCACGCCCTGCACACCGTCTTCGTCGAGGACTTCGATGCCCGCATCTCCCGGATCGCCGAGCGGGGCCTGAAACCGGACGTGCGCGAGACCTACGCCAACGGCGTCCGCAAGGCCACCTTCCGTGACCCGGACGGCAACGAGATCGGACTCGGCGGCGGCCCGGCGGACTGACCGCGTGAACGGCGTCAGGTCTTCGGACCCGCCGCCGCCGAGCGACCGGACGGCATCGGCGAGACCGAGCGCCTCCAGTGCGCGCGGCGCGTTCGGCCACAGGGAAATACCGACGCCGATCTCGGTGAACTCCGGGGTGCGCTCGAGGACTTCGACGCGCCCGGCCCCGCCGCTGTAGGGCGATGGCCGCCGCGCCGTTCGCGCGGCACGCGGCGGAATGAACCGAGCGTGTGGTCAGCCGATGGGCCGGGGGAGAGGTACCACCTCGTAGGCGAGGCGGATCGTGTTGCCGGTGGTGGGGTCGCCCAGCTCCACGCGCCAGCCGTCGGCGAACTGGTCCACGCCGTCGGCCATGGGGATGGTGCCCGAGATCAGGACGGTGCCCGGTGTCAGGCCGCCGCGTTCGCGCAGTACGTCCGTCCAGTAGCCGGGGGTGAGGAGTTCGCCGAGCGTGCCGTCCTGGATCCGGGTCTCCCTGCCGTCGTCGTAGGTGACCCAGGCGCGCAGGGTCAGTTCGTCGATGCGCGCCTCGACGTCGGTCAGGAGCCAGGCCTGGCGGGCCAGGACGTCGGGGGCCGCGTTCTTGCTCCAGGCCACGCCGTGGACCTCGAGGTCGCGGTCGGTGTGGTCGCAGGCGGCGGTAAGCAGCAGCTCGCCGTCGTCCGCGACGACCAGGGCCCATTCCGCCTCGCCCGATGTACGGGCGTGCGGGGCGGCGACCCGGTCGGTCTGCTGGGCCAGGTAGGGGGAGACGGGGTAGAGCGCCGGGGTCACCGACGGCGCGGGCACCCCGAGCAGGGCGAGCTCGGCGACGTGCGCGGCGACGTCCGCCTGCTGACGCCCCGCGTATCCGGCGTTGAGCAACTGCACGACGTCTACATCACGGGTGGAGCCGTCGGGGAGTTCGAAGGTCAGCACGGTCATGGGCACTCCAAAGGGGGCGGGTTTCGACACGGTTAACTTCCGGCGCGGGGGTTGCGCATACGACCTGTATACAAGAAGTATGCCGGAAGGTCGATGTCCAGGTCGATGTCCCCTCGACGCAAGGATCGGGAAGCATGCAGCACACCCCTCAGGGCCCGCCGGCGGTTTCGCCGGGCCGCTCCGGCATCCGCCGGGCCTTCTTCGCCAGCCTCACAGGGACCGCTCTGGAGTGGTACGACTTCGCGGTCTACTCCGCCGCCGCGGCACTCGTCTTCGGCGATCTCTTCTTCCCCTCGGAGGATCCCCTCACCGGCACCCTCCTGGCGTTCTCCACCTATGCCGTCGGCTACGTCTCACGCCCGCTGGGCGGCTTCGTCTTCGGCCGGCTCGGCGACGTGATCGGCCGCAAGAAAGTCCTCATCGCCACCCTCGTCCTCATCGGTGTGGCCACGTTCCTCATCGGGGTCCTGCCCACATACGGCACCGCGGGCGTCGCCGCGCCCATCGCCCTGGTCCTCCTCCGGTTCGCGCAGGGCGTCGGCGTCGGCGGCGAATGGGGCGGCGCGGTCCTGCTGTCCAGCGAGTTCGGCGACCCGCGCCGCCGCGGCTTCTACGCCTCCGCCGCGCAGATCGGACCGCCCGCGGGCAACCTCCTGGCCAACGGCGTCCTCGCGGCTCTGGGCGTGCTCCTGACCGAGGAGCAGTTCCTGTCCTGGGGCTGGCGCGTGGCTTTCCTGCTCTCCGGCGTCCTGGTCGCCTTCGGCCTGTGGATCAGGGCGAAGCTGGAGGAGACCCCGGTCTTCAAGGCCATGGAGGCCGAGGAATCCCGGCCCGAGGCGCCGATCCGCGAGGTCTTCACCACCCAGCCCCGCGCCCTGTGCGCCGCGATCCTCAGCCGGGTCGCCCCCGACGTCCTGTACGCCATGTTCACCGTGTTCGTCCTCACCTACGCCACCGACGAACTGGGCATGAGCCGCGGCTCCGCCCTGACGGCCGTCCTGCTCGGCTCCTCCCTGCAGATCTTCCTCATCCCCCTGGCCGGCGCCTTGTCCGACCGGGTCAACCGGCGCCTCCTGTACGGCTGTTCGGCCCTCGCCGCGGGGGCGTGGCCGTTCGTGTTCTTCCTCGTGGTCGACGGCGACAGCTGGGTCCTGCTCGTGTGCGGCGTCGTGGTGGCCCTGGCCATCCACTCCTTCATGTACGGTCCGCAAGCGGCTTTCGTCGCCGAGCAGTTCTCACCCCGCCTGCGCTACACCGGCTCGTCGCTCGCCTACACCCTCGCGGGCCTCATCGGCGGAGCGATCGCCCCGCTGCTCTTCACCGCCCTGCTCAGCTCCTACGACAGCTGGGTCCCGCTGGCGCTCTACCTCGCCGCGGCGGCGGCCGTGACCCTCATCGGGCTCTGCCTGGGCCGGGATTCCTCGCATGCCGAGAAGGAGGACGAACTGCTCGCCGGTACGGTGCCGGAGACCGCGCCCGTCACCCGTGTCCCGTGACCACTGCCCCCATCCACACCCTGCCGACGACGAAAGGCGGACCACCGTGCGTATCGCACTGAGCCAGCTCACCACCGGACCCGAGCCCGGCAAGAACCTCGCCCTCATCGAGGAATGGACCGCGCGTGCGGCCGACGCGGGCGCGGACATCGCCGTGTTCCCCGAAGCGTCGATGGCCTGCTTCGGCACGCCTCTGGCGCCGCTCGCCGAACCCCTGGACGGCCCCTGGGCCACCGCAATCCGCGCCATCGCCGATGCGGCGGGCATCACCGTCGTGGCGGGCATGTTCACGCCTGCTCCCGGCGGCCGGGTGGCCAACACGCTGCTGGCCACGGGACGCGGCGTCGAAGCGTCGTACGACAAGATCCATCTCTACGACGCGTTCGGCTACGCCGAGTCGGACAGCGTCGCCGCCGGATCGCGGGTCGTCACCATCGACGTGGACGGCGTACGACTCGGCCTGGCCACCTGCTACGACGTGCGCTTCCCGGAGCTGTTCCGGGCGCATGCCGACGCCGGGGCCACCGCGACCCTCCTCGCGGCCTCCTGGGGCGCGGGACCCGGCAAGGTCGATCAGTGGGAGCTGCTCGTGCGCGCCCGCGCCCTGGACGCCACGCTGTGGGTCGCGGCCGTCGGCCAGGCCGACCCGGCCACCGGGGGAGTCGAGGCCCGGGGCACGGCGCCCACCGGAGTGGGGCACAGCATGCTCGTCGGCCCCGACGGGACCGTACGCCACCGTCTGGAGGCCGGTCCTGAGCTGAGGGTGACGGAGGTGGACACCGACGAGGTCGCGACGGTCCGCGAGAAGATCCCGGTCCTTGCCAATCGTCGCCTGGGCGAGGCGCGCTGAGCCGACCGGAGTCGCAACTCCCTCTCCCTGTCGGGCCGCGCGCCGTCTATCCGGCCAGCAGAACCTTGAGCGTCGACTCCAGATGGCTGTCGATCGCGGCGCACGCGGCCTGCGCGTCACCGGCCGCGAGGGCCTCCACGATCGCCCGGTGCTCGTCGAGCACCGCGTCCTGACGGCCCTGCTGGTTGTAGAGGGCCACGACACCGGCCCGCACCTGACGGCTGCGCAGCCCCTCGTAATGCCGGTCGAGGAGTGCGTTGCCCACGGCCGCCACGAGCGACGAGTGGAAGAGGTGGTCCACGTCGATGAATTCCTTGGCCTGGTCGGGGCCGCTCAGCGTGCGCTGCCGCTCGAGGAACTCGCCCAACTCCCGCACCGGCGCCTGGCCTATGCCGATGACGTGCTGCGCCGCGTACCGCTCGACGATCCCGCGCAGCTGCATCAGCTCGGTGATCTCACGCCCCGACAACGGCGCCACGCGCGCGCCGCGCTTGGGCACCAACTCGACCAGATCCTCGGCGGCCAGCAGAAGCAGCGCCTCGCGGATCGGGGTGCGCGAGACACCGATCCGATCGGCGATCTCCTGCTCCGAGAGGAACTCTCCCTGCATCGCCGGGTCCGTCAGCACCGTGTCCTTGAGGTATGCGTACGCCTTCTCCCGACCCGACGCCACCACTACCCCCAGAGATCGCATACACCTTGTATACGGAAGTTACCACGTGGTTCCGGGTCGCGGCCTTGTCCGGACATGAAGTGCGCAACGCGGCGGGTGTCCGGTGCTCTCGCAGTCAGCTCTCCGAGCAGTCAGCCCTCCGCGCGGTCAGCCCTCCGTGTACTCGGCGTCGGCCTCGCCGCCCAGGACGTACAGCTCGGGCGTCCCGCTCGAGTCGTCCAGGAAGACGAACTCCGGGTGCCCCTTGATGACGTCGATGGCCGTTCGCCCGGCTCGCCGATACCGTCGAGAACTCGTCGACCGCACCGGCGCAGGGCTGAACACCTGTCTGTGCGAGCCCCATTGCATTGCACTGTTGCGGCGGGCTTGGGCCAGAGGTGAGAATGCCTGAAGGTGCCGGGTGGTCATCCCGGCGAAGTGTTGGAGGCGTTGCTCGTGCACGCCGCATGTCTGCGGTGCGCCTTGCTCTGCGCGCCAGACGCTGACCACTTCGCTTCGCCCACCGGCTGACTTACTTCGTTCGTGGTGGGCGCTTCCCCTCATGGGAGACCGCCGCAGTGTCCGAAGACGCCTCTATCAACCATGCCTGCGCTCATTCCGGTGCGAGTGACTCCGGAACTCATCGCGCCACAGCACCAGCCGACCTCTTCCAAGGTCAGCGCCTGCACCGCCCCGGTGTCGCGGGGCCGCCATCCCGCGGACGGCTCACGCTGGTGCTGTCCGCGCACCATCTGCTTGTCTCGTTGGGCCTGTACACGGCGATGCCAGTGCTGGTGCTGGTGCTCAGTCGGCAGGCGACCGGCATGGCCGGCTCAGGATTGTTCTGCTACACGGCCTCGGCTGGATCAGGGGCGCTACTCGTCAGCCGCTGGCTGTCGCGGCGGCGGTATCGGCCGACGATGATCGCAGGCACCGCTCTGACCGCGACGGGGTTCGGTCTCCTGCCCTACATGCACGGCGCGGTAGCCACACTGGCGCTGCTGTCGGCGGCCGGGCTGGGGATGAGTGTGCACTCGCTGTTGTCCCGCGTCCTGGTCGCTGAGATCGTCTCCGGCGACGTCGGCAGGCAGCGTGTCTACTCCACCCTGATGATCGCGATCAACATCGCTGCCTCGATCGGGCCGTTCCTGGCCATGGCCGCCTACCGTGACGGCGACGCGCGGCTGCTGTTCGCTGTCGTCGCAGGCTGCTACCTGCTGGCCGGCGCCTCGCTGCTCTGCGGGGCAAGTCCTGTCCTTCGTACGCCGGTCAGCGCGACCCGATGGCCGGTCAGCAGGACGACGCTGCACAAGAGCCTGCGGGAGACCACTGCGAGAGCAACCGTGGTCGCAACGTTTGTCGGCACCTTCTTGTATGCCCAGCTCTCGTCCGCGCTGGTGCTTCTGCTTGCCGACGAAATAGCCTCCGCGTCGATGCGTGCGGCGCTGTTCGCCGCTCCCGCGGTCGGCATTGTGGTGCTGCAGGCCCCCGCCACCGCGGTGATGGCTCGGCTGATGGGCCGCGGTGTGCCCTCGTTCGTCTTCGTAGGCGCGGCGTCCCTGGGCTTCGGCGGCGCGATGCTGGTGCTCGGTTCCGGTCTGCCGTCCGCACCCGCCATCATCATCGCCATCGCTCTGTTCACTCTCGCCGAACCGTTCTTCCACTCCACGGTCAGTACAGCCTTCGCCGGGCTCTCGATCGGATCCCGCCTGGAGGTGTTCAACCTTCGCCAAGTCTGCTGGAGCGTCGGCGAAGCACTGGGCGCGCTGTGCGGCGGTGCCCTGTTCTTGCGGCTGCACCGCAACGGCCACGGACACCTCTACTGGCTTGCCCTCGGCATCAGCGCGATGGTCACTATCACGTTGCTCATCACTGAGGTCACGAGGCGGGGGCGCCGGTGTAGGTGGTGACCTGTGATGCCGAGGTGAGCGTCTCCTTCAGGCGGGAGCGCAGGCCGGGGATGGTCTTCGGGCCCGGCTGCTTCGCCCACTGCTCCATGGCGGAGTGGAACGCGGCGACGAGGAGGTCCTGTGCCAGGCGCGGGCGTAGGTCTTCCGGATCGGTCAGATTGAGCCTGGCGCAGAGCGTCCGCCAGGTTTCGTTGCTGATGCGGTCGCAGCAGCTCGTTCCGCCCAGCGTGGCTCTGTCATCTTCTCCAGCGCTGTGAGCAGCGCCTCCTGAAGTGTCACGAACACGGTGCTGCGGCCAGGCGTGAGGGATTCGACTTCGCTCAGGAACGTCAGCCACAGCTCGTGGCCGGGGGCCAGGGCGACGTCCTCCTTGCTGTCGAAGTAGCGGAAGAACGTCCGTTTGGAGACCTCGACCTTGGCGCAGACCTCTTCCAGCGTCGTCTCGGCGAAGCCGTTCTCCTGGAAGAGCTGCAGGGCTGCGTCGATGAGAGCGTCCTGAGTGCGCTGCTTCTTGTGCTCCCGGAGCGAGTTGGGGCGCGGGGATGCCGACTTCGAGGGGGCGGTGGACCCGCGAGCGCCCATGTCTCTGCCGCCCCGTGCTCAGTCGGCATTACGTCCCAACTCCTGCGCACAGCACGCGACATGCTGGCCCTCTACGACCAGGTCTGGCACCTGGCAGGATCGCCTCCCATGAGTTCCGACCGGTGGAGCACCCACACGATCGAGATGGGTCCCGACAGCGTGACCAAGCGCTTCCGCGACGAGGATCGAGAGCGCTGCGAGCGCGAGTGGCGTGCCCTGCGACTGCTCGACACATACGTTCCCGGGCTCGCACCACGGCCCGAGTCCGCCGATCCCGCAGCCACAACGCCCACCGTGGTGATGTCCCGGCTGAGCGGCACACCTCTGCGCGGGCGCCCCATCGACGAGCGGCAGATCAAGGCTCTGGCGGAAGCCGTCACCGCGCTGCACAGTGCCGTGCCGCCGTCAGCACTTGACGAAATCCCCCTCAGACCTGGACGTCAAGGCGAACTCATCGCCCACATCGACGCCTGGGCCGCGCACATCCACGCTCGCCCCCACGCTCGCCCCGGCAGCCCTGTGACCCGGGCCATGGCCGCCGGTCTGGCGTGGCTGGCCGGGTCGGGCCTCGGCTCTTTGGGCGAGCCATCGGTGCCCCGGGTCTTCGGCCCCGGCGACGGAAATCTCGCCAACTACCTCTGGGACGGCTCGAAAGTCCGGGTCGTCGACTTCGAGGACTCCGGCCGCAGCGATCGCGCCTTCGAGCTGGCGGAGATCACTGAACATGTGTCGAGCTGGGTGGACCACTCTCTTGATGTCCCGGCGTTCCTGGGGCACTTCGACCTGACCCCCGCGGAAGCTGCCCGGCTCCGGGAGTGCCGAAGGCTCCTCGCCCTGGTCTGGCTGTTCCTGCTCTCATTCGACGATCCGGACCATCCAAGGAACCCACCCGGCACCGCGGAACGGCAAGCCGACCGCCTGCTGGAATTGCTGTAAGTGCTGGACTGAACGGACACTCCTGCCACCAACCCGACCGTTCGTTTCAGTGTGAGTCTCCGTAGCGGGCGGCAAGCGCGGCGGCGCGGTCGCGCAGGGAGGTGCGCAACGACTGCGGGGCCAGGGCTTCCGCGTCCGTGCTGAGCTGCCACAGCGCCCATTCGGCGTGCCGGAAATCTTGGAAGGTCACCCCCAGCCGCAGCCAGCCGTCGGTGTCGGGTTCTTCCGCACGGACGGCCAGCGCGGTGTCCAGCAGGTCCTCCCGCCGCGCCGGGTTTACCCGTACCAGCACGGTGATGTGGTCGCCGCCGGAGAGGAACTGCGCCGAGCGTTCCCGCCAGATCCGGTCCAGATCAACCCGGTTGGGACGCTGTGCCGTTTCGGGGAGTTCCTCGGCGGCCAGCACCCGCGACAGCCGGTAGGTGCGGTCCGCGCCCGACCTCGTGGCCAGCAAGTAGCCGCGGTCGCGTACGGTGACCAGGCCGATCGGGTCCACCGTGCGCCACTGAGCCGCCTGGTCCGTGGCCGCGTAGTGGATGCGCAGCTTGTGTCCGGCGAGCACCGCGCGCCTGACCTCGATCATTGCGGTGCCGCGTACCTCCTCGGTGACCAGGCGGCGTGAGAGCAGGTCGGTCTCCGGGTCGACGAGAAAACGCTGGGTCGCGTCGCTCGCGGTGGCCCGGTGGTTTTCGGGCAGCGCGTCGACCACCTTCCGCATGGCCGAAGCGAGCGCCGAGCCGAGGCCGAACACCTGCTCGCCGCGCCCCGATCCGGCGGTCAGCAAGGCGAGGGCCTCGTCGTGGTTCAGTCCGGTGAGCTCGGTCTGGAAACCGGGAAGAAGGGCGAAACCGCCGTGCCTGCCGCGTTCGGCGTAGACCGGGACGCCCGCCGTGGACAGCGCCTCGATGTCGCGCAGCACGGTGCGGGTGGACACCTCAAGCTCGCGGGCCAGCGCGTCCGCTGTCAGTCGGCCGTGCCGGCGCAGCAGTAGCACCAGGGAGACCAGCCGGTCGGCACGCATCCGAGA
The DNA here is from genome assembly GCF_053606205.1 of Streptomyces sp. NPDC055239. NCBI lineage: Bacteria > Bacillati > Actinomycetota > Actinomycetes > Kitasatosporales > Streptomycetaceae > Streptomyces > Streptomyces sp. NPDC055239. The sequence goes on along the minus strand of NZ_JBSGRD010000013.1, from coordinate 215,353 downwards.
ACGTTAGCGGAATACATGACGGAGGGTGTCGTGATTTGTTGGCAGGCTCGTTGACGCGACGTCAGAGCTGGCGGCTACCGAGCCGATGGACGTGCGTACTCGCGATGGACCGAATGGAGCTGAAGTGGCAGTGGAACGAACTGCGGTCAACCCGGTGACGTGGTCGGCGGAGATGGGCTTCAACCAGGGCGAGGTCGTCTCCGGGCACACCCGGACCCTGTACATCTCCGGGCAGACCGCGATGGACGGCGACGGCAAGCCCCAGCATGACGGTGACATGGCGGCGCAGTTGACGCTGAGCGTCGACAACTTGCAGGCCGTGCTCGGTGAGGCCGGCATGTCTCTCGCGAACCTCGTCCGGCTCAACGTCTACACGACCGACGTCGATCAGCTCTTCCCGCACTACGGCGTCCTTGCGGCGCGGTTGGGCGCGGCCGGGGTCGCGCCGACCACCACGATGCTCGGGGTGACGCGACTGGCCGTCCCCGGCCAGCTGGTCGAGCTCGAGGGCACCGCCGTCGCGTGACGCGACGGCGGTGCCCCTTCCGCTGAGCAGGGCACTCAGGACTCCAGCGAATACGGACGTGTCGTCGTGCCCGGGGGCGAGACCGTGACTGTTACGACCGTGCCTGCTCGGACAGGGTGAGGATTTCGGCTCCGTCGTCGGTGATGGCGATGGTGTGCTCGCTGTGTGCGGTCCGGCAGCCTGTCGCACTGCGCAGCGTCCAGCCGTCGGCATCGGTGACGAGCGTGGCGGTGTCGGCCATGACCCAGGGCTCCAGGGCCAGAAGGAGTCCAGGGCGCAGTTTGTATCCACGTCCGGGCCGTCCGGTGTTCGCGACGTGCGGGTCCTGGTGCATGGTCGAGCCGATGCCGTGACCGCCGAACTCGGTGTTGATCGGGTAGCCCGCTTCGCCGAGGACCGTGCCGATCGCGTGGGAGAGATCGCCGATGCGCGCCCCCGGCTTGGCAGCGGCGATCCCCGCGGCGAGCGCGCGTTCGGTTGTCTCGATCATCGCGACGCTCTCCGCGGGCCTGGCCTTCCCCACCAGGAAGCTGATGGCGGCGTCCGCGGCCACTCCGCCCTTGGAGATGGCCAGGTCGAGTGTGAGCAGATCGCCGTCGGCCAGCGTGTAGTTGTGGGGTCGTCCGTGGAGCACGGCGTCGTTGACGGCTGTGCAGATGTAATGACCGAAGGGGCCACGCCCGAAGGAGGGGGCGTAGTCGACGTAGCAGGACTGCGCCTCCGCCTCTGTGATCATTTCCTTGGCCCACTGGTCGATGTCCAGGAGGTTCACGCCGACCGTGCTGCGGCGCTTCAGTGTCTGCAGGATGTCGCCGACCAGCGCACCGGTAACTTTCGCCCGGTCGAGCAGGGGGCGGCTCAGGATCTCAATCATGCGGGGGCCTCTCGGGTGCTTCCAATAACTATACCGGTCTAACTGTACCGGTATTAGAATGGGCTCATGGTCGGCCCTGGTGTCGTCGGGACAGGGTCAGCCTGCGTCGCGCCCGGTCGATTTCGGTGACGGCGACGGAGATCTCGTCACCGACCTCGACGACCTCCGCGGGGTTTTCCACGGGCGTCCATGCGAGTTCTCGAAGGTGGACAAGGCCGTTGACCCCGTCGGCGACCCGCACGAGGGCGCCGAACGGGAGCAGTGTCGTGACCCGCCCGTCCAGGCGCCGGCCCACCGGTGTGCGGTCGGCGAATTCCTCGAACGGGTCCGGCCGCATCGCCCGCAACGACAGCCGGGCCTCCAGATTCCAGGCGTCGGACCCGAGGAACGCGCAGGAGACGCGCTGCCCGACCGCGACGACGTCCGACACCGCTTCGATCCGGTGCCAGGACAGTTCGGGGATCGTGATGAACCCGACCCCGGGAAAGACGGGGTGGACGGGCCCGTCGTCCAGAGCGACGAACACCCCGAACGGTTCCGTCGCCGTGACCGTCCCGGTAAGGGTCTCGCCGCGGTGCAACGATGCGAGGAACGCCCAGAGTTCTGGGTTTTCGGACGGGCCCATGCTGTTCAGCTTGTCACGGGGGCGAGATCGCGTCGGAAGGAGAGTCAGGACCAGTCAGCCGGACTGGCTCAGCTGGACACGGGGACGGCTTGCGGGTCGACCTCGCAGTGATCGACCGAGTCGACCAGGCCCTCGCCGCCGATGTTCACCCGTGCGGTCGCTTTGCCCTTCCCGGACACCTTGACCTTCTCGCTCTCCTCGATGACGGTGACGCCGTCTGCGTCCACGAAAGTGACCGACACCCAGAAGCGGCCTGTCTTCTTGTTGTCGTTCGTCACCCTGACCGTCGCGTACGGCGCCTTCTTGGTCGCGCAGCTCACCAACTTGGCCTTCGCGTAATCCAATTGCTCGCCGCCGGGGGAGCTGGAGGAGGTGGAGTGGTGGGTCGGCCGCCGGTTGTAGGTGCCACCGCCGGTGCTGCTTCCGTCGCCGCCGCTGCCGTACGAGTCGTCATCGTCGTCGTAGCTCGAACCGGATGTCGTCGATCCAGTCGATCCAGTCGATCCAGATGATCCGGAGCTGCTCGATGACGAACTGTCGTGATCCTGCTTCGAACTGCTGCAACCGCCTCCGCCGCCGCTACCGCTGCTGTGGCGACTGCCACCGCCGTGACCCCGCCCCGTCGTGAAGCCGGTCAGCGCGAGTGCCGAAAGCACCAGCGCCGCTGTGATCTTGAGTGTGCGCCCCCGAGTTGTCATCCGATCACCCTACCCACGGCCACCGACAGAAATTGATCACTCCCAGGCTTCCGTTCGACAAACTGCAGCGCCTGCCGGGCCGACGCGGGTCCCTCTGCTGGAGATCCCCGAACTCCCGGCGAGCGCAACGTACTTCCGAACCTTCTGGCAGCCCGATTCCCGCGTGGCCGCCTCCGTCATCGAGCGGCGTAGAGCGCCCCTCAGCCGTCGGAGCCGTTCACCGCGTTGAGCCACGTACCGATGGTCGGCAGAGCGTCCGGCCCGCTGTCACGCTCCACCGTGCCGACCAGATCGGCGATGGAGACGGCCTGCAACGACGCCCGCCAAGCGGCATCGGCCGCGCTCATCGCGCGGGCGATGGGGCACGGCTCGGTGCAGTCCTCGGGGGGTGTCCCGAAGGGGCCCCGCTGGCGGATCTCCGTGCACACGAACGCCGGGCTCGCACCGTCGACGGCATGCACCACGTCCAGGACCGCGATGTCGGCGGGCTCCCTGGTCAGTACGTATCCGCCCGTCTTGCCCTGGACGGACTTCACCAGGTCGGCCCGGGACAGAGCCTGCATCTGCTTGGCCAGGTAACTGGGCGAGACGTCGTGCAGCTGCGCAAGGCGGGCAGCCGGGACCGGCTCGGTCGCGGCGGTCAGCACCACACAGCAGTGCAGTGCCCACTCCACGCCGCCGGATATTTTCATGCGTCCTCCCAGTTGACTCGGACACAGGCTATCCGAGTATTGTCTCGGACAACAGATATCCGAGTTTGCGACGAGAGTGGCACTCGGTTCACAGAAGGGCACGATCATGAACATCACGGTCATCGGCGGTACGGGATTGATCGGTTCCCAACTCGTCTCACGGCTTCGCGAGGCAGGCCACGAGGTGGTCGCCTCATCCCTGTCGACCGGAGTCGACCTGCTCACCGGCGCGGGCCTCGACCAGGCGCTCAAGGGCGCTGACACGGTCGTCAACGTGTCGAACTCGCCCACGTTCGACGAAGCATCGCTGGACTTCTTCCGCACCACCACGGGGAATCTGCTCGCCGCGGGGGAGCGCGCGGGCGTCCGCCATCAGGTCATCCTCTCCATCGTCGGAGTCGACCAGGTGCCGCAGCTCGACTACTACCGCGCGAAGACCCTCCAGGAGGACCTGCTGCGGCAGGGGCCCACCCCGTACTCGATCGTGCGCGCCACGCAGTTCTTCGAGTTCATGGACGCGGTCATGTCCTGGGAGGCCGACGAGCGGACCGTCCGTCTTCCCGCCACGCGCATCCAGCCCATCTCGACGGCCGAGGTGGTCAAAGCCCTCGCCGACGTCGCCACCGCCGCGCCGCTGGGCGGCACGCTCGATGTCGCCGGGCCCGACGTCTTCCGGCTCGACGAGCTCGGCACCCTCACGCTGACGGTCCGTAAGGACCCCCGCACCCTCGTCACCGACGAGAAGGCGGGCATGTTCGGCGCCGTCGAAGGCGATGTTCTTGTCGCGGGACCTGACGCGCGCGTGGCCTCCACCCGCTATGAGGACTGGCTCGGTACCGCTCGCTAGATGAGGTGCTCTGCCACAGACGAGGTGCCCTGTCGCGCTCCGGCCTCGGCCGAACCCGTGAAGCGACCCGTCAGGCCACGAGCAGCATCGCGACCGTCACCATGCCGAGCAGCCCGACGTAGGCCCAGGCGTGGGCGCGGTCGGGGATTCGCGGCGGGCGGCGCCGCAGCACGGCGATGACCGGCAGAGCCCCGATGAGCAGCGCCGACGCGGCGCGCAGGTCGATCAGGCCCACCAGATGCACCTGCGCGTCCGTGGCGGCTGGCACCGCTGCCGCCCCCAGGGACACCGCGGTGGCGGGGAGCGCGATCGCGAGGGTGAGCGGGTTGGCCAGCGCGGTCGCCACCCGCATCGTGTGCCCGGCCCGCCGCATCGCGGGAACGGTCATGACGCTGCCGCCCACGCCGAGGAAGGCGGCCACCGCCCCGATCGGTACGCCGAGGAAGGACGGCAGCGGACGCGGAGCCACGGACTCCGTCTCTACCCGGGTGTGCGGGCGCAGGAAACCGGGGCGCAGGAGCAAGTCGGCGATGGTGAGCGCGACGTACGCGATGAAGGCCCAGTGGGCGAGAGAGTCCGAGGCCAGGCGCGCGGCGAGCGCACCGGCCGACGCGCCGACCGCGAGGAGGAGCAGCAGCCTGCCGCTGCCGCGCAGCGCGAAAAGCACCCGCCGCGGTGTGACGACCGTCGCGAACCCCGCGTTCACCACCATCACCAGGGCCGAGGTGGCCGTCGCCACCCGCATCGCGTCCGCGCCGAGTGCGGCGTCCGCCCAGACCACGACCGGTACCGCGACGAACCCTCCACCGAAGCCGAACAACACGGTCGTCACCCCGGTGAGGAGCCCGACCCCGACCAACGTCACGAAGTCCATGGGTTCCATCCCACCAACCGCGACGATCTACTCGCATGCGATGGTCGGCACAGTTCTTTTGCGTGTCAGCCAGTAGGGGTGCATAGGGTGGGCGGGTGAAGAACGTCCCGCTGGCCGATGTCGACCACGTCGACCGGGCCGTCCTGCCGATCGGCACCGACTACCCGCCCGGACACGTACTCGACTGGCACGAACACCGGCGCGCGCAGTTCCTCCACGGCGCCACCGGCGTCATGGTCGTCGACACCGCCGAGGGGACCTGGACGGTTCCGCCGGAGCGGGCCGTGCTGATCCCGCCCGCCACACGGCACCGGGTCCGCATGCTGGAGGTCAGCACCCGCAGCCTGTACATCGAGCCGCACGCCGTCCCCTGGTGGCCCGCCACCTGCACGGTCGTGGACGTACCGCCGCTGCTGCGCGAGCTGCTCCTGGCCGCTGCCGAGTTCGAGGCCGAATACAGCCTCTCCGGGCGCGAGGGAAGCATCGCCACCCTCCTTCTGTACGAGATCGCCGAGCGCGCCCCGCTCCCTTTCCACGTCGGGATGCCCGCCTCCGCCGACCTCGCGCGCCTCTGCCGCCAATATCTGGCCGCACCGGACGCCGACGTCACCAACGCCGTATGGGCCGCAAGGACGGCCATGAGCGAACGGGCCTTCACGCGGCGCTTCCGCTCCGAGACCGGTGAGAGCCCGGCCGTCTGGCGGGGTCGCGCCCGCCTGCTCGCGGCCGTACCGCTGCTGCGCACCGCGTCGGTCAGCGAAGTCGGTACCCGCATCGGCTACGCCTCTCCCGCGGCGTTCACCGCCGCCTTCACCCGCGCCTTCGGCATGCCACCGTCCCGCTTCACCGCGAGCCGTCGAGGCGGCAGCCAGCTCTGACGTTGTACGCGGGCGGCACTGTAAGGACGCGGGCGGCACTGTGAGGGCGCGGACGGCGCCCTGACCTGCATCTTCGCGGAGAATCCCCCGGGCGCCACCTGTGCGGCGGCGTCGAGCCGGGATGACTACCCCCCGGACCCCGTTTTCAATCTCCGAGGACACGCCAAACACCGCCGAGGCTGTGAGCCCACCCATAGGAGCCACGTCACATGCTAACGACGGTAGTAGACACCTCAAGGCCCCTGCGGACGGCCGTGAGTCTCCTGTGAGGCCGCTGGCCAGGGCGTCCTGCGTACCGGGGTAGTACGTCACATCGTTGCGTCCCGCTCCGGCCACCGCTAACCCTTGCTGAAGTCCGGCGGGGAATCGGGATCGAACCGAGCGAATCAGCTCGATTCGACCGAGCCCCCCACACGCACTTCGCATTGGAGAGTTCCCCCGCATGGCCACGACCCAGACGCAGACCAGCACCGGCCGCACCACCCGCACCGCCCGACTGCGCAAGATCTCCGTCGCGGGCATCGCCACCGCCGGTGCCGCGGCCGCAGCCCTCACGCTGGTCCCCTCGCCCGCCCAGGCCGCCGAGCCGACCGCGGCGAGCACGAAGGCCACCCAGGCTGCCGCGGCCAAGAAGCCCCACGCCGACAACCTCGACGGCTGGATCAAGGAGTCCCTGGACATCATGAAGTCCAAGGGCATCCCCGGCTCCTACGAGGGGCTGCACCGCAACATCATGCGCGAGTCCGCCGGCGACCCGAACGCCCAGAACGGCTGGGACGTCAACGCACAGGCCGGCACCCCTTCCAAGGGACTGCTCCAGGTCATCCAGCCCACCTTCGACGCGTACCACGTCTCGGGCACCCCCCATAACCTGACCGACCCGGTCGCCAACATCACCGCGGCCGCGAACTACGCCGCCGACAAGTACGGCTCGATCGACAACGTCGACTCCGCCTACTGAGCCACCGGCCGACGCACCAACTGAGCCACCGGTCAACGAAAAGGGGCAGCGCATGCCGCACGAGAGCGACAACGAGCAGCAGGCGCACATGGCCGCAGGATCCGCAGGATCCGCAGGACCCGCAGTGCCCGACTACGGGCCCGCGCGAGTACGAGGGTCCCGGCGCAAGCCGCGGAAGAAGACCCTGCGCTACGTCGCATGGGGCGCCCTGGGAGCAGTCCTGATCGGCGGAGGAGGCGCCGCCTACGTCTGGCAGCACCTCAACGGCAACATCCATGGCACCGACATGAACGCCGCCCTCGGGCACGACCGGCCCAGTCAGCAGAAGGACGGCTCGATGAACATCCTCCTGCTCGGGTCCGACTCCCGGGCGGGAACCCACGGCCAGTACGGCAGTGGCGTCAGCGGAGCCCGCGCCGACACGGCGATGGTCCTGCACGTCGACAAGACCCACAAGAAGGCCTCGGTCGTCAGCATTCCGCGCGACACGATGGTCGAGCGGCCCCAGTGCGCGAAGCCGCAGGGCGGCAAGGCGGCCGGCGCGCAGCAGGCCATGTTCAACTCGTCCTACCAAGTGGGCGGTCCGGCGTGCACCGTGAAGACGGTCGAGAAGATGTCGAACCTCCGCATGGACCACTACCTCGAAGTCGACTTCAAGGGATTCCAGAAGCTCATCGACGAGCTCGGCGGCGTCGACATCACCACGCACAAGGCAATCAAGGACCCCAACAGCGGCCTCGCCCTGAACGCGGGCAAGCACACGCTCAAGGGCAAGCAGGCGCTGGAGCTCGTCCGCACCCGGCACGGCGTGGGTGACGGCAGCGACCTGGGCCGCATCCAGCTCCAGCAGGCGTTCATCAAGGCGCTGATCCACCGCGCCGACACCGTCGACCCGCTGGGCAGCCCCGCCAAGTCCTACGACCTGGCGGACACCGCGACCAAGACCATCAGCGCGGACTCCGGCCTGGCCTCCGCGGACAAGCTCCTCGGTCTGGCCAAGGAGCTCAAGGGCATCAGCCCCGACCGCACCCACATGGTCACGATGCCGGTCACCTACGACTCCCAGGACTCGGGACGGGTCCTGCCGCTGGACAAGGCGTCGCAGCGGGTGTGGACCGCGCTGCGCCAGGACCAGCCCATACCGAAGTCCGCGACGCGGGACTCCGTGGGCGACAAGACCCGTTCGCCGGTCTCGGCGGGCGCCTGAACCCTAGGCGCGCCCCCTACGGCTGAGGGCTCCCGGCCACCACGCTTTCGGACCGATGTCGCGGACGAGAGCCGGTACCAGGAGCGACCGTACGACCAGGGTGTCCAGCAGGACTCCGAAGGCGACGATGAACGCGATCTGGACGAGGAAGGCCAGCGGGATGATGCCCAGCGCCGCGAAGGTCGCCGCGAGCACGACCCCGGCCGAGGTGATGACGCCACCCGTCGCGGTCAGGCCGCGCAGCACCCCCTCGCGCGTCCCGTGGCGCAGTGATTCCTCGCGGACCCGTGACATCAGGAAGATGTTGTAGTCCACGCCGAGGGCCACCAGGAAGACGAAGCCGTAGAGCGGTACGGAGGAGTCGGTCCCGCTGAATCCCAGTACGTGCTGGAAGACGAGAGCGGAGACTCCCAGAGTGGCCACGAAGTTGAGCGCGACCGTCGCGACGAGCAGGACCGGCATGAGCAGCGACCTGAGCAGCCCGATCAGGATGACGAGAATGATCGCGAGGACCACCGGAACGATGAGCTTGCGGTCGTGCTCGGCGGTCCGCTGCGTGTCGTACTGCTGCGCGGTGTAGCCGCCGACAAGGCCGTCGGCGCCGTTCACCGCGTGGACGGCGCCGCGCAGCCGGGCCACGGTGTCCTTCGCCGCGTCGCTGTCGGCGGCGTCCTCCAAAGTGGCGTCGATACGTACGCGGCCTTCGACGACCAGCGGCTCTTCCGCGCCCGGCTTTCCCGCGCCCGGTCGGCCGGAGGCGCTCACGGCCGAAGCCGATGACACTCCGTCGGTGCGTTCGACCGCCGCCGTGACCTGCTGGAGCCTGTCGGCATCCGCGACCACCACGGCCGGATTGCCCGATCCTCCGGGGAAGTGCTTGCCGAGCGTCTTCTGCGCGGCCACGGAGGGCGCGTCGTTGACGAAGATCTCGTTCAGGGGCACGCCCTTGGACTGGAGCGTCGGGGCGAAGGCGGTGCAGACGAGCAGGCCGATCAGGGTGCCGGCCCAGACCTTGCGCGGCGCCCGGTCGACGAGCGAGGCGATCCGCGTCCACACGCCCTGCCCCGCGGACTTCTCCGTCGCCGACCTGGGCTTGGCGGGCCAGTACGCCGCGCGCCCGAGGAGGATCAGGACCGGGGGCAGGAAGGTGAGCGTGCTCAGTACGGCGCAGGCGATGCCGATGGCCCCGACGGGCCCGAGCGCACGGTTGTTGGTGAGGTCGCTGAGCAGGAGTGCGAGCAGTCCAAGGGCGACCGTGGCGCCACTGGCGACGACGGGCCCGAGCGAACGGCGCAGTGCCGCCCGCATGGCGGCGACCCTGTCGCGGCTGACGGCCAGTTCCTCACGGAAGCGCGCGGTGAGCAGCAGTGCGTAGTCGGTCGCGGCGCCGATGACCAGGATGGAGAGGATGCCCTGGACCTGGCCGTCGACCCGGACGATGTCGTGGTCGGCGAGCACGTAGACGATTCCGCAGGCGAGCCCCAGGGCGAAGACGGCCCCGAGGATGATGACCAGCGGGAGCAGCACGCTGCGGTAGACGAGCAGCAGGATCACCAGGACGGTGATCAGGGCTACCCCGAGCAGGAGGCCGTCGATGCCCCCGAAGGCGTCGGACAGGTCGGCCTGACTGGCCGCGGGACCGGCCACCTGGGCGTCGGTTCCCGGCACCTTCGCCGCTGCCTGCCTGACCTGCTCCAGGGTTCCCTCCAGCTCGTCACCGAGGTCGGGCCGCAGTTGGACGACACCTTGCAGCGCTTGGCCGTCCTTCGACAGCACCGCGGGGGACGCCTGTCCCGTGACCCCCGGCACGTCGCTCAGGGAGGCCAGCGCCCGGGTGGCCGTGTCCTTCTGGGCCTGATCGATCGCTTGGGACCGTGTATCGCCGTCCGCGGTCCAGAGGACGATCGCGGGGAGGGTCTCCTCCTGACGGAACTTGCGCTGAGCGTCGATGACCTGCGTCGACTCGGCGTTCTGCGGCAGGAAGGCGGCCTGATCGTTCGTGGCGACCTCGCCGAGCTTTCCGGCGTACGGCCCGAGCGTTCCGCCGATGCCGAACCAGGCGACGAGCAGGACGACGGGGACCAGCCAGCGTGCCAGGCGCGTACCTCTGGACATGGAGCTCCTTGCGGGCTTAATACGTCAACGATTAAGAATCTCAATGATTGAATCATCTCGATCGCCACGGGTGCCCGGCGGGTACACCGCATAGCTGCCCGACCTGGCGGGCGACCCTAGCGCTGACGCCCCCGCAGCCCGGAGAGTTCCTCGTTCATCGCGGCCAGGAAGCGCAGCACCACGGCGAGTTCGTCCTCGCTGAACCGCACGCGGGCGCTCTCCGTCGCTGCGGCCAGCGGCTGGAAGAAGGTGCGTGCCGCCGCTTTGGCGCCGGGAGCGTAGTGCAGATGCACCACTCGGCGGTCCTCGCTGTCCCGTGTCCGGCGGATGTGCCCGGCCCGTTCAAGACGGTCAAGGCATGCGGTGACGGCGCCCGAGGTCAGCCCGAGATGGTCGCGCAGCCGTCCTGGAGTGAGCGGATCATCCGTGTCCAGAATGGCGGCCAGGGCCTGGACGTCGGTCGCGTGCAGATCGTGGCCGGCGGCGAAACCATGGATCAGCCGGTTGAGCTCGCCGTTCATGCGCCGCAACTGCACCGCGAACGACTGCAGATCCGTCGGCGGATCTGTCGGCGCCGGGTCTGATGCCGCGGTGCCGCTGAACGCTGAATCCTCTGTACTGGCCACATGCGCAGCCTATAGATCCCTCACCAGGGCAGTCCCGTCGGCGGCGGGCAGGCTGGGGCGCCGAGCGGCTAGCCGGCCTCGCCGCGCTGCGGCTCAGGGGTGAGTTCCGGGGTGAGCAGGGGAGGAGGGGGCGTATAGCTCACCCCGTACACGCGGGCGAAACGGTTGGCGGGTGCCGCCGAACCAGCGAGCCGCTCGAGAAAGAACGCCCTTGCCATCGACTCCATCTGCTCACCGCTCACATACACGACCCATCTGTTGGACGCGGCGTTGAACCGCGCCGCTTCCACCGCCGACTCCAGACCGGACGCGGGCCCACGACGCAGTCGCCCGTGCAAAGCGAGAAACCGCCTCAGTGTGTCCAGATCCGAGCGGCGCAGGCCTACCTGCTGCAGCCCGGGCGGGGGAGCCTCGACATTCGGCGGAGCCGCCCGAGTCTGTGCGTACAGGAGTGCGTCCCACCCGTCGTCCGTCAGCTGCACCGCCCACGAGAGCGCCCGGCCGGCTTTCGCCGGGAGCGCCGCCTGCTCCTCGCGGGGCGCCACCCGGGCCAACCCGAGTTTCACCAGGGGGCTCATGGTGCGTTCATCGAGTCCGGGTCCTGCCGTGGCCCACCCATCAGTTGTGCGCTGCACGTCAGCCACGCGTTGCAGCAGCGTGTATTGCTCAGCCGAGCGCCGCATCCTTGCCCCTCCCGCCGAACAGTGCGTTGCCGCGACGCTAGCGTGCACCCCGCCCGAAGGGGCGCTGTTTGAGATGGTCTACGTCCCGAAAACGCGGTCGATATCGAGGTGCGATGCTGGTTTCAGAGCGACGCAGTTGGCTACCCGAGCAATGCGATAGCACAGCGCTGTGCAACGTAGGCGCCGGTCGGTTGGGACAGACAGCCGCCGGCGCCGCCCCATGCACGGAGTCAGCAAACTATGGCCATGGATGTGGGGGATCTGCGATGCTCACCTCATCGGCCGGACTGTCGGCCCGACAGGTTCTGCGTATGTAAATGAGAGGTAGAGCAGGTGGCTTCCTCGTCGGAATCTCTCAACACGCCGGCACTGAATCCTCATCAGAACAGTGATCAGCAGGCCTCCGGCGACGACTGTGCGGAAGAGGCCGCCGAGATCAAGGCGCTGCGCACCGAGGTCAACGAACTGCATCGCGCCATGGAGTCCCACCCGTCCATAGACCAGGCGCGGGGCATGCTGATGTCGCTGGGGCCGTGTACCGCGGAAGAGGCGTGGGAGATTCTGGTCGAGGTGTCGCAACTCTCCAACACCAAACTGCGCGCAGTGGCGGAAGAGCTGATCGCCACGACGGAGGGCGAGCCGCTGCCCGCCCCGGTCCGCACGGCTCTCAACAAGGCCCTGGCCAAACGGTAGACAGCAGACGCTGAGCAGCGGATACGACCTGGTGGTGGCCGTCGGGTGCTGCCCGCTGCCGAAGTGGACTTCGCCGCGGCCTGGAAGTCGCGCGGCGCGGCGTGACGTGCCGGAATGCCGACCGGTGGCCTGGCCGCTCGCAGCCAGGCCACCGGTCGGAGAAGCGAGCGCTACGAGGACCGTCAGGCTTTCAGCTCCGCCAGGTCGGCGGCGTCGAGACGCAGCCCGGCCGCCGCGAGGTTCTCGGCGAGGTGCGCGGGCGAACCGGTGCCGGGGATGGCCAGCATGTTCGGTGAACTCGCGAGCAGCCAGGCGAGGGCGACCTGCGAGGTCGTCGCGTCGTGCCTCTTGGCGACCTGCGCGAGGCGGTCGTGCTCGATCGGATCGAAGCCGCCACCGAGCGGGAAGAACGGCACGTAGGCGATGCCGTGTTCGACACAGCGCTCGAGCACGGCGGCGTCGTCGTGACGATGCACGTGGTACTGGTTCTGCACCGCGACGACCGGCGCGATGCCCCGCGCCTCGTCGAGTTGCGCCACGTCGACGTTGCTGACCCCGAGGTGGCGGATCAGACCCTCCGCGCGCAGCTCGGCCAGCGCCGCGAACCGGGCGGCCACGCTCTCACCACCCGGCTTGTTCATTCCTCCGACCCGCAGATACACGAGGTCGAGCCGGTCGAGGCCGAGGGCGCGCAGGTCCTCGGTCACCAGGTCGCGCAGTTGCTCGGGTCCTGCCTGGCCGCTGGGCACGCCGTCCGCCGCGAGCAGCGGGCCGACCTTGGTGGCGATCAACAGCTCGGCCGGGTAGGGCGCGAGCGCCTTGCGGATCAGTTCGTTGGCGCGTACCTCACCCCGAACGTAGAAGCCGGCCGTGTCGATGTGATCGACACCCGCGTCGACTGCCTGCCGCAGTACCGCGACGCCGGTCTCCGGGTCGCGTGCGGGACCGGTGAAAGTGCCGGTGGGCAGCCGCATCGCACCGAAGCCGAGACGGTTGACGGAACAGTCGCCACCGAGCAGGAACTGGCCGCTCGCTGCGGCCGTGATCTCTGTAGTCATGTCCCCACTCTCGACCTGCGAGGACCTTCTGCGGGCCATATGGCAACGTGTTGCCACCATCATGAGCGAGACTGGGAGCGTGACCGACCACACCACGCTGACGGTGCACGGCGAGCGGGAGCTGGCCGCGCGGACCGCCGCGCTGTTCGGCGAGACGACGCGGGAGTTCTTCTGCGCCGCGAACGACCTGCACACCTGGGCGCGGCCTGAGGCGAGGAAGGCGATGGTGCGCCGCCTGCGCCCCCGGGCCGCTGAAGGTGTGGCCGTGCGCAAGCTCTATACACCGGCCGTACTGGCCGACGAGGAACAGCGTCTGCACCTGTTCGATGTCGCGGACGCCGGTGGGCAGGTGCGTGTGCGTGCCGCGAGTCTGCCGCACGAGACGATCATCATCGACCGGCGGGTGATGATCCTGGCGGGCCGCAACGGCGCACGCGGCCGCGAGTTCACGATCACGACCGCACCGGCGCTCGTCGGGGGTGTCCACGCCCTGATGTGTGCCACGTGGGATGCCGGTACGCCTCTCGCGGACTACCTGCGGAGCGAGACCGAGGGCCTGGACGCCGACTCGTTCACCGTGCTGCAGGCGCTCGCGGCCGGGCTCACCGACGCCGCGGGCGCGCGCCGCGTCGGCATGTCCGTACGGACCTACCGCAGGCGGGTAGCCGATCTGATGACCGCGCTGGAGGCCGACTCACGGTTCCAGGCCGGCGTCAACGCGAGCCGACTCGGCCTCACCGGCCGCTGATCCCGGTCGCGTCCTTCGTCAGCGCGTCCATGAAGAGACCGACGAGCGGGCGGGCCTGCTCTTCGGTGCCGTGCTGCGCCGAGTAGGCGATCCCGCCCATGAGGAGCAGAACATTCTCGGGGGCGACGTCGGTCCGCAGACTGCCGTCCAGGGCGCCGGCCGCGAGGAGCGTGGCGACGGCGTCGGTGAGGAGCGTGCGGCTGTCGGAGTACGGGTCGATCCCGGAGGCGATGACCGCGTTGAGGGCTTCGGACATTCCGCTCTTGGCCGTGGCGTAGCGGATGAAGTGCTCCATCCACATCCGGGTGGCCTCGGCGGCCGGATGGCGGGCGAGGAGGTCGTCCACCTTCTCGCACACCTGGGTGAGCTGGCGCCGGTAGGCGGCGTCGATGAGCACTTCCCGAGTCGGGAAATGCCGATAGAGGGTGCCCACGCCGACCCCCGCTTGCTTGGCGATGGCGGCAGGCGCGGTGTCAAGGCCTTGTTCGGCGAAGGCCTGTGCGGCGACCTCGAGCAGGCGCTCCCGGTTCTGCAGCGCGTCACTCCTGGTGCGGCGAGGTGCGGCGGGCATACGGGTTCCTTCGCTGTGGGTCGCCGGTTGCTTTCCGGAATGTGTTCCGCTTAACCTCTAACCGGAATACGTTCCGGTAGCACTCTACTCCAGGAGCATCCTGTGCCCGCTCTCTCCGACAAGGCCGTACGTCACTGGTTCATCACCGGAGCCTCCGGCGGTCTGGGCCGCCACCTCACCGAACTCGCCCTCCGAAACGGCGACCGCGTCACGGCGACGGTCCGCCGACCTGAAGCTCTGATGGACCTGCGCGAGACGTACGGCGGCCGGCTGACCGTCGAGGTCCTCGACCTGACCCGCCCGGCCGACGTCGACCGGGCGGTCGTCAGCACACTTCGGTCAGGGCCGGTGGACATCGTGGTCAACAACGCCGGATACGCGGTCGTGGGCGCCGCCGAGGAGATGACCGCCGAGCAGATCCGCGACCAGATCGAGGTCCTCCTGCTTGCCCCGATGATGATCACCCAGGCCTTCCTGCAGCCGATGCGGGAGCAGGGCGGAGGCCGGATCATCCAGATCTCCAGCGTGGGCGGCCAGATCGGCATCCCCACCCACAGCTCCTATCACGCGGGCAAGTGGGGCCTTGAGGGCTTCACCGAGAGCGTCAGCCGCGAGGTCTGCGACTTCGGCATCCACCTCACCCTGGTCGAGCCCGGCGCCACCCGCACCGGTTTCGCCTCGGCCCTGCACTACACCACCGAAACGACCGCCTACCGAGACAACGCCGTCGGCCGGACCAGGCGCTACCTGGAAACCGCCGACGAGAGCGCGTTCACCGGTGACCCGGCCAAGCTCGCCGCCGCCATCCACGCCACCACCCGCAATCCGAGCCCGCCCCTGCGCCTGGCACTCGGCTCCGACACCTATGACGCGATCCACGCGGCACTCACCGAACGCCTCACCGCACTCGAGGCACAGAAGGACCTCGCCGAGTCGGTGGCCTTCGCCGACTGATCCGGCCCACCGGCACGACACGTCGATGGGCCTTGCCGCGACCACAGCCTCGCGCCTACTCCCGGCTGCCCAGGGTGATCGTCATGTAGGCCTCCCCGGGGCCGGGCGGGCGTATCCAGGACATCGACTCGAAGGAGTGCAGTCGGCCCTCGGTGAGAGCGAGGCGCGGCAGAGCGACGCCGTACCGATCGGCGATGGCATCCAGGGCGCGGGCCGTCGCAGCCGTCTGGGCGGTCGTGCTCGGGGTGTCGAAGCCAAGGGAGGCCGGGGCCAGTTCGGCAGGAACGGCGCCGGAACTGTCCTCGATGACCCCGTCCCGCACCGTCAACGCGTACAGCGGCGTCCCGTCCTTGGCGACCGAGACATGGAAGACCGGGGTCTGTCGGCGCGACTCGCTCCACACCACGATCGCCCGGCCGCCGCCGGCTGAGGCGGCCGTCGTGGGGGAGACGAAGCGCTCCGTGGAGAACGAGCTGGACGGGTCCTCGTCGAATCCGAAGCTCCACCCCGCCGCGGCCCGACCGACCCTCAGCAGCACCTTGTCGTCGTAGCTGGAGAAGGCCCGCTGATCGGGGCGGTGATGACGGCTGACATCCCAGCGTTCCAGTGGCGGGGAGAGGGCTGTATCGGGCGACGAGCCGAGCAGGCCGGGCAGGTCGTCCGGGGCGACTCCTTCGACCAGGACCATCCGGTAGTCGCACGGCGACGACTGACCCGGTCGCAGTCCTTCGGGGCGCGCGAGCCAGGACAGACCGTCCGGGTCCTGTTCGCAGGCGGGGGCCGGGGCTGGGCCCCTCTCGCCGCCGCGCGGTGTTGCCAGCAGCTCAAGGCGCCGCGCGGCGGTGAGTACAGGGGCGATCACAGGGTCGACGAGCAGGCCCACCGGGGCGATGTGGTGGGGGCCCAGCGGCTCCCACAACGGGATCGCGGCGCGCAGGATCCGCCAGGCGGCGTCGGTGTCGCCCCAACGGGCCAGCTCACGGGCCTGGTCGACGGCCTCGCCGAACCTGCCGCCTGGCCGGTAGCGGTAGGTCCCCTCGCTCATCTCGCGCCGGATGTCCGCGGCGGTCTGCCAGGTGTCGGGGAAGTGGTCGGGGTCGGCGAAGTGCCAGTCCTCCGTGAGGGGGCCTCTGCTGAGGAGTTCGGCGGCGTGCAGGGGGAGCAATTCGGTGAGGAAGCGGGGATCGCTGGGGTGCGGTGGCTGCCGACTGTGCCCGCGCGGCTCGCCCAGCTGTCCGATCTGGTGCAGGAGGTCCTCCGCGTGCGGGCGACCGTACCGCTGGGCTTCCGCCAGCAGTGGTGCCGCCTCTTCGTGGCGACCGCGCAGTGCCGCGGTCCGGGCCCGGGTCACGGCGGCGTCCTGGGCGCGGGTGGTCTCGTTGGCGAAGGCAGGGGCACTCTCCTGCTCGTCCCGGCCGGCCTCGAGGTTGTGGAACTCTTGATGCATGGCGACCATGAACGCCGCGAACGACCGATATCGCTCGGGGTCCTCGGCCCGCCAGGACGCCCATACCCGCACCGCCCACTCGCCGTCTGGCCCTATGTCCTCCGGGTCGAGCAGTACGTAGGTGGCGTCGGACTCGACGTCCAACTGGAGTGCGCGGGACCAGAGGCCGACCTGCGCCCGCGTCTCCTCAGGGTTGTCCTCTTCGTCCCAGAACTCGTTGTAGTCCCCACCGAGGCCACTCGCGTTCTCGTGCCAGTGGGCCTCGCGTGTGCCGGCCAGTGTCCAGACGAAACCGCCCGCGTGCCGCCAACCGTCGCTGACCCGCAGGAACTCTGCGAAGGACGGCGGCATTTCGCGCCCGAGCCGCTTCTCCATGGCGACGATGTCCGTCTCGGCGGCAGGTTCGTTGCCAAGCCACCTGCGCCGCCGGTCCTCGTCGTCGTCCGGGCTCAAGGCCTTCAAGTCGCCCTGGGCGTCGGCCCACTCCTCGCTCCAACGAGCAAGGAAGGGGCGCCAGTCGAATGTCGTCGCGTCCATGTTGTTGATCCTGGCACCCGCCACTGACATTCGCCCTGACCAGCAGGAACGCGCTTGCCTCCTTCAGCCCTTCAGCCCTTCAGGACCGAGAGGCCACGGCAGCAATGCCGGACGCCCGCAGCTTTCGGGCCAGGAGTTCCACCTCGGGAAGAGTTCCCGCGTAGTCACCGGCCAGCACGCGGCAGCGCCCACAACGCCCACAACGCCCACAACGCCCCTACGCGTCCCAGTAGTTGAGCGGTGCCGACCCCACGCTGTGCCCCCGGCGGTCAAGCACACGACCCGCGTGCTTGACCGTGCGCAGCACCACGGCGCGCTCCGTGATCCGCAGATCCAGGTGCGCGAGGCGGCTGTTGAGCAGTGCTTCGGTGGTGTGGACCTCGGACAGGTCCGGCAGCCAGATGTCGAGCATCAGATTGTGCGCGCCCGCAGTGATGCTGCACATGCGCAAGCCGGGCAGGGTACGCAGCGCGCTCACCGTCTCATCGAGATGCTGGGCGGGCACCGAGCCGAAGTAGACGACCGAGACAGGGAAGCCGGTCAGCGGCCGGGCCAACGCGCAGCGCAGCGAGAGCCGCTCGGTGCCGGTCAGGACGCGCAACCGGCGCCGGACGGTCGCGGCCGATGCGCCGACGGTCTCGGCCAGGTCCGTCAGGGGCATCCGGCCGTCGGCGCCGAGCGCGAGGGCGATCCGGCGGTCGAGGGGCCGCAGCGGTTCGTCGGGCAGTGCGGGCCGCTCCACGGCGAGCGCGGTCCGCTGTTGCCGGGTGAGGCTGCGCAGCCGCCACGAGGCCCCCTCGAAGGGCGCCGCGGTGATGACATGGCTGCGTACGGCGCGCACCCCGGGCAGCTGCGACACCCGCTCGCCGGAGAGCCGGGCGAGGCCGTCGAGGTCGACGGCGGCGACGATCGCGAGCAGATCACGCTGGCCCGAGGTCTGCTTGAGGCTCAGCACATGCGGGTCACGGGCGAGCTGCCCGATGGTGTCCTCGCTCAGCCGTCCGCCCATGTCGATCTCGACCTGGGCGTAGACACCCTCGTCGTGACCGGGGGAGAGATAGCCGTCGACCCAGGCGATGCCCGCGCGGACCATGCGGTCCCAGCGGCGGGCGACCGTCACCGCGTCGACCTCCAGGACCTCGCCCATGCGTACCCAGGGCACCCGGGGCTGGATCTGGAGGGCGTGGACGATGGCCAGATCCAGCTCGTCCAGAGTGTGTGCCGACTGCTGCGTATCCATGAGAGGCGCCGAATCCTGCGTCGAAGGCATTGCTGTGAAGGATTCCGGCGATTTTACACAGTCGTCATCCCTGATACCGAGGATCGTCGGCCATGAGCCACGCACAGTTTTCCTCCCTGCGCATCGTCCGGGCCCGTCTTGTCGACGGCACCGGCGCGGACCCCGTGACGGACGCCGTCATCGACATCGACGAGAACGGCACGATCGTCCACGCGGGACCGGCGGCCACGGCGCCGGAGGCCCCCGCCAGGGCCCGGACCGTGGACGCGGCAGGACGCACGGTCCTGCCGGGATTCATCGACACCCATGTCCACCTCGCCATCGAATCGCCCCGGCAGATGGTCCGCCGGCACGAGAGCGACCAGACCCTGGAGACGTTCCACACCGCCGAGCGGCTGCGCATCACCCTGGACGCGGGCATCACCACCGCCCGCGACCTGGGCGGCCTGCCGGCCGGCTTCCGGGACGCGGTCGCCGCGGGCCTCACCACAGGACCCCGGCTGCACACGGCGGTGCGCATCCTCAGCCACACCGGCGGCCACGCCGACTTCCACTCGGAGTGCGGCTTCGACCCCTCCGCTGGGGTGGGCGAGATCGCCGACACCCCCGACGAGGTGCGCGTCGCGGTGCGCCGCCTGCTCCGCTCCGGCGCCGACGTGATCAAGCTCTGCGCGACCGGCGGCATGAGCAGCCCCTACGACCAGCCCGACGACGAGGGCCTGACCGTCGAGGAGATCCGTACGGTCGTCGACGAGGTGGCCCGGCACGGCGGCCGCCCCGTCGCGGCCCACGCACAGGGCACCGCGGGCATCCTCAACGCGATTCGCGGCGGCGTGAGCAGCGTCGAGCACGGCTACGGACTCACCGCGCAGGCGCGTGAACTGGCCGGTGAGCACGGCACGTTCGTGGTGCCGACCCTGTCGACGGTGTTCGACGGCATCGACCGCTCGACCATGCAGCCCTTCCACTACGAGAAGAAGATCCGCTGGTCCGGCATCACCCGGGAGAACATCGCGGCGGCCATCTCCGACGGCGTACGCATCGCGATGGGCACCGACGCGGCGATGGTGCCGCACGGCCGCAACCTGCGCGAGCTCTCCCACCTCGTGTCACTCGGCATGAGCCCGGCCCGGGCCATCGAGACGGGCACCCGCAGCGCCGCCGAACTCCTCGGCCTCTCCGCGGAGATCGGCACGCTCGAGGCCGGCAAGCACGGCGACCTGGTGATGTGCGACGGCGACCCGCTCGCGGACATCTCGCTGCTGTCCGATCCGGCACGCGTCGTGCTCGTCGCCCAGCGCGGCGCCGTACGCAAGGACACGCTCGGCCTGGCACAGGCCGCCCCCGCCCCCGCGGTGAGCGGCGCGCCATCGGAAGGAGCCACCGGATGAGCACATCGGTCACCTCCGCGAAGACACCGCCCGGCGGGCCGCCCAAGAAGTCCGTGCTCGACAAGGTCATGAACGGCATCGAGCGCGCGGGCAACAAACTGCCCCACCCGGTGCTGCTCTTCCTCGGCCTTTTCCTGATCATCGGCACGGTCTCGACGGTCCTCGCCGCCACCGACGCCACCGTCAGGGTGCCGGGCGAGGACGAGACACTCGCGGTCAAGGGTCTGTTCAGCGGCGAAGGCGTGCGCTGGCTGCTCGAGAACTTCATCCCCAACTTCACCGGCTTCCCCTCGCTCGGCACCGTCCTGCTGATGATGGCCGCGGTCGGCGTGGCCGAGAAGACGGGCCTCCTCGAGACGGCCGTACGCGCCTCCATCGCACGCGCCCCCAGGCGGCTGCTTCCCTACCTGGTCGCCTTCGTGGCCTGCCAGGCGCACCTGATGAGCGACGTAGCGATCCTGGTGATCCCGCCACTGGCCGCACTCGCCTTCAAGAACGCGGGCCGCAACCCGATCGCCGGCCTCATCGGCGGCTTCGCCTGCACCTGCGCGGGCTACGCGGCGGGCTTCTCGATCGGCGCGCTCGACGCGCTCTACACCGGCATCACGCATCAGGCCGCCGCGGTCGTGCCCAGCGGCGAGAGCGCCCCCACGCACATCCTCATCAACTACTTCTACACGGCTGCCGCCAGCTGCGTGCTCGCCCTGATCGGCGGGTTCCTGATCTCCCGCGTCCTGGAGCCCCGGCTGCCCCAGCCGGACGCGGATGCCGAGGCCGCGGCCGAGGAGGAGAGCCGGGCCGCGACCGAGGGAGAGGCAGGCTCGGACATGGCGGGGACCGCACGCCCCTCCGTCATCGTCACCGCCCGGCAGCGCACGGGCCTGCTGCGCTCAGGTCTCGCCGTCCTGCTCTACGCGGCCGTCGTGGTCACCTGTTGGCTGCTGCCGGGCTCCCCGTTGCGCGGCGAGGGCGGCGCGCTGGTCCCGTCGCCCGTCCTCGACGGCATCGTGCCGCTGCTGTTCGTCGCGTTCGTCCTCGCCGGTGTCGTCTACGGCCGCACCGTCGGCACGCTCAAGCGCGCCGAGGACGCTCCCCGCATGATGGCCGAGTCGATCACCGGAATGTCCGGCTACATCGTGCTGATCCTGGTGATCTCCCAGGTCATCGGCGTCTTCGACTGGTCCAACGTCGGCACGCTGCTCGCGGTGAACGGCGCGAACCTCCTGGAGTCCGCGGGCCTCACCGGCTTCACGGGCCTTGTCCTGTTCGTCCTCCTGGTCTGCGTCCTGAACCTGTTCGTCACCTCGGGCTCGGCCCTGTGGTCCCTGGTCGCACCGGTCTTCGTCCCGGCGTTCCTGCTCCTCGGCATGGAACCCGCCGTCACCCAGGCCGCGTTCCGGATCGGCGACTCCGCGACCCAGATGATCACGCCGCTCAATCCGTACGTCTTCCTGATGCTGACGATCCTGCGCCGCTACGAACCCGGGGCGCAGCTCGGCACGGTCCTGTCCCGTCTCTCGGTGTTCGTGGTCCCGTTCCTGATCGCCTGGCTCGCGGTCCTCGGCCTCTTCTACGGACTGGACCTGCCGCTCGGCCCCGGCGCGGACATCCACCGCTGATCCATCCGGGGACGGCGTGAATCTGCTTGCCCCACCGAACCGGCCAACTCTAAAGTGGAAGCACTTCGACGAGACGCTCCCCAGAAGCAAGCCGCAGAGCGAGAGCGTCCCACCTCACTGAGGTGCCGAAGGGGCGGCAGCCTACTTTGTCGACCCTTCCTTCGGAGGTCTCCGTCATGAACGTCGGTATCGGTCTGCCCATCGGCGACCCTGCCACCCTGCTCACCTGGGCCCAGCGCGCCGACGCGGGCCCCTTCAGCACACTCGGTCTGCTCGACCGCCTCGTCTACGACAACCCCGAGCCCCTGGTGGCGCTCGCCCTCCTGGCGGGCGCCACCTCGCGGATCCGCGTCCAGACCGAGGTGCTGCTCGCCCCGCTGCGCGACACCGCCCTCCTCGCCAAACAGGCCGCCACCCTGGACCAGATGTCCGGTGGCCGCCTGGTCCTCGGCCTCGGCGTCGGCGGCCGGGACGACGACCACCAGGCCACGGGCATCGACATGCGCACCCGAGGGCGGCGCCTCGACGAGCAGATGGCGCTCATGCGCCGCCTGTGGTCCGGCGAGCCGTACGGGGACGGCGTCGGCCCGATCGGCCCCGTGCCCGCCCGGCCCGGCGGCCCCGAGGTGCTCTTCGGCGGCTTCAAACCCGCCGCGATCGAACGCGTCGCACGCTGGGGGGACGGCTTCCTCGCCGCCGCGCCACCCTCCTGGGCAGGCGAACTGTTCGACACCGCCCGCGCGTTCTGGAAGGAGTACGACCGAGACGGCGAACCACGCATCGTCGCGCAGATCAACGTCGCGCTCGGCCCCGAAGACGTGGTCCATGACGCTCGGACGAACATGCACGCCTATTACGCCTTCTCCGGCATGGCCGACCGCATGGTTGCCGGACTGTGCACCACACGGGCCGAGATCCGCGATGCGATCGCCGGTTTCACCGACCTCGGCGCCGACGAGGTGATGCTCTACTGCTACGGCCTCGACCCGGACCAGGTGGACCGCATCGCCGAGCTCCTGTGACGGTGAGCTGACGGGCACCACCGTCCGCGAACCTCAGCCTCCCGGCGATCGCCTTCGCCGGGAGGCTGCTGTGCTGCAATTCCGGCAAATCCCTCTCGCTGTATGGCCCGCCGGAGGACTATGAGTGACCTGCCGATGGCACTTGGTCGCACTGGCCCGAGGCCGTATGGCGGCTTGGAGGGGGGACCATGCTGCTGCCCGACAACCCGATTTCAGGTCCGGACGGAGACCGCTTCGGGTTCAGCACCCACGCCAAGGTGCTCTGCGACGCGATCGCGACTGCCGAGGACCTGCCGCTGACCATCGGGATCTTCGGACCCTGGGGGATGGGCAAGTCGAGTTTCATGAAGGTCTGCGAAGGCCTGTTGAAGGCTCGCGGCACCCGGACAGTCTGGTTCAACCCCTGGAAGTACGACCAGAAGGACGAGATCTGGCACGCCCTCATCCAGACCGTGCTCTCCGAGATCGCCCACGACCTCGACAAGCGAAGGGAGTCAGGCGAGGAAACCCTGCAGGAGCGGCTCGTGAAAGCCCTGGACACCGTCAAACGGCTGAGTGAGGCGGCGGCCTGGCTACTCGCTCGCCGGGTAGCCGGCCCCCTGACTGCGGGACTTCTGGCCTCCGAGGACGTGGACGCCGTTCAGGCGGCTCTCACCGCACCGGGCGCGGACACGTATTTGCACGTCAACCGCTTTGAACATGACTTCAGGGACGTCGTGAGCACGTACACGGACGGCGGTCGGCTCGTCCTGTTCATCGACGACTTGGACCGCTGTACCGAGGACGCGGCGATCACGGTGCTCGACTCGCTGAAGCTCTTTCTGGGAGAGGGGCCCTGCGTCTTCGTCCTCGCCATGGATTATCAGGTCGTTGCGGAGGCGGCGGCCAGACGGTTCGACAGCGAACGTACGGACGGCGCACGCGGGCGGCAGTACCTGGAAAAGCTGATTCACTTTCCGTTCCATCTGCCAGGGATCCCGTTCGAGGCCCTGCACCAACACCTCTACGACAAAGTCACCGACCCATCGCTGACGGGCTCGCGTGAGCTCTGGGAGCTCATCGAGGTCGCCTTCTCGGCCAATCCGCGACGCGTGCGTCGCTTCGTCAACGGTCTGAACCACACGGCTCTGACGCTGCATCAACACGACGAGCCTCCGGAGCGCGAACGGCTGTTGCACGCTGGAACTCTGCTCGCGTTCCAGATCAAGCACCCGGACTTCTTCTCCGCCCTCCAGGGCGATCCCGGCGTTTGGGCGCGATTCGACGAGGCCGAGTTCACCAAGTCCGAACTCGGCGGTGGGGATGCGGAACTCGCCAGGAACAACCCTGGGGTACGGCGTCTTATCGCGGCTGTGTCGTCGAGGCGTACGAGCTTCGACTTCCCTCCTCCGCCCTCGCCCACCGCGATCAGGCTGCTGACCGAGGTACTGACGGTGGCCGGTGGACCGGCCGGCGACGAGGGGGTGGCCCGTGGCGCGTGACGCGGTCCCCGGCGTTCGGTACGCGGTCGGCCTGGACCTCGGGGACGGAGAGAGCTCTCTGTGCTGGCTGCCTACCCGCGGCCGGAGCGACGCACGTGTCTACAGCAGGGGGACGGACGGCACTGCCATCGTCACGGCCCTGGGACGCGAACGCCTGAGGCAGGGCGGATACCGCGATGTCATCGGCGAAGCGGCCGTGCTGGCGCAGAACAGCGTGCACTTCAGCGTCAACTTCAAGACCCCGCCCGCTCCGGAGGGCCTGGCCATCCCGAGAGCCGTGCAGTTCGCCCAGATCCTTCTCACCGAGTACTTCTCCCGGCACCCCGAAGTCAGGCGGGACTGCGTGGTGTACGTCGGCCACCCCACGGGCTGGGACACCGAATCGGTGGCGGCGTACCTCAGGCATTTCTCATCCATCGATCTGCCCGTACGGCTCGTGGCGGAATCTCAGTCCGCGCTCGTTCACGTCAGGGACCGAAGGAGCGGACGGCGTGAAACACGCGGGCTCAACCGGGTCCTGGTCGTAGATATCGGCTCCTCCACGACCGACTTCACGTTCGTCGACGATTTGATCCCACGGAACCTTCAGGTGGGCGCCGACCTGGGCTGCGCGGCCATCGACCGGGATCTCGCCGCCATGGTGCGACAGGCGTTCGCGGGAAACGAGAAATTCACCAAGGCCCTTGCTCAGGACGGCTCGGACGAAATGTTGCGGCTCCTGTGCCGGCGGGTGAAGGAGGCGCAGTTCACGGGTACCGATGTGCGCGTCCAAGAGCTCCAGGCCGGCTGTGACAGCCGGTTCGCCCCGTTCACGAGCCTCTCCTTGGGCTGGCTCAGGGCAGTGGACATCCCCCGGCGTGTGGTGCGCGGCCGCGGTGGCTGGGCCGAGCGCTTCGCGGACGTTCTGACGGAGGTGCACGACCTGCTCGGCGATGTGCAGCCCGAGCTGCTCGTGATCACGGGTGGCGGTTCACGCATGCCGGTGGCACGCCAACTGTGTCTCGAAGCATTCCCGGAAGCTGCTGTCGAGAACGACGCGGAACCTTCCCTGTCCGTGACGCGGGGGCTCGCCAGTGTCGGACGGCATCGCGTCAACGTGGCACAGTTCCGGCACGACATTCTTGCGCTCAAGGACCGGCCGGAGTTCGAGGAGAAGATCCGAGGCGGTCTGCTCGACGCGTTCGACCAGGCCAGGGCCACTCTCCTGACCCGCCTGCTGGAGAGAGCCGACGACGTGGGCGGCGACGAACAGGACGAGCAGGACATCGACGCACTCATCCGCAGGTTCACCGGGATGGATCAGGTGCTCGCCACCCTGCGCGCACGGCTCAACGCCGAACTCACCCCCATGGCACTGGACATCTGCCGCTCGTACGACATCCGGGACGACCAATTCACTCTGGACATCGTTCTGCCCGGCATCATCGGCACCGCCATCAGCGCGCGTATTCGGCCCATGTGGCGCACGCTGCGCGCCGCCCAGACCGTGCTCAAGGGGTTCCAGAACATGGGAGCGCTCAGCATCTACGGGGTGAAGTTCGTGACGCGGGGCTCGAGGTTCTTCGCGAAACTGGGTGTCGCGGGAGCCATCGTCGCCGTCGCGCTGGGTCTCCCGAAAGCAACCGAAGCGGGCGCTCGCCAGCTCATCCGTACGACGCTGCAGAACGCGCGGCTCGACCCTGCCGAGGTGACCGACGTGGTCACGGACGTGGCCGAGCAGATCACCGCGCAGATGGACCGGCGCGTCCAGGAGGTGGAGCGCTTCGTCTCCGAGCCGACCGGGTTCTGAGGCGTCTGAGACACGGCAGTGCCCTTGCACCTGTTCCGGAGGGGCTCATGCGACTGAGCACGGCGAGGCAGAAGGCGAGCGACTTGAAGGCGGGTGCCGGGCCCCTCGCGTTGGTCGCCGCCGGCGTCATCGCGGGACTGGCGCCCCTGCTGCGGCTGGACACCTGGGTATCGCCGGCCGCCGCGGTGGTAGCCATGCTGTCCGGCATCAACGTGATCCGCAGTGACGTCCTCGCGCCCGCGCGTTCCCGGGCCGTCGCGCGGGCCGTACGGCCCCTCTACGTCGGTGTGGACGAGGAGGGAAGCGCATACCGTCCGGCTGCGAACGCCCTGCAGATCGCCGCGGGCGTCTGGGCGGCTCCTCGCCACGTGCTGTATCCGGGGGGCCACTACCAAGTCGTACTGCCCGACGGCGCCACCGTCGTGCTGCGCCCACTCCATCACCATGACGACCACGACATCGCCGTATTCGGTTCGGGCACCGACTGGCCGTGGACGGCGAAACCACAGTGGGGTCCGCCTGAGCCGGGCGAGCGGATGACGATGGTGGGATGGCTGGTCGGCAGCAGCGTGGCGACCGTACGCGCGGCCACCGACCTCACCGCTCAGGAGAGCCAGACGAGCGGGATGGTCATCATGATCGGCCCGGCGCCTCCGGCGGGCTCGTCGGGTTCGGCCCTCATCGCCGTCGGCACCGGACGCGTGATCGGCATCCTCACCGGTGTCGGGGCACTCGACCGGCGCCAGAACGTCCCTACAGCAGGAGACACCGGCATTGTCATAGGTGTTCTGCTCGCGGCTCTTCCGGTCCGGTTCCGTTCGCGGGCAGCGGCTTCGGAGCCACCGCCCGGCTGACCCGCGTGAAGCCATGGAGGAGTAGCCAGTCTCCGTTCAGGCGGGGCCGAAGGGGACCGCCTCGCCTTCCAGCCCGTCCCCATGCATGACATCGCCCATTAATGGCAGGCGCCCTGCGCGGCGCGCCCGCCCCATTGCCACCGCGCCGCTGACCGGCTTCGGCGTGCCGTGGGGGAGCGAGGTCGTCGTCGAGGGTGTCATCGGGTCCCGCAAGCGCCAGATCGAGGGCCCCTTCGGCGAGTTCACCGGCCATTACTCCGGCGGCCGCCGCATGCCCGTCATCCGCGTCGACCGCGTCTCCTACCGTACGAACCCGGTCTTCGAGTCGCTCTACCTCGGCATGCCGTGGACCGAGGTTGACTACCTGGTGGGCCCCAACACCTGCGTCCCGCTGCTCAAGCAACTGCGCGCCGAACGCACGGCCTGATGGTCATCATCTCGACGGCCAAGCGCTACGGCGGCTTCGCCAAGGCCGTCGGCATCCGTGCGATGACCACGCCCCACGGCCTGGGGTACGTGGCCCAGGTGATCCTCGTCGACGAGGACGTCGACCCCTTCAACAACCTGTCCGTCCTCCGGTAACCGCTTGCCGGTCCCGGCCCGGTGCAGCAGGATGCGGGAATGCGCTTCTCGGTCAACATCCCGAACTTCGGCGACTTCGCCGATCCAAGGACCGTGGCGAAGTTGGCCGTGGCGGCGGAACAGGCCGGATGGGACGGGCTGTTCGTCTGGGATCACGTGCTGCATCGCAGGCACGCGGGCAGGCCCTTCGGGGATCCCTGGATGCTGCTGACCGCCGCCGCCCTCGCGACCTCCCGGATCAGGCTCGGCACACTGGTCACCCCGGTGGCCCGGCGGCGTCCGCAACAGCTGGCCCGCCAGGTGGCCACGCTGGACGTCCTCAGCGGCGGCCGTGTCACCTTCGGCGCGGGCCTCGGCGGACCCGTCGAGGACGAGTACGCGAGCTTCGGCGACACCTCCGACCCGAAGGTGCTTGCCGAGCGTCTCGACGAGGGCCTGGACCTGTTGCAGCGGTACTGGTCGGGCGAGCCGGTGAACCACGAGGGACGGCACTACCAGGCGCGGGACGTGACATTGCTGCCGCCCACGGTGCAGCGTCCTCGGCCCCCGATCTGGGTCGCCGGCTTCTGGCCGAACCGCCCGCCGATGCGCCGGGCGGCCCGCTGGGACGGCGCGGTCCCCCTGTTCGCCGACGCCAAGCACGGCCACCTGCCACCCATCGAGCAGGTCCGCGACCTGGTGGCATACGTGCACGAGCACCGCGAGGACCGGTCCGACGCCCCCTTCGACATCGTCCTCGGCGGTGCCACACCGGGCGACGACGCCGCAAGGACCCGTGACCTGATCGGCCCGGCGGCCGAAGCGGGAGCCACTTGGTGGGACGAGCGGCAGATTCAGACGAGCGAGGGCCTCGACCGACTCACACCGGTGCTGCGCCGCGTCGAGCAGGGACCGCCGGTCTTGTAGGCAGGGCGGCCGTCCTCAACCGGTCAGGCCGCCGTCCTCAACGCGGCAACTCCCGGCCCGTCGAGCTCACCCAGCGCTTCCCGCCGCCCGGACACGGCAAGGAGCAGGGAAAGCGCCGTCCCGCGCACCTCCGGGCCTTCCCCGATCGACAAGTCGACGTCCGACGGGACAAGCCGGAGACCGGCCACCCGCTCCTTGGCCCCGCCGAAGGACGCCGACGTACGAACCTGCAGACGCAGCGATCTGACAACAGCCTCCGGCCCGTAGGTGTGGGTGAGCCCCAAGGGCCGGCGGATGTCCTCACCGTGGACGACCTCCTCGACGAGCCGGGTGTCGAGGGGCGCAGGAGGACCCGACCTGCGCGACGCCGCCTGACGCAGTCGCTCCAAGGTCTCCCGCGGTGAACCACCGCGCTCGCGCTCCACCCCGCGCGCGTTCTGACGGTCGAAGTCGAAACGCGCCCGGACCATGGCACCCACGAAACCAAGACGTGTCGTGCGAGCGGTGTCGACCAGATGGGCCACCACGTCGTGCACCGTCCACGCGCCGCACAGCGACGCGTGATCCCACTGCTCGTCGTCCAGACGCGCGAGGTCCTCGATCAGCGCCGCGCGCTCCGCATGCACCAGCGACCAGACATCATCGTTCACGGCTGTTCCTCTGCTCGACCCCAGTGTCTTACATCTGACAGGGGAGACCCGAGACACGGCAGAAACTCATCGCCGGGCGGACGGCGATGCCGAGAACCCGTGACCGGCTTCGCCTCCGCAGCGAGTACGACCACAATGGGCCGCACCGGCACCGAGGAGAAACACGATGGCCAAGTACCTGCTCCTGAAGCACTACCGCGGCGCCCCGGCCTCGGTGAACGACGTTCCCATGGACCAGTGGACGCCGGAGGAGATCTCGGCCCACGTGCAGTACATGAGCGACTTCGCGGGCCGGCTCGTGGAGACCGGCGAGTTCATCGACAGTCAGGGACTCGCCCCCGAAGGGATATTCGTCCAGTACGACGGTGAGGGGCGCCCGCCGGTGACGGACGGCCCGTTCGCCGAGACCAAGGACCTCATCGCCGGCTGGATGGTGATCGACGTCGACACCTACGAGCGAGCCGTCGAGCTGGCCGGGGAACTCTCGGCCGCCCCTGGAGCGGGCGGCAAGCCGATCCACGAGTGGCTCGAACTGCGCCCGTTCCTCGCGGCGACGCCCATCATCACGGAGTGTGACCTCATCCATGAACGAAGCCCTGCTCCGAAGCCTCACTCCGGGAGTGCTCGGGATCCTCGTCCGCCGCGGAGCTGACTTCACGGCGGCCGAGGACGCCGTACAGGACGCACTGATCGAGGCGGTCCGCGTCTGGCCGACCGAGCAGCCGGGGGACCCGAAGGGCTGGCTGGTCACCGTGGCCTGGCGCAAGTTCCTCGACGCGACCCGCGCGGACACCGCCCGTCGCCGGCGTGAGGACCGCGTCGACGAGGAGCCGTCGCCCGGGCCCGCGCCATCGGCGGACGACACGCTCCAGCTCTACTTCCTGTGCACCCACCCTTCGCTGACGCCGTCGTCGGCGGTCGCACTGACGCTGCGCGCCGTCGGTGGTCTCACCACCCGTCAGATCGCTCAGGCCTACCTGGTCCCCGAGGCGACCATGGCGCAGCGCATCAGCCGGGCCAAGCGCACCGTCTCCGGTGTGCGTTTCGACAAGCCCGGCGATGTCGCCACCGTGCTGCGCGTCCTCTACCTGGTCTTCAACGAGGGCTACTCCGGCGACGTCGACCTCGCCGCCGAGGCCATCCGGCTGACCCGACAGCTCGCGGCAGCGACCGACCACCCCGAGGTGACGGGGCTGCTCGCCCTCATGCTGCTCCACCACGCCCGGCGCGCCGCCCGGACCGCCCCCGACGGCAGCCTGGTGCCGCTCGCCGAGCAGGACCGCGGCCGGTGGGACACGGAGATGATCGCCGAGGGTGTCGTGATCCTCCAGGCGGCTCTCGTCCGCGACCGCCTCGGCGAGTTCCAGGCCCAGGCCGCCGTCGCGGCGCTCCATGCCGACGCGCCCACCGCCGAGGAGACCGACTGGGTGCAGATCGTCGAGTGGTACGACGAACTCGCGGGCCTCACCGACAGCCCGATCGTCCGGCTCAACCGTGCGGTCGCCGTGGGCGAGGCCGACGGACCGCGCGCCGGTCTCACGGCACTCGCCGCCCTCGATGACTCACTGCCTCGCTACACCGCTGTGGCGGCGTATCTCCACGAGCGGGACGGCGACCTGGCGACGGCGGCACGGCTGTACGCCGAGGCGGCCCCCAAGGCACCCAACCTCGCCGAACGCGACCACCTGACACGCCAGGCCGCACGGCTCAACGCCCGCACCCGGTCTCGCTGACTGATCGACATCCCCGCGTACAGCAAGATGGGCGTCTCCCAGGAAATGGTCGACTCCTGGGCCGATGGCGTCCCGCTCGGCCGCGTCGGAGTTCACGCCCGCCCCTGACGGGCGGTCACCCACCGGTACTCGACGGAGAGGTCAGGAGCCGCGGGCCGGGTGCAGGAGCTGATGGATGAGGGGTGCGATGTCCTCGGCCGGGCGTACGAAATCGACCTGGCCGGTCTCGATGGCGGACTTCGGCATCCCTTGGAACGCGGCTGTCGCGGGGTCCTCCACAATGACGATGCCCCCGCGGCTCTTGACCGCTTCCACTCCCCGGGCGCCGTCGCCGTCGGATCCGGTGAGTACGCAAGCGATGATCTGCGGTCCGTAGACCTGCGAGGCCGACTCGAAGAGCGGGTCGGCGGCCGGGCGTGCGAAGTTGACCGGGTCCTCCTTGGACAGGGACAACTTGCCGTCCGCCTCCACACACAGATGGTGGTCGGGCGGCGCGATGTAAACCCCTCCCGCTCTCGGGCGCTCGCCGCCTTCGGCCAGTTTGACGTGAAGGCCGGTGTGGGGCGCCAGGACGGCGACGATGCGCGTCTCGCGGGAGCGGCGCAGATGCTGGGCCACCAGCACGGACGCCGGGAGCCCCGCGTCCAGACCACTCAGCAACGTCCGCAGGCCCTGGACACCCCCGGCGGAGGAGGCCACCATCACGATCGCGCTGGGGTCATGGGGCTCGTGCGGATGCCTGCTGTTCACGCGAGGACCCTAGCCCGGCCGCCACTCCTTTGTGAGTCATCGCGGCCGGGGCGGACTTGAGTGTCGGCGACCGACGCCGCACCGGCAAGCACCTGTTCGAGGTGCTCGCCGATGCGGTGGGGTGGTTCAGCTGGTGGAGGGCTCCGGCTGCGGTGCGGCTGCCTGCTCTGCCGGGGCGGCCGTCGTGTAGAAGACGGAGGAGCCCTGCTTGGTGCGGTGGGCGCGGCCCTTGGCGACCAGGCCTTCCACCGTGGTGCGTACGACGGTGGTCTTGATGGTGCGCTCGGGGCGGGCCTTGGTGAGCGCGGTGGTGATCTCGGCGGCGGAGCGAGGTTCGCCCTGCTGGCCGAGGTGGTCGTGGATCAGTTCGACCAGTGACGGACCGGCCGTCGGCGCGGTCGCCTTCTTCGCGGCGGCCTTGGGCGCGCTCTTGGCCGGCTTGTCCTGGGCCTTGCTCTGAGCCTTGGCAGGGGCCTTCTCCTGGACCTTCTCCTGCACCTTCTCCTGCACCTTGACCTTGCTCTTGGCCTTGGTGGCCGTGGGCTTCTTCGCCCGGGCGGCACTGGAGTTGTTCGCGCTGGTCCGCGGAGCGGGCACAGCTCCCTTGCGAGGTGACGCCTTCTTGGCCGTGGCCGCCGGAGCGCTGGGGGAGCCCAGTGCCTGCTGCATGCTCAGCAGCACCGCGTGGTCGCTCTCCAGCGCCTGCAACTGCTCCTGCAGCGCGGCCACATCGACCCCGACGCGTTCTTGTTCCTTACGGTTGGTTTCCAGATCCGCGGCCACTTGGGCGGCGTACTGGGCCTGCACTCCGGCAGTTTCCGACTTGATGTCTGACATCGTGGTGACCTTTTCGTGGGCGCACGCAGTCGTGCGGATGGCGGGGCGTGCTCACGACTGAGCACTTCTGGTGAGGGCACATCTGTTTGCACCCCTGAATGCTGACTGCCCAACCTGCAACAGCAGTAACTCATGTGCGGTTAGCGAAGGTTACGTGCTGGCGTCCACGGGCGGATGCATTGGGTGAAGATTTTGGCTTCGTCAGGAACAGTGAGTGTCTCTTGTCGGCTCTCCGGCGACGGTCGACGCCATCCTCCGGACCGCCTCGGTGAGCACCTCGGGCGAGGCGGCCAGGTTGAGTCGGACGAAGCCCTCGCCGCCGGTTCCAAAGGCTTTCCCGGAGCTCAGAGCGACGCGGCCGCGATGCAGGAAAGCTTCGGCCGGGTCGTCGCCCAGGCCCAGTTCCCGGCAGTCGAGCCAGGCCAGGAAGGTGCCCTGCGCCGGAATGCAGCCGATGGCGGGCAGATGTTCGCACAGGAGAGCGGCCAACAGCCGACGGTTGTCGTCCAGGCCACGGAGCAGCGCGTCGAGCCAGTCACCTCCGTCCCGCAAGGCCGCAGTGTGGGCGATGACGCCCAGGTGACTGGGGCCATGACTGACCTCTTCGGGCATGCGTGTGAGGTCCTCGGCTGCTTCGGGGCCCGCGATGGCGAGGGCGGCCTTGAGCCCGGCCAGGTTCCAGGCCTTCGACGCCGACATCAGGGAGAGCCCGTTCTCCGCTCCCGGCACGCTCAGGAATGGCACGAAAGACGCGCCCGCCGCCACGATCGGGGCGTGAATCTCGTCCACCACGACACGCACACCATGCTCGCGCGCCAGGTGCGCGACCCGCGTCAACTCGACGGCGGTGTGCACGGTCCCGGTCGGATTGTGCGGGCTGCACAGCAGATACACCGGGCGGTTCGTACCGTGTGCCGCGCTCCGCGCCGCGCGCCTGAACCCGTCCTCCAGCGCGGCGAAATCGAGCCGCAGGTCCGCCCTCAGGGGTGACTCGACGACGGTCCTGTCCAGGTTCCCGACGAACTGATAGAAGGGCGGGTACACAGGGCAGTTGACGATGACGGGGTCACCCGGCGCGGAGACCAGCTTGAGCATCTCGACGACGCCGAGCATCACGTCGGGCACGATCGCCGTCCGCTCGACGGCAAGTCCGTCCCAGTCCCACCGCTTGTGGGCGAACTCGGCCAGTGCCTCGGCATAGGCCGTTCCGGCGGGATAGCCGGTGTCGCCGAGCGCGACAGCATCGGTTATCGCCTCGGCGACAGGCTCCGCGAGCGGGACATCCATCTCGGCCACCCACAGCGGCAGTACGTCGTGCGGGTAGGTTCGCCACTTCATGCTCGTACGACATCGCAGTTGTTCCAGCGAGAGCCGGCTCAGCGGGTTCGTGCCGTCCGGCACGACGGGATCGCGCGACACATTCTCCATACGTCAAAAGTAGGCAGGCCCATGGGGATTCCTGCCTACTTCGACGCGATCGGAGCGATCAGAGCAATCAAATGTCAGCCCGGGACGTATGACGTGATCAGCGCAGCGCCTTCGCGAACTCGGGGACGACCTTGTCCAGGGCGTAGGAGACGGAGAGGACAGAGTCGGCGGCGAAGGCGGAGCTGAGCGTCGAGTTCGGGTCGAAGACGACGTCATGTCCGGCCTTGACGGCAGGGATCTCCTTGTAGAGCGCGTCGTTCTCGATCTTCGACTTGGGGATGCCGATCGGCGACATGACAAGCAGGTCGGCGTCGAGCATGTCCAGGCTCTCGCGGGAGACCGTGACGGAGAAGGACTTGCCCGCCTTGGCGTCGACCTCGGGGTTGTTCTTGAAGCCGAGCCGCTCCAGGAAGTCGACGCGTCCGCCGCCCGTCACGTAGGCGCCGTAACCGATGCTGGTGCGCGCGCCGGAGGTGGCGGTCTTGCCCTTGAACTCGGGGTGCTGCGCGGTGGCGGCCTTGAACTTCTTCTCCGTCTTGGCGATCAGTGCTTGGCCCTTGTCGTGCAGGCCGAGCGAGTCCGCGACCATCGTGGTCTGCTTCTCCCAGTTGGTCAGGTACTGGTCGCCGCCCTTGGGCACGCCGATGGTGGGCGCGAGCTTGCTCAGGGTGTCGTAACGCTTCTGGTCGCCGCTGGACTTGGTGTCCAGGATCAGATCGGGCTTGAGCGAGGCGATCTTCTCGTACTCCGGCTCCAGCGTGCCGATCTTGGTCGGGCTCTTCTTGTACAGGCCCTTCGCCCACGGTCCGACACCGTCACCGCCGAAGGCGAGCCAGTCGCTCGCGCCCACGGGCTGGACGCCGAGGGCGAGTGCGGTCTCCGCGTCTCCCCAGCCGACCGCCACCACGCGCTGCGGCTTCTTCTTCACGGTGATCTCGCCGAACTTCGTGGCGACCTTCACGGGGAAGCCCTCCGTCGAGGCGGCGGAACCGCCCCCGTCGTCGTCGGATGACGAGCACGC
Source organism: Streptomyces sp. NPDC055239 (assembly GCF_053606205.1). Lineage (NCBI taxonomy): Bacteria > Bacillati > Actinomycetota > Actinomycetes > Kitasatosporales > Streptomycetaceae > Streptomyces > Streptomyces sp. NPDC055239. The sequence goes on along the minus strand of NZ_JBSGRD010000013.1, from coordinate 180,436 downwards.
GGTCAGACCGCCGGTGAGGGCGAGGGCCGCCACGGCCGCGGCGACGGAGTTCCGACGGCGGCCGGAGGAGCGAACGGAGAGGGGGCCGCGCGAGGCCCGCGTGAACAGCGACTTGAGACGTAGGGACATGTACTTAGGGTACCCTAAGTTGATCGTTGAATGGAATGGAATGTTCCGGTCTACCGGTCATGTCCGGTCAGCCCACGCGGTGGCGGCCGATGGGGACGATGAGCGGCGTGCCCGACACCGGGTCCGCGATCAAGGAAGAGCGCATTCCGAAAGCCTCGTTGACCAGTTCCTCGGTGACGACGTCCCGCGGTTTCCCCTCGGCGATGACGTGGCCGTCCCGCATCGCGACAAGGTGATCGGCGTAGCGGCAGGCCAGGTTCAGATCGTGCAGGACCACCACGATCGTGGTGCCGTGCTCCTGATTGAGATCGACCAGGAGGTCGAGCACGTCCAGCTGATGGCTCACGTCCAGATAGGTGGTCGGTTCGTCGAGCAGGAGGATGCCCGTGCGCTGGGCCAGCGCCATGGCGATCCACACGCGCTGGCGCTGGCCGCCCGACAGCTCGTCCACCGGACGCCCCGCCAGGTCCAGGACATCCGTGGCGAGCAGCGCGTCGGCGACGGCCGCGTCGTCCTCGGCGGTCCAGCGCCGGAACCAGCCCTGGTGCGGGTACCTGCCGCGGCCCACGAGGTCGCTCACGGTGATGCCGTCGGGCGCCACGGGTGTCTGGGGCAGGATGCCGAGGCGTGCGGCGACCTCGCGGGTCGGCATCGTGTGAATGCTGCGTCCGTCCAGCAACGCGCTGCCGGAGGTGGGGGTGAGCAGCCGGGCCATGGCGCGCAGCAGCGTCGACTTCCCGCAGGCGTTGGGGCCGACGATCATGGTGATGCTGCCGGGCGGGATGTCCAGGCTCAGGCCATGGACCACTTCGCGGCCGTCGTAGCCGAGGTGGATGTCCTGTGTGCCCAGGGTGTGTCCGCCGACGCCCATGTCTTCGTCCCTCTGTTCGTCTGCCACCGTCATCCGGCCCTTCCCGTGCGATTGGCGCGGGCCAGCAACCACAGCAGGTACGGGGCCCCGATCAAGCTGGTGACCACGCCGACCGGGAACTGGCTTGACCACAGCAGGTGTTGAGCGGCGAAGTCGGCAGCCGTCACCAGCAGCGCGCCGGTCAGCGCGGCGGGCACAAGGGCGGCGCCCGAGCCCGGTACGAGACGCCGGGCCACCGGCGCCGACACGAACGCGACGAACGCGACAGGGCCCGCCGCCGCCGTGGCGACCCCTGCCAGCGCGACCGCACAGCCGAGCAGCGCGAGTCGGCCGCGGCCCACACGGGTACCGAGCCCGGCCGCCGTCTCGTCGCCGAGTTGCAGCGGACCGAGGTCACGCGCGGCGACGGCGGTCAGGGGCAGCAGAACCACGAGTGCGCCGAGCAGCGGCCACACCTGCTCCAGGGTGCTGCCGTTGAGGCTGCCGGTGAGCCACACGAGCGCGTTCTGCGCCTCGGTCACCTCGGAGTTGGTCAGCAGGTACGAAGTGACGCTTGAGAGCCCCGCGCCGATGCCGATGCCGACAAGCACGAAGCGCTGACCGGACACATTGCGACGCCAGGCGAAGGCGTAGATGACGGCGGCACTCAGGAGCGCGCCGCCGAGCGCTGCGGCGGACAGGGCGATACCGCTCACCGCGAAGCCGAGCGAGGCGAGGACGGCCGCCGCGCTCGCACCCTGGCTGATGCCGATCACGTCAGGGCTGGCCAGCGGATTGCGCAGCAGCGCTTGGAAGAGTGCCCCGCTGAGACCGAAGGCGACGCCGACCAGCAGGCCGAGCAGTACACGCGGCAGCCTCAGCTCCACGACGATGAAGTGCGTGCCCGGATCGGCGGCGCCGGTGAGCGCACCGACCACGTCGCCGAGCGGCACGGACATGTCGCCGAAGCTCAGCGCGGCACCGAACACAGCCGCGGTCGCCGCCAGAAGAATCAACTGGACCAGCACCACGCGCGCGCGGCGGGCCCGTCGCACGGCATGGATGCGGCTCACCGCCTCGGCCCGCGACACATCGCCCCCGTCACCGGCGACGACCACACCGGACTTGTCCATGCGCTCGCCCACTACTCCCACGCCCCGCTCACAGTTCGGACAGCTTCCGGCGGCGCACAAGGAGCACGAACGGAATCGCGCCGATCGCGGCGGTCACGATGCCCGCCTGTACTTCTGAGGGCGGAGCGATCACCCGTCCCACGATGTCCGCGGTGAGCAGCAGCGCCGGGGCGATCAACGCGCTGTACGGCAGGACCCACCGGTAGTCGGGTCCGGTGAACAGCCGGGCGGCGTGCGGGACGACGAGCCCGAGGAACGCGATCGGTCCTGCGACCACCGTCGCGGCACCGCAGAGCAGCACCACGGCCACCGCGCAGGCGGCGCGAGCCAGACCGATCCGCTGGCCAAGGCCTCGCGCGAGGTCGTCACCCAGGGACAGGGCGTTCAGGCGCGGTCCGAGGAGCAGTGCCACGACGACGCCGACGGCGATGAACGGCAGGGCCTGCCACAGCACGGGGGCATCGCGGCCGGTGAGCGAGCCGACCTGCCAGAAGCGGTACTGGTCGTACGACTTCGAGTCGGTGAGCAGCATCGACGTGGTGAGGGAGAGCAGCGCCGCACCGGTCGCCGCTCCGGCGAGCGCCAGCTTGATGGGCGTGGCGCCCTCCCGGCCCATGGAACCGATGCCGAACACGACGACGGAGGCGACGAGGGCGCCGAGGAAGCCGAACCAGATGTAGTGGCCGGGATCGGAGATGCCGAGGATGCTGATCGCGAAGACGACGGCGGCGGAGGCACCGGAGTTGACGCCGAGGACGCCCGGATCGGCGAGGGGATTGCGGGCCACGCCCTGCATCACCGTGCCGGCAAGGCCGAGCGCGACACCGGCGAGGAGACCGGCCGCCGTACGCGGGATCCGTACTTCCTGCAAGATCAACTGACCCTTGTCGGACAGATCCGGGTCGAAGATGCCGGGCAGCAGATCACCGGCGCCGACATCACCGGAACCGACCAGCAGGCTCGCCCACATGATGAGCAGGAGGACCGCGACCAGCAGGACGAGACCGGCGCCGAGGGCGGGACCGCTACGAGCACCGCCAGGTGCTGCGGAAGCCGTCGTCCCCGTGCTCCTACCGCTGCCCGAGGGTTCGGCAGTGGCTGCTGCCTTCATGGCCGTCGCCTTCGGGACACACACCTTGTGCGGCTGCTCCCAGCCATGAATCAATTGCTCCTTGTTCAGGCAGGGGCGCGCTCACCTGCCATTTATGCTCCAGTAAGGTGAGCCTAACATTACATAATCGCCAGTCTGTTCGCCCTGCTGCCTGCTCGCCTTCTTGCCTGTTAGTCGACCTGTGAGGTTCCTCCCCGTGCCCGACGCCGCGATACCCGCAACCGTCCCGTCCCCAGGCGGCAGCGCCACGGAGCCGCACACCTGGCAAGAGCTCCGCTCGGGCGAAGAGCTGACGGAGTTGCTCGGCGCACCGCACCCGATCGTCATCGACAAGGTCCACGGCGAGCTGACGGAGCAGGACCTGGGGATCCTGGCCCGCTCCCCGTTCTGCCTCCTCTCCACAGCGGACGCGGCAGGCAACTGCGACACCTCCCCGCGAGGTGACGCGCCGGGTTTCCTCCACGTCCTCGACGCGCGCACCGTCGCCCTCCCCGACCGCCCCGGCAACCGGCGCGGCGACAGCTTCCGCAACATCCTGGAGAACCCGCACGTGGGGCTGCTCCACCTGGTGCCGGGCAGCGCCGACATCCTGCGCATCAACGGCCGGGCGCGGATCCTGACGGACGCTCCGTTCTTCGACTTGATGACCGCCAAGGGCAAGCGGCCCCGCCTCGCGATAGTCGTCGAGATAGACGAGATCTATCTGCACTGCTCACAGTCGCTGCGTCGCGCCGGGATCTGGCAGCCGGAGACCTGGGCGCAGGACACGCCCAGGCCCTGAGCACGACCGGTGTCGAGCCTCGCTCAGCCGTCCCCGTCGGGCGGTGTGCCGCAGCTGGGACCGCCGGGACCGTCGAATTGCACCGAGCTCAGGAAGTCCCGGTAGGTGGGGAAGAAGTTCCCCTTGCCGGTCGGGCCCGAGGAGGTCACGACCGTACAGCCGCTGTAGTTCGCGTCGGACCAGAGGTAGATGGTCGAGGGCGTCCTGTTCCAGTCCGACTTGGCCCGGTCGCCCATGCCGAGGGCCGCGAGATCCGGGGTGCTTCCCTTGAGCGTGATCATGTCACCGGTCCCGTCGAGGCCCGAGAACATGCAGTAGGAGCCAGCGGGGCAACGGTCGTATCCGTCGGCCGCGTGCGCCGCCGTGGAGAGCGGCACCATGGTGGCGGCAGCGGCTGCCACCGTCACAAGTAGTACGGAGAGCTGCTTTCTCATCGCGATTGCCCTGCGCATGATTGTCCGCCTTAGTTTTCAGGGCCCGTAAGTCCTTGGGGCCGTAAGCGCGTGAGGCCCGCGCACCGCCACAGCGGTGCGCGGGCTGTTGTCACGTCAGGCTCGTTGCCCTGTTCGGTGATCGGCTATCCCTCGCGTCACCCGCAGGAGTGACAGACGCATGCGGGAGTGACACCTGGGCCGTTCAGTCGACGGGCTCGATCCATACGTTGCGGAAGCGGACCTTGTTGCCGTGGTCCTGGAGCTTGATGGCGCCCGCCGCCGCGGATTCGGGATCGCCCGCTCCGGTCTGGCCGTCGACGGCCACGTTGTCGTGGACCTTCTTGCCGTTCCACACCACGGTGATCCTCGCGTCCGCGGTCTTCTTCCCGTCCGCGTCGAACCGGGCGGCGCGGAAGACGATGTCGTACGTCTGCCACGTCTCCGGCGCGGTCGAGGCGTTCAGATCGGCGGCCTTCTTGGTGTAGATGGCACCCGCCTCGTTCGCGGCGAGTTTCTCCACTCCGTACGAGTCCAGGATCTGTACCTCGTACCGTTCCTGGAGATAGATCCCGCTGTTCCCGCGATCCTGCCCGGTGACATCGTCCGGCAGCTTCGGTACGCGGAATTCGGCGTGCATCTTGAAGTCGCCGAAGGCCTGCTTCGTGCGGATGTCCCCGCAGCACACCTCGATCGACTTGTCGGCCGTGTGCGGCCATTCGACGCTGCGCCCGTCGGTGTGCTGCCAGGCGGTGGAAGTGCTGCCGCCGGAGAACAGGTCGATGCGGCCGCCCGGCTTGCGCACCTCGATCATGTCGAGATTGACGTGCCCGGTGTCCTCGGGCCGGTAGGAGTAGGAGATGGTGTTGCGGCCCTTGCGCAGGGCGAGTTTCTCGGTCTTGGTCGACCAGCGCTTCCACGTCTCGGTAGACGGGAGCTTCGTCTGGCGCGCCTGCTCGCCGTTCACGCTGACGCCGAGCGTCTTGGTGCCCGCGGACGGGTTGGGGCCGTTGGAGTAGCGCAGGCCCACGGCGTAGGTGCCCTTGGCCGGAGCCTGGACGTCGAAGGTGGCGGTGGCCCCCGGGTCCTTGAAGCTGTCGACGAAGCCGCCACCGGTGTACCCGGCGTGCTCGGTGTCGATGTCCGCGCCGCCGGAGAGCCGCGCCGACTCGGCGTCGTACGACGTGACCGGCTCGTCCTGGCCCGGGCGCGCGTTGAGCGTGTACCAGGCCTCGGTGGACCACAGTTGCTCGTCGTCTGCCGAGGAGAACGGACGCGGCGAGCGCACGTGGACCACCCGGTCGCTCTTGAGCCCGGGGATGGTCAGCTGGACGGTGCGGCGGTCGCCGGAGATGCTGGCGCCAGTGACCGGCAATGTCTCTTCGTCGACCTTGGGGCCGCCGTACGCGGGGGTGGGGGCGTAGCGCCACTGCTCGACGGAGTAGGCGCCGCTGGTCAGCTTCTCGATGGTCTTGTCCGACAGCGGCTTGGTGTAGGTGAGCTTGAAGCCGTCGCGGGTGGCGCGCATGGTCTTGATGTCGAAGGCGGTCTTGCCGTTCGGGGTGAGCTTCTGCAGACCGAAGCGGAGCTTGCCCTCCTGGCCCCAGTTGCCGTCCGCGCCGAGCCCGCCGGTGTAGATCGCCCCGTCAGGGCCGGTGGAGATGCGGGTGATGCCGGACTCGAGGCCCTGGGTGTGCCGGAAGACCGCGCCCTGGAACTCGCCGTTGACCTTCTCCAGATCGGCACGCTGCAGACCGCCGTAGGTCACGTCGCCGAACATCAACTGTCCGGCGAAGGTCCCCTTCTTCACGGTCATGGGGGTGCTGGGGGAGTTGGCTATCTCGTTCTGCGGCAGCCACAGCACCGGCTTGGTGACGCTGTTGTCGTCGAACGGGCCTTCGGGGTTCGTGTAGTGGTTGAAGAAGCGGTCCTGCTTGACGTGCACGAGCTTGGACGCGGGCAGCCAGCCGCCCTGGTTGTCGGTGACGAACAGCTCGTTGTCCGGGCCGCGGCCGATGCCGTTGGGGGTGCGCAGACCGCCGGCCAGGTAACTGACCTTCCCGCTCGCCCTGTTCACCTTGATCGTCGTGCCGCGGTTCGCGGCGGGCTGCGGATCGGTCGTCGCGCCGCCGTAGTTGATGGCGACGGACAGGTTCAGATAGAAGTTCCCCTTCTCGTAGAGCAGCCCGAAGGCGAACTCGTGGAAGTTGCCGCCGTACGGCCACTCGGCGATCTTCCGGATCTCGCTCGCGTCGTTGTCGCCGTCGATGTCGGCGAGCTCGGTCAGCTGGTGCTTCTGAGAGACGTACAGCTTCCCGTCGACGTACTTGATGCCCATCGGCTCCTTGAGCCCGTCGGCGATCTTCTTGTACGTGACCTTGCCGGGGCTGGTGTCTCCGGTGACGTTGTCAAGGACGTACACCTCGCCCTTGGTCTCCTGGCTGCCGCCCCAGGTGGTCACCGCGAGCCGGCCGTCGGGCAGCCAGTCCATCGCGGAGACCTGCGGTTCGAATCCCTTGGGCCGCAGGTCGGTCAGCTTGTAGCCGGGGTTGACCGAGGTCAGGGGGAGGCCGTCGCCGGGGGTGTCGAGGCTGCCCTCGCACTCCTTGCGGCCCGGCGCGGTGACCCGCACCACGTCGGCGTCGGTGCTGAGCACGGAGTTGGGCACGAGGGCGAAGGCGTCGGCGCCCGGCGGCTTCCACTGGAGGGTGACCTGCTGGTCGTTGCCGCGGTCGAAGTGGTCGATGCGCAGCGGATGGTAGCCGGGGGCGAGCGTGATCTCGCCGTCCTTGGGCTCGGCGCCGTGCAGTCCGTCGTGGTCGATGACCTTCTTGTCGCCGATGAAGAGGCGGGAGCCGTCGTCGCTGATCAGACGGAAGGTGTACGCCCCGTCGTCGGGCACTTTGATGTTGCCGATGATCTGCGACACGAAGTTGTCGGTGAACCCGAAGCCTTCGGTGGAGGACCAGTCGACGGTGGGGATCAGCTTGTCGACGTTGGGGGTCTGGGCGGGCTTGAGGTCGCAGAGCTTGCTGAGCGGGGACTGGATGTCGAACACCCGCAGCGTGACGCCGGGCTCCTGCGGCGGCAGGTCGGCGAAAGGCTTCGCGTCGGCTCCGGCGGCCGGCGAGGTGAGCCCGGCGGCGAGCAGCAGCCCGAGGAGTATCCCGGTGGTTCTGCCGCCTCTGCGCGGTCTCAGGCGCGTGCGTCGGCGGATGCGGCGTGGGGTCGTGGTGTGCTCGTGTGGCTTCACTCTGTCTCCTGCTGGGCGCTGTGAAGCGGCCCGGGCCGCCTCGGCCCGCGTCCGCGGAGTGGAGTTCATGCACATACCGGTGGTGCGGGCTGCGGCTTTTGGCCGCGCCTGACGCAGACTTCCGTACGAGAGCGACGCCCAGCGTACGAAGCGCGCCGCACATCGTCCATACTTTGTCCTCAATAAGGAAAAACTGGCCGGAGTTGGCTCGGCGGCTGCGTGGCGGCTGCGTGGCGGCAGTGTGGTGGCGCGGGGGATGTGTGATGGACCGGAACCGCGCGTGAGCCGCTCGGCGTCTCGGTCACGGGATATGGCTGATCCCCACGGGTGCGGGGGCCCCGGAACATAGAGTGCGAATGGGGCAGGTGGGGAATGGCGTCGCTCGCGGAGCTTCTACGGGAGCTCAAGGAGCGGTCCGGGCTCAGTTATGGAGTGCTGGCCAAGAGGCTTCACATGAGTACGTCCACGTTGCACCGGTACTGCAACGGGAATGCGGTGCCCGCCGAGTTCGCGCCGGTGGAGAGGCTCGCCCGGCTCTGCAAGGCGAGTCCGGAGGAGCTGGTGGAGGTCCACCGGCGATGGATCCTGGCGGACGCGGATCGAGGGCGGAAGGCGGAGCTCGCGGCTTCCAGCACCCCGGAGCCCGAGTCACAGCCCGAGCCCGAGCCCGAGCCCGAGCCTGATCCCGATCCTGATCCCGATCCTGATCCTGAGTCCGAGCCTGCGACGCAGTCGGGCCCGGCCCGCGTGACCGCCTCGACGCCGCTGTCCGCTTCGCTGTCCCCTGCGCGCAGGCGGCGGACCCTCGTCCTCGCCGCCGCCGTCGCCGCGGTCGTCGGAATCGGCTCCCTCGCTCTCGCCATGAACGGCAGCGGTGACGGTGACAAGCACGAGCAGAGCCGCGGGCCCACCGCCGCGTCGGACCCGGGAGCCTCGCCGTCCGACCGGCCCGGCAAGGCCGGGCCCGACGGCGCGCACGGCGAGGGCTCCGGCATGCCGCTGACGGCGCGCACCAGGCCGTACGCCTACGAAGACGACTGCATGCAGGAGTTCCTCGTGAACCGCAAGCCCGACGAGGTGCCGGAACGGCCCACGGCGCGGGACGCCCCCGGCTGGGTCAGCGACCTCGGTGCCGTCTCGGCCCGCAACCAGTACATCGAGGTCACCGTGCAGGGCGTGGGCAAGGACACCGTCGTCCTGCAGCGCATGAACGTCCGGGTGCAGAGCACAGGCGCACCGCTGGCCTGGAACAACTTCCAGATGGGAGCAGGCTGCGGCGGCAAGGTGGACAGCAAGGCCTTCACCGTCGACCTCGACGACGCGATGCCCCGTGTCACACAGAAGGACGAGCGGCTCGACTTCCCGTACAAGGTCAGCGAGAACGACCCCGAGGTCTTCCACATCGCGGCCGACGCCGACCTGCACGACGTGCGCTGGTACCTGGAACTGGAGTGGTCGAGCGGCAAGCGGCACGACGTGCTGCGCATCGACGACCAGGGCAAGCCGTTCCGCACCAGCGGCCGGGAGGGACGCCCCTCGTACGGCTGGTGGGGCAAGTGGGAGAGGGAACCGCAGGACGGCTGAGCTTCCCGGATCACGGTGTCGCTTCCGCACGGCGACCGGAGGGGGCGGCGGCTTCCAGGACGAGCGAGAGGTTCAAGTGACGTGCCACCAGGACGAGGTGGGCCCGTTCCTGACCCTCCGGGACCCTGCCACCGGGCATCGCCTTCAGGCGCGTACGGTCCGGCAGACGCGCCCCCCTTTGGCGGTGCGCATGGGCCGCGTGCAGGACTACGGCGGCCGCCTGGGCTGCGACAAGGTCGAAGTAGGCGGGCAGGTCGGCCTCCTGTTCGGCCAGGCCGGCCACTGCCTCAGCCGGTGCACTGCTCCACCACGGGCTCAGTACTCGCTCACCTTCGCGGATCTCAGCGAGCCGACGGAGCAGATCCACCTGGGTGTTCCGCCACCAGAACAGGGGTTGCGGGGCGAGGACGAGCTGCCCGTTGTCGTCGCCCAACTGCGTCGCCACCTTCCACAGCTGTTCCATCGCCCGGAAGTCCCGGCGCTCCGCGCGGCGGGAGCTGAACACCAGCCGGGCAAGGGCGAAACTGGCGGCCACGCCGCTGGCGATGGTGGCAAGCCATGCTCCTTCGGCGAGGAAATCCCAGCGATGCGTTCCCGTGCTGACGGCTGAGATCACCGCGGTGAGGTTGAGGGCGATGTTGGCGATGTCCAGGGCCACGGCGGTCGCGAACGCCCGCAGGCTCTGCTGAAGGGCCTGATCGAGGTCGAGGCGCCCCGGCATGACGACGCCACGGCACTGCCGCATGGTGACCAACGCGGTGGCGACGATGCCGATCGAGTAGACGACCTGGAAGGCGACGACCTGCCAGGTGTTCGCGTAGGCCGCAGCGTAGCGAAGGGGGCGGGCGGGACCCTGCACGTCGGCCCAGACATAGAAGACGGTCATCAGGAGCACGGCGATGCCGTACACCGGGGCCCAGGTAGCGATCGTGCGTCGCAGAACCGCCGGCTCCTTGCGTGCCGGATGCCAGAGCTGGGTCATCAGGTGGGCATGGCCGATGCACAGCAAAGTGGCGGAGTTGACGATGAGCGCCGGAACGTTCGATGAGCCTGCGGCCGCGCCCACGGTCCGGTAGACGGCGGGAGTGCAGAGCAGGAAGATCACGCCGCAGTGGATCAGTACCGAGGCCGTCAGTTTGAGAGTGAGGTCCGGATTGCCCCGGGCGGCGTGCGCTTTGACGAACCCCAAGGTCAGGGCGAATGCCGCGATCGAGAGGTTGACCGTGGTGAGGAGCAGGTGCCACATCAGCGGAACCGCCGGTTGGCGAAGGCGGAAGTGAGCGACCCCGCATCATCGCCTCGCCCCGTCAGCTGTAACGCGGCGACGGTCCCGAACGCCTCCGCGCGCCACTCCACCTTGCGCTCGAATGTCGTACGGAAGAAGGCGGGGCGGCTCATCACTTCGTCCACAAGCCCCTGTGGCAGCGAGGAGACCTCACTCTCCAGGGCGTCAGGGCCGAGGAAGTGGTGCCCGCTGACGCAGTCGTCGCCGCCCTCGTACAGGTGGAAGAGCTCATGGCCGAGGATGAAACGCGCGTGATGCGGTGAGGTGTTGGTGGTGATGATGAGACGGTCGCCCTGCTCGCCCGGCAGGCACATGCCCGTCGCCTGCGGGCTGAGGGGGAGCGGGACTATCTCGATGGGGCGGCCCCGCTTCTCTCCTACGGCGTCGACCAGGTCCATCAGGCCGGCGCCTGCGGGCAGTCCGAGTTCCTTGTGGATGATGCGAGCGGCGCGCCGTTCTTCCATGCTCCAGGCGAGGCGTTTGCGAAGGACCGTCGATACCTGCCCGGGAATCAGGCGTCTGTCGCTTCGACGCTCGGACCCGGGGGTGCCGGTGGCATGCATGGGGTCAGCCCTCCCAACGTGTCGCGCGCCGGGCGTCGGCTGCCCGGCGTGCGACGGTGTTCTGGAGAGACATGGGCGCTGAAGGTGCAGGTGGCCCCCTGCTTCACGCTCCCCGTTCGTTACAGGCCGTGTCCAACAGCCTGCGCGGGGACACTACCAGCCGGTCAACTACGCTCCTGAGGCCCGTAGTTCATGCAGCACGGTCCGGCGCCTCCGGCGGCGCTGAAGCCTGTGTCTGAGGCACGGGGTGGCGGGCCCTCATCCAGCACGTTCTTTGGTGGGCAGCAGTGCGAGCGTGGCGATGATTGCCCGGTGGTCCGTGCCCGGTACGGTCCGCTCGCTGACGGAGACGCCTGCCAGACCGGAGCCGTGTACAACGTGGTCGAGCTGCACCAGAGGTGGCAACGGACTCTTGTCGGCGGGCCAGGTGCGAGCCCAGCCGTTGCCGAGTTCGGCATGAGTGTCCGTGAGCCCGCCTGATGTGAGCAGTTCGCGCATCGGAGCATGGTCGAGAGAGGCGTTGAAATCGCCCAGGAACACCGTGTCGGGGCCGCCGTCGTGGGCGACGGAGGTGAGAGCGGTGAGGTCGCGGGTCCAGCGCCCGGCATCACCCAGCGGGTAATACGTGTGAACGGCCACCAGTCGTACGGCGCGTCCACCGACCGTCACGTGTGCCGTGGTCTGGGGCCAGGCGGTGTCTGCCTTCAGCGGGCCGCCGTGCGTCAGCGGGATCCGTGAGTAGAGCGAGGAGTCGTTCTCGGGACGGAGCTCCTGATGGGGCAGAACCTTGTCCAAGCCGGCTTCGGCGAGCGCGGCGATCCCCGCGGACGGCAGTTCCTGCACGGCCAGGACGTCGATCCGTTCGGACTTCACCAGTTGCACAAGCGCGTTCGCATCAGCCTGGCCGACGTGGGTGTTGAGGGTGGCCACACGCAACTCGGGTGCCTGCGCCGGGACGTGCTGCTGGTGGTGCGGCACGAACCGCGGCGCGAGCAGCACGACGTAGGCAGCCGTGAGCAGTGCTGCGACGACGATCAGCCAGAGACTGCGCAGTGCGGGGAGGGCGATCAGGGTGGTCAATGTGAGTGCGCCGAGAGCAGCGGCGTAGGGGAACAAGACCATGGGCACGGCGAGCGGGGTTCCCGCGTCGAGTCCTGTCAGCCGTACGACAAGCAGGAAAAACAGTAGGGCGAGTAGCACGCCACAGCCGAGTACTCCCCACCTGCGTCCGCGGCGGTAGGTCCCACAGTTCCCGTTGGCCGAGCGACGCGTGCACACAGCAGTGTCCGTCATCCCCCCGCCTCCCCTCGCTAGATCCACGCACGATGCACCCAGCCGGTCCATCATCTGCTCGGCACCATGATCGCTAACGATCTCGGTGCAAGCGTGATCTGGGCACCCCTGATCGACGAGGGAGCGGGCGAAGCGTCCGGCCCGCTGGTGATCCTTGCGGTGCCCCACACGGACACGATCCCGGCCTCAGCCGCGCGCACCCACTAGGGCGGGACCCGGTGCACGTCGCTGCTTCACTCAGACGATGGGGGGAAACGAGGGGGGCGGCGGGTACGAAGGCCTGGGTTCCGGCCTGGAGAGGGCCAGACGAAGAAAGGCTGCCAGGGCGCCTGGGCCTACACCGATTGCCGCGAAGAATGCCGGTTCCCACTGCCGCGAGACGAAGGAGACGAGGCGTCCGTCGTCCTCCAAACCGCTTTGGCTGTTTCCGGTCACGACCCCCTCATACGAAGCCCCTCGTGCTGCCGGCTCATCTGCATGCTGCGTTCCGTAGACAACGGCGCCTGCAATCACCAGGACGGAGGCGCACAGAACCAACACAGCCCAGATCCGTCGTGCAGACGGTGCCCGCATGGGTATGAGGGCCACAACGATCCAGACGACTAACAGCATCAGCGTAGCTGTGAGGGCCACCGGAGAACTCCAACTCTCTTGCCGTGCAAGAGGGTTGACGATCGCACATGCTGCTGGAGCTGTCACTACGCAGGTACGGGGCCGGGCGGCGCTTCGGAGATTGAGCCTTGGCCCGTAATGGCGGCAACCTTGCCGCCGACAGCGTCAGCTACACGTCTGTTCGGCTCCGCAACACGACAGGAAGTGCTTGGGCCGCGTTGGACGAGTACGACGGGACCGGCTCGAGATCTCCGGCCAGTTCCACGTCGAATTGGTCGAAGAGCGCTCGAAGCGCGGTCGTGGCCATCATCCGTGCCAGCGGTGCTCCGATGCAGTAATGGACGCCGTGCGAGAAGCCGAGATGCTGTGCCGCGGCCTCTCGCAGAATATCGAACTCGTCGGCATCCGGGCCGAATTGCCGGGTGTCGCGCCCGGTTGCGGCCACATGGATCACCACGGCCTCCCCGGCTCTGATCTCTACGCCCGACAGGCTCACGTCCTTCGCGGCGTAGTAGAACATCACGGTGCGGACCGGGCTGTCGCGGCGCAGCGTCTCGTTCACGACGGCGGGCCACGCGCCCGACTCGCGTGCGCGGGCGAGCTGTTCGGGATGGCCGACCAGGTTCACGACCGCGTTCCCGATGAGGTTGGCGGTGGTCTCATGGCCCGCGAAGAGGAACAGGAGCAGGGTCTCCACCAGCTCCTTCTCGCTGAGACTGCCCTGCCCGTCGCTGTGGGCGGCGATGAGCGCCGAGGTCAGATCGTCATCGGGCGCAGCCGTCTTCGACGCGATCAGCTCACTGATCACCGACAAGAGCCCCGCCCCGGCCGCCTCCACCTGCGAGGGCGTACAACGGCTGTCGTGCAGCGCTGCGAAGTCTTCGGCCAGTTGCTCGCTCCTGTTCGGATCGAGCCCGAACATATGGCAGATGAGAGCCATGGGGAGCGGCAGGGCGAACGACTCCCGCAGGTCGATGGGGCCGCGCTCGGCTGCCAGGCCGCTGATCAGACGCTTGACGGCCTTCTCTACGCTGGGCCGCAGCCCCTCGATCCGGCGCGGCGTGAACGCCTTGCCCACTAGGCTCCGCAGTCGGGTGTGGTCCGCGCCGTCGGCGTTCAGCATGCCCGCGAGCGTGATCAGTTTCAGCAGGCCCCAGTCGGCGGGGACCTCACCGTCGGCGTAGGCCTTCCAGTGCGACGGGCTCTTGCGGAAATCGGGGTGGGTGAGGACGGTGCGCGCGGTGGCGTAGTCCCCGGTGCCCCACACCTCCACTCCGCCGTCGAGTACGACCCGCACCAGGGGGCCCTGAGTCCGGAGACGGTGACCTTCCGGTACGACGAGATCGCGTGGGTCGAGCAGAAAGGCTTGAGGCGGCGTCAGATCAAGCGACACGGGGATCCTCCGAAGCTGAGCGGGCGGTCGGGGTGAACTGACGGGCAGATACCGGGCCGCGCGGCCGCCTGTGCTGCGAACTGCGGCTGTGGAGCACGTCCTGGCGCATCACCGTCTTCGCTCCCTGGCAGCCGATGACAAGGCAGGGGCTAAGGAGGTGGTGACACCGGCCGGGAAATCGGGATATGAAGTCATGGCACCCGTTCCGTCGGGAAAGCCGCAGCATGTGGCTGCAGGCGCAACCTGGATGCGGCCCTGATAGGCCCCTCGTAGGGGCTGCGATCTTCCTGCACTCGGCGACAGGGTGTCAACAATCGGGGAAGTATGGGTATGGGGGTGCGCTGAGGGCGCGCCACGCCCATGGCTATCCTCGGATCGCCCATCCTTCCGTGGCCCTTGGAGACCTACAGGTGAACGCAGACGCCGCCGGACCCAGAGGGGGCGACATCGACCGACTGCTGGCTGATGCCTACGCGAACGCCCACCAGGAAGGGATGCACAGGGAGCAGCTCCTGAGATATGTCATCAACTGCCTGCTGGACGATGTCGATGGCTACGCACGGCGCCTGGAGGTGAGCCGCGAGAGCCTTCTGCCTCCCCGGCACGTCTCCTACATGACGGGGATCGCCCCTGAGCGCGCACAGGCACTGCTCGACGGCGCACCTCTCACCGAGGAAGAGCCCCAGGCTATTGAAGCGCGGGAAGGGTTCCGCCTCGACCTGCTCCTGCCGCGCCTGACCTTCCTCAGGGAGACACGCCCCAACCCGGCCACGCAGAAGACGTACACGGACGTCGCCATCGCCGCTCACACCGGCCTTACGCGGCAGACCGTCTGGAACGTGTTTAACGGCAAGCGCAAGCCGCGGCACGACATGGTCGGCACCCTGGAGACCTTCTTCCGGGCCCCCCTCGGTTTCTGCTACCGCAGCGAGGGCGAGGCGCTCGCCGAACTCCTGCGACGCATGGTCCAGGTCGACCTGCCCAAGCTGGCGACGGAGTTGGCCCTCAAGCGGCTCGGTGCCGAGGGCCTCGCGCTGCGCAGCGCAGGAGACATCGACGTTCTGCGGGACATCCTCCCGGCCCTCGACATGCTGGCCGCGCAACGCCGGGCGCCCGCGCGGCCGTCCGGCGGCGAATGAGTCGGCGGCACCACTCGCTTACGTGTCGCACCACGCCGGGTACACCTTGACGATCATCGGCAAGTTCCCCGATTGTTGACAGCGCGCTCGGCGTGCACAAAGATCTGCTCGACGCCGTTCTTTTGTCGGTTGACCCGCCGGCGTCAGGCTCGATGACCTTGCTCAGGTAGTCCATGGCGCCTGCGATCGCCTGCTCCGAGAGGACGGCCGGAACTGACTCGCCTGCCAGCCACGTCTGCTGCCCTGAAGACCGCTTTACCCTCCGGCACTGACGAGCCCGCCCCTGACCACCCCGATCACGTGGCCGTCGTCGTGGCGCCCTACGGCGACGACGGCGCGTACGCAAGCGAGTTCACCGCCCGCGGCTGGCCCAGTGTGGCGGTCGAGCTGGCCCCCGAGGCCCTCCCGCCGGAGCTCGCAGCCTCCCCCGTCAGCGGGGAGTACCGCCACCGGATCGTGCATAACGGTTCCCTGCGCGAGACCGCAGAGCTGCTGGCGCCTCACCGGGTCGGTGCGGTGGTCGCCGGTAGCTCACTCGGCGTCGACCTCGCCGACCAGCTGGCGAAGCGGCTGCGGCGCACGGGCAACGATCCCTCCAGTTCGCTGCTGCGCCACGACATCGGCCTCCAGGCCGAGATGCTGGAGGCGGCGGGCGTGGCGGCCCCGCGTGGCATCCGTACGAAGAGCCTGGCCGCCGCACTCGACTGGGCCGCGTTCCACGACCTGCCGGAGTATGTCGTCGCTGCGGCCGACACGGCGCTCGAGGCTCCCGTCCGGCGGTGCCGGTCCGGCTACGACCTCGCCCTGGCCTGGCGCGCGCTGCGCCGGACCACCCACCAGCAGGGTCCGGGCCCGGACTTGGTCCTCCAGGAACACCTGTCCGGCACCGTCTATCACCTGGACACCGTCACCGGGCGCGGCCCGTACGACACGGTCGAGCACCGCGTCACCCGCATCTGGGCCGAGACACAGACCCCCGCCGGACTGCACGACCGGTCGGATCTGGTCGACCCGCGCGGCCTTGTCCCCCGGCTGCTGACCCTCTACATGCTGCGGGTCCTGGACATCCTCCAAGTGACCACGGGCGCACTGCGCAGCCGACTCGTACTCGTGGACGGGCAGGGCCCGGTCCTGGTGCGCGCCGAGCCGGGGCCGCCGATGGATGCCGCCGACCTCGTCCTGCGCGAGCTGACCGGCAACAACTTCGTGCAGGACGTGGTGCGGGCCGCGCTACCCGATCGCCCGCACGCCCCGACCAGTGACTCGTCCCGGCCGCACGTCGCGCGCGTCTCCCTGATCGCTCCGCAGGACGGAGTGCTCGACCAGGAGTTACTGCGCACGATCAGCACGCTGCCCACCGTCCGGCAGACGGTGGGCGACCTGCGTCCCGGCGCCCGGGTGCGGCGCACCGTGGCCCGCTCCAGCTCCCCGGGAGAGCTGGTACTGGCCGCCGACAGCCGTGCGGACGTCGACAGAGATCACCGGGCCGTCAGGGCAGCCGAGCGCCGGGGCCTCTACCGGCGCCACCGGTGAGCGAAAGCAGAGCACTCCCGGCTACCTGGGCGATACGAGCGCGGCCTTGGGCGCAGGGGAGTGCGCCGTGACCTTGGGTTGCTCCTGCTCCTGCGCCTGCGCCTGCTCCTGCTCTGGCTTCTGCCGCTGCCCCTGCTCGTGTTGCTGTTGCCGTTGCTCTGTGAGGAGGTAGGCGCGACGCCATCCGAGGAACGGGCGTTCGATGCCATGGAACGTGACGACGGCCGCAGCCAATGTGATGGGCAGAACTGCCGCCGCCGCTGTGATGAAGGCATCCACCACCGGTCGCCCCGTCAGCTCGATCCACCAGCGGTGGGAGATGAGCGCCGTAACGACCATGTAGTGGAGCAGATAGACGGAGAAGCTCATTTCGCCGACTTTGGCGACAGCCCTCGACACGAGCCCCGTCGAGGTGAAGGTGGCCACGTACGTCAGCACCACCAGGGACCAAAGGGTTCCTTCCACGTCGACCCAGAGCAGACGTGTGGCGTGCCCCTCGTGGAAGGAGTGCGTCTGGTTGAAGGCCCAGACCGCACCTGTGACCAAGGTTGTCGCGATGCAGACCTTCAGCAGTCCCTGGAACCGCTCCCGATGGTGCACGAAGAACCAGGCGGCCACCATGCCCAGCAGGAATTGATCGATTCTGCCGGCGAGGCTGTAGTAGAGCATCGAGTTCACGTTGATACTGCCGTCGGCCGAGGCCCACACCAGCGTCCGGATCACGGCAATACCGGCCAGAACCTTGAGCAGAGCCGTAGGGCCGTGCTTGGTGAGGAGCCTGCTGAACAGCGGGAACATCAGGTAGAACTGCAACTCGACCGCGATGGCCCACCACATGCTCGACACGGCCCCCAGATTGAGGGACCCGGGCAGGTTTCCGAGGCCGACCAGGGACTGGAACACGGCCGGCAGGTCCGCACCCTGCTTGTGCGCGCCGACCCCCAGAATAATCAGCGCGATGTAGAGCGGGAAGATCCGCAGAACCCGGTTGCCCAGGAACCGGCCGTAGTGAACGTCCTTGTCCAGGGTGCCGATGGTGAAGATGAATCCGGAAAGGACCATGAACAGGGCCACCCCGGTATGGCCTTCCAGCACCATGGTGGCCAGGGGGTTATCCGTATACAGCCAGCCGTGCGGGTCACTGTTCGGGATCTCTCTGAGGTACGGAGAGATCATCTGCGTGCCGTGACAGAGGAGCACCAGCACGGCAGCGTAGGCACGCAAATGATCCACGGACACGAGGTACTGGCGATTGCTGCTGCGCATGAATTGTCCCCGGCCTCTCATCGCCAACGCCGCGACGGCCTCGCGACGGCGAACGGATTAGGGACGACAGCACCATGCGCGGCAGTCGAGACAGCGCATATGCGTGGGTTCTCGTCTGTTTGTCAGAAGATTTCACTCGTTCGAGGGGCGGCATTTATCGTATCTACCGAGCCCGTCAACCGCTCGACCGGTCACGTACAAGCTCGCAACCTTCAGTTGATCTTGTCGTTGGGGGCGGTGAGTGGCCCCGTTTCCGCAATTCGCGTGGTGGTGGGCCTCGGCGGCTATCCGCGTGGACTGCGGTTACTGGAGCGTCGGCACCTTGCACATCTCGTTCCTGATCCATAATTCATTTGGTTTCGGTGGCACGATCCGTGCCACTGCCAACCTCGCCAACGCGCTCGTCGAGCAGCATGATGTGGAGATCGTGTCGGTCTACCGGCACAGGGATGCACCTGTGTTTCCCGTTCATCCGCGGATCCGGCTTCGACATCTCGTGGACTTGCGGAAGGGGACCTCGGGGTACGAGGGGGACCTGCCCGAATCTCAGAGACGCTCTGTTGTCATTCCTCGAAATGAGACGCAGTACCCGTACTACAGCAGATTGACCGATCAGCGAATTGCTCAGTACTTGAGCACTTTGGTGAGCGACGTCATCGTGGGTACTCGACCAGGCCTCAACGCACATATCTGCTTGCAGGCCAAGCGAGGGCCGCTGCGCGTGGGGCAGGAGCACCTGACTTTCCGCAATCACGCGCGAGCGCTACGACTTTCACTGCGCCGCCTGTATCCGCAGCTGGACATGCTGACGACCACCACCTTGGCTGATGCGAACACCTACCGGAAGCACATGATGCTTCCTGGAGTACGCATCGAAGCATTCCCCAACCCCGTCCCCTCGCCACGAAGCGCCCCGTCGGGCGACAGGGAGAAAGTAGTGGTCGCCGCAGGGCGGCTCGTCCCGTCGAAGCGGTACGACCTCCTCATCCGGGCCTTCGACAGAGTGCGCGCCGTACGACCCGACTGGAGTCTTCGCATCTTCGGTCCGGGGGTAGCGGGAGCTCACGGAACGCAACTCCATCGGCTCATCGAGCAATTGGGGATGCAAGAGCATGCGTTCCTCATGGGCGCGGTTTCGCCCTTGGAGCCCGAGTGGCTCAAAGCGGGGTTGGCGGCGAGTGCTTCCGACCACGAGTCGTTCGGCATGACGATCGTTGAAGCGATGCGGTGTGGCGTGCCCGTCGTCTCCACCGACTGCCCACTGGGACCGAGGGAGATCATCTCGGATGGCGTCGACGGGCGTCTCGTTCCCATGGGCGATGAGGACTCCCTGGCCCAGAACCTACTGGAGCTCATCAACAGTGATGAGCTCCGTCAGCGGATGGCTGAGGCGGCACGAGCCGCCTCGGCGCGCTACGAGCCGGCACTCGTCGCGGACCGCTTCGCCGATACCTGCGCGCAACTGACGGGGCGGCATGGCCCGAGCGGGGCTCTGAGAGCCGTCCTCCACCAAACCCGAGGCTCAGTGATCAACGCGGCCTACGGCATCAAGGACGCCGTCAAGCAGAGACTCAACTGAGGTACGAGGTTATGGAGTTGCCGGGCCGTAACGTGCGGCGATGTCCTCGGATCCTGCCCACAGGCTGTAGGTGGGTGACTGCGGCCAGCCCTTGGGCGAGTCCTGCCACTCCTCCTGCCGCCCGTACGGCAACAGGTCGATCAGCGGGAAGGTGTGACTGAGCTGCTCGGTGCCCCGGCCGGTGGTGTGCCAGGTGCGGTAGACGGTGTCGCCGTCGCGCAGGAAGACGTTGACCGCGAATCCACCGCCGGGCGGCGCGCCCACGTCGGTGCCGAACGGGCTGTTCGCGGTGGAGTACCAGGTCATCATGTTCCCGACCCGCCGCTTGTAGGCGAGAGCCTCGTCGATGGGCCCCTGGGTGACGATGACGAACCTGGCGTCGTAGGCCTCCAAGAACTCCGGCCGGGTGAACTGCGACGTGAACCCCGTGCAGCCAGGGCACTGCCACTTCTTTCCGGGAAACCACATGTGGTTGTAGACGATCAGCTGAGACGTGCCGTCGAAGATGTCGGCGAGCCGGGCCGGTCCGTCCTCGCCCTCAAGGGTGTAGCCGGGCATCTCGACCATCGGCATCCGGCGGCGTTGGGCGGCGATCGCATCGAGTTCCCTGGTCGCGGCCTTCTCCCGGACGCGCAGGTCGTCGAGCTGGCGCTCCCAGGTCTCGGCATCGACGACAGGGGGCAGTGCCTTGACGGTCATGAGTACCTCCGGATCGCGGTTGTACGTGTAGACCGTGCCCGTTCGGCAAACTCATCGGTCCGTGGCCAACTATCCGTGGCCAACCATTCGGCACCGCGGAACGCCTCCGTGAGCTCCGGAGGGAACCCAGGGGTTGAAGTAAGCTTCCCGCTTCCCGCTTCCCGCTTCCCGCCTCCCGCCTCCCGCCTCCCGTCCCCCGCTCACGGCCTCACGGCCTCAAGGCCCCAAGGTCCGATGGGGGAGTGCGACGTCTCGACGCGGCGGCGACCGTCTTGCACACTGACCGCCACAGCCAGTCGGGAGTCGGTGAGGGAACTTTGGAAGACTCGCTCGCAGGTGAGCCGCAGCAGGCCGGTGGGTCGGCGTCACCGGTGGCTGACGGGGGAGGAGGCGCCCAGATGCCCCGGACCCGCCGTGGCTCCGAGTCGGGCACGGGACCCGTGCTGGGCCGCGCCCTGCAGATCCTCGGTGCGTTCAGCGCGAAACACCCGGAGATGACGTTGAGCGAGCTGTCCCGGCGGTCGGGGCTTCCGGTGTCGACCGTGCACCGGATGCTCGGCGAGCTCATCGCCTGGGGAGCGCTGGAGCGCGGCGACAAAGGGTGTTACCGCGTCGGCCTGCGCCTGTGGGAGGTCGCCTCCCTCGCGCCGCGCGGACAGGGCCTGCGCGAGCGGGCCCTGCCGTTCCTGGAGGACCTCTCCCAGGTCACCCGCGAGAACGTTCAGCTCGCGGTGCGCGAGGGCACGGAGGTCGTCTTCGTCGAGCGCATCGCGGGGTCAGGCGCGGTGCCCGTGCTGACACGCGTGGGCGGGCGGTTCGCCCTCACGGCCACCGGCGTGGGCCTCGTGCTGCTCGCGCACGCCCCTGCCGAGGTACAGGGAGAGGCGCTCGCGGGCCCCCTCGAGCGATTCACGCCGGGCACCGTCACCGACCCGCGTACGTTGCGGCGCATGCTGGCCGACGTGCGGACCAACGGCTACGCGGTCAGCGACCGCCAGGTCACGATGGACGCCCTTTCGGTCGCCGCGCCGGTGCACCGCGGCGGCACGGTGATCGCCTCGGTGTCGCTGGTGGTCCGTCATGGCAGCGCCTCCGCACACGGTTTGGCCCGCCTCGTCTGTACGAGCGCCCGGGCGATCTCTCGCGCCTTGACCACGCCGTAGATCCGAACTGCGCCGTTCCGTCACGTCAGGGCGACCGAGATTACGCAGTTGTTTCCCGGCATGCGGAAAGCCCCCTGGTGACCCGGGGGCGCCGAGCCCACGATGGTCCGCACCGGCCGACGCACTCCCGCGCCGAGCGGCCGATGAGCCGCTGCCGGCCGCAGACCAGGAACGCGCGCTCATGCCGTCGCCGCCACGCGCACTGAAGCGCTGCGACGCTCCACTCCGAAGGGAACGATCATGACTGCCTTCGTACGCAATCGCTGGTACGTCGCTGCCTATGGCCGCGAGGTCGGGCGCGAGCTGCTCGGACGTACCGTGCTGGGCGAGCCGATCCTCCTGTACCGCACGGAGGACGGACGCGCGGTGGCGATGTCCGAGCGCTGTGTGCACAGGCGTTTCCCGCTGTCGCAGGCGCCGAGTCGTCTTGACGGGGACCGGGTGGTGTGCGGCTACCACGGTTTCACCTACGGCACGGACGGCGGCTGCGTCTTCGTACCCGGCCAGCAACGCATCCCACGTACGGCGCGCCTGAAAACGTACCCGGTGATCGAGCAGGACGCCTTCGTGTGGGTGTGGATCGGCGACAGCGAGCCCGAGGACAGTCTGCCGCCCCGCGCCCCGTGGATGGACTCGCCCGAGTACACGGTGGTGTCCGGCATGGAGCCGATCGACGGCGACTACGGGCTGCTGGTCGACAACCTCATGGACCTGTCGCACGAGACGTATCTGCACGGCGGTTACATCGGCACACCGGAGGTGGCCGAGACGCCCATCACCACCGAGGTCGACGACAAGACCGGCATCGTTCGCGTCAGCCGTCACATGGACGACGCGGAATGCCCTCCGTTCTACGCCAAGTCCACGGGCATCGAGGGACGCATCAGCCGCTGGCAGGACATCGAGTACCACGCACCATGTCTCTACTTGCTCCACTCGCGCATCGCGCCGGTCGGCGCGCCCGGCCCGAACCCGGACGGCAGCGACCCGCAGGCCTTCCACGTGGAGGTCGTCTACGGCATCACCCCGTCGACGGAGAAAACGACGTACGACTTCTGGGCCGTGGCCCGCGACTTCGCCCTCGACGACCAGAACGTCACCGAATTCCTGCACGACAACAACCACACCGTGGTCATGCAGGACGTCGTCGCCCTCAATGTGCTGCAGAAGTCCCTGGACACCGAGCAGGCCGGCTACCAGGAGCTGAGCATCAACATCGACACGGGCGGACTCGCGGCCCGCCGCATCCTCGCCCGCCTGGCCAAGGAGGGGACCGCGACGCAGGCCGCGACGCAGGCCGCGTCGGTGGCCCGATGACCCCGCCGCACCCACCAGCCCTCTCTGGCGAGGAGGTCCACCGCATCCACTGGGTGCTCGGCAACGACCGGCTCCTGGCCGTCTGTCACTGCGGTGCGCAGCGGGAGTTCGAGGATCCGGTGGCGCTGTGGGCCTGGCTGCTCGGCCACCCCGAGGACCACCGCCCCGGCCCTGCCCCGGAGTTCGCCCCGGAGTCAGCCTCGGAGCCCGCCTCGGAAAGAGAGCCTTCACCATGAACAGCACGAGCCTTCCACGCACCGTGGGCGAACTCGACCTGACCCTGGTGCACAAGGAGCACCTCGCCGAGGGCGTTGTCCGCCTCAGCCTGACCCACCCCACCGGCGAGCGGCTGCCGGAGTGGAGCCCGGGTGCCCACATCGACCTGGTGCTGGGCCCCGACCTGGTACGGCAGTACTCGCTGTGCGGCGACCCAGGGGACGCTTCCCTTCTCCAAGTGGCCGTGCTGCACGCGCCGGAGAGCAGGGGCGGCTCCCAGTACGTGCACGACATGCTGGCCGAGGGCGACACGGTCAGGGTGAGCGTCCCCCGCAACCGCTTCCAACTGGTCGGCTCCCAGCGCTACTTGTTCATCGCGGGCGGCATCGGCATCACCCCGATCCTGCCGATGATCGCCGCAGCGGACCGGCGGGGAGCCGACTGGCGGCTGGTGTACGGCGGGCGCAACCGCGCCACCATGGCCTTCGCCGAGCAGCTCACCAAGGACCACCCCCACCGGGTGGACCTGTGCCCCCAGGACGAGACCGGCCTGCTCGACCTGGAGGGGCTGCTCAACAGCCCCTCCGCCGACACCCTCGTCTACTGCTGCGGCCCCGATCCCCTGCTCGACGCGGTGGAACAGCGGTGTGCCGTCTGGCCGGAGGACACGCTGCACATCGAGCGATTCACACCGAGGGCACGGGAGGAGGACGACGCCCTTTCGGCCTCTTTCGAGGTGGAACTCTCCCGCACCGGCATCACGGTGACGGTCCCGCCGGACAAGAGTGTCCTGGAGAGCGTCGAGGAGGCCGGTGTGCAAGTGCTGTCCTCATGCCAGGAGGGCACCTGCGGCACCTGCGAGACCGCGGTCCTCGACGGCGCGGTGGACCACCGAGACTCCCTCCTCACCCCCGCTGAACAGGACTGCGACGACACGATGTTCATCTGCGTCTCGCGCGCCGCCTGCCCGCGTCTCGTCCTGGATCTGTGACCCACCATTGACGGGAGCGAGCCCAGCGGCGGAGCCGCCTCCGCGTATGAATCCCAGGCGATCATCCGCCTCCGACCCATGGATAGCATCGGGGTTCATGAGCCTGGACATAGTCGACTTCACCACGTTCGACTCCGAGCGTCCGCCCTCGCCCATCAACACCGACTGGGCGGCGGTGGAGGAGTGGCTCGGTCTGGACGCGGGTCTGCCATCGGATTTCAAGCGGCTCGCGGACGCGTGCGGTCCCGTGGACTTCGGCGACTATCTCTGGATCCACACGCCGTGCTTCAAGGCCGGCAGGTTCGACTACGGCACCTGGCTCCGCGACACCCAGCGCACCGCGCGCATCGAGCTGCGCAGCCTGCCCGAACACGAGCGGTACGCCGTTCATCCCGAGCCCGGAGGACTGCTTGCCTGGGGTGAGAGCCGCGGTGGGGATGTGTTGTTCTGGGATACCTCCCGCTCCGCCGATCCCGATGCCTGGTGTGTGGTGGTACGCCACAGGGGCGCCGTCCCGGGCAGCGGGCTGCGCGCCTGGCACGCCTACGACCTCTCCCTGACCGAGTATCTGCGGCACACCGTCCGCGAGTGCTGGGAACTTCCCTCGCCGCCTGGCCCGTTGATGGGGCCGATGCCCGGATCGCTCGCCCGCACCGCCTTCCTGCCCGACGCTCAGCCCTGGACACCCCCGGCGCCCGCTGTCCCGCGCCTGACCGAAGCCCAGCGGCGGATCGCCTTGGACACGGGCACTGGCCTGGAGGCCCTGGCGCTGCTGTCTCCTCCGCCCGCCGAGCCCTATTTGGGCGGCGGCAGTTGGCAGACGCTCTTCGCGGAGCTCGGAACCGACTTGCCGCGCGAATACGTCACGCTCATGGAGCGTTACGGGGCGGGCTGTTGGAGTGAGTGGCTGCGCTTCCTCACTCCGCTGCGCTCGTCCGACCACGAGCGGCGTTTCCTCACCAATGTCGAAGAGGTCCTCGACGGCTACCGGCAGCTCAAGGCCGGGCATCCGGACATGCACCCGCTGCCGGTGTGGCCCGAGCCGGGCGGCTTCCTCCCCTTTGCCAACTCCATCGACGGGGACAACCTCGGCTGGCTCACCGAAAGCGACAGCCCCGACGCCTGGCCGCTGGTGATCTGGCCCCGCCACGCCGATCAGGGCCCGCCGCTGGAGAGCCGCCTGACCGACACTCTGCTCGCCTGGCAGCGCGGCACCCTGGAAACCGAGGGACTCCCCGGCCTCGATCAGGACGACGACCCCGTGGAATACGCCGGGTTCACTGCCTGGGACGACCACACGTATTGGTGAGCCCGTTGCCGTCGGCGGGGCACGGATATTCTGCGCGAATGAAGCGTATGCAGCGGGCCGTTGGTGCGATCTTCGGATCAGCGGTGGGTGACGCCCTGGGCGGCCCCTTCGAGTTCGGTTCCCAGGGAGCGTTCTCCGCGCGGTTTCCCGCCCCTGGCGCCGGTGGCGAGATGAGCGGAGGCGGTGGCTGGGATCCCGGCGAGGCCACTGACGACACACAGATGGCCGTCCTGGTCGCGGAGTCCCTCCTGGAGCGGGGCGGACTGGATCTGCCGGACATCTTCGCCCGCTTCCAGCGGTGGGCGGCATCAGAACCCAAAGACATCGGCTTGCAGACCGAAGACGTCCTGACCAACGGCATGCCCTGGGACCGCGCCGCCGCGATCCACTTCCAGGTCAACCAGCGAGCAGCGGGCAACGGCTCCTTGATGCGGGCATCGACCTCCGCGGTCCACTTCGCGCCCGCCGGCCAGGAAGCCACCATGGACGCGGCCCGCCGCATCGCTGCCCTCACCCACGGAGACCGCGCGGCCTGGGAAGGCACCGCGATCTTCCACGAACTCATCCGTGTCACGTTCGAAGACGCGGACCCCCTCACCGCGCTCCCGGACATCTTGGCTCTTGTCCATCCCGACCACCGCGCGCGCTATGCCACAGTCCTCGCGCCCGACTGGCACCCCGACCAGGCGACCGAGTTCAACGGTGCCGTCTGGCCCTGCCTGGGCTCCGCCGTCTGGGCCCTGCGCACCACCACCAGCTTCGAAGACGCGATACGCGCGGCGATCGACCTCGGCGGTGACACGGACACCGTCGCCGCAGTCACCGGAGGCCTCGCGGGGGCTTACTACGGGCCGGACACGATCCCCGCGCATTGGACCCAGCCGCTCCACGTCCCCCTCCCAGGATTCGACGGACGAGTGCTGCGCCTGCCAGATCTGCTCCACCTCGCGCACCGCCTCGGAGGCTGAACTGTCCGGCAAGAAAGCCGAACGCGAGGGTAGGTGAGGGGGATGAGTTTCCGGCTGGCGGCATAC
This sequence comes from Streptomyces sp. NPDC055239, assembly GCF_053606205.1. Taxonomy (NCBI): domain Bacteria; kingdom Bacillati; phylum Actinomycetota; class Actinomycetes; order Kitasatosporales; family Streptomycetaceae; genus Streptomyces; species Streptomyces sp. NPDC055239. Next base: position 153,772 of record NZ_JBSGRD010000013.1, on the reverse strand, counting down.
GCCGTGTGTATCGAGGGCGGGCGGGTACTGCTCGCTCGGCATGTGGCTCCGGAGAGCAAGTCCAACTGGACGCTTCCGGGTGGACGGGTCGAGCACGCGGAGGATCCGCTCGACGCGGTGATCCGGGAGTTCGCTGAGGAGACCGGCTGCGAAGTGGTTGTCGAACGTCTGCTGGGCGTGGATTCCAGGGTGATTCCCGCCGCCGAAGCCCGTGCCGGCACCGAGCACCAGAACGTCGGCATCTTCTACCGGGTCCGTATCACCGGCGGCCACCTCCGACCTGAGGCGAACGGCGAAACTGCCGAGTCGGTCTGGACTCCGGTCCCCGGCGTCGCTCGCTTGCACCGGTCATCGCTGGTGGACGTCGGCCTCGCGCTGGCGCAGACCGTTCCGGCAACCGGCCACGTCACTCCCGTCCCGGTCGGCGGTCTGATCCAGCATTGACCCTGGCGACGGAACCACCTGCCGCTCACCCGCCTTGCCGTCAGCGGGCGTGGGGGTTGGTCTGGGTCGGCTCGTGGAAGCGCCAGGCGCCGATGTCGCGGTAGTGGATGGGACCTGGGCCGCGACCGGTGTTGCTGGCGACCAGGTGCAGACGCTCTGCCTTCCATGGGCGGCCTGTGAACCCGGTGAGCCCGGCAGCGGCTTGCGCCGCACATGACGGGGTGTCGCGGCGGGCGCGGGCCAGCGTCAGGTGCGGGCGGAACGGCCTGTGCGCATGGGCGATACCGCAGCTGTCGGCGACGGCACGCACCTGGGTGGCGAGCTGGTGCAGCTCTTCGAGATCGCCGTCGATTCCGCTCCACAGGACTCGCTCGTCGAAATGTCCGCCGCCGTGCAGGGCCAGGGTGAGGGGGCTGCGGGCGGCTGCGAGGTGGGCGAGCGGTGGATGCAGGAGTGGGACCACCGGGGCGGGCACCTCGCCGAGGAACGCCAGGGTGACGTGCCAGTCCTCGATGCGATTCCACCGCATGCGGGGGTGTGCGTGGTAGGCGGGTCCAAGTGCCCGTTCCAGTTCCTGCTTCGCGTCGTCGGGCGGGGCGAGAGCGATGAACACACGAACGGTCGCGGGCTGAGTCTGTTCGTTCACGGAAGTCTTCGTACCGTATCCGGGCGGGCGGACTGCGACCGACCCTGCCCTGCACCTCCGTTCCCGACCGGACGCCGCCGATCGTGCACCGGGTTGTGCGTATCTCTTGTCGGGGGAGTGCCGTCCTGGATCGGCCTCTGCTACGCAGGAGAAGGCCTCGCACAAGGGTCGAGAGGCGAGGACCGACGGGCGAGACCGGAGGCCGCGGCCCGTATGCCGCAGGCTGTCAGGGGGGAAGAGATCATGGCCGATTCCGTAGGTCGGGAGGGACCGCGGGTGCCCGTAACCGATCCCAGGCTGGGGATCGACGTCCCTGCGGGATGGGCGGGGAATCCTCGCCACCGCCTTGTCGCGGTGGGGGATTCGCTGACGCAGGGATTCCAGAGCGCGGCGATCTTCAACACGCCGTTGTCCTATCCGGCGATCATCGCGTATGAGCTGGGGTGTTTCCCGCAGTTCCGGTATCCCCTCTACGGGGGCTTCGGCGGGCTGCCCTTCAACCTCGAGTGGTTCCTGCGCGATCTGGAGGCCCGCTTCGGGCGGAGTGTGGACTGGTGGGAGGTGCCGCTGGCCTTGTTCCGGGCTCGCCATGTGATGGACCGGGTGGAGGACTACTGGGAGCGAGGGGCCGGCCTGAACGTGCCGTCGACCACGGCGATCATGCACAACCTTGCCGTGTTCGGGTGGGACCTGCGCGACGCGCTGTCGAAGTCGGCGGACGAGTGCCGTAAGCGGATCGACGTGCCGAGGGACGACCTCGTGAATCAGATCGTGCAGAACGCCGGTGAGCGCGCCGCCCTGAGGGTGCTGCCCACTCAGCCCCGGACAGCGGGGGCCCTGACCCAGCTGGGTGCGGCGGCCGAGCTGGGCAAGGACATCGAGGGCACCGACGCGGAGCACGGTATCGAGACGCTGGTCGTCTTCCTGGGGGCGAACAATGCCCTGCGGGCGGTGACCGACCTGCGTGTGGTGTGGAGTGAGGACCCCGGCTTCGACGACCTGGACGCCAAGCGCCGCTTCACGGTCTGGCGGCCCAGGCACTTCACGTCCGAACTGCGCAAAGTGGCCGCGGAAGTCGCCGACATCAAGGCACGCCACGTCATCTGGTGCACGGTTCCGCACGTGACCATCGCGCCGATCGCACGCGGTGTGGCGGTCAAGGTCCAGCCCGGTTCGCGGTACTTCCCCTACTACACCCGTCCGTGGATCAGCGACCAGGACTTCGACGTGGGCAGGGACCCGAGCATCACCGCGGAGCAGGCGCGGCAGGTGGATGACGCGATCGACGCGTACAACTACGCGATCACCGAAACGGTCCGCGCTGCCAGGACCGAAGGGAAGGACTGGTACCTCCTTGAGACCTGCGGCCTGATGGACCGTCTCGCATCGCGCCGCTACATCGAGGACCCCCTGGCGCGTCCGGACTGGTGGCGGCCCTATCCGTTGCCGCCGGCACTGCAGGCGCTGTCGCCGACGCCGAACTCGCACTTCCTCGCCAGCAAGGGCGGACGGCGCGCGGACGGCGGCCTGTTCTCGCTCGACGGTGTGCACCCCACGACGGTCGGATACGGGATTCTCGCCCAGGAGGTGATCAACGTGATGCGGCTGGCGGGCGTCCAGTTCTTCCGCCCCGACGCGAGCACCCCTCGGCAGGACCCGGTGCTCGTGGACTTCGGCCGGCTCATCCGCCACGACACACTGGTCAACCATCCGCCGGGAAATCTGGGCTCGGCCCTGGGTATCTTGGGCTGGGCGGATGAGGCCCTGGACCTGTTCCGGCGGGTGTTCTCCACCCTCTGATGGAGCATCAAGTTCGTCTAGTGCTGGGGCAGGGCAGTTCTCAGTGTTCTGGACCAAGGACGACCGGCAGTTCCCGGTGTCCGTTGGAGATGAATGACTCCGCGGGGCGCAGCGAGGACGCCGAGGCAGGCGTGGACGCCTCGGCCGAAGGCGAGATGGCTTTTGTCGGCCCGGTCAGGTCGAAGGAACCGGCGCTCGGGCCGTGGAGGCCGGGTGGCGGCCTGCTGCCGCGTAGGAGGCGAGGATGGCCTCGCCCTGGCGGATCACCGGTCCTTGTGCCAGGGCGATGTCCTGGACGGCGTAGCGCATCGGCAGGTGCGCGACGGGTGCCTCGTAGCGCAGCGAGTTGTGCAGTGGCCCGCTGAGTGATCAGACCGCCGGTCGGCCGGGCAGGCCGGCGCGGGGACGCGATCGCACCGGCGGGTTGCACCACCAGGCCGCAGCGGATACCGGCCGCCTTCTCGCCGACCGCGGCACCGACCTCGACACGTTCCGTCGTCGGCTCCGGCAGCGCGGATCCACCCGGCTGTTGATCAGGAGGAGCCGCCCTGACCGGCGCTGCCGATCGGGCCGACCTTCACCGGGGACCCGGCGCCGTCGGTGACGGGCAGCGTGGCGGCGCCGGGCCACTCCAGGGTGAACGACTTCGTCTCGCCGGGCGGGGTCACCACAAGACTCGTGACCTTCACGCCGGAGCCGCCCGAATCGTTCATCGGGTAGCTGACGTTGAAGTACGTCGACTTCCCGTCCTGAAGGGTCATCCGGTCGGCCGGCTCGCCGGTGCGCTCGGCGGACAGATCCCCCTCGCTGGTCTTCAGATCGAGGCCCGCGAACCCGGACAGCACGCAGCCCCGGCCGCTGCCGTTCTTCATCTCCACCGCGACGGAGCCCTCGGCGTCGCCGTCGATGGTGCTGTCCGATGCGGTGATGTCCAGATCGTCGGTACGGCACTTGCCGGCTGCTGTGCCGTTCTCGTCCGAGCCGGTCCCGGCGTCCGTGCCCTGCCCGCCCGAGTTCTTCCCGGCGGAGTCGTTGCCGCCGTCCTGCTCCGAATCGCCCGAGCCCGAACCGCCGTTCTGCTCCGAACCGCCGCTCGACGAAGACGTACTGGATGCGGGCGACGGGTCGCCCTGTCCCGTGACGTCATCGTCGTTGCAGGCCGTGAGCGAGAGACTCGCGGCAACAGCGAGGGCGGCGAAGGTGAGCTTGTGAACGCGCATCGTTTCTTCCTCAGAATCGGATGGGGTGCTGACGGTGCTCGCTACGAGCAAGCAGTTCTGACCACCAGGACCCGCCCCGCCGGGCATCCCGTTCCGATCAATCACCGCCTAATACGCCCCTGTTACAAGCACCTCCAGGCACTACATGCATCACGATCGGTCAACCCCGCCCCACAACCGCCCACTCCCACGCCCCTGCCGTGCCCCGCCGCAGGCGCTGTACGGCAGGGGATTCAGGGGCCCTGGCACAGCACGCCGCACAGCGCCGGTGCACGTCACCGGCCGGCCGTAGAGGCGGTTCCCGCCACCGTTGCGCGCCTGCTCGCGGCCGCCGCCCGGCTGGGACAGACTCGTAACCCGGCGGACCTTGACCCCAGCCGGATCGGCGTCCCGATCGCCGCAGGCAACGACACACCTTCGCCGGACGCGGAGCCCTCTCGGCGAGGTACATGTTCGCTCCGAGGCCGACGAGGTATCCGCCGCCGAACCGCGGCACGTCCCACCGGAGTGATCCGCAGAAGACGCATTCCGCGCATTTGCCCTCAAGCGCTTGAAGTATGGTCTGCTCCCCGCATGACAGCTTTCGCCATCCAGGACGTCGCCCGGCGCAGCGGGCTGAGCGAGCCGACACTGCGCTACTACGAGGACATCGGACTGATCGGCCCGGTCGACCGCGACGAGAGCAGCGGCCACCGGCGCTACCACGAGCGGGACCTCGATGAGCTCCAGGCGCTTGCCTGCCTGCGCGCGGTCGGCATGAGCATCGAGGACATGCGCACTTACCAGAGCAACAGGACCCGCGGCCGGTCCGCTGCGACCGAGCAGCGCGATCTGCTGCTGCGCCACGCCGACCGCGTCGAGGCAGATCGCCGCCCAGCACGCCCGGCTCGCCTATCTGCGGGAGAAGGCCGCTCTGTGGGACGCCCGCGAACGCGGCGACGCCGAAGCGGAGGCCGAGGCGACACGACGTTGCCTCGTGGCGGCACAGCGACTGGAGGTGGCGCGATGAGCACGGTCCTGGTCACCGGCGGTTCCGGATATCTCGGAAGCCAGCTCGTCGCCGCGTTGCTGCGGTCCGGGAAGGAGGTACGGACGACGGTGCGCTCGCTCGCCCGTGCGCAGGAGCTGCGGGCGGCGGTGCGCCGGGGCGGCGCCGACGACGCGGGCCTGGAGATCGTCGCGGCGCACCTGATGGCCGACGACGGGTGGGCCGCCGCGCTGGCCGGCTGCGAAGAGGTCCACCATGTGGCCTCGCCGATCCCGATCGCTCAGCCCGACGACCCCGACGAGCTGATCGTACCGGCCCGCGAGGGCACGCTGCGTGTGCTGCGCGCGGCACGCGCAGCGGGTGTCCGGCGCACCGTGCTCACCTCGTCGTTCGCGGCGATCGGCTACACGCCCAAGCCCGGAGCCGAGTTCACCGAGGCCGATTGGACCGACCCCGACACGCCGGGCCTGGCCCCCTATCCCCGTTCGAAGGCGATCGCCGAGCGCGCCGCGTGGGACCTGATGGAGCGCGACGGCGGCGACACCGAACTTGTCGTGGTCAACCCGACGGGCATCTTCGGTCCGACCCTGACGGCCGCGCTCGGCTCCTCCATGCAACTGGTCAAGGCGATGCTCGACGGAACGATGAGCGTCGCTCCCCGAGCCCGCTTCGGCATCGTTGACGTACGCGATGTGGCGGACCTGCATCTGCGCGCGATGGCCGCGCCCCAGGCAGCGGGTCGGCGGTTCTTGGCCGTCGCCGACGGCCCGACGCTGAGCTTCGTCGAGCTGGCCGACGTCCTGCGCGACCGGCTCGGCCCGCTCGCCGCGCGGGCTCCCGAACGGGAGGCTCCAGGTGAGGCTCTCCCGCGGCCGGTCATCCACAACGACCGGGCCCGCGAGGAACTCGGCTGGCAGCCGCGTCCCGCCGCGACGACGATCGTCGAGTCGGCCGAGTGCCTGCGGGACCTGGGGTTCCTGAAGGCGGGGCTGTGACAGCCACCGGACGGTCCAGGGACGGTCTAGTAGGGGCCGTTCACGTTGTCGATCGAGCCGTAGCGGTCGGCCGCGTAGTTGCAGGCGGCGGTGATGTTGGCGACGGGGTCGAAGCTGTCCGTGGAGGTGCCGGGTACGTGGTACGCGGCGAATGTGGGGTCGATGACCTGTAGGAGCCCCTTGGAGGGCGTCCCGGCGGCGGCGTTCGAGTCCCAGTCGTTGGTGATCTGAGGGTTGCCGGAGGACTCGCGCATGATGTTGCGGTGGATGCCCTCGTACGTGCCGGGGATGCCGTGCTGGGCCAGTACGTCGAGCGACTCCCTGATCCAGCCGTCGAGGTCGTCGGTGTACGTCTTCTTCGCCGGGGCCGCGGCGGGCTCGGCGGTGAGGGTGTCCGTGCGCTCGGAGCGGTCTGCCCGCTGAGCGGGGGCATCTTCGCCGAGGCTGAGCTTGAGACCGGGGTGGATCATCTTGGGGTTGTCGCCGAGAGTGCTGCGGTTGTCCTCGTACAGCTTCTTCCAGCCGCCGCTCAGGGAGTGCTCGCGGGCGATCTTGGCGAGGGAGTCGCCAGCGGTGACGACGTACGCCTTGGGGGCCGCGGCGGGCTTGGCGGGGGCGCCGGCCGGCGCTGCGGCTGCGGTGGTCGCGCCGAGCACCGGGAGGATGAGCACGGCGCCGCCCGTGCCTGCGGCGGCGATGTTCCGGGTGAGCGCGCTGGACTTGGGGCGGCGGTGCTTTCCCTTTGCAGGCATGACGATTTCCTCTCCGGCGCCTGCGAGGTGAGCTGTCGGGTTCGGACGGGAGATGTCCGGCCGCACTGTGAATGCGACTTCACCCCTGAGCCGTTCCGGAATCCGGATCGGCGGCTTACCTGGGTCCCCCGCTCCTGCCGTGCGTAAGTGAGTGGGATGGGTTTCCGGACAGCGGCAGGATTCGGCGTTCCGTCCGGATTGAGGGTGACGTTAGGCGAGGAATACCGGAAGGAACAAGACACGAATTCGCATAGGCAATGCGCGAGGGCCTGCCCCTCGGTGAACAGAACACCTCGAACTCATTGATCAAAAAGCCCAAATTTCCTAGCGCGCAACGGAAGTACGCCCAGCGGTACCCAGAGACGTTGCGGCCAGAAGCGTGACTCAATTCACTGAGGGGGATGCACTTGAAACACGGCCTGAGGGCGCACGAGATCGCTCCATTCGGGATGAACGGCACGCAAAACAGACACTGATTGGCGCATGGCCTTGGTGGCGCTAAATGTTATATTAATCCGCAAAATCGGGCATAAAGTAAGCTCTGATTCGCATCAAAACAGGCAAATAGCACAGCTGTCGACGCGGTCGTGCGCCTTGCCTGTACTCGGCAGATCACCCCCGGCGGCCCGAGGGTCGGCAGGGGTTCGCGCCAACGGGTTTCTCCGTTCCCGGGCCGCGCGCTGCGCCCCTTCGGAGGGAGGGGCTTCTTTTTCTCTGCATCCGTGCGTAGGAAATGTGTCGGCGGACTCGGTCCTATCGGCGCCCGCAGGACCAGCCCTCGGCGGCTTTCCGTTCTGTGTCCGAAGGGTGTAAAACCCCGATCTCGTTCCGCAGCCTCGGGTATGACGGCATGTCAATTCCCTCTCGAGTGCTGCGCATCATGAATTTCAGACGAGCCGAGAGAGCACCCTGGGGGCAATTCCCGCAACTCCCGCCCGGGGGAGGGGAAACCAGGGAGCCGCCCGGCTGCAGGAGCGAACCGAGGTGAAGGACATAGACGCGATCGCGGTGCTGCAGGATCTCGTGCGGCGCCGCCAGAAGGGGACGGTGCAGGTTCGGACTACAGGGGTGGCTGTGCAGATCCGGGTATTCGTTCCCCAAGTACTGCCGGAAACCACAGAGCGACTCGTGCGCCTGCACGGACTGGACGGCGTCGTCTACTGTCCTCAGCCGCCCTACACACCTTTTGAAACGGACACGGCCAATTTCCTGAGCGGTGTCGGCCTGCCCGGCAACCGTCTCTTCAAGGCTCGTGCCGACGTCGGTCTCGATGAGGACGACGACAGTGTCCTGTTGCACCGCGACGTGGAATCGTTCGCCTTCTGCCTCACTGAACTGCGCACATTGCAAGACGCCTGGAAGAACGGCGACGACCGAGACGCCGTTGCCACTCGTTTCCGGGACGCCGTGAACGCCTTCGATCAACTCCCCCTCGACCACGGGGAGTCCGAGTGGAGCGTGATGCTGGAAGAGTTCGAATCAGACATGTGGTGAACGAAGTGCGGGCGGCGCACGACAGCCGTGACTGGTCTGTGTGCTCATGCGCCTGCAGGCGGCAGGGCGGGGAGAAGAGGTGAAGTCTTCTCCCCGCCCTGCCGCCTGGGGTCGGGTTTGTGCGGCGGATGTCAGATGCGGCCATGGGTCAGCCGGGTCAGGGGTCCGCCCCGGGTCTTAGCTGTGCGGCGTCCGGCGGTGAAGGCAACACCGGCCACACTTACCAGGCCGGCGGCAGCGCCCGTGGCTATGGCCTTGCGGTTCTTCACCAAGGTCCAGCCGGTGACTGCCGTTGAAGCGACCTTGCCGGTGGCCGACACCACGGTCTTGCTGCCGCTTTCGATGCCCGCGGCTGCCGCTTGCTTCGCGCGCTGGGTCGCGAGACCGAACGAGTGCGCGCCGGAACCGGCGGCGTCGGCGGCCTCTGCGGCCGAATCCTTCGCCTTTCCTGCGGCCTCAGTCGATTCCTGCTTTGCCTTCTGTGCAGTGGTGTCCACTTCGCGCGCTCCTGTCCTCGCAGCGGACCGCCCCTTGGCGGCTGTTGCCTTTGCGCTGTGCCGGGTGTTCCCGGCGCTGTCATCAGAGGGTCTTCTCTCTTGAGCCATGTGGTCCGTGTTGCCACACAGGAGTCGGTGAAACTCTGGGCGTTCGATTCTTCGTCGGCAGGCGGCGGGGCGGCAGGGAATCCGGCCGCCCCAGACGACGTCGACGAATCCGGCGATGGCCGCGGCGGCTACTGCAACGGCGTACGTCTGGATGCGGCGCGCGGAGCGACACTGCACCCCACCGGCCTCACCGTCATCAGCCTGTACTGCCTGCCGGAGAGCAAGGAGTGCCGCACCGAGAACGACACCTTGCACGACGTGCGCAACAGTTGCCCGAGAATCACCGGTCGGCCCGGCTCCCGCACGGCGCCAGTCGCATCGCCTTCTCCGGCGACGTGTACTTCCGCGCGACGTGACTCAGCGGCCGCGTGTTGGGCCAGTTGCCTCTGGGCTGAGGTGATCCGAACGACTGCCTGTGCCCGGGATCAGCCACGTATTGTGCAGACGGATACGGCGTGTTGTGCAGACGGATACGGCGTGCGAGACATCTTGGAGGGGCGCCATGGTCGGTGTTGAGGACGTGGAGAGCGCGGCGGAGCGGATCGCCGGGCACGTGGTGCGCACTCCCACGCTGCACAGCCCGGGGTTGACGGCGCTGCTGGGGGCACCGGTCACGGTCAAGCTCGAGCTGCTGCAGCGCACTGGTTCGTTCAAGGCGCGGGGAGCCGTCGCGAAGCTCCTTGCGATGACCGGTGAGCAACGCGCGGCCGGCGTGGTCGCGGTGTCCGGCGGCAACCATGGTGTCGCCGTGGCGGAGATGTCGGCCGCGCTGGGTGTGCACGCCACCGTGGTGATGCCGCGCACCGCACCGGCACGCTCGGTGCAGGCTGCCCGGGCCGCCGGAGCCGACGTACGGCTGACCGCCACCATGGCCGAGGCCTTCGCGACGATGGACCGCCTTGAGGCGGACGGGCTCACCCTGCTGCACCCGTTCGCGGACCCGGTGGTCATCGCGGGGCAGGGCACAGTGGGACTCGAACTCGCCGCCGACGCCGGTGAATTGACGGATGTCCTGGTCTCCATCGGTGGCGGTGGTCTGATCGCCGGTGTGGCTGCGGCGCTGCGGGCACGTCGGCCGGACGTGCGCGTGTGGGGTGTGGAGACCACCGGGGCCGACGCGATGTCCCGGGCGCTGGCCTGCGGTGGACCGGTTCACGTGGATGTGGATTCACGCATCAGCACGCTGAGCGCGCCCACCGTGTCCCCGCTGACCTACACCATGGTGCGTGACCTGGTCGATGAGGTACTGGTCGTGCCCGAGGCGGAGGCCTACGCGGGCGTCCTCGAGCTGGCCGAGCACGCCAGGGTATGGGCGGAACCGGCGGCGGGCTGTCTCCTCCCGGCCGCCCGCCGTGTCCTTGCCAAGACCGGCGAGGCGACCAGGCTCGGCCTGGTGATCTGCGGCGGCAACGCATCGGTGGAGGACGTGACCGCGTACGCCGGAGCGAACCCCTGAGCCGGTCCGGATCCCTCCAGGGCGGCTCTACAGGCCGCGCGGCGGAGCCGTCGACGCGCGCAGTACGGGAGCGGCCGGCAGGCGCGAGACGACCGTGCGCCGGTGGCCTTCGAGCAGCTCGTGGAGGCGGGTGACGGCAAGCGCCCCGACTTCTCGGAGCGGTACGTCGAGCGCGGTCACCGGGGGCGTGGTGGCGCTGAGCGTACTGAGGTCGTCGGCTGCGGCCAGACTCACGTCCTGGGGTACGTGTCGTCCGGCCACGCCCAGGCCGTGCAGCAGCCCGAGCGCCAGATAGCTGTTGTAGGCGAGGACGGCCGTGGCGTCGGCGGGCAGCGCTCGTGAGGCCTCGATCCCGGCGTCGAACGTGGGCGGCAGGGGCCCCAGGACGTGGACACGGGCGCCTGCCGCCGACGCTTGTGCCGTGAGAGCGGTACGTCGCTGTTGGTCTGCCCAGGAATCCGCGGGGCCGGAGACGTAGGCGATGTCGCGGTGGCCCTGTGCCAGCAGGTGGTCGAGGAGTTCGGTCAGGCCCGTGGCGGTGTCGGCCACCACGGCGGGCAATCGGCCCACCTGGCGGTCGACGAGCACCAGCGGGCGCCGGCGGAACCGCTCCCGCAGCGCGGCGTCCGTGCCGACCGGCGTCACCATGATCAGGCCGTCGGCCTGCTCGGAGAGCCGGTCGGCGAGCGCGGCCTCACGCTGCGCGTGATACTCCGATACCGCGATCAGCAGATGGCTCTCGGTCTCCTCCGCCGCCTGCTGTGCGCCCATCACCAGAGGCGCGAAGAACGGGTTGGAGAGCGTCGGCACGATCAGGCCGATCAGGCCTGTACGGCCCGTGGTCAGCGCGCGAGCGGCGGCATTGGGATGGAAGCCGAGCCGGTCGGCCGCCTCCCGGACGCGAAGCCGCGTGCTCTCGGCGACCAGTTCGGGGCGCTGCAGTGCCCGCGATGCGGTGGCCTTGGACACCCCCGCCGCACGCGCCACGTCCAAGAGCGTCGCCAATGCCGTCCCCTGCCTCATGCTCATGTGCCCGGCAAGGATCGAAGATCCGTCCGAGGCCCGTGTTCACTTTCGCCTGATGCCGTGCCATGATACCCGCAACCGGTCTCTGCAACCGGTTTCAGAGACCGGTTGCAGAGACCGGGCCAAGCCGGGTTCCCTCCTCCGCGCCCGCACTCCGACCGCGCCGGCAACCGCGTGCCCGCCCCTCACCCCGCCGAGGTCCCCATGCCCACCACCGCTCCGCCGCCCGGCGAGCAGACCGACGCCGCCACCCCGCCGCCCGTCTCGCGCGTCGAGCGGCACTTCGGCGTCCGCGATCGCGGCAGCAGTCACCGCACGGAACTCGTGGCAGGCGCCTCGATGTTCATGGCCGCCGCCTACGCCGTCGTCGTGGTCCCCGGCCAGCTGGCCTCCGCCGGTGTGCCGCACGGCGCCGCGACGACCGCCGTCATCATCGCCATCGCCCTCGCGACGCTGGCCATGGGCCTGGTCGCCAACCTGCCGTTCGTCGTCGCCCCGGGACTCGGCGGCGTGGCCCTGATCGCGTTCACCATCGTCGGCCAGGACCATGTCCCCTGGGATACGGCGCTCGGCATGGTGTTCTGGTCCGGCGTCGCCTTCCTGCTGCTCACCCTCTTCGGCATCCGCGACCTCGTCACGCGGCTCATGCCGATCAACCTCAAGTACGCCATCAGCGGCGGCCTGGGCCTCTACATCGCCCTCATCGGATTCCGCGACGCCGACCTCGTCGTCGGCAACGCCGACAAGGCCGCGCTCGCGGTCGGCGACCTGTCCAAGCCCACCGCGCTGCTCGCCCTGGCCGGCCTGCTGCTGCTCACCGCCCTCGCCGCACGCAAGGTGCCGGGAGCCTTCCTCATCACCATCGCAGCCGTCACCCTCGTCGGCGTGCCGCTGGGCGTGACCGACGTCCCCGACAGCCTCTTCGCGGCCCCCGACTCACCCGGCCCGCTCCTCTTCAACATCGACATCCTCGGCGCCCTCAAGCCCGAATACTTCCCGTACATCTTCGCGTTCTTCGTGTCCGAGTTCTTCTCCATGACCGGCACCCTCCTTGCCGTCTCCGGACGCGCCGGCCTCCTGGACAAGGACGGCAACATCCCCGGCTCCCGCCGCCCCTTCCTCGTCGACTCGGTCTCCGTGATGGGCGGTTCGGCCGTGGGCGCACCCTCCATGACCGCCTACCTGGAGTCGTCGGCCGCCGCCGACGCGGGCGGCAAGACCGGCCTGGCATCGGTATGGGCCGCGTGCGGCTTCGCGCTGCTGCTGCTCGTCACCCCGTTCGCCACCCTGATCCCCTCGGCCGCCACCGCACCCGTGCTGATGTTCATCGGCCTGAACATGCTCGGCGCGCTCAAGAACGTCGATTTCAAGGACCCCACGAACGCCGTCCCGGCCGCCCTGACCGTCGCGACCACGCTGTTCTTCGGCAACTTCGGCACCGGCATCGCGACCGGCCTCGCGGCCCACGTCCTGGTGAAGACCGTCAGCGGCCGGATCCGCGAGGTGCCCTGGCCGCTGTGGATCGTCATGATCCCGCTGGGCTACTACTTCTACACGCTCGTCCCCTGACCAGCCCTCCGGCCCGGGACGACAACCCCCTCCGGGGCGGGCCGCACCCGCCCGCGCGCGACGACACCCTTCCAAGGAGCACGAGCACATGAGTGAGCAGCACGACCTCCGGATCAGCGGCGGGCGCGTGATGTCCACCTTCACCGGTGAGGAGTTCGCCGCGGACGTACTGGTACGGGGCGACCGGATCACCGCGGTGCTCCCGCCCGGCACCCCGGCCACGGCCGCGGAAGAGATCGACGCGACGGGCATGCTGATCGTCCCCGGCTTCGTGGACGCCCACATGCACATCGAGAGCGCGTTCCTGACGCCTCAGGAGTTCGCCGCCGTGACGCTGGCCCGCGGCACGACGACCGTCCTCGCCGACCCGCACGAGATCGTCAACGTCGCAGGCCGGGACGCCATGCGCTGGATGATCGACGCGGGCCGCCAGACCGCCCAGACTCAACTGTGGGGCGTTCCCTCGTGCGTACCCGCCCTCGAGGGCCTGGAGCACGCCGGAGCAGCCCTCTCCGCCGACGACATCGCGGACATGCTGGGGTGGCCGGGCGTCATCGCACTGGGCGAGGTCATGGACTACCGTGCCGTCGTCGCCGGCGACCGCCGCATGCACGAGATCACCGCCGTTGCCCGCGCGCACGATGCGATCCTCGACGGTCACTGCCCGAACCTGACCGGCGCGGAACTGAGCGCCTACCTGGCCACCGGTGTGGACTCCGACCACACCAAGAACCGCACCGAGGTGGTCCTGGAGAAGGCACGCCTGGGCATGACGATGATGCTCCAGGAGAAGTGCCTCACCCCGGACGTGGCCACAGCCCTGCTGTCCTTGCCCCAACTCCCGCCACTGTGCCTGGTCACGGACGACCTCGCGGCCGACCACATCGTCGAGCGAGGCCACCTGGACCACATCGCGCGCGTCGCCGTGGCCGCCGGGTTCCCGCCCCACGCCGTCCTCAAGGCCCTGACCTGGACGCCGGCCCAGCGTCTGCGGCTCCACGACCGCGGCGTCGTCTCACCGGGCAAGCGGGCCGACCTGGTCCTGCTGCGGGGCGAACTCGCCTCGTTCGAGCCGGCACTGGTACTGGCGGGCGGCCACATCGTGGGCCGCGACGGCGCACCCGTACAGACGACACCCGCCTCGGAGACCCTCGCCGTACCGCCCCTGGACAGCCGCGTGGACGTAGAGCCCCAGGACGAGGACGGCTTCCGCTGGCGCGTTGACCTGCCGGACGGCACGCACCGCTTCCGGGCGATGAGCGTTAACCCGCGCGACACCTACACCGAAGCGACCGAGGTCGAACTCCCGGTCTCCGGCGGTGAGGTGCACTGGGAGGGACGGACCACACTGGTCCGCGTACGCAACCGCTACGGACGCCCCGGCATGGTCTTCGCCCCGCTGGTGGGCCGGGATCTGGGTGAGGGCGCCGTGGCGTCGACGTACGCCCACGACAGCCACAACCTCCTGACGATCGGCACCTCACGTGCGGCGATGGCCTCGGCCGCCGCGACAGTCGTCGCCGACGGGGGAGGGGTGGCCGTCGTCCGGGGCGCCGAGGGCGCAACTGTGGCGGCACGCATGCCGCTCCCCGTGGGCGGCGTGCTGTCCGCCCGCCCGGCCCACGTCGTCGCCGACCAGGCGGCCGCGGTGCGAACGGCTCTGGAAACCTGGGGCTGGAACCACCTCAACCCGTTCATGAGCGTGTCGACCCTGACCCTCGCCGTCTCACCCGCCCTCAAAATCACCGACTGCTCGCTGGTGGACGTGGCACGCCGCGAACCGGTGGCAGCGACGGTTACGGACTGACCAGCGACGGTGACGGCCACACAGCCTGCCGGCGTGGTCGGACGTGAACGCCGGAACCCTCGTCACCTGGGCGAAGCCCTCCGTGGACCTCACCATCAAGACCGTCAGCCGCCCCATGCACGCAACCGGCTCCGTGACCCGCCGCCTCGTCCGGTGCGCACTCCAGCCCAACGAAGCCTCGCCTGGCAACAGCACTCCAAGCCGCATGAACGCGACGAGCGGGCAATAGGACACGGACTTGGAAGCATCGATGGACCGTGGTGCGGGTTTGCGGTATCAGTCCGTCTTGGCCTGGGCGGGCGCGTCGAAAACTATCCGCCTCGTACTACGCAGAAGGGATGGCCTGCCGGATCGGTGAGAACCCGCGCCTTGTCATGAGGCTGGTGATCCGGCTTGCCCGCACCCAGCTCCAGCAGCCGGGCCTCAGCCTCGTCCAGGTCGTCCTCGATCTTGAAACAGATGTGAAGCTGTTGGGGAACGATCTGCTCGGGCCAGGTCGGAACACGGTAGTCGTCGACCCGTTGGAAGCCGAGGAGGAGTCCGTTCTCGCCGTTGAGACCGGCGAACTCGGTATCGGATTTCGGGTGGAGTTCGAGGCCGGTGGCCTCCTGATAGAAGGCCGCCAAGGCAAGCGGATCAGGGCAGTCGAGCGTTATCGCGCTCAACTTCATCTGCGAGGGCATGGCACCTCCGGGCCGATCACTGGCATTCGCGACACACCTTAGCCAGAGACGGCCGGCGCCTCCGCTGAAGCCACCGGCCCCAGATGGCGGGCCAACACCATTTCGGGACGCCCGACACGCGCAAGGTTCTACGCTCCTCACATGAGTGATCAGGGCCTGGCAGGCGAACAGATGCAGACGGACCGCCTTTCACTGCAACGACCGGCCGAAGCAGACATCGACACGATCTTCTCGATCCACAGCGACCGCGAAACCTGTCGCCACAACCCCTCCGACGCACTCGCCGGGTTAGACGAGGCGAAACTGCTCTATCAACGCTGGGACGCCCAGTGGCAGCAATACGGCTACGGCTACTGGGTCGTGCGCCGCCGCAACTTTCCCCAGCAGCTGGGGTTTTGTGGAATCAAACCGATGGAGCTGCACGGCACGAAGACCCTCAACCTCTTCTACCGCTTCGCCCCATCAGCATGGGGCCACGGCTTCGCCGCCGAGGCAGCAACCGCGGTCGTTGCCTGGGCGTCCCAGAACGCTCCCCACCTTCCGCTGATCGCCCGCATCCGACCGGCCAACATCGCATCCCAACGCGTGGCCATACGCGCAGGCCTGACCCGCGCGCCACACCTCGACACCTCTGGATACGACGGCCTCGACTGGATCTTCGTAGCGAATCTGACGACCTGATCCGACCTCGATACAGAGAGCCGAACCGGACCAGCCACCGCCCGCCCTCCCCAGCTCATGACATGTCGGCATCAGAAGCAAGTAGTCAGGAGAGGACGAACGCGGGCTCGTCGCCCAGTGGTCGCAGTGGGTGCGCTATGTGGCCGCCCAGATCAACGCGGTCGAGGCGAACCTCGATCTGACCGCCTGACGCGGGCAGGCATGGAATGCGTGCTCGCCGCTGTCTCTCGGACACGAACACCGCGTTTTCACCTGATCCCCGTACCAACAGGGTATTCACCGCACGGCGTCGACGAGCAAGGCCAATCCGGCGATGAGTCCGATGACCACCAACATCACCAGCACCGCATACAGCGCGCACACCCACCCCGTAATGATCGAGGCGAGTGCCCACCAGCGACCCGGCAGTCCATGGCGCTTGGCCTGCCGACGGGCCAAGTGACCCGCGACGATCGCGGTCAGCGCCGCCAGCTCCACGAACACGAACCAGCCGACCGTCGCCGGAACGTAGAAACTCGCCGCCGACGCCCACATGCTGCCGCTCGCCACAATGACCGCCGTCAGGGCGGCGCCGATACTGACCACGGCGGCCCGATTGTCCGGCTGCGCCCGTACCGCTTCCCCCGTGTCGACCATGGCGGGAACCCTAGCAACCGGGACCGCCCGTCCAGAGACCTGGACCTAGGGCTGACGCCCGATGGGCACTGAGACGACTCGCCCCCTCACGGATGCTGGCATGCCTGGACCTTCCTGGACCAGCACGAGATCCCCCGACCAAGCTCCTGGAGAACCCTCGGCACCTGAACCTGGCCGTCCAAGATCCCCGAAAGAGTCGATCTAAGGCAAAGACGCTGTCCGGAGCGGTGGCTCGTCCAGGGGGTGCACGGCGATGGCGATCTTGCCGCGTGGGCGTCCCCGGCCCTCGCCGGCAGAGCCACCTTCCAACAGCGCGTGCGCCTGTGCGATGTCGGCCAGAGGTAGCACGGCGCCGATCACCGGCCGGAGTCTGCCCTGGTCGACCAGCCGGCCGAGGGCCGCGAGCTTCGCCCGGCCGGGGCTGACGAAGAGGAAGTGGTAGGTCGCGTTCACACCCCACGCGGCGAGCAGGTTCTGAGGTTCGGGGATGTCCACGATGGACACCACGCGCCCTCGGTCGGCGAGGACTTCCGGGCTGCGGGCGAGGGTGTCCCCACCCACCGTGTCCAGCACGACGTCCACCCCACCCAGCGCGCGGACCTGCGGCACGTAGTCACCGGTCGAGAAGTCGATCGCGATGTCGGCCCCCAGTCCGGTGACGAACTCGTGATCCCTTGCCCGCGCGGTGGTCACCACCTGGGCTCCCAGCGCGCTGGCGAGCTGGACGGCGGCCGAGCCGACCCCGCCCGCTCCGCCGTGCACCAAGACCCGTTCCCCGGGCCGCACCCCGGCGCGTTCGACCAGCGCCTCCCACACCGTCACGCCCACGAGTGCGAGACCGGCGGCCTCGACGTGCGACAACCGTGCGGGCTTGCGGGCGACCAGAGCCTGGTCGACCACGTGGAACTCGGCGTAGGTTCCCTGCCCGGCGAACATCGGCGCCAGGTACCAGACCTCGTCGCCCGGCTGGAAGTCGCCTGCCCCAGGGCCGGTCTCGACCACCACGCCGGACACGTCGTTGCCGATCACCGCGGGCAGCGCCACCTGGTCGCGGTAGTCGCCGCGCCGGGTCTGCAGGTCGAGAGGGTTCACGGACGTGGCCAGCGCGCGCACCAGCACCTGGCCGGGGCCGGGAGCGGGTCTTGGCAGCTCTCGGGTGGCGAACGCGGTGTCCGCGTCACCGAAGCGGACGAGTTCCATCACGCGCATCGAAGTCGACATGCGATCATCTTTGATCGTGATATCGCGAATTGTCAATATGTTCATGCGTTACGATCACCGTGTGTTCTCGGAGGAAGAGTTGCTGGCTGTGTTCCGGGCCCTGTCCAACCCGGCCCGCCGTCAGATGCTGGTGTGGCTCAAGGAGCCGATGAGTTTTCCCGGCCAGGAGCCCGACCACGTCGAGATCGGTGTCTGCGTGACCGACATCCAGCAGCGTGCGGGTCTGGGGCAGTCGACCACCTCGCAGTACCTCGCGATACTGCGGCAAGCAGGGCTTGTGGTCGCCACCCGGCGGGGCAAGTGGACCTACTACCGCCGCGACGAGGCGAACATCGCCCGCCTCGTGGAGACTCTGCGCGACGTGTTCTAGATCCAATGCTGTTCAGTTCCGGCCGTCCTTGACCCCGGCAGGCATTGTCGCCGGCGGCGTGGATCCTGGTCTTGGGCCGGGTGGGGTTCTTACTCAGATGGTCCGGACAGCCGTCGCGGCGTGCCCACTCCTGGTCGATCAGGCCGATCGGGAGATTCCAGCCGGGCCAGGTCGCGCACCGCGGCCAGGAGATGGGTGGAGTCGGTGCGCTGCGTGGTGCGCTCGGTGACGAGGCCGGCCTCTTTACTGCGCGAGCATCCCCGCTGATCATGCCGACGTACCGGGAAACCCCAAGACCCCCGACAGAGTCAAGCTGAGGTCGGCCACAGGACGAATCCAGGCCTCACGCCCCCTGGAACGGGGCGAGGCGCCTTCGATGCCCCGGTGCTTCCGCCACGACCGAGGCCGCGAGGAGTGCCGCCGGAATTGCCAGGGTCGCCGCCACCGGCAGCCGGCCCGCGAGGGGCAGCGGAGCGAGGATGACGGCGGCCGTCGCGAGACGGACCAGAACCACCGGTTCCCGCAGCCCCGTGAAGGACGCCCGTACGAGGGCCGTCGCCGCGACGAACGCGGCGGTGCCGCCGAAGATGCAGGCGGCCAGCGGGGTACTCAGGTGGGGCGCCGTGGTGGAGACCGCGGTGCCGACGGCGCCGCCCGTGACGGCCAGGGCCAGCTGGATGGGCAAGTGCCCGAAGACGTAGGCATGCAGGTGGCGACCACCCTCGGCGAGTTGCTCGTGGGCGCCGGGGCGGGTGCTCGACGCGCTGAAGTACGACCACCACAGCCCGGCGGTGAGGGCGAACGCGGCAGCGGCGTTGAGCGCCGCCGTCGGGGCGGTGTGCGCCGTGACGAGCCCGTTGGTGAAGCCAAGCACGCTCTCGCCGAGGACGATGATGGTGAACAGACCGAACCGCTCGCGCAGATGTTCCGCGTCGCCGGGACTCTCGCTCAGCCGTCGCCCGGCGAGCAGCGGCAGGGCCAGTTCGGCAGCCATCGCTACGCCCCAGGCGGCGTAGCGGGTCGGCCCGTCGAGGGCGAAGGCCGCCGCCAGCCATATCGCCGCCGTGAGCGCCGAGCCCGTCAGGTACGCCGTCGTGATGCGCCGCAACCGGGGCTCGTGGCGCAGGTCCCGGAGGTAGAGCGCGGCCACGCCCGCGCGGGCGCACACGTAGGAGACGGCGAACCCGGCGTCGGCGCCGCGGCCGTGGCCGACGCCGCCGACGTACACCGCCATGCCGGTCACCGCCGCGAGCCCGGCCGTGGTGAGCAGGCGCTGGGCCGTCAGGTCGCGGTCCGCCCGGTTGGCGCATACCGCGTACAGGACCCAGGTCCACCACAGGGGGATGAACAACGCCGCCGCCGCGGCGATGGACGCGGCCCCCGGATGGCCGCCCACGCGATGCGTGACCTGACCGACCGCCGCCACGAACACCAGGTCGCCGAAGAGCTCGAACCAGGTGGCGCGACGCGGCAACTCGCCTACCGACGGGCGCTGTTGAACCGTCTTCGCCGCGAGGTGGTGGGATGGTGTCATGGCCGCGAGGGTAGCCGGGTGCGTGCCGCTCAGCGGCCTGTCGCCAGGTTCGCCCCGCCGGTGCAGTCCAGCACCACGCCGGTGATGAAGCCGTTCGTGGCAAGGGAGTTGATGGCCTGCGCCACCTCGTCAGCGGTGCCGACGCGGCCCACCGGGGTCGTCGCCGCGAGCCCCGCGAACAGCTCCTCGCGCTGCGCGGCCGGGACCCGGTCCCACCAGGGGGTGTCGATGACGCCGGGAGAGACGGCGTTGATCCGGCGCGGGGCCAGTTCGACAGCGAGGGGCGGGACCATCGACTCCAGGGCTCCGTTGATCGCGGCAAGGCCCGAGGTGCCGGGGAAGGCGGCGCGGGCCGAGGCAGCCGTGATGAAGGTGACCGAGGCGCGCTCGGTCAGGTGCCCCAAAGCGGCCTGCAAGATGCGCAGTTGGGGCCAGAACTTGGCATCGAAGCCGTGCGCGAGCTCGGCCAGGTCCAGACCGGCGAACGGGCCGCTGCCCGCCGCGCCACTGACCGCGATGACCAGATGGTCGATGGGGGCGGTTGCGGCGAAGAAGGCGTCGATGTCCGTCTGGTCGGTGGCGTCCATTTGGTACGTGGAGGTCTTGCCGCCGATCCGGGCGGCAGCCTCGTCGAGCTTCGTCCGGTCCCGGCCGGTGATGGTGACCTCGGCGTCGTTGCGGGCGAAGAGCGCGGCGGTGGCCTCGCCGATGCCGGAGCTGCCGCCCATGACGACGGCGTGGGCGGTGCTGGAAGGTGTTGCAGAAGCCATGGTGACCCTGTCCTCGTGGTCCCGGAGGGCCTTACGACCCTCCACCCTTGCCGAGACCGGCTGTCTCGGTAAGATGAGTGTTGCCGAGACCGGTAGTCTCGTCAAGGGAGTTCGAGAGATTCCCCGGGAACGCGTCCAGGAACGTACGGAGAGAAGGTGACGGCGATGAGCGCCGAACGGGCCCACACGGGACGCCGCCGCAACGAGGAAGCGCGCAGGGCGGTCCTTGAGGCGGCCTTGCGGTTGATCGCGGACGCGGACGGCGCGCCCGTCGGCGTGGACGCCATCGCGCGGGAGGCGGGGGTCGGCAAACAGACGCTCTACCGGTGGTGGCCTTCGAAGGGCGCGGTGCTGCTGGACGCTCTGTCCGGTCGAGCGGAGCGAGCGGTACCCGTGCCGGACTCCGGCTCGCTGCGCGAGGATCTACGGGCCGTGGTCACCTCGACGTTCGAGGAGGCGCAGGCGGCACCGGTCGGCCCCGCCCTGCGCACCTTGGCGCAGGAGGCCGCCCGCGACCCCCGTCTCGCCGACCTGATGCGGGAGTTCACGCAGGCCCGCCGCACGGCACTGCGCGAGGTCCTCTCCCGCGGGCAGGAGCGCGGCGAGTTGACGGCCGACAGCGACCTCGACCTGATGGTGGATCAGGTGTACGGCGTCTTCTGGTACCGCTTCCTCCTCGGACACGCCCCGCTGGGCGAGCGAGAGGCCGTCAGCCTTGCTGACTCCCTCGTGCGGCAGGGCTAGGGCCGCCAGCGAACGTAGGCGCACTCCACAAGCGCGACCGGAGCTCACTCGCCCCGTGATGCCCCGTCACTGACGGGGCATCACCCTGGGCTCCGGACTTCACAGGTCGGCCGACACCACCATGCGTGGAGCGCTGAGTCCTTCCGGCGGGGTCACGGTCACCGTCGCGTCCGTCGCGTCCGTCGCCTCGCGCGTCACCTGGAAGGTGGCGGCAGGGCGGCCGGTGTGGTCGGGGACAGTGACCGTCACCTGGTGCGCGTCGGGGGTGACGAGCAGAGTGAGGTCGTCGAGCCAGTCGCCGTCGGGTCGTTGTGCGTCGGAGCCGAGCGGGATGACCGCTCCCGGGCGGACGTACAGGGGCAGGCTGTTGAAGCCGTGCCGCTCCCGGCGCCAGACCGGGCCCTGGACGTGCTCGCCGGTCAGGAGGTGGGCCCAGGTGCCCTGGGGCAGGTAGTACTCGACGTCGCCGTCGGCCGAGAAGACCGGGGCGACGAGCAGGTCGGGGCCGAGCATGTACTGCCTGTCCAGGCCGCGGGCGGTGGGGTCCTCGGGGAACTCGAGGAGCATGGGCCGCATCAGCGGCACGCCGGTGTGGTGCGCCTCGGCCGCGGCACCGTACAGGTAGGGCATGAGTCGGTGCTTGAGCCGTGTGAACTGCCGTGTCACCTCGACGGCTTCGGCGCCGAACTCCCACGGCACCCGGTAGGAGCTCGAGCCGTGCAGGCGGCTGTGGGAGGAGAGCAGGCCGAAGGCGAGCCAGCGCTTGAAGACCGCCGGGTCCGGAGTGCCCTCGAAGCCGCCGATGTCGTGCGACCAGAAGCCGAAGCCCGACAACGACAGTGACAGACCACCGCGCAGCGACTCCGCCATCGCACCGAACGACGAGAAGCAGTCGCCGCCCCAGTGCACCGGGTACTGCTGCCCGCCCGCCGTCGCCGAACGCGCGAACAGGATGGCCTCGCCCGTGCCGCGTTCCTTCTCCAGGAGCTCGAAGACGGTGCGGTTGTACAGGTGTGTGTAGTAGTTGTGCATACGCTCCGGGTCGGAGCCGTCGTGCCAGAGGACGTCGGTGGGGATGCGCTCGCCGAAGTCGGTCTTGAAGCAGTCGACGCCCTGGTCGAGCAGTACTTTCAGCTTCGCCTGGAACCAGGCGCAGGCCTCGGGGTTGGTGAAGTCGACGAGCGCCATGCCCGCCTGCCACAGGTCCCACTGCCAGATGTCGCCGTTAGTCCGCTTCACCAGATAGCCCGCGGCGGCGGCCTCGTCGAACAGGGCGGACTTCTGCGCGATGTACGGGTTGATCCACACGGAGATCTTCAGTCCCCGTCCCTTCAGCCGGGCCAGCATGCCCTCGGGGTCGGGGAAGACGTCCGGATCCCACGCGAAGTCCGACCACTGGTACTCGCGCATCCAGAAGCAGTCGAAGTGGAAGACGCTCAGCGGTATGTCGCGCTCGGCCATGCCGTCGACGAAGGACGTCACCGTCTCCTCGTCGTACTGCGTGGTGAAGGAGGTGGTGAGCCACAGTCCGAACGACCAGGCGGGTGGCAGTGCGGGGCGGCCGGTGAGCGCGGTGTAGCGGCGCAGGACGTCTTTCGGCGTCGGGCCCGCGACGACGAAGTACTCCAGTGTCTGGTCCTCGACGCTGAACTGCATCTGGCCGACCGACTCCGAGCCGATCTCGTAGCTCACCTTGCCGGGGTGGTTGACGAACACGCCGTAGGCGCCGGAGGGGGAGAGGTGCAGGCTGAACGGGACGTTCTTGTAGGCCTGTTCGCTGTTCGTGCCGCCGTCGGCCTGCCACATGTCCACGACCTGGCCGTTCTTGACGAACGGCGTGAAGCGTTCACCCAGACCGTAGACCTGTTCGCCGACGCCGAGCTCCAGTCGCCCGGCCATGTGGTGCGCGCCGTCGCCCGTGGTGAAGAAGGCTGTGCCCTTGCGGCCTGCCGATGTCACTTCCCGGCCGTCCGCGTCATGGAACGACAACGCCCAGGGTGCGGCCTGGTCCAGGCGTGCGGTGAGGGGGCCGCTGGTCAGCTCGATGATGTCGCCGTCGCGGCTCACTTGGCCGACCCCGGTGTCGGCGCCCGGCAGGCCGAAGTCCGGGCCGAGGCGGCGTTTGCCCGCCAGGTGTGTGGTGCGCACGCCGATGACGCCATCGGCGGGGGAGAAGCAGTCGACGGTCAGCAGGGGGGAGTTGAGGGTGTCGCCGCGGCGCTCGACGCGCTTGATCGCGGCGTGGGCGGTGAAGCGGTCGGCGTCGGCCCGGACACTGCGGACCTCGGTCGCGTACGAGGCCTCGACCCCGTCGCGCATGAGCCAGAAGCCGTCGGTGAACTTCATGATCTTCCTCAGGGTGGTGCGGGGTGGCAGTTCGGGTCGCAGGAGCCGTCGGAGGCAGGGGGTGGCCGGTACCAGGTCCCTGGCCGAGAGGGGCGGGGTCGGCGAGGTGTGGTCGTGGAGCGGGCCGCGGCGAACTCCCCCTGCCGATGACGACGCTGGTCGGTGGCGTGGAGCCCCTCAACTGGCTTGTGATCTTGAAGGTGAAGTAGCTGCCCTCGCCATTTGATCGTACAGAAAACAAAACAGCAAGGACTCTTCTTCGGCGCGATCGCGGAAGCGCTTCGATTCCTGATAGCGCCAGGCAGTGAAGCTTTTACGGGACGTGAAGTTGGCTCCGGGGTCTAGCGTCGAAGCGCTTGGTGGCGTATTAGTCATGTCAGAAAACAAACCCGCAGCAAAGGGCCGCACCATGTCCGACCGCTTCACCCCCGCCCCCGAAGACACGTTCACGTTCGGCCTGTGGACCGTCGGTTGGCGGGGCAACGACCCCTCCGGCGACGCCACCCGGCGCGCGCTGGATCCCGTCGACTCCGTACGCCGGCGCGCACCGACGGTGTCGACGGCGTGATGGAGTCCGCGAAGAACCCCACGCGCAACTCCCTTATCCGCAAGGGGTGCTCGGCCGCGTTCCGGTCCGCCCCTCAAGTGCGGCAGGCGCTGTACGACTCCCGCCTCGACCAGCTTGTACAACCCACCGCTGCTGAGGGCCTGGCCGAACTCCTGGCCGACCAGGGCGCGTACGAGATTCACGACGTGAACGCCGCCGCCCAGCGCTCCATGGGCGTCGAGCGCCTCGACCAGTTCGCCATGGAGCACCTGCGCGGCGTGCGCTGATCCACGCACCCCGCGATCGAGCCCGTACGGCCCTGGCCGGAGCCGTACCGGGACCTGTGAACACCCCCGGCGGGACACGGGCGTCCCGCCGGTCCTGCCACCCCTCCCAGGCAAGGGCAATCACCGTGACAGCAGCACACATACCGCAGCGCGCGCGTGTCAGGCGCCGCCGTGCCGGTCGGCGGGCGACGGTCCCGCTCACCGTCGTCTCCGCGCTCGTGGCCACCGCGGCACTCACCGGCTGCGGCCAGCAACGCGACGACGACGTCTACACCGTCCTCAACTCGTCGACCGACGACTCGTATCACGGCTGGGACGCCGCCACCCTGTCCCGGTGCAGCAAGCGGCTCGGCATCACCGTCGAGCAGCAGAGCGTGCCGGCCGCCCAGGTCATGACGAAGTCGCTGCGCATGGCGTCCTCGAAGTCACTGCCGGACGTCATCCAGTTCGACGCCTCCGAAATGCCGACGTTCGCCGAGGCCGGTGGCCTGATCGACCTGCGCACGCTGGGCCTGTCCACTCAGGACATACCGCGGGGCATCGTCGACTTCGGCTCCTACAAGGGCACCTACTACGGGGCCGCGCGCACGGTGAACACCCTCGCCCTGTTCTACAACAAGGACACCTTGAAGAAGGCGGGTCTCGAAGTGCCCACCACCTGGGACGAGATGCGGCAGACCGCCAAGAAGCTCACCCGGAACAAGCAGTACGGCATCGCCCTGAGCGCGGGCGGCGCGGAGGACGGCGTCTTCCAGTTCACACCGTTCATGTGGTCCAACGGCGGTGACGAGTCACACCTCGCGAGCAAGCAGGTCGCCCAGGCGCTCGACTACTGGAAGGGCCTCATCAAGGACGGCTCGCTGTCCAAGTCGACCGTCAACTGGACCCAGGCCGACGTCAACGACCAGTTCATGGCGGGCAACGCCGCAATGATGATCAACGGTCCGTGGCAGGTCGAGACCCTCAACACCAAGAAGAACCTTGACTGGGGCATCGCCCAGATTCCCGTGCCCAAGGCGGGTGGCGACTCTGTGGGCCCGCTCGGCGGCGCCGTCCTCACCGTGCCCAAGACCGGCGACACCGCGCGCGAGAAGACCGCCGCGAAGATCATCGACTGCATGGCGGGCGAGAAGGAACAGATCACCTACGCGCGCAACAGCTGGATGGTCCCGGCCAACGAGAAGGCCGCCGCCGTCTGGCGCAAGGAAGTGCCCGAACTCGACGCCCTCGCCGACCAGGTGGCCACCGCGCGCTCGCGCACGGCCAAGGTCGGCGCGCGCTGGTCGTCCGTGTCGCTCGCCCTGCAGAGCGCCTTCCAGTCCGCCCTCACCGGGCAGTCCAGCGAGGCCGCGCTCCAGCGCGCCCAGCAGCGCGCCACGAGCGGGAAGTGACGTGACGAACATGTCGACCACCACAGCTTCCGCGACCGCGCCCGCCGCCGATGACCCGACGACCACCGCCACGAAGCCCGACCCGGCACGCGCCCGGCGCCGCCGCAGGCTCTCCCAGTGGGGCTTCATCGCGCCCGCGGTCATCTTCATGCTGCTCTTCTTCGGCTACCCGCTCGTGCGCAACGTCCTGATGAGCTTCCAGGACTACTCGCCCTCCACCTTCTTCGACGGCAAGGCCCCCTTCAACGGCACCGACAACTGGAGCAAGGTCTTCAAGGACGACCTGTTCGGCAAGGCGCTGTGGCACACCGTCGTCTTCACCCTCGGTTCCCTGATCGGCCAGTTCGGCATCGGCCTCGCGCTCGCCGTCTTCTTCACCAAGAGATTCCCGCTGAACGGCGTGCTGCGCTCCCTGATCCTGCTGCCCTGGCTCGTCCCGATGGTCGTCTCCGGCATCGTGTGGCGCCGCATTCTGGACCAGGACACCGGCGTCCTCAACTCCTTCCTCGACACCTTCGGCCTGGGCGGCGCCACCCCCTGGCTGACCAGCCCCGGCATGGCCCTGTTCTCCGTGATCCTGGTGAACATCTGGATCGGCATTCCCTTCAACATGGTGATCCTGTACGGAGGCCTCCAGGAGGTCCCCAAGGAGCTGTACGAGGCCGCGTCCCTGGACGGCGCTTCCGCCTGGCGCACGTTCCGCTCGATCACGCTGCCGCTGCTGAAGCCGGTCATCACCGTCGTACTGGTCCTCGGCTTCATGTCGACGGTCAAGATCCTCGACCTGATCCTCGCCCTGACCGACGGCGGCCCCGCCGACTCCACCCAGACCCTGGGCACCCTCACCTACCAGAACTCCTTCGTGCAGCTGGACTTCGGCGCGGGCGCCGTCGTCGGCAACGTCCTGATCCTGATCTCCGCCGTCTTCGCGGTGTTCTACCTGCGCGCCAACCGCTCCGAGGGGAAGTGACCGGCATGGCGACCACCACCGTCACCGAGACGCCCGCCGCCCAGGGACCTGCCGCCCAGGGACCCGCCACCAGGGCCAAGCGCCGCTGGGGTGCCACCGTCGTCGGCGTACTCATCCTGTGCGTGATGCTCTTCCCGCTCTACTGGATGCTCAACACGGCCCTGCAGCCCGCATCCGGCCTCCTGGAGGTCTCGCCCGTCCCGCAGGGCGTTGACCTGTCAGGGTTCACCTCCGCGATCCGCGAACAGGGCGGCCACCTGCTGACCTCGCTCGCCGTCGCCTTCGGCGCCGTCACCATCTGCCTCGCGATCGCCGCCCCCGCCGCCTACGGGCTCGCCCAGTTCCGGGTCCGCGGCGCCCGCACCATCGTCTTCGGCACGCTCATCACCCAGATGGTGCCGGGCATCGTCATCGCCAACGCGCTCTACAGCGCGTACGTCGATCTCGGCCTGGTCAACTCCTACTTCGGCCTCATGCTCGCCGACGCCTCGCTCGGCATCCCCTTCGCCATCGTCCTGATGCGCTCCTTCATGGTGGCCATCCCTCGAGAGGTCATCGAGGCCGCCGAGGTCGACGGCGCGGGGCGACTGCGTACCTTCGTGCAGGTCGTGCTCCCGATGAGCCGCAACTCCCTGATCACCGCGGGCCTGTTCTCCTTCCTGTACGCGTGGAGCGACTTCATGTTCGCGCTCACGCTCAACACCACCGACGACGTCAAGCCGGTCACCCTCGGCATCTACCAGTACATCGGCGCGCACGTCGGCGACTGGGGCTCCGTCATGGCCGCATCCGTCCTGTCCGCGATCCCGGCAGCGGTGCTGCTCGTCCTCGCCCAGAAGTACATCGCCGCCGGTATCACCGGCGGATCCGTCAAGTAGGGCCATTTCCATCAAGTAAGGCCATTTATGAGCGACTTGCCCCTCTTCCCCTCCGGCTTCGTCTTCGGCGCGGCCACCGCCTCGTACCAGATCGAGGGAGCCGTGCACGAGGACGGCCGCGGCCCCTCCATCTGGGACACCTACTGCCACACCCCGGGCCGCGTCGACGGCGGCGACACCGGGGATGTGGCCTGCGACCACTACCACCGCTACCCCGAAGACGTGGCCCTGCTGCGCGACCTGGGAGTCGACTCCTACCGCTTCTCCATCGCCTGGTCCCGCATCCAGCCCACCGGGACCGGTCCCGCCAACGCCAAGGGGCTCGACTTCTACTCCCGTCTCGTCGACGAACTCCTGGAAGCCGACATCGAGCCGGCCGCCACCCTCTACCACTGGGACCTGCCGCAGGCCCTGGAGGACCGAGGCGGCTGGCGCGTACGCGAGACCGCCGAACGCTTCGGCGAGTACGCGCAGATCGTCGCCGAGCACCTTGCCGACCGCGTACCCCGCTGGATCACCCTCAACGAGCCGTGGTGCAGCGCGTTCCTCGGCTACTCCGTCGGCCGCCATGCCCCCGGCGCCCAGGAGGGCACCGGCGCACTGGCCGCCGCGCACCACCTGCTCGTCGGCCACGGCCTGGCGATGAAAGCACTGCGCGCGGCCGGTGTCAGGGAGGCCGGCATCACCCTCAACCTCGACCGCAACGTGCCCGCGAGTGATACGCCCGCCGACCACGCGGCCGCCCTGCGCGCCGATACCCAGCACAACCTGGTGTGGACGGAGCCGATCCTCGCGGGCCGCTATCCGGCGACCGAACAGGACACCTGGGGCGAGCTGATCACCCGCCAGGACTTCCGCCGCGACGGGGACCTCGATCTGATCGCCCAGCCGCTGGACTTCCTCGGCATCAACTACTACCGGCCGATCGTGGTCGCCGACGCCCCCTACCGCGAGCCCGACCCCTCCCACCGTGTCGCCACGGACAACCGCTACCAGGAGATGAGCTACCCGGGCGTGCGGCGCACGGCCATGAACTGGCCCGTGGTGCCCGAGTCCTTCACCGACCTGCTGACCGCGCTGAAGGACACCTACGGCCAGGCTCTGCCGCCGATCCACATCACCGAGAACGGCTCGGCCGAGCACGATGTCGTGGATCAGGACGGCGGAGTCCACGACACGGACCGCGTCGCGTATCTGCACAGCCACTTGACGGCTCTGCGCACCGCCATGGACGCGGGGGTCGACGTACGCGGCTACTACGTCTGGTCGCTGCTCGACAACTTCGAGTGGGCCCTCGGCTATGCCAAACGGTTCGGGATCGTACGCGTCGACTACGACACCCAGCAGCGCATCCCCAAGGACAGCTACCACTGGTACCGGCACCTGATAGCGGCACACCGGGGCTGACACCGTCCCGGATCGCGTGGCGGACCGACACCGCAATGCCCCTGCCCGGGCCGCGATGTCAGTCCGCCACGCGCTCCACGTACGCCGCCGGGTCCGCCAGAACTTCGCGCACCCCGCGCGCGGCCGCACCCCGCGCCGCATCACCGGACGAGGACGAGGCCCGCAGCCGCTTGCTGCCCGGCGTCCACAGGCCCGACACCACCCGGGCGGTCAGCTCCGCATCGGCGGCGGGGGCGAGCCACGGCATGAGGTCGCGGAAGACACCGCCCAGAATCACCGCGTCCGGGTCGATCAGATTCACCGCGCCCGAGAGAACCCGGCCAAGGCGGCGCCCGGCCTCCTCGATCGCATGCCGGGCCTGCGGCTCGCCCTCGCGCGCCCGGCGCTCCAGCTCCGCGAGCCCGGTCAGGCCCGCGCTCTCCTCGAGACCCGCCGCCCGCAACAGCGCCGCCTGCCCCGCGTACTGCTCCAGACAGCCCCGCGCACCGCAGCGGCACTCGGGACCGTCCGGCTCCACCACCACATGCCCGATCTCACCGGCGAACCCGTGCGCGCCCCGCAGGAGCTGGCCGCCCAGCACCAGGGCGCCGCCGATACCGATCTCGCCGGTCAGGTAGATGAAACTGGACACGCGGTCGTCGCCGTCGCCGAACCACAGCTCGGCCATGGCCGCCAGGTTCGCCTCGTTGTCGGCACTGACCGGCAGCGCGCGGTGCGTGGGACGCAGCGCCGTCAACGCCTGCGCGAAAAGACCCTCCACAGCCACCCGGTTCCAGCCCAGGTTCGGCGCCTGCCGCACCGAACCACCGGAGACCAGGGCGGGCAGGGCCAGTACGGCACCGACGGGACGAAGCTTCTGCTCCGCGGCGGACTCGATGGCCCGGGACGCGAGCAGCGCCGCCCGGGCGAGGACCGTGGCGGGCGGGACGCCCCGGTTGTCGGTGCGCTCCACCAGGCGTACGCGGTCGGTGCCGCCGAGGTCGATGACGCACACCGTCACGTAGTCGACGTTGATCTCGACCCCGAGCCCGGCGGACCCGGTCCGCGCCACCTGCAGCGCTGTGCCAGGGCGCCCCGCTTGCCCGCTGAACGTCTTGCCCCACTCGGTGAGGAACCCCTCGGTCAGGAGCTGGTCCACGAGCGAGGACACCGCGGCCCGGGTCAGTCCCACGCGAGCGGCAACTCCGGCGCGCGTCGTCTCACCCGCGTCATGGACCGTGCGCAGCACCAGACTCAGGTTGTGCCGCCGCACGGTCGCCTTGTCGGCCTTGGACGGCGCGGCGGACGGATCGTTGCTGTTCATCGTGGGTCCGACCCTATGCGAAGGGCTGCGACGGCCCGCACAGCTGTAGCTGCGCTTCGGGCCGAAGCGCCGACCGCCGCCGGGCCACGAAACGTGCCAGCCCGCTCTGGCAGGAAGCAGAGGGAGGCCCGATGACGACGCGGAGGGAACGGGCCGCGGCCCATGCGGTGATGGTCGCGCCGGTTCTAGTGGGCCTCGGCACAGGCATGGCCGTGGTGTGCAGGTGGTTACCGGTGCAGGCCGCGTGGGCCGGCTGCGGGGCACTTCGTCGCCGTCAGGCGCCGCCAAGCGGGCTGGCGAGTCGGCGGGGCGGCAACACACGTGCCTGGTACCGGCGGGAGGCCCGGCGAGGCTGGGTCAGTTGCGCCTGTCCGCGCATCCTGCGCCCGGTGCTCACCGGGAGAGGCGCCTGATCGTCCCGTGACCCGGCCCGGTCTCGGCGGAAGTTCAATCGTGCGGTACTTCCTTGACCACCGTCTCCCCGAAGCGCCATGAGCCCCGGTTTCCTGAGGCTTCCGCGCGCAGGCCGGTTTCCCAGGCGATGCGGGCGGCCCGGTGATGGGAGAGGTCGGGGTAGTCCTCGGGGTGCACCTTGATGTAGCCGCGGCGGTCGGCGGGGTAAGTGTTCAGGGCTTCTCGGAGCCGCTGTTCCTGTGCGTGCTGTGTAGCGGGGTCGCGGGTGAGGGCCTTGCGGGCCTTGCGCGTGCCGGTGGACGGCCCACCGGAACTCCTGCGCTTGGCCGCCGCCGAGCCCCGCCAGGTCATCCAGCCGACGGAGCCGAGCGCGGCGAGGGCGAACGCGCATGACCCCAAAATTTCGCCGGTGGCGTCGGCCTGGCCCGGCGTGCGAGGCGCGAACTCGCCCTCCGGGTCCTCGACGACCGTGACCGTCTGGCCGACGTCGTAGAGGTTGGATGCCGTCTTCATCTCGGGCCCGGGTACCGGCGTGCCGTCCTGGCGCTGCAACGTGTAGTGGTAGTCGCGGTTCTTGCGACCCTGGCCCGGATCCCGTCGCTCCTTGGTGACCGTCGCCGAGACCTCATCGCCCCGCTGCTGCAGGGTGAGGTCCTCACGGGCCATACCCGCGACGCCCACGGACATCACGGAGGCGCCCACGATGAACAGCGCCGCGTACATACTTGCCTCACCCGCGGTACCCAGCCGCCGGATCAGCACGGTGAGCAGCACCGCGTGCGCGATCCACAGCGGCACCTGGAGCCCGAGGCCGAAGTCACCGGCGACGAGGTACATCCCGACGATCGCGGCGAGCGCGTAGCAGCCGACGGCGATTGCCAGTGCAGTGCGGTGGCGCGTATCGGGCGCCCCCTCCGTGTGCTTCGTACGCTTCCCGCCTTCGCTCATGCCGCGAAGCCCTCCTCGGTCGGCTCCTGTGTCGAGTCCTGTGTCGAGACCGACTTCATGATGCCGCCGAGCAGATCGAGGTACTCACTCCAGTGCTCCCTGTCCTCGGTCATGAAGAGGAACAGGGCCGAGCCGGGGCCGGTGCTCAGGGGCACGCAGAACTGGACCTGCCGGATCGTCGTGGGGATGGGGTCGTCGAGGCCGAAGAGCACGCCGGGCAGTTCCAGTTCCTGGTCTCGAATGCATAGGGCGGACGGGCCGTACGGCAACATGATCAGGGCGACCTCGGCGTCCGGATGCTGCTGGCGCCATTGGAGGGCCGTGCGCTTGGCCGAGCCCTGCCTGTCCTGGTCCCGGGGGCCGCCGTCCGGTCTTTCGATGAGTACGGAGAGCGTGCCCTGTGACAGGTCACCGTCCGCCATGCGCAGGAGACAGGCCGACACGTGCTCGGCGCCCGCCGCGATGGCGGTCTGCAGCGCGTACTCACCGGAGATGACGAGGCTGAACTTCTGCAGGGGCGTGGCGGCCAGCTCAACCGCACGACGGACGAAGTCGAGCACCATCTCCGGATATTCATCCGGCTTCGGAACCGGCCAATTCGCTTATACGACTTCAGCGCATGCAGCAGCGCGAGCTGATGGCCGTCGGAGCCCATCCGCTCAACCGCCCACGCAGCCTCCTCCCGCGTCGGTCCGCTCGCGCATCCCTTGCTCCTTCCCTCTTTCCCCCTCAACCAAAATGTCCAGGGGAACGAGTCGTCGTGCCTCGTCACGCACCTCCCTGCAGGCCGGGTAGAGGGTGCTGGGCGGAAGCAAGCCTCAGCCCTTGACGGCCTCCGCGATCTGCCGAGCGGCCTGGTCGGGGGTGAGGTGCGTGGTGTCAACGACCTCGGCCTCACCGTGGAGCCATGTCCGGGCCGCCTCAGCGTAGGGCTCAAGGTATGAGAGGCGAAACGGAGAGTCGGGGCCAAGAACGGTGTCGCCCGCGATCCGCCCGCGGAGGGTGTCCTGGTCGGCATGGAGGACGAAGTGCCGGACCGGAATGCCATGTTGGGCAAGGCCCGCGCTGATCTCGCGCCAGTACTCCTCGACCAGAACAGTCATGGGCATCACCAGAGTGCCACCGGTGTAGTCGAGTACGCGTCGGGCGGTCTCGACGACGAGCGGCCGCCACGGCGGCCAGTGCTGGAAGTTGCCCGTCCAAGGCAGCCCTGGCGTGATGTCCATGAGTGTCTCGCCGACTTTCTCGGCGTCGAACACCCGTGAATCCGGGATCAGCTGCTGCACGAGTGCACTGGTCGTCGTCTTGCCCGCGCCATGGGTGCCGTTGAGCCATACGATCATGGGTCCGACGCTAGCGCTGTGCGGACGGCAAGCTGGTGCCGAGCACGTCACAAAAAGGGTACGGCGAAGACCGACACGGCTTTGGCGTCTCACCAGCGACTGTCATCGCGTGCCCGTAGCGCAGAGCGTCATTAGCGATGTTTGCCAACAAGCATGCCGAGTTGCCAGCTGTGATGCTTTGTCACAATGGAGATCAGCCGCAGAAGTGGCCCGACGTCGGCGGCCTCTGTCCGCAGGTCCACCCCGGTGGGGTGCTCGTATGACGGAGCGCGCCCTTACCTGTCCCGCGCCTTTACGCGGCTACGGGCACTTGCCGTCCACCGCTCGCCGCACGCGGCACGCCCTGTTCAACAAGGCGAACCGCCATGAAGTGGTAACCGACCTGAATCGCCTGGCTCGGCTCCGGCGCCGGCTGATCCCGGATATATCCGGAACGCGGGCCGACGGGCTCGTTCAGGGCACCGCCGACGCCGCTCCCGGCTCGCGCGCAGGTGACGGCGACAGCACCGCCGGATTCACAGTGGGCATGGAAGCCGTGATGGGGGCAAGTCCTACACCTTGGTTGCCCGGTCGTAGGCGGCCACCGCCCGCTCGAGAAACGCCGCCACCGTGGCCTGCTCCTGGGCTGTCATGGACTCGGTGATTTCGCCGATGCCCACGACAAGGGGCTCGACGTGCTCGAACGCAGCCTCCTCCCAGCGCTCCGCCGGTGTCACGAGCACCTTGCGCCGGTCGCTGGGATGCGGCTGACGGCTCACGTGTCCGCCGTCCGCCAAGCGGTCGATGACCAGCGTCATCGCCGCCGTCGACGACTTGAGTTCGCGGGCCAGTTCGCTCGGCGTCGCCGGTCCGGCGCTGACGAGATGGTCCATCACCGCAAGCCCGGCGGGATCGACGTGCATCTGCCGGCCCAGGTACCGCTCGAACCGCTGCTGGCGGCGGGTCAGGTTCCGCAGTTGGTCGCGGATGGGGCCCTCTGACAGGGCCGCGGGCTGAGGGTCGGTGGGCTGGTTGGCAGTCATGGCGTGGAAGCTGCTCCTGGATTGCTGAAGGCGTTGGCAACCAATGATGCGCGAGATCTACAGGGTGTAGGAGGGCAGGGTGAAAGTGTCGGCGGGCGGGACGAGGAAGCGGTTCAAGTGCCCGGCCACGCGGCGGCGGGCAGAGGCCCGCAGGACCAGGTGGAGAGTGCCGATACCCGCCCGGGTACGCGGTAGGGCAACGCGCGGCACGCCGGGCGGCAGGTCCTGGGCCCGCTCGGCGTAGGGGCGCAGGACCTCCTCGTAGCGGGTGAACGCCTGCTCATGATGGGCATGGTGGGCGAGTTCACCGGCCAGGACGTACGCGCCGGTGAAGGCGAGGCTGGTGCCCATGCCGCTCAGGGGCGAGGGGCAGTACCCGGCGTCCCCGAGTACGGCGACGCGGCCGTGGGACCAGCGGGGCATGCGGACCTGGCTGACGCGGTCGAGGTAGAAGTCCGGCGCGGTGTCCATGGCCGCCAGGACGCGGGCCGTCTCCCAGCCGGCCTCGCGGAAAACGCGGTGCAGGAGCTGCTTCTGGGCTTCCGGCACCAGCTTCTCGTGTTGCTCGTCCCCGTGGGGCGGGGAGAGGAAGGACAGCGAGGCGCGGGTGGTGCCGCGGTTGTCGGGGCGCAGCGTCACGATGCGTCCCTCCGGAGCGTTGTACCAGCGCGCCCAGCGCCCGTCGCGGGGCTCACTGGGGATGGTGAAGTAGGCGGTCGTCAGGCCCATGAGCCGGGTGTCCGTGTCCGCCGCGCCGCCGAGGCCGCCCAGAACAAGGTCACGGGTGCGGGAGCGGGCACCGTCGGCGGCGACTACAAGGTCGAAGACCCGCTCGGCACGGCTGCGGAACGTGACCCGCACCCTCTCGTCGCTCTGCGACAACTCGGTGATCTCATCGGCGAAGAGGTACTCGGTGTAGGGCTGCGTCTCCTCGTACAAGAGGCGGGACAGGTCGGCGCGGAGGATCTCCAGCTCGGCGACCGGACCCTGGCCGCCGAAGGATCCGGAGGAGAAGGCGGCCTTCACGCGGCCCATCCGGTCGACGAACCGGATGCCTTCCTCGCGGGTGGCGTGGGCCTGCAGCGTCCGTTCCAGTCCCATCTTGCGGGCCACGGTGCGTCCGGCGCCCCGCAGGTCCACAGTCTGCCCGCCCTCCCGCACGGCGGGGGCACGCTCGACCACTGTGGCCGAGAGACCGTGGCGGTGCAGCCAGTAGGCCAGGGTAGGGCCGGCGATGCCCGCTCCCGCGATGAGGACATTCCGATGGGTCATAGAGCTCCCTCTCTTCCTTCCTCACGCGCGCCCCACGTGTGCTCCACGCGCGCCGGTCCGGGGCCGCCGTTCGGGCGGCACCGGACCGGGGATCACACAGTGACGTCCCGCTTCGCACCGGAGTCGGCAGAACTGCTGTCGGAGGCAGAGGGGGTGATGCCGTGCTGCTCCTCCTCGGGCCGGCCCTTCTTCGGCAGCAGGAAGGTGATGGCCAAGAACGCCGCCAGCAGACACGCCTGGACGATCAGCGCATGGTGAAAGCCGGCGGCGAATTCGCCGGTCTTGGCCTGCGCGAAGAACACCGAGCCGAAGATCGCCACACCGATGGAGCCACCGATGGCCTGCACCGCGGACAGCACGCCGGAGGCGGAGCCGATCTCGTCGTCATCGACCGCGGCGAGGATGAAGCTGAACAGGGCGGCGATCACCATGCCCGCTCCGATACCGGCCACCGTCACACCCGGGGCGATGTCCCAGATCGAGAACGAACCGGCGCTGAGACCGTCGAGCTCGAACCAGAGCAGCGCCGCACCGGCGAGCTGAATCAGTGGCCCGATCTGGAGAACCTTTCGGCCGATCTTGTCGGCGAGGACCGCGCCGCTGACCGCGCCGCCGATTGCTGTACCCACCGCGAGCGGCAGGTTCCCCAGGCCCGCGTCCCCGGCGCTGAAGTGCTGGCCGATCTGCAGGAACAGCGTGAGCACGAGCTGCGTGCCGATCAGCCCGCCGAAGAACAGGGCGATACCGCCGAGCCCGACGGTGAAGGCGGGCTTGCGCAGCAGACCCGGGGTCACCAGGGGCTCACGGCCCGCCGCGGCGGTGCGGCGCTGCTGCAGCGCGAACAAGCTGAATCCGACGACTGAGACGGCCATGGACAGCCAGGTCCACAGCGGCCAGCCGTTCTCTTGCCCCTGGTTCAGCGGGAGCACCAGCAGCGCGCAGGATGCTACGACCAGGCCCGCGCCGACCATGTCGACCCGCACCGTGCGGTCGCCCTCCTTCTTAGGGACGAACTTCGCCGCGATGGCCAGGGCCGCAAGCCCGATGGGCAAGTTGACCAGGAACACCGAGCGCCACCCGAGACCGAAGAAGTCGCCCTCGATGAGGAAGCCGCCCAGAACCGGGCCGATGATGCCGCCCAGGCCGAGCACAGGACCGAAGATCGCGAAGACCTTGGTGAGCTCGGGCCCTGAGAAGTTCTCGCGCAGCAGGCCCAGGCCCTGGGGGAGCAGTATCGCCCCCGCGATTCCCTGGAGCAGCCGGAAGGCGATCAGCGACTCGATGTTCGGCGACAGCGCGCACAGCAGCGAGCTCAGAATGAAGGCCGCCAGACCGGTCAGGAACATCCGGCGCCGCCCATAGCGATCACCGAGCCGACCGCCCAGGACCAGGCCGGCCCCCAGCGTGAGGGCATAGCCGCCGATCACCCACTGCAGACCGACGGAACTGGCACCGAGCGACTCCTCCAGCGCGGGACCTGCGACGTTGACGATCGACGCGTCCAGGAGATCCATGACCTCCGCAACGATCATCACCACCAGGATCAGCCATCGCCATCGGTACGGCTCGGGGGTCAGGTCGGCACTCATCTTACCTCAGTTCATTGATTGCCAATATTCTTAGCAATATAGAGAGTAACTAGCGCCCCTCAGATGTCAACTGGATGCCGAAACCGCACCTCACAGCCGACACGGAGTGGGGGTGGAGCGCACTGGCGCTCCGCTCGCCTGCCCCCCCCAGGACAGGGGGGACAGCCCCGCGCTCGGCCGAAGCCGCCACGATCCAACGGGATCTCGGGCCCCTGGGCGTCACCACCGACCTCGGCGGCCAGGACTTCCTGAACGCGATGGCCCCCCGCGGGCGGAGCGAGCCGACGATGGCGCTGCTGACGACCGCGATCAAGGCGAGGACCGAGGGCGGCATCGGCAAGCTACGCCAGCGCAGCCGGGGCCAGGTGCCCTACTACGAGGAGCCAGATGGCCCCCTGTGTGGACCATGCGGCCCGGATCGCGCGAGTGCATCGCGCAGCAGAATGAGAGCCAGAACGCTGAAGCGATCCACGGTCGCCCTGGACCAGTCGTTCTCGCCGAGGACGGAACGAGAGGCAGGGCGAACGACAACTGAAGAGAGTGAGTGAGAGCCGTCCAAACGGCACTGACCGTGCACTTCTGGGAGCTGTTCTTCACGCTCCTGACCGTTACGACAGTGATCGTCCTCCTGGCCACCGCTGCGGCTCTGGCGTTCTACAACCTCGTTCACCACCGGCCGAGGAGGACGTGATGACCATGACGCACTGGAGGGGAACAGAGATGTACGGCTACAACATGGGCGGTTGGGGCTACGCCCTCGTCACCACCT
Source organism: Streptomyces sp. NPDC055239 (assembly GCF_053606205.1). Lineage (NCBI taxonomy): Bacteria > Bacillati > Actinomycetota > Actinomycetes > Kitasatosporales > Streptomycetaceae > Streptomyces > Streptomyces sp. NPDC055239. The sequence goes on along the minus strand of NZ_JBSGRD010000013.1, from coordinate 115,845 downwards.
TGACCGGCCTGCTCGTGATAGCCGCGCTGACCGCCGTCGTGATCACATTCATGCGCATGGCGGGCCAGGCGGGCAAGCCGTCCCCTCGCCCGTCACCCCTGGACCTGCTGGCCGAGCGGTTCGCGCGGGGCGAGATCGACGAGGCCGAATACCGGCGCGGCGCCACCGCCCTCATGCAGCCGACGGCCCGGACCGACGGAGGGCCGACCGGTCGGCGTGAGGGACCTTCGGCCTCTTAGCGGGTCGGGGGTCATCCGCAGGACGGTGGGAGTACGTCCATGCCGAACCTGCCGCCGCTATCTGACTGGTCACCTCGACCAACTCCGCTACGACGTCGCCCTGGCCGCAGGCTGGCCGATCGCCACCGGCGCCATTGAGGGCGCCTGCCGTCACCTGATGGGCAACCGTTTCGACATCACCGGCGCCCGCTGGGGACTGCACGGCGCTGAAGCCATCCTTAAACTCCGTGCGTTGATCGGCAACGGTGACTTCGACTCCTACTGACGCCACCACACCGCGCGTGAGCGCCAACGTCTCTATCCGGCGCCCGACCATCAGGACTACGATCTCACCGCCTGATCCCGGGTCCTGTTCGCTCAGCGACTACTCACTCCGCGAGCCACACTTGCCGAGGCTCGCCGGTTCGCCTGCACAGAAGCGCCTGCCGTGAACACGACCGTGCTCGCGAACGATGCCGCAAGGACGGGGTTGAGCCAAGACGGAACGACCTGGTCGGCAAACACGTGCCCGTCGGTCGTTCGGCACATGACCTGCAGCGGAATGAACCGAACCTCATGCTTCAACACGCTCTCCCCTGGCGGCCGATGGGGCACGCCGCGGCACTCACGCATAGGCGTGGAATCCGCTCCGCCCCCGACCTCGCTGACGGCCAGTCCGACGTTCAGGAGGCCAAGCAGGTAGACCGCGGCGGTGACGACGACGGAGAAGATCGCCATGCCACGCATGAAGGTCGACTCGCTGCCACTGTCAGGGGTCGTCATGGCGCCCACAGTATCCGCACATGGCAAGGCTCCCCGACTCGATCCTCTTGCCTTCAGAAGAGCCGCACCCACCTCAGGTCGCTGTCCGCGGGACTGTCCAATCAAAGGTGCAAATAGGGCTGTTGAGGTTAGTGGCGTGCTGCGCTGGGCCGGTTTGCTTGGGGGTGCGTACAGCGCCTGGCCGGCCGGGTTGTGATCACAATCGGGGTTTGCCGGGCATCCGTTATCTGTACGGTGCGCTGCATGAGCGAAGACATGCAGCGGGTGCAGGCGGCCTGGGCTCGGATCGAGCAGTGGTTGGCCGAGCACGCGCCGCTGTCGCGTCGGAGCTTGCTTCCGCCGGTGCCCGAGGAGGAGATCAGCGAGGCGGATGCGAGGCTTCGCCGGCAGTTGGGATTCGGGCTTCCTGGGGAGCTTGTCGCTCTGTGGCGGCTGTGCGGGGGAGTGGAGCACCAGGTCATTGAGGAGGACGAGGAGGGCGAGGTCGGCTCCGGGGTGTTCCTGCCCGGCGGGATCATCCTGTCCCCGGACCAGGCGCTGGGGCCCCGGCTTCCCGGCGTCGGGCACAGGGATGGCTGGCGCGGTCTGGCAGCGGTTCCGTGGCTGACCGGTGACGAGGCCGGCCCTGAATCCGGTCACTGGGTGTCCGGCGACGGTGTCGGCCGCTGGAGCCTTCCCGAGCCGCCGGACGGCAGTGCCGTGTATCCGTCGATCGCCGACTACTTCGACGAGGTGTTTTGCACCCTCACTGAGGGGCCGGCAGACCGGATGGGATCCGACGTACCCGGGCTGGTGTGGGGCTGCCTGATCTGGGACGACCCGACACAGCAGCCGCCGTGGCGCACTCTGGACGAGGCGTCCGCCCACTGGCGGCCGGTGCACTGACCGTGCCGCCGGGTGCCGCCGTCGGTCTTGGCCGCTACGGTCTGGATGCACTCGCCGCCACTGTTTGGTCCCGGCGGGTTTCTGGCCACCGACGGCCGCCGGAACCCCGGGAGGGGGGACTGGCCAGGCGCATCGCGCATCGCCTGCAGGGTGTCGGCGGTGTCCGCGTGGCCGGAGTCCGGATGACGTTCACCGTGATCCGGATGATGCTGCGGCTGGTGCGCACCGGCGGTGTCGTAGGTCGTTGTGTGGCCCAGTGCTGCTGTGTTGCCCCGTGCCGGTTTGCCGTGCGTGCATCGAGGCTGGATGTCGTCAATGGCTGCGCGTCCTCGTTCCGGTCATCTGGCGCGGGATCGGGCATGACCTGCTGGAGACGCCTGGCCGCCTGGAACGAAGCCGGCGTGTGGGACCGCCTGCACGCTGTGCTTCTCAAAGAGCTGCGGTCGAAGGGCAAGCTGGACTGGTCGCGGGCGTCGACGGGCAGGGCATCCCGCTCGCGGTGTCGCTGACCGGCGGCAACCTCAACGACGTCACTCAACTCCTGCCGCTCCTGGACAAGATCTCGGCAGTCGCAGGCCGGGTCGGCAGACCGCGTCGGTGACCGGATGCCCTGCCGGCCGACCGCGGCTACGACCACGACAAGTACCGTCGTCTGCCCTGGCAGCGCGGGATCCACCCGGTGATTGCGGAGCGGGGACAGCCGCACGGCAGTGGCCTGGGCATTTTCCGTTACGTCGTCGAGCGTACGAGCTCCTGGCCGCACGGATCCCGCCGTCTGCGTATCCGCTGGGAACGACGCGATGACATCCACGAAGCCTTCCTCGGACTGGCCATCTGCCTCATCGCCCACCGCCACGTCCAACGGCTTTGGCAGGGCCTTTAAGGGGCGATGGGGAGCTGGCGCTTGTGGCTGGTGAGGCGGTAGCGGTTGGTGATGGTTTCGAAGGCCTGCTCGTCCACTGGCTTGCCCTCCAGGAAGTCGTCGATGTCGTCGTAGGTGACCCCGAGAGCATCCTCATCGGCCTTGCCCGGGGCGAGGGTCTCCAGGTCGGCGGTGGGGGACTTCCACACCAGCTCGGCGGGCGCGCCCAGCGTGTCCGCGACGGCGCGCACCCGGCGCTTGGTCAGGCCGGTCAGCGGGACCAGGTCGGCGGCGCCGTCGCCGAACTTCGTGAAGAAGCCGGAGACCGCCTCGGCCGCGTGGTCGGTGCCGACGACCAGTCCGCCATGCGCACCGGCCACCGCATACTGGGCGATCATGCGCTGGCGGGCCTTGATGTTGCCGTGTACGAAATCCTGGTGGTGGGCGTCGCGGAAGCTGATTCCGGCGTCCAGCGAGGCCTTGAGCGCGGCGTCGCTCGCGGGCTTAATGTCCACCGTCAGGACGTGGTCCGCTTGGATGAAGGAGAGCGCGAGCTGAGCGTCATGCTCGTCGGCCTGGATTCCGTAGGGCAGACGCATCGCGTAGAACCGTGCCTCGTGCCCGGCGCCCCGGGCCCGCTCGACGGCGAGCTGGCACAGTCGGCCGGCGAGGGTGGAGTCGACGCCGCCGCTGATGCCGAGCACGAGGCAGCGCAGACCAGTAGAGGCCAGCCGCTCGGCGAGGAAGGCTACCCGGCGTTCGATCTCCTGCTCGGCCTCGAAGGTCTCGGCGACCTCCAGGTCCCGGGCGATCTCCTGCTGCAGGGCGATGGACGTCGGCTCACTCACGTCTGCTCCTTGTTCCGGTTCACGATGTGCTTTGCGAAACCCTAGCTTCAAGGCCGCCCGGGGTGCGCTCCACCGCCTGGAGCGCCTGCCGCTTCTTCCCGCCCCCGGGCCCCCGGGGAGCCCCGGCTGCGCGCCTGCTTCGAGGAACTGGAAAGGCGCCTGGACGTCGACGGAGCAAAGCCGCGCCCCCGAGCCGGGAGCGAACGCTGCGATGGGGGAGACGCCGAAGACGTGTCTCAGCCGCCTCATCCGCCGCCGGACACATCCTGTCAAGCGCCCACACGTTCCTCACTGCTCTGTGATGTCCCAAGCCGCCTGAGCCGCCAGCTCTCATCGAGTAGTCGATGATTCGCCTGGACCAACTCGCGCGCTGTTCACCGCAGTTCGCGGGAGAGGTCACGGGCGTGGTCCAACCGCTCCCGCAGAGCGCTCCATCGCGCGTCCACCGCCACGGGAGGCGGCTGCCCGGAACACGCGGTGTCATCCCAGCCTTCGTAGGAGATGTTGCTCTATCGCTCCACGCAGGCGGGGGCGTGCGCCGGCACCTGTGGCGAAGAGCTCTCCGGGGATGTCCGAACCGCGGTGCGCCGGAGGGCGTGAGGCGTACGGAGTTGCCGGGTTTCCGTACCGACTGGACCACCTTGATCCGGCTCATCGCCGGCTTGTGAGTAGGGTCATTCCGCAGCCGGTCAGGGCAACTTGTAGGCCTGAGTGATGTGTTGCACCTGGTAGTAGTCGGCGATGCAGGAGGCGGGCCACTTCGCGCGCCCGCCGTGGCGGAACGGCTCTGTCATGTGGCTGAGGGGAAGCCGTTTGTACGGCAGGACATGGACGCCAGTGGCGGCCTGGCTGTGCATCCAGCGATTCTGGCGGTCCCAGTCGTGCGCACGAGTGATCATGTGGGATTCGAGCTCCGCAAGCGACGGCGCGAGTGCGAGGCAGGCGACGGCGTACGCCGCGGCCCCGACGGTCAGGACCAGTCCGGCCTGCCGGACACGGCTTCGTACAGCGCGGCCGGCGAGAGTGCCGACGTAGACGAGGAGCAGGATGTAGAGCAGCAGATAGTCGTTCCACAGGCGCGTCGAGGACACCACGGCCTTGCCGAAGACGGGGTAGGTGATGACCGTGCACGCGTAGCCGGAGACGAGCAGGGCGCACACGCCCGCCGCGGCCACAATGGCATCGTTCTTTCCGGGGGCGGCGGGCCGTCCCATGGGGTCGCGGGCCAGCAGGCCAAGGATGACGCCCGCCGCGAGCGCCCCCAGGTACGGCCAAGTCGTCAGCAGCGTGCGGGCGATCTCGCCGAATCCGCGCAACGACCCAAGGAGCGAGTCGGGATCGAGCATTGTCGAGGAGTTCTTCCGCTCTTGCCGGTTCCGTGAGCCAGGTGACGTGTAGAGGATCAGGATGCCGATCACGATGCTCGCGATTCCGGCGGCGCAGCAGACCCGGAGAAACCTGCGGCGGCTTGCGGGAAAGAGGTGGCCGCTCGTCAGCAGGGCGAACGCCAGGACGGTCGAAGCGACGGCGCTGGTCTCCTCCGAGAGGAGGCCAAGGGATACCCCTGCGAGGACGACGGTGAGCAGCGCGAGGACCTTTGTCCGCCGCGATACCGCCCGCAGTACGGGGATGGCTGCGGCGCAGGCGAACACCGGGGGCAGGGTGTGGGAGACGGAGGCGGCCGGCCAGTAGAACGTCTTGTAGGTGTTGGGTGAGCCGAAGAGGAACAAGGCCGCCACCATGGACGCCACAAGGAGCGGGACGCCTCGCGGGACCGTGAGCCGGGCGGCGCGCACGACGTTGACGGTGAAGGCCCACAGAAGGACGAGGACGAGTGCGCCGCTGACCGGGGCGAACCATTGCTGACCCGCTTCACCGAACCGCGCGTAGGCCCAGACCAGCACGGCGTTGACGAGGCGCCCGTTGTCGTGGAGGTAGAACTTCTCGACCATCGCGGACAACCCGCCGTCGCGGACCACCGGCAGGAAACACCAGTCGTCGCCACCGGGGCGCACCCACCGGGCATTCCCTGCCGCAAAGACAAACACGGCGAGCGGCAGGAGCGAGAGAAGCCCCGCCCCTGTGGATGCTCGACGCCCCGTCTTCCCCGTATTCGATTCGCTCCCGATGCGCTGGCCCCGAATAGGCTTCTTCGGCGTATGCACCACAGGCCGCCCCCCTCCCCACCGGATCCAAGAGACAAGAGTTCTCGACGCGAAGATCAAGTTTGCAGTTTGCTGGCGATCGGCGCCCGCCTCCTCAGGGTGACCTGAAAAGAACGCGACGATGCTCCGCCTATCTGGTTCCATCACGTTCCATCACACCGGACCGTTGTTCCAACGAGGGTACAGAGATCCCGTCCACCCGGGCTGTTTTCTCACCGTCGTCTTGAAGAGAAGCGCCATGATGACGGACACAGCAGGAAAGACTGCACTCACACCGGCTGAGGTGACGAATGGAAGAGTGCCAGATCTCCGTTGTCGTGCCGTGTTTCAACGAAGAGGAGGTGATCAATACCTTTCACTGCGCGCTGATGTCGGTCCTTGGTGATACGCAACAGACCTTCGAGGTCTGTTACGTCGACGACGGCAGTCGCGACACGACCCGCACCCAACTGCGGGCCTTCGCCGCCGCGGACCCGCGTGTTCGCTACACGTCGTTCAGCCGGAACTTCGGCAAAGAAGCAGCCATGCTCGCGGGGCTGCGCATGTCGCGCGGCGATGCCGTGGCCCTCATGGACGCCGACCTTCAGCACCCGCCGGGTCTCCTGCACCGCATGCTGGAACTGCGCAAACACGGATACGACCAGGTCGTCGCCCGCCGGGACCGCTCCGGCGAGGGACTGCTGCGAAGGACCCTCAGTGCCGCGTACTACCAGGCCGTGGGCCGATGCATGGACGTCGATGTCGCCGACGGGGAAGGAGACTTCAGGCTGCTGTCGCGCCGAGCCGTCGACGCGATCCTCACGCTGCCGGAAGCCAACCGGTTCTCCAAGGGAATCTTCTCCTGGATAGGCTTCGACACCACCGGCTTCACCTACCACAACGTCACCCGTGTTGCGGGGCGCTCCAAATGGGGCGGCCGCCACCTTGTCAACTACGGCATCGACGGCCTCATCTCCTTCAACAGCCGCCCGCTGCGCCTGGTTATCTACGCTGGAATCGCCCTCTCGTGTGCAGCTTTCGCGTACGCCCTGTGGATCGCCGCGAATATCGTGCTGCACGGGGTGGAAGTGCCCGGATTCGCCACCCTGTTGATCGCCGTCGTGGCCCTGGGAGGAATACAGCTGGCCACGCTCGGCGTCATCGGCGAATACGTCGGCCGCATCTACGGCGAGACGAAACGCCGTCCGCTCTATGTGGTGTGTGAAACCGATGAGGAACCACACCGGGTCGGCATCGTTCCCGTGACCACCGGAATCAGCCATCCGCCCCCGGCTCGGGTGAGCGTGCAGCCGGAGGCCCCGACTCCCAAACCCGCCAAACTTCGCACCCTGCGACAGTTCCTGACCTTCGCCTCGATCGGGATCGTCAATACCGCCGTATACATGGCCGTGTACGCCTCGCTCAACTGGTGGATCTCATACCTGGTCGCTCACGTCATAGGCTTCGCGGTCAGTACGGTCGGTTCATTCTTCCTGAACACGTACATCACCTGTCGAACAAAGCCGACCTGGCGGGCCTTCTTCCGCTTCCCGCTCTCGAGCCTCGTCAACATGGTGTTCAGCGGCGCCCTCCTCTTCCTCGGCGTGCACTCCTTGGGCATGGGGGAGAACGTCACGGCCCTGGGCGCAGGCATCCTTGCCACGCCCCTCTCTTTCCTGGTCGCGCGCTGGGCCATCAACTCCGGCACCACGCGCACCCACCAGCAGGACACGGACTGGGCATCCGTGCCCGGCAGCTCCGGCAGCTCCGACCGCCTCATGGAGCACAACCGCCAGAGCTCGTGACAGCGTGACGGCGCGCTGCGCCGAAGGGCGCCCGCCGCAGGCCCGGGAGGAACCGCTGCGCAGGATGCTGCGGGCGGAAGTAGTTTCCGGTAGAGGGGGATTCCATTCACTTCGAAAATAATGAGCATGCCCGGTCGGTGCCCGAACGAGAATCAGGAGAATTTTTCCTCGGCAAATTTGCGCATTACGTGTTCTTGTACAGCAGCATCCCTTTGCTATACGGAATCGACCTGCGTATCCAACGGGCGCCGAGCGGCGGCGGGGGAGAGTGAGGGGCGGGTTGAATGACGAGGCGAGGGTTGTCCTGTTCGGCGACGCGGCGGCAGGTACTCGCGGACGGCCTTGGGGCTATCGTTGCCGCCACGGTCGCCGGGTGCGACTCCAGCGAGAGCTCCGGAGTTGAGGTGACGCCGGTTCGTGCCGTGAACCCGTAGGCGACCGGCTCCTTTGCCACTGCCGGCAAGAGTCTGCTGCGGCAGATCATCGCCCACCCCGACGACCTGTTCTTCATGAACCCCGAGTGTCGCCAGATGCTGTCCTGGGGCGTGCCGGTGCTCACCGTGGTAGTCACGGCGGGGGAGTCATCGGGTCGTAACCGCGTACCCCACGAACTCCCGCCGATGGCCCCCGGCAAGCGGGGGTACTCCGGCGCAGGGCAGCAAGGCATGCGGCAGGCCTACTCCGAGAGGCTGGGCCTGGACCGCACACGCTGGGATCCGCGCCGCCGAGGTCGCCCGCATCACCGGCACCCGGGGTCCGGTGGCGGCCCATGCACAGCTCAGCGTGTACCCCCTACTGGGCAAGCTCGCCCCCGAAGAGCTCGCTGAGGGCATCCAGGGGCTGCGCGCCCTGCTGTCAGACTCAGGACGCCGTGGGCTGGTCCAGACCCTCCGGGTATATCTCGACCACGCTGGCGACGATCGGCCGGCCGGGCATCTCGGCCGGAAGACGGCGCAGCTGCACCCGCGTCTTCCGGCCGTCGACAAAAGCGTCGGAGAAACCGCGTGAGGGGCGTTCGCCGGTGTGCTCGCGGCAGACCGCTACCGCGCTTGCCATCGACGTCGGCCTCACCGTGATCCGGCCCGCCGGGTTCCGGCACGTCCGGATCACGCGGCAGACCGCCTAACGGTGGACGACGCTCGTCGGCGAGGCCGAGCCGCCCAGTGCGTCATCCTGACAAGGGTCAGATAGACGTTTACGGATCCATCCTCGCTCGCCGGACATGAGGCGGCCCACGGCGGACTGCTACCTCCGGGCGATCTGACGACCGCACACTCCAGCCGGGCTCACCCTGCTGCAACAGGGTGAGCCCGGCGGCATGGGACCGGAGGTTCAGGGAATCGGGACAGTCACCATCAAGTGCACGAACACGCTCCACAGACCGATGCCTGCGGCGGCGAGGCGCAGCCTGCGCACGCGCTGCGGCGACACGGGGTCGAGCGCACTCAGCACGGGCCGGCCGCTCGCCATGGGTGCGGCACCTGGTCGCATCGCGACCACCATCGTCGTACGAGGCTTCTGGATGCCGCAGCGTGGTGTGCGGTCCGCACCCATTCCCTGCCCCAGGCCCTTGAGGAACTGGGCGTAGGCCCGGCGTCGTTCACCGCGAGGTGAGGTTCGACCTGCCTCCCAGGACTGCACGGTCATCACCGTCACGCCGAAGGCTGCGGCAACCTGATGTGGTGTCAGCCCCCACTGCTCGCGCAGGCGACGGCGTTCGTCGGCCGATGGCAAGGCGGCCTGGTGGGGAGGCGCAGCTGGGCGCAGACCCTTTTCCGTGAATGTGGCGTTCATGGCCGTACGACAATCGGGCAAGAGGAATTCGTGCGGGGGAGCGCGCAGATTCCCCCATATGGACGCTTGGCCGGGGGCGCGGGCTGTCGGGGCTACAGCCGGGCAGACCCACGCGTCCGGACTGCCTTTTCGGACAAGGCCAGCGACAGCCCCTCCAAGGACACAGGCACTATGACGAGCCGATCGGCTCGGCGTGTGTGTCGGCCCCCAAGGACGGCAAGGGCAGCTTCGACGGCAGGGCAAAGGCCCCGGTTGCTACCGCCGCCTCGAACAACCCGGAGCTCGCCACGCTGTTCACCGCGGTCAAGAAGGCAGGCCTGGTGGACACCCTCAACAACGCCAAGAACATCGCGGTGTTCGCGCCGACCAACGACGCCTTCGTGAAGATCCCTAAGGACTTGGCTTGGCGGACGGCCTCTACGAGACGCTGGAGAAGTCCGAGCTGACCACGGCCGGTTCGGGCGAGTCCTAGAAGGTCAACGACTCCGCCAATGTGGTCTGCGGCAACGTCAAGAGCCAACGCCAACGTCCACATCATCGGCACCGTCCTCATGTCCAAGATGTGGCATGCGGCGACGGCGAAGGGCGTGCTGGGGATGGTCGGTGTCGGCTCTGCCCTGCTGCTCGTGACGACGGCGGGGAAGGCCGTGGATGGGGCCCCTTGCGTCGTACCGCCCCGTTCGCGCCGCACGGCGGCCGTCCGGGGGAGTGGGCCGAGCGGCTTTGAGATCAACAAGACGGCCATGAAGGTGGGCACCGGGCACAGGGCAGCGCGACAGCGGGACAGCGGTGAGCTGAGGCGGTCGCCCGTCGCCGGGCCGCGAGGAGACGTCGGACTGTCCCGAGACGATTCACCCCAACTCTCCGTGCACAGTGCGGTGTTGCCCACCTCCTGTGGGGCGGATCTGTCGGTGACAAGTACGCGCATGCGGCCCTTCCCTGCACGCCTCGCTGCCAGGCGCCCTTGGCCGCAGGCAGGGAGGATCTGGTTCCCGGGCGGGCCTGATGGCGTCACAGGGAGCAGTGCCAGGCTCCTCGCCCGCGAGCCGCTCCTGAGACAGGCCAACCGGCCCGACCCGCAAGGACGTTGAAGACGCCCCACGAGACCACCCCTGAACGCCCTGAACGCGCCCGCGCGTCACGTGGCATGCCGGGCATCTCAAGACCTGGTGGACAGCACGTACTGGCTGCACGGGCCGGGCGGCCTGCGTGGGCCGGAACCCGTTGAGCGAGGTGATGGTGCGCCCGCTCAGGTGTCGAATCCGAGTGTGATCCGTCTGGATTCCACCGAGAGCTGCTGGCAGGCGAGTTGGCGGCGGGGACGTTATGGCACTCGTGCCACGCCGACCCATCCGGCCCTGATGGTCAACGCGCCGGGCATGGTCGCGTCCGGCTTCCACTCCGGCCAGGGAACGAAGCCGGGGTCGACCAGTTCAAGGCCGCCAAAGAGTGAGACCGTCTGCTCCGGGCTGCGTAGAATGTAGGGAATTGCTCCGGAATTGTTGTACTCCTCCTGCACACTGCGGTGGAGCTCATCGTCGGCATCGGAATGACTCAGCGAGGCATAGCTACCGGAAGGAAGGCCCGCCACCAGGCCGCGTACCAAACCCAGTACGTCTTCCCAGGGGTCTATGTGGCCCAGCACATCATTGATCACAAGACCGATGGGTTGAGACATGTCGAGTGTTTTCGCCGCGCTTTGAAGAATTTTGTCGGTGTCGCGCATGTCCGCCAGCACGTAATCGGTGGCGCCTTCGGGCGTGCTGCGCAAAAGCGTGTCGACGTGCATCAGGACGATCGGGTCGTGGTCTACGTAGACCACCCGGCTGTCCCGCGCTATGCGCTGGGCGATTTCGTGGGTGTTGTTGGCCGTGGGCAGCCCGGCACCCACGTCGAGGAACTGTCTGATACCTTGCCGCGCCATCCAGCTCACCGAGCGACGCAGTACATCGCGTGACTCCTGGGCCATCGGGAGGATCAGGGGAAACTTCTCCTTGTAGGCGTCACCGGCCCGTTGGTCGGATTCGTAATGGTCCTTGCCGCCCAGCCAGTAGTTCCATACGCGTGCGCTGTGCGGAAGGGAGGTGTCTATCTGGTGGATGTCTGCCGGCTCACTGCTCATTGCGGTGCCTCTCTCAATTGGTCAGGGCGGGGCTAGGACAGCGGAACGGTCCAGGCTTCTCGAGGCAGGCTGTCACCGCGTGTGCCCGGGTGCAACGTTGGCGCTGGCGGACAGGCCTGTGCACGGCGCCACGTCAACGACTTTGCCACCGCCGCGAGTTCGCCCTCCGCGCACTGGTGCCGGTGTCGGCTGATGCGCGGGGCAGGAGGTCACCGGGTTCTGCGGGCGTTCCACTACGGCGCAGCGCCTGGCGCTGCGATGAGCGCCGCGTGCACGGCAGCTACGCCCCCTGGTCCATCCAGACATCGTTTCATGCTGAGGATCACACGGAGGTGTGGGCCGCATGGTCTCAGATCCGGATCACCGGTCGCTGAGAGGTTATGGGGCATGGGACTTGGCCACGGAACCTGAGGTCCCACAGCTTGGTGCGACGACGGCGGGTCTCTGTCCGTGTCCCGCGGTGCAAAGTAGCGGCAGCATGGCGGCAGCGTCGGGCTCGCATCCGCGCGGGACTCCATGCCCAAATGGGCAGCAATGGTCCCCGGGCGATGACGAGGTGACGCGGTGCCTCTTGAGGGCGACCACGAGCCGAGTTTGGCGCAGTGTGCGTGAACAGGTCGAGCTGTATGAGAGCTCAGGCGGCACGCAGGGGGCGACGCTTTGCGACACGGGCCTGCCCGTCATCATTCTCACGACGCGCGGCGTAAAGAGCGGCAGGATCCGCAAGATCCCGCTGATGCGAGTGACGCACGAGGGGCGGTACGTGGCTGTGGCCTCGAAGGGCGGCTTCCCACGTCACCCCCTCTGGTACTCCAACTGGTACTCCAACGTCAGATCTGATCCGTTGGTGGAGATCCAGGACGGTTCCGTACGTCGGAGCATGACGGCCCGTAAGGTCACTGGAGACGAAAAGGCCGAGTGGTGGGAGTGCGCGGTCGCCGCGCAACCGCCGTGCGTCGAGTACCAGGAGAAGCCTGACCGCGTGATCCCCGTCTTCGTGCTGGAGCCCGTGTACGCGGCAGGGCCGGACACTCTCACCTGACCTTGTCCCCGGAATGCGAACCGAACAAGGTCAGGTGAGGGGGAGGCGAAGTCTCGTTAGACGGGACACGGCTGAACTGCGTCCGGGATCAGCAAGCGGACATTGCACAACAGCACACACGCCAGGGGCTGCGGACAGTGCTGAGAGGCGGTGCGGATGGGGCGAGACGCGGTGATCGCCACCCCTGACGGACTTCTGACCGGAGCCGGCACATTGTTCAACCTGGGAAGTGCCCTACGGGTACGGTTCGAGCACGCCGGAGAAACGGCGGACCTGGACGAGCGGGTGGGGGCCGGTCAAGGGGTGGTTGTGTCGTTTGCCGTGCGGGCGTAGCCGAGTTTGTCGACGGCCTGGTAATAGGTCCAGGCTGTCCCGTTGCAGGTGGTTTTCGTTGCGCCGCTGTATTGCGCGCACACTCTCTTCAGGTCTTCGTAGAAGGCGCTGTCGACGCGGGCTTTGTTTGCGTTGAAGGTGCCGGCTTCTTTGTAGTTGCGGTAGCCGAAGTCGTGGCGGGCGCAGGCCGTCTTGAAGGGGAAGCCCAGGGGGTTGTCGGGCGAGCTGGAGCAGTAGTCGGTGGACCAGTTGAACTGGTAGGCGCTCCAGGCTCCCTGGTTTCCGTTCGCCGACACCCAGGCGTTGTAACTGCCCGCGTCGGTCTGGGTCCAGCTGCTGAGCACCTGCGCCTTGTCGGCGGGCACGGCCACTGCGGGGGTGATGGTTACGCCTAGTCCCAGGGTGAGGGAAGCGGCGCTCACGGCGAGAGCGGTCAGTCGACGGCGCATGGGGCCTCCTGTGGGGGGATGACACTTCCGTCTCAACAAGCCGATTCATTCCCACAGTTGGCACTTCAACAAACGAGAGGTTCGCGTGAACTCCGTGTGACCGACGGGGTTTACGGCGCCATTGTCACCGCGTGCTGCACCACTGCGTCGATCAGACGGTCGTGCGTGTCTTGGACCGTCGTCCCGGCCCTGGCCGGGTGGGTCCCTGGTGTCTGTGGCCGGGGGGGGAGGGGGAAGGAGGTGACCGGCGCGGGGGTTCTGGGGTACCGAGGGGGGGGCATCTCGGCGCCGCGGCGGTCGAGTTCGAGGCAGCGGAGTTCATCGATTCCGAGCAGGTCGACGAGTCCGTAGCGGGCGATGGGTTTGCCGAGCTGCTTTTCGTGGGCCGCCTCGACCAGCTCGTTCACCAGAGCGGCGGCAGTGGTGGAGCGGATGCGATAGCCGGACATGGCGGCCGCGGTGCCCAGGCCGGTGAGTTCAGATCGCGTTCGCTCCAAAGCTTCGCCTACTGTTTTGGCGCGGGCCCACGCCAAAACAGTAGGACAAGCTCAAGCGCGCGAACCGGCTACTCGCTCCAGGTGGGCAGCCAGGTGTCGATGACCTCGGCGACAAGGGCGGCGCCGCGGCTGTTCTGGTGGATGTGGTCGGTCGTGAGCACGAGGCGTCGGCGCCGCGAGATCGCGTCGAGGCTGCGGCGCAGCACGGCGTGCCGGACGAGGACGCCGACGCCCGCTGCGGGCGTCAGCTCCCGGTAGGGGATCGGGGGCGGGTCCGCTTGGTGTAGTTCCTTGATCTGGCGTTCGTGGAGTGGAAGATAGGTCGCCTTGTTGGTGAGGGCCACCTCGGCGATCATCCGGCTGTACGCCTCCGATGCCTGCGCCGCCGCTCCCTCGAGTTGTTGGCCGAGGACCGGGAGCGACAGCAGGCCGATCGTCGCGTCGGTCTCCGTTCGCAGCCGTTCGACAACGGCTCCCAGGCACTGCTGGAACCAGCCGGCCGACGGGCGCTGGGGGAGTTGTTTGCGCTTCATGGCCCGCTCGACGGGGTAGCCGGCGAGGCTTGCTCGGGCGTCGTTGGTCCCGATCAACACGGTGATCACGTCGGGCGGGTCCGCGACGACGGCATCGAGGCGCCGCGAGAGGTTGTAGGCGAAGTCGCCGTTGGCGCCGAAGCGCGCGAGCCGCACGTCGCCGGGAGAGTGGCGTCGTTCGAGGAGGTCCAGGTAGTCGACGCTGAGCTGCGCGCGGGTGAGGCTGTCACCGAGGCACGCGACGCGTGTCGTCACGGCGCTTGCGGGCCGGGCGTGCCGACGTGCTCGGTCGGGAGGGCGTCGGTCCGGGGACGGTGGTCGGTGCCCAGGCCGGCGGTGATGGTCAGGATGGACGCCGCCCCCGCCATGTCGACCGCGTGCCATGCCCCGGCCGGGTTGACGGTGGCCTCGCCCGGCCCGAGCACCACGCGGTCGGGCACTCCGTCCACGTCGCGGGTGACCGTCACCGACCCGCTGAGGCAGACGACCAGTTCGTCGCCGGCGGGGTGGCGCTCCCAATGATCGCCGAGGCCGTCGCCGTCGAAGATCGTCACCATCCGGCCCTCGGCACCGTCCGCTGCGACCGCGGCGCTGTAGGCCTGGAGCACCTCCGGGTCCCAGGCGAAGCCCTCGACGGGTTTCGCTCTCGATCCCAGCCCGAGGTGCACGGGGGTTGTCCGCAGGTCGATGGCATTGCGTTCGTGGTTGACGAGTCTCATGCCGACGATCGTCACAGGACGGCGATCGGGTGGTCTTGAAGAAAAGGGAACGGAAGAAGAAAAGGGAACGGAAGCCGACGCGACGGGCAGCCGGTCGGCGTCTATCCGGTCCCGAGGAGTACTTCACCGCGACGCCAGGCCGTCGGCGATCGGCCCGTGAACTCGCGCCAGTCCCGAACGAGATGGGCCTGGTCGGCGTAGCCGGAGACGGCCGCCACATCGGCCCACGGGAGCGGGGCGTGCGCTGTCGCCAGTTCGTGCGCGTGCTCGAAGCGCAGAACTCGGGCGAAGGTCTTCGGCGACAGGCCCACCTCACCGCGAAACCGCTCGGTGAGGTACCGACGGCTCCAGCCCAGTTCGGTGGCGACCGCCCCGACCTGGACGCGGCCCCGCGCGGCGATCAGCCGGCGCCATGTCTCGGCCACTTCGGGGCCCACCCGGGGCACGCGGTCGCCGCCGTCGGCGCGGCCGACGGCTCGCAGGAGCAACTCGTCCAGCGCGGCGAACCGCGCGCCCCATGTCGTCGCCGCTCGGAGCCGGTCGACCAGCTCGACGCCAAGCGCTCCGAGAAGCTCGTCGAGTGGGACCAGTTGGTGGGCGAGCGCGGCGGCGGGCATGCCGTAGACGGCCCGAGCCCCGAGCGGTGTCAGCGACACCTGCACGCCTTGCTGGCGTCCGTCGTGGTGGATCGCGACGGACCGGCGCATCAGACCGCCTGCCACGCTGTCGAATCGGGTGACCGGTGACCCGTCGTCGACGCCTGCCGCCACCCCCAAAGGGTGGGACAGGCTGATCACCGCAGTGAGCCCGCGGCCCGGCGGACCGCAGTGCACCCCTACCGGGAACCCGCGCAGGTCGAAACCGACATACGAGCCGACGTACTGCCGCAAGGCGGGCGCCGGACGTGCATCGATCCACGTAGCCGTATGGTCCTCCATCCTCGTCAGTGTACGAACCGGCGAGCCCGGCAAAATCACCACCCGATCGAACTCACCGCGCTCGCCGACCACGGCCTGGTCCTGGAGATGTTCGCCGGACCACTGACCGGCATGTACGACCCCAGCGGACCGGGCCGCCTGCTGTTCGCGTTCTTCGCCGCGATGGCGGAGACCGAGCCGGCGGACCACGGCCTGGGTCGCTCTCGGACTGACCAGCAAGTTCCACCTGGCCGTCGACCAGGGCCAGAAGCCTCCGACGGCCATTGTCACCGCCGACCGGCGGAGCGACAGCCCGCAGTTCATCCCCGTGCCGGGCAGGATCCGCGTCAACAGGCTGCACGGCGGTCGGCCCCGTACCCGGCCGGAGCGGGTCCTGGGCGACAAGGCGTACGGGGCGAGCCGCTATGACAAGCTTGCCGTCCGCTACGAGGCCACCCTCCACGTCGCCTTCATCGGCGAGTGGCTCCTGGCCGTGGTCTCCTTAAACACGCCTAGTTGCGCGCAACGCTTGCGAGAGCGCGTCAACGGTCACGCCCACGATGGCCAGGAGCTGCGCAGGGCTCGCCCCGGCTCTGCTCATGACGGCGAGAGACTGGTTCACGGCCGCCGTGTGTTCAGCGAAGGCATCGGCGTCCTGGTCGGTCAATCGTCCGGCCTTCAGCGCGGCGCGCAGGCGCGAACGCTGGAAGCCGAGAGCCTTCTTAGCGTGCGCCGCGACGGCCGGGCTCAGTACCGGAATCGCCATGGCCGACTGGGCAATCAGGCATCCATCGGGCAGTTCGGGATCGGCGATGCGCTCGAGGGTGACATCGAAGAACGCACGAACAGCTGCAAGGGGTTCCGAGGCTGCACACGAGAGGGCGGCGTCGTACTTGTCGCCGTAGCGCGCGGCGTAGCGATCCAGGCAGCGCAGGAAGAGCGTGTCCTTGTCGCCGAGCGAGGAGTAGATGGAGCTGCGGTTCAGGCTGGTTGCCCGTGACAGATCGTCCACTGAGGTGTCGGTGTAGCCGACGCGCCAGAACTGGACCATCGCGGCGTCGAGTGCCGCGTCCATGTCGAACTGCTTCTTGCCTGCCACGTGGCACTTCCTTGCCGGTGTGTCGATGTCTATGAGCTGTGCTGCGCACATTCTATCTTGAACTGAATGGTTCAAGATGTGTTACGTTGCAGACATGATCATGACCGTGTGTTCCGGCGATCCGAGAACGCGCCACGGGCGCGCCGCCTGGTCCCGGCCGCCGCCGTCCTCATCTGCACCATCGTCATGGCTGGCGGGAATCTGACCGTTGCGCTCTACGGCCGGTGGGCGTCGAAGTCCGGCTTCGGGCCCGTCACCACAACCCTCGTCTTCATCGCCTACGTCATCGGCGCCGTTGGCATGCTGCTCGTGCTTGGTTCACTGTCCGACACGACCGGACGTCGCCCCGTCCTGGCACCGGCGCTGGCCGCCGCCGCCACTGTCGGCGGCTTGAGTCTCGGTGTTATCGGCGCGCCTGCTGACGGAATTCGTCCCGGCGCCGACCCGCACCGTGTTCTGGTGCTACCTCGGCGCCTGCGCGGCGGCAGGCTTTGCCTGGCTGGCAGTCCCGAGACCGCAGGGCTGAGGACGAGCTGGCGGCCCCGCGTCCGCTATTCCGGCCTCACGGGCCCCGTCCTGCTGCTGGGCGTCCTCGACCAGACAGCCGGGACCCGGATCTCCAGCATCCCCCTGACTGTTCTCGCCATAGCCATAGCCATAGCCATAGCCATAGCCATCGTGCTCGCGGGCCTGGCCCTGGGGCGTAGCACCGAACCAGCAAACCCCACACCCATGGAGGATTCCCGTGACTGACCCTGCGACCACCACTCAGCATGTCCCCGAAGCCAACCCTGTCCGCGACCTGCCCCTGCACGACCTGGACGGGTTCACCCACCGCTGGGTCGACGCAGACGGCATCCGCCTTCATGCCGTCGAAGGCGGCCAGCCTGCCGGCCCGGCTGTCGTCCTGCTCGCCGGGTTCCCGCAAACCTGGCAGGCCTGGCGAAAGGTCATGCCCAGTCTCGCCGACCGGTTCCGCATCATCGCGATCGACCTGCCGGGCCAGGGCCACTCCGAGCGCCCGGAGCGCAGCTACGACACCCACACGGTCGCCGCCCACGTCCACACCGCCGTAAAGGCACTCGGAGTGTCGGCTTACTGGCTTGCCGCCCACGACATCGGCGCCTGGGTCGCCTTCTCCCTCGCCCTCAACTACGAGAGCCAGTTGCGTGGGGTCGCCCTGCTCGACGCCGGGATCCCCGGTATCACCCTCCCGGAATCGATTCCCATCGACCCGGCCCGGGCGTGGAAGACCTGGCATTTCGCGTTCCACCTCGTGCCCGACCTGCCCGAGACCCTGCTCGCCGGCCGCGAACGGGACTATGTCGGCTGGTTCCTGAAAACGAAGGCCCTCTCTCCCGACGCGTTCGACGACGCCGACCTCGACCACTACGCAGCGGCCCTCGCCGCCGACGGCGGCCTCCGCGCCTCCCTCGCCTACTACCGAGACGCCGCCGAATCGGCGCGCAAGAACCACCAGGCGCTCAACCGGCAGCACCTGACCGTGCCCATCCTCGGAATCTCCAGCAGCCACGGCTCCATCCCGGACATGGCAGCCTCCATCAGCCCATGGGCCGACAACACCACCGGAGTCGTCGTGCCCGACGCCGGGCACTTCATCCCCGATGAGCAGCCCGAAGCCGTCGCTGCCGCTATAGCCGACTTCATCGCCGACGGCGGCTGACGCCCAATCAGACCTGCCCGGCGCGCACCCGCCCAGGCGCAGCCGCCAGGACACAATCGTCCTGGCGGTCCTCCGGGCAGAAACAGTCGTCCCGGCGCGGGCGGGCCACCGGCTGCCTCGTCCCGCCGGTGCGTTCAGATGCCGCAGGCCGACGCCGACCAGAAGCGGCTTGCGCGGTGATCGAGGTGGGTGTGGTCGCTGTGGCCCGGGTAGCCGGGGCCGAGGATGCCGTTGAAGCCGTGATTGCGGGCCTGCTGGGCGAGGCGGCACAGCGAGTGCGGGCCCGCGCCGAGGTCGGCCGCGTCGCCGTACAGGTGGCGGCTGCCTGCTGCTCCGCCGACCGCGTCGTTGCAGGCATGCGAGCGGAAGCCACTGGTCACGCGAAGGGGCTGGTCGCCCAGTGCGTGTCGCAGTGCCTCGAGTTTCCACATGGTGCGCAACGCGTTTGCTTTCGCGGTGCTTGCGCTCACTGCGCCTCCCGCCCAGGTGGAGTTGCAGGTGTTGAGTTCGGCGTAGGTGAAGTGGATCGGTGTGCAGTCGTTGTCCTGGAGGGCGTAGATCTTGCTGAAGGTCGCCGGGCCTGCAACGCCGTCGGCGGCCAGTCCGTAAGCCGTCTGGAACCGTTTGACCGCGGCAGTGGTCGCCGGCCCGTAGGCACCGTCGATGGCGAGCGCGCCGCCGCTGCCGGCATGGCCTGCCACCCGTATCTGCAAGTTGGTCACGTCGGCACCCGAGGCCCCTTGGGACAGGGTGCGCGACCACGTGTAGCAGCCGTCGGCCTGAGCAGTTCCGGTGGTTGCCACGACACCGCCCAGGGTCGCGGCAATGAGCATGACAATCGATAGGACGAGTCGTGCGGTGCGTCTGGACATCAGAGCACTCCATGGGGGGCGGGGGATGGGAGATTCGCACGTGCATTCCGAGCCTGGCGGGATAGGCGGCGCACGTCAACGGGACGTCAACGGCCGTCATTTGTCGAACCATTGGCGGTCGATGGTTCTGGTGAGGCACGGGTGCGTGCGGAGGGTAAGCGGGCCTGCCAGACGTGCCGGCAGCCGAACCGTGTCGACGACATACGGCCGGCCCTGCAGGCGGCCGTGTCCATGGCACCGGCGGCCGTCCGGCGGGCACCGGCCCCGGACGGTCGGGGCCCTCCTGGCCGCCGACGCATGTGCGCTCGTCGACGCAGAGTCCCCCGACCGACCGGGTTTTTGCGTGCCGGCGGAGACCACTCATTCCTGGCCTGCGCTATTCCTCGGCATCCAGCTCTCGATCGGGGAACGCGCGCAGCCTCAACTGCGGCGCCCGGTAGGCAGCGAGCCACCGCATCCTGTTGTCGTCGGCCGCGAGCCCTTCCTGTGCGGCCCGGGTCCACTCTTCTCGATCGAGGACCTCCAGGTATGTCCCCCGGAGGGCTTCTTGCCGGGACGCGGTGCATCCCGCTTTCTCGGGAGGCTCTGTAGCCAGGTGCTGGGTGAGCACCGCGATCGTGAAGTAGCGCTCGAGCGTCGGGCGGAGCAGACCCACGTGGCGGGCATGAGCTTCCAGTACCGCTGCCGAATGGGGGTAGTGGGCGAGGGTGAGGCCCATCCCCGCGCAGTCACTCATCTGATGGAGCAGGCGCCCGATATGGTCGACCATCTCGCTGTCGGTGTCGAGGTGTTCAAGCGCCTCATGGAGTCTAGTGACGGTGGCGACCTGGCCGGCGAAGTATCCGTTGAGGAAGTCGCCGTCGCAGGCTCTGCGAAGAAGCCATGGACGCGCAGTTGGGTCGTCGAGTCTGCAAAGAGCTTCGATGACATAGACGCGCCCCCAGCCAGTGACCCGATCGGCGAGCCAAAGCAGCGCTTCGACTCCTCCTGGCTGCCTCTCGAAGGCGCGCGCCGCCAGCGGCCCGAAGCGTTCGGAGAGCAGCCCGATCGTTTGAATCAGCGGGACATCGTCGGCAGTTCCCACCGCCGCGAGCAGGGCAAGCCCGACGGTGACGGCGCATCGATCAGCCCCGTGGCGGACCAGCCAACTGCCCGTTTGACGAGCACGTTCGGTGTCCGCCCGCTCAGCTGCGGCGGCAATGTGCTCGTTGTGGTGAATCGGGATGTAGACGTCGTGGAAGACATCGGCCAATTCGCCAGGCAGGGCAGAGGCCCTCGCGAAATACGCGTCCAGGATGAGCGCAACGTCCTGGCCGACCGCGTGCCGGTCTTTGGGCGCCTTCGGGCCTCGACGATCGTGCAAGCCGTCGTCGGGAAAGGGGTACCCGTCCCGCGGAAGCGGTTCCCCTGGCGTCAGTTGATGTAGCCGGAGTGCGTGGTCGAACAGTGTGGTCGGTGATCCGGGCAGTCCTGTCCCGGTCGTCTCGCTCATCGGCGGACGGAGGACTCGATTCTCTTGATCATGACCCGGAGCATGCCACGACAGCCGTGGCAGCAACAAGCTCTTAACGCGGCGACTCGTCACGCCTGGTCCAACCACCACACGTCACGCACGTTGCCTTCGAAGGCCTTGGCTTGGCGGGCTGCTTCCACAGACTGCGCGGCCGCACGATGCAGCCGGTCACCTTCATTACCGGAGGCGTAGTTGAACCGCACGCACAACTTGACCTGGCCGACCGTGGCGCGCGGGCGGGTCCTGCGGCAGAGTGTCACCTTTGACAGCAGTCGCAGGAGGTGTCGTATGCCCCGACTCGTGGCGTCTCGCGAGCTGAAAGTGGTCGTGGACCACCGGTTGTTCGGTCTGGTCGACGAGGAGGGACAGGACGGTGAGCGCCCGGCTTCACCACGGTCGGTGGGCAGTTTCGTCAGCTCCAACGCCACCATGCTCTACATCGGGTCGGACGAGGACATTCTGAACGCGAGGGTGCGGCTGGAGGCCTGGGACGGTCCGGCGGCAGCCCTCGCGGAGGCGTGGCCGTCGACGGAACTCCTCTCGCTGGACCTCCCCTCGGGGCGGTTCCTGGTGGACGAGATCGCGGCCGGGGGCAAGCCGGACGTCTTCCGGCTCCCGCATGCCGGCAAGTGGCGGGCACGGGTGGCGTGGCGGGAGAACGGCCCTGCCCCGGACGGTGGGTTCGCCGAGCCGGGAGGCTGGGCCTTGGTCCAGTTCTGGCCGGACGCGGACTGAGCAGATACGGGTGCAGGGCCCGGCCCCTCGGCCGGGCCCTGCACGATGGGTGATCAGAGCCGCTTCGATTCCCTCAACGGGGAGCTCGGCCGCTCAGCGGATGGGCATGTAGAACGCGTCCTGATCGAGCAGCCGGTCGACGTCGTACCAGCGACCGAGGCGCCGCCCGGCCTCCTGGTTGACCTCACTGTTGACCCATCGTGCCGAGTAGTGGCGCTCGTACTGGGCGCCGCCATAGGGGTCGTCGGGGAACAGGTGCCGTCCCGCGCCTTCGTAGGTCGAGGCCATGGGGTACTCGTCGCAGTCGTATGGCCCCTGGTCCACGGGCAGGGTCGCCTTGAGATCCTGCATCGCCTTGGTGGCGCAGAAGTTGCGGACGATGCGCCGGTTCTCGTCGTACCGGAAGCTCTGCTTGTCCCCCTTGGCCTGTGCGAGCCGGTGAATCGGGTCGCCGGGTGTGCCGCCGGCCAGGTGCTTGTCGGCCTGGGTGGGCATCGTGGCGCCCGGGTTGGCCCGGGCCTCTTCCAGGTGTGTGGCGACGCCGCCGACGGCCGCTTCGGACTTCGTGTACGACATGCCGGGCACCGCCCGGTCGAACACGGACCCGAGCTTGTGTGACTGCAGATACCACGCCGAGTCGAACCGCATGCCCCCTTCGGGGCCCTCGGTGTCGATGAACTGGAAGAACCACGGCAGATCAAACTCATACTCGATGTGGAACACGCCGGTGGCGATCTGCTCGCCCCACAACGGGTTCGAGCTGACCGCCTGGGAAGCGATGTCGAAGTACGCCTCGTTGTTCACGCGCCACTCGTTGATGGACTTCTCGGTCTCCTCGTTCTCGTGTGCGTAACAGGCTTGCTCGTCGTTGTGGTTGGGCTCTTCGTCCTTGTAGTCGCCCTCACACTCCATGGCGGCGCTCATGTCCGCTCCGGAGCGGGCGAACGGGCCGGTGGCGACGATGTTCTCCACCTTGAGCCGGAAGTCGGCCCAGCGGAAGTTGGGGTGATCCTCGTGACCGCCGGCCTTGCCGTAGCCGATCAGTGTGTTCGACGAGGAGTAGGTGCCGACGAGCTTGCACTGCGGAGGGAAGAGTCCGCATTCGAAGGCCGGCATGAACAACAGGTGCTTCTGGCAGTACGAGTAGCGGTTCTTGATCCACCCGGCGTCCTGTGACGCGGCCCCGGAGTTGGTGCCGCACTCGGCCCAGTTGGTGTAGTCGTAGATGTCGTCCGGGATGCGGCCGCTCGGGAACCGTGAGGAGTCCACCACGTAGCTCGCCGGGTCTGCCGCGAGGGCCGACTTCTTCGTCATCTTCGAGGGGCCGTTGGATGTCGACGGCTTGATGCCCAGCCGATCCAGATCGCCGTGCTTCTTCACTTCCTCGACGAGCTTCTCCGGTTCGGCGACGAGTGACGGGTCGGAGATGACGTACGGGGTGACCTTGTAGGTGGTCTTTCTGTCTTCCTGCTGGCTCTGCGCCTGGGCCGGTAAGGCGCCGACCAGCAGCAGAGCCGCGGCGGCCAGACCTGTGACGGCCGCCTTGATGCGTATCGATCTCACTGTGCTGTTCCCCCTGTGCGTGCAGTAGACGTGCGTTACGTCATTGCAAACCCATGGAGTGGTCGTGTACAGGTCAAGAAACGTCAATCTTCCGGCATGCCGGGCCATCCTGGAACCCAGCTCAACGTCTTACGTGCTGCGTACTCAAGTGGCCGAAAGGGAGCGCCTGTTGAAGATTCACAGAGCTGCCGCCCTCGGGCACCGCCGAGTTGTCGATGAGTGGTCGGCGGCGTGACGATCGCGCCCACGAAGCCGGGTGGAGAGTGTGGTCAGGACTCCTCGGCCGGGACCGGGATCGCGAGGCGGGTGCGTGAGACGATCGGAAACCAGGCCGCAAGGAGAGGAGCTCCATGGGGGACAGGGGCCGGCTGCATGTCAGTGCGGAACTGGCGGGGGTGCTGGAGCGGATCGACGCGCTCGGCGGGATGCTCGATGAACGGGCCGCGGCTGCCGATGAGTTGGGGAGACTGCCGGAGGACACGGCGCGGGCGCTGCTGGACACCGGGATCGTACGGGCGGAGCTCCCGCTGGGCCTTGGGGGTTACGAGTTCGCGCCGCGGCAGCTGATCGAGACGGTGGAGCGGGCGAGCTACCACGACGCTGCGGCCGGGTGGACTGTGTTCGCGCTGCAGCTGATGACCGGGACCACTGCGGCGTACCTCGCCGGGGACGCCGCGGTCGCACTGTTCCCCGACGTGCCGAACGGGAAGCACGCGCTACTTTCCGGGCACGGCACACGCCCCGGGCGGGCTGTGCCTGTGGAGGGCGGTTACCGGGTCAGCGGCCGGTGGCAGTTCGCCTCGGGGGTGGCGCACGCCACCCACATCCACAGCGCGATCCAGGTCGAGGGCACCGATGAACTGCGGGTCCTGGCGATGCCTAAGTCGCAGGTGAGCCTGGACGGCAACTGGGACGTGCTCGGGCTGCGCGCGACCCACAGCATCGATTACCACTGCACCGATGTGTACGTGCCGTATGAGTACACCTACGCCGCGACCACCACCACGCCGGTCAGCGGCGGCGCCGTCTACCGCCTCGGCTTGGTCAACATGTCGGCGATCGGGCACACGGGCTGGGCCCTGGGCGTTGGCCGTCGGCTCCTGGACGAGCTGAAGCGGGTCGCCGCGGCGCGGACCGGCTCGCGGGGCGCGGCGGTCGACACCTCCCAGTTCCACGCCGAGTACGCGACGGCGGAAGCCGGGCTCCGGGCCGCCCGGGCCTGGGTGAACGACGTCTGGCAGGACGTCGAGCAGACCCTGGACCGGGGAGAGGTGCCGAGTACGGAGCAGGAAACGTTGATCCGTCTGGTCCTGAACCACACGACCTCGACCGTGTGTGAGGTGGGCCGCATCGTCCACCGCTGGGCCGGCTCGGCGGCGATCCGCCGTGGCCCGGTCGACCGCTTCCTGCGCGACCTGGCAACGGGCGCGCAGCACATCACGTCGAGTCCGGTCGTGCTCCAGAACTGCGGCAAGTACCTGAGCGGCGCCCGGCCGGACGCCCGGTGGAGCTTCCTCGACCTGACCTGACCGTCCGGGGGTGGGTGGCCCGTGACCGGGGAGGAAGGGGGCCGACCCCGCCGCCGTGCCGTTCAGACGGGCCCGGCATGTACAAGGAGGGCTGCAGCGCCTTCATCAGCTCCGCCTCCTGATGGACAGACTCCCTGACCGGCTCGCACCCAGCCGCCCCGGCGCCGTGTCGTCCCCTGTTACACATCTGTGTCGATTCGCCCTACAACGAACCCTGGGGCCGCGTCGTCTAGCAGGTGGGATCCGACCCGCGGACGAATGACGAACGAGGAGTGGCAACAATGGGGGACATACGCAGACGAGGAGCCGTGGCTCTGGGGATCACCGTGCTGGTGGCGCCGCTTACGGTGGCGCTCGGCACGGGCAGCGCTCAGGCCGCGTCGTGCTCGACGCAGACCGGGCCGTACCAGAAGCAGGTCGAGAAGTTCCTCGGCCGCCCGGTGGACGGCAGGCAGTCGGCAGCCGACTGCAAGGTCATCAAGGCCTTCCAGACCAAGCACGGCATCACCCCGAACGCCGGGTACGCGGGCAGCGTCACCTGGGGCGTCATGAACCTCATGAACAAGCAGAAAGCGGTGGGCAACACCCCCAACAAGGCGGGCAAGTGCCCGACCAACAAGGGGCGCATCGCCTGTGTCGACCTGACTCTCCAGCTCAGTTGGATCCAGGACGGCGAGAACCTCAAGTACGGCCCGGTCCCGGTGCGTACCGGCCGCAACGGCCACGAGACCCGCACAGGTCTGAAGAAGGTCTACTGGCGCCACATCGACCACGTGTCGAGCATCTACCACGTCCCGATGCCGTACAGCCAGTTCTTCGACGGCGGCCAGGCGTTCCATTCGGTCGGCATCAGCGTCTGGTCTCCGCCGGGCTCCCACGGCTGCGTCAACATGACGAAGAAGGACGCCGTGAAGTACTGGAACACGCTGCGCAAGGGCGACGACGTCTTCGTCTACGGCCGCAAGCCGGGCACCTGATCGGCCAGAGCAGAGAAGTGCGCGGCGAAACCGTCCGGTTCTGACGCGCACGGGCGCACCGCCATGCTCGTGGGATCAGCACTAGGAACTGGGTGAGTAGGCGGGAAGCGATGATCTGGCATGTGTCCCCTCTGGCCGATGAGCGAGGGCAGCGGAGATTCCACCGTGGTCCCCGGGCGTTTCGATTGGAGGATCTCTGAGTCGGAGTTCACGGCGTGCGGGTCTGTAGGGGCTCTTACTTACATGACGGGTCACCATCGTCTCGATCACTGTCGTCCAGCTGTGCGCCCTGCTCGGCCTGTGGCTGCGCTGGCTGGTGCAGCATGGCAGGACGCCTTGGCTATAGCGGCTGCAGGCGTCAAGGGTCATCTGTGAGCGCAGCAGATCGACGTCGGGCTGGACCTCGGGCAGCGGCCGAAGACCCCTGCCCGGCCGCATGCCGGGGTGGTCGGTGACGGTGGCCATGGCCCGCTCGCGGGCGTCAGGGGTGCGCTGGAAAGAGAAGTACGGATTGTTCGTGGCGCCGGCCCCGGGCGCGTGCCCCACATAGCGGTAGCCCAGCTGCTCAGCGACATGGGCAAAGGCCGCGAACGTCTTCATGCTGATGAAATGGGGTCGCACCGTGTACTCGCTCGAGCTCGCGCCCTGAGATCCGGCCTACTCGGGTCCGGGCGAGAGATGGAGGGTCATGCTGCTATGCCGTGCCGTCGCCACTGATACGTTCGTGGATCAGGAGGAGCGCGCGCCGGCAAGGGCAGCGCGTGTCGAGCGTAGGCATCGTGGTCGAAGGCGGGTGGCCGCCTCCCCGGCTCGCTCGACGTAGGCGGTGAGCGAGTTGGTCGGCAGGAACCGGGACGACCGTCCGGATGCGGCACTCGCACAGGTACTGGCGGATGATTTCGGGACCTGCCACCTGATCGCGAGCGTCCATCTACCGCCCGGCCCCGCCCGACCGCCATCATCCCTTTCCGTTCCGGCACCGGCACCGGCACCGACACCGGCACTGAAGATCAAGGACAACCCCATACCCATGTCTGAACGTGCGAAAGAATCCGTCATACGAGTCCCCGGCA
Source organism: Streptomyces sp. NPDC055239 (assembly GCF_053606205.1). Lineage (NCBI taxonomy): Bacteria > Bacillati > Actinomycetota > Actinomycetes > Kitasatosporales > Streptomycetaceae > Streptomyces > Streptomyces sp. NPDC055239. The sequence goes on along the minus strand of NZ_JBSGRD010000013.1, from coordinate 88,849 downwards.
TCCCGCACCTGCTGATAGTGGTGCTCTGCTGCTTCTCCGGATTCGCCCTCCTGCTCCCCGTCTCTCCTGCATGGGCCGTCAACGGAGGCGCGGACGAACTAGGCGCCGGGCTCGTCACCGCCATTCTGATGACTGCCACGGTCCTGACCCAACTGTGCGTCAACACGGCACTGCGCAAGCTGGGATGGACCCGCACTCTCACGCTCGGCGCCCTCCTGCTGGGCCTGCCCGCCCTCCTGCAAGCCCTCAGCGACCACCTGTTGCCGATCCTGCTCACGACAGCACTGCGCGGAGCGGGCTTCGGGATCGTCACCGTCTGCGGATCCACCGCCGCAGCCGCACTGGCTCCGCGCGGACGCCAAGGAGCGGCCATCGGCATCTACGGCCTTGCCATCGCCCTCCCTCAAGTTGTCCTCACCCCGGCGGCACCCTGGCTGATGGGCACATTCGCCCTCCCCGCGATCATCGCGTGCGGCATTCTCCCCGTACTCGCACTGCCTTGGACACGAGCCCTCGGCCACGCCGTCGAAGCCCGCACCCATAGCTCCTCGCCCCGGACCGGCCACCCCCGGCACCCCGCCGCCACGACCACAGTGCTCCGACGCATCCTGCTCCCGATCACCGTGCTGCTCCTGGTCACGGCAGCGGGCGGCGCTGTACTCACCTTCGCCCCGCAGTTCACCGCCACTCCGACGCTGGCTGCCACGGGCCTGCTCGCCCTCACCGTCACCGCCGCGCTGGCCCGCTGGGGCTGTGGAGCACTCGCCGACCGGATCGCTCTGCGGCCGATCAGCGCCGGCCTCGTCTCGGCCGCGTGCGTGGGCCTGGCGCTGATCGCCCTGGCCGTCGACTCGGACAGTGACTCCGTCCTCATTCTGCTGTGCGGCCTGATTCTCCTGGGAGCGGCGTACGGAGGGCTCCAGAGCCTCACGCTGGTGCAGGCGTTCGACCATGCGGGCGTGGAGAACCGGCACACGACCTCGGTCGCGTGGAACATCGGCTACGACGCGGGCACGGGCCTGGGTTCCCTCGCCCTGGGCCTGGCAGCTCAAGCGGCCACGTTCTCCGCCGGCTTCGCCACCATGTCGGTGGTGATGGCAGCGGCGATTCCCGCGGTTCTCCTCGCCGGCAGACGGCCAACTGCCGAGGGGCCAGCGGATAGCCACCCGTCTACGCACAGCAGCAAGCGTCGTTCGCGCATCCGCCCGTAGCAACTGCCGGCGTTCCTCGTCCCGGCGGCCCGACTCTCCGCAGGTCGACCGGTCCCCGAACCGACGTACTACCTTCTCGTCGGCCTCATGAAGATCGAGGTCAGTCTATGGCGCGACCATTGCGACATGCGGTGACGACGAAGCCGGAGTGTGGCAGGCGCTCAACGCCGAAGTGAGCCTTGCCCGGACGCTGGAAGCGCCGCTGGGCAAAAGCGCCCCAAATGTGTCGCAAGCCCACTTCGCCATCCCGGCGCTGTTCAGCGCCCTGACGCCCCGGCGACGCGATCCTCCGAGACGGACGTCCCTTGCGTTTCCCTTGCTGCGGCAACATGGCAGGGCCGAGGGCGTGTCCACTGGGGCTCACCGTGCCTAGGCGCTCCTGGATGACAAGGGCGCCCAGGTGTAACGGACAGGCACACCGCGGTCGTTGAGCCAGGCGATTTCGCGGTGCCGGAGTTCGTCCACGGACTCCGGGGCGATGGCGCTGGGCCAGCGGACGAGTACCGCGGTGATGTGGCCTGTCTGGACCAGTTGCTTCACGCGCCGCCAGCCTCCGCGCTGGGCCGGGTCGGGCTCACCGTACGTGTCGGTGACGACCTCGGCGATCGTCAGCCCGCGCTCCTGAGCAAAGGCGTGGCCCTCTGTCTGCGCGCGCTGCGTGGCAGCCCCGGGGCCCGGTCGGGCTCGGTCGGCGCATACGTACAGCACCACAGGCGAAGCGATTGGGCCGTGGGGAGTCATGGGCGCCTTCTGTCGGTGAATCGAGAAGAAGGGATCCTCTGCTGCGCGAGGGGCACGGAGCGGGCCGCGCAGTACCAACGGCGCTTTCCGCCGATGGACGGGGAACTGGTCTGGTACGCCTCAACAGCCAGGCCTGGCCGTGATGGGCCCGTGTTGTTCCTCGCGGAGGCAGGACCGCCGTCGGCGCTGGCCGGCGCCCACGGCGTCAGGGGTAGGCCGTCAACTCTGCCCAGACGAACTTGCCTTTGGCCCGCGTCGAGCGTGCGGAGCCCCAACGGTCCGCGAGCTGCTGGACGAGAAACAGACCCCTCCCGCACTCCTCGCCCGGCCCGGCGACGCGAGCGGTCGGGCGAGCCGGGGCGTGGCCCTCGTCGTGGAGTTCGATGCGCAGGCGCCGCTCGTCGTCGGTCAGCGTGAGACCACACAGGACGTGGACGCTGTCGGTGTGGAGTACAGCGTTCGTGGTCAGTTCGGAGACCAGCAGCACCGCGTCGCAACTGGTGCCGCCGGGCACTTGCCAGGCCAGGAGCTGGTCGTGTACGGCGTCGCGGGCGGCTCGCGCGCTGGTGCGCAGGGCGGGGAGGTTGAACCAGTACTCGCGGTGAGGCGCGGTCGAGGCTAAGGCGGGGGCCGTGGGCGGGGCTGAGGGCGTGGGGAGTGTCACGGATGTCGCCTTCCAGCGCCTCTTGTGGGGGGTGGGCGCGGTGTCGGGATGCCGAGGGTCGTGAGGCGTATGCGGAGGCAGTAGCGCTGCGGTGGGGTGCCCAGGACGGCATCAGCATCACGTGTCCCGTCCGGGACGGATGCTGCGTCAGAGCTGCGACGTGACCGCTCACGCATCAACTATGCGGGTGATCGAGTGCACCCTGCAACCGACTCCCTGATAATTTCAGCGGCACTTGTATCACCTTGGCATCAACATCAAGTCGGTGACAGGATGGCGCCGTTGATGAACTATCAGGAGGTTGGGTGTGGCGGAGGCCCGTTCCAGCGCCAGCGCACCGACAGTCCTGCGCATGATCCTCGGCCGTCGGCTGCAGGACATGCGGCTCGGCGCCGGTGCCTCGCTGGAGGACGCGGCAAGAGCACTCCGTGTGAAGACCCTGACCATCCGCCGGCTGGAAAAGGCCGAGGTCGCGCTGAAGCCTCTCTATGTGGAGAAGCTCCTGGAGACCTACGGCGCGGACCGCCGGCTGATCGACGAGTTCGTCGACCTGGCCGAGCAGGCCAACGAGCCCGGGTGGTGGCACTCCTACCGCGACGTCGTCCCCAGCTGGTTCACCGCCTACGTCAGCCTGGAGACCAGCGCCAAGACCCTGCGCACCTATGAACCCCAGTACGTCACCGGCCTTTTGCAGACTCCCGACTACGCCCGCGCTGTGCTGCGCGGCGGGTTGCCGAACGGAAGCGAGGAGGAGCTCGAGCGTCGCGTGGAGGTGCGGATGCGCCGCCAGAGCCTGCTGGAGCGGGAGGACGCTCCCACGCTGTGGGTGGTCATGGATGAAGCAGTCCTGCATCGGGAAGCGGGCAGCCCTGACGTGATGCGGGATCAGATCGAACGGCTCCTGGACGTGTCCGAGCTCCCACACGTCAGCCTCGACATCGTGCCCTTCGCCGCAGGCGCGCACGTCGGCGCGTGTGCCCCATTCACGTATTTCCGGTTCGAGGAACCTGAGCTGCCTGACATCGTCTACAGCGAACTCCTTTTCGCCTCCGTCTACCTGGACCAGCGCGCGGACGTCGTCGCTCATCTCGAGGCGCATTCCCGAATGGCGCTGGCGACGTCCTCCGAGGAAAGTCGGGCGCTCTTGAACCACATGCGCAAGGAGTACTCGTGACGATCACCGACCAGGGCGTCTACAACGGGATGCCGGCCCGTGACCTCGGGGAACAGGGCTGGGAGCGCCCCTGGAGCGGGCCGAACGGCGGCCAGTGTGTCGAAACGAAACTACTCACCGACGGCCGCGTTGCCGTGCGGCAGTCCACCGACCCGGCCGGTCCGGCGCTGATCTACACGCCGCAGGAGATCGCCGCGTTCGTCCGCGGCGTCAAAGAGGGCCTGGCCGATCACTTGGCCGCCGGGTGAACCGGCGGCGGGGAGAAGGGCCGGAGACACCGGCCCGTACCTGGCCTGCGGGCCGACAGACACACGCGTGAAGGGGAGAACATGACCACCAGGCAGCCTGGCCGGGATCTCGACACGAGCAGGCCGCACTCGGCCCGCATGTACGACTACTTCCTCGGTGGCAAGGACCACTTCGAGATCGACGAGGATGCAGCCCAGGTTGCGGCCAAGGCCCACCCCGGCCTCCCCGTGACCGCCCGCGAGAACCGGGCGTTCATGCACCGGGCAACTCGTGTCCTCGCAGAAGAACACGGCATCCGCCAGTGGCTGGACATCGGCACGGGCATCCCCACCGAGCCCAACCTGCACCAGATCGCCCAGTCCGTCGTGCCCGACGCCCGTGTCGTGTACGCGGACAATGACCCCCTTGTCCTCAAATATGCCGAACGCCTCATGCGGAGCACGACGCAGGGACGCACGGCCTACATCGAGGCCGATGTCACCGACCCCGACGCACTGATGAGCGCCGTGGAGGCCTCGGAGGTCCTGGACTTCGACCAGCCGATCGCCCTCTCCCTCAACGCGCTCATGCACTTCATCACCGACCCGCACGACCCCTTCGCCATCGTCCGCCGGCTGCTCGCCCCGCTCCCAGTGGGCAGTGCCCTCGCCATGAACCACTGCACGCCCGACTTCGACCCCGTCACCTGGAACAAGGTCGCGGAGATCTACACCAGCTCCGGGACTCCGGTGCAGTTCCGTTCACTCAGCGACGTCCGCCGGTTCTTCGACGGGCTCGACCTGATCGACCCCGGCATCTGCTGCTGCCACCGCTGGCGTCCCGTCGAACGCACGGACGGGACGGAGCCCACGGACGCTCAGATCAGCCTGTTGGCGGGCGTCGGCATCAAACGCTGACCTGGGGAGTGCGGGGAGACCGCGACACCGAGGGCATCGAGCGGCCACCGGGACGAAGCGCTGGGCGTTCGAGGCCGACGGAAAGGGGGGGCCTCTATGACTTTGGTCAAGAGGCAGTCGGGGTTGGTGGTCGGTAGGGGAAGTCGGCGCTGCGAGACCCAGGGACAGAGGAGGGCTTGGCTGCGGTGCTTGCCCTCGGAGCAAACCGCAGGCTGACGCCGCCCACCGCGACCAGACTGGCGCCCCAGAACCGACGGTAAATAGAGGCAATCGGCGCGGACCGGGTCGACGCAGTCAAGGGCGAGGGGTGGGTCCGCCTGCAGCACGTACTGCTGGAGGACGGCCGGGTCTGCTCTGGGCACGCTCGTAACCGAACCAGGTGGGCGATTACCTCCGGAACACCTCCACGTTCACATGCGGAGGAATCCATTCATACATGTGAAGGGATTCGTCGGGCAGACGGCCGCAGTACGGAACGGGATGCGACGGTCCGTCACGGATCGCACCGAGGGGGGACGATGACCGAGGACAGAGGTGAGGGCCGGGTGCACGGCGCGACGCACCATGCCCCCGATGAGTTCGGGCCGATCGACTGGCATGCCGAGCAACGCTGGAACGACCGGACATGGGTGCAGGTGGCGCTCATTCTGCTGATCGCTGCCGGCGTCGCGATCGGGATGAACTTGCTGCTGTACGCCGCATGGGGGCATCTGAGCATGGGCGGAGTCGGTGGTGGCATCGGTGTAGTGCTCGGCGGACAGTGGACGGCCCGGCGTGCTCGGCGGGAAGTGGCCGAAGAGTCGGGGCTGAGCCCGTGGCAGGTGTCGATTGTCGGTCGGTGGCTGCGCAAGGGGCACGTTCCCGGTGACCCGAAGGCGCGGCGGGCGATGGCCGCTCTCGTACGGGGACAGCAGCGCGCGGCGCGGCAGGGTGGACGTTGGGTGATGCCGGTCGGGATGGCGCTTTGTGCCGTTGGGGGCGTCGTCTTCCTGGTGGATGGGAACGTCGTGCTCGCCGGTGTGATGCTGGTGGGCGTAGTGATGCAGATACCCGCACTCATCGAACAGCGACGCAACATCAGACGATTGCCCCGTATCGAGGAGCAACTCGCAGCGCCCGCGGATTCAGCGCCGCCACCACCGTCCGCCGCTGTTTGACCGGCTCAGTCAACTGGCCGCCCACGGGATGTGCTTGACGATCGTTCTGCGGTCTGCGGTCTGCGGTCTGCGAGCTCGTCGTGCTTCCGGGGCAACAGCCGCGGCGCTTCTTCTCCCGCGTCCTGTCTACTGCCGATCGCACCCCCAACCGGCAGGACCATCTCAACCCTCAACCCCTGCCCCCGCTAACGGTTTGCCGCTGGGGGCCACGGGGACTTCTGTGAGGAAGACGGTGCGGGCCGGGACGCTCGCGGCACCGAGTTCGCGGGCGACCAGCTTCCACAGGGTTTCCTCCTTGGGGGGGCGACGGCTCCGGGCAGCGGTACGACGAAGGCGTGGATGGCCTCGCTGGTGTGCCCGTCGGGGATGCTCACGACTCCCCGTGCCCCGGGTCGGCACCATGGCGGTGTCACTGACGACGGAAGGCAGTTCGGACCCCAGTGAGGCGAAAGGGCGGCCGAGCCAGGGCTTCGTCAAAGTTCAGTGGCAGCCCGAACGCCGACGCTGGCCAGTGAACCGGGTGGCCCGCTGGCCCGCGCAGGGCGCGCTGCAGACCCGGGGCCCGTACACATCGTGGGCGATGAGGGCGAGGGCGGGGGTGGGCTGTGTGGCTGTGCAGACCTATCCCTGGGCGGTGGGGCGAACGACGATGTCACCTACATCGACACCGTCCGGCTGTTCGATGGCGAAGGCGATGGCGCGGGCCACCGCGTCCGGCGAAAGGCCGATTTCCATCAACTTGTCGATCTGGGTCTTCACGGCCGGATCCATGCGTTCCGCGAAGTCCGTGCGGACGGCGCCGGGGGAGACGACGGTCACGCGCAGGTCTTCGCCGGCCTCCTGGCGCAGGCCCTCGGAGATCGTGCGCACGGCGTTCTTCGTGCCGGCGTACACCGACTGGAGCGGCACGATGCGCAGTCCGGCCGTGGACACGGTGTTGACGAAGTGCCCGAAGCCCTGCTCCCGGAAGACGGGAAGGGCTGCGGCGATCCCGTACAGGACCCCTTTGAGATTGACGTCGATCATCTCCTCCCAGTCCTCGACGCGCAGGTCATCCAGACGGGAGATCAAGCCGACACCGGCATTGCTGACGAGGACGTCGAGCTTGCCGTACCGATCGCGTGCCAGCTTGACGAGGCCGGAGAGGTCCTCGCGTCGCGTCACGTCCGTGCGGGCCCAGACGGCATCACCGCCGGCCTTTTCGATACGGGCGGCCAATGCCTCAAGACGCTCCGGACGGCGTGCCCCGAGGACGATCTTCGCGCCGCGCTCGGCGAGCAGAAGCGCGGTCGCTTCGCCGATGCCGCTGCTGGCGCCCGTGATTGCTACGACTTTTCCTTCGATTCCCGACACGACTGACAGTCCTTCCAGAAGAGGAGTGAGGGCAGGCCAGGCCCATGCCCTAAAGTGAAAGTGGAGGCGCCGCCACTTCATCGACACTAAGTGGCGGCACCTCCACTTAGCAAGTGGAGACAGGGGAGAACCATCGATGGCTCGAGACGCAGGGCGCCCGCTGAGGGCTGACGCGCAACGGAACCGGGACAAGATCCTGGCCGCCGCGGTGCGGGTGTTCACCGAGGAGGGACTGGATGCGCACTTCGAGCGCATCGCCAAAGAAGCGGGCGTGGGAACCGGCACCCTCTACCGCAACTTCCCGACCAGGGAGGCTCTGATCGAGGCGGCGTACCGCAACGAAGTGGCCCGGCTGTGCGACGCCGTCCCCAGTCTCCTTGCCGCGATGTCGCCGCCTGAGGCCCTGCGAGCCTGGACTCGCCGCTTCATCGACTACGCCACCGCCAAACTCGGCATGGCCGACGCCCTTCGAGCCGTCGTCCACTCGGGAACCAACCCCTACGCCGACAGCCACGAGATGATCCAGGCCGCCCTGTCCTCCCTCATGGACGCCAATACCGCTGCCGGAACGATCCGGTCCGACATCAGCCCGACCGACATGTTCGCCGCCCTCGCCGGTATCGCCCTCACCTCGGCCAAGCCCGAGCAGCGAGAGCAGGCCGAACGCCTCCTCGACCTCACCCTGGACGGACTGAAACCCGCGCCGCCGCGGCTCCCCGAAAACTGACGGCAGAAGCCCGGACGTCACCGAAACTGCTGTTCGGCGTCCTACTTCAGTGCTCGTGCAGAGCCCGAGTTGCGCATCGCTGTCTTCTCATCGAGCCCGAACATCTCGGCGCGGTGAAGCGGGTCGGGCCCCCTTTGGTCAGGGCCTCTTCGAGTTGCCGGTCGACGCGGACCCGCTCCAGCGTCGCCCTTCTTTTGTACGTCCTCGAGGATGGCGGACAGTTCGCGGCCGCTCGCCTCGGAGGCCACGGCTTTGCGGAACATGTCCATCTGGCTGGGATCGGGGTACCACCAGGAGTTGGTGCGGTAGTGCCAGACGGAGAAGACCTGGTAACGGGGGTCGGCGTCCGCGACCTCGTTGAGCAGGGCGATCATCGGCTGCCGGACCAGGCGTTCGCGATCCGCGCTGTAGCGCTCGCGGGTCGCGTGGGTCGGTTCGCCCTGGAGCTGCCACAACACGTCCATGGCCTGCTCCGGCCAGCCAGTGAACTGTCCGCGCGTGCGGGCAGGCTAGCTCACGCATGGCCCGCGCGGGGAACGAGACGGGTAGGGGTTGGCCCCGGACAAACTGGGAGGTGCTGTGGCGGGTTCATCGGCGACCGTGCGGGAGGCTGATCGGTTTCCGCGGGGGGAAGGACGGAGGTCCGGGCCTGTGAGGGTGCCGGACCTCCTACGTGGTGAGTCAGATGATGGTCAGGTAGGCCAGGTGGCCTGTCATTTCCCGGAGTGGTCGATGACGTTGCCGTTCGAGCAGTTGTTGACGTGGTCGGAGACGTAGTCGCCGAGGACCGGTACGACAGCGACTTCCTGAAGGCAGACGGCGGCGGCCGTGAAGTTCCAGTTGTTCGCCGCGTTCACGCCGCCCCCGAAGTTGGAGTCGTCATCGGCGTGTGCCGCAGGAGCCGCGAGGGACAGGACGAGAGCCGGGAGCACCCCGAGCAGAAGTTTCCTCATGGCTGCATGTACGCACGAAGAAGCGAGTGCTGTGCGCAGCTTCTGAAGAAGACGATCAATGTTCACCGCGACGGATCAGAGGACCCCGCGGTTCGACTCCGCCAAGCGGAGTGGGTCGGCAGCGGGGGTGTCGGGAGCGGTGCCGGCGATGGCGCGCAGGCGGGCGACGCATGCGGTGATCTGCCGGTCCCAGTCGGTGAAGAGGTCGCGGGCCTAGCGGGCTAGGTTGCGCTGTTTGACGGGCCAGTCGTCCAGGCCCGCGTACAGGGCCAGGCCGCCGGGGTCCCAGGCAGGCACGTCTACGCTGCGGCTGATGACGTAGGCCGGGTTCGGACGCAGTGACTTCAGGAGCAGCTTGAGGCGGGGGCGCACGGTGCGGCTGGGCTCGGGATGGGGCGGGGACGTAGCGGGCCGCGCGGGCGGCGAGCCCGCACGGGTGTCCAGTGGGGGAGTGCGGCCGTCTGCTCGGCGCTCGGTTGGTGCGGTGGGGGCTCGCAGAGTGGAAAGGAGCAGATGAGTCACGCGGCGGGTCGTCAAGGAGGTCGCGGCCCGCGTGATCTCCAGCTGCATGCTCGGCGATCGTAAACGTCGCCGCATGATGGACGGACCTCCTGGCCGCGCCTGATCGGCCCGGTCGGCGCGCGATCTCAGCGGTGCCCGCCGCGGCGTTCACGCTCGCCGCCATGGCCAGGAACATGACCGCGAACACGACGCGTGCCGGCGTTGCTCCTACTGCCTCCTCGATCACGCCGCAACGCCGGGTTCAGGCCGAGCCGGTCAAACCGGGCCGCGTTGCGGCGGTCCCGTCCACGACCGAGAGCAGGTCCACGACGAAGATCAGCGTCGAGTTCGCCGGGATCAGCGCAGAGGGTGACTGCCTGCCGTAACCAAGACGCGGGGGAACGATGATCTCGCGCCGGCCGCCGACCTTCATTCCTCTGACCCCGCGGTCCCATCCCTTGATGGCCCTGCCGCCGCCCACGGCGAACTTGAACGGGCGGTCTTGCTCCCAGGAGGAGTCGAACTCCTTTCCGGACGCGAAGGTGACTCCTACATAGTGAACCCGGATGACCCTGCCCGGCTGAGCCTCGGGTCCATCCCCCACCACGAGGTCCCGGGTCGTCAGCTCGGCGGGCGCGTCACCTTCGGGAACCTTGATGGTGGGCTTCGTCAGTTCGCTCATCACGGTCCCATCGTTCGCCACCGGAGTCTCTCTCACGGGTCGGCCGGCCGCATGGACATTCCATGGGTCAGAAGATCACGCTACCGGCAATGCTGGTGCTCTGATGCGCTCCCGGTGCCGTGGAATTCGGCTCTCGGGCCCGGGGGACTTACCGGAGCCAGAGTCGGCCATACCCTGCGGGCGCCGGGGAGGGGCCAGGACTCATCGATCCGAGCGGTGTGACCAGTCGGTCATCGCCAGGGCTGGCAGCCTCGCGACCTGACTTCGCCGGCTGTGCAACACCGCATGAGGAGGGGCTCGTTGACGATCCGCCCGTACTCGGGGTTGCCGGCCGGGTCGTCGCCGCAGGCCGAGCGGACGGCGGCGGCCAGTTCGACCAGGTGGTCCTGGAGCAGCCACTTGGCGGCGGCGGCGAGGCCGACTGCGGATTCCTCCGCGTTGGTGAACGCGGTCATGCGGTAGCCGGCGCAGGGCCAGCTGGGTCGGGGTCCTCGGTCGCTACGGCGCAAGCTGATCGCGAGTGGCTATGTTGACGACCAGGGGCAGTCCGTTCGCATCCGACAGGACGTGCATCTTGGTACCCGGCTTGCGCCTGTCCACCGTACTCGGACCTGTGTGTTCGCCCCCCTTTACCGCGGACGTGGGCGGTGTCGAGTACGACGGGGGTGACGTCAATGAGGCCGTCGTCGTCGAGTTGGTGGAGCACGGCCTTGTGCAGCCCGCCCCAGACACCGGCTGCTCTGGACCAGATCGGGAACCGTCGATGAGCAGTCGACTTCGAGATCCCAAAACAGGGCGGCAGCTGTCGCCAGGCGCATCCGCTGACCAGCACATAGATGATCGCGGCGATCAGCGTCTCATCAGGCGTATCCGGCGTCCCGCCACCCTTTGGCCGTACTCTCGACGGCGGGAGCAGCGGCTTCGCGATTTCCCACAAACCGTCTGGAACAATCCAACTCCACTTCCCCTGGCCCATGTTGAGGTACTACTCCGCCTCGCCAGATACGACAACGTCTTAGGTCGTGTGCAGGACGGTGGCGAGGCCGTCGTCGACATTGATCTCCAGGCCCTTGCGGAAGGCCGCCTCGTAGGCCGTGTCACCGATGGTCTGCTGGGCACGGCGCTCGCAGGCCTGGCGGATGGCGACGAGGCCGGGTGAGTCCATCTGAGCGCTGCCGATGATCTGCCAGACATGCCCGCCGAGGCCGAGCAGCCAGGCCGCCTGCTCCGCGTCACCGTCGGCCAGGACCGCCGAGGCCAGCGCGTCCAGGACCACGGCGATGCCCGTGGTGTTGTGGAGTGCGTGGTGTCCTTCGATCGCCGCCCGGGCGTGCCTGGTGGCGGAGCCCGGGTTCCCCTGGCCGAGATCCACCATCGCCCGTAGGTAGTCGGCGTAGGAACACACCCAGCGCTCGCCGTAGCGTCGGCAGTCCGCCCGCAGGGCATCGGCCACAACCCGGGCACGGGCGAACTCCCGCAGGTGAAGGTGGGCGTACAAGCGGGACAGGCGAATTTGAAGCGGGGCGATCTCGTAGCGGGCTTCGCCCACACGCTGGTACGGGGCGCCATCCAGGACCTCGGACGCACGGGCCAGCTCTCCCCGCATCGCCAGGCCCATGCCCAGGACCGCAGCAGCCGCTGCGGCAGCGCCGCTGTTTTCCTGCCCCGGCTCCGACGCTGCGTCCGTACAGGAAACTCCCCAGTGGACCGCGGCCTCCAGGTCCCCCCGCGCGAACGCGAGGGAGCTGCGGGCGAACAGCGCCCAGGTACGGGCAGGACCCGGCTCGGGATCCCGGCCCAGTACCAGGTCCAGATAGCGCTCCCCGTCCCGGCTGAACCCGCAGTGCCGCCAAAGGAACCCCAGACACCCGGCCATCTCCATGCAGGTGTCCTGTCCCTGAGCCTTGAGGCAGAAGTCCATCGCGGCCCGCATGTTGGCGTGCTCGACGAGGCCGCGCTCGCACCACAGGACCTGGTCCGGCCCTGCCCACTCGTCACAGCCTCGTCGGGCCAGCCGCAGGTAGTGCTCCTGGTGCCGCCGACGTGCCTGCTGCTCCTCGCCGAGCCCGTGCAGCCACTGCTCGCCGTACTCGCGAAGGGTGTCGAGCATCGCGTACCGAGGACCGCAAGAAGCGTCCGTCCGCTGCACGATGGACTTGTCAACCAGCCCGGACAGCAGCTCCGGCCCCCGCGCGTCGCTGATCGGCCCACCGGTGCAGACAGCTAGGGCCGCCTCTTCGTCGAAGCCGCCGGCGAACACCGAGAGCCGGGCCCAGGCCAGTCGCTCCAGCGGGGCGCACAACTCGTGGCTCCAGCCGATGGTGGTGTGCAGCGCCCGGTGCCGGGGCTCGCCCCCGCCCCCCGGCGCGCGCTGCGCGGTGAGCGTCTCGAAACGGTGGTGCAGGCGATCGCTTAGCTGGTCCAGGGACATCTCCAGGAGCCGGGTGGCGGCAAGTTCGATAGCCAGGGGGATGCCTTCCAGGCGGGCGCAGATCCCGCCGATCACCGGACCGTCCTCCTTCGCGAGGACAGTCCCGGGTGCGACAGCGCGGGCTCGTTCCAGGAAGAGCAATGCCGCCTCACTGCCCGCGCCGGTGGGGGGACCGCAGGGTGAGGTGACCGGCAGCGGGGGGACCCGCAGCAGACGCTCGCCGCCAAGGCCCAGGGGGCGGCGGCTGGTGGCCAGAATGCGCACCCCGGGAGCAGTCACCAGCAGCGCCTTCACCACCTGGGCGCACTCGGTGACCAGGTGCTCGCAGCAGTCCAGGATCAGCAGTAGCTGTTTGTCGGCCAGCCATTCGGCCACCACCTCGATCGCTGGTCTGGTCGTCTGATCGGCCAGCTGAAGGGCTTCGTAGACGGCGAGTGCGATCAGGTTCGGGGTCGGTTCGTGCAGCGGGGAGAGCTCGGTCAGCCATACGCCGTCGGGGAGGGCAGCCCGTGCCTCGGCTCCGGCGCGACGGGCCAGACGGGTCTTGCCCGCCCCGCCCACCCCAGTCAGCGTCACCAGCCGGGCCCCGGCCAACCCGTCTGCGACGGCGGCCAGTTCGGTCCTTCGTCCGACGAAACTTGTCACCTCGGCGGGCAGATTTCCCACAGCCCACCCCAGCCGGACCTCTTCCATAGTGGTCGCCTCCCGAACCCCGGCCATGATCCACTGCCCGAGCCGAGTCTGGTCCCTGGGTACTGCCCGCGCTGCGGATGCCATGTAATGCCCGACTTTTCGCACGGAGCGCTCACATGGTCACAACACCGTGCCCCGTTCGATCATCTTCTGTATGTCACCGGCCAGCGAGCTCTGTGCACGGTGGGGCGAAGTCTCGTGCCCCAACGCTGAAGGCTCGACCTCAGCGTTGGGGCAGGCTGCTCAGGATGCGCTCCAGCATCTGAAGGCGGCCTTCCAGGGAAGCCCCGGTGTGCACTACCGCGTTTCTCCTTGACCACAGCCGTGGTCAAGGAGAAACGCACCGCACCGTCCGCACTCGATGGACGGCCTGGAGTTCAGCAGAACTGAGACTTCTTCGCAGGGAACTCCGGACGATTGAGGGGCTCTTTTCGTGACGGGGGTGGGAGTTCTTGGGAGCCCGGTGGGGGCGGAGTCGGGTTCGTTGTTCGACACGCGGTGCCGGGTATTCGTTTCGTGGGTGTGGGGTTGTGCAACGTGGCTTTCTGTAGGGCTGTTGGTGGGGCGAGGGAGATGTTGGGTGGGGCATGCCTTCGAGGGTGGGTGCGTCTCCTGCCGACCGAGGCGGCTGGGCGGTGAAGCCGTATCCGTCCTGGTAGTGGGCCTGACTCCGGTGGCGGCAAAAGAGCCGTACCGGGGTCGGGTTGCAGCAGTAAGTTGTAACGATGACCGAATCCCTGCCGCCCGGCGGCGCTGTGCTCGATGTGGACGAACTGGAGGCCCGCTGGGCGGATGCCTGGCGTCCGGAGCAAGTCGCGGAGCGGTTGGGCGACATCGATGCGCCCTGGTGCGTCGCGGCGGGGTGGGCGCTGGATCTGTTCCGCGGAGGACAATCGCGGCCGCACGGCGATCTGGAGATCGCGGTGCCTGCGGCGGGGTTCCCGGAGATTCGGCACCACTTCCCCGAGTACGTGTTTGACGCTGTGGGTTCGGGGCGGGTCTGGCCGGAGGCGGAAGCTGAGACGCTGGCGGCCACGCATCAGACTTGGCTGCGGGATCCGGTGAGCGACCAGTTCCTGTTTGACGTCTTCCGTGAGCCGCACGAGGGCGGGACCTGGATCTGCCGACGGGACGAGAGGCTGCGGCTGCCGTACGACGCGATCATTGAGCGAACTGCGGACGGGATCCCGTACCTGGCAGCGGAGTTGGTGCTGCTGTTCAAAGCTAAGGCGACCCGGCCGAAGGATCAGGCGGATTTCGAGGGGGTGTTGCCGCTGCTGGATCAACCGCGGCGGAATCTCCTTCGTGGCTGGCTGGAGCTCGTCCACCCAGGGCATCCATGGCTGGCCGAGCTGGCAGGGTGAGTGGTGCAGTTCAACCTCATCGCTTGATCATCGTGGTCACTCTCGAAGAGCCGCCCCTTCGAGGATTGAGCGGGCGGAGTTCGCGTAGCGGATGGCGGTGGCGGCGCTGATGCCGAAGACAGCGGCCAGGTGGAGGAGGTCGGGCCCGCGGTCGAGGGCTCCATCTGTTGCGTGTCCCGGTGGACCGTCCGCGGATGTGGACTCCCTGCCAGGCCAACCGACGAGTCGGCCACCAGGTCGCCCAACGCGTCTCGCCCCAGGAGAAGATCAATGCGATCCATACTCTGGAGGGCGTGAGACAGACAGCCGCAGCCCCGGCTGCGGTTGCGGCTGCTCTACGGTGCGATAGGTCTAGGTGTCTCGTCTGATGGGGAGGAGGCGGGTGAAGGTGACGTGCTGTTGCTCGGGCTGGCGGGTGGGGGAGTGTCGGCGGGGGCTGATGGGTCGTCCCGAGAGAGGAGCCTTGGCAGCACGAGGAGGACTGCTGCCAAAGCTGCGGTCAGAAGGACTATCGCAGCCTTGCGCAGTCCGGGGTGGATGACCATCCGTGCGCGGGTCGATGGTGGGAAGGCGGGGCGGAGGCCGGTGACTTGGTCGGCCCGGGCGCGCAGCGTGGCGCGAAGGCGGTCCTCGACGGCTGTCATGGCGTCTCCTTGAGTCTTCTGGCCAGAGCCGTGAGTGCCCGGCTCGCTGTGGACTTCACCGCACCCCTAGACAGGCCCAGGGTTGCTGCGATGTCCGCTTCGGACATGTTCGACCAGTACCTGAGGACGAGGACCTCCCGCTGGCGCACGGTGAGCAGTCTCAGTGCTCGCAGCACTTCCTGGTGTTCTTCCTTGAGGAGGATCTCTTCTTCCGGTGGTGGTGCGGGGAGGATGCGCGGGGGGATGTAGGCGCGCACGGTGCGCCTCCTGCGCAGCACGTCCCTGGAGGTATTGACCACGCTGCGCCGTATGTACGCCTCGGGATCGGCGATGTTGTCGAGCGTGTTGCCCTGTCGTCGGTAGAGGGCTGCGAAGGCTTCCTGGACGACATCTTCGGCTGTGGGGATGTCGTCGACCAGGAGGACGGCCAGGCGCACGAGGTCGAGCCTGCGGTGGCGGTACAGTCTGTCGATTTCTTCCGACACCGTGCCGGACAGACGGCCCTCGAGGTCCGATCTGTTTCGGTCGGGGGAGAGGCGGGCCAGAAGCCATCGCCACCGGCTGCGCGGGAAAGAACCTTCACAGGCGGAAACGGCAGCCATCAACGCCTGTTCCTCGCGGGCGGGGTGGTGACGTCCTGACGCTGTGTGTGTCGGCCGTCATCCGGTCTGGGGCGCCGTGGGGACGTCGGGCGGATGCTGCCACGGATGGTTTCCCAGCGGATTATTTCTGGCATATGCGTCAACCTAGTGCGTGAATCGAGCGGTTCAGGGCTTTCAAGAGGTGCTCTCTACTGGGAAGGACGTGTGGGGCGCCGACAGGTTGCAGTTCACCGCGCGGTGCGGGCGTGTGGCTGTGGCGTGGCCTGTCCGTTTCCCGCTTCCGGAACATTGATCGTCGCGGCCTGCAACCTCGGGCAGGTCCGCACGTCTGTCAAGGCGTAAGGGATGTTCCGATCCGGTGCGGACGTGCGTGTCCGGCATGCGCAGGACACGTCGCCGTCGGATGTGAGACCTGAGGAAGACTGTGCTGAAAGTCAGAGCTGCTGCCGCCGCCGCGCTGGTGTGCCTGGGCCTGGTGTCGGGCTGTGCGAGCCCGGCCGACGGGTCCGGACATGACCCGAAAGCGGGAGCTGCGACGTCCACCGCGCCGGTGCCCTCCGGGGCACGGAGCAGTGCTCCCGCAGCACCGCCGGATCATGAGCCGGCCTCGTACGAGCCGGGTTCTCCCGACCGCACGGTGCGCACGGCACGCGGGTATCTCGTCAACACGTGCGTGCCCAAGGATCTGAGGAGCAAAGCCACCACGCTGACGACCAGCGACGGGGTGCATCTGTCGGCGCTGGTCCTGGGGGATGGGCCCGACGGCGTTCTTCTGGATCACGAGCAGGGCTACAGCATCTGCTCGTTCGTCGACATCGGGCGGCAGCTGGCGAAGCGTGGCTACCACGTGGTGATCCCCGAGTACCGCAACCACGGTGCGTCCCAGAAAACGGCCGTCAACGAGCACATTGACCGGGATGCCCGTGCCGGACTGGCGGAACTGCGACGTGTCGGCGCGAAGAGGGTGTTCCTGGCGGGGGCGTCGTGCGGGGGGACGACGGCAGCGGTCGCCGGGGTTGACACGCCCTTGCGGGTGACGGGCCTGTTGATGATGTCCTCGCCTGCCCGGTGCATCGGGGCGGACGCCGTGGCGGCGGTGAGGAAGCTGAGCGTTCCGACGCTTCTTGTGGTGTCGCCCGGCGACATGGAGGGCGCGGTGGAGAAGCAGGTCCGTGAGGTCTATGCGGCCTCCGTCGCCCGCAAGAAGGAACTGGTCATCGACAAGAGCGGTTTCCACGGAACGGACATGATCAGGCGGGCAGGTGCTTCCGGGGCCACGTTGCAGGACCGGGTCATCCAGTTCGTGGTGGACTCCTACGCCGCCGCCCGCTGAGGACGGCCTTCACCTTCACCCCGGGCAACGGCCACGAGCGGGACCGGACGCTCCGGACCGGCCCTGTACTCACCGAGAGAGACATGATGAAGCGACACAAGCGCACGAGGACTTCGGCTCGGCTGCTGGGCCTGTCGGCGGCGGTGCTGTCCGCCGCAGCGGCAGCCTTCACGTATACGGCCGCAACCGGTGCCGCGGCACCGAACGAGGCGACGGGACGGAGCGCGACGCCTTCGTCCGGATCCACCAGGACGGTCCGCTACGACCTGGGCAATGAGGCCTGGCACCTGCCACAGACCGGTCAACCGGTCGAGCTGACAGGGGTGGTGCACTACCCCGCCGACCTGGGCACGGGGCGGCATCCACTGATTGTGATGCTGCACGGCTTGCACGATACCTGCGCCGATCGGAAGGCAGACGCAGCTCGCACAGCTGCCGAGCACGATGGTGACGACGCTGCGTATGAAGCTGCCAATGCCAAGCTGTCCGCCTGGCCGTGTGCGTCGGGAACACCCGTCCTGCCCAGTGAGCGCGGATACGACTACCTGGGGCGCAGGTTGGCCGCTCAGGGGTTTGTCGTGGTCTCGGTCGGTGCCAACGGCATCAACGCCTCCTCCGTGTGGGGGGATGACAACGCTGCCACGCGGGCGGATCTGATCAACCGGCATCTGCGTATGTGGCAGGAGCTCAGCTCCAAGGGCAAGGGTGAGCTCGTCGGGAAGTTCGCCGACCCGGCGACCGGAGCGGCGCGACGCGTCGGCTTCGCCCACCACGTGGACATGGGCAACGTGGGGATCATGGGGCATTCCAGGGCAGGGGCCGGGGTCACCTGGCAGGCGGCTGACAGCCATCGGAGGCAGTGGCCCGAGGGCGTCGACGTCAAGGCGGTGGCGGCTGTGGCGCCCGCCTACAACGTGATGACGGAGGACATGTCCAACTACACGATCACCAAGACCCCCTTCGCCACCTTCCGGGGGACATGCGACGGACAGGTTGGCGGTGAGGCACTCTCGTTCGCGGCCGACGCGGCCAAGGGGAACCGGAGCGGCTTCTACCGGTTCGCGATCCACGGGGCGAACCACAACTACTTCAACACGCAGTGGTCGCCGCAGAGCCGTCAGGTCGCGGCCTCCGACGACGCCACGCCGGTGGAAGGACACCCAGGGCAGTGCACTGACCGTGAGGGTGCGGCGCCGGCCAGGCAGCTGACCGAGCCGCAGCAGCGCCATGTCGGCGCCACGTACCTCGGCGCCTTCTTCCGCCGCTACCTCCTCGGCGACACCGGGCAGGACCAGGTACTGACGGGGGTGTGGCATCCCGACGCGGCCATCACCGACGTGGACGTCACCACCGCTGCTCCCTGAACGGCAGCCGTCTGCGTAAAGGGTTCTCCGTTCGCGCGCCGCCGGTCCACAGGACATTTCCTCGCCTCGTGTACGGGGCAGCAACCACGTAGGTGTCCCAACTCCGGTGCACCCCGTATGCGTGCGACGGGAATCGGCTTGTCCACCACACACCGGTCGTCGGCCGATTCCGACGGCCGGCCCTTTGGGGAGTATGCAGGTCGGGGCGCCGCTCGGAACAGCCCGGCGATCACGTCGAGAACGGAGTTTCGCCGGTATGGAGGAGTTCTTCCGGGCGGCGGGATGGGACCTGACGAATCCGATGCCCGAGGACTGGGCCGTCGACCTGAAGTCACTGGGGAAGGTCGGCGAGGCCGTGGGTCAGGTCGTTCTGGGCCCGCCGCTGAACCCCGGGGACACCATGCCGGAGCGGTACCTCCAACGCGGCTGAGCCTGCCGTCCGGCTCCATGGGGGACTCGGCCCTGCCCAGGTGCCCAAGCGCAGACATTGTTTGGGGGCGACCGTCCTGGTCGGCAGACGTCTCTAGCGTGGGAAGGCTCGTGAGTACTGGAAGTGCTGGTGGCCGACACTTCCAGTGCCACGTCACGGATAACGGCAGGGGACGAAGCTCGCCGACGCCGTCCTCACAGTCCTCGTCCGGCAGCCCGTCGTTGGGCATGCTGCGCACACGCAGTCCCCGACCACCCGCCGCCGGCCCTCGGACCCACCCTCCGTCACCCCGCTCGTGCTCCGCCCGACCCGCGACGCTCCGCCCGTCTCCATGAACATCTAAGGACACCCATGAACACCGCCCGCACACCTCTCTATCTCGAGTGAGACACAGGTGTCGACGACGCACTCACTTAGAGTCCACACGGGTCGTCGCGACGTCCGCGACCAGCAATTCCGGCAGGTGCGGCAAGCCCTGGCGGCCGAGCGAGGAAAGGTGCGAACGCATGAGTGTCAGTGGTGCTGCCAATGAGACCGGCACGGGAGGGCCCGACCCGGCAGAGCCGTCGGTTCCCGCTCCGGACGGCATCGAGGGGGGTGCCTCAGCTGAGCGACTGGTGCTGTTCACCGACGCGGTAGCCGCGATCTCCATCACCCTGTTGATCTTGCCGCTGGTGGACCTCGTCCCGGAAGTCGCGTCCGCCCACGAGGCTCCCAGCAGGGTGATCACCGATAACCTTGCCCGGATCTGGAGCTTCCTGCTCAGCTTTGCGGTCGTCGCGAACATCTGGCTGGAGCACCACCGGGCCTTCTCAGCCACGAAGGTCACCCGCTCCCTGATGGTCTGGAACATGGGGTGGCTGCTCACCGTCGTCGTGCTCCCCCTCCCAACGGAGATGATCGGCTCCTTCGGCGCTGGCGACCGGTTCACGATGGTGTTCTACCACTCGGTCCTCCTGGCCAACTTGGTGTGCCGGTTGGGGATGCTGAGGATCCTGAAAACCACCCCGGGGCTGATCGAGGGGGACGGCTCAATGGCCCGCCGGTGGACCGCGGGCTTGTACACCGAGGGCTACCTCAACGTCATCGCCCTGGCCATCGCCTTCGCCGTCGCGTTTGCTGTACCCGCGCTGCAGTACTACACCCTGGTACTGCTCGTCGTCCCGCCAAGGCTGATGCGCTTCCGAGGCCGGCGCGCTGGCCAAAAGGGATAACCCCCTGATCCTGGGAAGGCCGGTTCCGGAGGTCTCCGGAACTGGCCCTGCGGCGTTCCTCCCGGTACTTCCGCATGCCGCCCTGGGACATGCTCGTCGTCCGCTTCGCCAACCGTCGTTGGGGTGTGTGGGACGTTCGTGTGAAGTGGTCCCTGGGAGGTGCGGGAGCGAGGCTGATCCTTTGGAGTGGACACCCTGACAACGGAACTTGATGGTCCAGAGAGGGATGTCCAGGTGGGACGCAAGTCTCCGTACGCGGAGGAGTTCTGCGCCTGGAGCAGTGGACGCAGGATTGCGACCGGCGGGCCGATGTCGAGGTGCTGCTTTGCGACAGCACGAAGCTCGCGCTGGAGGCGCAGCGCAAGCTCATGACCGACGACGGGTGGCGGGCCCGCCATCGGGACTATGCGCGCCAGGGCGTGGTCGACGTCTGGTTCTGGCGCCTGCGGGTGCACTTCCCGCACGTCGTGCTCGAGGCGGGACTTCCGGTGTGGTTCTACTCCGTCGCGAAGCGGGAGGCGGCGACGTCACTGGGGCGGCCGCACCCGCAGGTGCACCAGTGGTGGCAGGCGCCGTACCTGTCGGTGTTCGGGCTGCACCACCCGCCGTGCGCGCTGGATGAGTTGGAGCGGGTGACGCTGCCGCTCGGCTCCCTGAGGCTGGGGGCGGGCGGCGCGGTGCTGTCCCAGGACCTGCAGAAGCGGTTGCTCGAATCCCAGCGGGAGTCGGGGGAGGAGGCGAAGCGGCGCAAGGACAGGGAGCCGCCGGGTTGGGCCCGTTAGGTCTAAAGATCCCAACCAGATCTGATCATCCACCTGGCGATGGGGCCCGGATGCGCATATGCAGTCGAGAGCGGGGCACTCGGGTGGAGCACCGCACGTGCCCGACAGCCGCTGAGCGTAGTGGGCAACAACTGCACGGCGCGCGGCACGGAGCTGAGGGAAGGGCACGCTGTGGGCTTGGCAGAGACAAGTTTGCGCGTGCCGAAGGAGAAACTCGGAAGATCGGATTCGTGATGATTGTTCTTGGACTGATTCTACTGATCATCGGCCTGCTGGTGGGTATGTCCCTGCTGACGACGGTTGGCGGAGTGCTCATCCTGGTCGGCGCGATCCTTTGGGTCCTCGGAGCGACGGGACGCGCAGTCGGCGGACGTAAGCACTACTTCTGAGACTCATGTCAGTGGCTCTTGATGTCACTCGTGGTCTGTGGAGGGTGAAGAATGTGACGTGTGACGTGTGCCGAGTGATCCGCTGAGGAGGCCCGTCCGTGTCATCTCAGAGTGGACGTGTCTCGTCCTGGTCCTGCTCGAAGGCAGCCCGGACGAGGAAGGCGATGCAGAACTCTTGGGACTCGCCCTGGAGTCGGCCGAAGGCGCTGGCAAGCGTGTGATCGTCGACCTGTCCGGTGTGACGTACTTGAGTGCCATGGCCCTGAACGAATTGCTGATGCCGCTGCGCCACGGCAGCATGCTGCCGTGGCTGGCCGGTCCGCTGAGTCGTCCGTGGAGTGCCTGTTGTCGGTGACGGGGACGGATGGCCGTTTCCGTTTCTTCTCGACGCTGGCCGAGGCAACACGGGCAGCCCGTGAAGAGGACATGCCTCCGCTCCGAGGTCCGTGCGACGGGTGCCTGGTGCGGTGACGGAGGGCGGTCGGTCGGTCGGGGATGCGGCGTGCCATGAAGGTGATGCCGGCCCAGGTGATGAGGGTTTCGGAGTGTTGGACGCGCCGTTCGTAGTCCCCCGTGTGACGGGGGGCGTTCATTGATCCAGGCGAGGCTTCGACGGCCCAGCGGGCGATAGGGCGGGCTCAGACGGACATCCCGGTGCGCAGCTCAGTATCGCCAGCGCCTTTCTCAGCCCGCCCACGTCGATGTGCCCCCGGTTGAGCGCGTCGTACAACGCCCCGTGCCCATGCCGGTGCTCGGCCAGCAACGTCAGATCGACCGGCGAGGTTACCGGGGCGTCCTCACAGTGCATCGCGTCGCACAGCTCGAACAGCGTGTCACCGCGCCGAGTCAGACGCGTGTAGAGGTCCTCCCGAAAGTGTGACGTGAAGTCGAACGCCGCGTACCGGGCACTGTTCGAGCCCCGTGGCGAAGGAGGTTCAGCCGACTGTCAGTACATCGGCCAGGCTCACAGCGGGGCAGCCGAGCATCTCCGTCAGCACGCGACGCTGGCGCTCGGTCAGGGTGGACAGGAAGAGCGCCGCGTCGGCGTTGGTCTGCTCGCAGAGCGCGGCTACTTCACGGACCTTTCCATAGCTCAGGAGAGTCCGAGAGGAATAGGGGAGGGGCATCTTCCTGGCCCCGCCGTCCGAGACACCACGGCGTTGAACGATACGGCCCACGACGCGCACGCCGTGTTCCGTCGCCTGCTGGGCCGCCGTGTCCATCAACACGGCGAAGTCCTTCTGCTTGCCGGAGAAGTAGCCCACGAGTACAACATCAGCTCCCTCGACCATGGCCGGAGCCTGATGCCGGGCCGGTAGCGGCCCCACGTGGCGGGCTGTTCGTCGATCGCGCCTTCGATCCTGATGCATGGCCTTCAGGCTAGAGGGGCTGCTGCCTGAGTCGATATAGGTTTCCCCGACCGGCACAACCAACGTGATCATTCCGCTGTGGGGGCGACCGAGGTTGAATGCAAACTTCTGCCCCTGGAGCCAGGGTTCGGCTCCGGACAGACGTGTTGGCGACGTCTGGATCGCTGGCAACAGGCAGGGGTCTTCGACCAGTTGCACCGGATTCTGCTCGCGAAACTGAATGCGGTCGGCGAACTCGACTGGTCCCGCGTGTGTGTGGACGGCTCCCACGTCCGCGCAAAAGAGGGGGAGCCGCGACCGGCCCGTCGCCGGTCGACCGGCGCAAGAAGGGCAGCAAACAGGCCATCCCCGCCGACGCCCCGACGCCCCGACGCCCCGACGCCCTGCTGGGCGACAAGGCGTACGACTCGAAGGCCGTCCCCCGGGAACTGCGCAACCGCCGGATCCTGCCAGTGATCTCCCGCAAGGGCGCCCCGAACATCAAGGGCCTGGGCAAGCTCCGCTACGTCGTGGAGCAGACCTTCGCTCTGCTCCACCAGTTCAAACGCCTCGCCGTCCGGTGGGAACGACGCCTCGAACTCCACGACGCCTTGCTCTCGTTGGCCGGCAGCCTGATCTGCGGGCGACGACTCAGAAGGAATAGATCGTGATCGCGTTGGCTAAGGTAGCTGGCCGCGACCTGCAGGACAGGACGCCAGTTTCCCGAAGGGCAGGCTCTCGTGCGCACTCTTTACGTCGTCACCCACCCAGAGGCGACGCACCACGTCGAGGGAGTCGTTGGCGGATGGCACGACTCCTCTCTGACGCCCACCGGCCTCCGCGCAGCGACCTCCATCGCCCAGGCGCTTCGGGCCCAGATCCCGGACGGTGGCGAGGTTGACCTGTTCTCCTCGGATCTGCAGCGCACCCGGCAAACCGCCGAGGAGGTAGCCGAACGGTTCGGCGTGAAGTCGATCCTTGACCGCAGGCTGCGGGAGAAGTCCTACGGTGAGGCTGGGGGAAGGCCGCAGAAGTGGCTGGACCGACGATTCGTCCCGCCGCCGGCTGCCGGGGAACGGATGGACCACGACGAGGGCGTGGAGGGCGCCGAGACAAAGGCGGAGTGGGCGCAGCGCATCTATACGGCCATGGACGAGATTCTGCGGCGTCCGCGCGAACACCAGATCATCGTGACGCACGGCGGCTCACTGACCTTCGTCGTGGCGTCCTGGATCAAGATGCCGATCGAGTCGGCCGGTTACGCCAGTTTCCGGGCCTCTTCCGGAAGCATTACCACGCTGCACGAGGACGACTTCTTCCACAACCGCCAAGTCGTCAGCCTAGGCGACACGCACCATCTCGACTCCGTGTAACGGTGAACCATCGCCTCGACCGCACTCGACCAGGGCGCCTTAGCAAGATCCCGTTACGGGCTCTAAGGGTGACTGCGGCCCAGGTGATGAGCGATTCCGATTCTCTGAGCTATTAAGCCTTGATTGGTGCGGCCGTCCTGGCGACCTGCTCGATCTTCGCGAAGTAGGCTGTACGGGCTTCCTCGTCGATCGGCTGCTCGTTTTCGGCGCGCACCCCGGTCCGGCCGTCGACGCCCTCGCGCAGGATGTCGGCGTGCCCGGCGTGCCGGACGGTCTCGCCGAGGACATGGACCAGAATGGCGAACAGGTTCGTGTTCGGATAAGACTCCGACCACCAGGGCACGTGGCCGGGGGCATCGAGGGCAAGCTCGTTGATCGTTGCGTCTGAGTGTTCCCACGTGCGCCGGTAGAACCCAATGATCTGATCGCGCGTCTCGTCCTCGGCCGCCCACTGATCGCTGCCGTCGGAGTCCTGCCACCGGCACAGCGCTTCCGGAGAAGGGCGGTCGAAGACGTCACCGAAGTACCTCGCCTCGACCGTGGCCACATGTTTGACCAGGCCGAGGAGGTTGGTCCCGGTCGCCGTCAGGGGTCGGCGCGCGTCGTATTCGGACAAGCCGTCGAGCTTCCAGAGCAGCGCCTCACGGTCCCGCCGCAGTCTCTTGTGCAGGTTGTCCTTCGCGAACTCATCGATCATGCGGCACGAGCCTGCCACGGGCTGCTCATGGTCTCAAGATCCCGTAGATGGTCGGCAACGACTGGCGGAGTCTCGCTCATGTCAAGACGACGCATCCCTGCCGCTCGAGTTCGGTCAGTAGCGGTAGGGAGGGGTCGATCTCGTTCCATCGCAGATCCAGCTTCTCGAGCGAGGGAAGCAGGGTGAGCCAATCAGGCAGCTGGCTGAGACGGTTGCTCCGCAGGTCGATCTGACGTAGCCGCGGGAGGTGGGCCAGTGACCGCGGCAGCTCGGCCACTGAATTCTCGCGCAGGTCCAGATGACGAAGTTCGTGCAGTTCAGCAGTCGACGGCGGCAAGTGCTCGATCGTGTTTCCTCGAAGCCAGAGCTCACGCAGGTTGCGGAGTTGGCCGATGGATCCGGGCAACGTGGTGAGCCGGTTGTGCTGTGTCCTCAACTCGATGAGGCTGGTCATCCTCCCGATGGCCTCGGGGAGGGTAGTGAGGGAGTTCTCACCGATGTTGAGGTAACGCAGCCGGGTCAGCTTTCCCAGACTCTCCGGAATGCGTGAGAGCTGGTTGTCGTGCAAGTAGAGGCAGTCGCTGAGCTCGTTGAGATTACTCAGTTCGTCGGGTAGCGACTTGAGCGCGTTGTGGCCAAGGTCCAAGGTCGTCAGCCGGTGCAGTCGCCCGATTCGTGGCGGGAGGGCCGTGAGCCCGTTGTTCGCAAGGATCAGCACGCGGAGTTCAGTCTGTTGCCAGACTGAGTCGGGCACCTCTCCGAGTTCTTGGCGCCATAGGTTCAGTGTGTGCCTCACGGCCTTCTCGCCTTCGTCAGCGGTCTTGGGCCTCGATTCTCATCCAGTCCGGAACGGGATCAGCCAGCCTCGGCATGTTTAGTGCGTGCGTGCGCGGGTGTTGGCGAGGCGGTAGGCATCCCACCCTGGTAACGCGTCAGGCGGCCTGAGTGGAGATCTCTGTCCGTGGCTGCCCGGGGAAGGCTTTCGACTCGCCGTCGGGCCGTTTCGAGGATCGCTGCTGCCACCGGCCCGTATCCATCTCCTGCGGTCCTCGGTGGTCTTCGCGGTGGCACTCGAATTCTCCGGGTGCTGCCTTGATCGGTCAGGTGCGAAGAAGGTGTGACGTTCAGGCCGAGCGCGTCGAGGCGTTTGTCGCCTCATGGCGGGCCTGCGGGTTCAGCTCGATGACGGTCGAGAATGACATAGGCCTGCTGGAACGGACGCTGATAGCGCTGGGCCGGCCCGCGTGGGACGGCACGCCGGAGGACATCGACCGCGTCGTCGGCGATCCGGCCCTCGCCGGGTGGGCGGCATCGACCCGGCGCGAGTATGTGCAGATCTTCAAGGGCTTCCACCGGTTCGTGCAGGTCCGCAAGGCTGTTGAGATTAAAGCGGGGTTCGGTGTCCCTCTGGTCTGCCCGGTGGACGAGTTCAACGCCGCGCGGCATGTCGGGGAAGATTCCCCGGCTCGACTGCCGGCGCTGACCCCGGAACGGGTGGCGGAGTTCTTCGACTTCCTCAAGGCCCGGATCGCCACCGCCCGCAAGTACGGGCCCGCGGCCCGGGACTACGCAATGTTCCGGACCCTGAATCACGTCGGCCTGCGTTCGGAAGAGGTCTCCCTGCTTGAACGTCCCGATGCCCACTTCTCGCGGGGCTCGTTCGGACAGCTCCACGTACGTTTTGGTAAAGGCGCCCGCACTTCCGGCCCCTGGCCGCGCTGGTTCGGCTCGCCGAACTCCGCTGGCGCATCGAGTACGACTACCGGGAGATGAACAGGCCCTCGGGCTGGCCCACTTCGAGGGCCGCACCTTCAATGGACGGAACCACCACGTC
This sequence comes from Streptomyces sp. NPDC055239, assembly GCF_053606205.1. NCBI lineage: Bacteria > Bacillati > Actinomycetota > Actinomycetes > Kitasatosporales > Streptomycetaceae > Streptomyces > Streptomyces sp. NPDC055239. The sequence goes on along the minus strand of NZ_JBSGRD010000013.1, from coordinate 62,042 downwards.
ACCCTCGTTCACGTCGCCCACGCCTTCTGCACCCGGCAAGGCCCCGCCCGGGCACCCCAAGACGCGGCGCCTGCCCGACCTGCCACCGCGACATACCAGCGCCAATACAGACCTGACCGAGCCCTGCTATACGAATGGCATAGGCGTCCGTCGGTGCAACTTCCCGTCGTTTCGGGAGTCTTACTTCCCGGGGTGCGTATGACGGCAGAGCATCAGATTGCCTTCTTCCTGAGGGAGTTGGAGAGGGGCGACACCTGGCGACGGGCAGCAGCGGCGAAGGGGCTCGGTAAACTCGGCGACACCGAGCACGCCGCGGTGCTCCTGCGGGCAGCCGCCGACCCCGCGCCCGAGGTGCGGGAAGGCGCGGCGGTGGGCCTGGGCAGGCTGGGAGCCGTTGAGGCCGGGGCGCAGACCCTGTCCGCGCTGATGGACGACGACGATCCGTCGGTGCGCAGGCAGGCCTCTTTGGCCTCTGTCCGGCTCGGGCTGCGCGATCGCGAGGTCGTGAACGCCTATGGGCGACTGCTCGGCGACCCGGACTATCACCTGCGGATCAACGCCTTGGATGCATTGCTGGAGCTGGGCGTGCCCGGTGATGTTCCCGCGCTCCTCCGGCTGCTGGGTGATCCGGCATATGGCGTCTGGGGCCGGGCGCGGGCCCTGGTCGTCGTTTGCGAGAACGACCCGGACGTCGAGGCGGAGCTGGTCCGTACGGCCCGATGGGGTGCGGACGCCGCCCGCGTGCACGCCCTGTGGATGCTGCCGGACCAGCACGTTGACCGACTGCTGCTGTCGCTGCTGAAAGAACTGACGGACGGCCCTTCCACCGAGGTGCGCTGCGCCGTGGCTTTCCGGCTGAAGCGGGTGGACCGCCCAGAGACGCAGGACGCGCTGTTCGCTGCCCTGGAGGCGGAAGGGGACCCGGCGGTGGCGACACAACTCCTGTTCCTGCTCGGGCGATCGGGTGACGAAAGGCTGCTGGGTCCGGCCTCTCGCTGGCTGAGCGACGAGCGGGCGGGGCCGCCGGCTGCCGTTGCCCTGGGGTCCGCGGGCGGCAAGACCGCCACGCGGCTCCTGCGGGCTCTGCTCACCGACCCGACAACGGCCGCCCCCACGCTCGGGGCGGCAGCAAGGACCTACGGCGATATGGGCAGATGGGACGCCGTGTGGCTGCTGCTCCCCCTACTGGACCATGCCGCACCCGAGGTGCACGAGGGTGCGCTGCGCGGCCTGGACGCCATGGCGGACACTGGGTTCCGGCCGTGGGAACGCGCGGCGGTCGCCCGGGCGCTGGTGGCCCGTCTCGGCGTCGCGACCACCCTGGTCGGGGTGGCAGAAAGGGTCCTCACGGGCCTGGCGGAAGCCCTGCCTGGTCTGCGGGAACTAGTGGACCGGACCACCTCCCCCCTTGTCCGGGCCGCCGCGCTGTCGCTCCTGGACCCGCACAAAGCGACGGACGCCGGCACCCCGCACGATCTGCCGCTCTTCGTGCGGCACTTGGACGACGTGCATATGTGGGTGCGTCAGGCCGCCGCGGAGGGGATCGCCCACTGGGTGGCACAGACGGGCACGCTCCCCACAGGTGAGAAGCGGCTGCGCGACCGGCTCACCGCCCTGGAATCTGACCCATCCGATTCCGTACGCGAGGCGGCGGCCGAAACGCTGCGGGCCCTGGACAAGGGCCTTGGGTGAGGCGGATGTCAGCGTGTGCATCGGGGTGCCGGGCGCCGGCAAGCGCGCCTGTTGTGAGGTTTGTGCGTTCTCCACGATGAACGAGGACCTGCTGGAGTCTCGGGGCCGGTCGGTGGACGATTGGATCGCCCGGTTCTGAGTGGAGGCAGCGGCGTTGTGCGGGAAGCGGCTGTTGTGCCTGCTCGAGGCCACGGCTCTTGCCGGGCATTGCGATCGCCCCGCAGGTCAACCCCGGCGGCCTGGCAGCGGACTTCGACACGCTGACGCTGCCGGCCGAGCTCCGAGGCCGGCAGCGCGTGCGTTGCGGCCACGCGCCGCAGCGGCCGCTCAGAGGTGGCCGTCCAGGAACTTGCGTACCTCTGCGATGGTCATAGGCCCCGTGCCGTGCGCCACCGCCTCTCCCTCCTTCAGCAGGACGTAGGACGGGGCTCCGGTGATCCCGTATCGCTCGGTTGCGGCCGGACAACGCGTGATGTCGGCGCGGACGGCCGTCAGGCGGCCTGTGTAGTCGTCGGCGATGTCACCCACGACGAGGTCCATCACCCGGCAGGGCTCGATTGCCTTAGGCCATGTCCCGGTGAAGTATGCGAGGACCGGAACTCCGCTCATCCCGAGGATGAAATTGAACTCCGCGTCCTCACGGGGGCGGTGGACCCGATTAGCCATACAAGCTCCTGACCTCACATTCCGTCATTCCATCCCCATCATCCCTCGCGCGGTGTGCCAGGCCGGCCCGGTCGGTCATCCGGTTGACCTGTCGGAGGGGAGGCGCGGGGCCGTCGCAGAACCACGCTGGTTCCCGGCGCGAGCGGCCCCGCCCCCCGCCTCTGGTGACCCGGCCCGGCAGCCCGGCCGGTCACCCGGCCGCAGCCCGCCGCGCGCCCGTGGGTCAGCTCGTGCCAGGAAAGCAACCTCCACGACGGCATGAAAGACCTTTTTAAGGGCATAGCTGCCCAAATCGCCGACCAGATGCTCGATGAGCGGGCCGGTGCGCGTCGTCCACCGGATCCGGTCGAGCCGTTTCCGCCACCGCGCTTCTCAGAGACAGCGCCCCCGACAAGCGCCAGTGGGTGGCACCGAGAACGAGGCACGATTCCTGGACCGCTCGTGGACCGCTCGTGGACGCGGTCGTGGACGGTCGACGTACGCGTCAGCTGACCCGAAGACCGACCGCAAGCGTCAGTTCAAGGACCCGGTGTGGCGATGCGAGATCCGGAAACAGCTCCCGCAGCTGCGACATCCGGTACCGGACTGTCTGGGGATGGACGAACAGCGCCGCCGCCACCTCCTCCCGCCTGCCCTGATGCAGCAGCCACTCCCGCAACGTCTCCTCCAGCCGCCGTGCGGTCGCGGCAGGCAAGGTCCGCAACGGTGCGAGGGCTCGGGCACGCAGGTCTGCGAACGCGTCCACGTCGGCGCTCAGCACCAGCTCGGGCAGGTGGTCCTCGGTGTCGCGAATATCAGCGGAGAGGGAGCGCGCGCGTACGGCTCGTGCGTACGAGGCGGACGCACGAGTCCATGGCCGGGCCGGGCCGACCACGGTGGCGCGGTCGATTAGCTGCCTGAGGAGATGTGATCGGTCGGCATCGGGGACGAGCAGCACACCGGTGGCGTCCGGCAGATCGTCGAGGACCAGGGTGTTCGGGTCGAGCGTGCGGTAGGCAGGCCGGGCCTGGTCGGCGGGCAGCAGGACCGCGGTCAGCGAAACCGGAGGCTGCCACCCGGCCCGTTGAGCAGAGGCCAGCAGCACGTCCGGGCTCGCGTCGGCGAGGAGGTCGCGGGCCAGGTGTTCCAGGTCGCGCTCGTGGGCCCGGCCCCGGGCGGCCAGTTCGTCGGCGTGGCCCGCCGCGCTCGCGGCGGAGAGCTCGTCGATGTAGGCGAAGGTCAGTTCGGCGAACTTGGCTACCTCGGCGGCGGGCAGACCTGCGGGTACGGCACCCGCTGCCAGGCATCGCCAGGCCACGCGGGCGCCGACGCGGTAGGCGCTGAGCAGGGCGTCCATCGAACGGCCGTCGCGCACCTCGCCGCGGCCCAGCTCGTAGGCCGCGTCACCGGCGTCGCCGCCTGTGGCGTTCCCGCTCGCGAGGTCCAGGTAGTGCCCCAGGGCGGTGCGGACGGCTCGGCGGATGGTGGCGCCCATGCGGCCCGAAAGAGCGTTGGCGTAGGGAGGGACCTCGTCGATGATCGCCTGGACGACCTCGTCGGCGGTGCTCTTCAGCGCGGCCCGAAGTGCGGTGACCGTCGTCTCATCCAGGGCCAGTTCGCTGGCCTTCCGGATTGCATAGCTCATTTTTTGTTCCCTGCGAACAATTCAGCCGACCAGATTCACGTCCTGCGGTCAGGACTTTACGCCCTGTGGCGCATCAAGCTGAAGCCATGACGAGTGCAGCCCTCCGCAGCAGGGCATGGAAACTGCTGGAGACGGTCACGACGCCGCTGCTGCCGTCGGACTACCTCGACCTGGTCAGCCCGCTGCGTGCGGGCGCTGACCTGCGTGGGCGCATCGAGGCCGTGCACCCCGAGACGGGTGACGCCGCGACCATCGTGATCAGGCCGGGACGGGGCTGGCGCGGCCACACGGCCGGTCAGTACGTGCGGATCGGGGTCGACGTCGACGGGGTGCGTCTGTGGCGTGCCTATTCCATCACCTCGCCGACCAACCGCCCGGACGGCCGCGTCACGATCACCGTGAAGGCGATCCCGGACGGCAAGGTCAGCAACCACCTGGTCCGCAGGGCGAAACCGGGCACGCTGATCCAGCTCGACCAGCCGACCGGCGACTTCGTGCTGCCGCGGGCCACGCCCGCCAAGGTGCTCTACCTGACGGCCGGCAGCGGCATCACGCCCGTGATGGGCATGCTGCGCGACAGCGAGTTCGACGACGTCGTCATGGTCCACTGCGCGCCACAGCCGCAAGACGTGATCTTCCGCACCGAACTGCACGACCTGGTCGCGGACAAGGAACTGCGGCTCACCGAGGTGCACACCGACACGGACGGCATGCTCGACATCGCCCGTCTCGACGAACTCGTGCCCGACTGGGCCGAGCGCGAGACCTGGGCTTGCGGCCCCGCGGGCCTGCTCGACGCCGCCGAAGAGCACTGGAGTGAGCACGGCGTCCAAGAGCGCCTGCACACCGAACGCTTCCGCCCCAGCATCGTCGTCGCAGGCGACGGCGGCGAGGTCACGTTCAGCGTCACCGGCAAGACCGTCGACGCGGACGGCGCCACGCCGTTGCTGGACATCGGCGAGGAGACCGGCGTGCTCATGCCCTCCGGGTGCCGCATGGGCATCTGCTTCGGCTGCGTCACGCCGCTCAAGGCGGGCGCCGTCCGTGACCTGCGCACCGGCGAGATCACCGAGGCCGAGCCGGGCGTCCTCATCCAGACCTGTGTGTCCGCCGCGGCGGGCCCTTGCGACATCGAACGGTAGGAGCACCTTGACCGCCATCGACCCCACCGACCACCTGACCGCGGAGCAGATCGAGGAGCTCGGCCGCGAGCTGGACGCGATCCGCGACGAGGTGATCGCCGACCGCGGCGAGAAAGACGCCGCCTACATCCGTAAGGTCATCTCGGCGCAGCGCAAGCTCGAGCTGGTCAGCCGGGGTGTGCTGTTGTTCTCGATCTTCCCGCCCGCGTGGCTGATCGGAACCGCCGGTCTGTCCGTGGCGAAGATCATGGACAACATGGAGATCGGCCACAACATCCTGCACGGCCAGTGGGACTGGATGCGGGACCCGAAGATCCACTCCACCACCTGGGAGTGGGATCACGTCTCGCCGTCCGAGCAGTGGAAGCACTCGCACAACGAGCTGCACCACACGTACACCAACGTGATCGGCAAGGACAACGACCTCGGCTACGGCATCATGCGCGTCGACGAGGACCAGAAGTGGCACCCGTTCCACCTCGGCCAGCCGGTGTGGAACTTCATCAACGCCTGCTTCTTCGAGTACGGCATCGCGGCGTACGACCTGGAGCTCGCCAAGAACCTCCACAAGCGCCGCCGCAACAACCCGGAGTTCCGCGCGCGGGCCAAGGCCGTGGGCCGCAAGATCCGCAAGCAGGTGCTCAAGGACTACGTGATCCACCCGCTGCTTTCGGGTCCGTCGTTCCTCCCCACGCTCGGCGCCACGTTCACCGCGAACCTGGTCCGCAACATCTGGACCCACTCGGTGATCATGTGCGGGCACTTCCCCGAGGGCGTGCAGGTCTTCGAGCGCCGGTCGATCAAGGGCGAGACGCGCGGCCAGTGGTACCTGCGCCAGATGATGGGCTCGGCGAACATCAGCGGCAGCAAAGCCATGCACTTCATGACCGGCAACCTGTCGCACCAGATCGAGCACCACCTGTTCCCGGACCTGCCCAGCAACCGGTACGCCGAGGTCGCGGTGAAGGTGCGCGCGCTGTTCGAAAAGTACGAGCTGGAGTACGTCACCGGGCCGCTGCCCAAGCAGGTGTTCTCCGCGTGGCACAAGGTCTTCCGGCTCTCGCTGCCGAACAAGAAGCCCAAGGTCAAGACGCCGGACCGCGAGCAGGAGCTCGTCGCGGCCTGATTCCCGGTCTTGGTTCAGATCTTTCGGCCCTACCGGCGGCACCCCGGGTCCAGTGAGATCCGTTGCGGACGGTGGGCGGCCGCGATATCAGACCGTACGACACGGGATCCGGGCAGCCCGGTGTCCGGCTGCGCTGCCTTTACGTGCGCCGGGAGCTCAGCACACAGCCCCCCGGCGAGGTGTTGTAGTGCGCTGACCTGCCGTGGTCGAGCCGGTAGCCGGGTGCGTACTCGCACTCGGTTTGCCGACGGGCGGGCCGGAGTGGAAGGGATGGGCTGTGACGCGGACACTGCCGGCACCGATGCTCGCCGCCCCTGTGTCCGACCCTGCGCTGCTGCCGGGGTCGGCGGTTATGGACAGGGTTTGACGCTGTCCATTGCCCATTGCCCATTGGCGGCTGTGGAGGTCTGAGCGGGCTCTGGTCCACTTCACGACTTGGTGGACCAGTAGTCGGCGAGCATCTCGTTCGGCCAAGCTGGTTCCCGCACGGGGCCGCGCGGCCCCATCGCCTGGAAGTACGGCGACAGGTCGTAAATCGTCGACCCGACTACTGCGTCCAGATCGGTCACGCGTAGCCGAAGACCTTCGATCTTCAGCAACCGCGGAAAGCTCTGGGCAAGCTGGTTGGGACGTCTGTGGTTGCGGTGTGCCAAGGTGCCTGTGGCCGGCCACGCGGGATTCCCGCGGGGGCTCCGCGCGTGATACTCGACGTCCTCTGGCGACGCCTGGTTGAAGTGCCACACCACCAACAGGTGGGAAAACTCCTCAAGGCCCTGCACGGATTCGAGGGGGAACTTCCCCTCATCAAGCTGAATCACGGACTCGACGCCACCCCAGAAGTCGTCGGCGACCTCGGTTCGGCCCTCAACGACTTCTCCGATGGGCTCGATCTCCAACGTCATGCTCCTGCCCTCCGCTAGGACCCAAATCGGAGTGGTCAATCTACGTGGGCCAGGTACGCGGTCGCGCGCGCATTGAGAACCCCAACGGCTGGAATCCCACGCGCGCGATAGGAGTCGGCGCATGTCATCTACGGTTCCGCGAGCCCGGCCCGAGTAGATGCCGTCCTCCATCGCGTCCAGGACGTTGGTCCAGGTCGCGCAGGCCTCCTCAACACTGCCCTGCTTGATCTGTGTGGCCCCCATATACCCAAGTGTGACCGCGTGGGTGCGGCAGAACTGTGCTCCTCGGGTCCGGACGGACCGCTGGAACTCCTTGACCGCCCGATTGGGATCCCCGAGGTCCCCGTGCGCGCGGGGACGACCCCTCGCCAACCGGATTCGCGCGTGGGCGGCCGGCCTGCTCTCCGCGTGGGATGAGGGCGGCGGGGGCTTGACGGCCGTGGTGCGGCGGTGGTTTGTGTCGGCGGGCCGCGCTGATCGGGGTAGTGGTGCTGAGGTTGTTGATCCGTCGGCGCCGTGCGAGGCGACGCGTGGGCGGATGCGGTACGCGAGTGGCGGCTTGCGGTTCCGTTGCCTCGAACCGGTTGTCTTTGCCTCTTGACCCATCCCGGCGTCCGGCCCTTGACAGGCTGGGGCCTTCGGTGGTCCACACACACGACGAACAGAGGGCGCGCATGACAGTGGTCCAGGGCATCTTGGCGGCGATTGCAGCAGCCGTAGTGGGCGTGCCCTTCGCGGCTGTACTTGCCGCCTGGGGAGACGGGGGTGTGAAAACAGCGGAGAAACCGTCACGGCCCGACCCTGCCGTCCGGCCCGGCACGGACGCCGGGGGCGTCCCCCTGAAGAAGGGCGCGAAGGGCGCGAAAGACACGCCCGGCGACTGGGATGACATCTCGCCCTTGTACCGCTTCAACCTCCTCACCGTCGTGGCGACCATTGTCCTGTTGGAACTGGCGGTGGCTGAAGTGATCTCCGACAACGGCTGTGCGTGGGCGATCGCTGGCCTCTTCGCGCTGATGGTGTCGGCGGTCCCGATCGTGCGGTACGACATGGGGGTACGCGGTCTGCCGCTGGCAGTGCACGTGTCGGGCGCGCTGGCGGTGGCAGCGGGGTGTCTGGGCGTTGGTGCTTTCGTCACCGAGCCGCGGGCTCACGGACTGGGGTTGATGCTGCTTGCCGTCGCCGTCGTGGGTGCGGCGACCGTGTCCGTCCTGTCTCTGGTCCGGGCCCGGGTGACGCTTACCGTGTTGCCGGTCGCTGTCGCTGTTTTGGTGGCTGTGTTCGGTGCGGTCTCATCGTCCCAGTACGACACGCCCGGTTACGCCATGCGCTACGGACATCCTGTGCGTATGGAGTTGCCCGGCAGTTGTGTGCAGGGCAGGGGCATGGGGTGTGTGATCACGTGGGACCGGCCGGACCGCGGGCCGTCTTCCGTCTTCTCCTACGGTCAGCAAGTCACCGTCCACTTCAGCGAGGAGGGCCGGGCCCGTTACGGGCGTTACTACGCGCTGGGCGGTCTCTACAGGCCTGGAGACGGCAACGACCCGACGGGGGTTTCCCTGGACACCCGGGCCGTCGGAGGCGACGCGTATGTAACCCTCGGCTACCAGGCCGGCTCCTGGACGCCCATGGGCAGGTACCGCCTGCCCGGACTGGCGTGGGCGTCCCTGCCCCTCTTCCTGCTTCCGCTGGGAGTGCACCTGTTCCTCGTCAGGGACAGGGCGACCCATCCGCTACGGCGACGCCGGGCCGGGGTGACGGAACCTGTGGCCGAACAGGCCGAGCGGGCGTGAGAGTAACTGCGCAGGGCTGAGCCACCAACGGGCGCGTGCTTGCTCGGCTCCCGTTCCGCTGCACATGGCCAGATCCGGGCGCCTGAGGCTCCGCACTGTGCGCCGCCTTCTCCTGGGCCGTGCTGCTCCGGAGACATTGCAGCAGACGCCGTGGGACGGCACTCTGTGGCGGACCGGCCCCTTCCAAGGCGGACCGCCCAGGCCAGCGCGCCCGAGATGCGGGGCCATCACGGGCCGGGGGAGTCCGTGGCGGTGGGGTAGGTGACGTGGGTGCAGCCGCGGCGGGTGGTGATGTCGTTGACGTAGGCGTGCAAGAGGGAGTGGAGGCGTCATGTCGCCGTAGGTGGCGATGCTGCGGGGTTCGCCGAAGCCGAACAGGACCCCTGACGGGAACGTGGTGTCCTGCCCCGAGGAGTACCCGACCACGTGGATGGTGCCGCCCTCGGCGAGGGAATTCCACGCCTGGGCCATCAGCGGCCCACCGACCGTGTCCAGGACGAGGTCGAACCGGCACTCGGTCTCGGCCAGGTCGGTCAGGACCTTGTCGGCCCCGAGTTCGCGGAGCCCGGCGGCCCGGTCCGGCGAACCCACCAGTGCCGTCACCCGGGCGCCCGCCAGCGCCGCCAACTGGACGGCGAAGTGCCCCACGCCCCCGCTGGCGCCGGTGACCAGCACGTCGCGCGCCAGCAGGGAACGCTTGCGCAGCACCCGCAGCGCGGTGACTCCGGCGATCCCCAGTGCGGCACCGTCGGCCAGATCCACGCCCGCTTCAGGGAGGCGTCGAGCTCGGCGAAGATCGCCTTGCGGGACAGCCCGGCGCCGTTCGGGCCGGGGCGCATCGGCATCCAGACCTTGGCGGAGAGAACGACCTCTTTGCGCCGGGTGAAGTCCTTGACCGCCTGGCCGACGATCTCCTCGCTGCTTCCGGCGCTGTACCCATTGGCCGTGTCGAGGAAGTTGACGCCGCTCTCGAGGGCCTGCTTGATGATGTCCCGGCTGGCGTCCGCGCCCAGCGCCCAGGACTCGCCGCCCCGGTCCGGCTCGCCGAAGCTCATGCAGCCGAGGGTGATGGCGGAGACTTCCACTCCGGTCGTTCCGAGTTGATGTATCGCATGCTTCCGAACCTAGGAATTGGAGTGCGCTCTAACACAAGTGCGGAGGCGTGGAGCATGCGCGCCCTGTCAGGTTTTGACAGTTTCGGCCAGCCGTACCAGAGAACCCAGTAGTAGCGAGTAACAAACTGTCAATTCTCGGCCGAGCGGGGCACTACTCAGCCCCCGTTATGTTTTCCGCGGCCCTCTTGCAGGACCGCGGAAAACATAACGGGGGAGGGGCACGATCGAACGGCGCGGGCCGTGGAGCTGTCAGGCCGCGACCAGGCCGGTCTTGTGGGCGCCGGCGTTGCTGAATCGGAGCCAGAACTCGACGCCGTCCTTGAAGTCGGTCCCCAGGATCGTCCACCGGCCGCCCGGTGCGTTGACCTCGCTCTTGCAGACCATCTGATTCTGGTCGTGGTTCTTCAGGTAACACAGCTTGAGCACCGTGCCGTTGCTCGGCTTGACCTGGATGTCAGCACACCGGGAGGTCGTGCGGTAGTAGAGGGTGCCCGGCGGCGCGTCGATCTCCCCGGACACCTTGTCGTACTTCCATGCGCCGCCCAGGCAGGAGGCGGCAGCAGCCGGTTCACGCCCCGGCGATGCGGCCGCGGGTGAGACCGCGAGGAGGGATGCGCCGAGAAGGACGGTGGCGGCCAGGACTTTGCCACGTTGAGTGCGTATTGGCATGTCAGTTTGCTCCTTCCGGCCACGCACCGGATTCCCCGATTGGGTACCTGAGTAGGCATGTGGCCTTCGGCTCCGGTGGTCAGCCGGCTCCGATATCCCCTGAAACTAGGGGAAGTTGTTGCCCTGTCGCGTCAACCGCAGGATTGAAGTGAGACTCAACCCAGGGGCGCAGGCGGGTAAACCCTGGCTGTACGCCCCGTGCCGTGAGGGCGGGATCACGTCCGCTGGAGTGGTGTATTGATGGCCACTCGGTGATCTCGTTTTGAGGTTATGCGGTCAGTTCGGTCGGGATGGTGGTCTCCTCGGTTTCTGACTCGATGGGGTGGAGGCGGGCTTTGGCCAGGAGTTCGCGGGCCATGTAGCGGCGGGCCTCGGTCCACTCGTCGTTCTGCTCGGCCAGCACGGCTCCGACCAGGCGGATGACGGCGGTGCGGTCGGGAAAGATGCCGACCACGTCGGTGCGGCGGCGGATCTCCTTGTTCAGCCGCTCTTTCGGATTGTTGGACCAGATCTGCCGCCAGATTTCCCGTGGGAACGCGGTGAAGGCCAGCAGGTCGTGCTGGGCGGCATCCAGGTCGTCGGTGGCTTGCTGCTGCCGGTCCCGCTCCTCCCCGCACGCGCGGGGATGGACCCGCTTTGAGGAGGGGTTCCTCCGGCTACCCGTTCTGCTTCCCGCGTGCGCGGGGGAATGGCGGAGGCCGAGTACGGGGCCCCGGGGCCGGTCAGGCCAAACTGGGCTCACGCCGAGGAGCAGGGGGATGTGGGTGGCGTTCAGAGCCGTATAGGCGCAGTGGGGGACCGTCTTCACGCACCTGCCCGATCTCGGATGCGAGCGGTCGTGGGGCGAAGTGTGGAAGGTATGCCCGACCGCGCCACTGACATGCGGGCCGGAGTCTCAGCCACGTTCCTCTACGAGAACAGCGACGCTCGCACCCTCGTCAAGAACGCGGTCGCCGAAAGCCGCAGCCGCCACGACCGCGAGAACCGGGAGGAACGTGATCGGATCGAAGCGACCTGGCGCGAGCGCGCGCTGAACGCCGAGGAAGAACTGGGGCGAGCCCAGAAAGAGATCCTCACCCAGTGCCAACGTATCGGCGAGCTGATGGGACAGATCCGCGACTTTGACCAGATGGTTCCCAGCGAGTCAGTTCAGGCCCTGATCAGCGAGAAATCCACCCTCAAGCACCGCGTCGACGTGATCACGCAGGAACACTGCAAGCTCCAGGAACGACTCGAAAGCGCCCCGCCCCACCCTGCGGTTTTCCGACAAACGCATCGCAGATCTCGAAGCCCAGTTCCTCGAACAGCAGCAGCCGTGACCGTCACACCCGGTTCCGACCCAATCCGCCTCGACCGCGAACAGGCCGCTTCCAGGGCCTCCAGGGCGACGCCACGGTCCGGCGCTACCGACGATCCCGCGAGCTACTTACGCCGCTCATACGCTATGCCCTCCTTCGCCTGCGTTTTGAGTTCTTCGTCCTCGATGGACTTCGCAATGAGCTCAGCCCGGTCGGGGTCAGTGGCGGCCACTCGCTCCGTCACTCTGAACAGCGTGTAGTCCCTGAGCGCGGGATCGGTGGTGATGGACTTGGCCAGATGCTCAGCCCGGTCAGGGTCACTGGCCGCAATCTCTTTCGCCTTCTTCGACCGCGCAACGTCCTCGTCAGCGCGCTTCAGCTTCTTGGCGTAATCGGGGGACATAGGCGTCTACCTATCGGCGAGGGGATCTAGGTCCTTGCCAGCGAAGCCCACACCGACAGAATCGTCAACTGCCCTACCAGCAAAGCTCGTTCCCTTACAGCAATGCTGCAGCCAGCCCCATCCCCAACACCGGGCTCAACACGGGTACACGCAGGGGGACCTAGGCCGTTTCGTTTGGATCATCTGATCGTTGGCCTGGGTGTCCCGTTGACTGACACGCAGTGGGCGCGGATCGAGCCGTTGTTGCCAGACCGGACGCCGCAGCGGGGTGGCCGGTGGCGGGATCATCGTGAGGTGATCGATGCGATCGCCTGGAAGTTCCAGACCGGATCGCAGTGGGTCCATCTGCCCGAGAAATACGGGAACTGGAAGGGCGTCTACAACAGGCTGCGGATGTGGGCCATCGACGGAACCTGGAAACGGGTGTTCACCGCGCTCATCGCACAGGCCGACGCCGAGGAAGACCTCAGCTGGGCCGTCTCAGTCGACTCCGTTGTCGTGCCCGCTCACCAGCACGCAGCCGGGGCCCGCAAAAAGGGGCCCCGGCCGGTGAGCCCGATGACAATGCCATAGGCCGGTCTCGCGGCGGACTGACCACGAAGGTCCACCTCGCCTCCGATGTCCACTGCCGACCACTGGCCTTCGTGCTCACCGCCGGACAGGCCGGTGACGCACCCTCCTTCGCTCACGTCATGGCCCGCCTCCGCGTGCCTCGGCAGCGAGGACGTCCCCGTACCAGGCCGGACGTGGTCCTGGCCGACAAGGCGTACTCCTCCCGCGCGATCCGCGAGCATCTGCGCAAGCGCGGAATCCGGGCGGTCATTCCCATTCCGGCCGATCAACGCGGCCACCGGCTGCGGCGCGGCAGCCGAGGTGGCAGCCCACCCGCCTTCGACCGCGAGGCATACAAGCAGCGCAACAGCGTCGAACGCTGCAGCAACCGCCTGAAGCAGTGGCGGGGCCTCGCCACCCGCTACGAAAAGACCGCAACCATCTACCTGGCCGGACTCCACGTCGCCAGCATCTTTCTTTGGTCTGCCAGGCCAACGACTCAGGAGCAGGAGCGAACCGCATCGTCCCAGGCGCCAGGGCTGCGGTAGTGATTCTTGTGCCCCGCGGCAAGCACGTGGCGCAGTTCGGCAAAGTGCGGGGTGTTCGCGGGAAGATCCAGCCGGCAGAGGAAGGCCAGTGCGGCAGTCGGCTCCACGTCGCCGTAGACGTCGTGGAAGCACGCCAGAAGGCCGCGGAAGACAGCCGAGTGCAGGGCAGGAAGCCGCATGGCGGTGCGATATGTCAGCTCCTTCACCGACCAGCGCACCGGGCCCGAACACTCCAGAACCCGACGGGCTCGGCGGAGCAGGGCTTCCGATCGCTCGGCCACCACCCGGTCGACTTCGTTACCGAGAACCTCGGCGAAGGCCGTCGCGGAAGTGGCGTGATCCTCGAACCAGTCCACCCACAGCGAGTAGGTGACGGCTTCGGCGTCCCGGTCCGCCTCCAGCCGCTGACGGTAGCCGTCCCACAGTACGTCGACCGGCAGGGGACCCTCCGCACCCTCGTTCGCGAACCGGATCTCGCACGTGACCCAGTACTCGTCGAGGAGATCCAGCAACCCGAAAGCCAACCGCACCTGGTCGGCTGCATCCAGGTCTTCGGCGAACACATCACCGGCCCAGGATTGCGCCACCTGGTTGGCGGTGAGCAACGCGTCCGGTTCCTCGTCGCTCACCCACCCGTCGCGCACCCGGCTGACGCCTTGATCAGCCAGCCAACGCCGTGCTGCCTCCTCGGCTTGCATCTCCACTCGGGAAGTATGACAAGCCTCGCAAGATCCGAACGAAACGTCCTAGGGCCTGTTCGGCGGATCATGTGACTGTCGCCGTCGCGGGTCGTTGGCATGGCCATGGGACGGGGAGATCTAACGAACGCGGAGTGGGCACGGCTCAAGCCATATCTGCCGACTTCCGGCCAGCGTGGCGGGCGTTGGGCAAGCCACCGCAGGATCATCAACGGGATCCTGTACCGGCAGCGCACCGGGGCGCCTTGGCGGGATCTGCCTGCGCGATTCGGTCCGTGGAAGACCGTGTACGAGCGACACAGGCACTGGTCGGCGGACGGCACATGGGACCAGGTCTTCGCGGCTGTCCTGTCCGACGCCGACGCGGAAGGCCGCATCGACTGGTCGATGGTGAGCGTGGACTCCACCTCCTGCCGGGCCCACCAGCACGCCGCCGGGGCCCGCAAGAGGCCGCCGCGCCTGCCATCTCGGCGGCGACAAGGCGTACTCCTCCCGCCGCAACCGCCTCTACCTGCGCCGACGCCAGATCAAGCACACCATCCCTGAACCACTGAACCAGCGGGCCAACCGCAAGCACCGCGGCAGCAAGGGCGGTCGGCCCACCGGTTTCGACAAGTCGATCTACAAGCGCAGGAACGAAGTAGAGCGGACGATCAACGCGCTGAAGAACTCCCGGGCGGTCGCGACGAGATACGACAAGCGCGTCTACATCTTCCACGGCACCGTCACCATCGCCTCGATCCGACTCTGGCTCCGCCCATGAGCCGTCGGGCTCAGCTCGATGCCTGGGCGCCGGTCAGTTCCGCGACGCGAGTGGCGGTCTCCTCCGGCAGGACAGGCGGCTCGCCCGTGGTCCAGACGGCGCGTACGGACATGCGGCTGATGCGCCAGCCGCTGTCGGTGCGTCGGAGTTTCCCCTCGTAGATGCCGCCCACCGTGAATAGGGGGTTGGCGCCCTCGCCCCGTGCTTGGAGGGTGGAGTCCAGGTGGACGTGGGTCATGTGGGCGTTCCAGGAGGAATCGGCCGTCCGCGCGCCCGGTTCTGCCCGGACGAGGACGTCGGAGGAGACGTGCAGGGTGGCGGCGAACCGGCCGGCGGCCTCCTCTACGTGGCGTACCGCGTCGGCGCCCTCGGCCACACCGAGCGGCGGCGTCGTCCGTAGATCGTCGGTGAAGTAGGCCCCGGCCCAGCCCTCGTCGAACCGCCGCTCGTCCATGATCCGTAAGAAGCCGCTGATGAGGGTGCTGATCTCGAAGTGGTCTCGGATATTCGTCGTTGTCTGTGCGTGGTGTCTCTGTAAGGCTTGCAGAGCGTCCGGAGCGTGGGCAAGAAGTTTCGGTTGGCTCCGAAAGTGCTTGCCCTCCAGGAGGTCACGGTGCTCAGCGTGGTACTACCTCGGAAGTCTGAGCACGAGCTCTCACCCTGCTCCCTGTACGTGCAGGGATGGACCCGCCTACGGCATGAGCGCCATGGAGTCCTCCCTCTCCTCCCTGCACGCGCGGGGATGGACCCTCGGGGTCGGCGTAGGGGCTGTACGGGTGCTTCCTGCACGCGCGGGGACGGCCGGGAGCGGTTTCGGTACCGGCCGCTGGGGTTGGTGCCGGGTCGGCGTCAAGGGTCGGTTGCCGGTGGCCGGTTGGTCTCAGGTTCAATTAATCGGTCAGCGTGTGACCACTCTGATCGGGTGTCGCAGATCCGGTGATGAGTTGGCCGATGCGACCGGATCGGCCATCGGCCACGGGCTGCGGGCCGTGGCCGATGGCCTTCGTGGAACTCGCCGATGTCCTGGCGTCTGCGGGGTGTCGGTGCCGGTTCTGTGTCCGGGAGCGGTTCTGAGGACTGTGGTCTGGTCTGCGGGTGTGGGGCGCTGTTTGTGTCGGGTACCCGGATTGGGTAACCAGTGATGGGTCGGGGCCGGTGTTGACGGAGCCGGGTGTCTGGGGTGCGGGGCCGCGGATACCCGGCCTCGTCGTGGTCGGTCGCGGGGTGCTGGCGCGTGTACCGGTGGTGGGTGGCCCATTGCGTGCGGTACCCGGCGGCGGGGGAGCGATGGCCGGGATGGCGATGAGTGAGCCGCGTGAGTGGATGGCTATGGCACCGGCGGGCGCGCGCCGGGGTCCGCGCGCCGGTGGATGAATCCGCGTGACTGTTTTTCCCATTGGATACAGGCATTTGGGTGATCTGGGTGCGAAGGATGAGTTTGGCCTCCTTAGTATCTGGCCTCGTGACAGACGGGAAGAGTCGGCCGCGGCAGGCTGACCATGCGACCGGTGTGATTGTTCTGGGGTCCGGTCCGGCCGGGCTTGTGCTCGGCAACATCCTCATGGACAGCGGGATCGACTGCGTCGTCCTGGAGCGGGCCGAGCGCGCCCATGTCGAGACGCGGTCACGCGCAGGGTTCCTGGCCGCCAACACTGTGCGGATCCTCGACGAGCATGGTCTTGCCGACGGCCTGCACCGGCGCGGACGGACGCACGGCACCTGTGAGTTCCGCACCGGGGACGGCCGTTTCCGGCTGGACTACAGCGGGCTCGGCCGGGGAGAGAGCCATACCGTCTACCCGCAGCAGGACTTGGTGTCCGACCTGCTGTCGCGCTTCCTGGCACGCGGCGGGCAGATTCGTTTCGCCGCCGAGGCCGTAGCCGTGCGCGATGCCGACAGCGAACGGCCTGCGGTAGCCGTACGCGAGGCCGACGGGCGGCCCGGTCTGTGGCGTGCCCGGTACGTGGCCGGTTGCGACGGGCGTCACGGCGCGGCCCGGCGCTCCCTGCCTGCCGGAACGGTCCGTCACCACCGTGATCACGGCGTGACCTGGCTGGGGCTGCTCGCCCAGGCGCCGCCCAGCCTGGATGCCGTCGGGTACGCGGTGCACGAGCGGGGCTTCGCCGGGCACATGGCCCGCACCAGCGAGGTCACCCGCTACTACCTGCAGTGCGAGCGCGGCACCCCGGCCGGCGCATGGTCCGAGGAGCGGATCTGGGACGAACTGGAACTGCGCATGCGGGCACGCGAGTACGGCCCGCTGCGCCGCGGGCCCATCCTGCAGCGGTCAGTCCTCGACCTGGAGTCCGACGTGCTCGAACCGCTGCGTCACGGCGCGCTGTTCCTCGCGGGTGACGCCGCCGGGCTGATCAGTCCGTCCGCGGCGAAGGGCGCCAATCTCGCGGTGCTCGAAGCGGCGCTCCTGGCTCGTGCCCTGATCGACGCCCTCACTTTGGGGGACACCGCCGGCCTCGACGCCTACTCGGCGCGATGCCTGACACACATCTGGCGTGCACAGGAGTTCTCCCACTGGATGATCGGCCTGTTGCACGGCCCGTCCGGTACGGACGGTGAATCGCTGTTCCACAACTCCCTGCGGCGCTCGCGTCTTGCCTCGTTGCGCACCTCGCGCAGCCAGCAGGACTGGTTCGCGGAGCACTACGTGGGCGTGTAGCCCCCTCTCTTCCCCGAACCCCTTCACTCGCGTACATCCGTGCGCGTATGTCCGTGTGCGTACGTCCGTGCGCATGCGTTGAACCCGGAATGAGGAACCTCCCGCAATGATCACGACATTGTCGGGCGATACGTCTCGCCTGCGCGCGGCGGTCGACTTCGTCAAGGAGCAGGACACCGCCGCACTGCTTGCGCTCCTGCTGCCCGGGCTCGACGGCCCGGAGCTGCGGGCGTTGGCGGAGCGCTGCGACTTCTCGCACGCTGCGCTCCTGGTCTTCCCGCCGGACGAGGCGGCGCTGCACGCCATGTTCACCGACTGCGGTCTCGTCGTGGAGGCGCCGCCCCAGCCGAGCGTCATCGTGCGCGAACGTCTGGCCGTACGGCACCAGCGGTGTGCGGCGGACCTCACCGTCGAAATCCTGCGCCCCGAGGTGGATTGCGCGGACGGCGCGCGGCGCATGGTCGAGGTGTTCACGCTGACCGTGCCGCCGGGGTCGTCCCTTGACACGCTCGCCGCGCACGAGCGGGAACAGCAGCACGAGGCGCATGTCGCCTTCGAGGTCAAGGCGGCGGACCCGTTGGTCTTGCGCGGCCTGTGCGCGGCCTTGGGACGGTACGGCGCCACGCCCGACGGCGGTGGCTACAACCCGCATGAGAACGGCACGGTGTTCTACTTCGCCGCGCCCGCGCAGGCCAAGGCGGGGTACCGGCGCGTAGAGCTGTATGTCCCCGGTGACCACCGTGACCTCCTTGCCGCGCACCTCGACGAATACCGCAGGCGGCAGCCTGCCGAGAGCCTGCTGCGCCTGCTGACAGGGGCGTGGACGACGCAGGCCCTGGCCGCGTTCGCACGGTTGGGGGTGGCCGACGCGATGGATGCGGAGCGGAGCATGGCCGTCGCGGAGCTGGCGCGGGACGTCGATGCGTTCGAGCCGAACCTGGCCACCCTGCTGCGCTATCTCACGATGCTCGGTGTGGTCAGCGAGGAGGGTGACGGTTACCGTCTGACGGAAACCGGCGGGCTGCTGCGTTCGGACACCGAAGGGTCGATGCGGGCTCTGGCGCTGATGTACGGAGGAGTGTTCTACGAGTCCTTCGCCGGGCTCGACCACACCGTGCGCACCGGGCAGGTCGCCTTCGAGCAGCGCTTCCGCGACAACCACTTCGACCACTTCGCCCGTGATCCACGACTCGCGGAACTCTTCGACCAGTCGATGGCCGCTGGTTCAAGGATGTTCGACCCGCTGCCCGCCCATCCGGTCCTGGCCGCGGCGGCCGACGGGGCCACCGTGGTCGACATCGCGGGCGGCAACGGCGAACTGCTCTGCCGAATCCTTTCCGCTCACCCTCGCCTGCAGGGCCTCCTACTGGAACGCCCGCACACGGTCGAAGCCGCCCGCCGCCTTCTCGGCGCGGCCGGGCACACGCAGCGGTGCGGCTTTAGGGCGGGCGACTTCGCCGATGTGCCCGCGGGCGGCGAGGTGTACGTACTGTCCCGCGTCCTGCATGACTGGGACGACGAGCGCTGCCGCGAGATCCTGCGCCACTGTGCCCGCGCCATGCCCGCCACCGCCGATCTGCTCGTCGTCGAACGTGTCCTGCCCGCCGACGGCTCGGCCTCGTTGGCCACGGCCTGGGACCTGCACATGATGTGCAACGTCGGCGGCCGAGAGAGGCGGGCCGACCACTACGCCCGGCTGTTCGCCGAGGCGGGCCTCACCCTGGTCGACGTGGCACCGCTGCCTCTGGACGGAAGTGTGCTGCACGTCCGCAGGGCCGGGCCGTCGCACCTCTGATCCACGCTGGGGCCGTTGCTCTCACGTCCGGCCCGTGTCAGGAGAGTGATCGGGCCGACCTGGTGGCTATGTGGGCGGCCGTGTGGGTGGCCATGGGACAGGCATCGACCTCACCGCGCCCGCTCGAGCTGCTCGAGGCAGGAGGAGGGCAAAAGAGCTGCGGATCCGGGCGACTGTCCGGACCCGCGGCCCGGGCCGGGCTCCCGGAGGGGGAGGGCGGGCCGGGAAGTCGGCCGCACATCAGGTTGCCGGGTTCTGCGGCATTGTCGCTGATCCAGAACTGGGTCCACAGGGCCGCGAACTCGGCGCGGGTGAGGCATCCGTCCCCGTCATGGCCGAGGCGGGGGAAGCTGTCACGCGTGTCGCGGGGATGGGTCTATCCAACCCCACTTGGACAGTTCGGCCGGAGTCTGCATTGCTGACATTGCCGGACGGAGTGATGAACCTGGTCCTGGGCGATGCTTGAACTCGGCGGCAAGGACGCGGTGGTGGTCGACGCGGGCATCGACGTCCAGAACACGGCGGAGGCTGTCGCCCACGGCGCCTTCCTCAACACCGGGCAGATCTGCGCCTCCATGGAGCGGATCTACATCCATCAGGATGTCGCCGAGGAGTTCACCGGGGCCCTGGTGGCCGCGGCGGAGACGTACGCTCCCGGTGAGGTGCTCGGCCCGCTGGTCGACGAGCGGCAGCGGGACATCGTGCGCCTACACGTCGCCGACGCAGTCGAGCGCGATGCCAAGGTGCGGACCGGGAGCGAGGAGCCGACCGGCAAGGGCTTCTTCCACCCGCCGACGGTGCTCACCGGCGTGGACGACACGATGCTGGTGATGACGGAGGAGACCTTCGGTCCGGTCGCGCCACGGCCTGGCCGCGACGGTCTACACCGACGACCCGGCACACGTCGACGCCGCAGCCCGGCTGCCTGTGGGCATCGTGTGGGTCAACCAGTGGCAGGGCGGCAGCCCCGAGATGGTCTGGGAACCGGCCGGCGACAGCGGTATGGGAGCCACCGGCGCGCACGCCGCCTACGACGCCGCCGCCCGCCCGCCCGACATCCGTCGTCGTCAACGGCGGCAGCGCGAAGTCGTCGGGCGGCCACAGCGTGAGCGTGGAACGAGCACCACGAACCCGCCCGTGCACTGGCGAGAAGGCGTGGGCGGAGTCCGATCAACAATCGGAGTCGGATCGATAGGCGCGGGCTCCGCTGTTGTTGCGGTTGGGGGACGCCGCGCTCAAGCGGCCAGTTGCAGGGTCCCGCTCCACCGCCGCCCAGAGCCCCTCGCCGCCGAGGCGGGCGTCCTCGCCGTCCACCTCGCGCCAGTCGAGTCCGGTGCCGTCCAGGACGGCAGGATCGAAGCGGCCGTCCGGGACGACGACGGTGGCCTGTCCCGGCTCGGAGTCGACCTGGGGCAGGTAGAAGTCGGCTGTGCTCACGGCCTCTTCAACACTCATGCCGAACGCGGCGTAGTTCAGCAGTGCTTGCAGTGTGCGTTGATGCAGGCCCGTGCCCATCGAGGCGAAGCCGAGCACCGGCTCGTCGCCCTTGAACAGCACGCCTGTCCCGGTCGGCGCGGGCATGCGATTGCCTGGTCCGGTCCGCGCGACTACGGGGTGTTTTCTACGTCGCGGCGGCGCACCGTCAGGCCCTTCGACCGCCCAGGTGGCGGGCGAGGAAGCGTTCCAGCAGGTAGTGGATCTCGACGAGGTTCTCAGGTTTCTGGAAGCGGTGGCCCTCGTCTTCCTTGACCAGGTACTCGACCTCCACTCCGCGGCCGCGCAGCGCCTTCACCATGAGGTCCGACTCCGCCTGCACCACGCGCACGTCGTTGGCGCCCTGCACCACCATCAACGGGGTACGGACCTGGTTCACCTTGGTGATGGGCGAACGGGCCCGCATGTCGGCCTCCTGCTCGGGGACGTCGGGGTCGCCGACGTAGGCGAGGAAGTTGTTGCCGATCAGGCTCCGAGCGAACGTGGGCAGCGTACGTATGAAGTTGGCCAGGTCGGAGATGCCGCACAGGTTGACTGCTGCGGCGAACACGTCAGGGGTGAAGGTGATGCCGACCAGTGCCGAATAGCCGCCGTAGGAACTTCCGCAGATCGCGACGCGGTCGCGGTCGGCGTGGCCCTGATTCACACTTGGCTGAGCTTCAACGAGTACACGGACGCGGACGCTATGAAATCCGGCAGCCCGTCGGCTTCTCCCTGCTGGGGATGGTTTGATCTAATTGACGGTGCTTCAATACGTTCCATGTTGTGCCATGGGGGACCCTTATCGGGGCACTCAGCGCCATCGCAGGAGCCGCGGTTGCCGGTGGCTTCACCTTGATGCACGAGCGACGCCAACTTCGGGAACAGCGACGAACCGGCCGGCTCGAACCACGACGCGCGGCCTACACGGCATTCTTGTTCGCATGCCATGACACTGATGTCGCCCTTCAGAAAGCTTGGGACGCAACTCCGAGCGCAAACCGCACCACGGACGGCACCGACGCCACTTCCGTTGTGCCCGGCCCGTAGCTGGTCGGCGGTGACGGCCGCGGCATCGTCGACAGGCCCCAGCCGGACCACGTCCAGGGCCTGCGTCCACGAAGTACGGTCCGGCGTCAGCGTGACGATGAACGAGTACGGCCAGCCTGGAATGATCTGCGCGGCCTCCCGAGAACGGCCATGGACGTGGCAGAACAGCCGCTCCGGCGAGCAGGCCGTGTCCGAGCGCAGCCACGGGGAGACGTCTACGGCGAGCACGATCCGATTGCCGAATCGCGGCATCGGCAGAGAAACCAGCAGGTCACGCAGGGGTGGGGCCGCGCTGACACGGTGTCCGGGCACGTATTCGCTTGTCCACAAAAGGGAATACGGGCAGGTGAATGCAGGGAGCAGGCGGGCATGGTTCGTTCTTTTTCCGACCAAAGAGGATGTAGCGCCACTTAGTCGACACAAGGCTTCCGCGATAGCTGTGACCTTGGCAGACTTCGCGCGTCTCTGCTGTCTCGCGCATCCTTATGAGGTCTTCAGCCATGCCCGAACTCAATCGGCGCCGCTTCCTTCAAATAACGGGAGCAACTGCGGGCTTTGCGGCCCTCTCCAGCAGTATCGACCGGGCCGCGGCGATCCCGGCGGCGCGCCGTACCGGTTCCCTCAAGGACGTCGAACACATCGTGGTCCTTATGCAGGAGAACCGCTCCTTCGACCAGTACTTCGGCGCGATGAAGGGGGTACGCGGCCACGGCGACCCCCGTCCCGTGACGCTCCCGAACGGAAAGTCCGTCTTCCACCAGCCCAAGGAACCGGGCTCCGCGACCGAAGTGCTGCCCTACCGGGCGGACGACGAGGACCTCGGCATGAAGTTCCTCGCGGGCCTCGACCACAGCTGGAACGGCAGCCACAAGGCGCTCAACGACGGCGCGTACGACGGCTGGATCGCCGCCAAGTCCGAGGAGACGATGGCGTACATGACCCGGGACGACATCCCGTTCTTCTACGCCCTCGCGGATAAGTTCACCGTGTGCGACGCCTACCACTGCTCGTACATCGGCAACACCGAACCCAACCGCTACTACATGTGGACGGGCTACCAGGGCGGCGACGAAACCGGCATTGGGGGCCAGGTCGTCTCCGGCGACAAGCCGGGCAACGTCGGCACCAGCTACCCCGAGCGGCTTGAGGAGGCCGGGGTCTCCTGGAAGTACTACCAGGACATCGGCAACGGCCTGAACGGCGAAGGTGAATGGGGCTGGACCGAGGACGCCTACATCGGGTGCTACGGCTGCAACACGCTGCTCTACAACGAGAACTTCCGCAAGGCGAAGCCGGGTGACGCACTGTACGAGAAGGCGCGGCGCGGCACCGAGATCAAGAAGAGCGGTGAGCTGCTCGACGACCTGCGCGCCGACGTTCGTGCGGGCAAGCTGCCCCAGATCTCGTACATCACTGCGCCCGAGGCGTTCGACGAGCACCCCAACTGGCCGACGAACTACGGCGCCTGGTACATCGCGCAGGTACTGGATGTGCTGACCTCCAATCCGGAGGTGTGGAGCCGGACGGCTCTGTTCATCACCTACGACGAGAACGACGGCTACTTCGACCACGTGGTCCCGCCCTACGTGCCCGCCACGACGGAGCAGGGCGACGCGACGATGGATACCTCCGCCGACTACTACAAGGGCGACTCCGAGAACCAGGCCGGCCCCTACGGTCTGGGTCCGCGCGTGCCGATGCTCGTCGTCTCGCCGTGGTCGACCGGAGGCTACGTGTGCTCGGAGACCTTCGACCACACCTCGATCATCCGCTTCATGGAGCAGCGCTTCGGCGTCCACGAGCCCAAGATCTCACCGTGGCGCCGCGCCGTCTGCGGTGACCTCACGTCGGCCTTCGACTTCTCGCTCAAGCACACCGGCCGCCCCGGACTCCCGGACGTCGATGCCTACGAGCCCACCGACAACGACCGCCACGACTCCTACGTCCCGGTGCGCCCCGACACCCCGCAGGCGCTCAAGCAGGAGAAGGGCGCACGCCCCACCCGGCCGCTGCCCTATGCCCCGCTGGTCGACAGCGAACTGGACGCCGCGAAGGGCGAGGTGAAGCTGACGTTCGGCGGCGGCAGGAAGGCCGGCGCGCATTTCCACGTGACCTCCGGCAACCGCACGGACGGCCCCTGGGTGTACTCGACCGCCGCCGGTAGGACGCTGTCGGCCACCTGGTCGACGGAACGGACCGACGACGCGTACGACCTCACGGTCCACGGGCCCAACGGGTTCCTGCGTACCTTCCAGGGCAAGGCGAAGGAGGCGGGGCCCGAGGTCACCGCGCGGCACCTGGCCCACAGCGGCGGCATCGAGTTGGCGATCACCAACTCCGGCTCTTCCAAGGTGACCCTGCGCCTCACCAACGGATACGGCGGACGCAGCGAGAAGCTCACGGTGCGTCCGGGCGCGAAGCTCACCCACACTGTCAGTCTTGCCCGTACCAAACGCTGGTACGACCTGCGGATCCTCGCCGAAGGCGACGACACATACCTGCGCCGCCTGGCCGGGCACGTCGAGACCGGCAGGCCGGGCGTGAGCGACCCGGCCATCGCCACCGCCTGACCGGCCCGGCCCCCCCGGGCCCTCTCGGGCCCGGCCGCCTGCCTCGGATGCCGGGCCTCCGGACGCGGATGATAAGTTCCCCCGTCCAGATGCCTGGCACACGCACTTGTCCGGGGGGACCAATGCAGCAGGCAGCACGGAGCCGGATGGTGGCCGGGACGGCGGTGGGTGTGCTGACGGCACTGCTCTGTGTGGGGTGCTCGGCCGAGATTGGCGGCTCCACGGCCGTGAGCAAGGACGAGGTCGCGGAGAAGGGCTCGGCCGCCCTGGGCAAGAAGATCGGCCGGGAGCCCGACGACGTCACCTGCGAGAAGGACCTCAAGGCCGAGGTCGGCGCGACCGTACGCTGCGACCTGACCGCGAACGGCGAGAAGCAGGGCATGACGGTCACCGCGAAGTCGGTCGACGGCGGCAACGTCAAGATGGACTTCAAGGTCGACGATGCCCCCGGCGCCGGCGACTCCGCCGAGCCCACCGACTCCGCGAGCACCGGTGCCGGTGGCGACGCGCAGTCGGTGGACAAGGCGGAGGTCGCCCGCCAGGGCAAGGCGGCCCTGGCGGCGCAGGTGGGTCGGGAGCCCGACGCATTCACCTGCCCCCAGGACCTGCCGGCCCAGGTGAAGGCAGTCATCCGCTGCGAACTGACCGCGGAGGGCCAGCGGTACGGCGTGACGGTCACTGCGGCGTCGGTCGTCAACGGCAAGGTCGACATGGACTTCAAGGTGGACACCACCCCGAAGAGCTGAGCCCCGAGGACGAAGGGCGTAACCGCTACACGGGCAGCGCGTGCAGCTTCTTGCCGTGCAGGGCGACGGCGTGCGTGCCCTCCGTGGCCACCAGTCATGCACGATGGCCACCGGACTTGTCGTTGAACGTCCAGCGCACGGTACCGGTCTTCGCGTCGACGGCGATGACACCGCCGCACGACCTGATCACTCGGCAGTATCCGAGGTCAGAAGTGTGAAGCCATTCTGAAGCACTACGGGTTCGAGGGGATCTTGCTCATCCCTCCTCTGCTTGCCTCTCCTCGTCGAGCAGTAGTCGCAGGTTGACCGCGGCGGCAGCGTTTCCGGCGTTCGCGGCTCGGCGGAACAGACGTACGGCTTCGTCGGCCCGCCCGACCCGAGCAAGCAAGTTGCCGAGGTTGGCGGTGGCGTTGGTATTTCCGGCGTCTGCAGCTAGACAGTAGAACCCTTCGGCTTCCTGGATTCGACCGGCTTTGTCGAGCAGGAGACCGAGGTTGTACACGGCGCCGGGGTGTCCGGCCTCCGCAGCTCGGCGGAGCATCTACTCGGCTTCGTCGGTCAGCCCGGCTTGGGCGAGCAGGACTCCGAGGTTGTCTGCGGCGTCTCTGTCCCCGGCCTCTGCGGCTTGGCGGTAGAGCTGTTCGGCCTCATTCTGTTCGCCCGGTTTCGGCAAGCAGATAGCCGACATCCACCGCACTGCTCTGGGACGCTGATGGTACTGAGCACGGACGCTCCATATGTACGGACCCGGCGTCACCACTCTTCCCGCTCAAGCACCGGCACATCAGCTTCCTGGGCCGCTGCCTGTTCAGGGTCAAGGCCAGCGGCCCCGGCCAGGGCCTGCGCCCCTTCCGTGCCCCAGAGGACGTCGAGGACGATGAGGACTGACGGTCGGCGCACCAGACCTGTCGTGCCGTTCGTCGAAATGGCGCCGCCGTGTTGGCTTCATGCTCGGTTTCAGGGTCAGGCCGAGCGGAGACAGAAGGGGTGTCCGGCCGGGCTGGCATACACCCGGGAGCCCTGCTGTGCTGAGGCGACGACATCGTCTGTCGGCCGCAGCCGTCGGCCGCCAGCGTCAAGCACGCTCTTGTCCGCAGTCCCCGCGTCGTCCGTAGTGAGGTCGAAGTGCATCTGGGGGGAGGCGCCTTCGAGCCACTGCGGTGGCACATGCTGCGGAGCGTGCTGGATCACGATCACGGGGAAGCCGTCGATCTGCAGAAAACTGTGCGTTGCCGTCCTCGTGATCGAGCCGCCGAGAAGCCGGTGCCAGAACGAACTCTCGCTCTCCAGGTCCGCGGCGTCCACGATCAGTGATGTCAGGGTGAAGTTCATGGTGTCTCTCCTCGATTCTTGTGTGGGGATGCGGCTCAGACCGCGGGAATGATGCCGCCCTTGACCCGGAACCGAGTAGCTGGTGCAGATCTTCAAGGCGCCCTCGGCGAAGGTGGTGCCGCGAACGAAGTGGAGGGTGCGACATAAGTCCTGTGATGGTCACGCGACGGGAACGGTGAGAGGTTCGAGAAGTGTGCGATCGCCGTCGAAGCCGTGTTCCAGGGCGGCCGCGACGTCCTCGTGCGGGGTTCCCATGCGGACTGCGCTGATCTGGTCCAGATGCTGGTAGTGCTGGTCGCTGAGTTCGAGTTGGAGCGACCGCAGGTAGTCCTCCAACTGTGTCAGGGTGCGGGGGCCGACGATCGGGATCATGGCGGTGTGGGCTTGTGCGGCTCGGCGGCGGAGCCAGGCCAGGGCGACCTGGATGGGGCTTGTGCCGTTCTCGTCGGCGATTGCGAGTACGGAGTCCACGACGGCGGTGCGCTGCGCGCTGCCCTCGATCGTGTCGCCGCGAGCGCTCAACCGGCCCTGTTCGCCCTGTCGGTACTTGCCGGTGAGCAGTCCTCCGGCAAGAGGTGAGTAGAGGAACGCGCCCAGGCCGTGTGCCTGCGCCATCGGCAGCAGTTCCCGTTCGGCGGAGCGTTCGGCCAGGCTGTACTGGGTCTGGATGCCGACCAACGGGGCCAGGCCCTGGACGTCCGCCTGCACTGCGGCGCCGGCGACCCGCCAGGCGGGGAAGTTGGACAGGGCGCCGTGAAGGACCTTGCCGGAGCGGATCAGGTCGTCGAACCCGGCCAGGATCTCCTCGATCGGGGTGGTTCCGTCGGGGAAGTGCGGCATGAAGACATCTACGTAGTCGGTGTCGAGTCGGCGCAGGCTCGCCTCCAGAGAGCGGACCATGGTCTTGCGGCTGTTGCCGGTGGTGCCCGGGCGGGGATGCTGCTGCCGCGTTCCGCTGTACTTGGTGATGACGACAAAGTCGTCCCGTTGGCCGCCGAGCAGTCCGCCGAGCATGGTTTCGGCTTGTCCGCCCTGGTAGAGGTTGGAGGTATCGAACGTGGTGCCGCCTGCGGCGACGAAAGCCTCGAAGATCTGCCGCGAGCCCTCAGGGCCGGCGCCGGTGTTCGAGGTACTGAAGTTCGCCGTCCCGAGTGCGTACTCCGACACGCGCAGTCCGGTCAGTCGGCCAAAGGTCCGGTAGCGCATGAAAGCTCCTGGTGTGCGGTGGTGCGGTAGGCTCATCCACCGTAGCAAAGAAAAACGAGGGGTCACTCTTTTTTATGCCGAAGGTAAGTCAGGAATACATGGACGCCCGCCGTCGGCAGATCGTGGACGCCGCCCGGGCCCGGTTCACCAGTCACGGTTTCGCCCGCACGTCCATGGCCGACATCGTCACCGAGTCCGGACTCTCCAACGGGGCCATCTACCGCTACTTCACCAGCAAGGACGACATCGTCGTCGCAGTCTGCGAACAGGGCGGCGAAGCCCTGCCGAAGGCGCTCACCGTCGAGGCTGTCGCGGGCTTCCTCGAACACGTACGCGCCCGTGCGCGCGAGACAGGCCACGCCCGGTTGGTAGCCCAGATCTACGCCGAAGCAGCGGTGTCGCCGCAGCTGGCGGCCGTCGTCCGACAGCAGCTCGCCGCCATGAGGGCCACGGTGGCCGAATTGGTGCCTGACCATCGAAGGCAGTACGCCGAGCAGATCGCCGAAGGGTTCGCGGCCGTCTGCATCAGCTACAGCCAGCAACTAGCCATCCGTGGCGACCTGGACCCCGCGCCCTTCACTGCAGCATTGATGGCAATCATCAACGGATAGCCGTGACGTCCTGGCCTGGTCGTCTCCCTGATCGGCCTGGACGCGGCCTACGGCGCGCCGTAGGCACCGGATTCTCGGCGGCCACGTCCAGGTCCTGGCTGAGTCGGTCGACCGGACCGTGGGGCGAGAAGGAGGGCATCTTTCGGTCTCAGTGTGTTCCTAGATCAGCCCCCGCGGGCGCGTTGGGTGGCCGCCACACGTCGCCTGCCCCGGTTGCCGGATGGCATCGGGTGGGGCGGCCGTGCATGCGGCGGCGTGCCCCGAGGTGTCCCTGGCCGGTAGCACCCGTGGTGCTACGTGTCACTACCCGGGGTGCCGCCCGGGCGAAGTTGAAACGTGTCGGCGCCTGTGGCCCACGGCGAGGGTGGTGAGGGCAGCTACCGCGAAGGAGAGCAGGGAGGCGCTCATCCAAGGCTGGACGGTGAAGCCTACGGCGTCCTGCAGCCAGGCCCAGAAGTCGGACCAGCCGGCGATGTTCGTCGGTGCGATCAGTTGGTAGGTGGCGAAGCCGAGTGCCCAGGGCAGCAGCATGATCCGGCGGGTGGGGGCCTGTTCGGAGACGTCCCAGGTGCGGTGGCCGCCGAGGACGAAGAAGTCCACGACGAGGACGGCGAACATCGGGATGAAGACCGCGCCGATCAGGTAGAGGAAGCTGGCGTAGCTGTCCATGTTCACCAGAAGGGCGAGGGCGGTGGCCAGGGTGCCGCTGATCAGGCACAGGACGCGGCGGTCGGCCCGGGGCAGCAGGTTCTGGGCGGAGACGGCGGTGGAGTAGACGTTGGCGAAGGACTGGTCGACCTCGCGCAGGACCAGGACACCGAAGCAGATCACGCCGACGCTGGTGGCGGTGAAAGGGTCGAAGACCTTGTACGGGTCGGTGGTGTCGAACGCGATCATGGCGAGGGCGGCCACGCCGAGGACCGAGCCCGCGACGCCCGCGAGGGTCTGGCCGATGACCAGGCCGCCGAATGCCTCCTTCTCGCTGCGGGAGTGCCGCGAGTAGTCGGCGACCAACGGCAGCCAGGAGATTGACACGGCGATCACGCTGTCGGTGGCGAACCAGAAGTCCTTCCATGAGCCGCCCTCCATCGGAATGCCGCGGCCGGCCAGGTCCCAGCCCAGGTAGCAGATGGCCAGGACGACGGCGATGGTGACGTAGCGGCGGATGAGGCGCAGGGCGCCGAGCGGGCGCAGGGTGAGCGCTGTCGTCACCGCGCCCGCGACGAGTACGTACAGCCAGCCGGGTCCTGGCTCGCCGAAGGCCTGGCGGGCCAGGATCTTCAGGCCGGTGGAGATGACCACCAGCTCGAAGACGGCCCAGCCGACCATCTGCAGCACGTTGAGGACGGTGGGCAGGTAGGACGCCTTCGCGCCGAACAGGCCGCGCAGCAGGACCATCGAGGGCGCGCCGGTACGGGCCCCGGTGATGGCGGCGAGGCCCAGGGCGAGGGTGCCGATCAGGGTGCCGACGACGGACGCGGTGACGGCCGCGGCGAACGACAGGGTCGGACTGCCGGTGCCAAGGGGGTCGAGGACGACCAGCATGCCGCTGAAGCCGAGCAGGCTGACGCCCAGGTTGGCCCAGAAGGTGCCTTGGTCCAGGCCGCTGAGGACCTTGGGTGTGGGCTGGTCGAGGGTGAGGGGCGCCTCGTTCGCCGGGCCCGGTCCCGGGGTGGTGGGTTCGGTGGTGGTCGTCACTTCGCGGGCTCCGAAACCTGGACAGGAGCGGCGCCGACGGGCCAGGACTCCATGCGCCAGGCGGCGTCCCAGAACATCCACTCCCAGGTGGACGCGGTGGTGAAGACCGTACGCATCCGTGCGCGGGTGGCCGGGTCGGCCTGGTCCGCAAGCCGGTTGACGATCTGCCGGGCGTGTTCGGTGGCGGCTTCGAACTCCTCGTCGGCGTACGTGCCGATCCAGTCGCCGTAGGGGTGGGTGGAAAGGTCGCCGGTCACATCGAGGAGCGCCCGGCCCACCTCGGCGTAGATCCAGAAGCAGGGCAGGACCGCGGCGGCCAGCTCCGGATAGCCCTGGGTGTGAGCCACGGAGAGCAGGTAGGAGGTGTATCCGGTGCCGGTGGGGGAGGGCGTCCAGGCGTCGACGTCGACGACGTTGCTCTCGTGCAGGGAGCTTTCGACCACCACGGCGTCGTGGGCGGACTTCGCGAAGAACGCGATGTCCTGGGGCCGGTCCGCCTTCGCGGCGGCGCTGGCCAGCGCGCGGGCATAGCCGCGCAGGTAGTGGGCGTCCTGGGCCAGGTAGTAGACGAACTTCTCCCGGTCCAGGGTGCCGTCGCCGAGGGCAATGACGAACGGCAGCTTGTCGATGGCCGCACGTATCTCGGCCGTGGCCGTCCACAGCTCGTCGCAGAACGTGTTGGTCATGGGGCTCAGCTCCAGTACTGGTGGAAGTGGTGGACGGGTCCGTGGCCGCGGCCGATGTGCAGGGTGTCGGCCGCGCGCAGGGCCCCGGTCAGGTACGCCTTCGCGGCACTGACGGTGGTGTGCCAGTCGTCGTGCTGCGGGCGCAGGGCGGCGATCGCGGCGGAGAGGGTGCAGCCGGTGCCATGGGTGTTGCGCGTGTTGACGCGAGGTGCGGACAGCTCGGTGACGCCCGCGGCACCGGCGCCTGTGGCGTGCGTGGCGTCGACGAGGATGTCCACGGATTGTGTGTCGTGCGTGTGGTGGCCGCCCTTGAGGAGGACGCGCCGGGCGCCGGTTTCGAGGAGTGCGTGGGCCTGCTCGATGGCTTCTGCGCGGTTGGTTGCGGCGGCGGTGCCCAGGAGGTCGCCGGCCTCGGGGAGGTTGGGGGTGATGAGGTCGGCGAGAGGCAGGAGACGCTCGCGCAGCACCGTCACCGCATCGGTCTCGAGGAGGCGGTGGCCGCTGGTCGAGACCATGACGGGGTCGAGGACGACGCACCGGGGGCGGTGCCGCTCCAGGGCTTCTGCGACGGCTGCGGCGATGGCGGCGTCGGCCAGCATTCCGATCTTGACGGCGTCCACCGGGACGTCGGCGAACAGCGTGTCGAGCTGCTCGGTGACGAACGCCGGGGGAACGGCATGGATGCCGGTGACGCCCAAAGTGTTCTGTGCGGTCAGGGCGGTCAGAACTGCTGTTCCGTAGGCGCCGTTGGCGGAGAACGCCTTCAAGTCCGCTTGTATCCCGGCGCCGCCGGAGGGGTCGCTGGCAGCGATGGTGAGGGCGATGGGCGGGCTGGTCACGCGGGGATCTCCTGTCGCAGGGTGCGTACGAGGGAATGGGCTGCGGCCTCGGGGTCGGGCTGCCCGCAGACCGCGCTGACGACAGCGATCCCGGCCACGCCGCTTCTCATGACCGCGGCGGCCTCGGACACGCCGATCCCGCCTATGGCCACGCAGGGCAGCGTGCTCTCCCTCACGATCCGGGCCAGGCCGCCCAGACCGAGCGGGGCGTCCGCGTCCGGCTTGGTGGACTGCGCGAACACCGGACCGACACCGAGGTGGTCGACGGCGTCCGGCACGTGCGCCAGCTGCTCGGGACGGCTGACGGACAGGCCGATGTGCGCATGGGGACCGAGCTGGCGCCGGGCGCTCTCGGGGGAGACGTCCCGCTGCCCGAGGTGGACGCCGTCCGCGTCCAACCAGACCGCCACGTCCAGACGATCGTTGACGATCAAGGGGAGCCCCGTGCCCGCGAGTTCGGCCTGGATCGCCCGGCCGAGCGAGAACAGCGTGCGGGCGTCCGCGTCCGGATCGCGCAACTGGACGGCGGTCACGCCGCCCTTGACAGCCGCCGCAACGGTAGGGCCGACACCGCGGCGGCCGCAGAGCCTGGTGTCGGTCACGAGATACAGGGACAGGTCCAGAGGAGGTCGCATGGGTTACTCCTTGGGGGCTCCCGGCCGGGGAAAGGCGTGGGAAACGCATCGGAGGTACGGGGGAAGGCAGGCCCTGCCGTGCAGGGACCGTGAGTTGTTCACAGGGGCGAGAGGGGGGACAGGGCAGCCCGACTCGGTGTTGGGGCCGCCGCCCCGGGGCGGGCGGGCATGGTGCAGTGGGTGGCGTCCGGGCCACTGCTCACGCAGGACCCCGCAGTACGCGCATGCTCAGCGCAGGCTGAGAGCCTCGGCGAGCCGCTCAGGGCTGAGCTCGTACAGCGCGTCGATCAGGGCGACCGCGAACGTGCCGGGCCCCGCAGAGCGGGTGGCGGCGTCCTCCGCGGCCACGGTGAGCAGACCGGTCGCGGCGGTGGCGGCCAGCAGCGCGTCGCCGGTGACGGCTGTGCAGGCGGCCACCAGGGCGCCGAGTGAGCAGCCCGTTCCCGTCACCAGAGTCAGCAGCGGGTGCCCGTTGGCCAGGCGCACCACTCGCGTCCCGTCCGTGAGAACGTCCTGGGGACCGCTCACCGCGACCGCGCAGCCGTAGCGCCGGGCCAGCGCGCCCGCCGCGGCCAGCGCCGCCTCGGGGGCGTCCGTGCTGTCCACGCCGCGCCCGCCCGTGCCGCCGTCCAGTGCCAGGATCTCGGAAGCATTGCCGCGAACGACCGCTGGGGGTGCGCTCTCCAGCAGTTCGTGGGCGAGCTCGGTGCGCCAGGGCAGCGGGCCGACCGCCACCGGGTCGAGCACCCATGGCTGTCCGGCCCCGGCCGCTTCTGTGACCGCGACGCGCATCGCCGCCGCCGTCACGGACGTCACCGTTCCCAGGTTGACCAGGACACCCCCGGCCACCCGGGCCAGCGCTCCGGCCTCCTCCGCGCTGTGCACCATCGCGGGGGCAGCCCCCGCCGCGAGCAGCACGTTCGCGGTGAACTGCGACACCACGACGTTGGTCAGGCAGTGCACAAGGGGTGCGGAGGTCCGCAGAGACGCGATCACATTCGCCACGGCATCACGGGAAACGGCAGTGCCGTGCCGGGCAGGTATGGAGGCAGTATCCATCGTCAACACTCTTCCTACGCCGGCATTACCCGGTCCAGGTTCATGCGGTCGGCGGAAAGGGGAGCAAGTCCCGTCCGCCCTCTCAGCCCGGCTACTCCCGAGCTCCCGCGGTGGTCGCTACGCAATGTACCTCCTTCGGGAACGGGAGTTCGCACTCGGGTACCTCACGAAACGACGCGGATCTGTTGGCGGAACCGACGGGGGATCCTCTGGCCACCAGGGCTCGACCTGTCCGCATCGGCTGATGCCGCAAGCGGCGTGGTGGAGGGCCGCGCCCGGGTGCTGGACCTCCTGCGACACCGCATCGCCACCTGGACCGGTGCTTGCCTACGTGCCCCGGAGAGAAGGAGCGGCGCCTGGCGCGTGCTGGGGAATGGGTGTCACCGAGTTCGCGGCCGAGTGGGCCCGGCATCCGGTGTTCCGTTCTGGCTGCTGCCACCGGAGCAGGGCGCGACGCGCGGAGCCGGACGGACCTGATACGGGATCAGGGCCGCCCGACCGTCGTGCGCGGAGAAGGAGCGGAGAAGGAAGGTCAGCAGCTCAGGTTGGAGCCCGGCGTGGTGCCGAGGACCTGGGTGAACTGCTTGTAGCGGTCGACCCGGCTCTGGACCTGGCCGGGGTTGCCGCCGTTGCACTCCAGGCTGCCGTTGATGGCGCGGATGGTCTCACCGAAACCGCGGCTGTTGACCATGGCGTTGTGCGGCGTCATGGTGCCCGGACCCGACTGCGTGTTCCAGTACCAAAGACCGGTCTTCCAGGCGACCGCCGGGTCGCGCTCCACCAGGTAGGGGTTGCGCAGGAGATCGATGCCGAGCGCGTCGCCCGCGGCCTTGTAGTTGAAGTTCCAGCTGAGCTGGATCGGACCGCGGCCGTAGTACGCGGCCTGTCCCGCGGGGCAGCCGTAGGGCTGGTTGGCGTCGCAGTAGTGCGGGTAGTTGGCCTGGTTCTGCTCGACGATGTGGACCAGACCGCCGGTCTCGTGGTGGACGTTGGCGAGGAACGCCGCCGCCTCCTGGCGCTTGATGGTGTCGCTGCCGGTGTTGGCGAAGGCCGGGTACGCCTTGAGTGCGTCGGTCAGGCCCTTGTATGTGTAGAATGAGTTCCGGCCCGGGAACATCTGGTTGAACTGCGCCTCGCTGACCACGAAGCCTGACGGGTCGGGGTTGCCCGGGTCGGTGCCACCGCCGCAGGTGCCCGCGTCCGTCCAGACGTCGGTGCGGCCCGGCGTCTCGTTCTGGGTCCACCACTTGGCGGTCCAGTTGTGCCCGTTGTACGAGGCGGTGTTGCCGCCCGTGTAGACGGAGGAGGAGTTCCAGGGGGTTGCGCACGCGGCGGCGGACGCCGTGGCGGCGGCCGGGCCAAGGACGATCATCGCGCAGAGCGCACCTAACGCTGCTGCGAAACTGATGAGACGTTTGATCACGCGGCATCTCCTATCGGGCGGGCTGGAGGCTGGCTGCACTCCGCCACGGGGGTGTCGGTGACTCAAGCGAAATGGTCTGGACCTGTCAAGGTCTGGACCAATTTTGGTGTACGGCTGACCTGAATTCGCCGCGCACCGCCGCCCGCACAGAACGGAGCACGGTGAACGAGGAAATCGCTTTCTCACGTCCTGAACCGGCACGTGGCGCTCGGGTGTGGCGGCGGCCGGGACGGCGTCCGTGATCGGCTCCCGGGCGCGCAACCAGCCGGGCCGGTCGGGTTCAATACGGGGTTCGTCGTCCCCGCCGGCGGCGATCCCGCTGTCGTCCGTGAGGGTACGGGCGGCCGCGTCGAGGAACGCGCGGGGCACCGAGATCAGCCGTGCCGCCGTCAAGGTCGATCACCGGCGAGGCGGCAGGTTCGGGCAAAGGGTGCGGCGCAACAGGCCTACAGCAGACGTTTCCACGTCATCGATTGTTGATGCACCGTCAATCCGGGTCTCTTAGGTTCCGCAAGCGCCCCTCGCGACCCCGCCGCCCGACCGGTGCGGCAGGGACGGTCACGAACCCCTGGAGTGATCAAGTGGAACGTCGTAGTTTCCTGCGTGGAGCAGTCGTCGGCGGCACGGCAGCGGCATTCGGGTACACGCTCATGCAGGGCGCGGCCTACGCCGCGCCGGCGCAGAAAGGCCCCGGCCCGTACGGCGCGCTCGGCGCGGCAGACTCCAACGGCATCCAGCTGCCCGGCGGCTTCACCAGCCGGGTGATCGCCCGATCCGGCCAGAAGGTCGGCTCCACCACCTACACCTGGCACGACGCCCCCGACGGCGGTGCCTGTTTCGCCGACGGCACGGGCTGGATCTACGTCTCCAACTCGGAGATTTCCTCCACCGGCGGCGCGGGCGCGATCAAACTCAACTCGGCCGGCTCCGTCACCGGCTCGTATCGGATCCTGTCCAACACCAATCGCAACTGCGCCGGCGGGGCGACCCCCTGGAACACCTGGCTGTCCTGCGAGGAGGTCAGCACCGGCTACGTCTACGAAACCGACCCGTGGGGCGTGAACGCCGCCGTGCGCCGCGATGCCATGGGCCGCTTCAACCACGAGGCGGCGGCCGCCGACCCGGTCCGCAAGGTGATCTACCTGACCGAGGACGCGTCGGACGGCTGCTTCTACCGGTTCGTCCCGTCCACATGGGGCAACCTGTCGGCGGGCACGCTCCAGGTCCTCAAAGCCGGAACAGCCGCCTCCGGCAGCTTCACCTGGGCGACCGTGCCCGACCCGGACGGCTCGCCCACCCCCACCCGCGACCAGGTCTCCGGCGCCAAGCTGTTCAACGGCGGAGAGGGCTGCCACTACGCCAACGACACCGTCTGGTTCACCACCAAGGGCGATGGCCGCGTCTGGCAGCTCAACGTGGCTGCCAGCACCTATGAGCTGGCCTATGACGACTCCCTGGTCGTCGGTGGCGGAGCCCCGCTGACCGGCGTCGACAACGTCACCGGCTCGTCCTCCGGCGACCTTTACGTCGCGGAAGACGGCGGGAACATGGAGATCTGCGTCATCACGCCGGACGACGTGGTCGCGACGTTCCTGCGGATCACCGGCCAGTCCTCCTCAGAGATCTGCGGCCCGGCCTTCTCTCCGGACGGCAAGCGCCTGTACTTCTCCAGCCAGCGTGGTACGAGCGGCAGCTCGTCCGGCGGCATCACCTACGAAGTCACAGGCCCCTTCCGCAACTGACCGCCCCTCTGCCACGAGCCGCGCCCGCCCGCCGCAACGCACCCCGCCGCCAACACCCTCACGCTTGCGCAGGGCCGACTCGCCTATCTGTCCGCCTGCAGCACCGCCGCCACCGCGGCCGACTTGCTGCTCGACGAGGCCATTCATCTCACCTCAGCGTTCCAGCTCACTGGTTTCCCGCACGTCATCGGCACGTTGTGGGCGGTGAACGACAGCGCCGACCTCCGGGTCGCCGTGGCCTTCTACGGTCATCTCTACGAATCCGACACCGGCCCAGATGACGCGGCCCTTGCCCTGGACAAGGCCCTCCGGGAGCAGCGCGATCGTTACCCGCGGCTGGTCAGCACCTGGGCCGCTCATCTGCACACCGGCGTCTGACCACTCCGAGCGGTATTCAGCAGGAGTTCCCGCCCGGGCCCCCGAAGAACAAGTAGCTGCCCCAGTCGGAACCTGAGTTGTTCGTGCCGTGCTCTTGGCCAGCACGGTCTTACTGATCGTTTCAGAATGAATTGAGCTCTGGACCTCGCCTCCGACGATCTTGGTGGGCGTAGCGGAGTGACTTGCCCGTCAAGGGAGGACCAACCTCTGCCTGCCGTCGATGAGTTCGCGCACGGCGTCCAAGTGGCCGGCGTGGGTGGCGGTCTCGGTGATCACGTGCAGGATGACCTCGCGCAGGTTGTCCAGGCGCCAGTTACCGAAGAAGTCCGGCCACCAGCTCGGAGCCGCCTCCAGGTCGGCGCCGGCAAGGAAGGCGTCGGCGAGCTCCCCTTCCTTGCGGTAGAGAGCGAAGACCTCCTCAGCTGTCTTCTCCGGGGCGGGCTGCCACGCGTTCCCCCCGGACCCGAGGATCTCTTCGATCGCTGCTTGCTCCCCGGCAGCAACCGCGCGGAACCAGAACTTCTCGTCGTCCAGAGCGAGATGGTGCACCAGCCCAAGGCATGTCCAGCCGGACGGTAGAACCGGGCGCCGCAGCGCCTCCTCGTCCAGGCCCTCCAAGATGCCCAGGACGTGCTTGCGCTTGCTGTTCAGGACGCCGAGTAGAGTCGTCAGTTCAGTGTCAGCCATGGGCCGGACCCTATGCGGCCCCACTGACACCGGCTCACTGAGCGTTTCAAGATGCCGTTCGGAGTCGTCGGAGGCAGACGATGCCACAGGCGAGTTCGAGGAGGCCGTGGTGGAGGTCGGCGCGCCGCCCGGTCCTGTTGTCGCTGGCCCTGGCCGCGCGCCATCGCGAGTGGGCCAAGCCCGTCCAAGAGAGCGAATCGGAAGATGCGGCGGACCGCCAGGGTAGGAGCGAGAGCGTTCCTTGGACGCGGAAGTCTCGACTGTTTGCCGGGGGTGTAGCTCCTCTGGAGGGATGGTCGCGAAGCAGGCGGGCGGCGGCTTCTGGGTGGGCATCGCGAAGTCCAATGATCGGCGCGGAGGTGCGATGTCCCCGCAGATGAAGTTGAGTGCGATAACACTCGACTGCCCTGATCCGCTGGCCCTGGTGGCGTTCTATCAGCGGGTCACCGACCTCGAACTCCACCCGAAATCCGATGCCGACCTCGCCGGTCTCAACGGGGGGATGGTCTCTTGATCGGCTTCCAGCGCGTCGATGACTACCGGGCTCCGAGCTGGCCCGATCAGACCGTCCCCCAGCAGCTTCACATCTGCTTCAAGGTCGACGAAGAGCTGGACGAGGCTCAGGCCCGGTTGCTGGAGCTGGGCGCGAGCAAGCCGGATCGTCAGCCGCATAATGAGGCCAGGGCGCGGGTCCTCATCGATCCTGTTGGGCATCCCTTCTGCGTGGTCAGGGAGTGATGGACGCCGTCGCGTCTGTTGGCGGCCGCAGGCAGGTCTGCGGCGCCTGTCAGCAGAGTGCGGGCATGAAGATCAGGCGGCGAGGGTGATCCGGCCGGGGCAAGGCCCCCGTAGATGCGGTGGTGTTCGCGGGCGAGGTGGTAGCGCCAGTAGGCGTCGAAGTCGCCGTTGTCGTGGAGGGCGCGGAGTTTGAGGATGGCTTCGGCTCCGGTCAGGCCAGCGGGGGTCGGTGATCTCCAGGCGGTCGCCGATGAGGTGGCGGCAGGCGCCCTCGAGTGCACCGGTCGCGATCGGCCAGCCGCGGGCGAGGGCGGTGTCGTAGTGGAGTTGGGCGAGGTGGCCGGTGAGGTAGCGGATGCAGGCGCGCTCGACGGCGGAGCCGATCCAGCCTGCGTCGTGGCACGTCTTGATCAACGCGTCCAAGTGCACGTTGTCCGGGGACCTGTATCCGAGCAGTGATGCATCACGTTCTTGGACCACGTGAACCAGGACGCCTTCGAGGAGGCTGCCGAGCATGATGATGGCGGCCACGTGGGCGTTAGGCGGGCTCACTCATGATGTGTGACTGACTCATCGATGTGTTCGGCCGTCCGTAATTCAGGCGTAGTCCCAGCATCGGCGGCGCAGGCCGCCGCCGTTATTCGGTAGTCACGCCGGGGCGATCGTTTGTGACTGCGGCATCGAGCGCACCGATGAAACTCGACGCGTTCCGACGGGCGGGAGGTGGTGCGCGTTCATCGGAGAGACGTGCGGGGCCGCTTTCCGGCCGGCATGTCTATGCGGCGGGGGCTGTTCTGCCTTCGCGTGTGGTGCTGCGCTCGGCGGCCTGAACGGAGGGGTCGGTACCGGCACCGGTGATGTCGCCGGTGGTGGGCCGCCCCAGCAGCCAGTTCAGCAGCGGACCGGTCATCGCGGTCGTCACTACGGCCATGACGACCATGAGCGAGTAGAGCTCCTGGCGGAGAAAGCCAAGTTGGAGTCCCACGTTCAGCACGATGAGTTCGGTGAGTCCACGGGTGTTCATGAGCGTGGCCAGCGCGGCTGACTGCCGCACCGGCATCCGGTTCAGGCGGGCGGCTGCGAACGCGCCTGCGAACTTGCCGCCCACGGCCACCAACAGGATGAGCGCGAGATCCCCGAGCATGCTCGCATCGAGCCCGGAGAGATCGACCTGCAGCCCGGTGACCAAAAAGAACAACGGCAGCAGCAGGATGCCGGTCATCTGGCCCAGGCGGTCGTGCACCTCGCGACGGAGTCCTTCGGTGCCGGTGCGCGGGAGCACGACGCCGAAGAGGAACGCGCCGAAGATGTAGTGCAGGCCCATCCACTCGGTTGCGGCGGCCGACAGCAGCAGGCCCGCCACAACGCAGCCGAAGACGGTCGGTGTGAGCCGCAGCGAGGGCCGGCCGTCGGCCATGCGGCGTAGTGCGGGGCGCAGCAGGAAGAGCATGCCGAGCAGGTAGGGGATCGTGAGCAGGATCCGCCACTGGTCGGTACCCGCCGCACCACTGAGTGCGACCACACCGGCGAGCAGGGACCAGGCGAGGACGTCGTCGATGGAGGCGCAGGCCAGGGCCACGGCGCCCAGCGAGGTACGGGCCATGCCCCGGTCGGTCAGGATGCGGGCGAGCACCGGGAACGCGGTGATCGACATGGCGATGCCCATGAAGAGCATGAACGCCGTCCTGTCGCCGGTGCCGTGGTCGTGCACCAGGTGGAGCCCCAGGAGAGCGCCCAGGCCGAAGGGCAGCACGATCGAGCCGACCGAGACCCAAGGGGCGATGCCTCCGCTCTCGCGGATCAGGCCCGCATCCCAGTCCAGTCCGACGATGAACATGAAGATGGCGACACCGACCGCTGCCAGGGCGCCGAGCAGGGGTCGTATCGAGTCGGGCAGGAGGGCGTCGGATATCGCTCCGTGGAAAAGGGTGGGTCCCAGGGCGATGCCGGCGATGACCTCACCGAGCACCGCAGGCTGGCCCAGACGTCTGGCCAGGGCCCCGAGCAGCCGCGCCAGGACCACCATGATGGCCAGGCCGACAAGGAGTGAAGTGGTCTGCTGGGTGGTCACGCGATCTGTGTCCGTCCGTGAGGTTCTGATCGGCGGCCCGGGGCACCGCACGCGGCCGGGGCGTGCGTGAACCGGTGGGCGCTTGGCCGTGCGGCGGGAATCAGGCGTGGGAAGCGTGGCAGCGGCAGGGGCGAGTGCCGTCCCCGGACGTGAGGCGCCGTCGCACGAGGAACCGGCACCGCCTCGTCAAGTCGGCACCGCCACCTTCGAAGCGCGGGCCGGGCGCGGCGCGTGCGACGGTTCACGGCGACGTCTTCGCTGTGGGCGCGCGCTCGCTCCCGGACCCGATGCGGCGCTCGACGTCCAAGCGGCCCGCACGGTTCACACGTCCCACGTGACCGGAAGGCTCTTCACCCCGTGGATGTCGGACAGCTCCGTGCGCATGACGATGTCCTCGGCCGGTACGGCGAGCCGCAGTGAGGGGAAACGGGCGAGCAGCGCGGGGAAACCGACGCGCATCTCGACACGCGCCAGTTGCTGGCCCAGGCACTGGTGGATGCCGTGCCCGAAGGCCACGTGCCCGCCACCCTCCCGCTGGAAGTCGAGCACATGCGGGTCGGCGAAGCGCTCGGGGTCACGGTTCGCCGTGTTGTAGGACAGGATGAGCGACGAGCCGGCCCTGACGGTCCGGCCGCCGAGGCGGACGTCCTCCAGCGCCGTCCGCATGAAGGTCTTGCCGACGCTGAGGTAGCGCAGCAGTTCCTCCACGGCCCGGTCCGTGAGCCCGGGGTCTGCACGCAGCGCGGCGAGCTGCGCGGGGTGGCGCAGCAGCGCGAACGTGCCGAGCGCCAGCATGTTCGCCGTGGTGTCGAGGCCGGCCGCGAGCAGTACCAGCGCCATGCCCTGCAGTTCCTCGTCGGTGAGGCCGCTGCCGGTGAGCTCACTGAGCACGTCGTCGGTAGGGTGCGCGCGCTTCGCGGCCACCAGCTCACCCAGGCGGTGCCGGGTCGTGGTGTAGGCGGCGACCGCGTCCTCGTCCTGCGCCTCGGCGTCCATGAACGCCTCGAACTGCGCCTGGAAGGAGGCCCGGTCGGCGTGCGGAACGCCGAGGAGCTCACAGATCATGATGGCCGGGACCGGATTGGCGAACGCGCTCACGAGATCCGCGGGAGGGCCGGACTCCTCCATGGCGTCCAGGTGTTCGGCGGTGATCTGCTCCACGCGCTCGGTGAGCAGCCGCATCCGACGCACGGTGAACTTGCCCATCAGCGGCTTCCGGTAGCGGCTGTGCTGCGGGTCGTCCATGAGGAGGAACTCGCCCGGCGGCACCGGCGGCAGCTCCAGGCCTCCGTAGTCGACCGTCGGATGACGCATCAACTCCCGCCGCGAACTGAACCGCGGGTCGGAAAGTACCGACTTGATCAGGTCGTACCCCGTCACCAGCCAGCCGACGTGTCCGCCGGGGAACGTGTAGCGGCTGAGGGGGCCGTGGCGCTGGGCTTCGAGCAGCTCCGCCGGAGGGTCGAAGGGGCAGTCGGGCCGCCGCGACGTGGGCAGTGTGGAGACGGTGTGCAGCGGGTCACCCATGACCCTTCCTCATCTCGCGAGAGAACGAATTCGACAAAGCCCGGAATATACGGCTCGTGGGGAGCGAATATCAACAGAGGGCCCGCATCAAGGCTGGCGTGGGATGCAATCCTCCACCCGCCCCGCACGCCTTTCTATCCGGCGGGCCGCGGGACTGTCCACCCCTGACCTTCCTTATTCTCGACACCGTTCCCGAGATGTATGCGTAATCCCAGGTGCTCAATATTTGACACTTGGTGTCGCACCGGCAGGCGAAAAGGGATTCCGTGCCGTAACGGCGGAACTCGCCGATGCCTGCGGCGGCCCGGGCCGAGTGATGATCAGAGGGCCGCTACGAAGTTCGCGGCCGGCCGGCCACCCCGACGAGTAGGCGGTTCACTGCATGCTTCTGAACAGTTTTGATGAGTGGTCGCGACTGCGTGAGGTCGTCGTCGGATCCGCCGAGAACTACGTCTCGCACGAGCGGGAACTCTCGTTCGATCTCTTCTTCCACGACAATCTCGCTGCGGACAACCCCGGCCGGTCCGAGTGGTATTACCCCCGGCTGTCCGCGCGGAGCGGGGACTCCGACCGGCAGCGGCTGCCGGTGGCCCGGCGCTATGTCGACGAGCTGAACGAGGACCTCGAAGGTCTTGCCGGCACCCTGCGCGGCCTCGGCGTCACCGTCCACCGCCCCCGCGCCCTGCCCGCCGAGACCGCCGAGGTCACCACCCCGGCCTGGTCCGCCTCCGTCGTGCCGCCGCTCAACATCCGCGACAACACGCTCGTCCTCGGCGACGAGATCATCGAGACACCCCCGATGATCCGCTCCCGCTACTTCGAGACCCAGTTGCTGAAACCGCTGTTCCAGGAGTACTTCCGGCGCGGCTGCCGCTGGACCACCATGCCCCGCCCGCTGATGACGGACGCTTCCTTCGACCTGTCCTACGTGCGAACCGCGACCGTCGGCGGACCGACCGAGCCCATCGGGGAGCCCCGGCCCTCACCCTGGGACGTCGGTCTGGAGATGATGTTCGACGCTGCCCAGTGCCTCCGGCTCGGCCGGGACATCGTCGCGAACGTCTCGACGGAGAACCACGAACTCGCGGTCACGTGGCTGGAGCGCCACCTGGAAGGCCGGTTCCGTGTCCATCGGGTCCACCGGCTGAGCGACAGTCACATCGACAGCATGGTGCTCGCCCTGCGCCCCGGCCTGCTGCTCGTTCGCTCAGAGGCGGTCGCCGACGCCCTGCCGCCCGCTCTGCGCCGCTGGGACCGGATCGTCGCCCCCACCCCCACGCAGAACAGCTTTCCGCGGTACGACGACGACGCGCTCATCCTGACCAGCCCCTTCATCGACCTGAACGTACTGTCCGTCGACCCGGAGACCGTCCTGGTCAACGAGTCGAGCCCGGAGCTGATCCGGACGCTGGAGCAGGCGAAGTTCACCGTCGTGCCGGTACGGCACCGGCACCGCCGCCTCTTCGGCGGCGGGTTCCACTGCTTCACCCTCGACACCGTGCGGGACGGCGGGCCCGAGGACTACCTCGACTGAGCGGCCGGCCTGCCACGCCCGTCGGCAATCCCGCCTTTCCGCGTGCAGGGAGAAGCGGTGCGCCACGACGCGACGAATTTTATCGCCCGGAGATGTAACGGCGGAGTTCGCCGATGGTCCCGCACCTGCCGGGTGAAAGCGTGGGACGCTCGTAGGGCGTGCTGCTCGTATTCTTCCGTAACCCGATTTCGGGGGAATGCATGCAGGTTTTCATTCTGTTTATCGGCCCCCTCTTGCGGAGATTTCGGGGTATCGGGAACCCAGGGAATCTGGGTGATCCAGCACATCTAAGGAGACGCACTCATGAGGGCAGCGGACGGCCGGGACTCGGCGCTCGCCATCGTCGGTGTCTCGTGTCGCTTCGCCGGGGCGGAGAACCCGGACGAGCTGTGG
Organism: Streptomyces sp. NPDC055239; assembly: GCF_053606205.1. NCBI lineage: Bacteria > Bacillati > Actinomycetota > Actinomycetes > Kitasatosporales > Streptomycetaceae > Streptomyces > Streptomyces sp. NPDC055239. Next base: position 18,184 of record NZ_JBSGRD010000013.1, on the reverse strand, counting down.
CGGCTCCTTGCCTCAGGCGGGAGCGGTGTCGGAGAGGTGCCGCCCGGGCGCTGGACGGGAGCCGCAGCCGGCCAGACTCCTCGCCACGGTGCCTATCTGGAGCACGTCGACGAGTTCGACGCCGCGTTCTTCGGCATCTCGCCCCGGGAGGCCCCGTTCGTGGACCCCCAGCAGCGGCTCGCCCTCGAACTGGGCTGGGAGGCGCTGGAGGACGCCCGGATCACGCCGGACCGGATCCGTGGCACCCGGCTCGGCACATTCGTCGGCGTCACCGGCGACGACTACGCCCAACTCCTCGCCCCGCACGCCCAGACGCTCGCTACGCAGCACGCGCTCACCGGCGTGGCACGCGGTGTCCTCGCCAACCGACTGGCCGGCTTCCTCGGTGCCCGCGGACCGAGCATCACCGTCGACTCCGCGCAGTCCTCCTCCCTGGTCGCACTCCATCTCGCTGGTGCGAGCCTGCGCGCGGGCGAGTCCGACGCCGCCCTGGTCTGCGGAGTCAATCTCCATCTGCTGCCGCAGAGCGTGCTGCTCGCCGATCGCCTCGGTGCGCTGTCCACACGCGGTGGTTGCTACACCTTCGACGAGCGCGCCGACGGCTACGTACCGGGCGAGGGCGGCGGCGCCGTCGTCCTGAAGCGCCTTGACACCGCACTCGCCGATGGCGACCGCATCCTGTGCCTGGTCCGCGGCAGCGCGACCAACAACGATTACGCCGGAGCGACCCTGACGGCCCCGACCGCCGAGGCCCAGTCCGACGTCCTCACCTCCGCCTACCGGAGCGCCGGCATCGCGCCCGGGGCCGTCGGCTACGTCGAACTGCACGGCACCGGCACTCCCACCGGGGACCCCGTCGAGGCCGCCGCACTGGGCGATGCGCTCGGCCGTCACCGCCCGGCGGACCGGCCCCTCGCCGTCGGATCGGTGAAGACCAACATCGGTCACCTCGGCGGGGCCGCCGGTATAGCCGGTCTCATCAAGGTCGTCCTCTCCCTCAAGCATCGCCGACTGCCCGCCAGCCTCAACTTCAAGAACCCCAACCCCCGGATCCCCTTCGAGGAACTGAACATCCGTGTGCAGCGGGAACTGAGTCCGTGGCCCGTCAGCTCCACGGGGCCCGATGGCGAGTACGGCGAACTCGTCGCAGGCGTCAGCTCCTTCGGCATGGGCGGCACCAACTGTCATGTGGTCCTGTCCGGCTGGGACCCCCGCCCGGTCGCGCCCGCCGACGCGTCGGCATCATCTCTTCCCGAAGTGCCGTGGCTGTTGTCCGGACGCAGCGAGGCCGCCCTGCGTGACGCCGCGTCCCGGCTGGCAGGCAGCGGCGCGGTCAACGACACGGAAGCGTCAGCGACGGATGTCGCATGGTCCCTCGCCGCGTCCCGCAAGGGCTTCGAGCGGCGGGCTGCCGTCGTGGCGCCCTCGCACGAAAAGCTGCTGACCGCAGTGCGCGGACTCGCCGACGGGACCCCCGGGCCCGACGTCGTGTTGTCCGGCCCGGCGACGTCGGGCGAGGTGGGAGTGGTGTTCTCGGGCCGGGCCCCGAAGGACGGCGGCGCGGGCCTGGCTCTGTCCGTCTTCCCCGTGTTCGCCGAGGCGTTGGCGGAGGTGTACGAAGCCTTCGACGAGGTGGCCCCAGAGGTCGTCGACACGCTCGGTCTGCCGACGGGGGCGAATGCGCGGCTCGGGCTGGAGGACGGGGTGTTCGGCGCGGAGCTGCGTCGGGCCAGGGACAGGGGGACTGGCGAGGAGCCGGAGAGCGAGGGGCGGGCGCAGGCCCGAGCCTTCGCGTTCGGCGTGGCCTCGTGGCGGCTGCTGGCGTCGTGGGGTCTGGTGCCGTCGGCCGTGGTGGGACACGCGGTGGGCGAGCTGACGGCCGCGCACGTGTCGGGCGTGTGGTCGCTGCGGGACGCGGCTCGGGTGGTGCTGGCGCGCGGCTGGCTGAGCGAGACCTCGTCGGCCGATGAGGCGGAGGCCTACCTCAGGGTGCTGTCCTCGGTCGAGTCCGAAGCCCCGCGGCTGCCCGTGGCGTCGACGGCGCTGGGAGGGGCGGTGGAACCCGCACAGCTCCAGGACCCGGCGCACTGGGTGCGACAGGCGCGTGAGACGACTCCATGCGCCGACGGCCTGGCGGCGCTGTTGCGGGACAGCGACATGTCGGCCTTCGTGGAGATCTGCCCGGACGCGGCTCTCACGTCGTTGGCTGCGGGCGCGGATGCCGAGACCCTGCCCGTCGTCATCTCGCTGGTTGAAGAAACCGAGAACCGCGTATCGGTCAAGTCGCTGGCGGAGCTGTGGGTGTCGGGCGTCGACGTCGACTGGGCCCCTCTGCTGGTCGGCGCCCGAGGCGTCGACCTGCCGACCTACCCCTTCCAGCGCCGTCGCTTCTGGCTCGACGCCGAGCCGGTATCGGCCACCACGGAGGCACCCGACACCGCAGCGGCCAGCAGCGGCACGGACACCGCGAGCCTCGGTCGTGAGGAGTTCACCCGGCTGAGCGCGCTCACCGGACCGAAACGGACGGCGGCCCTGCGCACCTTCGTGTGCGAACAGGCGGCCCTCGTCATGCGGGACACGAGCCCCGTCGACCCGACACTCACGTTCAAGGATCTCGGTTTCGACTCCGTCATGATCCAGGAACTCGGCACGATACTCGCGGCGTGCACGGGACTGCCCGTCAAGGCGAGCACGGTGTTCGACCACCCCACGCCCCAGGCCCTGGCCGCGCACATCGACGTCTCACGTACCACCGTCGACCGGCCCACCGGTCTGCAGGATGGGTCTCACGAGCCCCTCGATTCCCGCGAACCCCTCGATTCCCGCGAACCCGCCACCGGACTGGCCGCTCGCGCGAAGTCGCCCCACGTGACGACCCCAACCCCGGACCACCCGGGTTCCACGACGCCCGCCGCTCGTCCCGACGGCGAGACGACTGGCCCGGCGCACGAGCAGGACAAGCGCCTGCGGCACACCGACGACGAACCCGTCGCCGTGGTCGGCATGGCCTGCCGGTACCCCGGCGGAGTCGGCTCGGCGGACGATCTCTGGCGTCTCGTCGCCGACGGCGCACATGCTGCCACGACCTGGCCCACGGACCGTGGCTGGGCCTCGCACGGAACGGACACGGGGGAGACCGCTCCCGGTGGCGGATTCCTCGCCGCGGCGGCGGACTTCGACGCGGAGTTCTTCGGTATCGCGCCGCGTGAGGCGCTGGCGATGGACCCGCAGCAGCGGTTGCTCCTCGAGACCTCCTGGGAAGCCCTCGAACAGGCCGGGATGGACCCGGACGGTCTGCGACGCTCGGCCACCGGCGTCTATGTCGGCGCCACCACCCACGACTACGGCCCACGCGCCCACCAGGCACCGGACCACCTCGCAGGCCAGATCCTCACCGGCAGCACTCCCAGCGTGATCTCGGGCCGGGTGGCGTACACGTTCGGTTTCGAGGGTCCCGCGGTGACGGTGGACACGGCGTGTTCGTCGTCGCTGGTGGCCGTGCACCTGGCCGGCAAGGCCCTGCGGTCGGGCGAGTGCGACCTGGCCCTGGCCGGTGGCGTCGCCGTCATGGCGACGGACGGCATGTTCCGCGAGTTCGGCCGGCAAGGGGGGCTGGCGGCCGACGGCCGGTGCAAGCCCTTCTCGGCCGACGCCGACGGAACGGCGTGGTCCGAGGGTGTCGGCGTGCTTGTCCTGGAACGTCTGTCGGACGCCCGACGCAACGGGCACGAGGTTCTCGCGGTGGTGCGGGGCAGTGCGGTCAATCAGGACGGCGCGTCCAACGGCCTGTCCGCGCCCAGTGGTTCCGCTCAACAGCGGGTGATCCGATCGGCGTTGGCGGACGCGGGCCTGGATGCGTCGGACGTGGATGCGGTGGAGGCGCACGGTACGGGGACGAGGCTGGGTGATCCGATCGAGGCGGAGGCGTTGCTGGCCACGTATGGGCAGGGCCGTGGTGGCGAGGGGCCGTTGTGGCTGGGTTCGGTGAAGTCGAACATTGGGCACACCCAGGCGGCCGCTGGCGTCGCGGGTGTCATCAAGATGGTGCAGGCGTTGCGGCATGGCGCGTTGCCTGCTTCGTTGTATGCCGGTCGGCCGTCGGCGCACGTGGACTGGTCTTCTGGTGGGGTGCGGTTGCTTGCCGAGGCGCGTGAGTGGTCGGAGGCGGGGCGGGAGCGTCGGGCGGGTGTGTCCTCGTTCGGCATCAGCGGCACCAACGCCCACGTGATCGTGGAACAGGCCCCGGCCGCGATCGAGCCCGTGAGCCGTCGCGATGTGCCTTCGGTCGTGCCGTGGGTCCTCTCGGCCCGCGGTGCCGACGCGCTCCGGGACCAGGCGGAGCGTCTCGCGGCATTCGTGGACGCCCGACCGGACGTGTCCGCCGCGGACGTGGGTCTCTCCCTCGCGTCCGGGCGGGCGGTGCATGGGCATCGTGCGGTGGTGTCGGGTGCGTCGCGGGAGGAGTTGCTTGCTGGGGTGCGGGCTCTGGCCCGGGGTGTGGGTGAGGTTGGCGGGGTGCGGGTCGATGGTGCTGTGGCGCGGACGGTGTTCGTGTTTCCGGGGCAGGGCTCGCAGTGGACCGGCATGGCGGTTGAACTGCTGGACGACTCGCCGGTGTTCGCGCAGCGGATGGACGAGTGCGCCGCGGCCCTCGCGCCCCATCTGGATGTTCCCCTGCTGGAAGCGCTGCGGGATGAAGCGGCGTTGGGTCGGGTGGAGGTGGTGCAGCCTGCGTTGTGGGCTGTGATGGTGTCGTTGGCCGCGGTGTGGGAGTCCTATGGCGTGCGTCCGGCTGCGGTGGTGGGTCATTCGCAGGGTGAGATTGCTGCGGCGGTGGTGGCGGGTGCGTTGAGTTTGGAGGACGGTGCGCGGGTGGTGGCGCTGCGCAGTCGCGCGATCGCCGCCGAACTCGCCGGCCACGGCGGCATGGTCGCGGTGCAGCGCCCCCTCGCGGAGGTGGAGCAGCTGATCGCCCCGTACGCGGGCGAGGTGACGATCGCTGCCGTGAACGGGCAGGCGTCCACCGTGGTCTCTGGTGGCACCGACGCGCTCCACAGCCTCATGGCGGACTGCGAGCCCCGTGGCATACGGGCCCGCCGCATCCCGGTCGACTACGCCTCACACTCGGCGCAGGTGGACGCGCTGACCGACCGGATTCTCGCCGACCTGGCCCCGATCCGGGCGGGCCGCGCTAAGGTGCCGTTCTTCTCGACGGTCACCGCCGACTGGCTCGGCGACGACGTGCCGGACGCCGCCTACTGGGTGCGCAATCTCCGTCACCGGGTCCGCTTCGAAGAAGCCGTACGGGAGTTGGCCGCCGACGGGTTCGACGCCTTCGTGGAATGCAGCGCCCACCCGGTGCTGGCCGGGAACGTGACGCACACACTGGAGGAAGCCGACCGGGACGCGGTCGTGGTCGGCTCGCTGCTCCTCGGCGACGGCGGCCTGCGGCGCCTGCTGACCTCGCTGAGCGCCGTCTTCACCCACGGCGTCCCCGTGGACTGGTCCCAGATCTACACCGGCACCGGTGCCCGCCACGTCACGCTGCCCTCGTACGCCTTCCAACGAGAGCGTTTCTGGCTCGCCCCCGACACCGGCACCGGCTCCCCGGACGTCGCGTCCGCCGGACTCACCCCGGTCCGCCACCCGCTGCTCGGCGCGGCAGTGCGCACCGCCGTCGACGAGAGCCTCGTCCTGACCGGACGACTCACCGAGCAGAACCAGCGATGGCTCTACGACCACGCTGTCGGCACACTCCCGCTCCTGCCGGGAACCGCCCTGCTCGAACTGGCGGCCCACGCCGGCGCGCGATACGGCACCCCCCACATCGACGAACTCACCCTGCACGCCCCGCTGCCGCTGCCCGCCGCCGGCGACGCCACGGACCTCCAGGTCACCGTCACCGCCGACGGCCCCGAACGCGCCACCGCGACCGTGCACAGCCGCCCCGGAACCGATGACCCGTCGGGCACCCCGGACTCCCACCTGCCCTGGACCCACCACGCGACAGCGGCCCTCGGCACGGCGGCCCCCGCACCGGACCCCGCCACACCCGACTGGGCCGCCACCTGGCCGCCCCCCGGCACCACCGGGACCGACCTCACCGGCTTCTACGACGAACTGGCCGACGACGGATACGCCTACGGTCCCGCCTTCCAGCGCCTGACCGGCCTCTGGAACGCCCCCGACGGCACCGTCTACGCGGAGACGCGCCTGCCCGAGCACGACGAGCCCGCATTCCCGGAGGGCGCGGGATTCGCCCTCCATCCGGCGCTCCTCGACGCAGTCCTGCACGCCGTGGTTGCCACCGGCCGCTCCGAGGGCGAACTGCACCTGCCGTACGCCTTCAACGAGGTCTCGGTACACACCACCGGCGCCCGCACACTGCGCGCCAGGATCACCCCCTCCGGCGGCTCCGCCGTCGCCCTCGACCTCGCCGACCCGTCGGGGCGGCCAGTAGCGAGCATCGGCTCCCTCACCCTGCGGCCCGCCGACACCACACAGCTCACCGCGTCGCACGGCACGGCGGGCCGCTCCCTCTTCGCCGTGGAGTGGGAACCACTGCCGCTGCCCGCCGAGGCGCGCGCCACAGGCCACTGGGCGGTGCTCACCGACGACGACGCGTCACCGGTCCCAGACGCCCTGCGGAAAGCCGCCGCCGCACCGGACACCTACCGCGACCTCGACGGCCTGCGCGCCGCCCTCGACGTCGGCGCCGACGCACCCGACGTCCTCGTGTGGACCGTGCGCGACCGGCACAGCGACACGGTGAACGCTGCGTACGGCCACGCGGCCACGGCCCTGGAGACCGCCCGCGCCCTGCTCCTCGACGAACGCCTGGCCGGAACCCGTCTCCTCGCCGTCACCGAGGGAGCGGTCGGCCCGACATCCGCCGTCGGCACGACATCCGCGGCCGGTGTCGCCGCCGCCACCGTCTGGGGCTTCCTGCGCACCGCGCACACCGAAACTCCCGGACGGTTCCTCCTGGCCGACACCGACCAGGACCCCGATTCGCTGCGACTCCTGCCCGCCCTCGCCGCGGGCGACGAACCCCAGGTCGCGCTCCGCGCCGGCCAGGCCCACACCCTCCGGCTCGCCCGCGTCACGGGCCCGGCCGACGACACCGCCATGCCCTTCGGACCAGACAGCACGGTCCTGCTCACCGGCGCCACCGGACACATCGGCCGCCTGATCGCCCGGCGTCTGGTCGAGGAGCACGGCGTACGCCGACTCGTCCTCGTCAGCCGACGCGGAGCCGATGCCACCGGCGACCTCACCTCAGAGCTCGCCGAGGCAGGCTGCGAGGTGACCACACTCGGCTGCGATCCTTCGGACCACGACGCCCTGCAGACCGCGCTCGCGGGCATCCGCGCCGACCACACCCTCACCGCCGTGGTGCACGCGGCGGGCGCCCTCGACGACGGAGTCGTCACCTCCCTGACGCCCGACCAGCTCACCACCGTGCTGCGCCCCAAGGTGGACGCCGCCTGGAACCTGCACGAACTCACCCGCGACGAGCCGCTGACCGCCTTCGTCCTCATGTCCTCGGTCTCCGGCGTCCTCGGCGGTGCGGGACAGGCCAACTACGCCGCCGCCAACGCGTTCCTCGACGCACTCGCCGTCCACCGCGCCGACCTCGGTCTGCCGGCACAGAGCCAGGTCTGGGGCCTGTGGGAACAGGACGACCTCAGCGGCGGCATGGCCTCCGGCCTGGACACCACCGACCGCACGAGGCTGGCCCGGCTCGGTGTGGCGCCCCTGCCCGAGGACGAGGCCCTCGCGCTGTTCGACCGAGCGGTCGCCGACCGCGGGCCGCTCGTCGTCCCCACCAAACTGGACCTGCGCCGGGTACGCGAACAAGCGCCCGGCGAGGGGATACCCGCGCTGCTGCGCGGACTCGTCCGTCCGGCGCGGCCCGCGGGTGCCGACGAGACGTTCACCGAGCGTCTGACGGCCCTGGCACCGGACGAGCGGATGGACCTGGCACTCGGACTCGTACGTGACCTGTCCTCCGCTGTCCTCGGCCACGCCTCGGCCGATCGGATCCCCGTCACCCGCGCCTTCCGGGACTTGGGCTTCGACTCGCTCAGCGCACTCGAACTGCGGAACCGTCTGAACAACGCGACCGGACTGCGCCTTCCCGCCGGACTGGTCTTCGACCGTCCCACCCCATCCGAACTGGCCGCCCACCTGGTCGAGTTGGTGGGACCGGGTCGGCAGGAGGAGTCCGCCGCGCCGACCGCACCCACCGACGAACCCCTCGCGATCGTCGGCATGGCCTGCCGCTACCCCGGAGGCGTCACCAGTCCCGAAGAGCTCTGGGAGCTGACGGCCACCGGCGCGGACGGCATCGGCCGCTTCCCGGCGGACCGCGGCTGGGACCTCGACGGGCTCTACCACCCCGACCCGGACCACACCGGCACGTCGTACACCCGTGAGGGCGGATTCCTGTACGACGCGGGCGACTTCGACGCCGGCTTCTTCGGCATCTCACCGCGTGAGGCGCTGGCGATGGACCCGCAGCAGCGGCTGCTTCTCGAGACCTCCTGGGAAGCCCTCGAACAGGCGGGACTCGACGCGGACGGCCTGCACGGCACCCGCACCGGCGTTTTCGCGGGACAGGTGTACCACGACTACGCACCGCCGCTGGACCAGACCCCGGGGCACGTCGAGGGCTTGCTCATGACCGGCAGCGCGGGCAGCGTCCTGTCGGGCCGGGTGGCGTACACGTTCGGTTTCGAGGGTCCCGCGGTGACGGTGGACACGGCGTGCTCGTCGTCGCTGGTGGCGATACACCTGGCGGGCAGGGCCCTGCGGTCGGGCGAGTGCGATCTGGCCCTGGCCGGCGGCGTGACCGTCATGGCCACCCCCGCCCCCTTCGTGCAGTTCGGGCGACAGCGGGGGCTGGCGGCCGACGGCCGGTGCAAGCCCTTCTCGGCCGACGCCGACGGCATCGGGATGTCCGAGGGTGTCGGCGTGCTTGTCCTGGAGCGTCTGTCGGATGCCCGGCGCAATGGGCATCGCGTGCTTGCGGTGGTGCGGGGCAGTGCGGTCAATCAGGACGGTGCGTCCAATGGGCTGTCCGCGCCGAGTGGTCCTGCGCAGCAGCGGGTGATTCGGGCGGCGTTGGCGGATGCGGGTCTGGATGCGTCGGATGTGGATGTGGTGGAGGCGCACGGTACGGGGACGAGGCTGGGCGATCCGATCGAGGCGGAGGCGTTGCTGGCGACGTATGGGCAGGGGCGTGGTGCGGAGCGGCCGTTGTGGCTGGGGTCGGTGAAGTCGAATGTGGGGCACACTCAGGCCGCTGCCGGTGTGGCCGGTGTCATCAAGATGGTGCAGGCGTTGCGGCATGGCGCGTTGCCTGCTTCGTTGTATGCCGGTCGGCCGTCGGCGCACGTGGACTGGTCTTCTGGTGGGGTGCGGTTGCTTGCCGAGGCGCGTGAGTGGTCGGAGGCGGGGCGGGTGCGTCGGGCGGGTGTGTCCTCGTTCGGCATCAGCGGCACCAACGCCCACCTTGTTCTCGAAGAGGCACCAGTTCAGACCGGGTCGGGGGCGGCCCGACGCACCGAACTCCCGGTCGTGCCCTGGGTGATCTCCGCACGCAGCCACAACGCGCTGCGTGCGCAGGCCGGTCGGCTGGCGGCCTGCGTCGAGGCCCGGCCCGACACCTCCGTCACGGATGTCAGCGCCGCTCTCGCGTCCGGGCGGGCGGTGCATGGGCATCGTGCGGTGGTTGCGGGTGGGTCGCGGGAGGAGTTGGTTGCTGGGGTGCGGGCTCTGGCCCGGGGCGTGGGTGACGTTGGTGTGGTCCGGGTCGATGGTGCTGTGGCGCGGACGGTGTTCGTGTTTCCGGGGCAGGGCTCGCAGTGGACCGGCATGGCGGTGGAACTGCTGGACGACTCACCGGTGTTCGCGCAGCGGATGGACGAGTGCGCCGCGGCGCTCGCGCCCCATCTGGATGTTCCTCTGTTGCAAGCGCTGCGGGATGAAGCGGCGTTGGAGCGGGTGGAGGTTGTCCAGCCCGCGCTGTGGGCCGTGATGGTGTCGCTGGCCGCGGTGTGGGAGTCGGTGGGGGTGCGTCCGGCTGCGGTGGTGGGTCATTCGCAGGGTGAGATCGCCGCCGCGGTGGTGGCGGGTGCGTTGAGTTTGGAGGACGGTGCGCGGGTGGTGGCGCTGCGGAGTCGGGCGATCGCCGCCGAACTCGCCGGCCACGGCGGCATGGCATCCGTGGCATCCTCCGAGAAGAACGTGCGCCGCCTTCTGGACGGCATCACGGCCCCCGTGACCATCGCCGCGGTCAACGGGCCCACCGCCACCGTCGTCTCGGGCACCCCCGAAGGACTCGACGCACTCAGGACCCGGTGTGAGCGCGACGGAGTACGCTACCGCCGCATCCCGGTCGACTACGCCTCGCACTCGGCGCAGGTGGACGCGCTGACCGACCGGATTCTGGCCGACCTGGCCCCGATCCGGGCGGGCCGCGCTAAGGTGCCGTTCTTCTCGACGGTCACCGCCGACTGGCTCGGCGACGACGTGCCGGACGCCGCCTACTGGGTGCGCAACCTGCGCAGTACGGTGCGTTTCGAAGAAGCCGTACGCGCTCTCGCCGCGACGGATGCCGGAGCGTTCGTGGAATGCAGCGCCCACCCGGTGCTGACCGCGGCCGTGCAGGACACGCTCGATGCGGCCGGCCACGAGGCCGCGGTGACCGGAACGCTGCGCCGCGACGACGGAGGGGCGCGACGCCTGTTCGCCTCGCTCGGCGAAGCCTTCGCGCACGGAGTGTCCGTGGACTGGGCGCGGATGCTCGCCGCCGCCGACACCGGACACGTCGATCTGCCCACCTACGCCTTCCAGCGCGAGCGCTACTGGTGGGACTCCGACACGCTCCGCAGGCCCGCCACCGCGCAGGACACCTCGCGTCCCGCCGACGACAGCGGCTTCTGGGAGGCCGTGCAGAGCGACGACGCCGAAACCCTGGCCGGGCTCCTCGACGTCGACGGCGACACCCTGGACGGCGTGCTGCCCGCCCTGCGGACCTGGCGCCGGAACCGTACGGCCACGGCCGCCGTGGACTCCTGGCGGTACCACGTGCGCTGGACCCCCGCCGCCCTGCCTAACAACCCGGTTCTGAAGGGCACATGGCTGCTGGCCGTGCCCGCCGACTCCGCCGCGGCGACCGTCTGCGCCGAAGCTGTCGCCGCCGCCGTACGCGACCACGGCGGTGACGTCACCACGCTCACCCTGACCGCGAACGCCACGCGCGACGACATCGCGGGCCGGCTGCCCGACGGAACGATCGCGGGCGTGCTTTCCCTGCTGACCGCCGCCGACGGCGCCGCAACCGCGGACGGCGTCCCGCGCACCGGCCTCACCACGACGGTCGCCCTGCTCCAGGCCCTCGGCGAGGCCGGGACCGGCGGCCCCCTGTGGTGCCTGACCCACGACGCCGTCACCGTCGGAGCCCAGGACCTGCGCACCGTCCGGGACAACGCCGCTGCCCAGCACATGGTGTGGGGCCTCGGCAGGATCGCGGCTCTGGAACACCCCGAGCGGTTCGGCGGCCTCATCGACCTGCCCGCACGGCCCGACGCGCGCACGGGCCGTCTCCTCGCGGCCGTCCTGTCCGGCGACACCGGCGAGGACCAAGTGGCCCTGCGCCCGTCCGGCGCCCTCGTCCGCCGCCTCTCCCGCACCAGTGCCCCCGGCACTCGCCCGGCATGGCGCCCACGTGGCACCGTCCTGGTGACCGGCGGCACCGGAGGCCTCGGCGCCCGCGTGGCCCGCCACCTCGCCCGGACGGGCGCCGAACACCTCCTGCTGGCCGGCCGACGTGGCCCCGACGCACCGGGTGCCGCCGAACTGAGCGCGGAGCTGGAGGAGACCGGCGTACGCGTCACCCTTGCCGCCTGCGACGTCGGAGACCGCGCGGCCCTCGCCGACCTGCTCGCCACGGTGTCCGCCGACTGCCCGCTGACGGCGGTCGTCCACACCGCGGCCGTCCTCGACGACTCCGTCGTCGAACGCCTCACCCCCGAGCAGATCGACCAGGTCCTGCGAGTCAAGGCCGACGGCGCCTGGCACCTGCACGAGCTGACCCAGGACACCGACCTCGACGCCTTCGTGCTCTTCTCCTCCCTGGCCGGCACCCTGGGCGCCTCCGGGCAGGGCAACTACGCCCCCGGCAACGCCTATCTGGACGCCCTCGCCGAGCAACGGCACGCCCTGGGGCTGCCCGCCACCTCCATCGCCTGGAGCATCTGGGACGAGCGGGGCATGGCCGGCCAGGGCGACATCGAGGCGAACGCCGGCCGCCACGGCCTGCCCGTGATGGACCCCGACCTGGCGGCCGCGGCCCTCCTCGCGGTGGCCGGTGACACCGAACCGACCGTCCTGGTCGCGGACGTGGAGTGGGACAGGTTCCACGTGGCCTACACCGCAACCCGCCCCAGCCCGTTCCTCGCCGACCTGCCGGAGACACGACAGCTCACCGCCGCGGCCCCGCGGTCGGCCACGGACACGACCGCGGGCACCGACGGGATCGCCGCCCGCATCACCGCGCTGGGCGACCGGACCGAACAACAGGCCGCCCTGCTCACCCTCGTCCGCGAACAGGCCGCCAAGGTCCTCGGCCACTCCGGACCCGACGCCGTCGAACCCACGACCGCATACCGGGATCTCGGCTTCGACTCCGTCACCGCCGTCGAACTGCGCAACCGGCTGAACAAGGTGACCGGACTGCGCCTGCCCTCCACCGTCGTCTTCGACCACCCCAACGCCCGGACCCTCGCAGCCCACCTGCGCGACCAACTCGTCGACGACAAAAACGCAGACCCGGCCCCGGCACCCGCACCCGCCCCGACCCCGGCGGACAAGGACGACCGGATCGCCATCGTCGGCATGAGCTGTCGCTTCCCCGGGGACGTGCGCTCTCCGCAGGACCTGTGGCGCCTGCTCCGCGACGGTGGCGACGCCATCACCCCGTTCCCCGGCGACCGGGGCTGGGACCTCGACACACTCCGCGCGGGCGACTCCGGTGGGCGCACCGGCACGTCGAGCGCACATGAGGGCGGGTTCCTGCACGACGCGGGCGACTTCGACGCGGAGTTCTTCGGCATCTCACCGCGTGAGGCACTGGCGATGGACCCGCAGCAGCGGCTGCTCCTCGAAACCTCCTGGGAAGCCCTCGAACAGGCGGGCATCGACCCGACCGGCCTGCACGGCACCCGCACCGCCGTGTTCACCGGCACCAACGGCGGCGACTACCTCACCGTCAGCCCCGACGTCCCCGAGGAGACCGCCGGATACGTAGCCACGGGCAACATCGGCAGTGTCCTCTCCGGCCGCATCGCCTACACGCTCGGACTTCAGGGACCGGCTCTCACCGTGGACACGGCCTGTTCGTCCTCGCTGGTCGCCCTGCACCTGGCCGTGCGCTCGCTCCGCCAGGGCGAGTGCGACCTCGCCCTCACCGGTGGCGTCACTGTCATGTCCACCCCGGGCATCTTCACCGAGTTCACCCGCCAGGGCGGCCTGGCCCCCGACGGCCGCAGCAAGGCGTTCGGAGCGGGCGCGGACGGCGCCGGGTTCGCCGAGGGAGTCGGCATCCTCGTCGTCGAACGTCTGTCAGACGCGCGGCGCAACGGGCATCAGGTCCTCGCTGTCGTGCGGGGCAGTGCGGTCAATCAGGACGGCGCGTCCAACGGGCTGTCCGCGCCCAGTGGTCCCGCGCAACAGCGGGTGATCCGGGCGGCGTTGGCGGATGCGGGTGTGGATGCGTCGGATGTGGATGTGGTGGAGGCGCACGGTACGGGTACGCGGCTGGGTGATCCGATCGAGGCCGGGGCGTTGCTGGCCACGTACGGGCAGGGTCGTGATGCCGAGCGGCCGTTGTGGCTGGGGTCGGTGAAGTCGAACATCGGGCACACCCAGGCCGCCGCCGGCGTCGCGGGCGTCATCAAGAGCGTTCTCGCCCTGCGGCACAGTGCCCTGCCCCGGACCCTGCACGCCGAAGAGCCCTCCGCGCACGTCGACTGGTCTCCCGGCACCGTGGCCCTCCTCACCGAGCCGCGCGACTGGCCCGAGACGGGACGGCCCCGGCGCGCCGGAGTCTCCTCGTTCGGAGTCAGCGGAACGAACGCCCACGTCATCCTGGAACAGGGCCCGGACACCGAGACCCACGACGACGCCCCCCGTCCCGACGGCACGACCGAACCCTGGACACTGTCGGCGCTGTCCGACGCGGCCCTGCGTGACCAGGCCAGGCACCTGTTGCCGTTGGCGGAAGGCATCACCGGCACCGCCCGGGCCGACGACATCGGCCACGCCCTCGCGACCACCCGCGCCGCACTCGACCACCGGGCAGTCGTCCTCGGCGCGAACGGCGCCGGGTTGGCGAGCGCGTTGACCGACCTCGCGGAGGGCCGACAGACGCCCGCCGTCGTCCACGGCACGGCCACCACCTCCGACGACCGCGTCGTCTTCGTGTTTCCGGGGCAGGGGTCGCAGTGGGTGGGTATGGCGGTGGAGTTGTTGGCGGATGTGCCGGTGTTCGCGGAGCGGATGGGGGAGTGTGCTGCGGTTTTGGAGCCGTATGTGGATGTTCCTCTGTTGCAAGCGCTGCGGGACGAAGCGGCGTTGGAGCGGGTTGATGTGGTGCAGCCCGTGTTGTGGGCCGTGATGGTGTCGCTGGCCGCGGTGTGGGAGTCCTATGGCGTCCGTCCGGCCGCGATCGTGGGCCATTCGCAGGGTGAGATCGCTGCGGCGGTGGTGGCGGGCGCGCTGAGTCTGGAGGACGGTGCGCGGGTGGTGGCGCTGCGGAGTCGGGCGATCGCCGCCGAACTCGCCGGTCACGGTGGCATGGTCGCGGTGGAACGGCCCCTCGCGGAGGTGGAGCAACTGATCGCCCCGTATGAGGGCGTGGCGACGATCGCCGCCGTGAACAGCCCGGCCACGACGGTGGTTTCCGGCAGCGTGGAGGCGCTGGACCTCCTGATGGCGGACTGCGAGCCCCACGGCATACGGGCCCGCCGCATCCCCGTCGACTACGCCTCCCACTGCGTTCAGGTCGAGAACATCCGCGCCCAGGTCGAAAAGGCGGCAGCCGACGTGGTGCCGCGCCCGGGGCGGGTGCCGTTCTTCTCCACGGTGACCGGAGGCGAGCTCGCCCATACGGAACTGGACGGCACGTACTGGTACCGCAATCTGCGGTCCACCGTCCGCTTCGAGGAGACCGTACGGGCCCTGCTCGACGCGGGATTCCGCAGGTTCGTCGAGGTGAGCGCGCACCCGGTGCTGACCACCGGCGTCCAGATCACCGCCGAGGACCACGGGACGGACGCGACCGTCACGGGCACACTGCGCCGTGACGACGGCGGTCGGCCGCGCCTGCTGCGGTCGCTCGCCGAGGCGTTCGTGACCGGCGTCCCTGTGCGGTGGGCCCGCGCCTACGACGGCCGCCCGGTCCGGCGGGTCGAGCTTCCCACGTACGCCTTCCAGCGGAAGCGGTACTGGGTGGCCGACAGCGGCACCGTCCGTCGCGGTACGCCCGGGCACCAGGACGGCATGGAGGTCACGGGGCACACCCTGCTCGGCAGCGCCGTGCCACTGCCCGGGACCGGTGGGATGCTGTTCACCGGGCGCCTGTCACTGCGGGAACAGCCCTGGTTGCGAGACCACGCCGTACGTGGCCGCGTGCTGGTGCCTGGCACGGCGCTGCTGGACATGGTCCTGCGCGCCGGGGACGCGGTCGGCTGCGACCGGGTCGAGGAACTGACCCTCGAGACCCCGCTGCTCCTGGACGCGTCCCGGCCGGCCCATGTCCAGGTGCTGGTGGCCGGGGCGGCGGAGGACGGCAGCCACGCGGTGGATGTCCATGCCCGTCTCCAGGGTTCCGCGTTCCAGGAAGGGGGCTGGGTCCGGCACGCGCGCGCGACGCTGGTGAGCGGCGCCGGGCACAAAGACCCCGCCGGCCCGGAAATCTGGCCGCCCGCGGACGCGCGACACGTGGACATCACGGGGCTCTACGAGCGACTGGACGAGCAAGGTCTCACGTATGGACCGCAGTTCCGGGGCCTCACGAAGGTGTGGCGCGGGTCCGAGGGCGAACTGTTCGCCGAGGTCTCCCTTCCCGAGGCGGACGTGACGGGCTTCGGTATCCATCCCGCGCTCCTGGACGCGGCCCTCCACGCTTGGCCGGCCTGCGCGGACGGCGAGCACGTCGGTCGGCTGCCCTTCCTCTGGACCGGCGTCACCCTGCACGCCACCGGCGCGACCCGACTGCGGGCAACGCTCACGCCGACCGCCGAGGGCGCTTTCTCGGTACGGGCCACGGACAGCGCGGGGCTGCCGGTCCTGTCCGCCGACGGACTGCTGACCCGCCCGCTCGACGTGGCGCGCCTGCCCGCGCCGCCCGAGGACGGCGTCGCCGCCGCCTACCGGGTGGCCTGGACCTCCGTACCGGCGTCGGCCCAGGACGCGGAACCCCTGTGTGTCGCGGTGCTCGGTGAGACGTCCGCCGGACTGCCCGATACGGATCCGGCCTACGACGGGTGTGCCGACCTGGCAGCACTGGAGGAACACCTGACCCGTGAGGAGTTGTCGGCCCCCGGACACGTCGTGGTGGATCTGCGGGCCGAAGCATTCCCGGACACCGACGATGACACGGCCGCAGCCGCCGAACGCACCGCCCTTCATGCGCTGCAGCTCGTGCAGCGGTGGCTGGCCTGCGAGCGGTTCACGGAGTCCCGGCTGGTCCTCGTCACCGGCGGAGCGGTCCAGGTCCACGACGGCGAGCGCATGGACCACCTCGCGGCCTCACCCGTATGGGGCATGGTGCGCTCGGCGCAGACCGAGCACCCCGGACGTTTCGTCCTCCTTGACGTACTCGACCACACCCCCACGGCATCCGACACGGTACTGCGGGCCCTGACCGCTGACGAACCCCAACTCGCGCTCCGGGGAGGCGACTTGCTCGCCCCTCGACTGGTGCGTGGCGACGCACCGCTGACGTCGGACCACGGCCTCGCCCCGGCGCGGGGACACGACGATTCCGCCTCGGCGCACGACGAGGACCTGGCCGGGGAACGGCGGCTCACTCACGCCGGGAACGGCACGCTGGAAGGGGTCGTCTGGGGTCCGGCGCCGGAGAACGACGCAGACCGCGCTCTGGGCGAGCGCGAGGTGCGGATCGAGATCCGCGCCGTCGGGCTCAACTTCCGGGACGTCCTGATTCCCCTGGGCATGTATCCGGACGCGGAGAACGCGCGGATGGGCAGTGAGGGCGCCGGCGTGGTCACCGGGGTCGGATCCGCCGTCACGGGTGTGGCGGTCGGCGACCGGGTGATGGGCGTCTGGCAGGACGGATTCCGGTCCTCCGTCGTGGTGGATGAGCGGGTGGTGGTGGGGGTTCCGGTGGGGTGGTCGTTTGTTGAGGCTGCTTCGGTGCCGGTGGCGTTTGTGACGGCGTTTTATGCGTTGGTGGATGTGGCGGGTGTGCGGTCGGGTGAGTCGGTGTTGGTGCATGCGGCTGCGGGTGGTGTGGGGATGGCTGCGGTGCAGTTGGCTCGGTGGTTGGGGGCGGAGGTGTGTGCGACGGCGAGTGAGTCGAAGTGGTCGGTGGTGCGGGGGTTGGGTGTTTCGGGGGATCGGATTGCTTCGTCGCGGTCGGTGGGGTTTGCGGAGGTGTTTGGGTCGGGTGTGGATGTGGTGGTGGATTCTTTGGCGGGGGAGTTGGTGGATGCGTCGTTGGGGTTGGTGCGTCCGGGGGGCCGGTTCGTGGAGTTGGGCAAGGCGGACGTGCGGGACCCGGGCGAGGTTGCTGCCGCCTACGAGGGCGTGATGTACCGGGCGTTCGACTTGGCGGACGTGGCGCCGGAGCGGCTGGGGGAGATGCTGCGTGAGGTGGTGGGGCTGTTCGAGGCCGGTGCGCTGGAGTTGCTGCCGAGGCGGGAATGGGATGTGCGGCGTGCTGGTGAGGCGTTTGGGTTGATGAGTCGGGCGGGGCATGTGGGGAAGTTGGTGTTGAGTGTTCCGGCTGTTGTCCCGTCGGAGGTTGTTGCTCCGTCGGAGGGTGGCGGTGGCGGTGGCGGTGACGGTGGTGGTGGTTGGGTGTTGGTGTCGGGTGGTTCGGGTGTGTTGGGTGGTGTGGTGGCGCGGTTTTTGGTGGGTGTGCGGGGTGTGC